>CAIQVH010000001.1 GCA_903875215.1 uncultured Anaerolineae bacterium
AAAACAGCCAACCTGACCCCGCCCGACCTCGAAGTGCATGAGTCCGGGGTGGCTTCCACGCCGGACGGCGCGATGGACTATTTCTGGGCGCAGCTCACCGAGCGCGAGAATGGCCAGACCTTCTCCGGCTACCGGATCGTGCGCCTGTTGCAGGTGCGCGCCATCCCGGTCGAGGCGCGTTCGGACGCCGGGCTGCTCCAGAAGATGCGCTCCGTCCTGCGCGGCCTGGGCGGGGCCAAAGTCAACCTGGCCTATCTCGCCGCCGGGATTTTCGACGACCCGCCGCTCGGCATCATCCAGTGCTACGGGGTGATCTCGTTCGACCCAGACCGCGAAACAGCCGTGCGCCAGTCCCTACGCGACCAGACCGCCCTCGAAGCGGCCTTGAAAGGCCAGTACCGCCAGCTGCGGCTGGAACCGGTCTCCTCACGGGTGGCGAACTGGCTCTACCAGGCGCTGAACTACATGCCCCATGCGCTCGTCACAGTCGGTCACCCGGACCCGCGCGAGAATTCGCGCACCGGCAACCATAACCTGCAGAACCCGCTGATTGCGGGCGACCAAGCTGCCCAGGGTTACTCGCTCCAACAGAACGAAATCCTGTACCGCGGTATGGCAGCGCTAAGCGAGGAATTCCTGCTGATGGTGCTGGCCTACAGCGTGCCACTCAACCTGATCGGTTCACTCCTGGCCGGGTATGCCCAGGAAACGGCGATCTGGGCCAGCCAGCAGACCGGGGTGCGCTCAGCCAGTTTCGGCGTCAGCCTGCCTGCCATGCTCTCCGGCGCGCTGGCCGAAAATGTCTCGCAGGCCTACGGCCAGAACACCGGGGAATCCCAAACCGAGGGGCTGGCGCACACGGATGGCCTGTCCGAGTCAGAAGGAAAAGCCACTACCATCGGGCACACCACCACCCAGGGTTGGTCGCATAGCGTTTCGAAAGGCACGGCGGTCAGCGAGGGCACGGCAATTTCGGATGGCACGGCGGTGACGGATGGGCATTCCGAAACCAGCAGCTCCTCGCACACCAGTGGGCATTCGTCCTCGGTCAGCGGCGGTAACTCGCACACCGAATCGAATGGCTGGAATGTGGGCGCATCGGCGGGCATCAAAGATGTCCCGATCATCGGCGGTTTGCTGGATGCGATTGGGTTGAGCGAGCCAAAGGTGAGCGTGGGCTACAACTCCGGGGTCGCTGATACCAGCATGTCTGGCTGGGCGGAGGGCAGCATGTCTTCCAGCACCAGTGGCAGCGCCACCACGGACAGCCACGCCGAAACGGTTTCGCACAGCGTCACCAAAAGCAATTCGGTGACGCATTCCGAATCTGAGTCCTGGGGCGAATCTGGTTCGGTCAGCGATTCGATTGCCAACACTGAAAGTGAAAGCACGACGAAATCGCAGGCCGATACCAAGAGCACCGCTCAGACTAAATCGGCGGGCGAGTCGCTCTCATCCGGCCTGGGTCGCTCCGTGAGCAATGGGCTGTCGGTCGGGATTGCCCCGTCCTTCTCGATTGGCAACTCGGCCCAATGGCAGAACGACCCGGCCATGCTCGTGACTGAAATCATGCGCGTCCAGGAACGGCTGCTCAAAACCGCCAGCATCGAAGGCGCGTTTTACACCGATGTCTACACCCTGGCGCGCACCGAACGCGGCTTGCAGGCGCTGATGGGCCTGATCCCTGAATCCTTCCAGGGCACCGAGGAAGTCGTGACCGGCGTGCAATGCCGCACCCTGGCCGAGGCCGAACAGGAATACATCCGCGCGCATGCCCGGGCCTGGACGCCCTCGACCCGCGTGGAGGCTATCCCCGGCGCGATCTCCGGCTACATGGACTCGACCCTCCTGACCATGCTGCAACTGGCGGCGTATACCGCCCCCGGCGTGTTCGAGCAGGGCACGGCCCTGACCACCCAGGAAGAGACCCCGCAATTCGCCTTCTACCCGGAAATGCCCGGCGAAGTGGTGCTCGGTAAGCAGTTTTCGGTGGAAACCGGCAGCCTGACTGGCGCGCTGCTGCGCCTGTCGCGCGAACGCCATTTTCACACCGCCTTCATCGGCGACACCGGCTTTGGCAAGACCGTAGCCGCCGAAACCCTGGCGCAAGGCTCGACGCTGTCCTGGCATTACCGCACGATCATCCTGGATTTCGGTCAGGGCTGGCGCAAAGCCTTGAACTGGCCGGGGATCCAGGGCCGGGTCGATATCCGGCAATTATTTCCTGGTGCGAAACGCCCACTGCGTTGGAACTTCCTGCAAATCCCCAAACGGATCGAAGTCGGGCGTTACCGCACCCTGGTGGCGGAACTGTTCGCCAATGCCGGGCAGATGGGGCCACGCCAGCTGGGTTTCATGCGCCGCGCCCTGACCGACCTGTACAGCCAGGAAGGCGTCCTGCTCGGAAATATCGAGGACTACTTCAACCAGAAGATCAAGCCGCTCGAGGAGCGCATCGCCAAACTGAAACGCGAATCGCGGCAGTTGGAAGAAGACATCCGCAGCCTCGACCGCCAGAAGGACAAGCTGAAAGGCAAATCCGACGAGCGCTCCCAGGAACAGTTCATCGAGGCTGCCAACCAGCAGCGCAAGAAACAGGCCGAGTGGCAGGACAAACTGCGCCAGGCCGAACAGGCCAACGAACAGGTGCTGCGCCTGCGCAACCGCCGCGACCAGCTGTTGGTGGTTTCCAGCCTGGAAGCCAACTGGCTGGATGTTGAGCCGGGCCTGTCCATTCACGAACTGGCTCCCGAAGAACAGCAGGAGTTGTCCGTCCACCGCAGCGGACGGGCGAGCGTCAAAACCTGGATCGGTATCCTGCGCGAATATTACGAGGAAGTCTCGCGCAAGGGCGACCAGGCCAGCCGCACCAGTCTGGAGGGCATCCTGTTGCGCCTGGAACAGTTCGAAGAAGGCCAGATGCTGCGCCAGTACGGCCCCGGCGATGATGCGATTGCGATTGAAAACCTGGGGCTGCTCTGCCCGCCCGGCCAGGAGGAGGATCCCTGGGGCGTGACGGTCGTCGAAGGCGGCGCAGAAATGGACGAGTTCGCCAAGGCTGCCCTGTTCTCGCTGCTGGCCGCCGTGGTTTACGGCGATGCAGTTGTCCGCCGCCGCGAAACCCTGGCTGGGATGCGCTTCCCGCCCCTGCAAATCTTTTTCGAGGAAGCCAACAAGGTGCTCTCCGGGGTGGGCGGGAATGCCGGTTCAGATTCGGAAAAGAAGGGCGCAAACGT
>CAIQVH010000002.1 GCA_903875215.1 uncultured Anaerolineae bacterium
ACGTCCTTCAGCCCATCTGCGCCGTGCATGGCGATGTAGGTGTACGAGCGGACCAGTCCGCCGCCAAAGTGGCCGTGGAATGCCTTCATGCGGCCAATCGACTTTTCGGGCGTGACAAAGCCGAAGAGCGGGGGCGTCTCGTCGTCGCCTTCCTCCAACACGTCAACCAGCGGCGCGGGCAGGAAATCGACCAGTTTGGGTCCAACGCCGACCGGGCCGGAGCCGGGGCCACCGCCGCCGTGCGGAACGGCGAAGGTTTTGTGCAGGTTGAAGTGCATCACGTCAAAACCCAGATCGCCGGGGCGAACGATGCCGAGCAGGGCGTTCAGGTTCGCGCCGTCGCCGTACATCAAGCCGCCGCAGTCGTGGACGATTTTGACAATTTCCTCGACATGTTCATCGAACAGGCCGAGCGTGTTCGGGTTGGTCAGCATCATGCCGACGACGGTGTCATCGCACTGGGCCTTGAGCGCTTCCAGATCGACATTGCCGCGCGCGTCAGACGGGATGACCGTCACTGACATGCCGAGCATGCCCGCCGAAGCCGGGTTGGTGCCGTGCGCCGAATCGGGCACGATCATCTTGGTGCGTTTGTGGTCGCCACGGTTTTTGTGATAGGCGTTCATCATCAGGACGCCGGTAAACTCGCCGTGCGCGCCAGCGGCCGGTTGCAGCGTCACTGCCGCAAATCCGCTGATTTCCATCAGCCATTCCTGCATCTCGTACATCAGCGCCAGGTTGCCCTGCACTGTCTCGATCGGCTGGAGCGGATGAGTGTACAGAAAACCGGGCAGGCGGCAGGTGTCTTCGTTGATCTTCGGGTTGTACTTCATCGTGCACGAGCCGAGCGGATAAAAGCCGGTATCCACGCCATAGTTGTAGCGTGAAAGCGCCATATAGTGCCGGACGACATCCACCTCGGCCAGTTCGGGCAGGGGTAAATCCTGGCGCAGCAGTTCCTCGCCGGGCAGGTCGTATTCGGGCACATCCGATTTCGGGAAGGTCACGCCAGTTCGTCCGGGGGAGGACAGTTCAAAAATCGTGCGCTCACGCATGGAGTACCTCCTTGATCACATCCACCAGCACGTCAATTTCCTCTTTCGAGTTCATCTCCGTCACGGCAATCAGCAGGTGATCCTTGAGCGCGGGATAATCCTTGCCCAGGTCATAGCCGCCCAAAATGCCATGTTCCAGCAGATGCGCGTTGATTTCAGCCACCGGCTGCGGGAAGCAGACCGCAAACTCGTGGAAAAACGGCTGCGAGAAGCACAGCCCCACGCCCGGGATCTTGCTCAGTTCCTCGGCGGCGTAGTGCGCCTTCTGGTAGCACAAATCCGCCACCTGGCGCAGGCCGGTCTTGCCAACCACAGATAGGTAGACTGCTGAAGCCAGCGCCAGCAGGCCCTGGTTCGAGCAAATGTTGGAAGTGGCTTTTTCTCTTTTGATATGTTGCTCGCGCGCAGTCAGCGTCAACACGTACGCTTTTTCCCCGCGCGAATCGGCTGTCTCACCCACCAACCGGCCCGCCATTTTATGGACATATTGCTTTCTGGTAGTGAAGAACCCGAGCGACGGCCCGCCAAACCACATTGGCAGCCCGAGCGGCTGGCCCTCGCCGACAACGATATCCGCGCCCATGCTGCCCGGCGTCTTGAACAGCGCCAGCGCGGTGGGGTTGGCCACCACGCAGACCAGCGCGCCTTGCGCGTGGGCGGTGGCGATCAGTTTGGTATAGTCAAAGACGCGCCCAAAGAAATCGGGGTACTGGACGATGACCAGGGCGGTATCCGTGTCAATCAACGGCGACAAAGCTTCCGGTGCGGCTTGCAAATCCGCAGCGGCGTCGTCGCCCGCGACAGTCAAATCCATGCCCTGGGTGTAGGTGCGGATCACTTCGCGATACTGTGGGTGGACGGTGGGCGAAATGACCACTTTGCGGCGTTTGCCGCGGAAGTTGGCGAAGGCCATGTTGACGGCTTCGGCGGCGGCGGTGGCGCCGTCGTAGTGACTGGCGTTGGAAAGTTCCATGCCGGTCAGGGCCGTCATCAGCGATTGATACTCGAAAATGCCCTGCAGCGTGCCCTGCGAGATTTCGGGCTGGTAGGGGGTGTAGGCGGTATAGAACTCGCCGCGCCGCAAGATGTGATCGACCACGGACGGGATATAGTGGTTGTACATGCCCGCGCCGAGGAAGGAAACCAGGTCACCGCGCACGTTTTCGTTGGATTTGGCCAACTCATCGAGCAGGCTGGCGGCTTCCATTTCGGTCAGCGCCGGGGGCAGATCAAGCTCGGGGAAGCGATACTTGGCCGGAACGGCGTCAAAGAGCGCATCCAGGCTCTTCGCGCCGACCGTTTCCAGCATCGCATCCCGTTCTTTGGGGGAAATCGGGATATAGGTCATGGTTTGGGGTTCTCCGGTTCTCCGGTTTTTCGGTTCTCCGGTTGAACTGGTCAACTGGAAAACTGGTAAACCGGACAACAGAATTAGTGCGCTCTTTCCTCGCAATACTTCTCATACGCCGCCGCATCCATCAGGCCGGAGGCATCTCCGCCTTCGATCTGGATGAACCAGGCTGCGCCATACGGATCGCTGTTGATGGCTTCGGGGCCGCCGGTAAGGTCTTCATTGATCGCCGCCACAGTTCCGCTGACCGGGGACAGCACTTCGGAGGCCGCCTTGACCGATTCCACCGAGGCGATGGCATTTTCAGCCGTGAGGCTGTCGCCCACGCCGACGGTGAGTTCCAGGAAGACAATGTCAGAAAGCTGGCCCTGGGCATAATCCGTCAGGCCGGCTTTGCCGGTGGCCGGGTCGAACCATTCATCGGATTTGGTATATTTCAGGGTGGAGGGAATATTGGACATGAGATTTTGCTCCTTTGGAGAATTAATTATGTCGGGGCACGGCGGATCATCGAAAAAACAGGGTCGTTCCTTCATCCGCCGTGCCCCGACGCGCGAATGGCAAACGAAAAGGGCGCACGAAATACATCGTGCGCCCTCTGTTATCTGACCTGAGAGAGTAACCCCGTCGGTAGCCGCTTGCGCGACGTTTTCCAGAAGGTAACCAGCGCAGAGTCCTTTTGCCTGAGAGTTTCACCCGTCCCGTCTGGAACCAGGTTTGCACCTTCGGCGCTCCCGCGCAGCGAACTTGCCCTGCGCGTTCATCTCTTCCCTGCAACTGTTGATTTATACTGCCTCATTCTATGGGCAAGGAAAACAAAAGTCAAGAGACAAATGACACAAATTGGATGGACAATCAACCTGACTAGCCGGGAGTAAAAACGACCGGGACACATTTCTCTGTCCACGGTCGAAAGTACAGATGCGCTCAGGCCAGCACGCCGCGCACCCAGTCACCCACCCACCAGTACTTAAAATCGCGGCCTTGCGAAACCTGCACGGCGCCGACAATGCCAATGACAGGCGCCACAGCCATGCCAAGTAAAAACACCGGGGTCATGATGCAAGCCGCCGGGATCAGCAGCACCCCAATCAGCACCACGCACAGCAGGCCGGTGATGCCCCACATAATCCCCAGTCCATACCACCAGAACACCTGAAACAGAAACGACTGCATGGCATGATAAGCCACATATTTGGAGCGGTTGGAATAGATCACATAAATTCCCAGCGCCACAATCGGCCCCAAAACGCCGGTAAACAAGTTAACCAGCACGCTCAAATGCGCCAGCATGGCCCAGGTACGTTCCTCCGCTTGAGTCAGGGGAGCCGGGCCAGAAACAGAAACAGGAATTGCAGCATCAATCGTCATTCTTGCCTCGCTTTCTTGTAACTACTTCTACTTACGCGCCCGGCCGCGCAAAGGTTGCGCCCAATAAAAAACCCCGCGCACAAGTGCGCGGGGCATGCAATTGCACAAATCAGCTTAAGCCCAGCCCTGATTTTTGATGAAGTCCGTGATCACCGGAATGGTCACATACTCGCCCTGGTAAGCCTTGATCGCCCACCAAATCAGCGCTAAATACAAAACGGAGCCGCAGCCAAAAGTCACAGTCGCGATCACCGTCAGGGCAACCGTGGCAACCAAAGATTGCACGGCATGGAACTTGATGAAGGGACGGGCTTTCTTGTCTTCCATCAAGAGAACGACAATCGCAATGAGCGGGATCAGGTAAGCCAGCATCGCCCACAGCTTATCGTCGCTGTTTACATCCGAACTGAAATTAGTCATCTTAAAATCTCCTCTGAGTTTGGTTTCAAAAATTGTACAACCAATCTGGACAAAAATCAACCGGATTTCAGAACGCTTTCCATACAAAAAACCGCCTGAAAGTCCTATTCCGTAATAAAATCACGCTATGAACACCCCTCGCACCGTTTTCATGGGTTCTCCCGACTTTGCCGTGCCCGCCCTGCGCGCCCTGTCCACAGCCTACCCGCTGGCAGGCGTCATCACCCAGCCCGACCGGCCCGCCGGGCGCGGCAACCAGCTTACCCCGCCGCCCGTCAAAATCGCTGCGCAGGAACTCGGGATTGAGATTCTCCAGCCCGAAAAGCTTCGCCAGCCTGAAGCCATGCAAAAGCTTAAAGAGTGGAATCCAGACCTGATCGTGGTCGCCGCCTTCGGGCAGATCCTGCGCCCCGAAGTGCTCAACCTGCCCAAATACGGATGCGTCAACGTGCACGCCTCGCTGTTGCCCCGTCATCGCGGCGCCGCCCCCATCCAGGCCGCCATCCTCTCCGGCGACCAGGAAACCGGCATCACCATCATGCTCATGGACCCAGGCATCGACACCGGCCCCATGCTCGCCCAGCGTTCCATGCCCATCCTCCCCACCGACACCGGCGGCAGCCTCTTTGAGAAACTCTCCACCCTGGGCGGTGACCTGCTGCTCGAAACACTCCCCCGCTACCTCAGCGGCCAACTCAAAGCCCAGCCCCAGCCCGCCGAAGGCGCCACCTACGCCCCAATGCTCAAAAAAGAACACGGCCAGCTCGATTTCAGCCGCCCCGCCGCCGAACTGGAACGCCAGATCCGCGCCTTCAGCCCCTGGCCCGGAACCAGCATGGATTGGCAGGGCACGCTGCTCAAAATCCACCAGGCGCATGTCACAACCGGCCATTGGGAAATCGGCAAACTGGGGATTGTGGACGGTTCACCCGCCATCGGCACCGCCGAAGGCCTGATTGTTTTCGATGAACTCCAGCCGCCGGGCAAAAGCAAAATGCCCGGCAAAGCCTTCCTCGCCGGAGGGCGAGCCTGGGAAACCAACTCGCATCCCATCCAAAAATAATTTTTCGAACAAGGAGCCTGTCATGCCCAAATATGTCGCCGCCATTGACCAGGGAACCACCAGCACCCGCTGCATCCTGTTTGATCACGGGGGAAAAATCGTCGCCGCCGACCAGAAGGAACACCGCCAAATCTACCCCCAGCCCGGCTGGGTGGAGCACGATGCCCTTGAAATCTGGGAGCGCACCCAACAGGTGGTACGCGGCGCATTGGAAAAAGCCTCCGCCGCAGCCAGCGACGTGGCCGCCATCGGAATCACCAACCAGCGCGAAACTACCCTCGTCTGGGAAAAGGCTACCGGCCGCCCGATCTATAACGCCATTGTCTGGCAGGACACCCGCACCGACGCCATCTGCAACGCGCTCGGCGACCAAAACCGCCTGCGCGAAAAAACCGGCCTGCCGCTGGCGACCTATTTTTCAGGGCCAAAAATTAAATGGATCCTGGATCACATTCCCGGTGCGCGTGAAAAAGCTGAAAACGGGGAACTCCTCTTCGGGAACATGGATACCTGGTTAATCTGGAATCTGACCGGCATCCACGTCACCGATGTGACCAACGCCAGCCGCACGCTGCTGATGAACCTGGCCAGCCTCGATTGGGACCCTGAGATCCTGGCTCTGCTCGACATCCCGCGCCGCATGTTGCCGCGCATCGCTTCCTCTTCCGAAGTGTACGGGCAGGCGCGCGGCGCGTTGGGCGGTGTGCCGGTTTCTGGAGATTTGGGTGACCAGCACGCGGCGCTCTTTGGGCAGACCTGTTTCCTGCCAGGCGAAGCCAAAAACACCTATGGCACCGGCTGTTTCATGTTGATGAACACCGGCGAAAGGCCGGTTCCATCCAAGAATGGCCTGCTGACCACGCTGGGGTACAAAATCGGCGACCAGCAGGCGGTTTATGCACTCGAAGGCTCCATTGCCATCACCGGGGCCCTCGTCCAGTGGCTGCGCGACAACCTGGGGCTGATCGAAAAATCGTCAGATGTGGAAACGCTGGCCGCAACGGTGGCAGATAGCGGCGGGATTTACTTTGTCCCGGCTTTCAGCGGCCTGTTCGCCCCCTACTGGCGCTCGGACGCGCGCGGCGCCATCGTCGGCATGACGCGCTATGTTAACAAGGGACACATCGCCCGGGCCGCCCTCGAAGCCACGGCCTACCAGACGCGCGAAGTGCTCGACGCAATGGAAAAAGATTCGGGGGTAAGCTTGAAAGCCCTGAAAGTGGATGGCGGCATGGTGTTCAACGAGCTGTTGATGCAATTCCAGGCCGATTTGGTCAATGTGCCGGTCATCCGCCCGCAGGTGGCCGAGACGACCGCCCTGGGCGCGGCCTATGCCGCCGGGCTGGCGGTCGGGTTCTGGAATAATTTTGATGAACTGCGCGCCAACTGGGGCAAGGATAAAGAGTGGCAGCCGCAAATGGAACCAGCGCAACGGGAAACGCTGTACACCGGTTGGAAAAAAGCGGTCACGCGGACATTTGATTGGGCTTAACACCTTCCAGCCAGTTTTTTTGTCGATTTCTCCCGGGCGCTGTGGATGCGGCGCCCGGGCTTTTATTTTCCTTTTTTGACCACTCCGCGCCCGTACTTATCCTGCAACTGATCCAGCACGAGACGCAGTTTGCGCGCTTTTTCATTTTCCGCGCCCCACAACTGCATCTGGCGGATGGGGGCGCCGAGGTTGCTGACGCCAACCCCAATCAGCCGCACAGGTCGTCCTTTTTCCCGGACGCTGTGCAGCAGGGCGAGCGCAGCAGCATAGATGTCGTCGTCGAGGTCGGTGGGGGTAGGCAGAGTGGTCTGGCGTGTCAGGGTGGTGAAATCGGGCCAGCGTAGTTTGAGTTTGATCGTGACACCAGCCAGGTGTTCGCGGCGCAGGCTGCGCCCGACTTCAACGCAAAGCGCTCTCAGGGTCAGTGCGAGCTTTTGGTCGTCGCGCTCATCACGGCTAAAGGTGGTTTCCTGCGAGATGGATTTGGTCTCGTGGCTGGTCTCCACCGGGCGATCATCGAGGCCGCGGGCATGCCGGGCCATCTCGCGGCCATTTTCGCCGAACAAGGCGGCCAGGTGCGTCTCTCCCAGGCTGGCGAGCTCACCGATGGTGTGAATTCCCAATTCGGCCAGGCGATTTTCGGTCTTGGGGCCTACGCCCCACAGCATGGAAACCGGAAGCGGGGCCAGGAATTCGGCTTCCGTCCCGGCCGGGACAAGGGTCAGGGCACAGGGATAATGCGCTGAGCGGGTGGATTTTTTGCCCTTTTCGGTGGCGATTTTGGCAACCAGTTTATTGGAAGCGACCCCGACGGAGCAGGGTAAATGCAGGTCATCCAGGATCTGCTGCTGCAACTGGCGGGCGATTGCGAGGGCCGGCTGGCGCAAGTCGCTGAGATCGAGAAAGGCTTCGTCGATGGAGATTTGTTCCACGAGCGGGGCAAGGTTTCGCAGGTGAGCCATCACCTGTTCTGATTTTTCTTCGTAATCGGCGCGGTGCGGCGCGACAATCTGCATCTCGGGGCACAGGCGCAGGGCCCGGCTCATCGGCATGGCTGAGTGCACGCCGCGAGCGCGGGCGGCATAAGAGCAGGAGGCCACCACGCCGCGCTCTCCGGGCTGCCCGCCCACGGCAAACGGTTTTCTGCGCAAGTCAGGATCGCGCAGTTCTTCCACAGCACAGAAAAATGCATCCAGATCGAGATGAAGGATGGTGCGCGGCATGAATTTATTTTACTCCACGCAAAGCATGATAAACTTTATTGTTAATCTGGCTTATTCTATAAAATGCGGTTTTGTATCATAATTACAATCATTTTAAGATATTCGTGTATAGCAAAAGCAGTATATACTTATGTTAAGTGTGCATGAATTTCCATCGAAACCGGAACCCTTGAGAGAGAAAACCGTCTATTAATGGACAATAGATGTTTTCCATGGAGGAGAATCTTATGAAGAAATCGAAGTTTGCTGCCGCTTTCCTGCTGGTGGTCATCCTGTTTGGAGTATGGCCTGTTTTCCAGCCAGTCAAGGCGGTTACCCGCTGTGATTGGGTACAATTTGTCGCCGATGTAACTGTACCCGATGGCACAGCCTACAAAGCGGGAACTGTGTTCACCAAGACATGGCGAATCAAAAACATCGGCACCTGCACCTGGTCTACTGATTACAGCCTGGCTTTCGTCAGCGGGACGCAGATGGGCGGCACATCGCCGGTCAAGCTCCCCAACAGCGTGGCGCCGGGCAGCACCATCGACCTGACTGTCAGCATGACGGCGCCGAGCAGCGCCGGTACTTACCAGGGCAACTGGGAACTGAAGAACGCCAGCGGCGTCCTATTTGGAATTGGCAGCAGCGCAGATAAAGCCTTCTGGGTGCTGATCAAAGTCAGCAGCGATAGCAGCAGCGCCGGTTATGATTTCGCCGCCAACGCCAGCTCTGCCACCTGGACGAGCGGGGCTGGAACCCTGAGCTTTCCTGGCACAGACGGAGACGCCAAAGGCTTTGTCAAAAAACTGGACGCGCCCAAGCTGGAAAACGGCACCACCGATAGCCTGCCTGGCCTGCTGATGGTGCCCCAGAACGTAACCGATGGGTACATCCAGGGCATTTTCCCGGCCTATCACGTCTCCAGCGGTGACCGTTTCCAGACAACCGTCAACTGCGAATACAACGCCACCTCCTGTTGGGTCAACTTCCGCCTGCAGTATCAAATCGGCAGCGGGGCGATACAAACCTTCTGGTCGTTCAATGAAAAATACGAAGGAAATGTCTTCCGCGCCAACCTGGATTTGAGCCGCCTGGCCGGCCAGGATGTCAAATTCATCCTGCGTAACAATGCCGCCGGCACAGCCACAGGCGACCGCGCGCTGTGGGGATCGCCCCGGATTGTCGGAAGTGGAACCATTTCACCGACCTTCACGCCCACTGCCACCATTACGGGCACCCCGCCCACCCCCACCAAAACCCCGACCGCCACGCCCGGCGCCAGCACCTGTGACAAGGCGCTCTTCGTGGCAGATGTGACCGTCCCCGATGGGAGCAGCTATGCCCCAGGCGCGACCTTTATCAAGACCTGGCGCATCAAAAATGTCGGCACCTGCACCTGGACCACCAAGTACAACCTGGTCTTCGTCAGCGGCGAAAAGCTCGGCGGCTCTGATGCAGTGCCGTTCACTTCGACCATCGCCCCCAATACGACCTTCGATATTTCGGTCAACCTGACAGCGCCTTCCACGACCGGCTCTTACCGCGGCTACTGGCAATTCAAGAACGAAGCCGGCCAACTGTTCGGGATCGGCTCAGCCTATAATAAGCCCTTCTGGGTGGATATCAAGGTAACGGGCGGCACGACCGTCACCCCGGTCACGCCGATTCCGTCCGGCACCGGTTACGATTTCGCCACCAACGCCTCTTCCGCAGTCTGGACCAGCGGCGCAGGCACCTTGAGCTTCCCCGGCACCGAAGGCGATGCCCGCGGCTATGCCCTCAAACTGGACAGCATTGCCATGGAAACTGGCAGCACCGACGCCCGCGTCACCCTGCTGACTTTCCCACAGAACGTGACCAATGGCTACATTCAGGCTCAATACCCGCCAATCGCGCTCAAATCGGGCGACCGCTTCCAGTCAACCATTGGCTGCCAGGCCGGCTACACCAGCTGCTACGTCAATTACAAGTTGAATTACCAGATCGATGCCGGCACAATCAAAACCTTCTGGTCATTTACCGAAAAATACGAAGGCCAGGTCTTTAACGTCAATCTCGACCTGTCTTCGCTGGCCGGGCAGAATGTCAAGTTTTACCTGGTGAATTCGGCCTACGGCTCCCCCACCGACGACCGGGCGGCCTGGATTAATCCGCGCATCACCAGCCTGATGACGCCCACCCCCACGCCCACCACCGCCGTACCCTCGACCAACACCATGACGCCGACGCCCACCACCGCTGTGCCCTCGACCAACACCATGACGCCGACGCCCACCACCGCTGTGCCCTCGACCAACACCATGACGCCGACGCCCACCACCACACCCTGATCCACAACCGGCAAGCAAAATCCCCGCAGCTTTCGGGCTGCGGGGATTTTTTTTTGCCATTCACTGAAAGCTACTTCTCTTTATGTCCCTTGACCGCCAGCTTGATCGGCGTGCCAAGAAAAGGATATTGCTTCCGAATGCTATTTTCGAGGTAACGCAAATATGAAAAATGCATCAGCGTGGGATCGTTGGTAAACAGGACAAAGGTCGGCGGGTCGGAGCGTACCTGTGTGCCGTAGTAAATCTTCAGCTGGCGGCCGGCATGCGAGGGCGGCGGCTGGTAATCGATCGCAGATTGAATGACATCGTTAATCCGGGATGTGCTCAGGCGTGTCAGGCGTTCTTCCTGCACGCGCAAGGCCAGCGGCAGCACCTGGTCGACCCGCTGACCGGTCTTGGCGGAAATGAATAAAAGCGGGACATAATCCATAAAATTCAACTCGCGGCGCACGGTCTGGGTGTAGCTTTCCATGGTGTAGTTATCCTTGGTCAGGGCATCCCATTTGTTGACCAACACCACACAGCTTTTCCACTCATCCAGGATGTAACCGGCAATGTGCGCATCCTGGGCGCTGAGACCTTCAACCGCATCGATCATCAACAGCACCACATCGGCGCGTTCGATGGCTTTGAACGAACGCAGGACGCTGTACTGTTCGACACCGCGTTCAATCCGTCCCCGGCGACGAATGCCAGCCGTGTCAATCAGTGTCACGGGCAGGCCGTCTACATCCAACCGGGTATCAATGGAATCGCGCGTCGTCCCTGCAATCGGGCTGACGATGGCGCGCTCGTGACCGACCAGCCGGTTGAGCAGGCTGGATTTCCCGGCATTGGGCTTTCCGACAATGGCGATCTTGACCGATTCATCCTCGGGTTGCTCTTCGGGGGCGGGAAAAGCCCGAACAACTTCATCAAGCAGGTCACCGACATCGGTACCATGAATGGCAGAGACGGCAAATGGCTCGCCCAGGCCAAGCTCATAAAAAGCGACGGATTCCTGGCGAGTGCGGGCGCTTTCTGCCTTGTTGACGACCAGAAATACAGGCGGGGTGGGCCGGCCATTGACGATTTTCTGTTGCTGGCGCAGGATTTGGGCCACTTCCTGGTCGGCAGGGGTCGGGCCGCTCTCGCCATCGGTCAGAAGCAGGATGACGTCTGCGTCACGGATGGCGACTCCGGCCTGGGCTTTGATCTGCTCAATAAAATCGGCGGAACCGATCGAGAGCGGAGTTTTTCCGCCATGGGAGGGGTCAATGCCGCCAGTGTCGACGATGGTAAAGGGCAGTCCATTCCATTCGGAATCGGCGAAAATGCGGTCACGGGTGGTGCCGGGGGTGTCATCCACAATCGCCAGCCGTTCACCGACCAGGCGATTGAAGAGAGTACTCTTGCCCACGTTCGGGCGTCCAACTAAGGCAACTACAGGTTTTGACATAATATCCTAAGGGTTGGGGGTTGCGGTGGTGGTATCAGCTGGATGAATATTGACTTCCACCGTGGCAGGATTCAGGGATTGTACCTGAAGTTCAGCAAACAGGTTCTCGGCCTGGGGTACAACCTGGTGCGTGCCTGCCGGCAGGCCGGTCAGGTCGACGAGAAAACGCACATCTTTGAGGGTCAGTTTGTCGAGCATTGGCAGTGGGCCAGTCAGAATGACATCCAGCGTGGCAGGCGAGATGGTGGCTTCCATGCCAGGCGCCAGGCCCAATACTTCGATGGGGACATCGCCCAGGCTGAGGCTGCCTTCAATGGTGGCAACGCCGACCTGCACTCGCACGGTCTGATCTCCAACAGGGGTGACACCCTGGGGCAGGACCAATGTCAGTCGCAAATCGATATCCTGCGAAGCGCCGTTCAGGTTGAGTGGTTCGGTTTCGACGAAACCGGGCAAATCGTTCACCAAAGCTGGATTTTTTGAATAAACCGTCAACACGGGAGGCAGAACGGAGACATTCGTCAGCCGGTAGCCGCCAGCCACCTGTCCGCGCACGTTGACTTTGACGGCGATCTCGCGGTAACCGCCCTGCTGGGTGATCGGGATGAAGACCTGGGCATTTTCGGGGTCGAGCGTCAGCCCGTTAACTACGCTGCCATCGGCGGCCAGCATGCGCAGCGGAAGGGTGGTTTGCACATCCTGCCGCACGCCGGCGATGTTCAAGTCGGCGGAAATGCTCGCCACCCGCTCAACCCAGGATTGCGGCCCGGATATGGTGACCTGGGCTGGATGGATTGAGGTAGCCCCGGCGGCATAGCCGACCGCGGGTTCGCCGCGTAAGGCCACCTGGACCGGGATGGTTCGAGTGGCCAGCGTTTCGAGGGTGACATCCACCTTCTGCGGGGTGAGGGAGACGACTCGCACGGGCTGGGTGTTGACCTGCAATTGTACCGTCAGGTGATGCTGGCCGGCCTGCAGGCCGGAAAGATCGAGAATGGCCCGCACCTGGCCGTCGCTGGCGTTCAGGGTTTCCCAGGTGGATCGCGGCGCGCGCAGCGTGATGCTGAGCGGGCCGGGCAGACTGCCAACGGATACCAGGCGCGGATCCTGGCCAATCATTTCGATTGGCACCGGGCGCGGGTACAGGCGGACTTCATCCGGGTCGGCGGCGGTGACAGCCGATATCCAGACGGCCACTGCCAGGCTCAGGGCCAGGAAGAAGATGCGCAGGTTGCTGAAGATCCAATTGACCATGGTTTTCGTAGGAAAAGCTCTTTTCTGGCGTTATTCTTCAGCCTTGAACAGGTAGGGGAAGTGGCGCTGGATGAAGTTTTTGCGCCGCTGCTCGGGCCGGTAGAAGGCGGTGAGAATATTTTCCAGCCGTTCCGGATCCAGCCGGCGGATCATACGGCCGGCGTGGGCGATCGAGATGGAACCGGTCTGCTCGGAGACGACCACGGCAATGGCGTCGGAGGCTTCAGAGATGCCCAGCGCAGCGCGATGACGCAGCCCCATCTGCCGCTCGGGAGAGCGCGCCAGGATGCCGCTGGCCGAGAGCGGCATAACACAGGCAGCGGCAATGATGCGTCGCTTTTCAGTGATGACGGCGCCATCATGCAGGGGGGTGTTGGGGTAAAAAATTTGCAGGAGCAGTTCCGGCGTCAGACGGGCATCCATGCCCACACCCGTGCTGACGTATTCTTCGAGACTGTCCATTCGTTGCAGGACGATCAGGGCGCCATGCTGGCGGGCCGAGAGGCGCGCCGCGGCGCTGACAACGGCCTGGATGGAGGCCTGCACTTCGAGGTCTTCGTTTTTGGTATTGCCGGGAATGTAGGTTCCGGCGCGCCCGATGCGTTCCAGTGCGCGCCGAATCTCAGGGGCGAAAATAACCGGGATGGCGAACAAAAGCGCCGGGAGGGTGGTTCGCACCAGCCAGGAAAAGGCCGGGAGTTCGATCACGCCGGTCAACAGCGCCAGCAAAACGATCAGGGAAATCACCCCACGCAGCAGGACCATGGCCTGCGTATCGCGGACGAGATATAGCAAGGCAAAAAAGACCAGCGTCACCAGCAGGATGTCGATGACACTCAGCCAGTTCAGGCGCTGAAAGATAAAGAATAGGTCGTTGAGAAGTTCTGTCACAGAAATCGGTTGAGTTCAAATTAACAAGGTTCCAGCCTGTGCGTTTGCTTCCCCGCGCCCTGGTTGCCAGCCGCCAATCCCGTCGCGCTAGATGGGACGCAAAACGCGGTCAACGCGTAGTTGCTTGAAAAACAGCTTGGTATTGGGCTGGGTAGATTCGAGGGCAGCATCGGCCCAGGCCTGGACGCCCAGGGTTTGGGGCTGGCGCGGTTCATAACCCAATTGCTTCCAGGTTTCGGGCAAAGCGGCCAGGTTGGGAGGTAGAAACAGCAGCGAGGCTTCACACTGCAAGTCCTCGGAGGCGCGTTCGACTTCGCTCAACAGGATTTTCAGGCCCTGCTCGAGCGGAACAGCGGGGTCAATGAAGAAATCGGTGGTGCGGGCCACCAGATTTTCCACCTGCCAGCCGGCCACGCCAACCTGGGTGCCCCCCATCAGCAGGAGCATGAAGGCTTTTTCTCCAAAAGCGGCCATCACATCGTCCTGGGTCATGGTTTTGGCGCCGTTGCTCAGGCGGGTCACCAACCCGGCGATAGCGGCTGAATCACGCGGGCGGCCCCGCACAACGCTCAAGGTTCCGGCTGCCGGTTTGGGCAGCGCAGTCAGAGTTTCGGCTTGCGGGTTGATCTTTTTCCACTCGACCAGAACATTTTGCCAGGTTTGTTCGAAACTGCCGGAATTTCGAATCACCACCTGGGCAGCAGCCAGCTTCTGACGCTGTCCGCCCTGAAAGCGGATCCGCTGAACCGCTTCCTCCCGCCTCAGGCCGCGTCTGGACATTAAGCGCTGGATTTGCAGCTCTTCGGGTCCATCCACCACCCAGATGGAATCACACACCTGGAATAGCTCGGTCTCAAGCAGTTTTATGGCTTCGATGACGATCACCTTCTGGCTGGCGCGTTTGACCATCACTTCGATGGCCTGCGAGACGAGGGGATGAATGATGGCTTCCAGTTGCGCCATCACCGCCGGGTCACCAAAAGCCAGGCGGCCGAGGCGGGCGCGGTCAATCTCGCCATCCGGGCCGACGATCCACTTCCCGAATGTCTCAACAGTCACAGCATAACCCGGCGCGCCGCGGGCAGTGGCACGGTGCGAAAGCGCATCCGCGTCGATGCCGTAAGCACCCAGATGCTCGAGCATTTTGCGCACCACGCTTTTCCCGGTGGCTATGTTTCCGGTCAGCCCGATAATGTATTTTCCAGGCCAGTGGGAATTCACACGACACTCCTTGAATCAATGAAACCAATAAAAGGCGCTATAGTGCCGCTTTCATTTTAGCCGCACGGCGGCAGAATGTCAAAGGGCGCCTGGCATGGGGCCAGGTGGATTTATGGTATCATGAAAATGCCTCAGGCTGGCCGGACGGTCGCGGTTCCGCGCAAGCGGGATCGAGGAAAGTCCGCACTCCACAGAGCACGGTGCCGGGGAAATCCCGGGGCGGAGCAATCTGCCGGATAGGGCCACAGAAAACAAACAGCCCGTTATGGGTCATGGTGAAAAGGTGGTGTAAGAGACCACCGGCGCGCGCAGCAATGTGCGCGGCCTGGTAACCCCCGCCGGGAGCAAGGTCAAGCAGGGACAAGAAGCTGCTCGTTTCGTTTGAGTCCCGGGTCGACTGCCCAGAGAGATGACCGTCCAGGCGCGCCAGCGCTGGACAGAATGCGGCTTATAGACCGGCCTGAGGCATTTCCCTTACTTACTGGACAGAACCCCCATTGAAGGGGTATATGCGGTTTACAGACCGGCCTGAGGCATTTCCCTTACTTCGTAAGTTGGGGGCTCGTCCTTAAAGCGCAATTGACCCGTGCACC
>CAIQVH010000003.1 GCA_903875215.1 uncultured Anaerolineae bacterium
AATCAAAATGGATAAGATGCTTATGGTATGATTCGTCATGGTAATGGGTTCCTGTGAAATCAGTTTTGTCCAAAAACAAGATTATCACGTTTGGAACCCTTTACCTTCTTTTTTATCCGAACGATTTAGCGGAAACTAAAGAGAAAGCCACCTGTGGGAATCCACAGGCATTGCCACCAGTGATGTTCAGGTAGATTCCACAGTTGAACAAGTTGGCGATTCAACCGAAAATGGTTTCAAATCTATTTTACGGAGAATCGCTATGAGAAAAATGTATTACATTATCGGAGGATTGTTAGCAACGCTCTTGGTTGCAATAATCGTGATTGTTAAACTGTCTGTGCAGAACGTAGAATCTACCCCATCAACACAAGCCAATCTAGCAATTGCGGCACACATTAATACCACGCCTTCGCCAACTCAGGCGACGAATACGGAAGTCCCTCACGCCACGCAAACTAACTCGTTAAGTTCTACTACTGAGTATATTGTCAAAGCAGGAGATACATGCGAAAAAATCGCTTCCGAGCATCATATTTCAGTAGAAAGTCTTATTGAAGCCAATAAACTTGCTTCCGATTGTAGCAACCTTGCTATTGACCAAAAACTGATAATCCCTACTATCAGCGATAATCTTCTGGTTGCTGACACGCCTAGTTCAACCTTAAACTGGCCAACATATACCCTTGAAACTGAATTTCCTGATTCACCAGTGCAAATGTCTTTATACAAGCAGGTAGTTCCTGCTGAATGGCCAACAGACAAGCAAATTGCTGATTTAATGGTGCAACTAAAGATCACTGGCACAGTTTCGACAAGAACAAGTGAAGCAGGTAATACAACAATGGATATTACCAGTGATAAAAGCAGTGTGATGTTAGACTCTGTTGACCCGCTCATAATGGTGTTGAATACATCTCAAACGCCAGATAGTGGAACATCTACAAATATTTTACCGCCCGACAAACGAGTCCAAATCGCTGAAACATTTCTGAACGCCCGCAATTTACTTGATTTTCCATATATCATGGAGCCGCCACGTTTATCGCGTGATCGTGACCGCGCCATTCGCATTGTGCCATTGATTGACGGATATCCATTGTATGATTACGACCCGCTAAATGGTCGCCTTCTAGTATGGTTTAATATAACGGGTGAAGTTTCTTCAGTCTTTTGGAGACCTCTAAAAATTATTGCTGGCAACTCTGTCAATATTCAGCCCGCTTCTACGGCATGGAAGCAATTTGTTAGCGGAAACACACCAAAGACAAATGGCATGGGGCAATGCTGGCAGATAATGACGTTTGACCCAAAAGAACCTAATGCAACTGCACAGGTTACTTCTCCTTCTTGTGTCAGTTGGGGCGCAGGCGCAAACCTCCCTTACAACGCAGCAACTATCAATGAAGTCAAACTTGTTTATTTCGCTCAAGATTTAAGTTTAGGTATGTCGCCTTTTGCTTTTCCAGCCGATTCGCCAGCGAGAGATGTTTTTCCTATGTGGCAGTTTTCAGGAGTTACATCGGATGGGCGTGATTTGGTTGTACTCTGGTCAGCAATCATAGAACCTTAGAACATTGGTTACAATTAACCACAACCCAACACCGCGTTCTCAGAAACCAGCCGGTGAGCAGAGCCATATCGAGAGAAGAAAACGGGCTTGATGCAATTCCGCGTCAATAGCCACCCAAATTCAGCCAAATGCTTAACCGAAAACAAGATGTTTCGCCCGCGCTGGCGAGTGCAGGTCAATAACATCACACCGCAAGAACGCAACATAGTCTCGTTGGATTGGAACATAGGTCCGTTCGGTTGCAACATAGCTCCGTTGGATTGGAACATAGCTCCGTTGGCTTGCAACACAGCTCCGTTGGCTTGCAACATCGCACCGTAAGTCAATAACATCGCACCGTAAGTCAGTAACATCGGGCCGTAAGTCAATAACATCGGGCCGTTATGCTTCAACGCAGCACCGTTCGCGGTCAATATCGCAAAAACCTTGATTCAGAAAAATTGCCTGGGCAGATTTTAAGAAAGCCGTGATTGCCCCAATGCCCGGCCGCATGCCAGCCGGGCATTGCTTTATAATTGAAGCGCCAAAGCAAGTAGCCTGTTTCCCAACACCAGAGGAGAAGCCATGTCAAAAGAAACCGAAGCGGTGATTCTTTCCGCTGCGCGTACGCCCATTGGCAAGTTCCAGGGCGCACTCAGCGGAATCCCGGCCCCCAAACTGGGGGCGCTCGCCATCCAGGCGGCAGTTGAACGCGCCGGGTTGCCAAACCCCGCCGAAATCGACGAAGTCTTGATGGGCAATGTCATCCAGGCCGGGCAGGGCCAGGCCCCAGCCCGTCAGGCCATGATTTTCGCGGGACTGCCCGCCAGCGTCAGCGCCACCACCCTCAACAAAGTGTGCGGCTCCGGGTTGAAAGCTGCCATGTTTGCCGCGCAGGCCATCCGCGCGGGCGACGGGCAGCTTTTTGTATCCGGCGGCATGGAATCCATGTCGCGCGCGCCCTACCTGGTCAATGGACGCAGCGGCGAACTGCGCTACGGGCACACCCAGCTGACCGACGCCCTGCTGCACGACGGCCTGTGGGATCCCTTCGAAGATTGGGGCATGGGCAACTCCGCCGATTTTATCGCCGAGGAATACCAGGTGACGCGCGAGGCCATGGATCGCTTCGCGCTGGAAAGCCATCAGAAAGCGGTGGCAGCCCAGGAGGCGGGCAAATTCAAAGCGGAGATTGCGCCGGTCGAATTGAAGGGCCGCAAGGGCGAGATTACGCTGTTTGACACGGATGAAGGCCCGCGCCGCGACGCCTCGTTGGAAGGACTGGCCCGGCTCAAACCGGCCTTCCGTCCGGATGGCCGCGTCACTGCCGGGAACGCCTCCACGCTCAACGACGGGGCGGCGGCGGCCGTTATCGCCAGCCGCGCCTATGCTGAAGCGCGCGGACTGAAACCGCTGGCGCGCATCGTGGCCTATGGACAGGCCGCGCTCGAATCCAAGCGCTTGTTCGCCGCCCCGGCCCAGGCCATCCCCAAAGTGCTCGCCAAAGCCGGTTGGACGCTGGCCGAAGTGGACCTGATCGAGCTGAACGAGGCCTTCGCCGCGCAAGTCCTGTCCAACGGCTACGAACTGGCCGGTCAGGGCTGGGATTGGGCCAAAGTCAACGTGCACGGCGGCGGCATCTCGCTCGGGCATCCGATCGGCGCCAGCGGCGCGCGGCTGATTGCCACGCTGATCCATGCCCTGCAAGATCGCGGCCTGCGGCGCGGGCTGGCCAGCCTGTGCCTGGGCGGCGGTGAAGCCGTGGCCATGGCCATCGAAATCGAATCATAAAGACCTCGCAGCGCCAAACAGGAGCAACCCCATGACCCCCGAAGAACGCGAACTCAAAATTGAACAGTATGGCGCCGGTTTTGCCCTGCTGGAAGAAACCCTGCAAGCCATTCCGCGCCAGGCCTGGCAGTTTAGACCCGCCCCAACCGAATGGAGCATCCACGAAATCATCATCCACATCGCGGATAGCGAAGCCAACGCCGCGTTGCGCGCGCGCCTGCTGGCGGCTGAACCGGGCCGCGCGCTGATGGCCTACGATCAAGACAAATGGGCGGTGGAACTCAATTATCACCAGCAGGATGTGGATGACGCCCTGCAATTGACCAAATACGCCCGGCTGACAACCTACAAATGGCTGAAAACGCTGCCCGAGGCGGTCTTTGAACACAGCGCCCTGCACCCCGAATACGACAAGCCCTACACCTTCAACCTGTGGCTGAATATCTACGCCGGACACATCCCCGGGCATGTCGAACAAATTAAAAACAATTACGCGCTGTATCAACAACGCACCTGAAAATGCTGCAAACCACATCTGATATTCACAACCTGAACACCATCCGCAACTTTGTCGAGACGTATGCTTCCGCATTAAGCATGTCACCAGAGGCGGTTTATGGCATCGTCCTGGCTGTTGATGAAGCGGTGACCAACATCATCCTGCACGGTTATGGCGCAATTCAGGGGCCGGTAGAAATCGAACTGACTCATGACAGCCAAACCCTGACCATCTCACTGCGCGACCAGGCTCACCTTTTTGACCCAACCAAAGTTCCGCCCGCCAGCCTCTCAGGCAGCCTGGAAGAACGTCCACTGGGCGGCCTGGGGCTGCACTTTATCCGCCACTACACGGACGAACTGATCCACCGCGCCCTTCCAGGCGGCGGCAACGAATTGATCTTAAGAAAACACCTTCAAGGAGAAAAATAACCCCCATGGATATCACCCTGACCACCGCCCAGGCCCGCATCCCGGTCACCGTACTGCACCTGCAGGGCAAGCTGGATGGCTCCAATTACAAAGAATTGATCAACAAAGCCCAGGAACTCATGCAAGGCGGCACACGCGCACTGCTGGTGGATCTGGCGGGCGTGGATTTCATGAGCAGCGCCGGCATGGTAGCCCTGCTCTCGATCGCCAAACTGCTCAAAGGCCAGATCGTCGAAGAAGAAGGCTGGTCACTGCTGCATTCCGCCGGCCGCGAACTCAGCCATGGCCGCCAGAATCTATTGAAGCTGTGCAGCCCCCAGCCGCGCATTGCCCAGGCGCTGGAAATCGCCGGTTTCGACCTGGTCTTTGATATTTTCAGCGATTCGTCCCAGGCGCTGGCAGCGTTTTAAGAGCCAGCGGCCCGCCCCAATTCTTAATTCAACACTTCCTTCAACTCGCCCCCGCGCGGGTCATAACGGCGGCCCTTCCAGGTCACACCGCGGCCCGAAAGCACTCTAAACGCCGAAGTCAGCATCATCGCGGCGAATATTCCCGCGCCCAACGGGGTGGTCAAAGCGTAGGCGCGGGGAATTTTCATTTGCGCATTAACCGACATGCGCATCCCCAGCAGTGCCGCCCAAACCAGCAGGGCCTGCGCCAGCACAACCAGCGCCGGCCAGCCGCCGCCCTGCAGGATCCAATATCCGCCGAGCAATGGCCAGGCCGGCAGGAACAGCGCCGCAACCAGCGCCAGGAAAGCCCCAAAAGCGCCCAGCAACAACATAGCCGGATGATCTGAAAGGCCCAGGTAAATATTTTTCGTCCAGCCTTCCCACATCTGCGCCAGCGAAGTATACATGCGCGTCTGGGCCACGCCGCGCCCATCGGCCACCACCAGGCGGTAACCACTCCACTTGACCAGTTCAGCCAGGGCCTTATCCTCGACAATATGATGCTTCAAACGCAGGTGCCCGCCCAACGCATCGTAGACTGCGCGCCGGATGAGAATGAACTGCCCATTGGCCACCGCGTCCCGTTTCGAGGCATCATTCACCCGGCGCGGAGAAAACCCCACTGAAAGCGCCGTCATCACCAGCGGCATTACCACCCGCTCCCAAAAAGAACCGGTCACCTGCTCGGTCATCACGGTGAACAGGTCAGCGCCAGCCGCTTCGGCGGCGGCCAGCGCAGCCGATATCGCATTCGGCGCGAGAAACGTATCCGCATCTACAAACAACAGCCATTCCCCCGAGGCGGCGCTGGCCGCCTGGTGCAAGGCATGCGGTTTTCCGGCCCAGCCGGGAGGCAGCTCGGCACCGTGCAGCACGCCCAGGCGCGGGTCGTGCACAGACAGTTCAGCCAGAATGGCAGGGGTGGCATCTGTCGAGCGGTCTTCCAGCACCAACACTTCATAATTGGGATAATCCTGCGCCAGCAATGCCTGCGCGCAGTGACGGATATTGTGCGCTTCATTGCGCGCAGGCACCAGCACAGAAACGCGCGGCCCGGCTTGCGGTGCGCGCACCGCGGGAGTCTTGATGGCCAGGTACGCCTGGGTGTGCAGCCAGATCAGGATGGCCAGGGCGGCCATAAAAAGAACGCTGGAACCAGCCAGCAGAATAAGCGGCGTCATTTGATATCCTTGGTAAAAAAGATCAGCAGGTCATCATCCACCCTTACCTGCTGGCCGTAACGGCCAGGCTGGCCGTACGAAAACAGGCCGCTCCCTACGGGCAGGTAGCCGCGCCGCACATACAGGCGCAGGGCTGCGCCATAATCGGCTGTCAGGCCCACTCCCAGCGCCACAAGCGGGCTGACCTCGGCGGCGCGGCGCTCGGCCTCGTCCAGCAAGGCCGATCCAATTCCGCGCCGGCGGAATTGGGGCAGAACGTTGAAATCAGCAATTTCGGGCACAGGGGGAACAGCCAGCGCCGGATGGGAAGGCTGCCAGAGCAGAGTGACATAACCGGCAAATTCCCCCGCCCAGCGGGCGACAAGTACGGTACGCAGTCCACCCTCCTGCTCGGCGAGGTAGGTTTCATACTGGGTAAGGGGTTTATCCCATCCGAGGGCGGCAAATGCCGCGGCGATGACCGGCAGATCGGCAGCAGCCAGCAGGTTCAGAGTCAACATTTCAAACGGGAACGGGGGTTTTTTCCTGGCCGCCCGTGGAAAGCCACCTGGAGTTTTGGTAGGCTGCCAGGGCTCGATCGCGGGCCAGGCTGCGATCCACGATCGGGCGCTCGGGGTAACCGGGCACGCGCAAGCCGGCTTCCCAGGGCGCATGAATAGCCGGGGTGGGCAGGCTTGCCAGTTCCGGCACCCAGCGGCGGATATAAGCACCAAGCGGATCGAACTTCTGGCTTTGCAGAACAGGATTGAAGATGCGGAAATACGGCGCGGCGTCCGTGCCGGTGCCGGCCGTCCACTGCCAGCCACCGTTGTTGGCCGCCGGGTCGCCATCCAGTAGATTCTCCATGAACCAGCGTTCGCCCCACTGCCAGTTGATCAGCAAGTCCTTGACGAGGAAGGAGGCGGCGATCATGCGGGCGCGGTTGTGCATCCAGCCAGTGAGCGCCAGCTGGCGCATGGCGGCATCCACCACCGGCAGGCCAGTGCGTCCGGCTTTCCAGGCTTCAAAATCTTCCAGGTTGTCGCGCCAGGCAATCTGCGCCAGGGTGGGGTTAAAGGCCGTCCGGCTGACATGCGGAAAGTGATAGAGGATGTTTATGTAAAACTCACGCCAGATTAGTTCATTCAGCCAGGTATCCGCGCCGCTGCCGGGCCGGGCACGCAGGGCAACACTGGCAGCCTGGCGCATGGAGAGCATGCCAAAGCGCAGATAAGGCGAAAGCGCAGAGGTCCCCTCCAGGTCGAGGCGGTTGCGCGCGCTATCATACTGGTCTATTGGAGTGGACAGAAAGTGTTCGAGCCGGCGACCAGCTTCGCGCTCACCAGCCGGAAATCCGTGCGGGGGCGGCAGGCCTGGAAGTTCTTCAGAGCGCAGTAGCGGCGCCGGAGGAAAGTAGGGCGGCGCGGGCAGCGGAGTCAGGTCGGGGGGCAGGAGCGCTTTCCAGGCGCGGGAAAAAGGCGTGAAAACCGTGTAAGGTGCGCCATCCGCCTTGCGCAGCGCGGCAGGAGTGTGAACTGTTTGCCCATCCACAAGGGTCAGCGGCAGGGTCTGGGCAATCCGTTCATCGCGGGTGCGCGCATAGGGTGTGAAATCGGTTTCAGCATAGATGGCGCTTGCGCCGGCACTGGTCAACAGATTGAACAGGATAATTTCCGGGGGGCCGCGGCGGATGATCAGGCGTCCGCCCCGTTCGTGCAAGTCGGCGGCGAGCGCATGCAGACCACCAAACAGAAAAGCCTGGCGGCGTGCCGGGGTACGCTCAAGCAAGTGCGGGTCGAGGATAAAAACTGGCAGAACTGGCCCGCCATGCCGGAGAGCGGCCAGCAAGGTGGGATTGTCGGAAAGACGTAAATCGCGGCGAATCCACCAGAGAACGGTCATGGCTTAGTCGGCAGCCACGGCAGGGGCAGCCGCCGTTCGGATGCGGATTTCTCCCAGCATGGGGTGGTTGTAAATTGTCAGCCAGACGTACAGGAATAAACCAGCCATGATCAAGGCTCCGAAGCCGCCCGGCGCCCAGCTGCCCCCCTGCTGCAGCAGCGCTCCGCCTGCCAGCGGGGCAAAGATACGCGTGGAACTTTCCACAGCAGTGGACAGACCCAGGATGCCGCCGATTTCGTGCGGGGCAACGGCCTTGGTAAGCGTGGAAGACAACAGGGTGTTGAGCAGGCCGCCGGAAAGCGCGATCGGTACGAGCAGAATCAGCACCACCGGGAGGGAAGGCGCCAGTACCCAACCGAACAACGCCAGGGCCATGAGGCCGACGCTGACGACAATCAGGACATCCTCCCGTACCCGGGCGGTGAGACGCCCAACCAGGAAGCCCTGTGTGAAGGCTGAAAGTATGCCGACGTAAGTCAGCACATAGCCGATCTGGACAGCGCTCAGATTGAATTTTTGCAGGGCATAAAGCGAGAAAATGGTCTGAAAAGTGGCAAAAGCCAGGCCAAAGAAGAAGCGGCTGATCAACAGTGAGCCGGTGAACGGCCGTTGGATGGCCACCAGCAATGCCTGCAAGGTCACCGCCGGTTTTTTCCCCGGTTGTTCAGAGCGTTTTTCCGCAGTGAGAGATTCGGGCAGCCAGAAGTAGATCAGCAGCAGGTTGGAGAAAGCCAGGGCAGCGGCGAAATAAGCCGGGACGTTGTAGCCCCACTGGCTCAAAAATCCGCCAGTAACCGGGCCAAAGATAAAGCCGACCCCGAAGGCGGCGCCGATCAAGCCGAGACCTTTGGCGCGGTTCCTGGCATCGGTCACATCGGCGATGTAAGCCTGGGCAACGCTCAGATTGCCGCCGGTCAACCCATCCAGAATGCGCGCGGCGAACAGGATCCAGAGTGAGTTTGCCAGCCCAAGCAAGATAAAACCGAGCAAGGTGCCGAAAACGGAAGCCAGGAGAACCGGGCGGCGGCCAAAACGATCGGAAAGGCGGCCAAGGAAGGGTGCGCCAATCAACTGCGCCAGCGCATAGGAGGCGATCAGCGCTCCGGTCAATAGCTGGCTGGCCTGAAAGGTCCTGGCATAATACGGCAGCAGAGGCAAAATCAGGCTGAATCCGAGCAAATCGATGAAAACAACCAACAAAATCGAGGTGAGGTATTTTTTATTCATAAGGTGTAGGGATTAAGGAAACAAGGAATTACGGAAGCCGCAGCTGGGCGGCAAACCAGCTATCGAGCGGGCCAGCATGCTCAGCAAGCTGTTCGCGCACAATCATGGCGTAGGCCGTCAGGTAGTTGGTGATTGCATCCACCGGCTTATGGTGGCTTTTGAACAGTTGAGTCAGCCAGTTAATTTCATCGGTCATATACTCCAGGCTGCCAAGCTGCAGGCTGGCGCTGATATTATCCCCTGTAAAACGGATAGCCGCTTCCAGGTAGGTGGCCACATCCGCTGGGCCGCTGGCAAAATGGCGATACAGGGCCGCTTCGATCTGGGCGCGCTTTGCCTGGAAAGCCTGCAGCGTTTCCAAAAGATCCGTCACTGGGCTGGGCGCTGCAACGAAAGGCGGCTGAGTCTGCAACAGGGTTTCAACGTTCTCGATCACGCTTTCCAGCCGCTCACCGAGGAAATAGCCCTCAATCTGGCAGACCAGTTGTGGATACAGGCTGAAAATCCGTCCCCCAAACGCGATGCTGACGCCCTGCCGGGAGAGCATTCCGGCAGCCAGTTGCAGCGCAGCTGCCGTAGTCAACTGCTGAGCAGCCAGGATCACCAGGCGGGCATTGGCCGCCGAGACAGCCTCCATAAACCGGTCAACCGGGACGTTGGCACCGAGATACACCACGTTCAGTCCACGGCGGCGCAGCAGCAGGTCAATCATCAGGGCAGTAAAAGCGTGCCATTCCCCCGGCGGACAACCTACAAGAATCGTGTACGGCCGTGTCGGCGCGGGCGAAGCCGATAGCAGCGCATCCAGGCGGCGCATGGCCAGCGCCGAAGCAAAATGCTCCTGTTGCACGCTGGCGCGCCCTTCATACCACAGCAGGCCCATTTCCGAAATCCCGCGCTGGAGCACTTCCATGCACACCGCCTCGACCGGATACATGCCAAAGGCCTGGTTTAATGCCTGTTCAGCGGCGACTTCGTTATAGTTCAAGCACGCCGCCAGCCAGTGCGAGCGGATCGCCTCCAGCGTGGTTTCGGGCGGATAATAAATAGCCTGCTGCAAAACCCGGCCAGATACAATAGTCTGCGGCAGTTTTTCCTCGAGCAGGTTTTTCCCGTGGGCACTCTGTTCGCGGAACATTTCCACCGCGCGGGAAATACTCATCCCCTCATTCTGACGCACCACCAGCCATTTGAGCAATGCAATATCAAATTCAGAATACAGGCGGTGACCACCCTGAGAACGCTCGGGAGTCGGGATCCCATAACGGCGCTCCCAGGCCCGCAGTACATCAGGCTTTAATCCGGTTTCTTTCAGAACGACTTTCAGATTATAAATCGGGGTCTTACTCAAGGCCATTTTGACTCCAGGACGGATCAGGCTTCTGCAACTGTAACAGTTTTGACTATATTTTGTACAGCTATTGTACCATTTTCTTTCAAAATTCGCTCGGTGGTTAAGCGCGCAGAAAGTAAGACGATGGGAAGACCCGTGCCCGGATGCGTGGAGGCGCCTGCAAAATACAAGTTTTTATACCTGGCGTGACGGTTTTGCGGGCGCAGATAACCGACCTGCCAGAAGTTGTGGCTCAGGCCAAAAGCCGCGCCCTTGACCAGATTAAATTGCTCCTTCCAGGTCAACGGGGTGTAGGGGATTTCGAACTTGATGTGTTCGCGCAAGTCTGTGATGCCCATCTCCTGCTCAAGGCGGGCAAAGACCGTCTCGCGAGCGCGATTGACCATGACATCCCAATCCTGCTGCTTAGCCGGGTCCAGGTGGCCGACGGGCACCAGCACATAGAGCGTATCCTGGCCGTCCGGGGCAGCGGCAGCATCCGTGCGGGCCGGGGCGTGGACGTAAAAACTCGGCTCAGTCGGCAGGTTGTGGTCGTTAAAAATCTGGTCGAACGAGCCCTTATAGTCGCCGCCCAGGAAAATATTATGGGTGGCAATCTGTTCGTAGCGTTTATCCACCCCCCAGTAAAACATGATCGTGGAGCAGGTGTAAAGTTTGTCATCCAACTTTTTTGCTTCAGCCCGGTCGGGCAGGAGCTGGTCGTAGATGTAAGGAAGATCGGCGTTCCCAACGAATACATCGGCAGAATAGGTGCTGCCATCCTCCAACTCAACTGCGCTGACGCGGGAACCCTCCAGCTTCAGCTTTTTGACCGGGGCATTGTAGATAAACTTCACCCCGAGCTTTTCCGCCACCCGCACCAGGGCCTGGATCCCGGCATACATCCCGCCCAGCGGATACCACACCCCTTCCGCCAGTTCTGTGTACTGCAACAGGGAATATGTCGCCGGGGCATCGTAGGGGCTCAGCCCCAGATACATGTTCTGAAAGGTGAAAGCCGCCTTGAGACGCTCGTCCTTAAAAAAACGCCCGGTATTGCGATAATGCTTGTCCAGCGCCTTAAGCTGGAAAATCAGCGGCAGATTGGTGAGCGAGAAATATTCAAAGATGTTGAAAAAATTACGCCCAACAAATTTTTCGAGCGAAAGCTTGTAATGCTTCGCGCCTTCGGCTATGTAACTTAGAAAGCCGGTAAAAGCGCTCGGTTCCACCTTCTCCAATTGTCTTTGCATTTCACCAATATTGGAAGTCAACTGCAACTGCAAACCATCCTTAAAGTGGACTTTGTAGGTCGGATCAATGCGGCGCAGGTCCAGATGCGCGCTCATGGTTTCGCCCAGGGCGGCAAAGGTTTCCTGCCAAACTTCGGGCATCAGAAACAGGGTCGGGCCGATGTCGAAACGGTGCCCATCACGGACGATCTGATTGCAGCGCCCGCCAGGGGTGGCATTTTTTTCCAACACGATCACGGCGAAGCCATTCTTCGCCAGCCGGGCCGCCGCGGCAATACCGCCGATGCCGGCCCCAATCACAACTGCTGTCTGTTTTTGAGTCATTTTTCTCTCTCCGGTAAATTGTTTACTAAACGACCAGGCGCCACTTGCACCTTTCCCCGCCAGGTTGATACCGTTAGTATAGCATTTGTCGATATTTTGTCAAGTTTAATTAGGAGATTTTCTGTACAATATATTGACAATTTCTGATTTATCAGTACAATATGGCCAAGACAAAAAAGGAGACGCACATATGCATGCACATTGGGAAAACAATCTGATCGCCCTGGCGGGCAATGTCACCCACCCTTCCATCCGCCCCGTGTTTTCGTACTGGGCCGGAGATGCCGCCCTGGCCAAAGCTTATGCACTGTGCGGAAAAGTGGCCGCGCATCACAGCAAATCTTTTTATCTGGCCAGCAGCCTGCTCCCCGAAGAAAAACGCTCGGCAGTCCGCGCGTTATATGCCTTCTGTCGTACCGTCGACGATATCGTCGACGAAGGATCGCTGGTTGGGCGTGCCGTTGAGCTGGATTACTGGCGCAGCATTGTTCAAGGTCTGCTTCACCCACGCCCCGACGACCTGGTCGCCCAGGCCTGGGTGGATGCACGCAGCCGCTATCACATTCCCACCCGCTACGCCTTGCAGTTGATAGACGGCGTGGCCCGCGACCTGTCACAAAGCCGTTACAAAAACTTCGACGATCTGGCCACTTATTGTTATGGCGTCGCTTCCACGGTCGGACTGATGAGTATGTACATCGTCGGTTTCAAATCCAGCGAAGCCCTGCCCCATGCCATCAAGCTCGGGGTGGCCCTGCAGCTGACCAATATCCTGCGCGATATCGGCGAGGATTTCCGCAACGGCCGCCTCTACCTGCCGCTCGATGAGCTGAAAGCCTTCGGCCTGACTGAATCCGATCTCAAACACGGAAAAGTCACCGACCGCTGGCGCAGCTTCATGAAATTCCAGATCCAGCGCACCCGCAAGTTGTATGCCGAAGCCGAACAAGGCATCCAATTCCTCGAACGCGACGGGCAGCTGGCCATTGGCGCCGCCGCCGATTTTTACCAGCGCATCCTGGACGTGATCGAAACCAATGACTACGACGTCTTTACACAACGCGCCAGCCTGAGCACCTGGGAAAAAATCCGCCAGGTTCCCAGCCTGTGGCTCCGCATGCTCAAACGCCCAGCCCCCCTGCAGTAAATCCACCCAACTCGACCAAAGAGCGAACCGGGCAGGTTCGCTCTTTGGTTTCCATGGCGCTCATCGGCTATAATCACGAATACCCCTGGTCTTAAATCCCGCCCCCTGGAGAACCCTATGCCTTACGATTTTGACCGCCTGATTGAACGCCGCCACACCAACAGCATCAAATGGACTTTATACCCGGCCGACGTGCTCCCGCTCTGGGTCGCCGACATGGATTTCCTCTCGCCCGAACCCATCACCCGCGCCCTGACCCGTGCCGTGGAACACGGCATCTTCGGCTACGAAATGCCCTCCAAAACCCTGCTCGAATCGGTTGCCGCGCGCATGCAAACGCTTTACCAGTGGGAAATCGACCCCGCCAGCGTCGTCGCTGTCACCGGCCTGGTGAGCGGATTTTACGCCGCTGCCAGCAGCCTCTGCCGCCCAGGAGATGGCTACCTGATTCAGCCGCCGGTCTACATGCCCTTCAACGACATCCAAAAACACCAGGGCGTACTCCGCCAGGAAGCCGCGCTGCGCCTGCAAACCGAAGGCCAGCGCCTGCATTACGAAATCGACTGGCAAGCCTTCGAAAACGCCTTCCACCACGGCGGCAGCCAGACGCGCATGTTCCTGCTCTGCAACCCCCACAACCCCAGCGGCCAAATCTACACCCCTGCCGAACTGCAGCGCATGGCCGAAATCTGCCTGAAAAACGGCACCGTCATCGTCTCAGATGAAATTCACAGCGAACTGACCCTCGACCCCGGCCAGCCTCACACCCCAATCGCCACCCTGGCCCCGCACATCGCCGACCAGACCATCACCCTGATCGCGCCCTCCAAAACCTTCAACATCGCCGGCCTGTTCTGCGGCTTCGCCATCATCCCCAACCCCGACCTGCGCCGCCGCTACAAGGAACAGGTCGAACGCATGACCCTGCATGTCAGCAGCCTGGCCCAGGTGGCCGCCCAGGCCGCCTTCTCCGGCGCCTGCGACGACTGGCTGGCCGAACTGCGCCTTTACCTGCGCGCCAACCGCGATTACCTCGTCAACTTTGTCGAACAGGAACTGCCCGGCGTGCGCATCACCCAACCCGCCGCCACCTACCTGGCCTGGCTCGATTGCAGCGCCCTCGTCGCCAACGGACAAATCCAGGGCAGCCCCAGCGAATTCTTCCTCCAAAAAGCCCGCGTCGCCCTCAATGACGGCGCCACCTTTGGCAGCGGCGGGCAAAATTTCGTCCGCCTGAACTTTGGCTGCCCCCGCTCCAGCCTCGAACAAGCCCTGCAACGCCTGAAAAACTCCCTGGCAGCCTGAGCATGAACCTGCGCCAACTCATCGAACGCAACACCGCCCCCCAGCCCTGGGCCGAAGGTGAAAAAATCCCCTGGAACGACCCGGATTTCAGCCGCCGCATGCTCAAAGAGCACCTCACCCAAAAACACGATGCCGCCAGCCGAAAAATAACCAGCCAAAAAAAGCATGTTCAATGGATCCATGACCAGATCCTGGCCCAACACCCCGCCCGGATCCTCGACCTGGGTTGCGGCCCCGGTTTATACTGCGCCAGGCTGGCCGCGCTCGGGCATACCTGCCACGGAATCGACTTTTCACCCGCCTCGATTGAATACGCCGTTAACCACAGCCCCGAGACCTGCTCCTACACTCTGGGCGACGTACGCACGACCGATTTTGGCCGCGGCTACGACCTGGTTCTCTTCATCTTCGGCGAATTCAACGTGTTCACCCCTGCCGACGCCCGCCACATTCTGCAAAAAGCCCAGGCCGCGCTCAACCCCGGCGGCCAGATTCTGCTCGAACTCTCCAGCCCCGATAGTGTTGACCAAATTGGCAACCAACCCGCCACCTGGTACTCCTCCCCGGCCGGTCTCTTCTCAGACCAGCCGCATTTGTGCCTGATGGAGTCCTTCTGGGATGAAGCTCAAACCGTCGCTACCGAACGGTATTGGATCATCACAACGAATGACAATTCGGTTACGCGCTATACTTCGAGTACACAGGCCTATTCCGAGGCGCAGATTGCCGCGATGTTGGGCGAGGCAGGCTTCAGCGCGGTAAAAATCCACCCCACTTTAACGGGCAAACCTGCCGGCGACGTGGATGAATTTTTCGTGGTAACCGCCCGCCGTCCAGGGATCACAAAGTAATTAAAAAGAACGGATGGGGGTCACCCATCCGTTGTGTGGTGGATAATGTGCTTGAAGGCGATTACCGTAAAGCCCTTCAAGTTGTAGAGACAAACTTCGGTAATAGAGCCGAGGCGGCCGGAGAAACCAGTGGATCGTCTGGAGTACGTCTGGCGCGGGCGAAAGGGCCGTTAGGCCAGGAAAGAATTACGCCCCGATCACGCCTCTGGGAGTGCCAGCTGGATAGTTTGGGATGAGAATTATGACCTCCGTTCTGTAACCGACTGTCGTTGTCTGTTACTGAAATCAGCATACAACAAAATCAGGCCGCATACATTAAAATAACTCGTCACAATTGTAATGGGTTGTGTAGACAGAATTTTCGAGTTTCCGTTGTACAATAAATTTTAGGCTTTTGCAGGAGTGTTGCAACTATGGGAAGGGCGGCTTTTCAGCCGCCTTTTTTTTGTAAAACCCGCTGGAACGCTGCAGTGTTTTGGGGGATATAATATTCTTAATCGGTTTTTGTGATGTTGCGCAACACAAGAAGGGAGATAAAATGCGCACTCGATTCGCTCGGTTGATTTCCCTGATTTTTCTGGCGCTTTGCGCCTGTTCAAGGTCTGCACCATCTGCCCTGCCAACGATGACGCCCGGCCTGCCACCCGCGCCGCGGGTCGGGTTGACAGATGCACCCCTGGCCCAGGTTACAGCCAGCCTGCCAACTGCCAGCCCGACGCCGTTTGCCAGTTTCGAGGTACAGCCGGAGGTGGCAGGTCTGAAGCTGCGCGTGGGGCCAGGGTATTTGTTCGATGCGCTGCGGCTGCTGGAGGCGGAGGCGGTGCTGAAGGTGCAGGGCAAAGCTCCCGGCGGTGAGTGGATTAAGGTGGTGACGGCGGATGAGACTGCCGGCTGGGTATTTGCCAAAATGGTGAAGACCAGCGTTGATTTGCAGGCCATTCCGGTCGTCGAGCCGCAGGGGATTTTAATGGTAAGGGGATCGGTACAGGATGCGCAAGGGACACCGATCTCAGGAGTGGGGTTTGAAGCCGTTCCCGAGGGCGGCACACCTGCCGATGGAAATGTGGCTTTCAGTGACAGCGCAGGGGCCTTCTATCTGTTTCTGCCGATCACTGCCAGCGGAACCTGGACAGTGACCCAAACAGCCCTCGACTGCCAGAGCAATATCTGGGCGGATATGACTTGCAGCAATTACAAGGCCGGATATTCCGGCACCGTGGAGCCTGTCAGCCGCCTTGTGCTGTTGCCGCAAAGCGGGGAATTAAGCTTTCTTTTCAAATAACAAAGGCGGATGGGGAAATCCCCATCCGCCAGGCGACGTACAAACTTGCGGGAGATATACGCGATAAAACCAGTTTATCGTCCTGGCGGACGCCCGGCAGGTTCACAGTGGAGGCTGCCAGCGGTTCGTTTATGCGCGCTTTCTCCTGATGTGCTTCGGTTCCATATTTAAGATGATGAACCTCCTTCTGTGGTTGGAAGCGCCACTGGAGTTAGTGTATGACATTTCAAGCGGGGGAAAATTAAAGGAAGTATAGAAACTGCCTACGGCTGGGGTACGATTGCCCTACGAATGGCACAGGCCGGGGAACCCGTCATAATTCCAACTGGTACAACAGAATTTCGGGCGCGGTATCCGCCAGGCGCACCCGGCCGGCGGGTTGAAAACCCAATTTTTTTAGCAACGAAATGGAGGGCTGATTATCGGGATTGACCACTGCCGCCAGGCGTTCCAGCCCAAAGACAGCACGCGCACCGAGCGTGACAGCCTGCGCAGCTTCAAAGGCGTAGCCCTGGCCCCAATAGCGTTCCAGCAGGGCGTAACCCAGGTCAACAGCGCCCAGCACTGGCCGCTTGAGCAATCCACAAATTCCGATTGGCAGGCTGGTATCTTTCAGCTCCACCAGAAACAGGCCGAAGCCCAGGCGTTCGTAGCTCGCGAGCGGACCCTGCTCGAGGTAAGCGCGGGCATCTGCCAGTGTGTGAACGCCCCGGTCGCCGATATGGCGCAGAAAAGGTGGCTCGTTGAGCAGCTGCAAAATCAGGGCTGCATCATCCAGGGTCAGGCGGCGCAAAGTCAAACGATCAGTTTCAAACTGGGACATTTTTCGGCACTCCAAAAGCCGCCCGCTGAGTATACTCTGCCAGAATTGGCCAGACAACCAGTGAAGCAATTACCGCATACGACGCGGAAAACGCGTATAATAGAGTTGTCTGACAACTTTCTCCCATCTAAAGGAGTTTCTAGAAATGACGACCATCGATCTCACTCTTCACCCTGAGCGCCGCAAACGCGCCATCCAGCGCGCCCGCGAGCGCAATATTATCATCCCCACCTATGCCCAGATGAAAGACCCGGCGAAAATTCCTGCCAAAGTAAAGGAAGAATTGGCCAAAATCGGGTTGTGGGATATTCACCCTCGCAATCTGTTCCGCATCAACTGGCACAACGAACCCAAAAGCTCCGGCGGCGGATTTGGCGGAGTTAACTACATTGAGCTGCCTTCCACTTTGACGGGAGTTCCCGCCCGGATCATTGCCATCGTTGGAAAGTGGTTCCCCACCGGGGCGCACAAGGTTGGGGCGGCGTTTTCGTGCCTGGTGCCGCGTCTCGTTACCGGGCAGTTTGACCCGACCACGCAGAAAGCTGTCTGGCCCTCCACTGGCAATTACTGCCGCGGCGGGGCATATGATTCAGCGTTGTTAAGCTGCGAATCGATCGCGATCTTGCCCGAGGGCATGAGCCGCGAACGCTTTGAGTGGCTGGCAAAAGTGGCCGGGGAAACGATCAAAACCCCAGGGTCAGAATCCAACGTCAAAGAAATTTTCGACAAATGCAAAGAACTGCGCAATTCCGGCCAGGATTTGATGATTTTCGACCAGTTCCAGGAATTCCCCAACTACCTGTGGCACTACGAAGTCACCGGCCACGCCATGGAAGAAGTTTTCAAACAAATTGCGCGCCCCGGCGATGAATTCCGTGGCATCACATCTGCCACCGGTTCTGCCGGGTCGATTGCCAGCGGCGATTACATGAAGCAGGTTTTCCCCAACAGCAAAATCGCGGCCAGCGAAGCGTTGCAATGCCCAACGCTGCTGGAAAATGGTTTCGGCGCACACCGCATCGAGGGCATCGGCGACAAGCACGTGCCGTGGATCCACAACACCAAGAACACCGACCTGGTGGTTGCCATCGACGATAATGCCGTGGTCAACCTGGCGCGCCTGTTCAACGAAGAAGATGGCCGCGCCTACCTGGCCGAGAAGGGCGTGCCCGAAGCGGTCATCGCCAAGCTCGATCTGCTCGGTTTCTCGGGCATTTCCAACGTCCTGACGGCCGTCAAGATGGCGAAATACTATGAGATGGACGAGCACGATGTCATTTTCACCATCGCCACCGATTCGATGGACCTGTACCACAGCCGCATTCACGAAATGCGCCAGGAAATGGGCGAATACTCGGCCCGCAGCGCCGCCGCCGATTACGCGCGCTGGATGCTGGGACAATCCACAGATAACATGCTCGAACTGCGCTACGCCGACCGCCGCCGCGTTCACAACCTGAAGTATTACACCTGGGTCGAACAGCAGGGCAAAACCTACGAGGAAATCCAGGCCATGTGGAACGAGCGCGACTACTGGACCAGCGTCCAGAAGCAGGCCGATGAGATTGATGCGCTGATCACCGAGTTCAATGCGGAAGTCGGAATTAGCTAGAGGATATGAAGAGGAGGAGACCAGCATTCTTTGATCTCCTCCTCTCGTTTATCATCAATAGATCTGCATGAATCTGCTCCCCGCCCTGGCCTTTGCCATTTTCGCCTACCTGCTTGGCTCACTGACGCCCTCCATCTGGATCACGCGCCGGGTCAAAGGCGTGGATGTGCGCGACAGCGGCTCGGGTCACGCCACGACGACAAACACCATCCGCCAGGCCGGGTTTGGCTGGGGAGCACTGGTGTTCGCGCTCGATGTCAGCAAAGGTTTTTTACCGGTTTGGCTGGCGCTGAAATTTGCCCCAGAGATCTGGATTGTGCCGCTGACCGCCGCCTGCGCCGTCATCGGTCACTGCTGGCCGGTCTTTGCCGAGTTTCGCGGCGGGATGGGCCTCGCCACTGCCGCCGGAACGATCCTGGCCGCCAACTGGCTGGGATTGGCGCTCGGGTTGGGGCTGCTGATCGCGCTGATGCTGATCCTTAAACACAGCGCTCGAGCCAGCGTGCTGACCGGCATTCTGCTCACTCCGCTGCTGGCCCTGTGCGGGCTGCGCGGCACAATCTTGTGGATCGCGGTCGCCATTGGGCTGGTTATCTCATTCCGGTTTCTGATCGACTGGAATCGCCAATACCGCGAGCTCTGGTTGGATCGCGAGCAGCCCGGCGCGTAGGAAGACAATCTGGTATACTTCCGCCCATCAAAATTTTACGGAGGAACCCATGGCTTTTATCACTGAAAGACTGCGCGAAATTAAACGCCGCCGCCATCGCAAGGCAAAACTGGCAAAACTGAAGGCCAAGTACCTGGCCGCCAACAGCAAAGCGGACAAGGAAAAGTTTGCCGCCAAAATCAAGCGCATCAGCTTCTACATGGAATTGCCCACCGCGAAATAAACCGCGCGGAACTTGGAAAAGTGGAAAGCAGCCCCAACCTGCTTTCCACTTTTCTATTCAGCCTGCCGCCCAGCCCAGACATTCAGACCAACCGCCAGAAGCACCAGCCCCATCATCTGGATAACATGAAAGACGCCATTATTATCAAAATACCAGAATATCGCCTGACCTGAATGCCCGCTGGCCTGCACCACAGCGGCCAGCAGGGTCACCAACACCGCGGCCGTCATCCAACCCGCCCCCGGCAGGGTCTTGCGATAGGCAAGGTAGCCGTAAACACCCAGGGCAAACAACATCGCCAGGGCTTCATAAGCAATGAAGGTCAGAAAAGTATCCGGAATCAGCACCGTGACACCGAAAAAGACCACGCCCAGGACAATCATCAGCGGCAAAATCCGGCGGGCAGCCGCTTCCCCAGCCAGGTCAAACACCGCGCCAACGACAAACAGCCCCAGCGTCAGCCCCAACGCCAGGTTCAGCGGCTTCCAGATCAAGGCATTAACTTCCGCAGACATCTCCAGCCCGTGCGCCACCACCCCCAAAAAAGAAGCCACCGCCAGCAGACCGCAAACCCACTTCCAGGTGGCAGCCTTGAAACCAGGCAATCTCAAATATTTCCACGGGATGTAAAGCACCAGCAGGCCGAGTAAAAAATCCGTCCCGGCGGTCACCAGTTCAATTGGACTTTGGTTCAGTGTCATCTTTTCGCTCCTCGTTTTTTTAATGGAAACCCCGTTTCCCTCGAAACGACGCGTATAATTCATCCATGCTGGAAAACACCTCGTTCGTCCTCGTCTGCCTGCTCCCCACCCCGCGCGACCTGGAACTGGCCCGCCTGCTGGGCTGGTACCGCATCCCGTTCAAATCCGCGCCAAAAGTGATCGCCGTCGACTACCTGGCCTTTTACCAGCCCGCCAGCTTTGGCGAAATGGGTGGACAAATCCGCTACATCGCCGCGGTGCGCGGACACGAACTCACCACCCGCGCCGAACTCCTGCGCGACGAACCCGGCCACCCGCGCGCGCACGAAGAATACTTCAAACTCCAGCTGGGCGCACTCGAAAAACTCAAAAACCCCGTCAAAGCTGACAAATGGAAGCGCATCACCTTCTTCTACACCACCGGCGAATACCTGCTGCGCGCCCAAAGCCTCAACGATTTGATCATCGCCGGCGAAGAGCGCCAGATGCTCTGGCATTCCCTGCGCGAACGCGCCGAAAATGACTCACTCTACCACACCGAGCTTCCCCCAGCCGACCTGCCGCCCGAAGTGCTGATTGCCCTACTGGGCATCCACGAACTCCAGGCCCCCTACCCAGATAAGGAACAACCCCATGCCCATTCTGATTAAAAATGGCACCCTAATCACCGCCTCAGAAACCTATCAGGCCGATCTCCTCATCCAGGGAGAAAAAATCCACCTGATCGGAGACAGCCTGCCCGCCCCCGCCGGCTGCACCGTGATCGACGCCACCGGCAAATTCCTCACCCCTGGCGGAATTGACCCCCACTGCCACTTTGACCTGCCAATGTTTGGCACCGTCTCCTCCGACGACCACTACACCGGCCACAAAGCCGCCGCGTTCGGCGGCACAACCACCGTCATGGATTTTGCCCCCCAACACACCGGGCCAGACGGGTTCAAATCAGGCATGGAAGAATGGCTCAAAAAAGCCCAAAAAGCCGCCATCGACTACTCCTTCCACATGAACCTGACCCGTTTCGACGACACCGTCGCCGCCGAAATCCCGGCCCTGGTTGAAATGGGCGTCACCACGCTGAAAGTCTTCACCGCCTATAACGGCCGCCTGCGCCTCGACGACGGCGGCATCTTCCGCGCCTTGCGGGTCGCCAAAGAACATGGCATGCTGGTAATGGCGCACTGTGAAAACGGCGATGTCATCGAAACCCTGATTCCCGAAGCGCTGGCCGCCGGGCATACCACGCCCGAATGGCACGCCCGCACTCGCCCGGCCTGGGGCGCAGTCGAATCAACCCTGCGGCTGGCCGCCATGGCCCAGGAAACCAAAGCCCCGGTCTACATCGTTCACATGAACGTCGGCGGTGAAGCGGATATGCTCAAATATGCGCGCGAACGCGGCGTGCCCGTGATGGGTGAAACCTGCCCACCCTATCTTTTCTTCTCCATCGAACACCTGATGAGACCCGACGGCGCCAAGTGGATTTGCTCGCCGCCGATGCGTTCCCCCGCCGACAACCTGCGCCTGTGGCAAGGTCTGGCCGAAGGCAGCATCCAGACCATCGGCACCGACCACTGCCCCTTCTTTTTCGACGGGACACAACCCATCCGCTACGAAGGACGCGAAATCGCCATCCCCGGCAAGGAACTGGGCCGGGACGACTTCACCAAAATTCCCAACGGCCTGCCGGGCGTTCAAGACCGCCTGCCCATCTTGTGGACCTATGGTGTGCGCGCCGGAAAACTGAGTGCCAATCAATTCGTGGCGCTGACGAGCACCAACGCGGCGAAAATTTTCGGGTTGTATCCACGCAAAGGCGCGCTGCTGCCCGGCGCCGATGCCGATCTTGTCATTTGGGATCCGGAGAAAAAGGTGACTTATGGCGTTGCCAACAGCCACCAGCGCACAGATTACAATTTATACGAGGGCTGGGAACTGGTTGGTTACCCGGAAAAAGTCTTCCTGCGCGGCACGATGATCGTTGATGGTGAAAAGTGGTTTGGGAAAGCGGGCGATGGTCAATTCCTTAAGCGCAAAGCCGGAGAAATCTTGTAATCGGCCGCGTACCGGCGCTCAGGCAATTTTTTCCTGGGGCCGCGGAATGGTCAACATGCCAAACCACTGGATAAAGAACGGGGGTTCGGCAGCGCGTAACGGGGCATGGTGCACGCCCAGCGCGCGAAGTCGCTCCAGGAACGGCTCCAGCCGGGCACGAAAATCGAAGTAATTTTTCTGTTCGCGTGGAGTCCAGGCTGTTTCGGCGTAGGCGGGCAGGCGAGGGTAGACCTGGTAATCGAGCCGGGCTTTGGAACGCACAAATTCAGCCCAGAGGGGGGCCTCCAGGCCGAGGATGCGGCTGGCGGCGGCTGGGCTGAGGGTAGGATCCACTGGCTCATAACGGTAGGCTCGGCTGAGGGGAGTCAGGGCGTGGGAATGATCCAGGTAGGTCTCTAAATAAGCGGAGAGAATCCCTTCGTGCCCGGCTTCCAGCGCGTTCAGGAAATCCTTTTTATTGAAGGCCCACCATTGGGCAATCGCGCTGGTTTCGAGGTGGCTGCCAAGAATCTGGTTCCAGCCGACAATACGGCGCCCACGGGACGTCAGGTAGGAGGCAATGCGGTTGGTGAAATAAACTTGCAGGTCATTTTCATCCCGCAGGCCTTCGGTGCGCAGGCGTTCCTGGCATTTGGGGCAAGCTTTCCAGCGTTGCTTGGGGGCTTCGTCGCCGCCGATGTGGATGTAGGGGGATGGAAAAAGCGCCAGGATTTCATCGAGCACGCCTTCGAGAAAGGCGAAGACCTGTTCGTTGCCGGCGCAGTAGAGTTCAGGCAGAATGCCGAAATGGGTGCAGACTTCGAAGGGGCCGCCGGTGCAGGAGAGTTCGGGATAGGCCGCCAGCGCGGCCAGGCTATGCCCGGGGAATTCGATTTCGGGTACGACCAGGATGTTGCGCACGGCGGCGTATTCCACAATTTCGCGGATTTCCTGCTGGGTGTAGAAGCCTCCATGCGGAATGCCGTTATGCTCGCCGCTGAATCCTCGGCTGGTGCCTTTGCGGGTGGATCCGATTTCGGTGAGACGGGGGTAGCGTTGGATTTCGATGCGCCAGCCCTGGTCTTCGGTCAGATGCCAATGAAAGACGTTTAGTTTTTGCAAGGCCAACTGGTCGAGCAGCTGCAGGACGGTTTCGCGGCCCATGAAGTGCCGACCTTCATCGAGCATGAAACCACGCCAGGCAAACCGCGGCCAATCGAGGATGGCGCAGGCGGGGACGTGCCGGGCGCCAGGCTTGAACGGGAGTAACTGCCGCAGGGATTGCAGGCCGTAGAAGACGCCAGCCGGTTCTGGTGCGATGATCTCGATCCGGCCAGGGGCCACCGTCAGCTGATAGGCTTCGCGTCCCAGCCGGGCTCGTTCGCCGCCCATTTTCAGCAGGATGACCGAGTGGCTGCCGGTATCGCTTTCGGCCTGCGGGAGGGGGCAGCCAGTCAGCGGGGCGAAGACTTTTTGTAAAAAGGCGGCATTCCACTGGTTCAACTGATCGGCGACGATGACCGTTGCAGGAGTAAACTGGAAAACACCGGGAGCGGGTAGGAATTGTACAGGGCGGGGAATGATCGGGGAATCGGTGGGCATGCTGGCTTCCTGTGGAGTCTATCTCTTGTCTGGAGGTTCTTTTTCGCCCGTTTCCCATTGAGACGGGTCGAGTTTATCGATATCGTAATCCCCCCATTTGCTGTTGACGGCGCCCGCGAAAATCATGGCATTGACATAATCAGAATGTTTGACAGCCCGCGCCAGCGCCGCCTGCCGCTGAGCGGCGGCGGTTTCGGCCTGGCCGGTTGGGCCAGCAGCCTGCACGGAAAGAATTCGGACGCTTTTCAGGTCACCGACGTGATACGGCAGCTGGGCTCCAGCCATTTTTCCAAGCAGGGTACGCGCCAGGGGGGTGGAAAGCCCAAGGAAACCGGATTCAAAATCCGCCTGATGGTCTTCCACCAGGGTGAAGGAAAGGCTTTCGCAGGTGCCATCCTGGCGAACCAGTTGCACTTCAACCAGGCAACCTGATCTCACCGTGATTTTTTGACTCGGATCAGCCATGTGTCTGCCCTGGGCTAGATGATGCCCATCTGCCGGCCAATTTTTTCGAAAAGTTCTAACGCCCGGTCAATCTGCGCGTCGGTATGGGTGGCCATGTAACTGGTGCGCAGCAGCTGACTGCCTTCTGGCACGGCAGGAGAAAGCACCGGGTTGACAAATAACCCGGCTTCGAAAAGCGCCTTCCAGGTATAGATGGTACGCATGTCATCACCAATCAGGATGGGAACTATGGGCGTTTGCGAGTTGCCGATATCGAATCCCAGGCGTCGCAGTTCGTCGCGGACTCGCCCGGCAATGGCGTTGACGCGTTGGGCTCGTTCCGGTTCGGCGCGCATCACTTCGAGAGCTGCCAGCGCGGCCGCCGCCGAGGGAGCCGGAATGCTGGCGCTAAAAATCAGGGCGCGGGCGTGATGCTTGATGTAGCTGATCACTTCCGCATCCCCGGCAATGAACCCGCCGAGCGAGGCAAAGGATTTACTGAAAGTGGACATGATCAGATCCACCCCATCGGTCAACCCAAAGTGGGCAGCGGAGCCGCGCCCGCCCCCCAGCACGCCCATGGCATGGGCATCATCCACCATCAAGCGGGCGGCATATTTCTTGCAGAGAGGGATGATTTCAGGAAGAGGAGCGATATCCCCTTCCATGCTAAACAAACCATCCACCACGACCAGCCTGCCCTTCCCATCCGGGATGGCGGAAAGCACGCGCTCCAGGTCGGCTATATCCGAATGGCGAAAGCGTTTCGTCTCGCCCCAGCTCAATCGCGCCCCGTCGACGATACTGGCATGGTCAAGCTTATCCAGTACCAATACATCGGCGCGATCAATCAGCGCGCTAATGACGCCCAGATTGGTCTGCATGCCGGTTGAAAAAACCAGCGCCGCAGGTTTGCCAACCCAGTCAGCCAGTTCGCTCTCCAGGCGCTCATGCAATTCAAGCGTCCCATTGAGAAAACGCGACCCGGTGCAGCTCGTTCCGTAGCGATTAACTGCATCAATGGCCGCCTGCTTGACGCTGGGATGCGTCGTCAACCCAAGATAATTATTCGAACCGCACATCAACAGACGATGTCCCTGGTACATGACCTCGGTGCCCTCATTTTCATTGAGGGCAATGAAGTAGGGGTAATAACCCTGTTCCACCGCTTCTTTGACGGCTGTATATTCTGCACATTTCTTAAAAATATCCATCAGGCCTCCGAGGGTTGATTGTTTTTCTGACCCATTTTTGCCATGCCATCCAGAACGGCAAAAACCAGTGCTTTTGGCAGGAATTTATTCAGAAGATAAAACAGACGCACATCAAACGAGGTAAAGATGGAATATCTGCCGCGCGCGGCCTGCCGTAAAACGACCTCGGCAACCTGCTCGGCTGACAATGCGCTGGCGCTCCCGGAAATGGCTTTGGTTTCGGGTGGCTTGAACTGGTTTTCATAATCCAGCTGTGGAGTCTGGGTATCGGATGGGTAAACAATTGAGACACGGATGTTGTGTCGCTGCATTTCTGCGCGCAAAGCTTCGGAGAATCCCATTATGGCAAATTTGGTCGCGCCATAGGCGGTATAACCAAAAACTCCCAGGAACCCGGCGGCTGACGAAATGTTGACGATCTGTCCGCTACGGCGCGCAATCATCCCGGGGAGAACAGCCTTGGTGGCGTGGATGGTGGTGAAGTAATTGGCGTCCATCATCCAATGGAAAATATCCGGGCTGAGTGATTCCACGTAACCGGGATGCGCCGCCCCGGCTGAATTGATCAGTACATCGGGAACACCTGCCTGCTGAATGAGCGTTTCGCAGGCCGCAAATGCCTGCTGCGGGTCGCTCAGGTCAACGCTAATGAAACCAAACTGCTGATCTTCATGCTGCGCGGCGGCCCTGACCTGAGCCAACGCCGTTTCCAACAACTCCGGGCGGCGAGCGGCAAGCCAGACATGCGCCCCGCGCGCTGCCAGAGCGCGGGCGATGGCCAGGCCAATACCACTCGAGCCACCAGTGACTAGGACTGTTTTCTGGTTCCAGTAGGATGCGGTCATGAGATTCCCTTTTCCAGTGGTGAGGTAGAGTCTGCCAGCCGGCAGAATGTTTTAACGATCGGAGGAAAGATGCTCGGCCAACAGTGTTTGCAGTCTCAGATGCCCGGCGTAGAAACCGCGATACCGTTCGGGCAGGAGGGCTGCAATCTGGCACATGATCTCGTCTGTGGCGGTTTGTAGGGCCGCATCGCGGTTTTCTTTTGGCAGAGGAGGAATGTAGAAGGGCGCCCCGGCGGTTACGGTTACGGGTGAGCGGCGCAGTCTTTTGAGATTGGCCAGCAAAACCCGGTCTTCGGTGCCGGTGATCGCCACCGGGATGACCGAGTAGCCGGAGCGCGCTGCCAGGTAGGCGACACCTGGTTTGCCCTCGATCAGCGCTCCGCTGCGGGAGCGGGTACCCTCGGGAGCGATGACCAGGGCGTTGCCAGCTTCCATCAACCCGATCATTTTCCGCAGGGCTTTCAAATCGGGATTGAAGCGGTCTACAAAGATAAAGTTGAAATACCGGCCCAGGAAGCGGATCCAGCCGGTTTTTTCCCACTTTTCAGCAACCGGAATAAACATATCGAAACGATCAAAAACGTAGTGGAACAAGCCGATGTCGATAATCCCGATGTGATTGGTGGCAATGACATAGCCCCCCTGGGCCGGCACGTTTGCACTACCTGTGACCTGCACCACGGCAATCAGGTTGAAAATAAACCGGAGCAAACCTTTTAGAAAATTACGCACCCAATAAGTCCTTCAGCAAGGGATGGTCAGCATAGACACCGCGATATTTGGGCGGCAGGTTGAGGGCAATGCGGCACATAATCTCATCTGCCGCGGCTTGCAGAGCCTCTTCGCGCTCCAACGTTTCATCCAACTCAAGGGTAACCGGTATCCCGGCGTGAACAACAATATGGGAGCGGCGGAAATGTTTGAGATTTTCAACCACCTGACGATCTTCCGTGCCGGTCAATGCAATCGGCACAACGGGTACACGGGTTTTGACGGCAAAAAACGCCACGCCTGAGTGGGCTTTCTGGAGTGCTTCGGTCTTGGAGCGCGTTCCCTCGGGGGCGATGACAAAAATCCCGCCTTTTTTCATGCGCCGTAACACTTCACGGATAGCGGACACATCGGCGTTGAAACGGTCAATGAAGAAGCCGCCCAGCGCGCGCACCAGCGGGCCAAACAGCCAGTGATGTTTATATTTTTCGGCAACTGGCATGATGGTGTCTTCGCGGTCGATGACGTAGTAGAGAATGGCTGAATCAAGCCGCCCGAGGTGGTTGGAAGCCAGAATAAAGCCTCCAGCGGGGAGGTTTTCCAGGCCAAACACTTCCACACGGGCAATGATGCGAAGGACGATGCGAACGAAGATACGGAATTTTTTTTGCATAGTGTGAATTTTATGCCACTTCTGGCAGCAAGGCAATCATTGAGAGTATCTTTTCAGTGCAAAAAAAACCGCGCCAAAAGCGCGGAGATAACTTTATGTCAGCCAAGTTTGCCGGTAATATAGGATTCGGTCAATTCTTCTTTGGGGCGGGTGAACATTTCGGTGGTGGGAGAAAATTCCACCAGCTCGCCAAGCCAGAACAAACCGGTGAGATCTGAGATACGGGCGGCTTGCTGCATGTTGTGAGTGACAATGACGATGGTGTAATCTTTTTTCAGGTCGGAAATCAGGTCTTCGATGCGGCCGGTGGCGATCGGGTCGAGGGCCGAGGTGGATTCATCCATCAGGATGACTTCGGGCCGGGTGGCGAGCACCCTGGCGATGCACAGGCGCTGCTGCTGACCAAGGGAAAGGCTAAGGGCGTCTCCATTCAGGTTGTCTTTGACGTCATCCCACAGGGCGGCAGCTTTCAGGCTGGTTTCAACTGTTTCGGACAGATCAGACTTTCCGGCGGCGACGCCGAGAACCCGCGGACCGAAGGCAACGTTGTCGAAAATGGATTGAGGAAACGGGTTGGGTTTTTGAAAAACCATCCCCACGCGTTTGCGCAGGTCGACCACGTCCACATCTTCAGCGTAGATGTCTTGTCCATCCAGCAGAATCTGGCCCTCGACGCGCGTTCCAGTGATTGTGTCGTTCATGCGGTTGAGACAGCGCAGGAAAGTAGATTTCCCGCACCCGGAAGGGCCAATTAATGCGGTCACCATGCGCGGCTGAATATCAATGTTGATATTGGTCAGCGCCTTTTTGGCGCCGTAGTAAAAGTCAAGCTTTTGGACGGAGAAAACGGGGGATACGCTCATAACGTGAATTTTACTTGATTAACCAGCGCATGTTAACGATATAATTTGGGCCGATGAACCGATTCCTATTTTTCCTCCTGCTGTTGATGACATTGTTTATATCTGGCTGCGGAGCGAGCGCATCAGCCCAACCGGAAGTTGCCTCCGCGTATATCGAAAACAAGGGTTCCGATACAATTGTGAACCTGGCGCTGGCCTGGGCCGAGCAATACCAGGCTGAACACCCGGATGTGCGGATTTCTGTGACCGGCGGCGGATCGGGTACCGGCATCGCGGCGCTGATCAACGGGACGGTGGGCATTGCCAACGCTTCGCGCAAGATCAGCGCTGATGAATTGACGCAGGCTGAGGCCAAGGGCATTCAACCGGTGGAGCACATCATTGCCCGCGACGCGATCGCCGTAATCGTCAACCCGGAGAATCCGGTCAGCCAGTTGACCCTGCAGCAGATTTCTGACATGTACAGCGGAAAGATTAGTAACTGGAAAGAGGTCGGCGGCGAAGACCGGCCGATTGTGCGTCTTTCGCGTGAAACCAATTCTGGCACGCATGTTTATTTTCTTGAAACTGTATTGCGACTGGGGGATAAGAAAAGTAAAACGCTTTTCTCCATGGATACGCTGCTGCTGCCGTCTTCGGAAGGCATTGTCAACGAGCTGCGCCAGAATCCAAACGCAATTGGGTATGACGGGCTGGGCTATGTTCCCAAGGATTTGAAAGTGCTGGCGGTTGCCAAAAAAGAAGGCGAGGCCTACGTCCTACCGACGATTGCAACCGTCAACGATAAAACGTATGCCATCGCGCGCGATCTTTACATGTATACCGCCGGGGAAGCCACCGGCGCCGAGAAAGCTTATTTGGATTGGATCATCTCAGACGCGGCGCAGCAGATTGTGGCAAAATTGGGTTTTGTGCCCATTTTGAAATAAGCGCTGCGCACAAACACTTTGAACGCGAGAATTTATGGAATCTAACCTAGGCTGGAAAGAATACCTCATCACCCGCGCCATCCGTGTGGCAGGATATTCCGCCATCGTATTTGTGACGCTGATTTTTTACTTTCTGCTGCGTGAAGGCCTGCCCACCCTGGCGGAAGTCAAGCTGACAGAGCTGTTTGCGCTACGCTGGTATCCGATCGAAAAGTATTTTGGCATTCTGCCGCTGATCAGCGGCTCGCTGATTGTGACCCTTGGCGCGGCTTTGATTGCGATCCCTTTTGGGATTGGAACAGCAGTTTTCATCTCTGAAATTGCTCCGCGCTGGGCGCGCGAAATTCTCAAGCCGCTGGTCGAATTGCTGGGCGGTTTACCTTCAGTCGTGCTCGGATTTCTCGGTATTCTGGTTCTGGCGCCCAAACTGCGGCTGCTGCTCAATCTGCCCACCGGGCTGACGGCACTGACCGGTTCGCTGCTGCTGGGCGCGATTGCCGTACCAACGGTAGTTTCGGTGGCGGAAGATGCGCTCGACTCCGTTCCGCGCTCTTACCGCGAGGGCGCCTGGGCGCTCGGGGCCACGCGCTGGCAGACCATCTGGCGGGTGACGCTCCCGGCCGCCCGTTCCGGCGTGCTGACGGCGGTCATGCTGGGCGTGGGCCGCGCCATCGGTGAGACGATGACCGTCATGATGGTCACCGGCAATGCCCCGGTGCTGGTCACCTCCCTGGGCGGCCTGTTTTCCCCCGTCCGCACCATGACCGCCACCATCGCCGCCGAAATGGGCGAGGTGGCCAATGGCAGCGTCCACTATCACACCCTGTTTTTTATCGGCATGGTGCTTTTCATCATCTCGCTGATCGTCAACGTGACAGCATCAGCGGTTGTTTTCCGGTCACAAAAGCGCGCTGAGAGGGTTTTATCCTGATGAAACTCAATCGCAATCTCTCGCAACGCCTGGGCTTTGGCCTGATCAGCCTGATGGCCACGCTGACCGTCATCCCAATCATCGTCGTGGTGATTTACATCATCACCCAGGGCGGCGGAGCCATCTCGCTTCAGTTTTTGAGCGGCTTTCCGCACGACGGCATGCGCCAGGGCGGCATCATGCCCGCCATTGTCGGAACTTTCTACCTGACGCTGGGAACTGCCATCTTCTCGGTGCCACTCGGTGTTGCGGCGGCCATCTACCTGGCTGAATACGCCGCCGACAACTGGCTGACGCGCACCATCCGCATTGCGATCATCAATCTCTCCGGCATTCCTTCGGTGGTATACGGATTATTTGGGCTGGGCTTGTTCGTGCTCTTTCTCAAATTCGGCACGAGCATTCTTTCGGCTTCGCTGACGCTTTCGATCATGACTCTGCCGGTCATCATTTCCACCTCCGAGGAAGCGCTGCGCGCCGTCCCGCAGGCCTTTCGCACCGTTTCGATCAGCCTGGGCGCCACCCGCTGGCAAACCATCCGCCGGATTGTGCTGCCCGAGGCTTTGCCCGGCATCATCACCGGCGTCATTCTCGGCCTGGAACGCGCCGCCGGTGAAACCGCCCCGATTCTTTTTACCGGTGCGGCGTTTTTCCTGCCACGTTTACCCAATTCCGTTTTCGATGCGACCATGGCCCTGCCCTATCACCTGTTCGTCATTTCCACCCAGGTACCGGAGATGCCCTTCCAGATCCAGTATGGCACGGCGCTGGTACTGATCGCCTTCGTGCTGGGGATGAATCTCATCGCAACAGTGGTCCGCTCCAGGGCGCGGGCGCGGAGGCAGTGGTAAATGAACAAAATCGAAATCGAAAATCTCACCCTGCAATACTCCGACGGCAATGAATCGCTGCGCAACGTCAGCATGGGAATTCGGGAAAACGCCATCACGGTGCTGTTTGGCCCGGCAGGCGGCGGAAAATCGTCGCTGCTGCGCTGTTTGAACCGGCTCAATGATATGGCGGATGTTCAAACCGCGGTCGGGCGCATCATGCTGGATGGTGAGAATATCCTCGACCCCAAAACGGATGTGATCGCCTTGCGCCGCAAGGTGGGGATGGTTTTCGCCCGCCCGGTCGTGCTGCCCCTGTCCATTCGCGGCAACTTAACTTACGGGTTGGAAGTGATGGGCGAGAGTCGCCGCTCGAAGCTGGATGATGCGGTCGAACGTTCCCTGAAACAGGCTGCGCTGTGGGATGAAGTCAAGGATCGCCTGGACGATCAGGCCATCGCCCTTTCTGGCGGACAGCAGCAGCGGTTGTGCGTGGCGCGTTCGCTGGCGCTGGAACCGGAAGTCATTTTGCTCGATGAACCAACCTCGGGCCTCGACCCGATTTCCACCGCCAAAGTGGAAGCTTCTCTGCAAGAGCTCAAAAAAGATTACACCATTATCCTGGTGCCGCACTCGGTTCAACAAGCCGCGCGCGCCGCCGATTTCGCCGCTTTCTTCCTGCAAGGTGAACTGGTAGAATATGCGGAAGGGAAGTCCATCTTCACCACCCCGGTCAATAAACGTACTGAAGATTATGTTACTGGCAGATTCGGTTAAATTTGTCCGCTCTTAAATCAGGAAGGAAATAGAGGTGCCTTATGTTACGCAAAACCTTTGAAACCGAAATCCAGCAGATGAAGGATGAGATCATTTTGCTCGGAAGCATGGTCGAACAAAATGTCCTGGATTCAGTCGAAGCGCTGAAAAAACGGGATATGGAAGCTTCGCGCAAGATTGTTGCGCTGGATAAGCTGATTAATGACAAGCGTTTTGCGCTTGAAAACCAGGTGATGATTATCATCGCAACCCAGCAGCCGATGGCGCATGATCTGCGCCTGCTGGCTTCGTTCTTTGAAATCATCAGCGAATTGGAACGCATGGGCGACTATGCCAAGGGCATCGGCGTGATCAACATTCGCATGGGCGATCAGCCTTTGCTGAAGCCGCTGATCGATATTCCGCGCATGGCCCAAAAAGGGGCGGATATGCTGCACCGTGCCCTGGCCGCTTTCGTCAACGAGGATGCTGAAGCCGCCCGCCTGATCCCGGCGGAGGACGACGAAGTGGATCAGCTCTACGAACAGATTTACCGCGAATTGATGACTTACATCATGGCCGATCCGCGAAACATTGAGCGCGCCAACTGGCTTTTGTGGGTGGCCCACAACCTCGAGAGATTCGCCGATCGCGTCACCAACATTTGCGAGCGGACGGTGTTCATCGTGACCGGCGAATTGACCGAAATCAACGATATGAAAGACGGCTAATCAATGGTTGTCGAGCAAGATCGAGACATTGACGAATTTTGACACCGCGAGTAAAATGACGCCCATTATGAAACTGACCTTCTCCCTGCACCATCACCATCTGATCTGCCCCCTGCCTGACCGGAGAGCAGGTTAGTTTCGTTTCCACCCAAACTAACCACCCAGTAATCTCAGCTCCCGGTCACATGACCGGGGGCTTTTTGTTTACGTTCCCGTAGAAAAGGATTTTTATGCCACGAACCGAACTGCGTCTCTCGATCCCCTCCAAAGGCCGTCTCTCCGAGGATACGGTGGCTTTTCTCGCCGCCTGCGGCATCGATATTTACAAGCCGAATCCGCGCCAGTACGAGGCCACCATCCCCTCGATGCCGGGCGTGACGGTGCTTTTTCAGCGCCCGACCGACATTGTCATCTCCGTCCGCAACGGTTCGGTGGATTTCGGCATCACCGGGCTGGATGTGCTGGAGGAGCATCGCGGCGAAAATGGCGATATTCTCGTGCTGCACGATGCGCTGGGATATGGCAAGTGCGCGCTGGCGCTGGCAGTGCCCGAGAGCTGGGATTCCGTCGAAACGGTGGCAGATTTACGGGGTCAGGCTGAATCCCTGCGCCGACCGCTCAAAGTGGCCACCAAATTCCCGGAGTTGACCTCCCGCTTCCTCGCCACGCAGCAAATCCCCTTTGAAATTGTCAGCGCGGAAGGGACGCTCGAAATCGCGCCTGCGATTGGTTTCGCTGATCTGATTTCTGACCTGGTCTCGAGCGGGCAAACTCTGCGCGACAACCGCCTGCGCCCGCTGACGGATGGCACCATCCAGCCTTCACAGGCGGCGCTGATTGCGAATCGCGCGGCGCTGCAAAATCCGTCTGCGCTGGCAGTGGCGCGCCAACTGCTGGAGTTTTTCGAGGCGTATTTGCGGGCGCATAACAACCTGTCGATTTTTGCGAACATGCGCGGAGAAAGCCCGCAGGCGATTGCCGGGCGCATTTTTGCCCAGAAGACCATCGGCGGGCTGAACGGGCCGACCATCAGCCACATCATCCACCGCGATGGCGACCCCAACTGGTATGCGCTGCATATCATCGTCCACCGCAACGAGTTGTTCAGCGCCATCAACGAACTGCGCGCCATCGGCGGCAGCGGCGTGGTGGTGGCGCCCGTCACTTATATTTTTGAAGAAGAGCCGCCCAGATATAAGGCGATGCTGGATGCTTTGCGCTAAAAGCCATTAGGACACGGATTACACAGATTTTCACGGATAAACCATAGAAGAATCCGTGTACAAAGAAAGGAAAATAACATGATTAAAATTTTCGATGTTGAAACCGCTAAAAAATCCATCCTGAAACGGATCCCGCCAGATGAAACTGCCGTTCCGCCAGTTGTCCTCGACCGCATCGAAGCCACTTTCGGCGAGCGGATTTCTGCCGAGGAGGCCGTGCGCCGCATTTTGCGGGATGTCCGCGACCGGGGCGATGCCGCGCTGATGGAGTGGAGCGGGAAACTGGACGCTTTCCCGGCTGACGCACCAATCCGCGTCCCCGCCGAGGCCTTATCCGCCGCCCTGGAAGCGCTCGACCCTGAAACGCGCGCCGCGCTCGAAGTCGCTGCGGATCGCATCCGCGAGTTTTACCGCCGCCAGCCGCTGACCAGCTGGTTCACCAACGACCTGGGCGGCACGCTCGGACAGTTCATCCGTCCACATGCCCGCGTTGGTCTGTACGTCCCCGGCGGCACCGCGCCGCTGCCCTCCTCCGTGCTGATGTCCGCCATTCCGGCGCAGGTGGCGGGCGTCAAAGACATTGTCATCGTCAGCCCTCCATTACGAATACCAAATGACCAATCTCACCAATTTACCATTTCCCCAGTGATTCTGGCTGCCTGCGCCCTGGTCGGAGTGACGGAAGTCTACGCCCTGGGCGGCGCGCAAGCCATCGCCGCGCTGGCCTACGGCACCGAATCCGTTCCGGCGGTGGATAAAATCTTCGGCCCCGGCAACCTGTTCGTGACCCTCGCCAAGCGCCAGGTCTTTGGCGCGGTCGGCATCGACGGGCTGGCTGGTCCCACCGAAACCGTCGTCATCGCCGACGACAGCGCCAGACCGGCCTGGGTCGCCGCGGATTTGCTCGCGCAGGCCGAACATGACGTGCTCGCCAGCGCCATCCTGCTGACTCCGTCTCAAAAGCTGGCCGAAGCCGTGCAGGTTGAAGTGGGCCGCCAAATGGAAACCCTGCCGCGCGCCGAGATCCTGGCCCAATCGCTGCCCGGACAGAGCGGCATCGTCATCACCAAAGACCTGGACGAAGCCGCCGCGCTCAACAACGCCTACGCCCCCGAGCATCTCTGCCTGGCGGTGGCCGATCCCTGGGCAATAAGCGAGAAAATCAGCAACGCGGGCGGCATCTTCATGGGCGAGCACTCTTTCGAAGTGCTCGGCGATTACGTCGCCGGGCCCAGTCACGTTATGCCGACTGGCGGCAGCGCCCGCTTCGCCTCGCCGCTCAACGTCTGGGATTTTGTTCACATCATCAGCCTGATCGCCCTCAACCCGGCCACCACTGCCCAGATCGCCCCGCTCGCGGCCAAAATCGCCCGCGCGGAAGGGTTGGAAGCGCACGCGAGGTCGGCGGACTATCGAAGCCGGTAAATTGGTAGGATGGGAAATTGGTAGCCTGGGACAAGGTAAATTGGTTCAACCCAATCCCTAAGCTTCCACACCCATCCGCCAACCTCCCAAACCACCAACTTACCAATCTACCAACCTGCCAATGTACCCACTACCATCTCACATCCAATCCCTCCCGCCCTACACGCCGATTGAGCCCTTCGACGTGCTCTCGCAAAAAGTTGGCCGCCGCCCCGAGGACATCATCAAACTCGACGCCAACGAGAATCCCTACGGCATGTCGCCGCGCGCCCGCGAGGCTCTCGCCAACCTCGCCTACGGACACATCTACCCCGATCCCGAGTCCCGCGCGCTGCGCGCCGCCCTCAGCCGCTTCACCGGCGCGCCCGCCGAAAACCTGCTGCCCGGCTCCGGCGCCGATGAGCTGATCGACCTGATCATGCGCGTCACGCTCGCTCCTGGCGATGCCATCCTGAACTGCCCGCCCACCTTCGGCATGTACGCCTTCGACGCCGACCTGAACAACGCCCGCGTCATCAACGTACCGCGAAAAGCTGATTTTTCCCTGGATGTGGATGGGATTTTGGAGGCGACTGAGAAGTTTTCCCCAAAACTGATCTTCGTCACCTCCCCGAACAATCCCGACGGATCACTCATCCCGGCGCCGGTCCTGCAAAAACTATTGACATTGCCCGCGCTGATTGTCCTCGACGAAGCCTACATCGAGTTCTCCGGCGTAGAATCCCAAATTACCAATGTACCAATTACCAATAACTTAATCGTTCTTCGCACCTTCAGCAAACTGGCCGGGCTGGCCGGGCTGCGCGTCGGCTACGGCGCCTTCCCCAACTGGCTGATGCCGACACTCTGGAAAGCCAAACAGCCCTATAATGTCAACGTCGCAGCCAGCGTTGCCGCGATTGCCTCGCTCGACGACCCGCAGTATCTCGATTGGACGGTCAAAACCCTGGTGGCTGAAAGGAATCGCCTTTTCGACGGCCTTTCCCGCCTGCCCTGGCTTTCCCCCTACCCTTCAAGCGCCAACTTCCTCCTGTGCCGCGTCGCCCCTGAAGTGGACGCCGCCCAACTCAAAGCGGATTTGGCCCAAAAGCACGGCATCTTCATCCGCTACTTCAACAAACCCGGCCTGACGGACTGCATCCGCATTTCGGTCGGCAAGCCGGAGCAGACGGATGCGCTCCTCAGGGCGATTAGTAATTGATAAATAGTAATTACCAATCGCCAATTACCAATTACCCCAAGGAATTTTATGCGTACATCATCCATCACCCGCACCACCAACGAAACCCAAATCACCATCGCACTCAACCTCGACGGCTCCGGCCAGCACGACATCGCCACCGGCGTGGGCTTTCTCGATCACATGCTGACGCACATCGCCGTGCATGGATTGTTCGACCTGACCGTGAAGGCCACCGGCGACCTGCACATCGACGTGCATCACACCGTTGAAGATGTGGCGCTGGTGCTTGGCTCGGCCTTCGATCAGGCACTCGGCGACCGCAAAGGGATTGTCCGCATGGCCAGTTTTTACGTCCCGATGGATGAAAGCCTGGCCTTTGTGGCGCTCGATTTATCGGGACGCCCCTACAGCGTGATCGACGCCGAATGGGGTCAAGCCCCGGTCGGGCAGATTCCCACCAGCCTGTTCCCACACTTTTTCGAGAGTTTCGCCGTCACCAGCCGCAGCAATCTCCACGCCCGTGTTCTCTACGGCCGCGACGACCACCACAAGGCCGAGGCGCTGTTTAAGGCGCTGGCGCGGGCGCTGGACGCGGCGACGATGCTGGATGAAAGACGAAAGAGTGTGCCAAGCACAAAGGGCACTTTGACAAATTAAAAATCAGTACAAGGATTTACACGGAAAATTTTAAGAAAAATCCGTGTCAATCCGTGTGTTCCGTGTAATCCGTGTCCAGAAAGATTTTTATGCCAGAATTTACCATCTTCCCCGCCTTAGACCTCCGCAACGGTAAAATCGTCCGCCTCGCACAGGGCGACCCAAACCGCCAGACGGCCTACGGCGACAATCCACGCGCGCAGGCTGAGCAGTTCAAAGCCGAAGGCGCCGAATGGATTCACGTCATAAACCTGAGCGGCGCGTTTGGCGAGGAGGCCTCGGCCAACCTGAAAGCCCTCGAAACGGTACTCAGCGTCGGCCTGAAGGTTGAGTTCGGCGGCGGCATCCGCGACGAGGAAACCATCAAAATCCCGCTCGAAATGGGCGCGGAACGCGTTTTTCTGGGCACCGCCGCCATTCAAAACCCGGCGCTCTTGGATTGGGCCGTGGCCCGCTACGGCTCCGCCCGCATCGCCGCCGATATCGGCGTCCGCGACGGGCTGGTGATGGTCAAAGGCTGGCAGGAATCGACGCCGCTGAGCATGCTGGAGGCCGGGAAACGTTTCCGCGCCCAGGGGCTGGCGTGGTGCGTTCTGACGGATGTCCGCCGCGACGGCGTCGGCAGCGGCGTCAGCGTGGAGGCCGCCGTCGAGCTGCAAACCGCTACCGGGTTGAAAGTGGTCGCCTCGGGCGGCGTTTCCAGCCTGGAGGATGTCCGCCGCGTCAAAAAGGCCGGGCTGGCGGGAGTCATCATCGGCCGGGCGCTGTATGAAGGGAATTTGACGATGGCAGAATGTAGAATGGTGACGGAATAACCGGAAGACTGGAGCACTGGAAAACATGATTACATTAGTCGATTACAAAGCCGGTAACCTGACCTCCGTCCGGCGCGCGCTCGACCACCTCGGCATTCCCTGCCAGATATCCGCCGACCCGGATGTGGTGCGCCGCGCCGAGAAACTCATCTTTCCCGGCGTAGGGGCCGCGGGCGCGGCGATGGCTGTGCTCAAAGAGCGCGGGCTGGATGCGGCGCTGAAAGAGGCCTTCAAAGCCGGGATTCCGATTTTGGGGATTTGCATCGGCTGCCAGATTATCTTGACTCATTCGGAGGAGGATGACGCCGATTGCCTGGGGCTGCTGGCGGGGACAACGGTGAAATTCCGTCAACCTGTAGGGGCGACCCATTGGGTCGCCCCTACCCTGAAAATCCCGCACATGGGCTGGAACGGGGTGACCGTTACCCGGCCTCATCCCCTGCTGAGTCATCTCCGCCCCGGCGACGAGTTCTACTTCGTTCACTCTTTCTACCCCCAACCGGCGGATTCCGCGCAAATCCATGCCGTCAGCGATTACGGCGGTCAATTCCCCGTGGCAATTGGCAAAGACAACCTGTTCGCCGTCCAATTCCACGCGGAAAAAAGCGGGACAGTGGGGTTGCAGGTGTTGGAGAATTTTAGTAAATGGTAGACAAGTAAGCAGGGAAACAAGCACTTGTCTACTTGTTTCCCTGCTTACTCCAAAGGAGCCCCCATGTTATCCAAAAGAATCATCTCCTGCCTCGACGTCCGCGATGGCAAACTGGCCAAATCGGTCAAATTTGTGGACACAAAAGATATCGGCGACCCGGTGGTGAAGGCGCGCGAATATTACGCCCAGGGCCTCGATGAACTGGTCTTTTACGACATCACCGCATCCAGCGACAATCGCGGGATTATGCTGGATGTGGTCAGCCGCGTGGCCGAGCAGGTTTTCATCCCCTTTTCGGTGGGCGGCGGCCTTCGGACAGTAGACGATTGCAGCCGCGTGCTGCTCGCCGGGGCAGAAAAAGTCAACGTCAACAGCGCGGCGGTCAAAAATCCGGGTTTGATTGCCGAAGCGTCGAAAGCGTTCGGGGCGCAGGCCGTCGTCCTTTCGATGGATGTGCTCAAAGTTCCCCAATCCGCCCAAATCCCGAACGGATATGAAATCGTCATCAACGGCGGGCGTACCCCAATGGGCCTGGATGCCATCGCATGGGCCAAACGCGGGCAGGAACTGGGCGCAGGCGAGCTGGTGGTCAACTCGATCGACGCCGACGGCACCAAGGAAGGTTACGAACTGACCCTGACGCGCCTGGTAGCCGAAGCGGTCACCATCCCGGTGATTGCATCCGGCGGAGGCGGAAAGCCCGAGCACCTGTATGACGTGCTGACCGAGGGCAAAGCCGATGCCGCGCTGGTCGCGTCGATGCTGCATTTTGGCGAGTACACGGTCGGGCAGATTAAGGAATATTTGGCCGGGCGGGGGATTAAAGTCAGAATTCAGAAGGATGAAGGATGAAAACAGAACAACTGAAATACGATTCCAACGGACTGATTACCGCCGTCGTACAAGATTCCATCACCAAAAACGTGCTGATGGTGGCCTGGATGAATGCCGATTCGCTGCAAAAGACGCTCGAAAGCGGCGAAACCTGGTTCTGGAGCCGCTCGCGGCAGGAACTCTGGCACAAGGGCGGGACGAGCGGCAACGTGCAAAAGGTGGTCGAAATCCGCTATGACTGCGACGCCGATACGCTGCTGGTGCTGGTCAATCCCGCCGGGCCAGCCTGCCACACGGGCGAAATGACGTGCTTTTATCGAAAAATCGAGTCAAAAGTCGAGAGTCAAAAGTCATCCGGTTCTTGACCTTCGACTATTGACTCTCGACAAAATATACGCAAAGGAACTCACATGAACCTGAACGATCTTTATGCCCTGATCCTCGATCGCAAACTGACCCCCAAACCCGGTTCCTACACCAATTCATTGTTCGATTCCGGCCTGCCGCGTATGGCCCAAAAAGTGGGCGAGGAGGGCACCGAAGTGGTAGTGGCCGCCCTCGCGCAGGACTCGCCCCGGCTGGTGGAAGAAATCGCCGATTTGACCTATCACGTGCTCGTGCTGATGGCCGCCAAAGGGCTGACTCCCGCCGATATCCTGTCCGAGCTGGAAAAACGCCACAAATAACGGCGAGAAATTACCAGACTCGCTCCAGGTTGGGGTTATCGAGCGGCTTGCGGCCCACCTTGGCCATATCCACCCACTCGCCGTGGACTTTGACGCGCACCACGTCCGCCGTGAAATCGGTGACGGTGGAACCGTTGTTATTGAACAGATACGAACCGACCGCGTAAATATCCACCGGAACACCCAGTTTTTCAAATTTGCGGATTTTCTCCGGGGCGAATCCGCCAGAAACGACAATTTTGACGCTGTGACAGAATTCCCGCGCCCGCTCCTGCCAGGCCGAATCCAGATCCCAGCGTTCCCAGGCCGAATCCAGCCCCTGGCGGACGTTGAACACCAACCGGGGCGTGACTCCCAGGTCGAGCGCCTGATCTCCCAGCGGCGTGACCGATTTGTCGCGCAGGCTGCTGCTCGTATCCAGGCGCACACCGTACAGCTTGTATTTCTCCGCTTCGGTTTCGTCACCGGCATCCTTCAGTTGGCGATATCTGGCGAACATCGCATCCAGCACCCGCAATGAATCCAGCACCGAATCGTTGTTAAAATCCACCAGCGCAATGCGCGGAATATTGACCGGTAAAACCCGCGAGAAGGCCATCATCGCCTCGGCAGTATCGCCCAGGAAACTGGCAATCGCGGCGTGCGCCACCGTTCCGCCGCCCGCGCCGCCCCACCAGTCACCCTGGGCATCGGTCGAAATGAACGCGCCCAGTTCTTTGGCATGGTCGACATTAAAGCGTTGCAGCGCGATATTGTAAGCATACCCATCCGCCGCCTGGACTTCGTGCAGGTCAAAGCGCGCCGGGAAAAACAAGACCGGCTTGCCACGCGCCGCGACAAAAGTCTCGTAAACATTGGTGGCGATGCGGCTGGAGCGGGTCAGAATCCCAAGTGTGGGCGTTTCGAGCAGCGCGAAATCACGATAGCGACCTCGCACCCGCATCACCGGCTGGATATTGAGCGGATCGCCATCTGAAGCAACCACCGAACCATCATGCACCGCCCAGACCTCCAGCCGGTCAGCCGTTTCGACAAAATTTCCACCCTCAAAATAACCGGTGCAGAGCTTGAGCATCTCCAGCGCCTTATCCACGCCAACCACGATGCTGGTGCCAATGCGCCGGGTAAACCACTGCATTTCAACTTCCAGGTCACCAACGGCGATATTTTCGAGGGAAATGTTTTTGGGAAGGTTAGGGTATTCGCCAGTGTAGGTGTAACCCTCGGCCGCCAGCGCCGTCAGCATGAGGTTGATATTGGCAAAATACTTGTCAGAATACCAACCATGGCGCATTCGCTCAATATCGAGCTTGAAGGTTTGATTGGTCAATCGCTTGTGATCGAAAAATGACATTTTATTCCAAAATCCGGGGACTGCAAAAGAATAGGGAGAGACGGGAATTTACATCCAGGACTGAGAATCAGCAGCGCGAACGATCCTGATCCCAGCCTGGGCAAACCGGGCGTAAGCTGCATCCGCCGCCTCGCTGTGATCGAGCACTCCGGGCACCACCACGGGCGAAGAACAATCTTCGAGCAGGAAAATCTTCTGCGCGAGAGCCGGGTCGGTAGCCTGCAAGTCATCCAGCAAATCACTTACAGTCCAGGCGACACAATGACTCTTGGCCTGCCCGGCAATCAGCAACCGATCAACCTGCTGTAATTGCTGCAAAAACTTGGGATTGCGCGCGCCAAGCGATTCGCCGCGCGGGCCAATCAGCACTTCTGGGCCCACCGCAGAGTAGAATTCGGTAAATGGTTGTTCGCCCTTCAGCTCAAAATCGGGCTGGTCGAGGCGGGCGAGTGAATGATAGAAAATGGCTTCTTCCACCGCAGAAACCATTGCATGCCCTATGCCGCCCAGCATGGCATGATAAGGCCAGATTGTCAGCGCGTATTTTCCGGTTTGAAGCAGGGTTTCGGCGTAGTGCAGCATCATTTTTTGGCCATAAGCCGGCGAAATGCCAAAGCGCGGTGCCAGGGCCGGATTGAAGCTCCACTTGCCGGAGGAAAGATCGTCAAGATAGATATTGGTGTAAGGCGTGGGATGATTTCCGGATGAATCTACAAAGAAAACGGGGAAAAATACTTGCTGGGAAAAGTGAGTATCCAGCGTGGCAGTGATATGGGTCAGGCTATCCAGGTGACGGTAAATGAATTCGGTCAGACGGCGGTTGTCTTCCACTGCGCCATTCCCCGAACGCCCGCCGACGAACAATTCAAAGCCAGGAATGCAAAAGGTATTTTGAACATCCACCAGCAGCAGCCAGGTTTTTTGGCGATCAGCACTGGCAGGTTGAAGATTGTAGGTTTGACGGCAATCAAAGGCTAGGGCGGAGAGTTCTGCGTAATCGACCCGGTAAACGGACCCAACTTCTTTCGGGTCGTAAAACTCGGGAAGCGGTAATGTCATTTTGTCTCCTTGATAGTGTATGTTTTACACTATTTTTGCGAAGAAAATAGAAAGCGGGGCCGCGGCTTTTCATGTTGGGTTTGATTTTACCGTTGCATTATAGCCTGTCAAGGGATTGTATTTTGGCGACAATTTTTGTATACTGGACTAAATTTACCCAGGAGGAGTAACATCATGAAAAAGTCACTGTTGTTGGCGCTGGCAGCCCTTGTGCTGGCCAGCCTGGCCTGTAATATGAGCGGGCTAGGGCTGCCAGGTAGCGCCCCCGCCGAGGATTCAGGGATTTTGTTTCAGGACGATTTTTCCAGTGCAACCAGCGGCTGGGACAGCGTGCGAGACAACGAGGCCATCACAGATTATGAGAATGGCAGTTACCGCATCTGGGTTAACAAGACCAATTACAATTATTGGGCCAACCCGGGGCTGGGCGATAAACTACCAGGCGATGTGAGCGTGGAGGTGGAGGCTTTCAAACTGGCCGGACCGGACGTGAACAGCTATGGGGTGATGTGCCGCTATACCGTGGTCAATGACATGTCGAATTTCTACTATTTTGCGGTCAGTAGCGACGGTTATGAGGGCATCTTCAAGGTACAGAACAGCGAGGAGTCCCTGCTTTCAGATGGCAAGGGCATGAAGCCATCCAGCCAGGTGCACCCCGGCGCGGCGATGAATCGCATCCGCGCGGTTTGCGTTGGCAACACACTGACGTTGTACGTCAACGGTCAGCAAGTGGATAGCGTAACGGATGATTCGTTGAGCAACGGCGATGCGGGATTGATCGCAGGCAGCTATGATGAGGTCGGCGTGGATGTTTCCTTCGACAATTTTAAAGTGACGAAGCCCTGACGCGTCGCTCAATGCGACAGAAAAAAAGGATGAGTCGGTCTGACCCATCCTTTTTTTCTATTAGACTGAATTCAACCAGCTGTTTTGCGGAATAGCAGCTGGAGCACGGCAACCAGCAGGGAGAGGCCGCCAAACAATCCCAAAACTTGCAGGCCAGGCGCCGGTTCAGGCGCGCCGGGTAAAACGAAAACGGCAGTGGTACGCCCGGGCACGCTGAATGTTCCGGTGGCGCTTTCGAAGCCGGCAGACCGGACGATTGCATCAGTCGAGGCAGCCTGAACAGGGTGTAATTGGTATTGTTTCCCAATCAGGGTGGAGGCAGAGAAATTGACCGGGGCGGGGCTGGCATTGAATAGGAGGATGATTTCATTGTAAACAGGATCATCGTTGCCGGTATCAGCCAATTGCATGACAATCAGCCCGGGGATTTGCGCAGGGCCGGTATTCAAAAAGCTGACCGACTGCTGGATTTGGGAGGCGGTTTTCATTCGGAAAAGCGGCGAGCTTTTGCGGATTTGCAGGTACTCCCTGAAAACTTCGGAAGCGAAGGTGATTTCGGGTTTGCCAGGTTTGAGCGCCGGGTTGGCCAGCAACGGGCGGAAAATATCCCATTTGTCATGGCCTTCGACAGGCAGGCCAACGCCCCAGTTGTTGCCGGCATAGGTCCAATCGAGTTTGTTGAACCAGTCTCCAGAGTTGTAGGAGTTGCGGTCAAGCGATTTCGAGCGCAGGATATCGTCGCCGGCGTGGAAGAACGGCACACCCTGGCTGAAAGCGACCAGGCTGAGGGCCAGGTTATTCATCCGCACCCGCTCGGCGAGCGTGGTCTGCGAGGCAGATTTGACCTGGAGAATGTCCCAGAGCGTTTCATTGTCATGTGCCGAGACGTAAACCACGTTTTCACGCGGATTCTGAGTGTAGCCGGCCGCTGAACCGTTATACAGCACCAGCCTGGCGGGGACAGTGTCACCGTTAGCGCGCACAATCTCGAAGTTCTGCAATCCGCCAGCCAGTGTGATGCGAATCCAGTCGGTATAGTCGAGCAATTTCGCTTGCTGGGCTGACGGATCGCGTTTTTCATTCACATTAGGCTGAAAATACAAACCCGTCGCCAGGCCTTGCTCACGAATCTCGCCGAAAGGCCCGCCGCCGCGTACCGCATCGCGCAGGCGGTCGTTAAAAGCGCCAATCCCCGTCCCGCCGATGTTCAGCTGGGTGGCATTCACGCCACGCGCATTCCCGGCTACTTCGCCAAAATTCCAGCCTTCCCCATAAATATAGATCGACCTGCCATCGACGCCATCCTTCAACAGCGTCAGACTGTCGAGCGCAGTACGCACTGCCTGCATATCAGCCAGCATATGATGCCCCATCAGGTCAAACCGGAAGCCATCCACTTTGTAGGCGGTAGCCCAGGTCAAGACCGAATCGACCATCAACTTGCGCATCATGTTGTGCTCGGTGGCGGTATTCGCGCAACAGGTGCTGGTTTCCACCGCTCCTTCACCGTTGAGGCGATGATAATAGCCCGGCACCACCTTATCGAGTACCGATTTTTCGTTTTGCCCGCTGGCGTTGGTGTGATTGTAGACCACGTCCATCACCACCCGCAGCCCCGCCTGGTTGAGAGCCTGCACCATTTCACGAAACTCGACAATGCGCGGCGTGCCCAGCGGATCGGAGGCATAACTCCCCTCCGGCACGGTGTAGTGATAAGGGTCGTAGCCCCAGTTAAACCCATCGTTTCCGGCAATGGCGCTGACCGCCAGCTGCTGCTGATCCGAATCCGGCGCGAAAGCTGCCAGCCGGGCTTCATCAACGCCCTGCCATTTGCTTCTGTCTTCGTCGACACTGGCAATATCGAATGCCGGCATCAGGTGAACATGCGTCAGGCCGGCCTGCGCCAACGCGCGTAAATGTTTCATTCCAGCCGATTCGGCTACCGTGAAGGCCTGATACGTCCCTCGCATGGCTTCCGGCACAGTCTGGTCGGAAATGCTGAAATCACGGATGTGCAGTTCGTACAGAACAACATCTTCATAAGCCGGCTTCTGTAATGCATCCCAGCCACGCGGCTTTAGCGCCCCGGCACGCAGATCAACGATCTGGCTGCGCTGGCTATTGGTTGAAAGGCTGAAAGAATAGGGATCGGTGACTAGATTTTTGAGAATGGATGATTCTTCCGGTACGTAGACTTCAACCTCGTACAGGTAAAATTTCCCGGCCCAATCCGGCTCCCCCGCGATACTCCACACCCCGGAAGCAGAGTCCCATTTCATCGGCAGATTCTGCGCTTCGTCACCAGTCGGGCTGTTAAACAACAGCAGGGTCACCGCCCTGGCGGTCGGGGCCCACAGCCGCAGCGTGGGAATTTCCCGGTCGAAAGTCACACCCAACGGGCCGGAATAGGTGTACAGGTCATCGAGCACGCCCGGGATTTGAACGCCGGTCACATCCACCATTTTGCCTTCTTCATCGCGGACAGCGACGGCAACCTGGCTCTTAACCGCCTCCGGCACCCTGGCCAGATCCGCCGCGGAGAGTTTGAGCGTGGTAAAGGATGCCAGGTGTGGGAAACGCGCCTGGAGGGCAGCCGGGGCACCCGCCGGCTCATACGTCAACGGGAGTTCAATCCCGCCGCTGATGCCATCAGCACTCAATTCCAGTGCCGCTTCTGGCGAATAAAAGAGGGAATAAGTGTAGCGGGGCGAACCGGTCGTGTTCCACAACAATGTATCGCGGCTGACCCAATGAGCCTTGAGTTTGGCCAGGTTGCCTTTCGGCGCGCCCTGGGTGCTGAGGGTAAATTCGTTTTTCACGGGATCGTATCCAAAGTAGATTTCATCGCCGTCTTTTTGGACGGTAAAGGGTTGTGAAACGACAGGCGCGTCCAGCGTCGATTCGTTCCGGGTGAGCTGGAAGGTATAGCTGCCAGTTTTCAGGGCGCGGGTGGTGAAGGTGAAAAGCCCATCGCCATCGGGGTCTTCCAACCAGGAGCGCAGACACCCGGGGTCATCATTAGCTTGGCAGCCAAGTTGTTGTTGAAAATCGCCACTGGCCACAAAAATCGGGGTATTGAAATTATCAGCGATCCAATGGGTTTTGTGATCATAATAGAATTTGACCTTTGTCGCCTGGCTGACAACCAAAGGAATATCGGCTCCATTGCGGGTGGCCTTCAGGCCATAATTCTCATCCCAGCTTCCATTGAGGGCCACCTTGTAGCGTGGGCCTTTTTTGTCCGCATCATTGGCAGGTTGAATTTCAAAGTCAGCCTGCCAGACATCGTCTTCGGGGTCGTAACTCAGCAGGGTTTTTTCACAATCGGGCTGCCATTCACCAGAACAGCCCAATTCGTCCTGGTGCGTGCCAGGCAGGCTGACTTTCTCCGGCAAAGCGGCCGCTTCGGCGCTGGCACGGGAGACGGGCAGGAAAAACTGAAAGAAAATGGCCAGGATCAGGAAGATTCGATTGGTGCGCGCCATAGAGATGGTTCCCTTCACGGCAGTTTTACCACAAATTTTGAAAAACTCCCTGCTGGGCATCGCCTTAGCAGGGAGTTTTCAAGAGCTAGCGTGCCTGAGGCTCCGGAGCCCCAGCCTGCCTGTGGCTTGTCCACAGGCTGAACAGGATGACGGCGAAATATGCCAGGTAAGCGCAGACTTCGAGCAGCGCCGGGCTGGGATTGTAGCCAAACAAAGCCTTGAGTGTTTCTCCCAGAGTGGAGGATTCGCCAATCACAAAATTAAAATCCCAGACGTGCTCCACCAGAGCAGGAAGCCAACCGATTTCGATGAATTCATGAAACCCGCGTGCGACCAGCCCCGCAGCAAAGAGGATCAACAAAACGCCGGTCACCTGGAAAAACCGCACCAGGTCCAGCTTGTAGGTCGAAGCAAACAGGGACCATCCAAGCAAAATGGCAATCAAGAGCCCGAAAAGCGTCCCAAAGAGGGTTTGCATGCTGTCCGAGGCAAAGGCGGATGCAGTTAAGAACAAAGCCAGCTCAATGCCCTCCCGCACCACGGCAATGAAGGCCAGGAAAAACAAGGCGCGGCCACTCTGCCCTGCCGCCTTCCGAACCTCGGTTTCCAGGTCGCCTTTCATTGTTCTGGACTGGCGGCTCATCCAGAATATCATCCAACTCAAGATGCCCGCGGCCAAAAACATCGTGGTACCTTCAAAAATCTGCTCGTAAGGCGCCTCAAGACTGAGCCCAAGCCAGGTCAGCAAACCCGCCGAGCCCAGGCTGAGCAGGCTTGCTGCGGCCACCCCCCACCACAGGGAGGCAGCCAATTCTTCTCGACGCATCTGTCGCAACGCACCGAGTACAATGCCGACGATCAGGGCTGCTTCAAGGCCCTCGCGCATGGAAAGGAGAAGGGATGGGAGCATTGAGAGATATCCTTATCAGATCATCTATATGTACTAATAATATAAATTAGCCTACGCTAATATGAAGTATATCACGCTTTTTCCCACATAAGGCTCTCCACCCTGTCACCCCAAATAAGCATCAACCAGAAAAATTTTTCAACGAATGGTGTTGGACTTGAATCCCGAACTGCGAGTTGCGGATAATTCTTCACGCACCACGCGACGGACGATTTCCTCGAGAGATTGTTCGCGGCCCAGAACATATTCCCGCAGCGCGCGATTGATCAGCGTCTGGTAACTGCCTCTACCCGCGGCTTCCACCCGGGTGCGGAACCAGTCCAGCACATCATCATCGAGGCGGATAGTGATTCGAGTTTTATTTCCAGCGGAAGGGGTTGGATTTTTCATTGCCTTATGATATGCACAAATGTGCATTTCTGCAAGGGCCAGTTTGTTCGCCAATACGCGTGGGCGGCCGCGGTTCCGGCCGCATAGGCTGGGGCCTGGTCTATAAATTCCGCAAAAAAGCTTCCGGGTTTTGGAGAAAATCGCGGGTCAGACGGACATGTTCGAGCTCATCAAATCTGGCAGCGCCAATGCGGCCCTGGGCAAAATGCAGCAATTCCGCATCAGGAAAAGCCATCAGGAGTGGCGAGTGCGTGGCGATGATAAACTGCGCATCCTGGGCAATCATCTGCTTGATGGCAGAAATCAGCGCCAACTGGCGCAGGGGCGAAAGCGGTGCTTCGGGCTCATCGAGCAGGTAAAGGCCGCCAGGCACAAAACGCGATTGAAAAAGGAGTAGAAAACTCTCGCCATGAGAGCGGGCGTCCAGGCCTTCGCCATATTGCCGGCTCATCTCATGGAGCTGACCCGCTGTGCTCATGGCTGCCAACGAGCGGGCATAATTGGAGCGACCCATAAATTCGCGGTCAATATCGCGCAGATCAGCTTCCATTTCAGCGCGCAACTGATTCTGACGCTTGGCATACCCAAAAAAATCCTCGGCGCGCAGAAAAAAACCTTTCCGGGTGCGCTTTGTCCAGCCCAGGCGCAGGTATTTTGCCAACTCCCGCGCATACACCAGGCTTTGATCCGTGCGGACGCTTTCACTCCCCACGGTGACCATTTCCGCGGCGCAGGCCAGGGCTTCGATCAGCGTTGATTTCCCCGTGCCATTCTCACCCACAAAAAACGTGACTGGCGCGGTAAATTTCAACTCGTCCAACGCCTGGATAATTGGCAGACTGAAAGGAAAAGCCGGGGTTTCGGGCAGCGGGCGCCGGACGATGGACTGGAGATGGATCATCACAAGCCAGATTTCACCGATGCTCAGGATGTCTTGCCCTTGCGGGCCCGGACTTTCTGGCGGCGATAGGGCGGCATATCAATCGAATAGACCTGGCATTTGGTCGGGTCGAGCAGCTTGTTCCACAGGCTGGGATGACTCACAGCAAAGCTGTCCGGATCCAGCGCGGAGGTGATCACGGTCGGAAGGTTGTCATAGTAGCGGTAATTCAGAATCTGGTAGAGCTTGTCTTCCGCCCAGGCTGAGTTCATATTGCTTTCTTTGAAGCCATCCAGGATCAACAATGGCGCGGTCCGTATTTCAAAAAAACGCCGGTCAAAGGATACATCTGCATTCGGGCGGAAGGTCTGCTTAAGGTAATCTAGCAGCACCGAAATATCGGTCATAATGGCCTGTCCGCCCATCCCGGCCCGATAATGCCCGACCGCCGCGGCCAAATGTGTCTTGCCGCAGTAGGACGGGCCGAGCAGCGCCAGCCAGCCGCGAGGGTTTTCGGCAAAATCTGCGGCAGCGTCATGCGCTTTTTTCAGACGGACAATGTGCTCGGCGGTGACCTTTTCGCGCGCAATTTCCTTGTCCTTGACCGTGTACCCGCCCGCATTTTTGCGCTCGGTGGTCGTAACGGTAACAATTTCCTGGCCGATTTCGTTTTGTCGATCCTGCCAGTTGAGAAAAGTCATCTCCTTGATATCGCGCAGCGCCAACATGGACAGGCCCGGGTTGCTGGTTTCCTCCGGGTGGCGGTAATCCAGCGTCAGCAGGCGGATGCGCCTGACGAGGTCCTCATCCTGCAACCGCGAGCGGATACGGCTTTCGATTTCATCCAGCACCAGGTTGGTGGTGACCACCGTCGGCAGCTTGTTAATATAGCGATAATTGATGATCTGAAAGAGCTTTTCCTGCGCCCAGCCGGTGGCGTTATGCGTCCCAAAATCATCCATCACCAACAGGCTGGCCCCGCGGATATCTTCAAAACGCGCTTCAAAGGTCGTTTCGGGGCTGTTGTAGGCAAAACGCAGGCTGTCGAGCAAGTCCGGCACGGTGATGAAGAGAGTCGGCACCCCGCGCGCCACCGCGGCATTAGCAATGGCCGCGGCCAGGTGGGTTTTTCCACAACCGTAAGACCCTTCCAGCAGTACCCAGCCGTTCAACTGCGCAGAAAAATCCTGACAAAAATTCTTTGCAACCTGCAGGCTATCCTTTTCAATTTGCGTAATGGCATGCCTGGCCTTCAAATTGCCCGCAACACTAAAATTCTCAAAAGTCAGATGACTCAACCGCTCAAGACTGCTCAGGGTATACAACCGGCTACGCGCTTTGGCAGCTACATCCTGGCTGCGACAAACACACAATTCAATTTTGCCGAACTTCTCATGGCCGAGCGGCACATCATAACGCACATATCCCACCCCATGACAGTATGGGCAATCCGGATTCCCGAGCGGCGTCACCCCTTTAAGCTCCATCACCGTCGAAGTATTCTGCGAACTGGCTGTTTGAATATCGCTCTGGACTTTTCCCAGGGTTGTGCTTATTTTTTCCTTCATAGCCTTCCTCCTTCCAGCGCCGCAAAATCGCCGCAATATATTTCCAATTGCGCTTGTTGCGTTCCACCGCAATCGAAATCGCCTCGGCCAACCAGTCTGCCGGGAAATCCTTCTCGGCATCCTGCAACGTATCCGCCATCAGCGGTGTCAGCGGACCAATATTTTCTTCATACAACTTGAAGAGATTCGGGCGCGGCTCAGGCGCTGTCGCCGGGAGACGGGCGGCAGCCTGCCAGCTGCCATTTTTCAACGCTTCAGCAGATGCCCGGCCGCGAGGAGAATTCAAGAAAAAGCAGCCGCCCGACTCATCCGCCACGGTCAGCAGGATACCGCGCCGGAGAGCTTTTTCCAGCCCAGACTCAACCTGCGCCGCAGAAAACTGCGCCATAAACCCGGCATCCTCGAGGATCTCGCGCCGGCGGAGATAGCGAAACCGCCCCTCGATGTGCTCAATCCGCCAGAGCACATAGAACGTCACCTTTAATTCATCCAGGTCAGAGATGTCATTCATCAGCCGGAACAACGAATCGGGCACCTGGGTGAAGGTTTCAGAGGAGGTGAAGCCGGGAAATTGATTCATGCGCGCTCATTACACTCTAAATCTTATCCAAATCCACCGTACGAGTGGCGGCATTTTCAAACCGGGTCAGGTTGCTGCGGAAGATCAAATCGATGTTGCCGACCGGCCCGTTGCGGTGCTTGGCCACCTTCAGGTGGGTAACATTCTGCATGGCCGGGTCTTTGTCGTCGCGGTAGATAAACATGACAATATCGGCATCCTGCTCAAGCGAGCCGGATTCGCGCAGGTCGGAGAGCTGGGGTTCCTTGTCGGCGCGCTGTTCAACGGCGCGTGAGAGCTGGGCAGCCGCCAGTAAGGGGACATTCAATTCACGGGCCAGCTGTTTCAGGCTGCGGGAAATATAAGAGACTTCCTGCACGCGGTTATCGGTGCGGCTTTCTGAACTCATCAACTGGATGTAGTCCAGGATGACCAAATCCAGGCCCTGATCCATGTGCAGGCGGCGCAGCTTGGTGCGCAGTTGCAGCGGCGAGAGGCTGGGAGTATCGTCGAGGAAGATTTTGGTGTCGCCAAGCACTTCGATGGCGTGGTTGAATAAATCCAGGTCTTCGGGGCTGAGCTTGCCGGTGCGTAGTTTCTGCGAGTCGATGCCGGTCTGCTGGGCGATCAGACGCTGAACAACCTGCTCATTGGACATTTCCAGTGAGAAGACGGCCACCCGCTTTTTATGCAGCAGCGCGGCGTTGTTGGCAACCGTCAGCATCCAGGCGGTTTTGCCCTGGCCAGGGCGGCCAGCCACAATCAGCAAGTCGGAGGGCTGCAGGCCGCCGGTCATCTTATCGAGGTCGATAAAGCCGGTCGGTACGCCGACAACATCGTCGGCGCGGCGCATGAGGGTTTCGATATGATCATAATAATCGGAAAGCACCTCGCGGATCGGGCGGACGTCGTGGCGCGTGCGGCGCTCGCCGACATTGAAGATGGCTTTTTCTGCCTCGCCCATGACCGTGTCGATGGCTTCTTTTTCGTCGTAGGCCAGGGTGGCAATGGAGTTGGCGGCGGTCAGCAATTTTCGCCGGATGGAGGCGGCTTCGATGATTTTGCCGTAGGCTTCAGCGTGCAGCGAAGTGGGCACCTGGTTGAGCAGGGCTGTTAGAAAGGCCGGGCCTCCAATTTCATCCAGGCGGCCCATATCAGCCAATTCTTCCGAGACGGTGAGCGTATCCACCGGAACGCGGCGCTCATGCAGGCGCGTATATGCCTCCCACACAAAGCGCAGACGATGGATGTAGAAATCATCGGCCAAAAGAAATTGCGCCAGGTCGTAATAGACTTCGGGGTTGATGAGCACGGCGCCGATGACGGCTTCTTCGGCCTCGCGGCTGTGCGGCAACCCGGCGGATGTTTTTTCATCCCCATAAGGGGGGTCGTTGGAAATGAAGTCGGGCATAGGCATCTCGAAAAAAAGGGAAAAAGAAAGGACACGGCCTGATTTATTTTACATCGGCGTGTCCTTTTTGGTGCGCGTGAATTGGGCTAATTTTTCTTAGCGCTGTCGCCTTCGTCGTCATCCTGCTTTTTTTCGGGATCGAGCTTGCTCAGAAAGTCCTCGAAAATAGACAGGCGCGAGGCTTCGTCGGGATTGACAGGCCGGGCAGCAGGAGCCGGGGCTGGTTTGGCAGCCAGCGAATCGTCTTTTTTGGCGGCCGGGCTTTTGGGTGGCATCTGGGCGCGCAGGTCTTCTTCCGGGGCAATCCCCGCGGCGGTCATCACCGCCGGGTCGACCAGGATGGGGACATGGGCGCGGACTGCCAGGGCAATGGCATCTGACGGGCGGGAATCAATGTTGATGGTCTGGCCACCCGCTTCGGCCACGATGTTGCCGTAGAAAATATCCTCGCGCAGGGCGACGATTTCAACCCGCTTGATTTGGGCGTTGAAGGTCGTGAACAGGTTCTTGAGCAGGTCATGCGTCAACGGGCGATGCATTTCAATTTCTTGCAAGGCCACCGTGATTGCTTCGGCTTCATAAGGGCCGACCCAGATCGGCAGATAGCGGTCCGCTTCAGACTGGCGCAAGACCACCAGCCGCTGCGGCGACATCAGGCTGACCCGAACACTATCGATAACAACTTCCACCATTTCGGACATAAGCGCTCCTGTAAAGTAAACTTATTTTAACACAGGATGCAAGGGAGGTGATTCAAATCACGTTAGAGAATTGAATAAAATCAGCCCAATCAGCCAAGGTGCGCTTCGGCAAAGGCAAATCCGCGCACGCGCTGCTCGTCAACGGTCACGCCCAGACCGGGGCCAGTGGGCACGTCGATAGTGCTGTCGGCGTTGAGGGTGAAGGTTTCGCGGGTCACGTCCTGGCGATAGTAACGGTCAGAAGCGGAGATATCGCCTGGCAGGGTGAAGCCCGGCAGCGCGGCAATCGCCAGGTTCGAGGCGCGCCCAATATTGGTCTCCAGCATGCCGCCACACCAGACCGGCAGACCGGCCTGCCGGCACAGGTGATGAATCTCCAGCCCCTGGCTCAAGCCGCCGACCCGACCCGGTTTGATGTTGATAATGCGGCAGGCCTCCATTTCGATGGCGTAACGCGCATGACGAGGGGAAATGACGCTCTCATCGAGACAGATGGGGGTGCGCAGTTGCCGCTGAAACAGGCGGTGATCCCAGATGTCATCTTCAAAGAGCGGCTGTTCGATCAGAAGCAGGTCCAGGTCATCCAGCGGGCGCAGGATGTGGGCAGTTTCCAGGCTGTAGGCAGAATTGGCATCCACCTGGAGTTTAATATCCGGGAAAGCAGCGCGCACCGCCCGGGCTTCGCTGACATCGCGCCCGGGCTTGATCTTGATCTTGATGCGGCGGTAGCCTTTTTGGATGTACCCTGCGACGACGCGAACCAGGTCCGCCGTGGTATCCTGCAGCCCGACGGAGACGCCAACCTCGACACGCTCACGCACGCCGCCGAATAGTTCGCTCAGCGACTGGCCGCTGCGTTTCCCCAATAGATCCCAGAGCGCCATTTCCACGCCAGCCTTGGCGAGATGATGCCCGCGTACCGGCGCCACCCGGCGTTGAAAATCGGCGGCATCGGCCACATCCTGCCCAAGCAGCAGCGGGCCAACAAATTCCTTCAGAACATGCATGACCGTCCCTGTGGTTTCATAGCTATAGCCAGGGTCGCGGTCGGCGGTGCATTCGCCCCAGCCGGTCAGTCCTTCGGCTTCCAGCCTGACCAGGACACATTCGCGTTCGTAGATACGGCCAAATGAAGTCTCAAAATGGGCAACCAGCGGCATGCGCAAAGAATACAAGGTGATGGAAGATATTTTCATCGCTTAGGCTCCTCTGAGGGCAGAGTATAGCGCATCAAAAGCAGATTCAACAGCCTGTTCAGGCTTCCAGAAAAAGCCAGCCGGAGAAGACGGGGAAATTGGATAATTTGTGGTTATAATTAAAACTTCAGAAGAGCTACATCCTAACCCCGGTTCTTCTCTTGATCAACATTCGGGGAAGTTTGATATTCCACCTGGCTGGTAGGCATGACACAAGATCACTCACTTAAAACCGAAAATGAAGCCCTGCGGCAACGGGTTGCCGACCTGGAGGCACAGTTGTTGTGGCAGACTGGCCCGGAGGCGCAACACCTGGGAGCGCTGCTGAAACACGCCCCGGGAGGCATAACGCTTTTCAGCGCAGATGGCCGGTTGAAATTCGTCAGTGCGTCGATCAAACAGATTTTGGGCTATGAGCCGGAGGAAATGCATGCGGGGGACCCGGACCGGTTTATTCATCCAGAAGACCTGCCCCAGGTTAGAACCCTGTTCCACTCTTTGTCCCAAATGCCGGGGAAAACGGGAAACGCCGAATATCGCATGTTGCACAAGGATGGTTCCTGGCACTGGATGGAAAGTACCGGTCTCAATCTACTCCACCAACCGACTGTGAATGCGCTGGCCTTTATTTTTCAGGATATCACTGCCCTAAAAAAGACCCAGGAGCGCCTGTTGGAGTTGAACCAGACGCTGGAAGCGCGCTTGTCAGAACATACGCACGAGATCGAGGATCTCTATAACAATGCGCCCTGCGGCTATCATTCGCTGGATGCCAGCGGAAATTTTGTACACATCAACCAGACTGAACTGAACTGGCTGGGGTATCGCCATGAGGAAATGGTTGGGCGGATGAATATCACGCAATTGCTGACGTCTGCCGGCCTGGAGACCTTCCGCGAGAATTACCCCAAATTGATAAAAAACGGGATAGTGGCTGACCTGGAATTTGATTTCCGTCGCAAAGATGGCAGCCTGCTGCCAGTGTTGGTTAATGCCACGGCATTTTACGACGAGCAGGGCCACTACCTGAAAAGCCGCTCCACGGTGATCGACAACAGCAAGCGCAAAATGAACGAACTGGCCCTGCGAGAAAGCGAGGAAACGTATCGCGCCCTGTTTAATGATGCCAGCGATGCGATTTTCCTCTTCACGCCAGACGGAACACTGGTACGCACCAACTCGCGCAGCGCTGAATTAATTGGTTTTACTGCCGAGGAAATGGTCGGCCATAGCGTGGCGGAATTCATCCTGCCGGCTGATAAGGAAGATGGCGAAAAACGAGTGCGCCATGTCGTGGCCGGGCAGAATGTTCCAGTGTACGAGCGCACGATGAAGCGCAAGGATGGAACCCTGATCGAGACGGAAATCCGCCTATCGCTGCTGAAGGATGGCGCCGGACAGCCCAAACTCATCCAGAGCCTGGTGCGCGATATTACCGCGCGCAAGCAGGCCGAAGCCGAGCTGAAAATTTCCGAAGCGCGCCTGCGCTCCATCCTGGAAAATGCCCCGGCCACCATCCTGGAAATCGATTCATCCGGGCTGATCCTGACACAGAATCGGCCGCTGAGGGGCGCCCAGCTAGAGGATCTTGTTGGGCACAACCTGATGGAACTGAACCCGGCAGAAAGCCAGTCCACTCTAAAAGAAGTCATGCAGACCGTTTTTACCCAGCAACAGCGCTACTCGTCCGAATTCGACGTCCCGAAAGGCCCATTGGCCGGGCATTACTTCCTGGTTTTTGTCGGCCCGGTGACCGAAGGCGAACAAGTGACGATGGCGATTGTAATTCTGCTCGACATCACCGAATTCAAAAAAGCCGAAATCGAATTGAACGCGCAGCGTGATTTTACGCGCCAGATCGTCGAGACCATGGGGCAAGGCCTGGTGGTCAGCGACGAACATGCACGAGTCGAGTACATCAATCCCCACATGGCAAGACTGATCGGCGTTCCGCAGGAAAAATTGATCGGATCTGACGCCGAGGGTTATGTCGTGCCGGAGGATATGCCCATTTTGAATCACTTCATCAGCGCGGGGATGCAGGGCACCTCAAACCAATACGAATTCCGCCTGCGCACCACCACCGGGGAGATCCGTCACATGCTGATTACCTCCACGCCACGCCTGCGCAGCGGACAGGTGATTGGGCGGATCGCCCTGTTCACCGATATCACCCGTGATAAGGAGCTCGAAGCGCGCCTGCGGCAAAACCGCGATGAGTTAATCTCGGCCAACGCCCAACTCGAAAAAGCCGCCCGCATGAAAGATGAATTCCTGGCCAGCATGAGCCACGAACTACGCACTCCGCTGACGGGCATCCTGGGGCTCTCTGAAGCGCTGATGCTGAACAATTACGGCCCGTTGAATGAGAAGCAACTCAAGGCCCTGACCAACATCCAGCATAGTGGTCAGCATTTACTGGAATTGATCAACGACATCCTGGACCTCTCTAAAATAGAAGCTGGCAAGTTCGAACTTCAGATCGAACCCTGTTTGCTGAGCGACATCTGCAATGCCAGCCTGCAACTCATCAAGGGGATGGCGCAGAAAAAAAACCAGCAGGTTCACTTCTCCAGCGTGGCTGAGGGCACCCTCCTGCGCGCCGATGCCCGCCGGCTCAAACAAATGCTGCTCAATTTGCTCAGCAATGCAGTGAAATTCACCCCGGAGGCGGGAACGATTGGATTGGATGTCAAAGCCAACCCGCTCGAAGGCCGCATTGAGTTGACGGTCTGGGATACAGGCATCGGCATTTCGGCCAACAACATCAAGCGTTTGTTTAAGCCCTTTGTACAACTCGACAGCAGCCTGACACGCCAACATTCCGGCACCGGACTGGGGCTTTCACTGGTGCATCGCATGGCTGAACTGCACGGCGGCAGCCTGCTGATCGAAAGCACCTTGAACGAAGGCAGCCGCTTTACCATCCTCCTGCCATGGGCTCCACAGGGAACAACGCCCGCTTCGGCGCAGGTACACAAAAAGGATCGAGCCCTTAAATCTTCCCTGACCGTGGATGACAACGAAATCGACACTGCCCAGATTTCACGTTACCTGGAGCAGATGGAAATCCTGAACAACGTGCTTTTCAAGGGCGAAAACGCCGTCTCAATGGCAGCCCAAACCCAGCCAGGAATCATCCTGCTCGACCTGCATCTTCCCGATAAATCTGGCTTTGAAATATTGACCGAGCTGAAAGCCAATGTCGACACCCGGAATATTCCCGTGGTGATTATCTCGGTGCAGGACAGCCGCGCCGAGGCGCAGAAATATGGTGCAGCCGGCTACCTGCTGAAGCCCTTTTCCCTGGCAGAAATGCGCGCCGAAATCAACCGTGTGATGGCTGAGCAAAAACGAGGCGCTTCAGCCCTGACGATCGCCACCCCGCCCCAGGGCCCAACGATCCTGGTGATGGATGACAATGAAACCAGCCTCGAGATTATCACTGATTACCTCTCCGAACACCATCTGAACGTGGTGACTGCCGGAGCAGGAGCAATCAACCTGGTCCAGGAATACCAACCGCACCTGATCCTGTTGGATATCCAAAGATCCGGCATCAACAGCGCTGAAACGATCCAGCGCCTGCGGAAATTAACCGAGGCTCCGATTATCGCCATCACCTCCCTGGTCATGCCCGGCGACCGCGAGGCATGCCTGGCCGCCGGCGCCAGCGATTACTGGATCAAGCCGCTCCAATTGCAGAATCTGCTGGAGACCCTGCAGCGCACGGGCCCAAAAACAGACCCGAATGTTCCGCAGCCCCGCGCCGCCGCAAAATAGCCTGCCTTATTCCTGCCCAACCATCAACAAGGAATTTCTGCCATGTCTGGCCAACCGGTAATTCTGATCATCGACGACGAACCCATCGCCCGCGCCACCCTCGAGGCGTTGCTCAGCAAGGAACCCTATCAGGTTCATTTTGCAGAAGATGGGATGGATGGCCTGACCCGGGCAGTCGAACTGCAACCGGACGTGATCCTGTTGGATGTGATGATGCCCAGGCTGGATGGTTATGAAGTCTGCCGCCGAATTCGGGCTGACCACGCCCTGAGCGAGGTACCCATCCTTTTAATCACCGCCCTCGATGACCGCAATTCGCGTCTCGCCGGTCTGAGCGCCGGCGCAGATGACTTCATTACCAAACCCTTCGACAGCTTTGAACTGCTGGTCCGCCTGCGCGGTGTCACCCGCCTGAACCGCTATCGCCGCATCGCCGAACAACGCCACGAACTGGAAACGCTACACAACGAACTGCTCTCCGCCTACGATGAAACCATCCAGGGCTGGTCGCAAGCGCTCGAACTGCGTGACAAAGAAACCAAAGGCCACACCCTGCGCGTGACCCAAAAAACCGTCACTCTCGCCCAGCTTTCCGGGTTGGGCGAGGAAACGCTCAAGCACATCTGGCGGGGCGCCATGCTGCACGATATTGGCAAAATGGGCATCCCGGATGCAATTCTACGAAAGACCGGGAAACTAACCGAGGCTGAATGGCAAATCATGCGCCAGCATCCCATCTACGCTTATGAATGGCTCTCGCCGATCGCGTTTTTGCGCCCGGCGCTGGAGATCCCCTACTCTCACCATGAAAAATGGGATGGCAGCGGGTACCCGCGCGGGCTGAAAGGGGAGGAAATTCCGATCGCGGCACGCTTGTTTGCCATTATCGATGTCTGGGACGCTCTGACTTCCGACAGACCCTACCGCCCGGCAACGGAATTTGAGGAAGCCTTCCAGTACGTCCTGTCTCAATCCGGTAAGCATTTTGATCCGCAGATCGTCGATTTGTTCATCAAGCACATCACCGAGCTGTAAAAACTCACCGAGCTGTACTCGTTCACGGGCCAGTACAGTCGCCTCGCGCAGCGCCGCGGCGGTCAATGGTCATCAGTCATGTAGGCTGCAATCCCCTTGAAAAACAACCCAATAAAACAGGCGATGATCAGCCCAGTTTTGCGGCTGGATATTTTCACTGCTACCCAGGAGATTTTCTGCACAGAGGCCGCATCCGTTGCGAAAAAACTAAAAAATAACCGCCAAAGGCCAACACAACCACGGTCACTGCCAGAAATCCCCCGCCGATCCTCCTTCATCCTTCCCCCTTCATCCTTTATAATCACAGCATGACCGACCCGAAAGATCGCCCCGTGACGCCCGAAGCCAAACCCGATGACCGCGTCGACCACGCCCTGCGCCCGCAGAAGCTGACCGATTTAATCGGCCAGGACCAGGTCAAGGAAAACCTGGCCATTTTGATCGCCGCCGCCCGGCAGCGCGGCGAAGCGCTCGACCACGTCCTGTTCTATGGCCCGCCAGGATTGGGCAAAACCACCCTGGCTAACGTGCTCGCCAACGAAATGGGCGTCAACATCAAGACCACCTCCGGCCCGGCCATTGAACGCGCCGGTGATCTGGCTGCCATTCTCACCAACCTGCGCGCGGGCGACATTCTCTTCATTGATGAAATCCACCGGTTGGGGCGGGCGGTGGAAGAAGTGCTCTACCCGGCCATGGAAGACTTCGCCCTCGACATTATCATCGGCAAGGGGCCTTCGGCGCGTTCGATCCGGCTCAAGCTGCCGCGTTTTTCCGTTGTCGGGGCCACCACCCGGCTGGCGCTGGTCACCGCGCCCCTGCGCGCCCGCTTCGGCGCGGTCTACCGTCTGGATTATTACGACGAAGCCGCCATGCGGAAAATTGTCAGCCGCGCCGCCGGGATGCTGAAAGTCCCGGCCGATGAAGACGGTATCAACGAAGTGGCGCGCCGCGCGCGCGGCACTCCGCGTATAGCCCTGCGCCTGCTGCGCCGCGTGCGCGACTTTGCCCAGGTGCGCGGCACCGGCCAGGTGACCCGCGAGATGGCATCTGCCGCGCTTGACCTGTTGCAGGTCGATCCGCTCGGTCTGGACGATGTTGACCGCCGCGTATTGCGCGCCATCATCGAAAAATTCAGCGGCGGGCCGGTCGGCCTGAACACCATCGCCGCCGCCATCAGCGAAGAAGCCGATACCATCATGGATGTGGTGGAACCCTACCTGCTCCAGCTCGGCTTCCTCGACCGTACACCGCAGGGTCGGGTCGCCACCCGCACTGCCTACGCCCATCTGGGCTTTGCCTACCCCGAAAACGGCGAACAGCCGAGATTGTTATAGGATGGAAAACCTCGGCCGCCTGCTCATGCTTGCCGCGCTTGTCCTGTTCCTGGCTGGCGGGGCTATCTTCCTGGCAGGGAAATTTGGCCTGCCGCTTGGCCGCCTGCCGGGCGATATCCGTCTCGAGGGGCAGAACGGCTCCTTTTATTTTCCGCTCACCACTTCCATCCTGGTTTCGATCCTGTTGACCCTTGTGCTCAATCTGATTGGCCGCTTCCTGAATAAATAATGTTCTCCCCATGCTGCGCGAAACCCCGCTGACGACTGACACGCTGACTCTCAACCTTGCCGAAGGCCCGCACAACGGGCCTTTGCTTGTGCTGCTGCATGGCTTTACCAACCGCTGGCAGGTTTTCCTGCCGATTTTGCCCACGCTGCTGGAAAAGTGGCATGTCCTGGCCTTTGATTTTCGCGGGCACGGCAAATCCGATCATCATCCCGGCGGCTACAGCGCGGACGGTTTCTACCGCGATGGCGCCGCCGTGCTGAAATCGCTCGGCGCGCAGCCCGCTGTCCTGCTCGGCCATTCGATGGGCGGCTCGATCGCCCTGCATCTGGCGCAAAACTTCCCCGAGCAGGTCAAAGCCGTGGTGACCGGCGACACCTCCTTCAACCTGGCCATGCACATCGACGTGATGAACAGCCGTCGCAACACGAAGTTGTTTGGCCTGCGCCGCAAACTGGCCGGGCGGCCCGTGGATGAACTGCTGCGCCGCGGCCTGCCGCCCGAATCCGCCGAGGAAATGTCCCAACTCGACCCGGCGGTGATGGACTATCACGCCGAAGGCCGCGTCGAAGGTTTTTTCGCGGACATCCAGGAGATCGACTTCGACCGGATTCTCTGCCCGCTGCTGCTAACCCAGGCCAGCCCCGAAAAAGGCGGTATTTTGCAAGACGCGGAAGTCGCGCCGCTTTTGACGGCGCACCCGGAATTCCATTTCCGGCGCTTTGAGATGGGCCACGACCTGGAGATTGACAAAGGCCCGGACTCGCCGTTTTTCCAGGCGGCGCTCGCTTTTCTGGATGACCTGCACGCTTCGATCAAGGAGACCTGATGAAACGCCTTCTGCCCCTGCTCGCCCTGCTGCTGGCGCTGACCGCCTGCGGACGCCTCGATTCCATTCCCTACAACCCGCCGCAAACCGCCGAAACCTGGCTCCAAATCCAACCGTATGCGCAGTTTCAGCTGGGCGGGCAGACCGTCATCCTGATGCAGCCCAGCACCACGGCCATCGTCTACCTGCTCGGCCTGCTGACGATTGGCATCGGTATCTACTTTCTGCGCATCCGCGGCACGGATCGCTCGCGCCTGTGGTGGGGCATCTCGCTGATTTTGTGGGGGCTGGGCGCTTTGCTGGCCGGGACAAGCTACGAAGCCTTCAGCTACAACATCAAGTGCGCCGGGCGTGAGGCCTGCCTGTGGACCAGTTGGTGGGAGATTGCTTATCTGCTGACCACCGTCTGGAGCATCGACGCGATGACGCTGGCAATGGCTTTTTCCAGCACGACGGGCAAGGGACGCCAGGCGCTCTCCATCTACGCCTGGGCCAATGCCGTGCTCTACACCGTGCTGGTGCTGGTGGGCGTTTTTATGCCAGTCAAGGCGCTGATTTCGTTCGAGTTTTTGCTCGCCATCGGCGCTCCGGCCTTCCTGATTTTCTTTGTCATCAATCTGGGGCGCTATCTCAAACTCAAAACCCGCGCCGACCTGGTGCTGATGGGCGCCTGGTTGTGGATGGCCGTGACGGTCGCCGCATATTTCCTGTACTATCTCTCCGGCCTGACGGATGTGTTCTGGGCCAAAGGCCAGTGGTTCTCGGAAAATGACGTGCTGCACCTGTGCCTGATCGTCTGGATGCTGTACATTGGCTGGTTCGTGGCTCCGCGCACAGCCGACCTGACTGCATGAAAACTGCCGATTTCGATTACGACCTGCCCGAAGCCTTTATCGCGCAGACGCCCGTCGAGCCGCGCGATTCTTCCCGTTTAATGGTGCTGGACCGCGCTGCGGGAACGCTGGCGCACCGTCAGTTCCGTGACCTGGGCGAGTACCTGCATCCCGGCGATTTGCTGGTGGTCAACCAGACGCGCGTCATCCCGGCGCGGCTGAAAGCCTGGAAGCCGACCGGCGGCAAAGCGGAAATCCTGCTTTTGCGGCGCGAGTCGGACACGGTGTGGGAATGCCTGGTGGGCGGAAAAGGCCTGGGCGAGGGGAAAATTCTCAAGCTGGAAGATGGTCTCGAAGCGGAGATCGTAACCAGCCTGGAAGGTTCCCGCCGCCGGGTGCGGTTCGCTGAACCAGTGGAGAATCATCTCCAAAAAGACGGGCAAATGCCGCTGCCCCCGTACATCCACGAAAAACTGACTGATCCGGAGCGCTACCAGACGGTCTATGCCAAAACGCCCGGCTCTGCCGCCGCGCCGACCGCCGGGCTGCATTTTACGCCGCGCCTGATGGCTGAACTGCGCGAAAAGGGCGTGCAGTTTGCCGAAGTGACGCTGCACGTCGGGCTGGATACGTTTGCGCCGGTGACGGAGACCGACCCGCGTGAGCATCAGATCCACACCGAGTGGTGCGAGCTGACGCCCGCCGTGGCCGAAAAAATCAATGCGGCGCGCGCAGCGGGAGGGCGAATTATCGGTGTAGGCACGACCAGTGTGCGCACGCTGGAGAGCGCCGCCCAGCATTCACTCGTCACTGATCACTCATCACCGATCACTGCCTTTTCCGGCCCGACATCGATTTACATTTTGCCCGGCTACCAATACCGGGTGGTGGACGCCATCATCACCAACTTTCACCTGCCGAAATCGACCCTGATCATGATGATCAGCGCTTTTGCCGGGCGCGAGACGGTTTTGAGCGCCTACGAAACCGCCAAGCGCGAAGGCTATCGTTTCTTCTCGTTTGGCGATGCGATGTTCATTTCGTAGGAACTGTGCCCTACCATGCCAAAAGGAGCAACCATGACAGAAAATTTTACGCTCGGAGTCAATTACTGGCCGCGCCGCAAGGCCATGTACTGGTGGTCGCAGTTCGAGGCCGCCGAAGTGCAGGCTGATTTTGCGCTGATGCGCGATTTAGGCCTGGATGTGGCGCGCATCTTTTTACTGTGGGATGACTTTCAGCCCGATCCGGCCAGCGTGGACAAGGCCGCGCTGGCGAATCTCGTCAAAGTGGCGGACCTGGCCGCGCAAAATTCCATCGGCCTGGATGTGACCTTTTTCACCGGACACATGTCCGGCCCGAACTGGTCGCCGCGCTGGCTGCTGGCCGAGCGCGAGGGCTTTTCCTCGCCTTATTTTGCCTGGGTGCGGCAGGTCGTCAGTCAGGGCCAGGTCGTTCCCGGCGGCAATTATCGCAACATGCTGACCGATCCGCAGGCACTGGACGCGCAGCGCTTGCTGCTTCAAACCGTCGTCCGCGCCTTGGCGGGCCATCCCGGCATTTATATGTGGAATCTGGGCAACGAACCCGACCTGTTCGCCTGGCCTGAAAGCGCCGAAGAAGGCCGCGCCTGGGTGCGTGAAATGACCGGCCTGATCAAGGCGCTCGATCCCCAGAAACCGGTCACGCTGGGTACGCACGGTGACAGTCTCGGCCGCAACAACGGCTTCCGAATCGACCTGGTGCACGCCGAAACCGACGTGCCGGTGATGCACTCCTACCCGATGTACTGCGACTGGGCGCGCGGCCCGCTCGACCCGGATTTTGTGCCCTTCACCACCGCCCTGACCGCCGCGCTGGCCGGAAAACCGGCCCTGATGGAGGAATTTGGCGGCTGCACCAACCTGCGCGGCCAGCCCTCCGCCACCTGGGAATGGACTTCCTACGGCAATCCGCGCACCCAGTTCATGGCCTCCGAGGAAGATTTCGCCGCATATATCCGCCAGGTTTTGCCCAACCTGCACGACTCCGGTGCGCTGGGCGCCTTCCTGTGGTGCTTCGCCGACTACGCTGAGCCGCTCTGGGACGTGCCGCCCTGCGGCGAATCGCGCCACGAACGCCACTTCGGCCTGATCCGCCCGGATGGCAGCCTGAAACCGCACGCCGAAGTCATCCGGCAGTTTGCCGCCAGCCGTCCGCAGGTCAAACCCATCCCTGACTATGCCCGCTTCCCCGGCCTGACCGGCGAGGACTACTACTCCCAGGATCTCGACAAACTTCAGCCCGAACTCTACCGCCAGTATTTGGCGCGCAAAGCAGGATAACCCCTGGCCCGGTCAGCACTGACCGGGCTTTTCATATAGAACTCTGACAACCCCGCCCGCGCCGATTGGGTAAAATCGAAGCATGTCTGCCGCCCCCGAACTTGCTCAACTGAATGCCAGTCTCAGCGCCTGTCGTCTTTGCCCGCGCCTGGTGGCGTGGCGCGAAAAAGTGGCCCGCGAAAAGCGCAAAGCCTACCGCGACCAGGACTACTGGGGTCAACCCGTTCCCGGTTTTGGCGACCCACAGGCGCGCGTCTTCATCGTCGGGCTGGCGCCGGGCGCGCACGGCTCGAATCGCACCGGCCGGCAGTTTACGGGAGACGCGTCGGGCAGTTTCTTTTACCCGGCCCTGTACCGCGCGGGATTCTCCAGCCAGCCGGACTCTGTCTCCCGTTTCGATGGCCTGACTCTGGCTGACGCTTACACCGCCCCCGTCTGCCGCTGCGCCCCGCCCGATAACAAACCCACCCCGGACGAAATGCTCAACTGCCAGCCCTTTCTCGAAACCGAACTACAACTCATCCAGCCGAAAGTGATCGTCGTCCTCGGTCGGATAGCCTTTGACAGCATCCTGCGCATATATTCCCTTCGTAATCCCGGCTGGAAATTTGCGCATGTCGCCGTCTTTCCGCTCCCCAAATCATCCCTGGTCTGCTCCTACCATCCCAGCCAGCAAAACACCCAAACCGGCCGGTTGACCGTCGAAATGTTTGACCAGGTCTGGAAAACCGTCCGTGAACTGCTTGAAAGGTAAAGACTCATGAAAAAAGCTCTCAAATGGATCGGCCTGGGCCTGTTGGCGCTCCTGCTGCTCGTCAGCGCCGGGTTTGTGCTCTGGGCCGAAACCCCCAGCCAGCCGCGTGAAGCCGCCCTGGCCGCGCTCCAATCCGATGCGCAGGTCACCGTCACAGATACCGGCAAGTACATCACCTTTGCCCCCGCCGGGGGGGCGCCCAGCACCGGCTTCATCTTCTATCCCGGCGGGCACGTCGAATATCGCGCCTACGCCCCGATCCTGCATCAAATCGCCGCTGAAGGCTATCTCGTTGCGCTGGTGCCGGTGCGGCTCAACCTGGCCTTTTTCGACATCGAAGCGGGCGCGCCCGTCCTGGCAGATTTCCCCCAAATCCAGACCTGGGTCACGGGCGGACATTCCCTGGGCGGCGTGGCGAGCGCGATTTTTGCGAAAAATCACCCCGAAATCAAGGGCGTCATTTTCTGGGCCTCGTATCCCGCCGATGACAGCCTGAAAAACTCCGGCGTCAAGATGCTCTCCATCTACGGCACCCAGGATGGCGGCCTCGACCACGGCGCAAAAATTGAGCAATACAAGGCTTTCCAGCCCGCCGATACGCAATTTGTCGTGATCGAGGGCGGCAATCATGGCCAGTTTGCCGATTACGGCCCCCAGCCCGGCGATCTGCCCGCCACCATCCCCGCCGAAACGCAATGGGAGCAGGTTACTCGCGCCACCGTTGAATTTCTCCGTTCCTTCCAGCCATAAGGAAGTGCGCCATGAAAACCTGGGGAAAAATCCTCCTGGGCTTGCTCGTTTTCCTCCTGCTGGCTGTGCTGGTTGGCCCGTTCCTCGTCCCTGTACCGCCGCTGGCCGATAGCGTCACCGAAAAGGAACTGGCCGAACCCGACAGCCGGTTTGTTGACATCAACGGCCTGACCGTTCATTACAAGGAAATGGGCCAGGGTGAGACGACTTTCATCCTGCTGCACGGATTCGGCGCCTCGGTCTTTTCCTGGCGCGAAGTCATGACGCCCTTCTCCGCGCTGGGGCGTGTCATCGCCTTCGATCGTCCGGCTTTTGGGCTGACATCGCGCCCGCTGACCTGGGAAGGTGACAGCCCGTACAGCCCCGAAGCGCAAGTGGCGCTCGTCATTGCCCTGATGGATGCGCTCGGCGTGCAAAAAGCCTGGCTGGTGGGCAATTCGGCTGGTGGGACAGTTTCCGTCGCCACCGCGCTGGCTCACCCCGAGCGGGTGGCGGGGCTGATCCTGGTCGATGCCGCCATCTATGCCGGCGGCGGATCCCCGGCCTGGGTGAGACCGTTATTCCAGACCCCGCAAATGGATCATCTCGGCCCGCTGGTCGCGCGCCAGCTCAAAGCCCAGGGTGACGACTTCATCCGCACCGCCTATCACAACCCGGTCCTGGTCAGCGCGAAAGTCCTGGACGGATACCACAAACCGCTCCGCGCCGCCAATTGGGACCGCGCCCTATGGGAATTGACCAAGGCCAGTCATCCGCTCAATTTGCCCGAGCGCCTTGCCGAACTGAAACTGCCGGTGCTGGTCATCACCGGTGACGACGATCGCATCGTCCCGACCGAACAAAGCCTGCAGCTGGCCAAAGACATCCCCGGCGCGCAGCTGGCCGTCATCCAAAACGCCGGGCATTTGCCGCACGAAGAAAAACCCGCTGAATTTATGCAAGCCGTACTAGACTTCCTTAAAGGAATGAAGCCATGAAAGAATTACCCATCGCCCCGCAGTTTGAACTCCCCGATTCAAACGGGGACATCGTCCGCCTGAGCCAGTTCAAAGGCCAGAAAAACGTCGTTCTGGTCTTCCTGCGCAGCTTTATGTGACCGCATTGCCGCGCCCATCTCGCGCGCCTGCGCGAAGATTATGCGGCCTTTACCGCGCGTGACGCGGAAATCCTCGCCATCGGCCCCGACGGACCCAATGCTTACCGTCGTTATTGGCAGTCTGAAAATCTGCCCTACATTGGCCTGCCCGACCCCAAACACACCGTCGCTGACCTTTACGGCCAGGAATGGAACCTTTTCAAGCTCGGGCGTATTCCCGCGCTGCTGCTGATCGACAAACAAGGCCAGATCCGCTACCAGCACTACAGCGATTCGATGTCAGATATTCCAGAGAACAGCCTGCTTTTGAGCATACTGAACAAAATGAACGAGACCTCCTGAAATCGTCCCGCGCAATTGGACTCATTTTACAGGTATTCACATGACCCTGGGAAACATCGCCTTCCTCGGCTCGGGGGAAACCTCGCTGGCCGGAGGCCGCATCTTTGAACAACTTGCGCGCCAACTTCCCGCGCCGGTTCGCATCGCCATTCTGGAGACTCCCGCCGGGTTTGAGTTAAATTCGGCGCAGGTGGCCGGGCGCGTGGCTGATTTTCTCAAAAACCGCCTCGCCAATTACAAACCCCAGATCGACGTCATCCCGGCTCGCAAGAAAAACACTCCCTTCAGCCCCGACGACCCCGAAATCTGCGCGCCGCTGCTGCACGCCAACCTGATCTTCATGGGCCCCGGCAGCCCCACCTACGCCATCCGCCAGCTGCAGGGCAGCCTGGCCTGGGACATACTCCGCGCCCGCCATCGTTTGGGCGCCACGCTGGTTTTCTCCAGCGCCGCCACCATCTCCGTCGGCGCGTTTGGCCTGCCGGTTTACGAAACCTACAAGGTTGGGCTCGATATTCAGACCGTTCCCGGCCTGGGCTTTTTTGAAAGCTTCGCCACCCCGCTCTCCTTCGTCCCGCACTGGAACAACACCGATGGCGGCGCCGACGTCGATACCAGTCGCTGCTTCGTCGGCATGGAACGCTTCAGCCAGTGGTGCGCCCAGCTTCCCGCCGATCACACCGTCGTCGGCCTCGACGAACACACCGGATTGATCATGGATTTTGCCAACCGCAAATGCCAGATCGTCGGCGTCAGTTCGGTTTCACTGGTGCGCGAGTGCAACCCGCGCATTTATCCATCCGAAACATCCTTTTCGTTGACGGAAATTGGACCGCTGCTCGAACCGGATCCACTCGACGATGACATTCCCTCGACGGTCTGGGATCTGGTTCATAACGCCCCGGCGCTGGCTTCCGTTATGGATGAAGCCCCTCCGCCCGAAGTGTTGGCGCTGGCCCAGGCCCGTCAGGATGCCCGCGCCCGCAAAGATTGGGCCGCATCCGACGATTACCGTCGCCAGATTACAACCCTTGGGTGGACGGTGCAGGATACCCCCGCCGGGCCGAAGATAATCAAAGCATAACCCACAGACAGGGCGCAGGCAGGCTGCGCCCTGTCGATTCTGGTTTACAATAAACCCAAGGAGCATGTATGCGGGCAGTTGATCTGATCATCAAAAAACGTGAAAAGGATGTATTGACCGGCGAAGAAATCCGCTTCTTTATTGAAGGATTTACAAGCGGAGCCATCCCCGATTACCAGGCAGCCGCTTTTGCCATGGCGGTCCTGCTCAACGGCATGACCGCGCGCGAAACCACCGACCTGACCCTGGCCATGGCACACTCTGGCGAAGTACTCGACCTGTCCGATGTGGTGGATATCGCCGTGGATAAACACTCCTCCGGCGGAGTAGGTGATAAAACCACCCTGGCCGTATTGCCCATCGTGGCCGCCTGCGGCCTGCCCTGTGGAAAAATGTCGGGGCGCGGATTGGGATTCAGCGGGGGCACGCTCGATAAACTGGAATCCATCCCCGGCTACAATGTCAATCTCAGCACCGCCCAATTCAAACAGCAGCTAAAAAAGATCGGCATTGTGCTGACCGGTCAGAGCGCGGACCTGGCCCCGGCGGATGGTAAACTCTATGCGTTGCGTGATGTCACCGGCACAGTACCCTCCATTCCGCTGATCGCATCGTCAATCATGAGCAAAAAAATCGCCGCAGGGGCCAATGCCATCCTGCTGGATGTGAAAGTTGGTCTGGGCGCTTTTATGGAAACTCTCGACGATGCGCGCCAGTTGGCCGGATTGATGACCGCCATTGGCGAGCTGGCCGGGCGCAAAGTCAAAACCCTGCTTTCGGATATGAATCAGCCGCTCGGCTTTGCGGTTGGGAATGTCCTGGAAGTGAAGGAAGCCATCGCAGTGCTGCATGGCGGTGGCCCGGCAGATTTCCGCGAACACTGTCTCGAAGCCTGCGCGCACATGTTGGTGCTGGGCGGCCGCGCCGCTGAGATTGAATCGGCGCGCAAGCTGGCTGAGGCGGCAGTGGAAAATGGTTCCGCGTTTGAGAAGTTCCGGCAGCTGGTAGCGGCCCAAGGCGGGGATGTTTCGTTTGTGGAGCAGCCCAGAAAAATGGAGCAGGCCCGCTATATCGAAACGGTTCCAGCACCCCAATCCGGCTACCTGGCGCAGATCAATGCGCGCACAATCGGTGAAGCGGCGGTGGAACTGGGCGCCGGGCGCGCCAAAAAGGGAGATCAAATCGATCACGCCGTAGGCTTTGAGATTTTGCACAAGGTTGGCAAACACGTCGCGGCAGGTGAGCCGTTGTTTGTGGTGCACGCCAACGAAGCCGGGCGCATGGAGATGGCAAAATTAGCCGTCCTGTCGGCCCACGTCTTCAGCCAGGCACCGGTGCCGCCGCTGCCACTGTTTTATGAATGATTTCTCCTGGCTACGGCAAATCTGGTGCCGCTAAATGCCCCATTTGTTCTAGGATTTGTGGCAAATGGCTTGCCTTTTCTTAAGGTTTAGTGCATACTTACTGTGTACTGCCGGTAAGAAGTATGATCTAATTTGTTTGCTTTTTGCGCAGCCCGCACCTCCAGCTCCAGGCAAAAAGTAATTCTTCGTGGAGTCCGCCCATGAGTAAAGTTGCTTTACGTGCTTATACCCGAGACATTGAAGCCCTGATCGATCAAAATCATCTGGACGAAGCCATTGCCCATTGCCAGCACGTGCTCAAAAAGTACCCCAAATATCTTGAAATCTATCGTCTGCTCGGCAAGGCTTATCTGGAAGCGCGCCGTTTTGGAGATGCGGCGGATGTATTCCTGCGGGCGCTGCTTGCCGTCCCGGATGATTTTGTTTCCCACCTGGGGATGAGCATCATTTATGATGAACAAAAGGACCTGGATAAGGCCCTCTGGCATATGGAACGGGCTTATGAAGCCCAACCATCCAACCCTGGCGTACAGAGTGAACTGCGGCGCTTGTACGGACGCCGCGACGGTTTGGAGCCACCGAAAATCCGGCTGACCCGCGGCGCGCTGGCCCAAATGTACACCAAGGGTGGACAATATCAGCAAGCCATCGCCGAAATCAATTCAGTGACGGCCGAAGACCCCAACCGCAATGATCTGAAAATTTTGCTGGCACGGGCTTATTTCCATGCCGGGATGAAATCTGAAGCGATCGAGATTTGTACAGACCTGCTCAAACAGTATCCCTACACATTGGATGCCAACCGCATCCTGATTGAAATCCTGCCCGGAACCAGCCTGGCGGGCAGCCTCGACCAGTACAAGCGGCGAGTTTACGCCCTCGATCCCTATGCCGCGCTGGTAACCGGGAGCCTGTTCGACAGCGACCGCGTTCCAGACAATTCCGTCCTGGTGGACCGCCTGGACTTTGATTCTAGCGAAATCCAGGATAATGCCTGGCAACCCCCCGCCAGCGAAGCCCAGCCACAGCCCACCGAAAGCGTGCCCGACTGGATGCAGCAGGCTGGCTGGGAAGTATCGTCCGGCCAGGCACAGGAATATCCAGCCGACTTATTGGAAACACAGCAACCCGAAGCCAGCCAGGAAATATCGGAACTGGTCTCCGCTGACATCCCCGACTGGCTGAAAGCAATGGCGCCCCCCGAAGCAGCCACCCAATCTCAACCTGCCACCGAAACAAGCGACCAGCCCTCCGCCGCCGATTTGGACTGGCTGACCGGTCTGGGCGCTCCCCTGACGGCAGGGGGAACTGCCCTGGCACCAGCCGATGAACCGGCAATCTCCACAGAATCCATCGAAGCGGACCAAACCCCACAGTCCGCCAACCCGAAAGAACCTGGACTGGATTGGTTAAACGACCCCGGAGAACTACAGGCCTTACCAGTAGACTCAGTGCCACAGGAAATTCCCGGCGCGCCACGCCACACTGCGCCCCTGCAAACCGAAGAACCCCTGCCAGATTGGCTGATGGGCGCAACCAACCCAACCCCCGCCCCTGCCCCAGAAATCGAACAAACTGACCTGGACTGGCTCAACAACCTGGGAATCAGCCAAACCACCCCCGAAAACTCCCCTGCTCCCCAACCGCCCACCGCCGAAGTGGATATCCCGGACTGGCTTGGAGAACCCGACACCCAGGCACCCGCCGCTGCTGCGCCGCAAAGTGAACAACCCGATCTCGACTGGCTGAACGGTCTGGGCCTGACCCAAACCGAAAAACCAGCAACGGAAAGCACCTCCGCGCCAGAACCACCAGCCCAACCGCCCGCCGCTACAGTGGAAATCCCGGACTGGCTTACAGAACCCAGCACCCAGGCACCCGACGTTGCTGCGCCGCAAAGTGAACAACCCGATCTCGACTGGCTCTCCGAACTAGGCTTGATTCAGCCCGATCACCTCACCGCCCAATCAGAACCCTCTCTAGCGGCAGAATCACCCGCCCCGCGCATGCCGGAAAGCGCACCACAACCGCTACGCGAAACCCCTGCCGAGGAAACCGACTTTCCGGACTGGATCAGCAGCCCCAGCGCGGAATCTGAAATGCCCGCTCAGTCTGCCGCCATCTCCAACTGGCTTTCAGAACTTTCGGCAGAGACCGAAGAAACACTTCCGCTGCCCGAGACGGTATCAGCTGACAGCCCCGAGGAGCCTTCGCAGCCCCCCGCGCCATTCGATGACTCTGAACCGGCCCCCGAGCCGCTCTCCAGCCTGGTCTCCGGCCCCGGCACCAGCCCCACCGATCAGGATGACGCGCTCAACTGGCTCGAAGCCCTGGCCATGAAACAGGGCGCCAAACCAGAAGAACTGATCACCCAGCCCGAGCAACGCAGCGAAGAAATCCCCGACTGGGTCA
>CAIQVH010000004.1 GCA_903875215.1 uncultured Anaerolineae bacterium
AGTCTCAGCTGTCTTGAGCGAGATCAGCGAAGAGTGGCTCACCGGTAGAACATATTTGAATTTTCAAGGTTCTGATTAGCACTGTTATTTTTCTTAATGAAGCACTTGATCTTGATCTTACAGAAAAACCCTTGCACAATCATTTAGGCATTTATTATTGCTTGTCCAATACATAAGAAAGACCCCAATTTCAGTAAACAACCTACGCTGTTTGCTTGATCAAATTCTTAGCATCCAGAAAAACCACTCAAATGGACCGGAATGGTATGAAGCTTATTCGGAAAAGCTTCTAAATATCCTTGATAGCTCTGCGCAAAGCTGAGCGTAATTATTTATTCGCATCTTTTACTGGCCTTCAGCGCATGCGCAATCTCCATGTCCAAAGGTTCGGCACACTAAATGTAAGTTGGCTGGATCAGCACCGGCTCCAGGTCGAACACATCCGCGCTGTAACCCAGCTTGGTGACATGGTGCTGTGCATGGCAAAGGTTTTCGGGATGCGCGCCAGGTAGCGTTTGGTTCCTTTCCGTGAAAATTCGCGTACAATTCTGTATAAATCCCATTCTCCAACGAATCCTCAGAACAAAAAGCTCCAGAAAACGGGTAGCTGTAAGGTAGCTGTAGTAAATGAGCGGGTATCAACTGTCAAGGTTGATACCCGCCGTATTTTGGGGTATAAAAATCAAAAAACCGCCACTTCTGGCGGTTTTCCTGTGATCGACCAGGGACTTGAACCCTGAACCCACTGATTAAGAGTCAGTTGCTCTGCCATTGAGCTAGTCGACCGTCGAGCGGACGATATTATACCCTAAAGAAGGGGGATGTCAATGTGAAAATTTAAGCCCGCCAGTAGTACTCAGGGGGCTTGACGGACAGTGGAATTAATATAACATTCAGCAAACAGATTTCTTATCTTAAGAGTACGTTGTACCCCCCACTTGCCAGTTTCGACAAAATATTCATACGCTTTGGGAGTTTTTATGAACACACGGATGATCAAAATTCTGATCTGCCTTGGCCTGGTATTGCTTTCATTGGGGAGCCTCACTGCCTGTGCTCCCCAAAAAGCCCCCATTCGGATTGCCATCTCCGCCTGGGCGGGGGTGGAACCGGCAGAGTTGGCGGCCCAGCTGGGTTTCTATGAAAAGCGGGGCGTACAGGTGGAATTGACCCGGTTTTCCGCCTATAGTGATTCAATCAGCGCGCTGGTCGATGGGAAAGTCGATGCGGGCATGCACACCCTGGATGATGCCATCCGCTATTCCTCCTCAGGGCGGGATGTCCGCGTCGTCCTCTTAACCGACTACTCGTTCGGCGGAGATGGTTTGGTGGCGCGCCCTGGCATAAACTCCCTGGCCGAATTAAAAGGCAAGAAAATTGGCGTTGAAATCGGCACCGTGGGCCACCTTTCCCTCCTGAAAATCCTCGACCTGGGCGGGATCGCCATCACCGATGTCACCATCGTCAGCATTCCCGCCTGGGAAATTCAGCAGGCCATGATGAACAACCAGATTGATGCCGGCGTCACCTGGGAACCTTACCTGACCAGCACCGCCACAGATTTGGGCGGCAAGGTCTTGATCACCAGTCGCGATTATCCCGAAACCATCATTACCACCATGACCTTCGATGAAACGGTCATTCAGGAACGCCCGCAGGATGTTCAGGCAGTCGTTGCGGCGTACTTTGACGCGGTCGAGTATCTGAAGAAAAATCCCCAAGATGCCTACCAGCGCATGGGATATGCCGAGCAGGTCAGTGCGGCGGAATTCGAATCGCATGCCAGCGGCTTGAAATATCTCGATCTGGCCAGCAACATGGATCTGTTCGGCCTGCAGAAGGACGGCCGCATTTATCAGCAAACAGATACCATTGCGCAGTTCTTATTTGATCAAAAAGTGATTTCAGCCAAACCAGAGATTGGCAACCTGCTGGATCCCACCTTCGTGCGCTTTTTGCAGACCAGCCCCTAGCTCCGCAGCGGATTATCTGCCCAGGTTTGATTTACAGGCCCAACTTTGAACTCTCTTCGATACAAACTGACGCTTGCCTACAGCGTGCTGGGTGTGATTGGAATGATCCTGGCCCTGGCCTTCTTCTATTCCGCATCCACCACCAGCGTGTATGCCAGTGCCCAGGCTCGCGCGATATCCCTCGCTGACGAAATTGCCTACACCCTGGAGATTTTGGCCGGGCAAAATGACATTTTCTCCATGCAGCGGCTGGTGGAAAAGTCGTCCACCTTGCAGGATGTTGTCCAAATCTTCGTTGTGGATACACAGCAGATCATCCTGGCACACACAGACAAGCACAAAGTTGGCAGCGCGGCAGATTCAGAGCTTCTGAAGCAGGCGATCTTAAATAGCCAACGAATCAGCCGGGAAGAGAACCAGCATATCGTTTCCATCCGTCCCCTGCATGGCAAGACCTATTCCCAGAAGTACCAGGACGTATCGGGCGCCTTGTGGGTCGAAATTGACATCTCGGAAATTATCAGCCAGCTACAGCAGACTTTTGGCCTGGTGACCTTGATTTCCACCGGCATTCTTACGCTCTTTTTTATCGGCCAGTATTTTGTCGTAAAAAGGATAGTCATCGACCGGCTGCGGCAGGTTGAAGCAGGCATCAAACAATATATGGAGGAGGGCCGCCCGAACCAGCTGGAGGTAAACACTACCCTGCGCAGTGAAGATGAGATTAACACCCTGGTGCGCACCTTCAATTACCTGATCACTTCCCTGCAGCACAGCCAGGACAACATCAAAGCGGAACGCGACTTCGCCATCCTGGTCATGGACAGCATGGGGCAGGGCCTGACGATCACCAACGCGGATGGCCAATATGAATATGTCAACCCGGCCTTCTCCAGCATGCTGGGCATTCCATCCGAACAGCTGCTTGGCCGGCGATTTTTCGATTTTACCCATCCCGACGATCTCGAAAAGAATGTGCAAGCCTGGGAACAACGGCAGACTGGGACTTCTGCCTCGTTTGAACTTCGCCTGTTGGCAAGCGATGGCAGCAGCGTGCATGTGCTGATTTCGTCGGTGCCGCGTTTTCAAAATGGGGCCTTCATCGGCAGTATCGCCGTCATCACCAACATCAGCCAGCGTGCTTTCCTGGAGCAGATGAAAACCGACTTCATCAACCGCGCCTCGCACGAACTGCGCACCCCACTGACCACCGCCATCCTGATGGCCGACCTGCTTGGAGACCACCTTCCGATCGATGAAAGCGACCAGTACCTTGGAATCCTGAAACACGAATTGGATCGTCAACGTCTACTGCTCAACGACCTGCTGGTTGTTGGGCGGCTGGAAAGCCGGAAATACGAAGTGCACCTGGCGCCCACCCGCTTCGACGAAGTTATGGATGAATGCATTGCCAGTGTTGCGCCGCAGGCCGAGGATCGCGGCATGATCATTGACTCAACCCTTGCGCCCGATCTGCCCAGCCTGCTCACCGACCGCCAGGGACTGCTGCAAATCTTCATCAATCTGCTCTCGAATGCCGTTAAATTTTCAAAGCCCGGGGGAAAGATCATCGTCACCGTCAGCAAGAAAGAAAACTTCATCGTCAGCGCAATCCAGGATAACGGCATTGGCATCCCGGCGCGCGATTTGCCCCATATTACCAGCAGGTTCTTCCGGGCCAAAAATGCAACCGAGATGGAAATCCCCGGCACCGGCATCGGCCTCTTCATCGTTCAAGAGATTCTCGAAGCGCTGGGCGGCAAACTGGAAATCGGGAGCATTGAAAATAACGGCACAACCATCACCGTTTCTTTGCCGATCATCTGACCCTGCGCCGCTCAGGGGCTGGTTTTATCAGGAAAAATAACCTGCCCGTTAATAAACCGGCACCCGTGCGTCAACAGGTTAATCCTTAAATTGGAAACTGCCACCGGGCCTTTGTTTTCCACCTCAGCGATATCCGTGTGCCGGATCTGGCTGCCATCCACCAGCGTGACCGCGCCGGAGCCGTATACCGTTAGCGCGGCATCCGCCTCCACGACCACGGCAGTGTCCTCATCCAGGCCCACGCCCAGGACAGCGGGGTAAGCCGCAACGGCATAGATCAGCCTACCCAGGCGGTCGCGTTGGCGAAAATGCTGATCAAACACAAATCGGTCAGTAAACCCCAGGCCTGGAGAGAATTGCACGATTCGCTCCCGCGGTGTTGGGCCGCTTTTGCCGTAGGCGATCATCGTTTTGGAAAGAATCGATGCCCCGGCGCTGGTGCCGCCCACCAGGCATCCGCGCCGGTAGGCCTGCAGCAGCTCTGCTTCCAGCGTCGTTCCGCCCAGGATGGTGGCCAGACGCATTTGAGCCCCGCCGGTCAGAAAAATTCCGCTGGCGGTGCGGATGGCTTCAAGCTGTTCGGGGCTTCCCGCTGCCTCGCGCCGGCGAAATTCCAGGGCCACTGCCTGACCTGCGCCCAGCTCCAGGCACTGCGAAACATATTGTGCGCCAGTGTCGGCCAGTTCCGAAGCCTGAGGCAGGATTACGATCTTTGCCGCCGGCCCGCCTGCGCGGCGGATAAATTCTCGCATGAGGGTGGCATCTTCTTGATCCATGGCGCCACCGATGGCCATCAATGTTGTCACAGATTCCATCCTTGTTACCAGATATGGGCACGACTGGAATACTATATCAGATACTGGCGGAAGCTGCTATACACCTACGAAGTGCGCTCTTTAGCCTATGTTTGGCCCACGAATATCGCCGTGCTCGGGCACAAAGACCAGCCCTGACTGACCCTGCTGACCTGCCAGGGCTATGATGAGAAGGCTGGTTCCTACCGGCTGCGGATTGCCGTCCAGGCAGTGTTGATCGAAACCGGGCGGGAATAGATCGTCCGGACGGTGCCGAGAAATAAAAGAAGCAGCGCATCCAGAATAATAGGATGCGCTGCTTCTTTTATTGGCTCCCGGCCGAGGACTCGAACCTCGAACATGGCGGTTAACAGCCGCCCGCTCTGCCGATTGAGCTAGCCGGGAACGCGAGACGAGATTATAGTGTTAACATCTTTCCCTGTCAAGCGATTTTTGCAACAAGATTTTGGATTGCAGAAAAACCAGCAGACCCTGGGAATTTTTGTCTCAAGCCAGTTCCGGCTCAGCGGTTTTTCAACACATCCCACGCCAGGTCGTTGATTCTTACACTTTGGGGAGCATTCGCGGGGAATGTTCAAAGAACCAGTAAATGGCATCCCGGATGCTGTCGTACAGCGGGCGTGGTGCGTAACCCAGTTCGCGGCTGGCGCGGGCGTGGCTGATGAAAGAATTGCTTTCCAGAACTTCCAGCGAGTAGGGGGTAAAACGCGGGCTGGCGTGGCTGAGACGGTAATAGAACGGGGTAAATTCCGCGGCCAGTTTTGCCAGTGACATGGGGATTTTAAGGCACGGGATGCCTTTTCCGGTAATCTCACGCACAGTTTCAAGCAGGTAGCGGACCGAAATACGCTGTCCCGATAAAATATAGGCTTCGCCGGTTTTGCCATGTCGTGCGGCGGCGATCAATCCGTCCACCACGTCGCGCACATCAACAAAGTCATAGGCCCCATCTACATACGGGGTGAATTTGCGCTGCGCTGCCGTGCGGATGACGTTGCCCATCATCGACCCGCGAAAATCGAAGGGGCCGATTACGCCGGTCGGGCAGGCGATGACGGCATCCAGCCCGCTGGCAGCGGCTTTTTGCACTTCGAGCGTTGCCTGCGCTTTGGATTGGTCGTAAGCCCCATACGGATTGTGCGGGTCGAAGGGCGTGGTTTCGTCAACGACCTCGCCATGTGGAATGCGCGCCAGGGCATGGATTGAGCTGGTGTAGACCAGTCGTTGCACGCCGTGCTGCATGGCAGCCTTGAGCACGTTGATGGTTCCCTGGACATTGACTTTGCGCACCAGCGGATTTTCGCCGGGCATGATGGAAATTACCCCGGCCAGATGAAAGACCGAGCGGACTCCCCGGAAACTTTCCCACAGCGACGAGCTGTCGAGCACATCACCGGGGGTTTGTTCGATCTCCAACCCGTCGAGCGGGGTGGTATTTTCTCCAGGCAGGATCAACGCCCGCACCTGTTCACCGCGCTCGAGCAATTTTCGCGCCAGGACATTGCCAATGTGGCCGGTGGCTCCGGTGATCAGGATTTTTCCATTGCTCATAAACTACCTTTCAATACAGCTTTCGCCGCATTCCGGCCCGCGATGCCGCTCACTCCGCCCCCGCCGTGGACGCCGCTCCCGCACAGATATAACCCGGCGATGGGCGTTTTCTGGCTGGCGTAACCGGGGATGGGACGCATGAAAAAGAACTGGTCGAGCGCCAGCTGGCCGTGGTGCGGGTCGCCTTCGGTCAGGGAGAAAGCGGTTTCCAGGTCGAGAGGCGTGAGGGATTTTAGATTGTGGATTTGCGATTTTAGATTGGGGAGGCGGGTCTCAAGGGTATCCACAACGATGGATTCGAGTTTGGCGCGAGTTTCTGCGTTCCAGGTGGCGTTTTTCAGGAAATACGGCGCAAACTGGAAGTGGATGGAGAGCGAATTGCCCGCGGTGGTGATTTCGAGATACGGTTTTTCAGAAATCTGGCCATATTTGGCGGCGTCGTAGGCGCGTTCCAGGTAGTTCAGCGAGGGGGCCACGATCAAGGTTCCGGCGGGCAAAGGCGCAGCAGACTGTGCGGCTGCCATGGCGGTCACGCCGCGCATTTTGAGCGTCTGCACCTGCCAGACGAATTCTGGATCGAGCGGCTCGGGCGTGACGAGGGAGAGAAACGTCCGTTTGGGATCGGCGGAGCAGAGCACTGTCCCGGCTGAATTCTGCTCGCCGGAAGCGAGCAGCACACCACTGACCCGCTCATTTTCCACCGTGACCCGCGCCACTTCGGCGCTGGTGCGGATTTCGGCGCCGAAAGCTTTGGCGGCGCTTTCGAGCGCAGCGATGACCTGGCGCAGATCGTTGGCTGGCTGGCCCCACCCGCCGCGAATGAGATATTGGTGCAGCAGGTTGTAGGCGCTGCCCGCCGACATGACTCCTAAATTGGCATTGTGGATGCCCAGGCTGGCGATGGCGGCTTTGAGCGCGTCCGATTCGAACCAGTCGTCGAGGAATTCTTTGGCCGACATGGGCAGCAGGCGGATGAAGGCGTACATATCCCTGGCGCCCAGGCCGCGGATTTTGAGCGCGAGTTGGGCCAGGGGTAATCCTTCTGTCGGGGAAAACTTTGGCAGGCGGGGAATGGGTGTGGCGTAGGCGGCTTCGAGAGTGGCGGCGGCTTTGTCCATAAAGCGGACGAAATCGGGCCACTTGGCGGCGTCAGCGGCGGAGAATTGGGCGATGGATTCTGCCGTTTTAACGGGATCCGCTGAAAGGACGAGTTGGCGCGAATCGGGCAGCAGGGAAATTAAATCTGTCGCAACGGGAGCCGGATTCAGCCCAAATTGGGTTAATTTGAGATGGCGGACGATGTCGGGGCGCAGGAATCCGCCCGAAAACGGGGCGGGGTCCAAGGCGGCGTCATTGCCAACACAGGCGCCGCCCACTACCGAGCGTTTTTCGAGCACGAGCACTTTCTTTCCGGCTTTGGCGAGCCAGGCGGCGGTGGTCAGGCCATTGTGACCGGCCCCAATGATGATGGCGTCGTAGGAGTTCATCGCAGACCGTCCTTGAGAATTTCCTGCGCGGAAAGTTTACCAGCCGCGCCCATGATGCCGCCGCCGGGATGCGCGCCGGAGGCCGCCAGGTAATAACCGGGCAGCGGGGTGCGGAAATCGGCCCACTGCGGGGCGGGGCGCAGGAAAAAGAGCTGGTGCAGCAGCAGTTCGCCGTGGAAAATGTTGCCGCCGGTGATGCCCGCGATGCGCTCAATGTCGACCGGGGTGATGATTTGCTTGCCGATGATAGCGCGGCGGATGTTGGGCGCGTACTGTTCGAGCGTGGCGATGACGTTTTCAGCGAAGGCTTCTTTTTTGGATTCGTCCCAGCCGCCTTCCACGTCGTAGGGCACGTACTGGACGAAGCAGGACATGACGTGCTGGCCGGGAGGGGCCATTTCGGGGTCGATCATGGAGGGGATGATGATGTCGATGTAGGGGCGGCGCGAAACCTGGCCGTACTTGGCGTCGTCGAAGGCGCGCTCGATATAGTCGATGCTCGGGCTGATGGAAACCGCGCCGCGATGCAATTCGCCTTCACCGGGCAGGGCGGTGAAGTTGGGCAGTTCGCTGAGGGCGAGATTCAGTTTGCCCGACGAGCCGCGCACGCGGAAGTTGCGAATCTGGGTGATGAATTCGTCGGGGAAGTATTTCGGCTCGACAAATTGCAGGAAGGTGCGTTTTGGGTCGGCGGCGGAGACGACCACACTGGCGTGGAATTCGTCGCCGTTTTCGAGGGCGACGCCCACGGCGCGGCCATTCTTGACGATAACCTGCTTGACCGGCGCATCGGTGCGGATTTCCACGCCGAGGGCGCGCGCCGCGCTGGCAATGGAAGCCGTCACGCCGCCGGAGCCGTTCTTGGCAAAACCCCAGGCGCGGAAGGCCCCGTCGATTTCGCCCATGTAGTGATGCAGCAGCACGTAAGCCGTGCCGGGCGAGCGCGGGCCGAGGAAGGTGCCGATGATGCCGCTGGCGGATTTCGTCCCTTTCAGCGCGTCGGTCTCGAACCAGTCGTCGAGCAGGTCGCCGGAGGACTGCGTCACCAGTTTGGCGACGGCGTACAGGTCTTTTTCGCTCAGGCTGGCGGCGTACAAACCGGTTTTGAGCAGGCCAACCAGGTCGCGCGGAGAAAGCGAGGCCAGATCGGGCGGAATCAGGCTCAGCAGCGGCTTGACCGCCATCGCCATGCGCACCATCAGGCGGGCATAGTCGTCGTAAGCGTCGGCATCTTTCGGCGAGTGGCGGTAAATTTCACGGCGGGTCTTGTCGTGATCGTCCCAGGCGGCGATGTAGTCGCCGTTTTCCATCGGCGTGAAAGTGCTCGGCAGCGGCAGGATCTTCAGGCCGTGTTTGGGCAGTTCCAGCTCGCGGATGATTTCCGGGCGCAGCAGGCTGACCACGTAAGAGAATTCGGTGAAGCGGAAGCCGGGGAAAATCTCCTCGGTCACCGCCGCCCCGCCGACAATCGGCCGCCGCTCGAGGACGATGACCTTCTTCCCGGCGCGGGCTAAATAAGCGGCGTTGATCAGGCCGTTGTGGCCGCCGCCGATGATGATGGCGTCATAAGTATGAGATGTCATTTCTTTTTCCACTCCGGCTCATAGAACGGCGTCTTAACCACTTTCGCCGGGGCATATTTGCGCTGGTGCTCAACGGTCACTTCGAGCAAAACGTCGGTGCCGATTTCGAAATACGGCTTCTGAACATGCGCCAGCGCGATGTACTTCTTCAATACCGGCGACCAGGTACTCGACGAAGCGTAGCCCACCTGCGCGCTGCCCTTGAAGACCGGCAGACTGGCGCGCAGCGTCAACGGGGAAATCTGCGGCGGCAGGCCAACTTCATGGAATAAACGCTCCATCCCGACCCAATCGACTTCCAGGCCGACGAACATCCACTCCGAGCCGTGCGCTTTCTCCGCCACCAAAGCCTGTTTTCCGTTAAACGGGCCTTTTTCCAGGTTGACGGCCCAGCCCAGCCCCAGCTCAAACGGCGACGATTTCTGCGACTCGATCAGAGCGTGATGCGCCGCGGTGTAATCCGTCTCGATCAGGATCAGCCCGGCCTCCACGCGCGCCACATCCAGCGCCAAAATGCCCGCCGGGGCGATGCCGTAATCGTGCCCGGCTGCCATCAGCGCATCCCAAACCGGCAGCGCATTCGCGGCCTCCATCCAAATCTCGTAGCCCAAATCGCCGGTGTAGCCGGTGCGCGAGATGGTGACCGGGACTTCCGCGATGGCATTTTCCATTAAGCGGAAATATTTCAGCCCGTCGAGCGACTTCGCCGCGCACCGATTCAGAATCACCCGCGCCTTCGGCCCCTGCAAGCTGAGCGCCGCCATCTGGTCGCTGATGTCGGTGATGGAAACGTCCATTCCCGCCGCATTCAGGTTCAGCCAGCGCAAATTCGGGTCGGCGGAGGTCATGCGGAAGGTCGTCTCACCCAGGCGCGAGACCGTGCCATCGTCCAGCACTTTGCCCTCGGCATTGCACCAGGGCGTATAAATCACCTGTCCAATCGACATTTTCTGCACGTCACGGGTGACGATGCGATCGAGCAGTCTGGCGGCGTCCGGCCCTTCGATCAGATACTTCATCAGCGGCGAGACATCAAACAACGCGGCAGCGTTACGGATGGCCCAATATTCGCGCTCGTGGGACATCTCATACAGCCCGGCGGTGTAATAGCCAGACCAGCGCCGCCAGTTTTGGAGTTGATTAATCAGGGACGTGCGGGGATGAAAGGGGGTGGTTCGAAGCATGCAACCTCGTTGTAAATGAAAAAGACAGGTGTTTCAAGTACAGCGTGAGCCCGGTTCCGCTCACCAGGCTCACGCTGAATCACGCTACAGACTGAAGCATAATCCGCGGATTTTGTGATTCCGCGCTGCTGATCATGCGAAAAGCAATTTATTTAACCTTATTCTACCGCATTTCTACTTTTACCGGATTTGTCAATTTCCCTAAACCCTCAATTTCGACGACGACTTCGTCACCAGCCTTGAGCGGCCCCACCCCGGCCGGTGTCCCGGTAAAGAGCAAATCGCCCGGCTCAAGCGTCATCACCGAGGAGACGAACGCCACCAGCGTCGAGACGCTGAAGACCATGTCGCGCGTTGAAGCCATCTGGCGCGGCTGCCCGCTGACGCGGCAAGTGATCAGCGCATCCGAAATATCGAAATCGGTATCAATCCACGGGCCAAACGCGCAGAACGTATCGAAACCCTTGGCGCGCGTCCACTGCCCATCCGATTTTTGCAAATCGCGGGCGGTCACGTCATTGCCGATGGTGTAGCCCAGGATATAGTTCCGGGCCTCCTCGGTCGTGATATTCCGTCCACGCTTGCCGATGACTGCCACCAGCTCGGCTTCATGTTCCACCTGCTGTGATTGCGGCGGAAGTAGGATGGCCTCGCCAGGGTTGATGATGCTGGAAGGCGGCTTCAAAAAAATCAGCGGGATTTTGGGAACGTCATTGCCCAATTCTTTGGCATGTTCGGCATAATTACGCCCCACGCAGATGATTTTGGAAGGCTGGGACGGCGCCAGCAAGCGCACATTTTCCAACGGGATATCGGCTTTCAGGCGACGATACTCGCCAAATGGGTTTCCATCCACCGGGCCGACTTGGTCATCCAGAACCCAGCCATACTGTGGGGCGTCCGCTTTGTACTGGTAGCGAATCACGCGCATACTGCCTCCGAAAAAAGGATATTGATTCAAGTGTAGCACAATTTGGGAGGATCATTGGCCTTACCAAATAAGCGGGAGGCAAATGGAATCGGGTATAATTCGGCGCACGGGCGCATAGCTCAGTTGGTTAGAGCGCCTCGCTTACACCGAGGAGGTCAGGGGTTCGAGTCCCTTTGCGCCCACAAAAGTTCCCGCGAGGGGGCTTTTTTTTTATTGAAGGGGTTTGGAGCAGGGTCAGCCGAAGGTGAAGAGAAAATTCAGGTCGTTGACGTTGGTGCCGGTCGGGCCGGGTCGCAGGCCGTCACCCAGGGTTTGGAAGAAGGAATACGAGTCATGGCGCCGCAAGGCCTCGGCCGGATCCAGCCCGGCAGCGCGGGCCTGCTGCCAGGTTTCTCCGCTGACCACGGCTCCGGCGCAATCGGTGGGGCCATCCTCGCCATCGCTGGCCAGGGTAACCAGCAGGACGCCGGGAAAATCGGCCAGTCCCAGACTGGCCGCCAGGGCCACTTCCTGGTTGCGCCCGCCCCGCCCGCTGCCCGGCCCCAGGGTGACGGTCGTCTCGCCGCCGGCCACCAGGCAGGCTGGCGCCGGGACGGGTTCGCCGCGCCGGGCCGCCCAGCGCAGGGTGTTGACCAGTTCATCGGCCGCGCCTCGCGCCTCGCCCTGTAAGTCGGTTCGCAGCAGATAGGGATGAAACCCTTCCAATTCTGCCTGCCGGAGAGCGGCTTGCGCCGCCAGCAGGTTGCTGGCGACGAGGTGATTTTGTACCCGCTCGAAGCGTGCTTCGGGTGCTGGAACACTCTCAGCCTGTAAAAATTGCAGGATGGCGGGAGCAATGCGCGGCCCGAGGGCGTATTTTTGGAGAATGGAAAGCGCCTGGGCGCGCGTGGTCGGATTCGGCACGGTTGGCCCGGAGGCGATGGCGGCCAGCGGGTTGCCAACCACGTCCGATAAGATCAGGCTGACGATGGTCGCGCCGCCGGCAGCCTGTGCCAGCCCGCCGCCCTTGAATCGGTCGAGGGCGCGGCGCAGGGTGTTGATCTCGTCAATGGGCGCACCGCAGGCCAGCAGGGCGGCGGTCAGGGTTTGCAGGTCGGACAGGGAAAGGCCGGGGCGGGGCGCGGTGACCAGCGCCGAACCGCCGCCGGAGATCAGGCAGAAGAGCAGGTCGTCGGGGCTGAGTGATTCGGCCAGGGCGAGGGTCTGCTGCCCGGCGGCGAGGCTGTTTTCGTCGGGGAGCGGGTGGCCCCCGGCGAGCTGGGTATATCCGGCGGGCGGGAATTCGGCGGTGTGCTTGGTCACGATTAGGCCGGTGTGCGGCCAGCCGGCCAGGATTTCATCCAGGGCGGCAGCCATCCCGCTGGCGGCTTTGCCGATGGCGAGCACTACCACGCGCCGGTAGGCTGGCAGGCGGTAACTCTGACCAGCAATTTGCAGTTCATCGCCGCTGCGCTGAACGTGGTGGCGGATGGCTTCGCCCGGTTCAACGGCGTTGAGCGCGGCGGTCAGGATGCGCGCAACCGCCGGGCCGCGCGGGTGGGCGCGCAAGGTGCGGGTGAGAAAATCGGCCGGGGTGTTCATGCGCAGGCTTTTTTAGAGTCGCTCGAGCCCGTGTGCGTTGAGGAGTGCATCGTTTTCGAGCAGTTCGGCAGTTGGCCCATCGGCGACGATTTGGCCGTGATCCATGATGACCAGGCGCGGGAAAATCTCGCGCGCCAGCGCCAGGTCGTGGGTGCTGACGAGCATGGTAATTTCGAGCTCTTTGAGCAGGTTGATCAGCGTGCGGCGCGCGCGCGGGTCGAGCCCGGCGCTGGGTTCATCGAGCACCAGCAGTTGCGGCGACATGGAAAGCACGGTGGCGATGGCGATGCGTTTTTTTTCCCCCACGCTCAGGTGATGCGAGAGCCGGTCGTGGTAGGCGCTCATGCGGACCTGCGCCAGGGCTGAGTCGACCCGCGCGCGGACTTCGTCTTCGGGAAAGCCCATGTGCAGCGGGCCGAAGGCGACGTCCTCGAAGACGGTTGGCGAGAATAGCTGGTCATCGGGATTTTGGAAGACCAGTCCCACAGCGGCGCGGATGGCGGGCAGATTTTTCTCGCTGACCGGCAGACCGGCGATGGAGACCTCGCCGCGCCCGTTCAGGATGCCGTTCAGGTGCAGCATCAGCGTGCTTTTTCCGGCGCCATTCGGGCCGACCAGCGCTACCTTGTCACCCCGGCGGAGTGCAAGATTGACGCCATGCAGGGCAGCATGCCCATCTGGGTAGGAGAAGTGCAAGTCCTGGATGTGCAGGACATCGCTCTCCATATTCTTAAGCGGAAATTCGCGAGGGGTGGGGTGGGTGACAGGCATCAGCCAATCCTTCCAATCAGTTGAACAAAGAGCAGAGCCACAATGCTGGCTGCCAAAAAGGTTCCGTCGCGGCGGGTGATGAGGTGGGCGCGCAGGGTGCGCATTTGTCCGCTGTAACCGCGCGCCAGCATGGCATTATAGATCCGGTCGGAACGTTCGTAACTTCGTAGAAACAGCTGCCCGGCCATGTTCCCGGCCACGCGCGCGCGCCAGAAAACCGTCCGGCCGCTTTTGAGGCCCGGCAGGGCTGCCGAGCGGGCTTCGCGGGCACGCAGCAGACGCAGGACTTCGTCCGTCAGGACGAACAGGTAGCGGTACAAAAAGGCGATAATGGTCGTCAGCACAGCCGGGATGCGCAAGTGTTCCAGGGCGTGGATCAGGTCGGGGAATTGGGTGACGGCCACCAGCAAGAGCCCGGCCTGGACGGAGAGCCAGGTGCGCAGCAGGATACTGCCAAAGCGGATGAGACCCTCATCCGTTGGAGTCAGCTGAAAACTGCCGAGGGTCCAGTGGGCCAGCGGCTGCCCGGAGGGTGAGAAGATCGCCGAAACGGCTACCAGGGCAAAGGGCAGGGCCACGAAGGAGCGCCGAAAGGTGAAATCCACGCCCAGGCGCGCGGCGGAGTTCGCAGCCAGGAGAAAAATCCAGGTCAGCCCAAAAGCGGCCCAGGCGCCATCAGGCAGCAGGGCGTTGGAAAGTATGAACAGAACTACTGTGACCACTTTTACGCGCGGATCGAGGCGGTGCAGGAAACTGTCGGCAGCGTAGTAGCGGTCAAATGCGTCGGCGTGCATGGGTTATTTACCGCGTCTGCGCAGCAGGCTGCCGAGTAAAATCACCAGCCCCAGCACCACCAGCAGGCCCACCGCGCCAGCCACCACGGTCGAAAGCGGTGTTGCGCCGAGCAGGGGCAGGGTGTAATTGGGCAGGATTTGGAAGGGCGCGCGCCGGCCCAGTTGGAGGAAGCCCATCTGGCCTGCCACCCGCTCCAGCCCGTCGGGGTTGGCGGATGCCAGCGGGGAGAGGATCACCGCCGCCAGTGAGACGAGCACCCCGGCCAGGATCCAGCCGCGCCCGCCTTTTTCGGCCACTTTATCGAATTCGAGCAGATCGGGCCGGGTTTGCAGGATGAACGCCAGCGCTGTCACGGTCACGAGCGTTTCTCCCAATCCGATCAGCGCATGCACCCCGAGCATGGCCGGGATGACAAGCTTCAGGCTCGAGGTGCCGCTGATCCACAATTGCAGCGCCGTCAGCAGCGCCGCGGCCACCGTGGAAAGCCAGGCGCCCACCCCGGCTGCTGCCAGCCGCAGGGTTTTATTGCGCGCCGCCGAGACGCCGCGATACAGGCCAAAGCCAATCACCGCGGTCAGGATGCCCATGTTGAAAATATTCGCGCCCATCGCCAGCAGACCGCCATCCTGAAACAGCAGGCCCTGCACGGCGATGACCGCCGTCATGACCAGGATGCCGGCCCACGGCCCCAGCACAATGGCGGCCAGCGCCCCGCCCAGGAAATGTCCCGAGGTGCCGCCGGCCACCGGGAAATTGAGCATCTGTGCGGCGAAGATGAACGCCGCCATGATGCCCATCAACGGGACCTGTTTTTCGCCCAGCGACCGGTTGGTTTTTGAAATCGCCAGCCCAACTGCCAGGGCGGTCAGCGCCCAAAAAACAAGCGCCACAATCAGATTCAAAAACCCATCGGGAATATGCAGGGGTGCGGGGGAGTAATGCATTTCAGCCTCCGTGTTTTGCCTGGGTGTTGAAAGCCTTGATGGCGTTGAGCAGGCCATTGGTGGATGAATCGTGGCTGGAGACGGGGCCAGGGCTGACCAGCTCTGGCAGAATCTTCTTCGCCAGTTGTTTGCCCAGTTCCACGCCCATCTGGTCAAAAGAGTTCACATCCCAGAGCACCCCCTGGACGAAGATTTTGTGCTCGTAGAGCGCGATCAGCGCGCCGAGCACCGCCGGGGTGAGCTGCGGGTACAGGAAGGAATTGGTAGGCCGGTTGCCGGGGAAGGTTTTTGCAGCCACCAGCAGGTCCAGCTGATCCCCTGCAAAGCCCTGCGCCGAGAGCTCGGCCCGCGCTTCGAGGGCGGTTTTGCCCTGCATCAGGGCTTCGGTCTGCGCCAGGTAATTGGAAAGCAGGATCGGGTGATGCTCGCCGAGGGGGTTCTGGCTGCGGGCCGCTGCCAGAAAATCGCAGGGAATCAGCCGCGTGCCCTGGTGGATGAGCTGGTAAAAAGCGTGCTGCCCGTTGGTGCCCGGCTGTCCCCAGATGATCGGGCCGGTGGCGTAGTTGACCCATTCGCCCTGCCGGGTGACGCTCTTGCCGTTGCTTTCCATATCGCCCTGCTGGAAGTAGGCCGGGAAGTGCACCAGGTACTGGTCGTAGGGCAGGATGGCATGCGATTCGGCGCCGAAGAAATTGCTGTACCATATCCCCAGCAATGCCATCAGCACCGGGATATTGCGCTCGAATGGCTCTGTGCGCAGATGCTGGTCTGCCAGGTGCGCACCGCTCAGCAATTGCTCGAATGTCTCCATGCCCAGGGAGATGGCAATGGACAACCCAATGGCCGACCAGAGCGAATAACGCCCGCCGACCCAATCCCAAAACTCGAACATGTTACGCAGGTCAATGCCGAAATTGCGCACCGCCTCGCTATTGGTGGACATGGCTGCGAAGTGCCGCGCGATGGCGGCCTCGTCGTGGGCAGCGGAGAGGAACCAGGCGCGCGCCGAAAGGGCATTGGCCATGGTTTCCTGGGTGGTGAACGTTTTGGAAGCGACCAGGAACAGGCTGGTTTCGGGCTGGAGGAGTTTGAGGGTCTCGACCAGGTCGGTGCTGTCGACGTTGGAGACGAAGTGCACACGCAATCCGGGCCGGGCATATGGTTTCAGCGCTTCGCAGACCATTTTGGGCCCCAGATCCGAACCGCCGATGCCAATATTTACCACGTCAGTGATGGCCTGACCGGTGTAACCTTTCCACTCGCCCGATCGGATGGCCGCGCTGAAGTCGCGCATTTGCGCCAGGACGCGATTGATGGCTGGCATCACATCCTGGCCATCCACCAGCACCGGGGAATTGGAACGATTGCGCAGGGCAGTATGCAAGACAGCGCGCCCCTCGGTGTTGTTGATTTTCTCGCCGCAGAACATGGCCTCGATTTTTTGTCCAAGATTGGCCTGCCGGGCCAGCTCCACCAGCAGAGCCAGAGTTTTTGGGGTGAGTCGGTTTTTTGAGTAATCAAACAGGATTTCGCCCAGGCGCAGAGAAAAGCGCTCAAAGCGTTGCGGGTCGCTGGCGAAGAGCTCGCGCATGTGCAGCGGGTCAATTTCCTGCCGGTGCCGGATCAGCGCCTGCCAGGCGGGGGAGTTTTCGAGGGTGGTCATACTGTTTCTCCTCATCATGAATGGGTTCTTGAGAGCCGGTTTTTCTCAACCGGCTTGAATAATGTACCACAAAGCAGGGCAGTCACCACGATCTTCTTCAACCGCCCGCGCTGCGCGCAACAACCCCAGGTGAGTTCTCCGCTGTCCTGATCAAACCACCTGCTGGAACGATCCACCGGTCGGGCGCGATCATATGCTCTGATCTTAAACCTGCACCTGCGCCTCTTTTGCCGCTTCCGCAGGCAGAATCTGCACCCATACACTTTCCGTCTCCCAATCCAGCGCTCCAAAGTGGAGCAGGATGCGGCGCTGCTGCCGGCAAGCCAGTGTGAACGGATTCCCAGGGCATGGGGTTGGCTCCTTTGGTTGGATTTATTAAGGCGGGTTGGCTGTGAAGTAAAAACCCGCCGGCTGGCGGGCTTTTACCGGTCATGGCCTCAGGGCTGGGAGGGTTGATGGTCAGGACGACATGGACGTGCGGCGAATGGCGACCACCATCAGGTTGGCGGAAAACCACTTAAAGGGCGGCAGTTTCTCGAGGGCGGCGTTAAATCTCCACAAGTATTTGAACACGCCCTGCATTTTTTGGGCCGGGATGAACTGGTGGTAGGCGATCATCACCGGCTCGAACCCATAATGCAGGAGCAGTTGCTCAATCTGGCGGGGCGAATACCGCCGGTGGTGGTAGTTGACTTTCATGCGGCGCGCCAGAAATTCGGTGTATGACCTGGCGTTGGGCAAGAAGGTGATCACCAGTACGCCATTGTTGGCCAGGATGCGGTGCAGTTCCTTCAGGCTTTCGCCTACCATAGCGACGTGCTCCAGCACGCCGCTGCCGATCACGGCTTCGAAGGATGCGTCGGCGTAGGGCAGGCGGATCCCGTTTTCGAGGCGGTGATATTCCAGCCCGGCGTACTGGTGAAAGGTGCGTACTGGTTCAGGGTCGTTGTAATCGCAGCCGTGCAGCTCGGCCTGGTCGCCCAGGCAGGTTCGCAGCAGGCAGGAGTCGACGGCGTGGAAACAGCCCCAGTCCAGGATGCGTCGACACTCCTGGACGAAGGGCAGGTAGCGTAAAAATACGCCGACATGCCGGTGAATGGAGTTGGGCGAGGCGTGAGCGCGCAGGTATGCAGTGGGCGCGATTTCAAGTTGTTTTTGATACAATGCTTGAATGGTTTGAAAGAGCTGGGCGCTGTTGGTGAGGGTCATTGGCAACGATTATACAGAATTGATTCCAGGAGTCAAGCGGGCGTCAGGGGGGCCTGGGGCAGGGCGCGCGCGGCCTGTCAGTTTTATCGATTGGTGGTTTTTCGGGAATTTTGTTGTGCGGGTATAATTTATTACCTTTCAATCTGCTTTTCCGTTGAGAAGAGGCATACTGCATGAAGAAATCAGGCCGCCTGTGGTTGGTGCTATTCATGGGACTCTTGGTGTTCTGCGTATTAATTGCGCTGGCAGGGGGGTGGTTTTTAACCAGTTCTGCCGGGCGTGGACAAACTTTCTGGTTAATCGCTCGGCCTGTGATTCAGATTGCGCAACCGGCGGACGGGGTTCAGCTGGTTTCGGGGCAGGGGCTGGTTCTGGCGGCGGTGGCGCAGGCCGAGGCGGGCGTGGAACGCGTGGAATTGCTGGTGGATGATGTCGTGGCCCAGCAATATCTCCCACCGGCGGGAGATTTGCCGGTGGTCAGCGCCAGTTTTTTATGGTTCAGCAGTCAGCCAGGCTGGCATACGTTGAGTGTGATCGTCCATGATGCGGAAGGCCGCGCCAGTGCCCCGGCGAAAATCCGTGTGGGCATCCTGGCGAATGTCGCCGGGGCGGTGGATTCTCCAGGCGGCGCGGCAAATTCGCCGTCGGGCGGCCTGGGTGCGGGTGTGGAAAATCCTCCGCAGGCTGGTCAGGGCGCGGAGAATCCTCCACTGGCTGGTCAGGGTGCGGGTGCGGAGAATCCTGCCGGTGAAGCCGGGCAGGCGCAACCGCAAGATGCCCCTCCTGAGATCAGTCAATTTGAGATTCTCCCCGGCTTGAATGCGAATGGCGGGGTGGCTGCCGTGGCGCTGGTCAAGGCGCGTGATGATATCGGGGTGCAGCAGATTTTGATGGCCTGGCACAGTGACCAGGGTGTACAAGGTCAAACCAGTATTTTATGCGATGCACAGTTGGAATGTTTGCTGCGCCAGGAGATTGTTCCCACTCCCGGCGAATGGGTTTTTATGGCGCAGGCCGTGGATACTTCCGGCCAGGCTTCGGCGCCGCAAACGAGAATTGTCCAGGTGCTGGATCAGCCCGGACAGGATCCGGCGGTGGCGGTCGATGATCCGGGCGCGGATGGGTTCTCGGATTGGTTTTTGGATCATGTTGATCTCAGCGATCTCGCCCCGGTGGTGGATTGGCAGGATGTCCTGGCGAATTTACCGGATGGGCCGGTGCTCCATCCACCGCAGGCCGGTCAGCCTGCGGCAGGGCAGGGGAATTGTATGAGCGTTTCTGCCGAACCACGGCCGGAAGGCAATCTGCTGACCGTAACCGTGGAGTGTGACCTGCATAGTGATCTGCCGGATGATTTTCTGCATCTGACGGTTGACAAAACGAGAATGAATTCTGGTTGGAGCGGCATTCAACTCAATATTGCAGAGTGGCTCGACCCCACCCGGAAAACAATCCGCGCCGGGGAGACCTTTACCTGGCTGGATAGCCATGTGACCTGCGGGACGCAGGTTCAATACCGTCCGGTTGTGGCCAATGCAGCCATGACAAATATCGGAATCGGTCATAGCGGTTTGCTGGCCTGGGCGCAGTTGCAGGTTGCCAGCGTGGCTTGCGCGCCGGGTTCCCTCGGAGATGTGAATTTTCGCGCTTCCAGCGCGCCGGAAGGCACCCGCCTGGCCTGGACGGTTCAGCCGGGAAATGCCTGGCCCGCAAACCTCCCGGCTGAGGGCGTCAGCTTTCTGCTGGTGCGCACAGACCCGCATAGTGGAAGTGCGGATATTCTCTATCAGGAAAATCTCAGCCCGGAAGAATTGCAGGCGGGCGGGGATTTTGAAGTGACCGATGACCAGGCTCAATGCCGGCAAGACTATCTGTATACCCTGAGCGCGCTTCCGGCTGACCGTGACTGGAACCTGGTGGAGCCGGGCTGGCTGTTGATGGCCCAGGCGCACTCGCCTGAGACGCTCTGCGCCACGGATGACCTGGCTTCCATCCCGTTACATGTTGAACCTTATTGGTTCAACTCCAACCTGTTGGTGCGCCTGCGCGCGGCATTTCCGCCCGAATTTCCCTGGCCGCAGGGAGACGGCATGACGATCCTGATTCAGCAGGCCAATCTGGCCGATGTTCAGTGCGTCTACCCGCCTTGCAATGCCGCCTGGATCAACCTTGAGCAGGTGCCCCTGACCGAGGAAATTCGCCGCGCCGGGCTCAGTTTACTCAGCGATCAAAATCCCATTCCGTTGGGAAACCAGGCGCTGGCATTTCGCCTGGCCCTGATTGCCAACCGGGAATACCTCATGACGGGCAGTACGGTGGCCTATACTACGCCGCCCGCCCTGCCCCCGTCGCCCCAAATCCTGCGCTTGCAGGCCACCAATACCTGCCCGCAGGGCGAGGCGCGCTGTATCGTCATTGAGTGGCAGCCCTACCAGCAACCCCGGTCAGATTATTACAACCAGGCCGCGCAGATCATCATCCAGCGCGAGATCGGCATTCTCGATCACACACAATTCAATGTCGATTTGGACGCGACCCGCTTTGTGGACGATACCCCCTTCCAACAGGGCCAGGTCTGCCGTTACGAGGTCACCTATCGGTTAATCGCCTTGGATGCTGAAGGTCACAGTTATGGTGGAACGAGCCTGTCGATTTTTACCCCGCGCTGCAACGAACCCTGGAATGTTACGGTTGAAGCAAATTAAGGCGATCTTCATGAATCTACGCACGTTCTTTCCCCGTTTCTTGTGGAATTTGCTGCTCCTGACCCTGGCCGGCTGCAACCTGCCCGCCCTGCCCGCCGCTCAAGCCGCCAGCCTGACTCTGACCGAACCCCTCGACGGCGCCCACTACACCCTTGGAGAACTCCTGCCCGTCCGCTCGCAGATCACGTTCGCGCAGGGTGCCGCGACGGTGGATTTACTCGCCAACGGCCAGGTCATCCGCAGCGACCACCCGAATCCGGCTTTGCGCAGTGGCAGCATCCTGCAGCCCTGGCAGCCGCCCCAGGCTGGAACTTATACCCTGCAAACGCGCGCCCTCAGCGCCTCGGGCGTTGAATTGCAATCGGCCCAGGTCACCATCCAGGTTGGAGATGCAGTCACACCGGCCGCCCCCACCACCGATTCTGAGCCCTCCGCAACACCGCTCCCCGAAAATTCCCCCATGCCAAGCCTCACGCCCAGTCCCACCCTCGGCCCGCCACTGGCCACAAGCCGGCAGGATGCCAACTGCCGCTTTGGGCCGGGCCAGGTCTATGACATTACCGGCGCTTTGCTGGCCGGGCAGAGCGCGCCCATTGTGGGGCGCAATGCTGCCACCAGCTGGTGGGTGATTCAGCTCCCCAATGCCGTCACCTGCTGGGTGTGGGCCGAAGTAGTAACCGTCAGCGGCGATACCAGCCAGGTGCCCGAGATCGCGCCCCCGCCCACCCCCACGCCGCTGCCTTCACCCACTCCCATGGTGGCTGCGCCCCTGCCGCTGGCGCCCGGCGGAACCCTGACCTGCCGCTCCAGCGTCGTCCTCGAGTGGAGTCCGGTCACCCACCCCAATGGCATTGACCATTATGAATGGCTGGTCAATGGCCCTGCGGGCTCGCAAACCGGCCAGACCACCGATCTGCGAGTGGAAATTATCGTGGCATGTAAATCGGATTACACCTGGCAGGTGCGCGCCGTGGATGGGCAGGGCAATGCCGGGCCTTACTCTGAATTGAAGGCGTTTAACATTCGCTAGCGCTCATCGCCCCTGCCGGGATTGGCGATTCTCGCGAGACCGGCAAGTATTCCAGGCTGAGACTCAAAGTTCTCGCGCCAGCAAAATGCCGCCGACCCCGATTTCCACCAGCGCCAGGAGATACACGCCCAGCGAGCCAAGCACCAGCCCCATCAGCCAGGTGGATGGCTCGGCGGTGCCTGAAGCCAGACCGGTTATAACCGCCAGCGCCTGCCCGCCCACCAGCGCGCCAATGGCCACACCCAGCCCGGCGCCAATCAGCCCGCGGCGCGCGCCAGCGCGCAAGGCAGCCCACAAGACCAGCCCGCCGCCGGCCAGCGCAACCGGAAAAAGTTCGGCGGGGATCAGGTAATCCAGGCGGAAAATCCCATCGCCAATGAAACTTGCAGCCGAGAAAATGAGCGGCAGCAGGAGCGGGATCCAGACCAGACACGTTCCGCTGATTGCCAGGGTTCTTGAGAAAACGTCCTTTTTTGCCATTACAGACCTCCCTTGCTTGCCAACGGGCCATTCGCCCCAATTCACTATAGCACGCGCGTGCCGCAGACTCAACTGCCTGACCTTCAGCGGGGCAAACCCGGGGTATCTCCCTGCTCTTGAAGAAACGCATCCACTTCGATGCGGCGCGGCAGCGAGGGCTGGGCTCCGGCGCGCGTCACCGAAAGGGCCGCGGCGGCATTCCCCAGGCGCGCGGCCGCTTCCAGCTCCAGCCCACCGGCCAGGCCGGCAGCAAATGCGCCCACAAAGGCATCCCCGGCGGCCACGGTATCCACCGCCCGCACCGGGTAGGCCGGCAGGTGCATGCGCTGGCCGCCCGAAACCAGCAGCGCACCCTGTTCACCCAGCGTAAGGATCAGGTTGCGCACGCCCTGCGCCAGCAGGGTTTCGATGGCAGCTTCGAGCGTGGCCGTGCCGGTCATTTGCAGCGCTTCGACTTCGTTGGGGATGAGAATATCCACCTGGGAGAGGATCTCGGCGCCCAGGGGCCGGGCCGGGGCCGGATTCAAGACCACCCGTGTGCCGTGTTCCGCTGCCAGGGCCAGCGCCGCGCCGACAGTTTCGGGCGGGATTTCCAGCTGGATGACGAGCACTTCGGCGGCGGAAAAAGCCGCTTTGGCGGCCAGCAGGTGAAGGGGCGAGAGCAGTTGATTGGCTCCCGAAGCGACCACGATCGTGTTGCGGCCTTCCGCATCCACCGTGATCAGGGCAATCCCTGTCGGCGCGCCAGTTTCCACCGTGATGGCTCGCGTGTCAATGCCATCCTGCGCCGCGCCGCGCAGCAATTCTGCGCCGAAGCCATCTGCGCCCACACAACCGATCATGCTGACTGGCGCTCCCATGCGCGCCGCGGCCACGGCCTGATTGGCGCCCTTGCCGCCGGGGATGGTGGCAAACCGGCCCCCTAAGATCGTCTCGCCGGTTTGCGGCAAGTGCGCGGTGTTGACCACCAGATCCATGTTGAGACTGCCAACCACCAGAACTTTTCCATTCATAGCGCCTCATGCTTTTGGGGTGGAAACTGAATTTCCCGCAAATCTTACTACAAAACCCTTGACCGAAGGGTTGTCACCCTGCCAGACAGGCCGGTTCTGTTTCTGGCAGCACATTGCATTTTAAGCACCAGGCCGGCGAGTGGTGTAAACTTATCAAAACAAACGAGGAAAAACCCATGACAATCCTGACTGAAAAATCTGCAACGGAGCGATATTTTCGCTATGCCCTGTATCTGGGGTTCTTTACTGTTTTCTACAACCTGCTCGAAGGCCTGGTCTCCATTTATTTCGGGGTTTCAGATGAGACCCTGACCCTGTTCGGTTTTGGCGTGGACAGCTTTATCGAGGTCATGTCTGGAATTGGCATTGTGGCCATGATTTTGCGTATCCGCCAAAATCCGGACATGCCGCGCTCCACTTTTGAGAAAACCGCCTTGCGGATTACCGGCACGGCGTTTTACCTGCTGGCCCTCGGCCTGGCGCTGACCGCGTTGGTCAATATTTTCACCGGGCACAAACCCTCCACCACCCTGCCGGGTGTGATCATTTCGCTGGTTTCCATCGCCAGCATGTGGGCGCTGGTCAGTGGGAAACGCTTCGTAGGCCGTGCGCTCAATTCCGCGCCGATCCTTGCGGATGCAAACTGCACCATGATCTGCATCTATATGTCGGTCGTTTTGCTCGCCTCCAGCCTGATCTATTCCCTGACGGGTTTCGGCTGGATCGACAGCCTGGGCGCCATCGGATTGATTTATTTCTCTTACAGCGAAGGCAAAGAGTCCTTCGAAAAAGCCGCCGGGATGGAATGCGAATGCGGCGGAGAATGCGAAACCCATCAGCCCGCGGATGCTTGATGGAAAACTGGTATGAGAGAAAACTGATGACCTTTCAACTGATCACCCCGCTGGATACGCCCGATTACGAAAGCCGGATGGATGGCCTGGCGGAAGCCGCCTGGCCCAGGTTCATGCTGCACGATCCCATCGCTGACCGCTATTGGGGTGACCTGTTCGGCCGCTTTCCTGAATACCAGTTCGCGCTGCGCGATGAACAGGCCGGGCGCGTGGCGGCCATGGCCAACAGCCTGCCGCTGCACTGGGATGGTGACGTAAACGCTCTGCCCGAAGGCGGCTGGGATTGGGCCTTCACGCAGGCCGTCTTCGATCACGAACAAGGACTGGAGCCGCGCACCCAATGCGCCATCCAAATTGCCATTCATCCCGACTACCGCAGCCAGGGCCTGAGCAGCCGCATGGTGCAAGCCATGCGCGCCATCGGCCAGGGAAAGGGCTTCAAGCGTCTGATCGCGCCGGTGCGGCCCAACCAGAAAAGCCTCTATCCGCTGACCGAAATTGACCGCTACATCACCTGGAAGACCGAAAACGGCCTGCCATTCGACGCCTGGCTGCGCGTCCATGCCCGGCTGGGCGCGGAAATTGTCAAAGCCTGCCATCAAGCCATGGATATTCGCGGCACCCGCGCAGATTGGGAAAACTGGACGGGGTTGAAATTCCCCGAAAGCGGCAGCTACGTTCTACCGGGTGGACTGGTTCCCATGGAAATGGATGTGGCAGCCGATGAAGGCGTTTACATCGAACCCAACGTCTGGACAGTTCATCGCCTGGGCGAGGAGTGAAAGACAACTTGACTCATCCAAATGAAACCACCCAACCAATTACAGACATCATCCGCCAACGCTTTTCGTGCCGCTCCTACCTGGAAGAACCGATACCCGCCGAAAAACGCCGGCAGCTGCAGGATTTCATCGGTGCGCTGCCCAATGGCCCTTTCGGAAGTCGCCCAAGCTTCTTCCTGGTGGCCGCGGATCGGGAAGATAGCCACGCCCTGAAGGATCTCGGCACCTATGGCTTCATCCGGGGCGCGACCGGCTTCATCATCGGCATCACTGATACGGGTGAGAAAAACCTCGAAGATTACGGCTATCAGATGGAACAGATCATCCTGGAAGCCACCCGCCTGGGCCTGGGCACCTGCTGGCTGGGCGGAAGCTTCACCCGCAGCAGTTTTGCGCGCAAAATCAACGCCGCAAATGATGCGCTCATCCCAGCAGTCACATCGATCGGAGAAATTGCCAATGTGACGGAAGCCCGCAACGGCCTGCTGCGCCGCCAGATCAACGCCGACCAGCGTCTGCCCTGGGAGCAGCTCTTTTTTGATCAGAATTTCGCAGCTCCGCTGACCCGGCAGACTGCCGGGGAGTACGTTATCCCGCTCGAAATGCTCCGCATTGGCCCCTCGGCCTCCAACAAGCAGCCCTGGCGGGTGCTCAAAGATGGCCACCGCTGGCATTTCTACCTCCAGCGCACCAAAGGCTACCGCGAGAACAGCCTGACGCGCTTTTTAGGCGTGGCCGACATGCAGCGCCTGGATCTGGGCATCGCCATGTGCCATTTTGAGCTGACCGCCCGCGAGCTGGGCCTGCCCGGGAAATGGCTCAGCGCGGAACCTGCCATCGTAAAGCCGGACGAACTGACCGAATACACCGTCAGCTGGGCGGAATAAACTGACCCGCCTGGCGCAAATCACGGGCCAGGAAGCGCCCGCGGCAATTTTAGGGCTTGGCTTCACCCTGGATGGGGAACCAGTGATTCGGCAGCAGGCCTGAATTTCCAAGTTTGATATCGGGTTGGGTGACTGATTCAGTGGAAAACAATCCAATCGCCAGGTAAGCCGCATGGGGAGTTTGTGGAAAAGAGAAACTGACTGTCACGTCTGAAACGCTGTCCGGTTTCCAGGTGAAGGGATTGACCCCCGGCAGGGGCTCGCTGACCGCCAACGCCTGGCCGGATCCATCCAGGAGGGCCAGCCGCACATAGGTGTGGTTTTGATTGACATAAATCGGCGCAACGCCGTCATTCCTGACCTTGAAAGACAGGGTTTCGGTGGACCCGTTGCCAAGATTGGCCGGGTAGGTGACCTCGGTCAGCTTAAACCAATAGCCCATTTTGTTGGCCCACTCGCGCACGAGGAGATTGTTTTCAGCCAGGAAGCTGATTGAGTCAGAGCCCCACTGCCCGAGATTATCATAACTGTAGCGGGATTTTGTCATGTAATCGGCGATTACCTCTGCCGACCAGCAGACTTTCGTCCACCCCTGGCAGGTTTTGAGTTTTTCATACCCACCCCCCCCATTCGGATACCGCCGGGGCCTTGTCAAAAGCATAGCTGGCCGCGTTAAGATCAAGTTCTGAAGAATCCCGGCGAATGCCGAAACCATAGCTGTCAGTGCCATACTGCGCCTGGAAAGATGGCTCAGTATCCCCATTGGTTGGTACGATGATCGTGGTCTTTTTGAAACTCTTCCATTGGTCAATCAGGGCAGCTTTGTCGGCATCCGACAATTCGTCGCAGCCCAGGCTGTGCCATTCGCCCCAGTTTCCGCAGTTCCGGGCATCAATGAAAGCGATGTCAGGATTGCCATCATATCGCAGGGCCAGGGCCGAGATCAACGCCTGCATTTTCTCCAGGTAGACGGGATCATTCCACACTGGGGCCGGAGATTTTGTGGAAGTTGGCCAAAAGGGTTTTGCGGCTGGAGCAACGTTTGTAAGAACACCACAGGCCGTCACTAAAAGAGTCAAAACGATCATTGATGTATGGCGCAACGCATGCTTCATTGTTTTTCTCCTGGACCCTGCTGATACCATGGCAGCAACAGGTGTGGGCCAAGACCCCGCCTCTAAATAATTGCTGGCAGCATTTGTACTCAAACCGGAAGTGGCTTTGGGCTGAACTTGCTTGAGTGTATCACCTTATTCTAATTACCTTACCCCGTGGAAGGATGGAGCGCAGCGAACGTGGGAACTTGACCTGAAGCCAGATGAATTTCAGGGTGCCGGGCTCAATCTCGCAGCCAGAAGTGCTCCCAACGGACCCAATTCCATCCACCCGGAGCCTCTGTCAGGCCCCAGTTTTTTAGTCAGCCGATCCGTTAAAATGACCCAGCTGCAACGACTGGCGTTAGTAAAATGTACTTAAAAGGGGCGCGGCGGAAGCGTATTCTGGGAGGTGATACCATCGCCGGGGACTCACATCCGGGGATTTAGCAGGAAAAAGCAAACAAACGAATCCGCTATTCCCTCGGGCGCGGGGCAACGCCCCGACCGTCCGTTGCAAATGATGTTGGCTGGCCTTGTGTTTGCAACTCACTTGCTCTAAACAGCTACACGTTCGTAATTCACAATCATAACGCCATTTGCAGTGACCTGGCTTTCCGTCACTTTGAACGCCATCGGAATCGTGCCATCAGCAAACAAACGCTTCCCAACCCCCAATGTTATCGGATAAATCATTAACCAGAACACGTCGACCAAACCATGTTTGATAAGTGTCTGAATTAGATTACTACTTCCCCAAACATGCAAATCCGGCCCTCGCAGTTGCTTGATTTCGGCAACTTTTCCCGCAACATCTCCACTTAAGAACACAGATGGCTGCCATTCGCCAGAAGTGATGGTATTTGATGCGACATACTTGGTGGCTGCGTTGACGTTAGGCCATACATCATCATGGTTAGGCCAATACGGCGCCCAAATGTCAAAGGTTTTGCGCCCTAATAGCAGGTCGAACGGCATATTCATCTGCCTTCTTATCGCCGTTCCAAGAATTGGGTCGGAATATGGCGCAATCCACCCGCCATGCAAAAAACCATTGCTGGTATCTTCATCTGGCCCACCAGGGGCTTGGATGACGCCATCTAGGGAGATGTGTTCAAGCACGACTATTTTTCTCATGATCTTATCTCTTGGACATCTGGATTATTCGAAGCCAGCCAGCGGTTTGACATTCCCCGCGTGTGGGCGGGCGTGGACTCTGCCTGGGAGCAGAGAAAACTCGAAGCCAGAAAAATGCCTGACTGCGTAGCGTGCCGCAGAATCCCGCACTTGTCCGGTGCACCCAATCAAGATCTCTCGAGAGCGATTTTTTTTTCCGAAAGGACAGGGTCATGTCCAGCAACGGTGTTGGCCTGTTTCATGACTGCGAAGGCACTATGTTTTCCAAAGAAACGTGCAAAACTTTGGCGATGGCTGTCAAAACATCTATTGAGCCTTTACGCTTATTAGTTTCCAACTGCGATAGATACGGAACGCTAATTCCAGCTTTCTCAGCGGCTTCTTGTTGAGACAAACCACGATATTCACGCCAAACTTTGATAGCATTTTCACCATCAAGAATGGCGTAAACCACTTCACTTGGAACCAACTCATCATCACCACGCTCTAAAGCTGCTTTTGCGCTGTCGTAGTCTTGAATGTCCTGCAACATTTCCGCCTTTTCTACAAGTTGCAGATAGGTTTCATAAGGGACAATCGCCCATTCGGGTTTATTACCTTGTTTGATAACCTGCACGCTCATTTGTACACCTCGCCCCTGGGGGCAATTTTCATAACAATAATTGAGATTTCGTCCTTGTTGATCTCGTAAATCACCCGCCAATCGCCAATTCGCAGCCGATAGCCTGGCCTACCTAGAAGTTTTTTTGCATTGGGGATCGATGCAAACGGGTCGATGGCTATTTGGTCTAGCTTTTCCCGAATCAGTTGAGCTGTATTTCGGGGCATTTTGAGCAGGGCTTTGGATGCCTGATTGGTAAAGGTGATTTTGTACACGCCATTATTTTAGCATAATGCAAAGAGTGTATCAAGAATTATTTGCCTATTGCGCAAGGAGCCGCCCAGCGAGACTGGCGAAAAAACCTTTGTGTGAAAAATGTTCAAAAAATCTCCCACAGCAGGTTCAAAAATCGCCAAAATGTGGTTCGGAACACAGAAAACAGGGCGCTCTTCAATGTTTCTGACCCACTTTTCAACGACCAGGTTTTGAAAAAGGAACTTTTTCGACAGTTTCAACGGTTTGACATTCCCCGCGTGTGGGCGGGCGTGGACTCTGCCTGGGAGCAGGAAAAACTCGAAGCCAGAAAAATGCCTGACTGCGTAGCGTGCCGCAGTATCCCACGGCAGTTCGTCCTGACCCGCAAATAACCCTATCGGCACTTTTCCGATGAACGGATTGCCTACAAGTACCTGACCTGGGCCTGGCAAGTCAACGAAAGTGATCGCGATGGTCTGACCCGCCAACAGTTTGCACGCTATTACCTGATGCGGCTGGGCATAGGGCATGACCTGGAGCGAGTAGCGCTGGATCCGAAGCATCCGCACCGATTCGCCAGCGAGGCTGACCTCCTGGCACTGAGACCTGAACTGAGTCAGATCGAGTAAGCTACCGAGAACTTTCCGCTTGACCAACAAACCCCAACGCAAACGGGCGGGCGGGGGCATGAAAGGGCTGTCTCTGGCTGGGGAATCTGAGAAGCAGGCAATTCAAAACCTTCCTTAAAGTAAAAAACCAGGCCGCTTTTCTTCCTTCAGAGATTGCCGGGCCTGGTTTTTTCTTGGTCCCTTGACACTGCTG
>CAIQVH010000005.1 GCA_903875215.1 uncultured Anaerolineae bacterium
ATTGAGATCGATTTCTTCGGATCCAAGACACGTCCATTTACCGATGCCCAGGTTGCGGGTGTGTCGATCGTATTTGTTGGCTTATTCGCATTATTTACGATTTTTATGGCGATACGCCACTCATGTCGAGCCGGTATTGATACACCAAGTAGCGCGAACCGACGAGCGCGGCCGTGCGGGCGCTGACCACGCTTGTGAAGAGCTGAAGTAAATCTGCTTTGAATTGAGTTAGGATAAAATAGATCTATTGGGTCACTTCTGCAGGAACCAGTGTGATTTGCTTGAAATATGCTTTCACAACAATCTTTTTATGCTTCATTTGGCATGAGAAATCTGTTCGATTGCGGGTATCCCTGTCCGTGCGGTTTCTTCGGAGATCCGGTTAAACCCTGCACCTGTTCGGCTGCCACCGTCACCAAGTACCAGAAACGCATCTCAGGCCCCATGCTCGACCGGATTGATATTCACGTGGAAGTGCCGCGCGTGGATTATCAAAAACTCAGCAATGACCGCCTGGGAGAAAGCTCAGCCGCCATCCGCGCCCGCGTGCAGGCCGCCCGCCAGCGCCAATTGGAGCGTTTTAACAGCCCGACCATTCTGTGCAACGCCGATATGCGCATCGCCGAAGTGCGCCAGTTTTGCAAACTGGATGACGCCAGCGACAACCTGATGCGCGCCGCCATGAGCCAGCTCAACCTTTCGGCCCGCGCCTACCACCGCATCCTGAAGCTGTCCCGCACCATCGCCGACCTGGCAGGCAGTGAACAGATCCAGACCCCGCACCTGGCGGAGGCGCTGCAGTACAGGCCGAAGGGCGTGAGTGTTTAGCGTCGTGAGGTCAAGCCCGCCATGCCTGCCCACGACATGCCCCGCCTGGAAGCAGATTTGCATACACTGGAGCAGGCCTTGGCGGCGGTGCTCAACGCAGTCACCAGCCTGGATCACCTGACCTCCCTTTCCCACCCCCTGGCCGGGCGACTGAAACTCGCCCAACTGAAACTACAGCGCCGCCCCCGGCCGCAAAACCGGCGGACAGGCCCATTTCACGCCCCGGGCGGGCGCGACTCCCCTGCGCATCTCAAAAACATTACTGAACAATGATTTTCATCCATTATATATGTGACAAATCCATGCTAAAGTAAAGTAGATGTCAGACAATTAATTGCCCGCCGGAGATGGCTTATGCCCCCTGAGTCGCACCCCCGTTCGCAAAAATCATGGCTGGACGACTGGAAAGACCTCGCTTTTCGCGCCGCGCTGCCTTTCCTGGCGATGCTGGCGGCCCTGTTGATCGGCGCGATCGTCCTGGCTTTCCTGAAAGTCAACCCGTTGACCGCCTATGCCGCCATCGTCACCGGTGTTTTTGGGAGCATGTCGGGCTTCACCCAATCGCTGGTAAAGGCCACGCCGCTGCTGCTGGTCGGGCTGGGCATCTGCATCGCCTTCCGGGCCAGCATGATCAACATCGGCGCCGAAGGGCAGATCATCCTCGGCGCGCTCGGCGCGACAGCCTGGTCGCTGGCCTTCCGCAACTGGCCGGGCTGGATCTTGCTCCCCACCACGCTAATTGCCAGCTTCATTGCCGGGGCCGCCTGGGGCTTTGTGCCCGGTTTCTTGAAAGCCCGCTTCCGCGTCAACGAAATCTTGAGCACCGTGATGATGAACGCCATCGCACTGCAATTGATGAACCTGCTGATTCGCGGCCCGCTGATCGATCAGGCCGGGGTCACTGCTGGAACGTATCTTGCGCAATCGGAAAAACTTCCCGAATCCGTCTGGCTGACCCGGTTAATTCCCCAAACCCTGTTACATACCGGGGCCATCCTGGCGGTGATCCTGGCCGTGGTGGTGTATATTTTTCTGTGGCGGACGACCATTGGCTTCCGCATCCGCGCCGTCGGTTTGAACCCGGACGCTTCGCGCTACGCGGGCGTCAACGTCCCGGCCTACCAGGCGCTCTCGCTGACGTTGGCGGGCGGTTTCGCCGGGCTGGCGGGCGCGGTGGAAGTGATGGGTGTCCATCATCGCCTTTTGGAAGGGATTACCAGCGGCTACGGTTTCTCTGGCATTGTCGCGGCGCTGTTTGGCGGGCTGCACCCGCTCGGGCTGATCCCGGCTTCGTGGCTGTTCGGCAGCCTGCTGGTCGGGGCCGATAAAATGCAGCGCGCAGTGCAGGTCCCCTCGGCGCTGATTGATACCCTGCTCGGGCTGGTGGTGCTGTTCGTCGTCGGTTCGGCGTACATCTCGCAGCGCTGGGCGGCCCGGCGCGCGATTGCAGTTTCCAAAGCCGGAAAGGAGGCGGAGGCATGAACGAACTCTTTTCGCTGGCCGTCATTACCGGGATTTTGACTTCTGCCATCCGCCTGGCAACGCCCTATTTGTTCGCGGCAGTCGGCGAGGCCTTTGCCCAGTCTTCGGGTGTGGTTAACCTGGGTGTGGATGGCATCATGCTCGTCGGGGCCTTCGTCGCCTTTTACGTCACCCTCCAGACCGGCAATCTCTGGCTGGCTGTGTTGGCCGCTGCTCTGGTTGGGCTGCTGATGGGACTGCTGATGTCGCTGATCAGCGTCACTTTGAAAGCGGAACAAGGCATCAGCGGGATTGGCCTGTATATGTTCGGGCTGGGACTCTCCTCGCTGCTGTTCAAACTGCTCGTCGGCACCGTGCAGACCATCGACGGCTTCAAAGTTATCAAAATCCCGCTGCTGGGCGACATCCCGATGATCGGTGAAATCTTTTTCCAGCACAGCCTGCCGGTCTACGCGGCCTTCCTGCTGGTGCCGGTGGCATGGTGGTTCCTGGAAAAGACCACCTGGGGGCTGAAAATCAAGGCGGTCGGACAGAACCCGGCGGCAGCCGATTCGCTCGGCGTCAGCGTCGACAAAGTCCGCTATTTCAGCGTCTGTCTCGGTTCGGTGCTGGCCGGGCTGGCCGGGGCCTCGCTTTCGACGGCGCTGGTCAACCTGTTCCAGGAAAATCTGACCGCCGGGCTGGGGTTTATCGCTGTGGCGCTGGTTTACTTCGGCGGCTGGAAACCCGCCGGCATCCTGGTGGGGGCGCTGCTCTTCAGCACGGTCAACGCCTTCCAGTTGTGGATGCAGGTGCTCGGCGTCAACATCTCCTCTGATGTGGCCGTGATGCTCCCTTATTTGTTGACAATCGCGGCGCTGGTCTTTGCCACCAACCGGGTGCGCCAGCCCGCCGCGTTGAACAAGCCCTTTGAACGGGGCGAAAACTAACCCAATTTTTTTAGGAGGAAGTATGAAAAAGCACAATGTTTGGATGGCTATCTGCGCCCTGCTGGTCGCCGCACTGGTACTGACCGCTTGCGGACAGGCCGCCACGCCCGCGCCCGCCGCCAAGGTGGTACGCGTTGCCGTCGTTATGCCCAGCTCGACCACTGATATGGCCTTCAGCCAGTCGATGTACTCGGCGCTGGTCGCCGTCCAGAAGGAAATGGGCGGTGAGGCGGCGATGGAGATTAAATACTCCGAAAACATGTTCAAAGTCCCGGATGCCGCTGCGGCGATCCGCGACTACGCCAGCCAGGGCTTTGACATCGTCGTCGCCCACGGCTCACAGTACGGCGCTTCGGTCGAGGAAATCGCCAAGGACTTCCCCGGTACCACCTTCGCCTGGGGCACCGACGTCAACACCTTTGGCCTGCCGAACGTTTACGCCTATACCGCCGCGGCCCAGGAAGGCGGCTATGTCAACGGTGTGCTGGCGGCGAAGCTGACCACCAGCAAGCAGATCGGCGTGACCGGCCCGGTGGAAGTCGGCGATGCGAAGACCTACATCGACGGCTTTGTCCAGGGTGTGGCCTCGGTCGATCCCTCCATTACCGTCAATAAGACCTGGACCGGCTCCTTCTCGGATGTGGCGCTGATGACCGAAGCGGCCAAGACCCACATCGCCGCCGGCGCGGATGTGCTGACCGGTTCCTCGCAGTCGGTCGTTGGCTCGATCGGCGCGGCCAAGGAAAACGGCAAAGTGCTGTGGTTCGGCACCCAGTCTGAACAAACCACTCTGGCCCCCGAGTTGGTGGTTGCCAGCCAGGTCTATGACTGGACCGCCATGATCAAGGAAATCATCGCCAGCCGCGCCGCGGGCACCCTGGGTGGCAAGACCTACACCCTGCAGCTCTCCAACGACGGCCTGAAGATTGTCTTCAACGCTGGCTACAACCTGCCCGCCGACGTGAAAGCCGCTGCCGATGCTGCCATCGAAGGCATCAAGGGCGGCAAGATCACCGTCAACCCGTAATTTGGCGATTGGTAACTGGTAAATAGGGATTGGTGCGCCGTACCTCGGTGCGGCGCACCAATCCAAATCCTTTATCCACTAACACTTGAGCCTGCGCGCCGTGCAGGTGTTTATGCTAATCTTCACAAAAAAATCCGTGTGAATTCATGAAGATGAGTGGATAAACAACTAAGCGAGGCCACCATGACAACCCCAGCAAATCTCCAGAAACGCATCCAGCGCGTCGAAATGTGCGATATCGTCAAACGCTTCCCCGGCGTGCTGGCGAATAACAAAGTCTGCATCGAAGTCAACGCGGGCGAAGTGCTGGCACTGCTGGGCGAGAACGGCGCGGGCAAAAGCACCCTGATGCGCCAGTTGTACGGCCTCTACCGGCCCGACGGCGGCCAGATCTTGATCGACGGCCAGCCGCAGGTCTTCCACTCCCCCGCCGACGCCATCGCCGCCGGGATCGGGATGATCCACCAGCACTTTATGCTGGTCCCGACCCTGACCGTAGCCCAAAACGTGGCCCTCGGCCTGAAATCGAGCCGCGAACCACAGCTGGATCTGGAGCGCGTCTCAAAGCGCATCCAGGAATTGGCCCAGGCCTATGGCCTGAAAGTTGACCCCGAGGCTTACGTCTGGCAGCTCTCGGTTGGCGAACAACAGCGCGTTGAAATCATCAAAGCCCTGTATCGCGGCGCGAGCATCATCATCCTCGACGAACCGACCGCCGTGCTGACCCCGCAGGAAGTCAACGACCTGTTCGTCACTCTGAAGCGGATGACCCAGGAAGGCCACGGGCTGGTCTTCATCTCGCACAAACTCCATGAAGTAATGGCAATCAGCGACCGCATCGCCGTCCTGCGCGATGGGCAGATGATCGGTTCACGCCCGGCCAAAGGCGTCACCCGCGATGACCTGGTCAAGATGATGGTCGGGCGCGAAGTCAAACCGCTCGCCCCGCAGCCGCTCCAGACCGGGCCGGTCTGTCTGGGCATCTCCGGCCTGCGCGCAATGGGTGACCGGGGCACCGAGGCCCTGCGCGGCGTCGATCTTGAAATCCACGCCAGCGAAATTGTCGGTGTGGCGGGCGTCTCGGGCAACGGTCAGCGCGAACTGGCGCAGTGCCTGGCCGGGCTGCGCAAAAACACCGCCGGGACGATCCAACTCAATGGCCAGGACATCACCCAGGCTTCACTGCTCGAGCGGATGGCCGCCGGGCAATCCTACATCCCCGAAGAACGGATGCGCGACGGAGCGATCCGCGAATTTTCGGTGCAGGAAAATCTGTTTCTGCGCGACCATGCCGCGCCGCAGTACACCAATGGTATCTTCCTCAACTTTGCGCGGATGGCCGCCCGCACCCGCGAAGTCATCCAGCAATACAGCATCAAAGCCCCCGGCGGTGACACCCCGATCAAGAACCTCTCCGGCGGCAACATCCAAAAGCTGATCATGGCCCGCGAGCTTTCGCGCCAGCCTAAAGCGTTGATCGCTGCCCAGCCGACGCGCGGCGTCGACATCGGCGCCACCGAATACATCCACCAGCGCCTATTGGAACAGCGCGCCAACGGCACCGCCATCCTGCTCATCTCTGAAGACCTCGACGAAATTCGCACCCTCTCCGACCGCATCGCGGTCATGTACGAGGGCCAGATCATCGGCATCGTCGCCCGCGGCGAAGCCACCGTCGAGCAGATTGGCCTGATGATGGCCGGTATCCCGCTCCAGGAAACGCGCGCAAAAGCCAGTGCCTGATTTTCAGGCAAGAATCTGATCGCCGCGATAGGCAGAACGAATGCTCTGGTTTCGGGCGCGTTCTTTTGCATACAAATCCTATGAAAAATAGGCTGCAGACTTGCGTGGGACTGAATTTTCCAGGGGGAATACATTAATGCAGCTGTACGAGCCTGCCACGTAAATCCAAAAATGTTGCCAACGGCATCTGGCCGCCCAGTTCTTTCACTGGCCCGGCCTTTTGATTGGGGAACAGGACATAATTTGAGTGCTGGGGCATGATCTCGAAGTGTTGTTCTATGGGGCGAATGATCGTACCAACTGCCCGCATCAACAAAGTTTTGTAGCGGTTTGAATCAACCATAGAAATATCAGTGGATTCGGTGCCGTCCCAGGCGTGCACGCCGGGTTCTCCGCGTGTATAAAGAAAGCGCACCTGTTGTCCGGGGTGAATCTGCTTCCCCTCTGCCTGCATCTGCCAGACGGCCCTGGCAGCGGGAGATGGCGAACTGTATTCGGTCAATTCCCGGCTCAGGCGCTGGCTGACCAGCAGTTCTGCGAGTGGAACCCGGCCTTTGGCCAGCTCATCCAGCCGCTGCCCGATGTATTGGCGCGCTTCCGGAAGAAAATCCGGGAGGCGGTCGGCGTCCGCGGCTTTGGCCAGGATTGCCAGGATTTTCATCTGGGTTTCGGCGATGAATGGCGGCGTGTCGTGGCGGCGGGCTTCGATGCCGCGCACCTTGATCGAGCCATCCTGGAAGACGCCGAAATAGCGGTTGGGAACCGGGATGCGCTCGTCCACGCGCGAGGGCAGGAAAACCACCCAGCGGTAAATTCCATCCAGGGCAATGGGCAGGCTGGTGCGCTCTGAGACTTCTGCCAGCAGGGCCTGGAAATCTTCGGGCGTTGAGCAGCCCGGTTTTTGAACCCAAAGCCCATCCACGTACATGTGGAGGATCGAGAAATCGAGGTCCTCGGCGGCTTCCTTGGCGCGCAGCAGGGCTTCGCGGCCATAGGCGGTCACGGCTTCGTGCGATTCGATGGCCCCGAAGCGGGCGTTTTTGTAACCCAGGTAGCCAAAGCAGGTCACCAGCAGCCATTTTTCAGCCGATGCGCGGGCCTTGTAGACTTCACGCCGGCAGTCTTTGGGGTGCAGGTTGCCCAGGGCGGTCTTGAAGGCAATCCGCTTTTCGAGCAATGGCGCAAGGGTCTGGGGGACAATCCCCATGCTGGGGACTTTGCCGGGTTCGCCGGTTGCTGGTGTCAGGTCGCCAGCCTTTGAACGCGGCACTTCGGGCGAGATATTGAAGCGCACCATGATGCCCGGATACATGGAGACGAAGTCGATCCCGCCGATATCCTTGTGCAGCCCGATGGTGGGCTGGTAGACCAGCCCGCCCATATCGGTGTGGATCAGCTCCAGGGCGGTTTTGGGCTGCTCGGCCTGGTGCTTGTGCCAGGGGATCAGGATGTTTGCGCGCAGGGCGGTGACAAATTGCATCGAGGAGATGCCGGTTCCCGGTGATAAGCGGGCGGCGTCCTGGATGGGCAGAGCGGTGACGCGCGCCATTTCCAGCACACCTTCCAAGCCGTAATCACTCCACATCATGGCATTGCGCCGGTCAATATGCATTCGTCCGCGCAGCTGCACCTGGCTGCCTTTGTACACAATCTGCCCGTAGGAAAAGTAGGTGCGCGCCTGATGCTCAATTACACCCTGCGTCTCTGCGCGGTTGAGTGGTAGCGGCAGGTTGTATTCCTTGGATAGTTTGAGCAGGCAGGGCAGCAGCCAGGTATCGCCCCAGTCGGTCAGGATCAGGTCTGGGTCATAACGTTCCAGGGTGGAGCGCAAACTGATCAGGAATGCCCGGGCCGGCTCAAGCGGCAGAATGTAACGAATCCGGTCATAGCGGATGACGAGATGCCTTGGGCAGGCTTGAGCCGGATCGCGGTCGGGTTCAATGGACAGGATGCGCAGGGGCACGGGAGCGGGCTCAAGTTCCCAGGGAGTGTTGAGGGCGGTGATGGTTTTAACCCGCTCGGCATTTACCACGACCTGGCAGCGGGCTAACGGGAAAACGCCAAAGCGGGCAGCGTATCGTAAGGAGATGGAAATATCGCCATCGTAATAGGTAAGGTCAGGATAGGTTTCCACTGCCCGGCGGAAGAGCGCATCCAATTGTGGCGCATGGACAACTTCCACGGCAAGCACAGTGACTATGCCCTGGAACACATCCTTCCGCTCCATGCGGGACAGGTGAACCTGGATTTCCTGCTCCGATAACCAGCGCCATAAGGCACGCAGTTGATTTGCTGGGCCAGCCGCGTAAAATGCTGCCGGAAAGGGATGGGTCAGGCGGCGGCGCTGGCCATCATCGTCCAGCAGCCAGAGCGTGAGGCTGGTTTCTTCACGATAAACGTCCAGCAGCCAGCCTGTCAGAATCTCATCCATTCCGCGAAGCGTCCGGGAGTTCATCCAGCTGTTGACGCAGCCGCATCACTTCTTTGTGTTCTTCGAGCAACATGGCGAGCAGCAGTACCTCGAAAGGCAAAGCATGTGCGGCGTACTGCGCAGCGGCCAGATGCTGACGGGCAGCCGCGAACAGGTCATCCAGGGCCACCTGGTCTGAGCGGCGCAGGGCGCGCCGGAAGCGGGCGAAGGATTGTTCCTCCTGCTGGATCAACATCGAGGCGGTTGGCAGGGTGCGGCCCATCAGCAAAGCCTCCCGGGTTGTTGAATTGGGGCAGGCGGATCCTGTATCCAGCGTTCTGCTGCCGCCTCCGCCAGGATTGCAAAGAGCGTTTCAGCCTCGCTACTCGTAACCGCTGGCGGATGAATGCTGACCGCTCCACCCGCCATGACGCTTAATCGCCTTAAATGTGGAATGCAGCGCGAGACCAATCTGCGTCTTTCGTGGAAGGGAACACTTTCATCGTAGAAGGTGCGCAGAAAATCGAGCATGACCAAAGGCATGGGCAGTTCTGAGGCTTTTTCAAGCGCAGCCAGTACCTGATAGCAAGTAAACATACGCGAGATGCTGATCCGGCTCAGCAGATTTGGCTGGCCGCGCAGCTGGCGCGCAATCAGGTAGGCGTTGAACTGGTTGCCGCCATCCAGCACACGCACCGGGCCGCGTTCTGCCAGGCGCGCGATCAGTGTCAGCATGGTAGCGCGGATTGCGCGTGGGCCGGCGACCAGGATCCAGCTTCCGGGGTGGGTTTCGATGAGTTCGTCCATATTTGCATAGGGTAACCTGCCCGGTAAAGAAAAACAATCCTCCCTGGGAGGATTGTTGGGATGAAAAGAAGGCTAGTCCAGCGGATGAGCCAGATTTGGCGGCAGCCTGAAAAAGTGCCCTAATTATGGGGGAGGCGATCCCATGTCCGGAAGTCCCAATCTTGCAAGGCCATGCGTAATTCAGCCTTGCCATGCAGATGGAACTTGGTCAGGAGGTTGCGCAGGTGGGTTTTGATGGTGGTTTCTGAAATTCCAAGCCTGGCTGCAATTTGGTGATTGGTATACCCGAGACAGGTCAGGGCCGCCACCTCCTGTTCCCGGGGAGAAAGCGATTGCCAACGGCACCAGGTCTCTTGTGAAGCATGGCGTTGGGCGATTGCCGCTGCAAGCAGGCCGGCGTGAATTTCGCTTTCCGACTTTTGCTCTTGGAGTGCCAGTTCCGAAATTAATGTGCGCAACATCTCCACATCTTGATGTGGGGCCAAAATTCCCCGTCGCAAACCGAGGCGGGTAAGGAAGCGCTGCCATAGAGACATGGTTAAATACTAATAGAACATATATTCTATTAATGTTGTAAGACCATTACAGAAATCCCGCATTCCGCCTGACTCGCTCAAGTTGCCCCTGCGGAATGTGCGAAAAACAGGGCTTTTGGAGATGTGTGCGGCAGTGTAGCCTGTTGCCCCGCAGAAAACGGCTTGCTTGACATTCGATCAACCCTGGCTATACTGTAAAGGGTATGAACTGCCAGATACATAGTGCCTAGTTACTCCAATCCGGCCCTGCGCCTCCACCCGTCGCACCGTGAATCTGTGCTGGGCACGAGTAGTGTAAACTTTATTCTGTAAATTCCCAAAAAATAGGTCAAGTGTTATCCTATCGTTTACCAGACAAAAGGAGCGCACAATGACCTATCGAGATGATTTTACCCTACCAGCCGAAATGCTGGAACAAGTAGCCAGTC
>CAIQVH010000006.1 GCA_903875215.1 uncultured Anaerolineae bacterium
GTTGTGGAAACCACCGGTAGTCGTATTTCACAACTGTTACCCAAGTATATTCATGCTGTAACTGCCAAAGGTTTTGAGCTCAAAGTCGGCCTTTTCGTTCTGGCTTGTTCCGTCAACTTCCTTTGGTAGCAACTTAGGTTATTTATTTGATGACCAGCACAAAGATGCCGCCCTGGTTGGTATCCACACTGAACTGGCCGTTATTGGCGTAGCCGCCCAGCTCATCCCAGCTGATGCCGTTCCAGTGCAGGATGGTGAAGTTCGAGCCCTGCAGGCCGGCGGGGATATCAAAATTGACACGCATGGAACCAGTCAACGGCGCAGAAAGCTGCACTTCGAGAGCCGAGACGAATTCATACTGGCTGACACCCGCGACCAGCCCGCCCGGCAATTCATTCTCGCTCACCATGACCACAGCCGCAATCTGGGCTTGATTCTCAGACAGGCTGTCGCAGGGCAGGAAGGCCGAATCCAGGTAGCCTGGCGCTTTGACCTGGTAACCCACCAGCCCGGCGGTGCAGCTCAAGGTCACATTCTGTCCGCCCGCCACCTCATAGGTGATGATGCCGTTCTCCTCGGTTGCGCCGCCAGAGCCGGAACCACTGCCGCCACTGCCGCCGGAACCGCCGGAGCAGAGGATCGCATCAGGTAGGCCATTGTTGGTGCTATTGACGCTGGAACAGGTGAAGGTACTGCTTAGGGATGTGTCAATTCCAGCCATGAGGTTGCTCGGAGCCAAGCCATTATCGTGGGCGGTGACACCTGACAGTGTGACGCCGCCGCTGGGACTGTTGGGGTAACCATACCCCAGAGACTTATTATCAACTGCAGTCAGAAAGAGTCCGGAAAAACCGTTATAGTTGGCATTGGTGTTGGTGAAGTTCTGGTTTGCGCCGCCGTCAGTGAACACACCAAAGGTACCGTTGTAGTTGAAGGCGCTGTCCGTCACATCCAGGTCGTATGCGCTGAGGAGGGAAGCGCCATTTGTGAAGTTATAATTGGCAATTACATGCGCCAGGTCGATGCCGCCAGCGGCGATATTCTCCACATTGATGCCATTTCCGCCGTTTTGATATGCGGAACCGTTGTAATTGGCGGTGACGGTATCCAGGCTGACCAAACCACCTGAGCCGATCTCCAGACCGTGAGATCCATTGCCCCACTTGCGGTGGTCAGCGTCATAAGTACTGCCATCACGAAAGATGCTCGTGGCGGCGCCAAAGGTGCTGTTGGTGACCGTCACGGTGCCGGTGTTGCTGGCATTCCCATTATTGGTGTTCAAAGAAGCGCCGCTTTGAGCGTTCCCATTGGCGGTGATGCCATCGACGCTGATGTTGCCATTGGTTTTTACGTTCAAACCGTCGTACGCATAGGCGCTGGGGTGGTATGTCTGGCCGCCATTGTTGCTGAAGGTGCCGCCGGTGATGGTGTAATTGCCAGTAGTTACAACAATAGAACTTAATTGGCCCAACACTGCGCCGCTGTAGCCATTGTCCGTGGCCACAACAGAATTGAGGGTAACTGCACCGCTTTCTGATTCTGCCTGGATACCATTCCCAGAATTATGGTTAAAGTGGCTTGGAGTGGCAGCTGAACCTACCGTGATCGTTCCAGTACCTGCCGCGTTGAGTTGTGCGCCGTCAAAATAATTATAATCGGCGCTCACGCCATTGAGCGTCATCACTCCCTTTGAATTGACTTGCAGACCCAGGCCGCCATTGCCAGCCGACGTGCGCAGGAAAGCCGCGGGGTCATTGGGTGCGGAGGCGATGTATAGGGAGGCGAGTGTGGCAGTGCTGCCGAAGGTGCTGTTGGAAATCGTCAGGGGCTTCGTTCCAGAGCTATTATTAATTTGGGCGCCATCTGCAGTATTGCCATTGGCCGTCACACCAGAAATGCTGACGGTGCCACTGGTGTCTACTTGCAAACCGTACCCCTGGGTTGAGTTCGCTCCTGAGCCGTTCCCATTGAAGGTGCTGTCTGTGAGCGTGAAAGTGCCGTTGGCGCAACTGTTCACACTTGAACAAGTAATATATGCGCCATACGCGGCTATCCCTGAAGCATTATTGCTGGCATCCACGCGGGTCAGGGTGACATTTGCACTATTGTCGATTCTTAGCCCGGTAGATTGGTTATTATTAAAATTGCTGTCTGTGATCACAAAACTGTCTGTGGGAGCTGCGGCGTAAAGATAGGCCCCATTAGCTAATCCATTCGAATTATGGGTAGTCAATACATCCACATGATCCAGCGTAACAGTTTTGTTACTGCCATCAGCTTCAATGTACAAACCAGTATCCGGGTTGTTTGTAGCGGTAGCTCCATCATATGTGATGTTTTTGATGGTTAGGTTTCCCCCCCATTGAAAGTAGAGCGGAAGGATATAGGTGGACGTGCCATCAATGTTGCCCGTGCTGCTGTTCCATCCGCCCTGAATGGTCAGGCTATGGGTATTCGCGTTGCCTTCCAGCCGGATTGTATAAGCGCCGCTAGAATAAGCGCCGACTTCAACCGCATTATGCCCGCTTCCGCCGTCATAAATGCCCTTCTCAATCCAGATGGTTCCATCAAGCCAGTTCATTTCATTTTCAGCGGCCAGCAAATCCGTCAGGGTTGTGAAGGAGGCTGAACAGCCGGCGGTGCTGTCATGTGGATTTTGGCTTCCCGGGCACCAGATCGGGTCGCCCTGGGCCACCACTTCTGCGGCGGCTTCACTTGCCAGCGGCAGGGGCTGGCCGTTTTCATCGAGCACGACCACGTCAGTGCCACCCGGCACGGCGCTCAGGTCAATGACCGGGTCAGGCGTGGCCGCTTCGGTGGCGGCGGGCGCGGGTTCGGGCGTGGCGGCGTCAGCCGGGGCGGCTTCGGTCGCGACTTCAGTGGCGGCCGGGTCGGCGGGCGGAGTTTCACCCTCGGCGCGCGCGGCGGTCGGCAGGGCCAGCTGGGCCAGGAAGACCAGCAGGGTCAGAATATAAAAGAATTTGTTGGGTCGTTTGAAAGTGGACATGTCTTGCTCCTTTTGCCAGGGTATATAAATAAAACAACGCGGCGGGGTGCAGCCCGCCTCCAATTCAAATCAAAGCCCACTATAGCAATGCGGCATGATTTGCGCATTATGACAAATATCAAAATGGCGTCATCAAAAGGTGCCAGGAAAGTGCCAAAAAAGCCGCCCGAAAAGTGCCAATTATTTTTTCAAAAAGTGCCAAAAAGCCCGCCCTTCGATTTCTCGAAGGGCGGGCAGGGAAAACAGGCTTGTTTGGAACGGCTTATTTTTTGGGTGGGTGATCCGGGTCGGCGGCCGAGGCCGGGTGACGCGCCACTTTCAGCGCTTCGCGGCGGTTTTCAAGGTGCAGCGCTCTCAACACTTCGCCCATCTCGCGCTTGACGGTGCGCTCACTGACGTTCAGGAACATGGCGATCTCTTTGTATTTCAGACCCTGGGCCACATACTGCAGGATCGTCCACTGCCGACTGTTCAAGGCCTCCGGGCGGTCGGCCTGGCGATCCTGCGGCTGGGAGCTGACGCTGGTTGGCTTGCGCCGGTCAAATTTTTGCATCAATCGGATGGCGATGCCGCTGGTCAGCGGCGACTCGCCGCGGCTCAGCCCGGCCAGCAAACGCACGAACTCGTTGGCTTCCAGGCTTTTGAGCAGGTAGCCCGAAGCGCCGTTTTGAATGGCTTCGTACAGGTTGTCTTCATCTTCCGAAACGGTCAGGATCACGACCTGGGTGTCGGGCAGGGCGGCTTTCAGGTTGCGGGTCGCTTCCAGCCCATCGCAGCCGGGCATGTTGACATCCATCACCACCACATCCGGGCGCAGCGCTTCGGCCATCTTCTGGGCTTCGAAGCCGTCATGCGCCAGCCCCACCACCGTCAGCCCGCGCGACTGCAGCAGGTTGCGCAGTCCTTCCAGGAAGAGCGGGTGATCATCCACCAACAGGATGCGCAGCCCGCGCGCGGCGCTCATATCCTCCACATCCACCTCGGCGTGCAGGGGCAGGCAGGGCAGCTGCATGCGCAAGCGCGTCCCCATGCCAGATGCGCTTTGAATATCAAAGCGTCCGCCAGCCTGTTCCACGCGTTCGCGCATCACAGCCAGGCCGAAGTGCGTGCCGCCATCATTGGGCTGGCTGCCCGGGCGGGGACGCGCTAATAAGCGATTGGTCGTGCGAAAACCCATGCCATCATCCGCAATTTCAATCTGCGCGAGTTCGCCCGCGAAATTGAAACGGGCGCTGACCTGCTGCGCGGCGGCATGTTTGCGGATGTTGGAGAGCGCTTCGCGCATGACATTCACCACCACGGTTTCAACCGCGGGCGTGAAAGCCGGTTCGGGCGCGCTCTCGGGATACTCGAGACTGGCGGCCACTCCGCTGCTCTGGCTGAACTGCTGCAGCATCGTTCCCAGCGTTTGCGGCAGGGTCAGGGAATGGCTGACCGGCCGCATTCCCAGGATAAAGGCACGCAAGTCATCATGTGCATCGCGCGCCACATTCGCCAGGTGTGCCAGGTTGGCGCGCAATACGGCCAGCTCATTTTTCTCCAGCAGGGTCTGGGCGGTCTGGGCTTCCACGTTCAGATAGCCCATCATCTGACCCAGGCCGTCATGCAGTTCGCGCCCCAATTGTTCGCGTTCATCCAGGGCAGCCAGGGCGCGCTCCTGTTGCATCACCTGCTGTTGGGCAGTCTCGCGGGCCGCCATTTCATCGGCCAGGCGGGTGTTGACTTCTTTCAGAGCCTGTTCGCGGCGGTGCAGTTCGGTCACATCGCGCAGCACCACCAGCCGCCCGGTCAAATTCTGCTGCCGGTCGTAGAGTGGGCTGATGCGCATGTTGAAATACTGCGGAGATTCAACTGTGCCGAGCACAATCTCATCCTGGATTTCGAGCGTATCCTGGTACTTGCGCAGCATCTCGACATCCCAAGGGCGATTGGTTTTGACCTGCCGCTCCAGATATTGCAGTGAATTGCCCAAAACCCGTTCCCTGGGCAGGCCCAGCAGCTGCAGGGCGGCCGGGTTGACATCCACCAGCAGCGAGCGGTTATCCATGACCAGCACCGCGTCGGGCATATCCTTCACCACGCGCGCCGGGGGAATGAGCAGAGACTCCAGCAGCGGGTAGCGCATCAGCCCCCAGGTCACCACCAGCCCGGTGAAGCTGTATGACATGACTGTAATCAACTGCAGCAGCGGCAGCGCTGTGACACGCCCCAGGTAGAGCGCGTGGAAAATTATCGGGAGCAGGATGCCGGTCATCAGGACCAGCGCCTGCCTGCGCAGCTGTCCGCTGGAGCGGTAGGCGGCGCGCGCCAAAATCAGGGCGGTCAGGATGACGACCAGGTAGTTGTAAAGAAAGTAGACCCAGTACAGCGGGCCGAATTGGAAATTCAACAAGGCCAGGTTATCCTGGATTGCCAACTGCGCATCTGCCCAGAGCAGGTGATGCAGGTCATTGCTGAAGGCCAGCAGCGCACCCAGGGTGGGCGCCAGCCCAATCAGGATCCAGTTGCGACGGGATGTCAGCCAGTTTTCCTTGCCCATGTAAGACAGGGCCAGCAACGTCACGCCGATCACCTGCATTCCAATGCCGATATACTGGCAGCTGGTCCAAAAAAGCCGGGCGGGCAGGTCATGCACACCCAGCGCAATGCCAAAACTCACCTTCCAGAGCGCATCTCCCAACAAAAGGAATAACGGCGCTAACCCAACGCTGGCGCGTTTACTCCACGCGTACAGGGCCATGACGCTGATCAGCCAGCCGCTGGAGATGAGTAACACGCTATAGGCAGAAACGGACCACATCAGCCCTATTCTATCCTCTTATTTGGTCACATCAAGAACAGAATAGCCACATTCTACGGATTGATCACGCGGTTGAAAGTATCTACTTCGCGTTATCGGAAGGAGTATTACGATCACCCGCTTGCAGTTTCCCAACGAGGCGATTTCTTACGTGGGGTGAGCGCTCAAGCCAAGGATATGTAAGTTAACAGGTAGCCAGAGACTTGCCTGGTAAACGGGAAAAATCCACTGTGTACGGAGCGGCCGCAGAATAGACTGGGCGATTTTGTTGTAATCAAATGGTATTGTTTGGTATCAATAAATAAGTATGTATAATGAAATCAGCGGTTTCGTGATGCTTATCAAAGCGAGATTCTTTTAGTCATAGTCGACTGCATCGCAATGTAGAGATGGCTGAGCTTCACTGGGGCATAAAGATGAACTGGCTTTATACATACACTCCGTACATTTGGCCGTCCATTATTACGGCCTGCTTTCTGATTGCACTGGCGGTCTATAGCTGGAGCAAGCGCCGGGTGCCGGGCGCCATGCCCCTGATGCTCGGTTGCCTGTTCGGCACGCTGTGGGCGGTGACTGTTGCCATGGAATTTGCGGCGGCAAGCTCGGAGACCAAAATCTTCTGGTTCACATTTGGGGCTTTATTCGAACTACCGATTGTTATCGCCATCACTTGCTTCGTTATTGAATACGCCTGGCCAGGGCGTTGGTTAACCCGCAGAAACCTGGCTTTGCTTTCGTTTCCCTGGTTTTTGAATGTCGTGCTCATTCTGACCAACAACTCCTACCACCTGGTTTGGCTCAATTTCAGTGTTGTAGGCTCATCGGTGTTGTCCCAGCTCAATATGGGTGCCTGGCTCACAACCTTGTATGCTTTTGTGATTTTGGGGGGATTAAACTTAATTGTCTTTTTCTGGCTGTTCCAACGCTCACTACAACACCGGTGGCCAGTCGTCCTGATGCTGGCAGGACAGGTTGTGGGACGAATATTCTTTATGTTGGAATTGACATTTATCATTCAGTCCAAACTGCCACTTGACGTTATGGGAATGGCATTTGAATTCTTGATGTACGCCATGGCCTTATTTAGCTTTCATATCTTCGACCCTATTCCTATGGCACACCAGATGGTGATGAAACAACTGCGGGCCGGAATTCTGGTTTTGGATCCCCAGCTAAGAATTATCAGTCTGAACCCTTCCACGCAAGCCATTCTGGGAATGCCCGAGAAGCAGATACTTCATCATTCCATCCAGGAATTCCTGCCCTTTGGTGATGAGCAAACCCAGCCAGAGCTGACTGAGATCCAATTGGAGACTGGGGCTGAGACTCGCCACTATCAATTGGAAACCTCCGCTTTAAATGACTGGCGTGGACTGGAAGCAGGCCACCTGCTTCTGTTGAGCGACATAACCGGGCAAAAACAGGTCCAGGCCAAACTCATCGAGCAGCAGCGGGCGTTGGCCATGTTACAAGAACGGGAGCAACTGGCGCGTGATTTACACGACAGCCTGGGCCAGGTGCTGGGATATGCCAGCCTCAAGATGAGCGCCACCCGAAAACTGATCGCCGATGGAAAACTGGTGAAAGCGGATGACCAACTGGCGCACCTGGAGAGCAGCCTGGCAGAAGCAACCGCCGACGTGCGCGAATATATCCTTAACCTGCGCACCGCGCCGACCGGGGAAAAGCCCTTCTTTTCAACGCTCAGGAATTACCTTAATGGTTTTCACCAAAATCACGGTATCCACACGCATATTTCGATTGGCCCAGGCATGGGTGAAGGTGTTCTTTCGCCGGATATGCAAATACAACTATTCCACATCCTCCAGGAAGCCCTCTCCAACGCCCGCAAGCATGCGGCGACGAATAATAATATCCATATTCTTTGGGATGGAAGATAGCCGGGTGCGCATGCTTGTACAGGATAACGGGAAAGGGTTTGACCCCCTGCAATCAACCAGAACAGGCAGCGGCCATTTTGGGCTGGGGATCATGCGCGAGCGCGCGGAATCATTAGGCGGCAGCTTGCGGGTGCATTCCGCGCCCGGAGAAGGAACATGCGTAGAGGTGCAAGTGCCCGTGAGTGGAAAGGTAGAGACAAGGTGATGTGGAGAGGAGCGAGACCATGCGCATTTTGATCGCAGATGATCATCCTTTGATGGTGGATGGGATGTGCAGTTTGCTGGAGGCCCACGGATTTGAGGTGGCAGGAACGGTTGGTGATGGGCAGGCAGCCGTGAGTGATGCACTGTATCTGGAGCCAGACCTGGTGCTGATGGACATCCGTATGCCGGTCATGGATGGCCTGGCTGCCACGCGGCTGATCAAAGCCCATCTGCCGGAGATGAAGGTTCTAATTCTCACCACTTCGGCGGAGGGCGAGGACCTGTTCGAAGCCATTAAGAGCGGAGCCTGCGGTTACCTGCTCAAGACAACCCGCGGACCGGATTTTATCGAAGCGCTGCACGGATTGGAACAGGGTATTCCTCCGTTTTCGCCCGGGCTGGCTGAACGGTTGTTGCGTGAGTTTACCCACCTGACAGAGAAAAGGGAGACGGATGAGCAGGAGAGTGGCCACGAAATGCCTGCAAAGCTGACCGAACGCCAGGTCGAGGTGCTGCGCCTGGTCTCATCCGGGCTAACTTACAAGGAGGTGGGAGTGAAACTTGCGCTGAGCGAAGTGACCATCCGCTATCACATGAATGAGATCATGAACCGGCTGCACCTGGAGAACCGCGCCCAGGTGATCGCCTACGCTGGGAAAGAGGGACTTGCACCTTGAACGGATAACACTTTGAAAACCTGACACCGAGAAACGCGGACAAAGAGAGTCCCCCCCCCACCCCACACATCTCCTTGCACTATCAAAAAGGATAGTCTGCCGTAAAACGCAGACTATCCTTTTTTTATCACTTCCGATATTGGAAGCGCCAATCCCTTTTTGCTATGCTCAGGATATGGAAGATCTGCGCAAAGTGATCATCTATGGCGATTCCCTGATCCTGGAGGGAGTGCGTGCCAAGCTGGAGGCCAGCCCCGGTATCCAGGTCATCTCCTTGAACCCGCCTTGCACTTCGCTGGCGAACGTGATTACGGCGCAGCACCCGGCCGCCTTGATCTTCGACTCGGCTGCCGGGCAGCCGGAATTCCCGGCTTTTCTGCTCCAGCAGCCAGAGTTGCTGCTGATTGGCATTGAACCGGAGACGCACCAGGCCTGGGTCTGGTCCGGCAGACAGGCGGCAGCCGTTGAGGCGGCTGACCTGCTCTGCGTCATCCGGAACGAAGATCTACCAATTCCTTAAAGATGGAAAGTGAAACCAATTAGGGAAAGACTTTGGGAAAGGGGTACGGCATATGAGATGAAATGAACAAAGCCATTGGAATTCTCACGGTCAATAACTTGTAACCGTTCAAATTTTATCATTTAAAAAGGAGCATGAAATGAAAACAAAATGGAATTTGTTGGTGGTACTTGCCCTGGTGATGATGCTGGTGGGTGCACCCACCGCGCAGGTCCGAGCGGCGGGTACCGTCCTGCTGGAGCAGCTGCCGAACCAGAAGGCCTTCGTCGTTGCCGCTGTTGACATTTGTAATCATGTTGGAGCTAGCGATTGCCTGGCAGCCGAAAACTTCGTGGTGCCGGTAGGTGAAACGCGTACGATTGGCGAGATCCAGTTGTGGGGAACTTTCGTTGGCGCCGATTATACTGCCGCTAACCCGACCGGAGACAGCTATACCGTCATTTTCTATCACCCGGATACAACAAGCGGCCTGCCGGGGGAAGGCTTCCACACCGAGACCGCCTTGACCCCGGTACGAGTACCAACCGGCGAGGTAATATCTGTGACAACTACTTCGGGCACTACTTTAACCTTCCCCGAGTATAAGATCTCGCTAACGCTGGCAGCGCCGCTAACGCTCGAAGCCGGCTCCTATTGGATCGAGATCGCCGAGGAAGCCCTGCCGTTGCCAATCGTGTTTGCTTGGGAAACGGGCAGCGTCGATTCCTACGGGCTTGGTCAGAACAATTGGGCTGCGTGGAAAACCGCCTACGAAAACACCCTCGCCTACTGGCGGTTGATGCCCACTTCAGAGAATATCACCGATCCCGACTGCGACAACCTGGCTTTGCGGCTCATTGAACCCGAAACGGATGGGGAACTGGACCTGACCTTCGGGACGGACGGGCGGGTGGACACGGGTGTGAGCGACAACTATGCTATGTTCTTCATCCAGGCGCCATCCGTCCAGCAATCGGACGGCAGCATCCTCGTGGGAGGCTTTGTATACAAACCCGAGAATAGTGCCCTGAGCGCACTGCTGGAGCGCTACACGGCGGACGGCGCGCTGGATGTGAGCTTCGGCAGTGACGGCAGGCTCTTTCCACAGGTGACAGGTTCCACCGCGAGTGTTATTGCCGGCACACATATCGGCGCGGAGGATGAGATCCTTGCGTTCGGTGGATACTCGGACAGTTCATCAAGTGCATCGCTTTTATTCCTGGCGCGCTATGACAGCGCCGGTTTGCCGGTGGCAGGCTTCGGCACGGACGGCATCCTGCCGGTTCCGCTGCCGGCAGGATGGGCGGGAGCATTGCCATTGGGCAGCGCCCTGCAGAGCGACGGGAAGCTGCTTATCACCGGATTTACTTACCAGGGTCCTATTCAAGTTGGCTTCCTCATGCGCCTGGACCCCGCGGACGGGACGCTCGACCCGACCTTTGGCAGCGGCGGGGTGGCGCTGATGGAAAATGGTCTTGGGCAGCAGATCACGCTGCTGAGCGACGGCAGTATCCTCGTATCTAGTCCCCCAGATTGGCCACCCTTTACCATTTATCGCTTTACCGCCGATGGCGCCCTGGATGTAACCTTTGACACGGATGGTGTACTTGAAATCCCTGCCTCCTTCATGTGCAGTGCGCTGGCGGAAGGACCGGAAGGCACGCTCTACCTGACGGCAGGCCCGTACGGCCAAAATTATGATAGTGACTTCTTCCTGGCACGCATGAACGCCGACGGCAGCCCGGATATGACCTTTGGCACGGAAAGTGGTGTCTTCACGGACTTCGCCGGCGGGGATGATCAGAGCTGCAGCCTGCTCGTCCAGGCGGACGGCAATGTGATCGTGGGCGGGGAAGCATATGACGCCGAATACAATCAGGGGTTTGCCCTCGTCCGCTACACCGCCGACGGCGCGCTTGACACAAGCTTTGGCAGCGATGGAAAAATCTTCACGGCGGCTGCCTTCCCGACCATCATCACCCAACTGGCGCTGACGCCGGCAGGCAAGCTGCTGGCGACCGGGATGACGTATGACTCTTCCACCGAAACCACATGGACCTCTCTCTTGCGCTACGACCTGGGCACGGTGGTACCGACCCTGACCATCGGCCCGGAGACCATCGCGGAAGCTTATTACGGCACGCCTTACATGCAGGAGTTCACCGCCACTGGTGGGACGGAGCCCTACACCTTCTCCATCGAGTTTACAGGTACAAATCCGTTCGGATGGAACTACAGCTTTGACCCGGAGACCGGTACCTGGACTCTGACCGGCAAGCCGGCTTTGATCGGCGACTACAACTTTACCATTTCCGCCACAGACTCCACCACGGATGGCGCCCTCCAGGCCAGTAGGGATTACACCCTGCACATCGGAAAGGCGATTCCCACGGTGAGCTTAGATAATCATTCCGTCCTGACCAAAGATCAGGTTTCCGTCAAAGCCAGTGTTGAGGGCCCGGACGAGAATGGTAATATCCTTCCCCTGGATGGAACGGTCACCTACAAGCTGGACGATCAGGTCATCACGGGATGCGAGAACATCTCAACCGACAATTCCTGCCCGTTCACGGCCCCCGCCACCCCTGGCGAGTACACCCTCCGGGCCGACTTCACCCCCACCGCGAATACCCTGTATGAATCCGCATCCGGGACAGCTACGCAAACCGTCATCCAGGGCTACCAGATCAGCGGGAGCGTGTTCGATGACGCCAACTACAACAAGGTCAAGGATCTGGGCGAGGCCCCCATGGCGAACTGGGGAGTGAAGTTCACTATCGGCGGCTACTACGGACCAATGGTGTTTACCGATGAGAACGGCGACTACAGCGCCATCTTGCCCGCTGACCAAACCATCGTCATCGAAAGCGAATCGAACCAGCTGAGATATGGCTGGGCTTATACGGTTTTACCGTCGCAGATTGACTTGCTCTCGAGCGATGTAACCGGCAAGGATATCGGCGTCGCGCCCTTTACCTACGACCCGCAAGACCTGCCAGACGGCCAGGTGGGCACTGCCTACAACCAAGTGGTCACCCTGAAAGGCGGGATTGGGCCCTTCACAATCCAATACATGGAAGGCACAACGCCTCCGGACGGCCTGACCTACGACTTTGATACCACCACCGGCGCCATCACGATCCACGGCACGCCCACTACGCCCGGTGATCCTTTCATTGACGCGTATGTAACCGATAAATTTGGGGGTGAGACCGAATTCAGTACATCGTATATCATCGCCGGCGATCCCCTCCTCACTCTCACCTCCTCGCTCAATCCTTCCATGCCGGGAGATTCGGTGACCTTCACCCTCACCGGCACGGGCACTGCGATTATTCCGCCCTTCGGAACAGTCACCTTCTCAGACGGCGCGACCGTTCTCTGCCAGGATGTAGTGCTTAACTATTTTGCAGATGATATCGCCGATGTCCCAGCGACCTGCACCACCTCGGCGCTCACCGCGGGAACGCACACCATCACCGCCGCCTTCACCAGCCAGATTCCCTTCTATAACAGCATTACCAAGACCCTTACCCAGGTGGTCACCTTACCCACCTCCGCCGACCTCAGCTTGACCAAGACCGACAGCAAGGATCCGATCAAGCCCGGCGCCAACCTGACTTATACGCTGACGGTGAAGAACCTGGGTCCAAACACCGCCCAAACCATCACGCTGGTGGATACCCTCGACCGCGATACCACCTACGGCTCTGTCTCTGCGCCAAAAGGCTGGACCTGCAAGTATGCCAACTACGCAGTGACCTGCACCGGCACCAGTCTGACCAGCGGCAGCAACGCCACCATCAAGATCACGGTGACGGTCAACAAGACTGCCAAGGTTGGAAAAGACCTGGTGAACAACGCCACGGTATCGAGCCAGACCTATGATCCAGTGATCATAAACAACAGCGCTGTGCAAAAGACCATGGTAACAAAGTAAGCACCGGGTGATTTCCCTTCTTGTTGGCTTTAACGCAAAGCTGGGGCTGTCTGACTTTTTGGACAGCCCCAGCATATTTACCCTATTCATCAAAAGACTGACATTTTTCCGGTGCCAGGACTATTGGAAACGATAGTGACAACCCGTCTTCCAAGCGCTATGCTGTAAACAGGCATGGTTTGAATGCGAATGAAAAAAAATGATGAATGCTATCTCGTGCCCTGCAACGACTATGTCAGGTGTTCAGTAAGCCAAACCTTGTCGAAGTTATCCGCTGGAAAGAGTCAATTTCTGAACCATTTAGCAGGAGGAAGAAATGAAAAAAGCTGCCAAATCCCATTATAAGGATTATGCCAGTCTTTTGCTTTCGGTGACTATTTTCACATCCATGTTACTTAGCCTGATGACGCCCGTTAATCCGGCGCAGGCAGCCATTGTGCAAACCAACCAGGAAGAAAACACCCTAATACTCACCTATTGGGTCGGAAACGTGACGACCAGGGAAGACCGTACTGCGGTGGCCGGCACAGGGGCGGACATTATAGAGATCGGAACCAATTATGTGATCGTCAATGCCACGGAAACAGAAGCCAGGCAAATCGCCAAACTTGGATACCCGTTAGAGCAGATCATCCGAACACAGGATTTTCCACCCGTTGATTCGGCCTACCACAATTATGCTGAGATGAGCGCTGAAATATTGACCGTTGCCAATGCACATCCTGAGATTGTCAGTCAATTCAGTGTTGGCTTATCTTACGAAGGGCGCGAGATGTGGGCGGTCAAGATCAGCGACAACGTTGGCACCGACGAAGACGAGCCCGAAGTTCTATTCATCGGCCAGCATCATGCCCGAGAACACATCACCGTCGAAATGACGCTCTATATCCTGCACCTGCTTGCCGACAACTATGGCATAGACCAGCAGATCACCGACCTGGTCAATGCGCGCGAAGTCTATATCATCTTTACCACCAACCCGGATGGCTCCGAATATGATATTGCCACCGGCACCTATCGCTCCTGGCGCAAGAACCGCCAGCCTAACAGTGGTTCAGCCTACATCGGAACAGACTTAAATCGCAACTATGGCTATATGTGGGGCTGCTGCGGAGGCTCAAGCGGTTTCCCATCCAGCGAAACCTATCGCGGGGCTTCAGCCTTTTCGGCTCCCGAGACGCAGCGCATTCGTGATTTCATCAACAGTCGTGTGGTGGGCGGGAAACAACAGATCAAGACCTCGATCACGTTCCACTCGTATGCCCAACTAGTGCTTTGGCCGTATGGTTACACCTATACCGATGTACCCAATGATATGAATCAGGACGATCATAATGTGTTTGTGACCATGGGGCAGGCGATGGCGCAGTCGAACGGATACACACCCCAGCAGGCCAGCGACCTCTACATTACGGATGGAACCACCGATGATTGGGCCTATGGAGTGCATAAGATCTTCATGTACACCTTCGAAATGGGCAGCAATACTTTTTATCCGCCAGGCTCCCAAATTCCCGCGCTGACCAGTGTCAATGATGCTGCCGTGCGCTACATTATCCAGCAAGCTGATTGCCCCTACAAGGTGATCGGAAAAGAAGGGCAGTATTGCGCTACTACGCCTCCGGTTGCCCCGACCAACCTGATTGCTACAGCAGTTTCAAGCACACAGGTCAACCTGAGCTGGACAGACAACGACAATTCTGAGACGGGTTTCAAAATCGAACGTTGCACAGGCGCAGGCTGCAGTGATTTTGTTCAAATCACCACGGCCGGCGCGAATGTGAACAACTATTCCAACACCGGACTTAGCGCATCCACCAGTTACAGCTACCGGGTGCGCGCCTACAACACCGCCGGCGATTCGGAGTACTCCAGCACAGCCAGTGCAGTGACACAAGCACTACCCGTGACACCCGCCGCTCCAACCAATCTGGCAGCCACAGTAGTCTCCAGGAGCCAGATCAACCTCACCTGGATCGACAATTCCAGCACCGAAACCGGCTTCCGGATCGAACGCTGTAAGGGCTCGACCTGCACCAACTTTACCCTGATCGCCACAGCGGGTGCAGATGTTACGAGCTTTTCGAACACGGGCCTCAGTGCCAACACCACCTATCGGTACCGCGTCTATGCATACAACGCCAACGGCAATTCCGGTTACTCGAACATCGTCAAAGCAACTACGCTGAAGCGGTAACTGATATTTAGTCGATCATTAAAGTCCGCGTTGAGAGAGAAAAATTAATTCAAGACCAGTAAAAAGGAGAATAATATGAAAACTATCCAACTCAGAAGTGGTTTTTTAAACTGGCTGCTATCTGTAAGTGTTGCAGCCATGTTCCTATTCAGCCTGGCATGCCCGGGTGGAAAAGTCCAGGCATCCCCTCCGGGAGTGCCGTATATCATCGTGTTCAAAGACACGGTGAATCCAGCAGTTGATGCTCCGGGGGTGGCAAACGCACATGGGCTGCAACTTGGCTTTATCTACCAACATGCTTTGAAGGGGATGTCCGCGCTCGTGCCAGAGGGCCGGTTGGAGGCGCTGAAACATGATCCGCGCGTGGCCTATGTGGAGCAGGATCGGGAACAAAGCATCAACGTCCAGTCTATGCCCACTGGCATCCAGCGCATCTTTGCAGATATCAACCCGGAAATCTCCATCAATGGTGTGGACGATTACCGCGTGGATGTGGACGTGGCTGTGATCGACACCGGGGTGGATTTCCAGCATCCGGACCTGAATGTGGTCGGCGGCGTAAACTGCTACAACTGGTTCCCCTTCACCGCCAGTTGTAAAGCCGGTGGTGATGACGATCACTACCACGGCACGCACGTCGCCGGCACCATCGGCGCGCTCGATAACGGCATTGGTGTAGTCGGCGTGGCACCGGGTGCACGCATCTGGGCCGTCAAAGTGCTGAGTTCATCCGGAAGCGGCTATGAATCACAAATTGTTGCGGGGATTGACTGGGTCGCCGCCAACGCAGCTACCATTGAAGTCGCCAATATGAGCCTGGGTGGCAGCGGATTCAGCCAGGCCGAGTATGACGCCATCCAGGGCGCCGTCAATGCAGGCGTGGCTTTTGCGGTGGCCGCGGGCAACGATGACGCGGACGCCAACAACTACAGCCCGGGCGGCTTTGACAACGTCCTATCGGTCAGCGCTCTGTCCGATTTCGACGGTATCCCCGGTGCGTTGGGCAGCCCCACCTGCCGTACCGACCAGGACGATACGCTGGCCGACTTCAGCAACTGGGGGCCCGAGATCGACATTGCCGCACCGGGAGTCTGCATCCTCTCCACGTATCCACTCGAGCAGGGTGAATACGGAACCATCAGCGGCACCTCCATGGCCAGCCCACACGCAGCCGGCGCACTGGCACTCTTGGCCAGTGCAAGCAACCCAAATAACGCCACGGATGTATATAACCTCTATAACCAGATCAAGTCTAGCGGCAACTACAACTGGACCGATGACTCGGGTGACGGAATTCAGGAACCCTTACTGGATGTGAGCAACACTGCCATCTTCAACCCAATATTGGTCGCCGGCACCGGAGGGAATCCGCCACTCGCACCTGCCAACCTGACCGCAACCGCCATCTCGAGCAGCCAGATCAACCTGGCCTGGACCGACAGCGACAACACTGAGACAGGCTTCAAGATCGAACGCTGCACCGGCGTGGACTGCACAAACTTCGCTCCAGTCGCCACGGTTGGCGCAAATGTCACCACCTACGCCAACACCGGATTGACCGCCTCCACCAGCTACAGCTACCGCGTGCAAGCCTATAACACAGCCGGCTCTTCAGGCTATTCAATCATCGCCAGCGCAATGACACAAGCCGCTCCGGCACTGCCCGCTGCGCCTACCAATCTGGTAGCTGTAGTCGTTTCCAGGAGCCAGATTAACCTCACCTGGACAGACAATGCTACAAATGAGACCGGATTCAAGATCGAGCGCTGCAAAGGAGCAACCTGCACCAACTTCACGCAGATCGGCACCGTGGGCGCAAATATCACTGGTTACTCGAGCACCGGGCTAAGTGCCAACACTGCCTATCGTTACCGTGTTCGCGCTTACAACGTGAGCGGCAATTCGGCCTACTCGAACATTGCTTCGGCAACCACGTTAAAACGCTGATCCATTAGCCGAATAGAGGAAGCAAGGAACTGTGCCGATCAATTCAACAATTACGATACGGTTTTCGTAGAGAAGGGAGCATCCCAATCCATTCCAAGAAAGAAGCATAAACCATTCATAAGCCGGGGGAATTTTTCCTCCGGCTTATGAATGGCGATCATGGCGTAGCGAATCCAAATATTGCTTTGGCGATGTAATCTCAAGCCACAACAATATTTGGTCACAGCCAGGCTCGTCATCCCCATATATGGGGTTTGTGGACAAAAACCTGCCAAAACACTTACCCCCCCTCCGCAATGGGAGCGTAGGCGTGAAAAGTTTCCCGCACGATCCAAAACCATCTCCGAATTCAAGGGCAGAATAAAATAGCCGACGATAGTCTTCATTGACAATGAAAACTTTTTATTATATTATTTCATTGTGAATGAAAACTCTTGGAATTCCCGCTGGTCAAAAGAACAAATAAAAACGATGCTTCTGGAGCAGTTCGATGCATTTGGGGGACGGGATACGGGTATCGAACGCACCCAATTGGTAGAAGTCGAGCGTGCTTTCCAGGTACCTCACGCTGTAATCATCTCAGGACTCCGCCGGGTGGGCAAATCCACCCTGCTGGCACAGATAGCGCACAAGCTGGGACGCAATTCTTTTTATTATGTCAACTTCGAAGATGACCGCTTCCTGGGTTTCCAATCTGATGATGCCAATCACCTTTACCAGGTACTGGTGGAAACCTTTGGCGAGCGCAAAATATTCGTGATTGACGAAGTTCAAAATATACCTGGCTGGGAACACTTCGTGCGCCGCTTCATGGATATGGACTTCAAATTCTATATCACCGGCTCCAACGCCTCCCTGCTGAGTCGGGAATTGGGAACCCGTCTTACCGGACGGTATGTTCCAATCGAGTTACTCCCCTTTTCTTTCGGTGAATATCTTCGGTTCTGCAAGGAAACCATTCCAGACTTGCAGCGCATGACCACCGTGGAAAAGGCTCGCCTGAACAATCTCCTTGATGTTTACCTGCAGGCAGGCGGCATCCCGGATGCCTTGAAATACCCGGAACTGCCTTTGTTGCGCACACTGTATGATGATATCCTTTATCGTGATATCGCAACCCGATATCGCCTGGAAGCAGTCACTGCGCTCAAAGAACTCGCGTTTTTCCTGATGAGCAACCCGGCCAGCCTGGTTTCATTCAACAAGCTCAAGGATCAATTCCGCCTCGGCAGTGTCAACACCATCAAAAGCTACATCGATTACCTGGAGAACAGCTGGCTCGTGTTCACATTAAACCTGTACGATTTTTCGGTCAAACGCCAGCAGATCGCCCCCAAAAAAGTGTACTGTATTGACACCGGCCTTGCCAGCACGGTTGGATTTGGCTTTTCTCCGAATACAGGGAAATTGCTTGAAAACCTGGTGTTTTTAGCACTTCGTCGGCAGACAAAAGAAATTTACTACTATGCCACACCAAGTGGTTACGAAGTAGATTTTTATCTTCCCGAAAAGCGCCAATTGATCCAGGTAGCCAGGAATCTGGAAAATCCGACAACCCGTGAGCGCGAAATCCGTGCGTTGAGCGATGCCCTGAGGGGGGTAAAAGCCGAAAGCGCATTGATCCTGTCGGATGCAAACGGGAACGAATTCGAGATTGAAGAAACAAGAGTTGAGATCCGTTCGGTCTCGGAGTGGTTGCTCAACTGCGAAAAACCGAGTAACGCTGATAAGGAATAAACCTATGACTACCCATACCGCCACCGCCCAAAGCTCGCCGAATATCGCATTCATCAAATATTGGGGCAACCGGGATAATGCCCTGCGATTGCCCGTCAATGGCTCCATTTCAATGAACCTGGAGGGGTTGTACACGCGCACGACGGTCAGTTTTCAGCCTTCGTTGGGAATGGATGAGCTGATCATCAACGGGCACGAGGTGACCGGAAAAAGCCTGGAGCGAGTCTCGGCCCTGTTGGATGTGGTGCGCCAGGGCGCGGGGCTGGGCTTGAGAGCCGAAGTCGTCTCAGATAACAACTTTCCCACCGGGGCCGGGATTGCGAGCTCTGCAGCAGCATTTGCGGCGCTCGCCTTGGCGGCGACCAAAGCGGCAGGGCTGGATTGGCCCGAATCCGCCATCTCGCGGCTGGCGCGCCTGGGGTCAGGTTCCGCCTCCCGCAGCATCCCCTCCGGTTTCGTCGAATGGCAGATGGGGAGCGGGGACGAGGATTCCTTCGCGGTTTCGATCGCCCCACCCGAGCATTGGGCGCTGGCTGATTGTGTGGCCATTGTCTCCGCCGGACACAAGACTACCGGTTCGACGGAGGGCCACGCCCTGGCGCCGACCAGCCCGCTGCAGGCGGCGCGTGTGGCCGATGCGCCCCGGCGGCTGGAAATTTGTCGCCAGGCCATTTTGACGCGCGATTTCGAAGCGTTTGCCAACATTATTGAGCATGATTCGGACATGATGCATGCGGTGATGATGACCAGCCAGCCGGCGCTGTTTTATTGGCAGCCCGCCACGCTGGCAGTGATGCAGGCGGTGCGCGAATGGCGCAAAAGCGGCCGGCAGGTGGCCTACACCATTGATGCCGGGCCAAATGTGCATGTCTTGTGCCCGCAAGCGGCGCGGGAGGCAGTGGCCGCGCTGCTGGGCCAGATCCCGGGCGTGGGGCAAGTGTTGACGGCCACCGCCGGCGGCCCGGCGCGCATCCTCTAACCTTTTGCTAACGAAAACCCGTTATAATCTCTTCCGAATGCGCTTTTAACCGGTACCCTGGCGCAAAGGAAAAATTATGGTCATATTCGTATTTGTGCTGGTCTTTGGCGGCATGGTGTTCCTGCACGAACTGGGACATTTTTTGGCCGCCCGGGCCTTTAAAATTGCAGTGGATGAATTTGGCTTTGGCTTTCCGCCGCGCCTGTTGCGCCTGTGGCGCGCCAAAGGCCGGCTGAGCGTGAACGACCAGCAGATTGAAATCCCATCTAACTTTGATCTGCCTGTTGAGGCCGTCAGCGCACTGAACAAACCAGTCAATCTCACCGTGGACCAGGTCCGCGGCCGGCTGATTCTGCGCACCTTTGAAGTGGTACGCCCGCCCGAGCCAGAATCAACAGACGGGATGGAACTTCCGCTGGAGGAGCAGGCCGCAGAGCAGGAAGATGTGCTGGCAACCCTGAAGGCCAACGGCGGGCTCAGCACACCCTTTCCGAAGGACGCTGCAGTCGTTCAGGCGCGGCCAGTTCACCGCGGGGCAATCGCGATCTCAGGCCGGTTGACAGAGCTGGAGCAGGGCACCGAATTCAGCCTCAACTGGCTGCCGCTGGGCGGGTTTGTGCTGCCCAAGGGCGAAGGCAACCCCGAAATCCCCGGCGGGTTGGCCGCCGCCAACCCGTGGAAGCGCCTGGGCGTGTTGTTCGCCGGCCCGCTGATGAACCTGCTGACCGCCGTGGTGGTTTTTGCCCTGCTGGTGGCCCAGGCCGGCATCCCCATCGACGGCCCGGTGACCATCACCTCGGTGCAAACAGGCTCGCCTGCCTTCTGGGCCTTCTTCGAATCCGGAGACGTATTGGTTTCAATCAACGGGGTAAAAACCCTGCAGGGCGGCCCGGCCCGCCAGGAAATTTATGCCAATATCGGCACCCCGCTGGACGTCGTCATCCTGCGCAACGGCAAGGAAGTTCACCTGACCGCCATCCCCTCCGAAACACGCACCCGTGAGGGCATGGGAGCGTTGGGCATCTCGCTGCAGAGCACCACCCGCCCGGCAGCCCTGGGTGAAGCCTTGACCATCGGCACAGTCGAGACCTTCGGGCAGGCGATCGGCCTGTTGAGCATCCCGGTGCTGCTCATTCAGGGCCAAATCCAACCCGAAGATGCGCGCGTGGTAGGCATGAAGGGCATCTACGACATGCTCGCCCAGGCCTGGACGCGCGACACGGAAACCCGCCAGCAACCCGCCCCGCAGAACGCGGCCTCCGCGCCAGAGCCCACCAACTGGGTCTTGCAGATGGTGGCCATGCTGAGCGTCTCGCTCGGCGTCATGAACCTGCTGCCCATCCCCGCCCTGGATGGCGGGCGCATCCTGTTCACCCTGCCCGAAATCCTCTTCCGCCGCCGCATCCCACACCGCCTGGAGAACCTGATCAACAGCGTGGCCATGATGATGCTGATCGCGCTGATGCTGCTGGTCAATCTGATGGATTTCATCAACCCTGCCAATTTCAAGCTCCCCTAAACAGCCATGAGAGAAATCCCCTTTTCCACCATCCTGAACGCCCTGGCCGACCCGGCGCGCGCCTTCCCCAAACGATACCTGGAACACTTCTCCGATCTCAGCCAACAGGACCTGGCGGCCCTGATGCAACTCTGGCCACAAATTGCCTCCACCCGCAAACGCAGCCTGCTCAAAGGCCTGGTGGAACAATTCCAGGAAGACACCCTGCTCTCCTTTGATGACCTGGCCATGCAGCTACTCAGCGACCCCGATGAAGAACTGCGCCTCTCGGCCCTGCTGCTGCTGGAAGAAACCCGCGCCCCGCGCCTGCTCTCACGCCTGCACGATCTGCTGACCAACGACCCGCAGCCTGCCGTCCGCGCCGCCGCCGCCCACCTGCTTGGAAACTTCATCCAACTCGCCGAACTGGAAGAACTCCCCAACGAAAAAATCGCCCCCACCCTGGCCGCCCTGCTGGCCGCCGTCACAGACACCGATGGCCACCTGGCACGCACCGCCCTCGAAGCACTCGGATACGCCACCCATCCCGCTGTCCCCGGCCTGATCACCACCGCCTTCGCACATCCAGACCCACAATGGCAGGCCGCCGCTCTGAACGCCGCCAAAAACTCATCCGATGCGCGCTGGCAGGAACAGGTCCTGGCCGCCCTGAACAGCCCCGACCAACCCGTGCGCCTGGCCGCTGCCGAAGCCGCCGGCACCCTGGAATTGAAACCCGCCCGCCTGCTGCTCATCAGCCTGCTCGAAGAAGAAGATGATGACGAAGTCCTCCAGGCCATCATCTGGTCACTCTCCCAAATCGGCGGCGAAGACGTCCGCACCTACTTGCAAACCCTGCTGGATGAAGCCGAAGACGACGAAATGATCGAATTCCTCGAAGACGCCCTGCTCAACCTGTCATTCACCGAAGACAACGAAGCCTTCGACCTGCTCGCCCTCGACCCCGAAGACCCCGAATAACCCCCAGCCCCAAACCAAAAGGCCCTCCGGGTTCCCAGAAACCCGGAGGGCCTTTTTTTAAGATACAATAAAAAAACGAATCGGAACCCCCATGTCCCTGACCGCCCTGCTCAACACCTTCGCCAACAACATCCTGCCCATCATGCTCATCAGTCTGGTCGGGTATCTCCTGGGGAAAAAACTCAACGTCGACGCGCGCGCCATCGGCCGGATCACCTTCTATTTTTTGAGCCCGATGCTGGTCTTCAACCTGCTCATTACCAACAAACTCCCCACCGGAGAAGTCGCACGAATTGGCGGCATGGCAACCAGTGTGATGCTCGTTACCGGGCTGCTCGCATTACTGGCCGGTGTACTATTCAAACTGGAACGCCCCGTGCTGATCGTCAGCATCCTGACCAGCATGTTTGCCAACAACGGCAACTACGGCCTGCCGCTGATCGCCTTCGCCTTTGGGCAGGAAGCCCTGGCCCACTCCGGCATCTACTTCGTCTTCGCTTCACTGCTAACCAACACCCTCGGCATTGTAATCGCCTCACTCGGCCATCTCGACTTGAAACAAGCCCTGCTCGGTATGTTCAAAGTACCCACCCTTTACGCCGTCCTGGGCGCCATCCTGATTAATGAAACCGGTCTCAGCCTGCCCACCGCGGCGACGCGCACCATCACCCTGGTTGCAGGCGCCGCCGTTCCATGCATGATCCTGCTGCTCGGGCTGGAACTGAGCAACGCCACCTGGAAAGCCAACTGGCGCGCCCTCGGCCTCAGCATCACCCTCCGACTGCTGATCGGGCCGCTGCTCGGCCTGTTCTTCACCGCCTGCTTCGGGCTCACCGGCAGCGGACGCCAGGCCGGCGTAATGGAAGCCGCCATGTCATCTGCCGTGGCCACCACCAACGTCGCCGCCGAATACAAACTCGATAGCTCACTCGTCGCTGCCATCATCCTCACCACCACACTGCTCAGCCCGCTGACCCTGACCCCGCTGATTTTATACCTGGGAAAATGACATGAAACCGATTCGCCTCCTCGCCAGCCTGATTGTGATCTCCCTGTTTTGCGTCCTGCCCGCCCAGGCCCAGGAAACGCCCAAACTGGCCGTCTCCGACTTGGGAATTTCCTACGTCTTTGGCAGCCCGATCACCTTCCAGGCGCGCCTGCTGAACCTGCCCGGGCCGGTCAGCGAGGCCCACATCTTCTTCCGCTCCGAAGGCGAAACCATCACCCGCGTCGCCCCTGTCTCCGTCAACCCCGACGGGCTGGCCTCCTTCACCTACACCTTCGACCAGGGCCCGTTGCGACCCTTCGCGCAGGTGCGTTACTCTTACCAGGTCAAACTCCAGGATGGGCAGGAATTCAGCACCGAAGAATTCTTCTTCCCCTATGTCGACAACCGCTTCCCGTGGAAGGAACGCGAAGCCGAAGGGATCCATGTCCACTGGTACGCCGGCGAAGCCTCCTTCGGCCAGGATGCGCTGGATGTCGCCCGGCAAAGCTTGCAGCGCGGCCAAGACCTCCTGATCACATCCCCCACCGCACAGATCGACGTTTTCATCTACGCCTCGTTGACCGATCTGCAGCAAGCCTTCGAAACGGGCGGCGCCACCTGGGCAGGCGGCCACGCCAGCCCCGACCTGCGCGTCGCGCTGGTCTCCATCGCACCCGGCCCCGAGCAGGGCCTCGAAATGGATCGAGAAATTCCGCACGAACTGGCCCACATCCTGACCTACGACCTGACCCAGGAACACTACAGCCAACTGCCCGTCTGGCTGCGCGAGGGCATCGCCTCGCATCTCGAAATTTCCACCAACCCCGATTACCCGCGCGCCATCGCCGCCGCCGCCGAAAAGAACACCCTGATCTCCTTCAACTCGCTGTGCAACTCCTTCCCCGCCGACAGCGGCAGCGCCTTCCTGGCCTATGCCCAATCCGAATCCTTCACCAATTATTTCATCGACACTTACGGCCAGACCGCATTGATCGGCCTGATCCAGGCTTACGGCGATGGACTGGACTGCGAACAGGGCGCCACGCGCACCATCGGAAAATCCCTGACTCAGCTGCAGGTCGACTGGCAAAGCACCGTCCTGGGCATCAATCCGGGCCTTGCCTCCCTCGGGAATTTCGCAGCCTACCTGACCGTATTCGGCACAATCCTGATAGTAGCACTCCTTAACGCCTTCCTGACCAAAGGCGGCAGAAATGCCCGCTGAGAACCTGGCCCGCGTCCACATCTGGGTTATGGGGCGAGTCCAGGGTGTCGGCTTCCGCGCCTTTGTTGTGAGTAGCGCCGCACCGCTGGGCGTCACCGGCTGGGTGCGCAACCTGGCCGAAGATTGTGTCGAAGCGCTCGGCGAGGGCACGCCCGAACAACTGGAACGCTTTATCCGGCTGGTGCTCACCGGCCCTTCCGTGGCCCGGGTGAAGGAAAACCGCGTCGAATATGAAACCGCCACCGGTGAATTTGCGCGCTTCGAAATACGCTCCTCGCGCTGAATCTGGCTACCATTAAAGGAAACATGACCCACACCTGGAGAATCCTGCTCACCCCGCCCGCACCCGGGGCCTGGAATATGGCCGTCGACGAAGCCCTGCTGGCCAGCGCCGGCAGCGGACAGGCGCTCCCAACCCTGCGCCTGTATTCCTGGCAACCCGCCTGCCTCTCCCTCGGCTATGCCCAATCTTTTGCGGATGTGGATGTGCAGCGCCTGCATAAGTGTGGCTGGGAGGTGGTGCGCCGCGTCACCGGCGGCCGGGCCATTTTACACACCGACGAGCTGACTTACTCGGTGACCGCCCCGCTGGATGACCCGCTCTTGCATGGCACCATTTTGGAAAGTTACCAGCGCCTGGCACAGGCCCTGGTCTCTGGGGCCCGGGCCTTGGGCCTGCCGGTTGAAATGGCCGAACCGGCTCCGCCGGTTGCCGCCGCCAAAGGCCCGGTCTGCTTTGAAGTCCCATCGGCCTATGAGATCGTGGCCGGCGGGAAAAAACTGATCGGCTCGGCCCAGGCCCGCAAGAAGGAAGGCGTGCTGCAGCACGGCACCCTGCCCCTGCATGGCGACCTGACGCGCATTACCCAGGCCCTGGTTTTTGCCAACGAGCCGGCCCGCACCGAGGCGGCAGAAAAGCTGCTCCAGCGCGCCACCACCGCCGAAGCAATGCTCGGGCGGGTGATCGCCTGGGAAACGGCAGCGCAGGCTTTCGTGCAGGCTTTTTCGCTTGAGCTGGGCATCCAGTTTGAGCGTGGGGAATTAACCCGCCTCGAACAGGCCCATGCGGCAGAACTTGTCAAAAAAAAATATGCCCACCCCGGTTGGACGGAGCGGGCATGACCCCCGACGCAGTTTATTTGACAAAAACCACGTTGCTGTAACCCAGCATCTGGAAGAATTTGTACAGGTAGGTCTCTGCGTTGACCTGGGCCTGTGCGAGAATGCCGTCTTCGAGGACGGCTTTTTTAATTTCCTGCTCGGCTTTCTGGCGGGCCAGCGTTTCCAGATCGACGGTTTGCCTGGTCAGCAGGCCAGTGTCGCGACGATAGATGTAGGATTTTTCATTGTCGAGTGTGACGAGGAAGACCTCGGCGGGTGGCAGGCGCACGCTCAACACGCCATTAACCAGCGCCAGATCCTGCGGCTGAATGCGGGCCATATCGAGCCCGGCCAGGGCGGTGCCGTGGGCCACAAACAGCAGGCTGTCGCCAAAAAGAAAATCGAAATCGCCCTGGCCAATTTCGGCGGTGATGACCTTTTCCACGCTGTATTGGATGGTCTCAAGGCGGGCCAGGGCCTGGATCTCCTGGATATAGGTGACCGGGTCGGGGATGATGGTTGGCGTGGGATGCAGCAGGTTGGCAACCTGCGTTTGCAGGGCAGCATTGCTCTGCTGAAAAGGCGCCACAGCCTGCTGCAGGGCCGCCTGGGTGTTTTGCTGAATGGAATACAGCAGGAAATAGGCACTGCCCGCCAGAAGCAGGATGAAAAACAGGATGATCAAGCCGGTCTTTTTATTCATGGTACTGGGGCCTCGCAGAACGCAAGTGAATCAGAAGAGATGCCATGATTGTATACGCAGTTGCGGCTTCAGCCGGGAGGCCATTCTTCCTAATCCGGGGGTTGGGTCAAAAACAGCGGGCCAGTTTTTGCTGGTAAAATCCGTCCAATGTGGTCGAAATTGATTCGCGTACTCCAAATACTTTTTAGATTGGTCTTCACCATGTTCCTGACACTGATACTGGGCAGCGCACTGGCCGCTCTCTTGGCCCGCGCGGTCACCGGCCTGCTGGCCGCCAACAAAACCTACGGCGAGGCGGATGTCCCGCCCCGGCGGGTGGTCATCGTCTTTGGCGCGGGGCTGACGCGCAGCGGGGAAGCCACCCCAATCCTGAAAGACCGCGTCGAAACCGGCGCCCGGCTCTATTTATCCGGCAAAGCCGAAAAAATCCTCATGACCGGCGACAACCGCTTTGCCAATTACAACGAGCCCGAAGCCATGCGCCAGTACGCGCTCAGCCTGGGCGTCCCCGCCGAAGATATCGTTCTCGATTATGCCGGGCGGCGCACCTACGACTCGTGCTATCGCGCCGGCGCAATCTTCGGCCTTCAGTCCGCCATCCTCGTCACCCAGGCCTTTCACCTGCCACGCGCGCTGCTGTTGTGCAACGCCCTCGGCCTGGAGGGCATCGGCGTCGAAGCCAGCAACCTGACCTACCGGAAAAGTTCCCTGTTCTTCTGGAATTTTCGCGAACTGCCTGCCACGCTGACTGCCTTTGCCGACCTGCTGACCCATCCCGAACCGGTACTCGGCCCGCCCGAACCGATCTTTCCCAACCCGGAACCATAACCCACCCAGGAGCCCAACCCATGCTGACTCGCGAAGAAGCCCTCTCATTTGTCCGCCAATATGTAAAAAACGAAGGCCTGGTGCGCCACATGCTCGGCGTGGAAGCCGCCATGCGTTTCTACGCCGAAAAATATGGCCAGGATGTCGAACTCTGGGGCCTGACCGGCCTGCTGCACGACTTCGACTGGGAAATCCACCCCACCGTGGAGGAACACCCCAGCCTGGGCGCGCCCCTGCTGCGCGACCGCGGCGTCGACGAAGTGATTGTACGGGCCATTCTCAGCCACGGAGACAACACCGGTGTTTCACGCGATTCCTTGATGGAAAAAGCTCTCAACGCCTGTGACGAAATCACCGGCCTGATCAGCGCCGTGGCGCTGGTGAGGCCCTCCCGCTCCCTGCATGACCTGGAAGCCTCCTCCGTTCGCAAAAAGTGGAAGGACAAGGCCTTCGCCGCCGGAACCGACCGCGCCGGCATGGAAAGCGCCGCCGCCGAGTTTGGGGTCGAGTTATGGGAACATACCGCAAACGTAATTTTAGCCATGCGACGCATCGCCCCGGAGCTGGGGCTGGCTGGAAACGGCGGCTGAATCCTTTGGAGCAAAAAAAATTGTTTTTTTGTAAAGTTATCTCCCCCCCAAAAGGTCTAAATGCAAGTCCCCTGTAAGGAATAATCCTTGGAAAATTTCGAGAAACATGTACAATAAGCTCAGTAAGTCTATTCTTTAGTGATCTAAAGAAATTCTTAAAGAAAGGAGAAAAATATGCTGATCAATCGCAAGGAAAAGGGTCAAGGCATGGTGGAATATGCGCTAATCCTCGTCCTGGTCGCTGTTGTCGTGATCGCCGCCCTGACCATCATGGGCCCGCTGGTCGCCAACGTCTTTAGCACCATTAACGCCAGTCTGTAATCCACACCTTCGTATCCACTTTATTACCCGGTAAATTTTTTATCGTCTCTTCATCGAAAGGATAAACCACTATGATGTTCTCACTCAAAGAAAAAGGCCAAGGCATGGTCGAGTACGCTCTGATCCTCGTTCTTGTCGCTGTTGTCGTAATCGCCGCCCTCACCATCATGGGCCCGCTGGTTCGCAACGTCTTCAGCACCATCAACGCCAGCCTGTAATCCGCACCTTCGTTTCCACTTTTTTTTGCATGATATCTATTCTTTTTTCTTCTACCGAAAGGATAAACCACTATGATGTTCTCACTCAAAGAAAAAGGCCAAGGCATGGTTGAGTACGCTCTGATCCTCGTCCTGGTCGCAGTTGTCGTGATCGCCGCCCTCACCATCATGGGCCCGCTGGTTCGCAACGTCTTCAGCACCATCAACGCCAGCCTGTAATCCGCACCA
>CAIQVH010000007.1 GCA_903875215.1 uncultured Anaerolineae bacterium
ACTGGCTACTTGTTCCAGCATTTCGGCTGGTAGGGTAAAATCATCTCGATAGGTCATTGTGCGCTCCTTTTGTCTGGTAAACGATAGGATAACACTTGACCTATTTTTGGGGAATTTACAGAATAAAGTTTACACTACTCCAGAAGGATTAATTGCAAACTTAAAAAGCAAAGTTATCCCCTATCCCGCTGCTTTACAGAAGGCCATAATTCAAAATTTTTCATGGGAGATAGATTTCTCGATAGGAATTGCCAAGAAAAGTATTGCAAAAGCTGATGTCACTTACGCAGCAGGATGTTGTTTTAGAAGCGTAATGTGTATGCTTCAGGTTCTCTTTGCCATGAATAAAGAACATTGGTTAAACGAGAAAGGCGCTGTTACGATTGCAAACAATTTCAAAATAAAACCTGTCAATTTTAAAAGCCAAGTAGATGAAATTTTCACATCGTTGAGTGCCACCCCTGAAAATATAAGTCAATCTGTGGCTTTGTTGAAAGAACTAAATGCAGATTTGACTGATTTGTTGCAAAATAGCGCCTTGCTATAAGATCTGCCCGCTGATTAACAGCAGTATCAAGGGATCAAGAAACAACCAGGCCTGGCAATCTCTGAAGAGAGAAAAGCGGCCTGGTTTTTTATTTTAAGGAAGGTTTTGAATTGCCTGCTGTTCAGATTTCCCAGCCAGAGATAGCCCTTCCTTTCCCCCGCCCGCCCGTTTTGCGCCGGGGTTTGCCGCTCAAGCGGAAATTTCTCGGCGGGTTACGCAAGTAGAAATTGCGGATCGGTGGTTCATGCCGGGAAATCAGACAACCCCGGGTATAATTCCCGCCTATTCAGCGCCCCGCAGCGCCAGGAAAGCAAAAAAAGGAGCAGGATATGAGCCCACTTTCACGACGTGACATCCTAAAATTGACCGCAGTCTCTCTGGGAGCGCTGCTGGTCACGCGCTGCGCGCCGGAAACGCCGCTTCCGCCCGCCGCCCGCCCGGCTGCCACGGCTGCCACAGCCACACAGCCGCCGCCAGCTGCTCCCACTGAAACGCCGCAGCCCGCGCCTGAGCCAAGCTCCACCCCCGACCTGCCGCGCGAGACCGAAGTGCTGGTGATCGGGGCCGGGATGGCGGGCCTTTCAGCCGCCCGGCGCCTGAAGGAACTGGATTATGACGTCATCCTGCTCGAAGCGCGCCAGCGCAGCGGCGGGCGCGTCTGGACCGATCGTTCGCTCGGACTGCCGCTCGATCTCGGCGCCTCCTGGATTCATGGCGTCAAAGGCAATCCGCTCACGGCGCTGGCCGACCAGGTCAATGCGCGGCGCGTGCCAACCGATTACGACAGCCTGACCATCTTCAACACGGATGGCGCAGAACTGTCCGAGGCGGAAGGCGCCGCCCTGGAAGCGGATTATGAGAACCTGATGGCGCAAATTGAGGAATGGCAGGATGATTTCGACAACGACGTCTCCCTGCAAGCGGCCATTGACCAGTACCTGGGCGCCCGCAACTTCTCGCCGGAGGCCCTGCGCAAGCTGACCTACGCCATCAACACCACCATCGAGCATGAATACGCCGCCGATGTGCGTGATCTCTCGATGTTCTGGTTCGATGACGCCGGTGAATTTGACGGCGGCGATGTCATCTTCCCGGATGGCTATGACTCGCTCATCCAGCAGCTGGCCGATGGGCTGGATATCCGCCTGGGAGAGAGCGTCCAGCGCATCACGTACGGCGCGGATGGCGTGCGCGTCCAGACCCGGAGCGGGGAATATTCCGCCAAGAAAGCCGTCGTGACGCTGCCGGTGGGCGTGCTGCAAAAGGGCCTCGTCCAATTTGAGCCGTCTTTGCCCGCCAAAAAGCAATCCGCCCTGATGCAGTTCGGCTTTGGCGTGCTGAACAAGCTCTACCTGCGCTTCTCCGAGGCTTTCTGGCAGAGCGACAGTCATTTGCTCGGATATATCTCGGAAGAAAAGGGCCATTTCTGCGAATGGCTGAACCTGGCGGCGCTGATCGATCAGCCGGTGCTGCTGGGATTCAACGCCGGGAGCTACGGGCTGCAGATTGAATCGTTGAGCGACGAAGAAATCCTGGGCGCCGCGCGCCAGACCCTGGGGCGCATGTTTGGCCGGGAAATCCCTGAGCCGGAAGGCTGGCTGATCACGCGCTGGGGGCAGGATCCGTTCACCTACGGCTCCTACAGCTCGCTGAAAACCGGGGCCACGCCCGATAATTATGACCTGCTGGCCGCGCCCGTGGACGAAACGCTCTTTTTTGCGGGCGAGGCCACGCACCGCGAACATCCCGCCACCGTGCACGGCGCCTATCTATCCGGTCAGCGCGCCGCGCAGGAACTGGACGACAGCTGGTAAGCGCCGGGAAGGGAAGCATGAACGAATCAGAGCTTCTGAATTACCTCGCCGCGCAGCATTTTTCCTACCAGCGCATTGAACACCCGGCCGTCTACACCTGCGCCGAAGCGGAACTGCATCGTCCGCAGCAGGCCACCGTCAGCACCAAGAACCTGTTCCTGTGCGATAAAAAGGCGCGGCGCTTCTTCCTGGTGGTGACCGCCTGCGAGAAAAGCCTCGATCTGAAGGCGCTGGCGGAGCAGATCAACGTCCCGCACCTGCGCTTTGGTTCGAAAGAGAACCTGGAGCGTCTGCTGGGAGTGCAACCCGGTTCGGTGACCATGCTGGCGCTGATCCATGACACGGCCCACCAGGTGGAGCTGTGGCTGGATGCTGAAATCTGGCAGGGCGAGCTGTTTCAGAGCCACCCGCTGGTCAATACCGCCACGCTGCTGCTGACGCGCCCCACGCTGGAGCGTTTTTTCGAACTGACCGGTCACAGCCTGCATTTTTTGAAGGTTGGGTAACCATTCCTGCAGCCTTGCCCAAAAAACCAAAACATTAAACACAAAGGGCACCCAGGTACACGAAGGAAAGCTGATTTCCCTTGTGTTCCTGCGTGACCCTTGTGTTTAAAAGAAGGTTGGGACGTGCTTGACTTTGCTTCCAGCGCGATTTACTGGCACAGGTACAAAGTCGTGGGCTCGTTTTGCGGGCCGTTCCGGTTTTGCCCGGCGGAATTTCCGCTGCCGGTTGAAGTGCGGCTGAATTCGGGCACAATTGTGCAGGCACTGCGCAGCCAGCTGATGATTTCGTCGTTCCCGTTTTCGCCATAATAGACATAACGCAGCTCGCCCTGTGCCACCAGCGCGCTCAAATCCTGCGCATTGACCACCTGATCTCCGCCGCTGAATCCGCCCATATACAGGACCGGGCGGCCGGTTTCGATCACAAAGCCGCTGCCCTGCTGCGAAGAAGGCACCGCCACCAGGTATTTCACGCCCTGGGTGTTCGTCTGCAGATAGGCCAGCAAATCCTGGTTGACGTTTGACCCCGGCTGATTCCGCCCGGCGGGTTGGCCTACAGGAGCAAAACGATCCTGCTGTTGGCTGACCCCCGCGTAGGCGGTTGGCAGTTTTTGATTGCCGTTCGTCAGCACCGTCATCAGCGTCCAATACATGGGGATGATCAGCATCGCCGCCAGCAGGGTAAGGTAGGCCGCGCGCTGCCGGAAGAACATCAGCAAAATTCCCAGCCCAAACAGCAGGCCAATTCCAAGCATCCACCAGGCCATTTCGCCATACTGGAACATGGCAAAAATCTGGTAGACAATTGTCAGCGCCGCCGAAATCGCCAGCAGCAATCCGCTCCACTTTCCGGCGCTGCGCCAATTCCACAACCAGGCAAAGCCAATCCCGACCATCGCGCCGAGCGCGGGGGCCAGCATGATGGCGTAATAGGCATGGAAAATGCCGGAGACCGCGCTGAAGAACACCACGCACGTCAGCAGCCAGCCGCCCCACAGCAGCAGGGCTTTGTGCGCGCCCGTTTCAAGCGGGAGTTGGAATCGTCCGCCAGTGGTGGCCGGGAAAAGCGCCAGCAGAACGCTGATCAGCGCGAAAGGCAGCAGCCAGGACATCTGCTTTGAAAGCGGGCTGGTGAAGAAGCGGAAAATCCCTGGTTCGCCGGTTTCCTGGCTGAACTGCGAGCCGCCGCTCCGCCCGGAACTGCCATTCAGCGTTTGCTGGATAGGCTGCTGCCCAAGCGGAATCATGCCCTGCGGGGCGCAGGCCAGCGCGCTGGAATTGGGCGGGGTGATGCAGGTTCCCTCGACTGTATGGCCGGGCTGGGTAAACGAACAGGCCGCGCCTTGCGTGGAATTGGCGCAGGCCGCCAGCGCTTCAGCCGGTGGGCCCTGTCGATTTCCGGCCTGCGGTTGAAGTCCGGGGTTGGGGCTTGATCCAGCCTGCGGGCCTCCACTTTGCGGGCCGCTGCCTGGGCCGCCTACCCTCGCCAGGCGGGAAATTCCGTTATGGCCGATAATCAGTTCCATGACGGAGTTGTCGTGGGTCGATCCGATGAACGGGCGCTGATCGGCGGGCACCAGGTCGACCGCCACGGCCCAGGCGAGTGAAACTACCAGCAGCAGAACGCTGGCCAGCCCGAGATTGAAGAGCTTGCGCCCCCAGCCTTGCCTGGAACCGAAGAAATACAGCGCGTAAAAGGCGGGCAGCGGCAAAAAGGCCTGCATCATCTTGATGTTGAAGCCCAGCCCGACGATGAACGCACCCAGCAGCAGCCAGCGCAGTTGGCCCTTTTCTGTGGCCCGGATGAAGGCCCAGGCTGCCGCGAGCAGGAAGAAGACCAGCAGGCCATCCATGGTGTTGTTGCGGTTGGTGGCCACAAACACGGGCGTGATGGCCATGACAAAAGCCGCCACCAGCCCCGCCAGTTCGCCCATATATTTTTTGACCATCGCGTAGAGCAGCGGAATCCCAAAAACACCCGCCAGGATGTTTGGCAATGAAACGCTGAAGCCGCTCACGCCCAGTAAGTAGGCGAAGAGCGCCTCGATCCACAATCCCAGCGGCGGTTTATCGACCGTGACCGAGCCGCCCGGTTCCGCCGCGACAAAGAAGAAGTTGCTCCACGATTGCAGCATGGCTTTGACCGCCGCGGTGTAATACTCGTTGGCGTTGCCGATGCTCTGAAGGTTGAGCATGTGCACGCCAAATGCAAACAGCGTGATGGCGGCGATCAGGACGGTTGCGACCGTCACGCCGCGGAAGAGTTGCTTTTTCAAGAACGATGGTTGGGTTGGCAGGGTGGCTGTTGTCATTTTTTTCCTTGTCATGATTGGTCTCGAGTTTAGCGAGAAGAACACCCGCCAAACTCGACCGTAGAATTTTCGCTCATTCCTTTTACCTGCCCTATCTTACCTTTCCCCGCCCAAAGACGGGAGTGAAGCCAGTCATCCTATGCCAAGCAAACCCGTGAAGGCGCGCTCCGATCCCCATGACAGCTGTCATGGGGATTGCGTGGAAAGCATGACAGCGCGCATAAGTCCTGTGGGAGGCTTCGTGATAAGATTCAGGCATGCAGACCCCGAACGACTCAACCCGCTTTCTGCGCATCGCCGCCTGGATCTGGATCGGGTTTCTGCTGGCCATGGCCCTGATGGATTTTGTTCTGTACGCGCAGATGAAACTGCCCATCCTGCAGAATCCACCTGCGCTGCAAGGCGCGCCGGGACAGCCGCCGTTCAATCAGCAGTTCAACCTGCCTGGCCAGCCGAGAAGCCCGTTCGGCCCTGTTTATCTTTTTTACGCCGCCAATGGCGTGGTCGTGCTGCTCTTTCTGATCTTTACCCATTCGGATGAAATCCAAAGGAAGCTGGGCCAGGCTTTTTACCCCACGCTGCTGCTGGCCATTTCCACTGCGCCCATTCTAATCAACGTATTTCTCACGCCTCGTTTTCCGAATGGGCCGCTGGCAAACGCCGAAGGCATGGCGCTGCGCCAATTGCCGGTTTTATTTGTGGCGCTGGTGCTGGTGGCCTGGGAATATGACCTTTTGCAGGTCATCCTGTTCAGCCTGGGCACCACCGCGCTGGAGTTGGGACTGATTTATTTCATTTCGGTCAACTCGCGCAATATTTTCGTTTTCCTGTTTATCGCCATCATCCGCACGATCAGCTTCATTGCGGTGGGCGTCTTTATCAGTCTGCTGGTAGCGCGGCTGCGCGAACAGCGCGAATCTTTGCGCGCGGCGAATGCCAACCTGGCGCACTATGCCTCCACGCTGGAGCAGTTGACCGTCAGCCGTGAACGCAACCGTCTCGCGCGCGAACTGCATGACACACTGGCTCATTCGCTGACTGCCATTTCTGTTTCACTGGAAACCGCCAAAGCCTATTTTGATATTGACATTTCCAAGTCCCGTGATCTGGTCGAATCGTCCCTGCAGGCCACCCACCTCGGCGTGGATGAAACCCGCCGCGCGCTGAAAGCTCTGCGCTCCTCCGCGCTGGAAGATTTGGGCTTGCGACTGGCCATTCAGCGCGCGGCCGAATCCGCGGCGGCCCGCTTCCATCTCGAGCTGACGCTGGCTCTGCAAGAGCCCCTGCCCTCGCTCAGCCCGGACGTGGAACAGACCATCTACCGCATCGCGCAGGAAGCCATCGAAAACATCGTCAATCACTCGCGCGCCAAGAAATTCAGCGTGAGCCTGGCAGGCAGCGAACACATCACCCTCGTCATCCAGGATGATGGCGTCGGATTTGATCCTAAGTCCAGCGATTCAAGCGGTCATTTTGGGCTGGTCGGCCTGCGCGAACGCGCCGAACTGGCCGGTGGCAAACTCAATATCATCAGCGCAAAGGGACAGGGCACACAGGTTGTCCTGACGATTTAGCCATGAAAATACTTCTCTGTGACGATCAAGCCGTCATCCGTGACGGACTGGAAATGCTGCTCAGCCTGGAAAAAGATTTCCAGGTGGTCGGTCTCGCCCAGGATGGCGCCGAAGCCGTGGAACTGGCCGGGCAAAAACAGCCCGATCTGATTCTGATGGATTTGAAAATGCCCATGATGAACGGCATTGAAGCCACGCGCGAAATCCGCGCCAAATACCCCCAGATCAAAATCCTGGTGCTGACGACCTACGATGACGATGAATGGGTCTTTGACGCCATCCGCGCGGGCGCTTCCGGCTATCTTTTGAAAGACACCTCGCGGCAAAAAATTGTCGAGGCTATTCGCGGGACGCTGGATGGCAAATCTTTTGTCGATCCGGCCGTGGCGGGGAAACTGCTCAACCAGGTGGCCAGCAAACAAACCCAGCCTGCCTCGCTGCTGACGGACAAGCTGACCGAACGTGAGTTGGATGTCCTGCGCCTGATCGCCCGCGGCTTCACCAACGGCGAGATCGCGGCCCAGCTGCACCTATCCGAGGGCACCGTCCGCAACCACGTCAGCGCCATTTTGGAAAAACTGGGCGTTTCAGACCGCACCCAGGCCGCTGTTATTGCGATTCAGCACGGTTTATCTGGTTGACGCGAGCAGAGATGGCTCAGGCCCGGCCAAGAGGTTTGTGATACAGCCGGTAGCGCTTGTAGATTTTCGCGCCCATGTGCCGGGCCAGCAGAAAAGTATCGGGGTTATCCTCGCCAGTGATCGACAGATCAGCCCATTGGTACCCTTTGGCAATTGCGCGGCGGGTGAGCGTATCGAACATCAATACGCCCACGCCGGTATCCCAATAAGCAGGCGGGACAAGAACGCTTTTAACGGCCAGGCAGCGCGGGCGGCGGCGCATGTGCCAGAGCAGGCTGGCGTAATCCCACGGGAAGCGCAGCCCGTTGGCGTGGATCAGCGCCTCGTTCAGGTTCGGCACGCCGGGCAGGAATCCGACCGGCTGACCGGCAATCTCGGCCAGAATCACCAGCTCCGGGTCAATCACATCCACCATCGGGCGGATGACGCCTGCCACGATCTCGCGCGGCCAGGGGGTGAAGCCAGGCAAGTGCGCCAGAGCGCTGTTGGTCAGGGTATGAATACGGTCAATTTCGCCTTCGACATCTTTCAAATTCGCCCCGCGCAGGATGATTTCAGGCTTGCGCGCACGCACCTGGTCGGCCAGTCGCGCCAGGCGGCGAATTTGCGGCGACTGCGGGTCAAGTTCGAAGGCGTAGGCCAACCCGTCATCAATCCACTTTTCCATGCCGTAACGCGTAAAGAAATCTGCGTACCAGGCCGGGGTATGCCCGCACAGCACGGCAGGCGGACGGTCATGGCCTTCAATCAACAACCCGCGCGAATCCTCATAATCGAGATGATACGGGCCATAGAGTGCGCCCAGGCCGTGCGCCTGCGCCCAGGCCTGGGCCTGGTCGAGCAGCGCAGCGGCGACTGTGTAATCTTCCACGCACTCGAAAAAGCCAATCATGCACTCGCGACGGCCCTTGAACTGGCTGGCGGCGGTATCCTCGGCACAACAGATTGTTCCCACCGGTTGGCCATCCTGCCAGGCGATGAAGAATTCGGCGTAACCATTCTTGAAGAAGCCGCCGCGCGCCGGGTCAGTGACCTTGCGGCGCTCGGACAAAATCGGCGGCACCCAGAGCGGATCGTTCTGGTACACCTTCCAGGGGAAGGTCAGGAAAATCTGTTTTTCGTGTGCATCGCGAACCGGGCGGATTTCGAGCATGGCGAGGTTTTCCATTTCAACGAGGGGAATTTGTCGAATTGTACCGTCTCGCGCCGGGAATGGCGACCTTTTGGCGCAAACCCGCAAAATCTCTCCGCAAACAGGTAAAATAGAACCATGCTGATTCACTCCGCGTCACAACTTCTTACCCTGGCGGGCGGCCCGCAGCGCGGCCGCGACCTCGGCCACCTCGGCCTGATCGAGGATGGCGCGGTCCTGATTCGGGATGAGAAAATCGTCGCCACCGGCCCCACTGCCGAACTGCGCGCCGCCTACCCCGGCGAACCGCTGCTCGATGCCTACGGCTGTGTCGTCATGCCCGGTTTTGTCGACCCGCACACCCATCTCATCTGGGGCGGCGACCGTGCCGCGGAATTTGAGATGAAAATGAGCGGGAAACCCTACCTGGAGATTTTGGCTGCCGGCGGCGGCATCCTATCCACCGTCCGGCAGACGCGCACCGCCAGCATCGAAGCCCTCATCGCCCAGGCCCGCCCGCGCCTGTTCCGCATGTTTGCGCATGGCACCACCACCGTCGAAGCCAAAACCGGCTACGGCCTGCAAACCGCCACCGAACTGCGCCTGCTGAAAGCCCTGCTGGCCCTCGAAGACGAAAGCCGCATGGATCTAGCCATCACCTTCCTCGGCGCGCACGCCATCGCCCCCGAATTTCGCGACGACCCACAGGGCTACACCGACCTGGTCTGCGAAACGATGCTGCCGATCCTGCGCCAGTGGTGGGAAACCCACGCCCCCGAGCGCGGCCTGCCGTTTGTAGACGTATTCTGCGAAAACAAAGCCTTCGACCTGGCCCAATCTCGCCAGGTGCTGACCCGCGCCCGCGAACTCGGCTTCCCGCTCAAAATCCACGCCGACGAATTCGACAACCTGGGCGGCGCCTCCCTGGCCGTGGAATTGGGCGCCGTCTCCGCCGATCACCTCGTCAAAACCTCCGCGGCAGATATCGCCGCCCTGGGCCGCTCCGAGACAGTCGCCGTTTCGCTGCCCTGCACGCCCTTCGGCCTGGCCGAACACGACTACACCCCCGCCCAGGCCATCCTCGAAGCCAACGGAATCCTCGCCCTGGCCACCGACTGCAACCCCGGCACCGCCTGGAACGAATCGATGCAATTCGTCATCGCCCTGGCCTGCCGCGCCATGAAACTCACCCCGGCCCAGGCCATCGCCGCCTCCACCATCAACTCCGCCCACGCCATCCGCATGACCGATAAAGTCGGCTCACTCGACCCCGGCAAACAAGCCGACCTGCTGATCCTCTCCGTGCCCGATTACCGCCACCTGGGCTACCGCTTCGGCACCAACCTGGTCCGACAGGTCATCAAAAAAGGCCGCGTCTACTCGGTCGACGTCGGCTACTACCGGACGGCGTAACCCATGCGCCCCATCGACATCATCGGCGTCCCAATTGACCTCGGCGCAGACCGGCGCGGGGTGGATATGGGCCCCAGCGCCATCCGCTATGCCCACCTGCAGACCCAGCTCGAAAGCCTGGGCCTCCCGGTCACCGACAAGGGCAACCTGGAAGTGCCCATCGCAGAAATGTGCCAGGTCAACGAACCCCGGCTGAAGTACATCGACTGCATCATTCCCATGGCGCGGCGCACCGCCGGAGCCGTGGCCACCTCGCTTCAGCAGGGACATTTCCCGCTTGTGCTGGGCGGCGATCACAGCCTGGCGCTTGGCTCCATCCGCGGCGCATCCCGCCAAAAGGAAATCGGCGTCCTGTGGGTTGACGCGCACGCCGATTTCAACACCCCGACCACCACACCCTCCGGCAATATCCACGGCATGCCGCTGGCAGCCCTGTGCGGCCTGGGCGATCCGCGCCTGACGGCACTCTGGGAGGAAACCGGCCCAGTGCTCGACCCGCGCCGCGTGGCCGTCATCGGCGCCCGCGACCTCGACCCCGGTGAAAAACAAAACCTGCGCGAAGCCGGCGTACTGGTGCTTGGCATGGAACAAATAGACCGGCTGGGCATGATGCGCGCCATGGAAATCGCACTTGCGCACCTCTCCAGCGCCGAGAGCCTTTACCTGTCCTTCGACATGGACTCGCTCGACCCGCGCCACGCCCCCGGAGTCGGCACCCCCGTCACCGGCGGGCTGACCTACCGCGAAGCCCATCTGGCCTGCGAACTGGCCGCCGAAACCGGCCGGTTAATCGGCATGGATCTGGTCGAAGTCAACCCCATCCTGGATGTGCAAAACGCCACCGCCGCCCTGGCCGTGGAACTGGCCCTCTCCGGGCTCGGACGGCGCATCTGGAACGATCAGGGTTAACCGCCCAGCCCCGCCAAATTCTCCCCAAACATAGGAACCCCACCCCATGACACTTCCCACCCGCGCCGACCTGGAGCGTCTCGCCCGCCAGGCCGGTCAAATCCTGGCAGACGGCTACGAAAAAGACCACCAGGTGAATTACAAGGGCGTCATCGACCTGGTCACCGAAATTGACCATGCCTCCGAAGACTTTTTACTGGCTGAACTGCGCCGCTCCTTCCCCGGCCACAGCATCCTGACCGAAGAATCTGGCCAGCTGGACGGCGCATCCGAACACCTCTGGATTATTGATCCGCTCGACGGCACGGTCAACTACGCCCACGGCGTGCCCACGTTCTGCGTCTCAATCGCCTACGCCCACCAGGGGCAGGTGCTGTTGGGCGCCATATATGACCCCCTGCGCAACGAACTATTCACCGCCGAACGAGGCCAGGGCGCCTGGTTAAACGGCAGCCGCCGTCTGCACGTTTCGCAAGCGGCAGAATTACAGCGCAGCCTGCTGGTGACAGGCTTTCCCTATGATTCTTGGAACGCCAAACGCGATAACTTCGTCTACTTTGTCAAGCTCGCCAAGCTGACCCAGGGCGTGCGCCGCCTGGGCTCCGCCGCCCTGGATCTGTGTTACGTGGCCGCCGGACGCTTCGATGGCTACTGGGAGCTTTCGCTCAAACCCTGGGATGTAGCCGCCGGAGGCCTGATCGCCGCGGAGGCTGGCGCGCTGGTCAGCAACGTGGAAGGCGGCAGCGACTATTTACAGCCGCCCCAATCCGTGTTGGCCGCCACCCCGGCCCTGCACCCGCAACTGCTGGAACTGCTCCACTAAACCGGGCTGACGGACATCAAAAAAGACCTTCGCGGCAAAAACCGGAAGGTCTTTTTGATTACGGTTGCAGGATGGGCCGCCAGAGCGGGTCAAAATCCTCCACCGGGCTGCCACCAGTCAGGGGCTTCCGCTCTCCGGTCTGGGTGTTGAAGAGATAAATCGCCTGGTGCGAATCAACCACCGTTTCATACGCCAGCCAGATGCCCTGCGGCGCAAAGCTGACATCCACCACGGGCGGGATGGCGGCTTCCAGCCTCACGGCCTGTTTCTGGCCCTGCTCCAGGCGCATCAGCCAGGCCGGCGCCGATAACTCAAAATTGTTTTCGCTGAACAGCAGGAAGGCTCCGTCCGGCGACCAGGCCGGCAGATAATCCGAAACGGAATTGTTGTTTTGCACCAACCGTTGCTTCTCCGTTCCATCCGGATTCATTGACCAGATCTGCAGCATACCGCGCACCCTGGCTGTGTAGACGATTTGCTTTCCATCCGGCGACCAGGCCGGGAAGCGGGAGTTGACATCGTTCTGAGCCTCTGTTAACCGGGTGGTCTCTGAAGTGGTCAGGTCGTAAATGTAAATCTGCCAGGTGCCGTCGCGGAGCGAGGTGAAGGCGATGTGGGTGCCATCCGGCGACCAGGCCGGGTCAAATTCGCCTTGCACTTCCTTAAGCAGCGGGCGCGTGAGGCCGGTTTCCAGATCTAGCAGGTACAACCCGGAATCCGGGTAGAGAAGTGATTTGGCCCGGCAGGGCGACGCATAGATCAGTTCCCGGCCATCCGGCTTCCAGGAAAAACTGCAGGCGCCATTGGGAGCCTGGGTAAGCTGACGCAGATTGCTGCCATCGGCGTTGATGAGAAAGATCTGGGCAGCCTTGTTGACAATGGAGGCAAACGCAATTTCACCACTGGCCGGGCTTGCAGCGGCCGGGCTTGCGGCGGGCTGGGTGGCCGCCACGACGGACGGGGTGACCAGGGTGGCGGTCGGGAGGGGCGTTTTCGTCGAAGCAGGAGTGCGGGTCCGCGTGGAGGTCGGTGAACTGCTGGGGAGGACCACGGCGGTTGGAGTGGGCGTGGAGCTGGCGGCGCTGGTGGGCGTGGCGGTCTGGGTGAGCGTGGCAGTTGGGTGGGTCGCCAGGGCCAGGAACGAGGCGACAAACTGACGGTTGGCGGGGCTGAACAGGATGACGGCCAGCACGGTCAGGGTCATCAGTAGAACCAGCAAAAAGAGCCGCAACAATCCGCCTGCCTGCCTGGGCTTGGGGCGGGTTCGCTGGGCCGCTGTCGGTGTTGAATCGTTGTCCTGCTGCGGGTTGTCGTCGGATTTTTGGCAGTTGAGCAGGGCTTGTTTGAACTCTTCAGCGGTCTGGTAGCGGTTGCCCGGCGAAGGCGCCATGGCTTTTTCGATCACACCGGCCAGGCGCTCGGAAATGGTGGAGTTATGCTTGCGCAGCGGGGTCAGCTCAACGCCATCAACGGCGCGCATCAGGCTGTCTTCGGGCACAACTCCGCTGATGGCGGCATACAACGTGGCCCCCAGCGAATAGATGTCGGAGCGGGCATCGGTGCGGGCGGTGCCATACTGTTCGGGCGGGGAGTAGCCGGGGGTCATGGCGCGCGCGCCGGTCATGGTTTCTTCGTGTTCCCAGGCCATTTTGGCCAGCCCAAAATCGACCAGGATGACATTGCCATCGCTGGTCAGTTTGATGTTGCCGAGCTTGATGTCGCGGTGCAGGATGGGGGGTTTGCGGCTGTGCAGGAAGGTGAGTGCGTCACAAACAGCGGCGCCGATGCGAATGGCTTCGGCTTCGTTGAGGGTGCCGGTTTTTTCGATGCGCTGGCGCAGGTCATCCCCTTCGATATAATCCATCACGAGATACTGGCCCTGGCCATCGAGCACAAAGTGGTCGGTGACGCGGGGCAGGTTGGGATGGCGCATCCCGGCCAGGATCATGGCTTCCATGCGGAACTGGCGGGCGTAGTCATCGGAGGTGAACAGATTTTCCTTGACGGCTACGTCCACTCCAAGGCTTTCATCCACGGCGCGATAGACAGCCCCCATGCCGCCGCGCCCAAGTATTTCTACAATGCGATAACGCTGATTAAGCAGATTACCCTGTCCCAAACTCATAACCAAACTTACCAACCTGTGTATATGAAATCAATGGCCGGATTATAAAGCAAATTTCCGCCCCGGGGGATTATCCATGGCCCGACAGGAGGGCGCGTTCGAGCAATTTCTGGTGGAATTCCATGGCCGACTGGAAGCGTTTGGCGGGATCCGGTTCGAGGGCTTTTTCGATCACTTCGGCCAGCCGGCGCGATACGGCAGGGTTGTGCTTCCGGATCGGGCTGAGCAACTGGCGGTTCATGGCGCGCGACAGGCTGTCGGCGGGCGGGAGGCCGGCCAGGGCTGTATATAAGATGGCGCCCAGCGCGTATATATCGGAGCGAGGATCCATGTGTTCGCCGCCTCCATACTGTTCCGGTGGAGCAAAACCAGGTTTCAAGATCCGGGGGGCGGGGGTTGTGTCTTGTTGATCTTGCAGCAGCCGGGCAAAGCCAAAATCGAGCAGATAGACGGCTCCGGCTGGAGTAATCTTGATTTTATCGAGCTTGAGATTGCGGTGTACCACTGGCGGGCGGCGGGAGTGCAGGTAATCGAGCGTGGCGCAGATGGACAGGCCAATCTGCAGGGCTTCGGCTTCGGGAAGCGGACAGGTGCGCTCCAGGCGCTGGGCCAGGTCTTCGCCGGCGATGAAATCCATGACAAGATACTGGCCCTGCCCGGCAATCACCAGGTGATCGGTGACGCGTGGCAGGCTGGGATGGCTCAGGCTGGAAAGAATGACGGCTTCCAGGCGGAACTGGCGCGCGGCAGCCGCACCAGTGAACAGGTTTTCGTGGATGGCCACCGGCTGTGCGGAGCGCTCATCCTCGGCCTGGTAGATCGCACCCGTCTCTCCCTGGCTCAGCAGAGATTGAATACGATAGTGTCCATTCAGCAAACTTCCTTGCGCGAGGGTCATTTGGCCGCCTTTGGGATCTATCTGATGAAGCTCTGTTGATTGATGCAATCAAACCACAGGCGGCGCGCCTTTTCAAGCCGTCCATTATGCCTATTTTCAGGCTGGTTTTTGGGCCAGGCCGAGGCGCAGGAAGAGCCAGGGGCCGCCGGCGGAAATCCAGCCGCCGACCAGGGCATAACGCAGATAGCGCAGCAGGTAGGGCAGCAGCGTTTCACCGCGCGGGAAGAGCAGCCCCAGCCCGTACCAGAGCAGCCCGATCCCGATCAACCCGAGCAGGAAGCGGGCCACGCGCTGTCCAAGCGGGCCGCCAGCGGAGAATCCGCCCTGGGTGCGCAGCCAGGCCAGGCCAGCCAGCAGCCCAAACAAGGTCGCCGCCGAGACGATGACGCCGCCATAGGTGACCGGGGCAGGGTCTTCGGCGCCGGCGGCGCGGGCATTGGCGATCCACCCGGCGGGAAGCTGCCAGTCTCTCAGCGCGGTGAAAGCTCCCGCCCCGGCTGCCAGGATAAGGGCCGAGAGGGAGAAGGCGAGCAGGATCTGCTGACCCAGCGGGCGGGTCTCAGACCAGGCCAAGACTTTATCCCACAGGCTCAGAAAGGCCCACAGCACCAGAGCGCCAATCACCCAGCCGAGCAGGACATCGTGCAAGAAGTGCACTCCCAGGTACAGGCGCGAAAGGCCTATCATCAGCATCACAAACACGGCAACCGCCCAGGCCCAGCCGCGCCGGGTATAGGCCGCCAGCACGCCCCACAGGCCCACCGCCATCTGGGCATGACCGGAAGGTACGCCAAAGGAGGTTTCGGAGGACAGTGCCTGGACCTGGGTGGAAAACCAGTATGGACGCGGGCCGTGCATGGCCAGCTTGAAGAAATCATTCACGCCGCTGTTGAAGAGCAGCATGGCGCCCAGACGCAGCCCCAGCCCGGCATCCACGCACCAGTAGATGACCGGCAGGAAGAGCAGGAAAAATTCCTCCGAACCAAGAAAGGTGAAAAACTTCATCGGAACGGTCAGCCAGCTGCCCAACCCCTGAAACCAGACGGCAAACGCAATCCCCAACTGAAATATCGAATCCATGGCAACCTCCTGAGCGTTGCAGATTTGTGAATTGACGAGTCGGACAACAATATTGTACACTCAAGCTGGAGCGCTGATGAAACTTTATTCATACCGGTGGGATTGGCCCCTGGCGGGCTTGCTGATGCTCCTGGTCTATGCGGCAGCCGCGCGTTTATCGGTCACCGGCTGGACGCCCGACCTGTGGAGTGTGGAAGGGCTGGCCGTGCTGGGCAGCCTGCTTGGGCTGGCGCTGGGCGTCAGCCACTTTCAGAAAAAAACCGTCCGCTGGCTGGCTACAGGCTACAGCCTGGTCAGCCTGCCCTGGATGCTGACCCGGCTGGTGAGCGGAGAAAGCACCGCCCTTGGGCAGCTGGCCAGCGTAGCCGGGCGGCTCACCGCCACCCTGGGGGTATTCTGGCGCGGCGAACGCGTCACCGATGCCATTTTTTTCATCGCACAGATGTGCACATTGTTCTGGTTCATTGGCCTTTTTTCCGGCTTTCAAATCATGCGCCAGCCGGGTGCACTGGGCGCAATCCTGCCATCCACCCTCCCGCTGCTTGTCATCCAATATTACGATGGCTACCAGCCCCAGCGCCTGTGGATGACCGCTTTCTATTTTCTGATCGCCCTGCTCATCATCGGACGCATCAACCTGCTCAAGAATCGTGAAAACTGGAAAAACCGGCGCGTATTGGCGGGCGGCGAGCCCGAATTTGACATCAGCCGCGGCCTGTTTCTCACCGCCCTGCTGATTGTGCTGGCCGCCTTTTCGGCCCCAACCCCCGCAGCAGCTATTCCGGCCGTGGCGCAGGCCTGGCAAACCGTCTCACGGCCCTTCGAAAAAGTCCACGCCCGGCTGAACGACATGCTCGCCGCCCTGCAAGGCGGAGTCCGCTATGTGCCCGGCGAACTATACGGCAGCATCATGACCCTCGGGCGCAGCGCCCGCCAGGGCGACGCCGAAATATTCACCGTCAAACCCACCACCAGCAGCACGCAGCGCTCCTACTGGCGCGTGCGCATCTACGATCACTACGAAAACGGGCGCTGGTCCATCTCCGAGACCCAAACCACGGCCTACGACCCCGACCCGCCCCGGCTGCTCAACTCACCCACAGGCAGCCTCGCGCCGCTTGAATACATCATCAACTGGAAAACCGCCCCCACCGCGCTGGTTGTAACCCCCGCCAACCCGCTCTGGCTCAGCCGCAGCGGAGCTTTCCAGGCCAACCCGCTGCGCCAGGAAGGCTACGACCTGCTCAGCTGGCAGGCGGCGCCCGGCCTGCAGGCCGGCGACCAGTACCGCGTCCGCGCCGCCGCGTTCAACCCCAGCCTCAAAGAACTGCGCGCCGCCGGCCATGACTATCCCGCCTGGGTCACCGCGCGCTATCTGCAACTGCCCGCCAACCTTTCCGAAGGGATTCGCCGCCTCTCGGCCCAACTGACCCGCGACCAGCCGACCAACTACGATCAGGCCGCCGCCATCACCACCTACCTGCGCGAGAACATCACCTACGACCTGACCATTTCCGCGCCACCCCCCGGCATCGACCCGCTCGACTGGTTCCTGTTCACCTGGAAAAGCGGCTTCTGCAACTACTATGCCAGCGCCGAAGTGCTGCTGCTGCGCGCCGCCGGCCTGCCCGCCCGCCTGGTCGTCGGTTACGCCCCCGGCACCTACCAGCCCGACGGCTCCTACCGCATCAGCGCCCGCGACGCGCACGCCTGGCCAGAAGTCTACTTCTCTGAAATCGGTTGGGTCGAATTTGAACCCACATCCAACCAGGCCGCCATCTTCCGCCCCAGCGGCACCGACCGGCCGCCCGCCATCGACGATGACCGCCTCTCGGCAGCAGAACGCCTGGCCCGGACCATCGGCTCCGAAGAAGACCTCGCCGCCAAAGAAACAGACCCCGCCGCGCGCTCCGGCGCCTCCGCCAACAACGGATTTAACTCCCCCTGGCGCTGGCTGTGGATTATAATTTTCAGCACCCTCATCGCCGCGATGCTCCTGCTGGCCTGGCAGCTCGAACGCCGCAAGGCCTTCTCGCGCAAACTGCCACGCATGGTCAGGCAGCTCTATCTTCGATATAATCCCAATCCACCCGCCTGGCTCGAACGTTGGGTGCGCTGGAACGACATCAGCGCGGTGGAACGCGCCTTTCACGCCATCAACCAGGGCCTTGGCTGGCTGGGTCACCCCCAACCCCCCGATTCAACCGCCCTCGAACGCGCCGCCAGGCTCAAACAACTGCTGCCCAGCGCCACAGCCGCCATCGACCTTTTGACCGCCGCCCACGAACAAACCCTCTACACCCCCGAACCCGCCGACCCGGCCGCCGCCCGGCGCGCCGCCCGGAAAATCCGCTCCACCGCCCTGCACACCATCATTCGCCGCCCGCGAAACGGAGAACCGCCCCATGAGTGACAGCCGACCGATCAGCGTGGAATTGCAGCTCAAAGCCCTCAGCCATGCCGCCCAGCAAATCCGCTCCAGCCTGCTCCCGCTGCGCAGCAGCCTGCCCGCCGACACGCTGGAGGAACTCTCCCGGCTCGAAAACCGCCTGTCCCAGCTGGGGCAGGAAACCGCCATGCTGACCGCTGAGCACAAAAAACTACTCGCCCTGACCGAAATCGGACAGGTCGTCAACTCCTCGCTGGAACTGGACCATGTGCTGCGCATCGTCATGGACAACCTCATCAAACTGACCGAGGCCGAGCGCGGCTTCCTGATGCTGCGCGACGAATCCGGGCAAATGGCCACACGCGTGGCGCGCAACTGGGAAAAGGAAACTCTCGATCGCAGCGAAAACGCCGTCAGCACCACCGTCATCCAGCGCGTCATCCAGACCGGCGAAGCCGTCCTGACCACCAACGCCCTGGAAGACCCCCGTTTCGGCGACCAGCTCAGCATCATCGCCCTCAACCTGCGCTCCATCCTATGCGTACCGCTCAAGGTAAAAAATGAATTGATTGGAGTCATCTACACCGACAACCGCATCCGCTCCGGCCTTTTTACCGAATCAACCCGCATCCTGCTCGGCGCCTTCGCCAACCAGGCCGCCATCGCCATCGACAACGCCCGCCTGTTCGACGCGCAGCGCCGCACCCTGGCCGAAGTGACCGAACTGAAAAACATGATGGACAACATCTTCGCCTCCATCGCCAGCGGCGTCATCACCGCCGACGTGGAAGACCAGGTCATGCTATGCAACCGCGCCGCCGAAGATATTCTGGGCCAGACCCGGTTGGAAATCATCGGGCGCAAAATTGACGAGGTGCTGCCCTCCATCGCCAGCGATATCCTCCCACAGGTGGCGGCCGTCCGCTCCCACAACACCGCCGTGGCCGATTTCGAAATCAGCCACAGCCTGCCGCTGCGCGGCCCAGTGGACTGGCGCCTCAACCTTTCCCCGCTTAAGGACGCCAATCAGGCTACCCAGGGCGTCGCCATCGTGCTGGATGACCTGACCGAACGCAAGCATCTCGAAGCCCAGCGCAAACTCTTCGAGCGCATGGTTTCCCCGGCGGTCATCCGCCAGATCAACCCAAACGGCCTGGCACTCGGCGGCAAACGCGTGGAGGTGACCGTGTTATTCGCCGATATCCGCGGCTTTACCAGTTACAGCGAAACCCAGACGCCGGAACAACTCGTCTCGGTGCTCAACCGCTACCTGGCCGCCGGAGCCGAAGCTGTCCTGGAAGAAGAAGGCACAGTGGATAAATTCCTGGGAGATGCGGTCATGGCCTGGTTCAACGCCCCCATCCCCCAACCCGACCACACCCTGCGCGCAGTGCGCACGGCACTGAAGCTGCGCGAGCGCATCGCCCACCTGCACGCCGCCCTGCCGCCCGAAGCCCAACTGGCTTTTGGCATCGGCATCCACACCGGCGAGGCCGTCCTGGGCCTGATCGGCACCGAAAAACGACTGGAATACACTGCCATCGGCGATTCGGTCAATATCACCAAGCGCCTGCAAGAAAACGCCGCCCGCAACCAGATTGTCATCAGCCAGGCGGCTTATGAACATGTCCGGCGCGAAATCATTGCCCAGCCCATGGAGGCGCTGAGTGTGAAGGGCAAACGGGAGAGTTTGCAGGTGTATGAGGTGTTGGGCTTGAAGTGATCAGCGCAGAGATTGTAAAATCCAGAAGGCGGCCATGCCAGCCACGATCGTCCAGACTACGTTTTTGGTGAAGTAGGCGACCACGGTGGCAAAAATGCCGGCCAGCAGGCGTGGATTTTCCAGCGAGAGAAAAAGCGCGTTGTTCCGCAGCCCCAATTCGGGCGCGATGATGGCGCTCAGGACGGCGATCGGCACCAGTCGCAGGGCGCGTTGAAAGATGGCCGGGAGATTGATCCGTTCGAGCAGGGCAATAAAAGACAGGCGGGTCAAAAAAGTCAGCAACCCGATCAAAATCATGATGATCCAGAGATTCATTGGCGCGTCTCCACCCACAACCCGATGGCCACCGCCACCAGGGCGGAGGCGATCAGGCCGAGTTTATATGGAAAGCTGAAAAAGGCCAGCGCGGCCAGGCTGGCCACTGCCGCCGTGACGATGCCGGCCCGGTCTTTCAGAGCCGGCACGACCAGGGCAATGAAGGTCAGCGGCAGGGTGAAATCGAGACCCCACGATTCGGGCACCTGCGTGCCCAGGAAAATGCCCACCGCGGTGCTGATCTGCCAGGAGGTCCACAAGGCCAGCCCGGAGCCAAAAAAATACCAGTGACTCTGCGGAGTGATGCCTTCGCGCTGGTAATTTAACACCGTGACGGCAAACGCTTCATCAGTCAAAAGGTAGGCGAGCAGCGCCTTCCAGCGCAGCGGCAGGTGGCGGACATAGGGGGCGAGCGTGGCACTGTAAAGAGCATGCCGCAAGTTGATGGCAAAACCGGTCAGGATGATGACCAGCGCCGGGGTGCCGACCTTGATCAATTGGGCCGACATGAATTGTGCCGACCCGGCAAAAATGACCGCCGACATGGCCTGCGCGTCGAAAGGATTCAGGCCGGCGCTCAAGGCCAGCACACCGTAGATCATCCCGAAGGGAATCACCCCAACCAGGATGGGCAGTTCATCCTTGACACCCAGAAAAAATTGCTGAGAACTTGTTTTTTGCATCGAAAAATCCTTGGAAAACCCGGGAAATTCTGCCGATTATAGTGCAATCATGCTATATTTGGGCATTCCGCTGCACCAGGAGCCCCTCATGAATTCCTTTCTCGCCTTGTTTCTCACCTTTGTCGCCTCCATTTTATGGCTGCGCATCATGGATTTTGCCGCCCACCATGGCTGGGTGGAAAGCCGGATGAGCCGCAAGATCATTCACATCGGCACCGGGCCGATCTTCGTCCTCTGCTGGCTGCTCTTCCCCGGCCAGTGGTATGACCGTTATCTGGCCGCCCTGGTGCCGGGTCTAATCACCCTGCAGTTCGCGCTGATCGGCCTGGGCCTGGTCAAAGACGAGGCCTCGGTCAAGGCCATGTCGCGCAGCGGCGATCCACGCGAGATTTTGCGCGGGCCGCTGTATTACGGGCTGATGTTCGTACTGCTGACGCTGGTTTTTTGGCGTGAAACCCCGGTCGGGATGGTGGCGCTGATGATGCTGTGCGGCGGCGACGGCATCGCCGACATCATCGGGCGGCGCTTCAACTCTTCCCGGCTGCCGCACAGCCCCGATAAATCAGTAGCCGGATCGCTGGGTGTTTTCTTTGGCGGATGGATCCTTTCCGCGCTAGTGCTGGCAGTTTATACCGCAGCCGGATATTTTTCCGCGCCATTCAGCACCACCCTGCTGCCGCTGACCCTCATCGCGCTGGTTTCCACACTGATCGAATCTCTGCCCCAGCGTGATGTGGACAATGTCACCGTCACCCTGGCGGCGGCCCTGCTCGGCTGGTTCCTCTTCTAAGAACCACCGGCAGATTGCACAACAATAAAAAACGGGCGCCACTCGGACGCCCGTTTTTTTTGTTCATTTACGCTTCTTCTTTTTCGGCTCAAGTTTATACCCAAAACGGCGCAGCTGACTTTCATCATCGCGCCAGTCTTTTTCCACTTTCACGCGCAGCTCAAGAAATACCTTGCGCCCGCTCATGGCTTCGATCTCACTGCGGGCGCTGCTGCCGATCTTTTTGAGCATGCTGCCGCCCTCGCCAATCACAATCCCCTTGTGCGATTCGCGCTCCACGAAGACGGTCGCGGCGATGTAAGCGCCCCGCTCGCCGCGCTCGGTAAATTCATCAATGCGGATGTCAATGCCGTGCGGGATCTCCTCGCGCAGGTTCAGCAGGCAGGCCTCGCGGATCAGGTCAGCGGCGATTTCGCGCTCGTAAAAATCGGTAATCTGGTCTTCATCAAATTCGGCTTCGCGCTGGGGCATTTGCGCGGCCAGGCTCTTAAGCAGTTCAGCGATCCCGTTGCCGCGCGTGGCGCTGATTGGGAAGAATTCGGCCCCGGTAACGAGTTCGGCACAGGCGGCGAGTTTGACGGGCACCTGCTCAGGGCGGATCAGGTCAATTTTATTGAGGGCCACAAACAGCGTGGGCCGGCGGCGCATTTGTACCAGTTGCGCGGCGATGCGCCGGTCCTCTTCGCCAGGGCCGTCTTGCGCATCCACGATCCAGAGAATGACATCCACTCCCTGCATGGCTTCTTCGGCTTCCTGGTTGAGAAATTCGCCCAGCTTGCGGCGCGGCTCGTGCAGGCCGGGCGTATCCACAAACACGATCTGGCTTTCGGGCGTGGTCAGAATTCCCATCTGGCGGCGGCGCGTGGTTTGCGGGCGGGGCGAGACGGCGGCCACCTTCTGGCCGAGAAATGCGTTCACGAGCGTGGATTTGCCCGCGTTGGGACGTCCTATGACGGCCACAAATCCGGAATGAAATTCAGTCATTTTTTGGGTTTCCAGTTCACAACAGCAATCGAGGAGATGATCAGAACCGCCCCCGTGACCAGCTGCCACGAGAGGTGTTCGCCAAGAAAAATCACGCCGAGCAGTACGCCGCCCAGCGGAAAGATGTACGTCACCAGCGTGGCGCGTGTTGGACCGATTTCATGCACCAGGTAATACTGCATGATCAGCGCCAGCCCTGAACCGAGCACGCCCAGCCAGAGCAGGGCGATCCAGGTGATGGGCAGGCTGGGGATTTTGAACGGCGCCTCGCTCAGGGGCGCGAGCGTCCCCATCACCAGCGTGCCGCTGACGAGAGGCAGTGCCCCGCGGATTTCACCGCGCACGTCTTGTGTGTTGCGCCGGGCATAAACATAGCTGATGGAATAAGAGAGCGAGGCGACGATCACCGCCGCCTGCCCCCAAAGCGAAGCCCCCGACCCGGCGCCCAGATCCTCGCTGAACAGGATGGCCACACCCGCAAAACCGACCAGCACCCCGAGCACTTTCGGGGTGGTCATGCGGTCATCGGCCAGGAAAAAATGCGCTATGATGACGGTGAAAACAGGCACGGTGGCGTTCAGGATGGAGGCCACCGCCGAATCGATGCTTTGCTCACCCCAGGTGATCAGAAAAAACGGGAGGGCGATGTTCGTCAACCCGAGCAGACCAAAAACCTTCCAGGTGGCGGCGCTGCGCGGCAGCGGCACCCGCCAGATCAGCGCCACGGCCAGCCCGGTCAGCAAGCCGAAGAAGACGCGGTAGGCCACCAGCGTCACCGGCCCAACTTCGGCCAGCGCGATTTTGATCCATAGAAACGAGGCGCTCCAGATGGCGCCCAGCGTAATGAACACGAACCAGTGTTTGGGTTTCATCAATCTTGAAGGCTCCTGCCGCCCGCCGGGAATGGGAGAACGCGGAAGCGGCGGTTCGTTGCATTATCCCACATTCCGCGCCTGCCTCCCAAAAGCCGCCTATGCCTGGATGCGATACCCGTACCCCACATTCCGCATCGCCTGGCTGCCGAAATCCCCTTTTGCGGCGCGCCCACCAGCCAGGCAGCTGCGCGACACAGACACCGTTTCCGCTTGACCGCGTGAAGGCCCTGCGCACTTTTTCATGGCACAGGGACTTTTTCATTCGCTTTTCGCTCTTCCGCGGAGCAAACGCCCAACAAAATAAGGATTGACGTGGCGGGAATAACGAAAGCCAAAAAAGAGGCAACTATGCGCCGCCGCATCAGTCCGGATGAAAACAGTTCCATCTCACCGCCCCCGGCGGGGGCTATTGTGGATGGCCAGGCAAAAAACGCTCGAAATTGGGATATGACTAAAATTCAGGGGCAAAACTGCACAGCGCCATACCAATAAAATTCCCGCGCTGTGGGCAGACTGTGGGGGCAGGCCGCCGGAGTTGAACAATAAATATTGTAGAGTTTTTTGCATTGCAATGCAATTCCTTTGTAAAACCAACTTCAGGGCCTTCCAAAAGAACCCGCCGGGAAACCCGGAAAACGGGGCAATGCGCGGGCAGGCGGCGGGAAACGGCCGGATGGCTGCATTTGCTTTTGCTCCCAAAATCTCTGACCCTTAAAAAAGTAAATGATCTATAATTAAGCCAGTTTATGCGGGAGGGACCCTATGGCACTGGCGGGCTCGATATTTTTGATTTGCGCAATTCCCTATCTAATGTTGGCCTACACCTTTTTTCTGATTCCCTATCTTTCTTATCTTTTTGGGAAACACACAGCCCAACAAAAAGCCATCCAAACCCTGGCCCTGGTGATTGTTCCCTGGCTGATTCCAGCCGCGGCGCTGGTGCTGATCGCCGCAAGGATCATCTGGGTCCTGGGCGGGATCACGGTGATCATCCTGTTTTCAATCGTTTCGTGGCTGGCCTGGCTGAATTCACTCTTCCCCTTTGGGCGAGTCTTTCGCGCCTGGTTCCGGGCCGCATTCTGGGTTTTGGCCAGGATACGGCGCTTCCTGCGTCAAATTGGCCTGGCGCAATTTTTGTTTGGAGGTCCCTTAATGCGGCTTCCACGCATATCACAAACCTGAACAGCGCTGCCCAACCGGAACATGCGCAAAAAAAAAACTCATCGCTCAGGCCGATGAGTTTTTTTATACAAACTGTGAACTTTGCCCTATGACCTTTTCCCCGGTTTTCGGAAGGGAACGATCAGAATCATGCCAAGCGCAATAATCCCCATCCCAATCTGCACCCCAACTGCCTGCCAGGGCCCAAAAAACGGGACGCGCGGGGTGTTGATGACGCTCATTCCAAAGATATCTGCCATGCCGGTAAAGACCGCAATGACATACCCGGTGCTGATCAGCCGCAGGCCAATATCAGCCGCGATGCTTTTTTCCTGACCGCCCCACAGGGCCGCCAGCCCGATATACCCGCCCAGGCAGACAATCGCCAGCCCGATCAGGAAGACGGTAATTTGCACAAAACCGACCACCGGGCTGCGGTCAAGGCCAAACCACTCCGGTTTGGCGCCCAGGATAAAGATGATAAACCCGATCGTAGCCACGAACAGACCGAAATAGACTCGGTCGCGCGAAATAATGCCATTGATCTCGGGCAGGTTTCCGAGGGGTGGATTGCTCATGCCGGCAGGTTCCTTTGCAGGTGGTTGATCCAGTTGCCACCCAGTATGGCCACAATATCACTCTCCTGGTAGCCGCGGGCGGCCAGCAAGGGGACCAATTTTTGCAGGTCAGCGATCGTATCCAGCTCGGCGGGGATGTGCTGCAGCCCGAATCCGCCATCAAAATCGGTACCCAGGCCGGCGTGGCGGGCAGATCCGGCGCGCTGGCAGATGTAATCAATCAGCGCGGCAACCATGTCAAGCGGGCAGTCGCTGCGCGGGTCGGAATTCTTCCAGCCCTGAATGATGAACCGGTTGAAAGGCACCACGCCGATCACGCCGTCGTGTTCGATGATGCCGTCAATAATTTCATCGGTCAAAAAGCGATTGCTGGTTCCATTTTTGACCATTTTGAGCGGGTTGGCATGGCTGGCAATCAGCGGGCCGGTGTACCGGTCGAGCGCCTCGCGGGCGGCTTCCCAGGCCATGTGGCTCAGGTCAAGCGTCAGGCCATGGTCGGCCATGGCGTCCAGCAGCTGGCGGCCTTCCTGGGTCAGCGGGCCGGGTTCGCGTGTGCCGCCGCAGAAGCGGGTGGCCATCCAGGCCGGGCCGATGATGCGCACGCCGCGCTCCCACCATTCTTCGATTTCATCGATCCTGCGAATGCCTTCGGCGCCTTCCATCAGGGTGACAACTCCGGTTGGGCGTCCCTGCGGGTACAGGCTGTCGGGCTGGTTCCAGGTTGCGAGGACCGCATCCAGTTGGCGGCGGGTGCGGAGCGGGGTGAATTTATCGGGGTGCTGGTCGAAGATGCGCTCGTAAGCATCCAGCTGCCGTGAGTAGATGGTGTAGGCCTGGTTGGGGTTGTCGTAAACCTGGGTATCCCATTCTGCCACTTTGGCGCGGGCCGGGGCGGCAAACAGGGTTGCAAAAAGGATGGCCACGCGGCCGCGCTGGTATTCCTGCCAGCTGAGGGTGGTGTCGCCGTTGCTTTCGATGATGTGGGGGGCGTTTTTTTCGCGGCGGCGGGTTTCTTCCACCGGCTGGGTGTAATCGCGCCCGTAGGTCAGCATGTTGTAGGCGAGATCTTGATGTGCATCTACGAGGAGTGGTTGCATAATTGGAAAAATAAAAAGAGCGCACCGAGGAAGGTGCGCTCTCGTCTGTCTGGATTATTCTTCGTCGTCTTTGTTGAGTTCGGCCGCGAGAGCTTTCATGTCCATGTCTGCGTAGGCGCCCGAGTCCACTTTGCGCAGGCTCAAACCAATCCGGCGCTGGTCGGCGTCAATGCGGATGACGCGCAAGGTGAGCATGTCGCCTTCTTTGACGGATTCCTTGGGATGGTTGATGCGGTTTTCGCTCAGCTCGGAGATGTGGATCAGGCCTTCGATATCGCCTTCGAGGCGGGCAAACGCGCCGAATTTGGTCAGGCGGGTGATGGTGCCTTCAACCAGCTGGCCGACCTTGAATTTCTCAACCTTGGTGTGCCAGGGGTCTCCTTGCAGGGCGCGGATGGAAAGACCAATGCGCTTCTTGTCTTTATCAACGCTGATGACTTTGACCTTGACTTCCTGGCCTACTTCGAGGATTTCGCTGGGGCGCTGGATGCGTTCCCAGGAAAGTTCGGAGAGATGAACCAGGCCATCGGCGCCGTTAACGTTGACAAAGGCCCCAAAATCAGCCACGGAAGTGACGCGGCCGGTATAAACCTGGCCTTCTTCCAGGCCTTCGATGACGCGTTCTTTCATCGACTGGCGGGTTTCGGGGTTGGCGGCACGCTCAGAAAGAATCAGGCGTCGGCGGGCGCGGTCAACTTCGATGATGCGGACACTGATGGTTTCGCCGATCATCTTGGCCCAGCGATCGGGCATGTCGCCTTGAACCAGGTTGCGGCGTCCCATGCTGATCTGCGAGGCCGGGATGAACCCGCGCAAACCATGCACCAGCACGATCAGGCCACCCTTGTTGTAGCCTTCGATCTTGCCGTCGAACGACTCGCCGCTTTCCTGCATCTTTTCGACAATCTCCCAGCCCATCGACTCGCGGGCGCGGAGGTAAGAAAGAACGACATTGCCATTTTGATCTTCGGGGTTGACAACATAGACGGGGATTTCCTGTCCCACGGCTAATTGTTCGCGCTCGGAGGTGGGGATTTGCTCCAACTCGCGGCCCATAATCACGCCTTCGGATTTGGATCCGACGCTGACGAGAATTTGAGACTGCGAGATGCTGGCAATCACACCCTTGCGGATTTCGCCTTGGCTCGGGAACTCCAAACCGGCGTTTTCAGACCGCATGAGGCTTTCCATAGTTTCGTTATTATTTTCAGCCTGGAACTGGTCCTCGCGGCCCCCTTGCCCATTCAGGGCGTCTTGTTCATCCATCATACTTAAATTGCTCCAATGCAAAGAGATTAGGTTGGATTATAAATGCGATTGTTCTAGTTGACAATACTCAAAAAATAGTCATTAAGCAAGTCTTTTGCCATAGTATAATCGCGGACGAGGAACCCTTTATGCCCACCATTTATCCATTTACTGCCATTGTTGGTCAGGAGCGCATGAAACGTGCGCTGATCTTGAACGCTGTAGATACGCGCGTTGGCGGAGTGTTGATCCGCGGAGAACGTGGCACAGCCAAATCCACGGCGGCGCGCGCGCTGGCCGCGCTGCTGCCCAAAGTTCGCGCGGTGAAAGAATGCCGCTTTGGCTGCGACCCGGATAACTTTACCACCTGGTGCACGGAATGCAAGGAACGCGCCGCCATTACCAAGGATCTGCCGTTTCATGTGCGCCCGATTCCCTTTGTCAACCTGCCTGTTTCGGCCACCGAAGACCGGGTGGTGGGCACCCTGGATATTGAACAGGCCATCCAGAAGGGCGAGCGGCATTTTGAGCCGGGGGTGCTGGCCTCGGCCAACCGTGGTTTGCTGTACATTGACGAAGTCAACCTGCTCGACGATCATGTCGTTGATCTGCTGCTCGATTCGGCGGCGATGGGTATGAACATTGTCGAGCGCGAAGGCATTTCCTTCTCCCATCCGGCGCGCTTCATCCTGGTCGGCACAATGAACCCGGAAGAAGGCGACCTGCGCCCGCAGCTGCTCGACCGTTTTGCCTTCTCGGTGGATATTACCGGCATCCGCGACGCCCGCGAGCGGGTGCAAATCATGGAGTACAACATCGCCTTCGAGGCCGCCCCGGACGAATTCCGCAAGCAGTTCATGGAAAGGGAAGAAGAGCTCTCGCACAAGATCGAGATGGCACGCAAGCTGGTCGAACAGGTGAAATATTCCCGCCGCGACCTGCTCTCTATTGCGGCGCTGACATCTTCGCTGAACGTGGATGGCCATCGCGCCGATCTGGTCATCCTGAAAGCGGCCCGCGCGCAAGCAGCGTTTGAGGGGCGCACCTCCATCACCGACCATGATATTGCCCTGGCCGCCGAGCTGGCCCTACCGCATCGCATCAAACGCGGGCCGTTCTACCAGAGCGAAATTTCTGCCCAACAATTGCAAGAGCGGATTGAAAACCTGGGCGGGCAGCCGGATGATTCTCAGGCTGGCGAGGAATCTCCCGAAAAATCTGACGCGCAGGAAAAAAAAAGTCGGTACTAGAAGAAAACCGGACTGAAGACGAAACCCAGCCCGGCAGGACAGAACCCGCCCAGCAGGACGTGTTTGCCTCCCAGAATGCCAACTGGTGGGATGGCGGGCAAAAAGTCCAGCCGGGCGAAACGTTTGCCCCACGCAAGCTGGATACGCCGCTCGACAAGTTAACGCGAAAACGCTCCGGCCGCCGCTCAGAAACGGTGACGGAACGCCGCCGCGGGCGCTACATCAAGGCGCGCCCGGCCAATGGCTCCACCGATATCGCCTTTGATGCCACCATCCGCGCCGCGGCGCCTTACCAGATGCGCCGTGAGGAGAAACGCAAACGGCTGGCATTTGCGATCGAAAAAAGCGACTTGCAGAAGAAAATCCGCGTTAAACGCATGGCAAACCTGGTCATCTTCCTGGTGGATGCCTCGTGGTCCATGGCGGTGGCCGAGCGGATGAATGCCACCAAGGGCGCGATCCTTTCGCTGCTGACGGATGCCTACCAGCGCCGCGACCGGGTGGGGTTGATCGTGTTCCAAAAAGATCGCGCAACGCTGATCCTGCCGCCGACGAATAGTGTGCAGCTGGCCCAGCGCGCGCTGGTGGATATTCCGGTGGGCGGGAAGACGCCGCTTTCTGCCGGGTTGTTGATGGCGGCGGATATTTTGAAGCGTGAACAACTCATCCACCCGGATGTGGAACCGCTCTTGATTGTGCTGACAGACGGGGCGGGGAATGTCTCCATCGGGTCTTTGCCGCCGCAAGAGGAGTCGTATCATTTTGCTGAACTGATCGCCGGGGAAAAAGTGAAGAGCGTGGTCATCAATATGGAGCACGCGGCTTTTGATCAGGGCCTGGCGCAGCAGCTGGCGGATCATTTGAAAGCGCCCTGTTATTCGCTGGCAGATATGAAGGCTGAGAATTTGGTTCATACCGTTCACCAGGAAATGGCGAGGAAGTAGGCTGGTCTGCTGGGTGGCGCGTCCAATCGGGCGCGCCATTTTTTATTTAACGGAAGCAAGGCGGCGGGGGGATTCGGTTTTTCTGGCGGTGAACTGGTCGCGGCGGTTGTATAATCCAATGATCTTGTTCGTGGAGTGGAAGCATGTCACAAAATGAGGCGCAAATTTCAAAAAACTCGGCAGCCCTGACTTCGGTGGTAGCCGCGGTAGGGCTGACGACCTTCAAAATCATCGTGGGCGTGTTGACGGGCAGCCTGGGCATCCTGGCCGAGGCGGCCCATTCCGGGCTGGACCTGGTGGCGGCGGTGATGACGTGGTTGGCGGTGCGGGTGGCCGATAAACCCGCCGACCCCAACCATCCGTTCGGGCATGGCAAGGCTGAGAATATCTCGGCGCTTTTTGAGACGCTGCTGCTGCTGGCCACTTCGGCCTGGATCATTTACGAGGCGGCGCACCGCCTGGCAGCGCCGGAAATGCACGTGGAGGTGACGGTTTGGAGTTTCGTGGTCATGATTACCTCCATCGTAATCGACGTCAACCGGTCGCGCATGTTGATGAAGGCCGCCAAGGAGCATAATTCGCAGGCGCTGGAGGCCGATGCGCTGCATTTCAGCACCGATATCTGGTCTTCGGCGGTGGTGATTGTCGGGCTGTTGGGCGTGCTGGCGGCGGGGTTCTTCCCGGGGCTGGCCTGGCTGGAGAAAGCGGATGCGGTTTCGGCGCTGGTCGTGGCGGTGATCGTGATCTTCGTCAGCGGAGAACTGGGTTTTCGTTCCATCCAGGCGCTGATCGATGCGGCGCCAAAAAATGGCGAAAGTCAGCAGATTCTGGCAGCGGCGCGGGCAGTGCCGGGCGTGCTGGATGTGCACGCCATCCGCATCCGGCCTTCGGGCGCAACCTGGTTTGTGGATCTGCACATCGAAGTGGAGGGCAGGAAATCGGTCAGAACGACCCATGCCATGACGGAAAAGATTGAACAGGCTGTGCGGGCGATTTTACCGAATTCGGATGTGACCGTGCATGTGGAACCGTTCACCAGGCCGGAATCTGCCCCGCAGGACTCTTAACCCGCTGACTGGAGGCTGCCATGACGATTTACGATATCACGCTGACGATTTCTCCGGCCCTGCCGGTCTGGCCGGGCGACCCGGCGGTGAAGCTGGAACAGGTCGCATCCATGGCGCGGGGCGATACGGCCAATGTCACGCGGCTGGAGCTGGGAGCCCATACCGGCACGCATGTGGATGCCCCCCATCATTTTCTCAACGATGGACGTACGGTGGAGGCGCTCCCGCTTGAGGTGCTGACAGGCCCGTGTTATGTGGTGCAACTGCCAGATGCCGTAGAGGCAATCACGGCGGAGGTGTTGGTGCGTACGCCCATCCCGAACGGTGTGGAACGCATCCTGTTTGGGACCCGCAATTCGCACGGCTGGGCGCAAAATGAGCAGGAATTCCAGCCAGACTTTGTCGCCATCACGGAGGATGGGGCCGAATGGCTGACCGGGCACGGGGTGAAGCTGGTCGGCGTGGATTATCTTTCGGTGGCGCCGTTCCACCAATCCACAGCGACGCATCGGGTGCTGTTGTTGGCGGGTGTGGTGATTCTGGAGGGGGTAAATCTGGCGCAGATTCCGCGTGGCTTTTACCAGTTATACTGCCTGCCGCTGAAACTGCTCGGCAGCGATGGGGCTCCGGCGCGGGTGATCCTGGTCCGCTAGGCACTTAACGCCGCAACGCGCCGCGAGGAAGGCGTTTCCTCGCGGCGCGTTGCTTTAACGCACATTTCAGCGCGGCATGGGGAGCGAGAAGCCGCCATCAACGACAATCGTCTGCCCGACGATGCTGCGCGCGGCGGGTGAACAGAGAAACGCGGCCAGCTCGGCCACTTCCTCGGGGTCCACCAGCCGGCGGGCGGGAACGAGTTCGATGAATTTATTCAGGATATTTTCTTTGCTTTCCATGGCTGCGAAATGGGTGAGCGCATCCGTGGCAACCACGCCAGGCGAAATAGCATTGACGAGGATATTTTTCGAGATGAGTTCCACGGCCAGGTAACGGGTGAGCGCTTCCAGGGCGGCTTTGCTGGCTCCCACCACCACGTAATCAGGCAGGACGCGCGTCGAGCCGGCGGAGGTGATGCTGACAATGGCGCCGCCGCCGCGCTTTTCCATCAGCGGAACGGCTTTTTGGGCGCCGAAGAGCAGCGGGCGGGCGTTGATGTTCATCGTCCACTCCCAGCCTTTGGGTTTTTGTTCCATGGCCGGACGGTTGTAGCCGGAGGCGGCATTGTGGATGTAGAAATCCAGCCCGCCGAAGGTTTGTTCTGTGAGGCTGAAGAGCTGGTCAAGCTGGTTGAGGTCGCCGATATCGGCTTTGACGAGCAGGGCGCGGCGGCCCAGGGCTTCGACGGCGCGGGCGGTTTCTTCGGCGGGGGCGCGGTTGCGGAAGAAGTTGATCACAACGTCGACGCCCAGGCGGGCGAAGTGCAGGGCAATGGCTTTTCCAATGCCACGCCCGGAGCCGGTAATGAGGGCGATTTTATCGGTGAAAAAGGAGCGGGAGGAAAAATCGTCAGGCATGGTCGATAGGTTTGAACAGGGAGGTATCAAAATGGAGCAACTGATCGGGGCCCAGGCGGGCGACTGCTTCCATCACGCCAGCCAGGCTCAGTCGAAGTGCGCCAACGTCGAGGCCGCAACAGGTCGCGGGCCAGGGGGCGAGGTGGCGCTGGCAGCGTTCGTACAGCCGCGTCGCGCCGTCATAATTGTTCAGGGTGATATACAGGTAAATGAGCGCGGTTTGCAGCAGGCCCTGGTATAGAGCGCGGATTTCGCCGCGCTCGGCGCGCCAGGCTTGCTCGAAGGCTTCGTGGGCAGAATAGTATTCCCGCTGGTTGAACAGTTCCAACCCGCGTTGGGCGGCCGGATGCAGGGGTGCGGAGCCGTCAGAACCGATCATGCGCGGAGTATATCACAGGGACTTCGGGTACAATACGAGGGATGCGCAGGTTATTGATGCACAAAGGGCTTGTTTTGGCGTTTTCGCTGGCCGGGCTGGCGGCTCTGGGGCTGCTGGCGGCCGCGCTGCACGAGGTGGAGTTTCAGCCAGCTGGCCCCCTGCCGTTTTCATTTTCACGCCCGGCCGGGCTGGTGAATGGGCCGGGGATGTTGAATCTGCCCTTTCTGCAATGGTTCATTGTAATCGTTCTTGTGATCCTGGTGCTGGGATTTGCCCTGGCGCTGATCAATCGACAAACGCGCAAACGGGTTTTGCTGGCCCTGCTGCGTTTTGTGCTGACTTTGCTGGGGCTGTGGTGGCTGTTTGAGTATTCCGGCCTGCGGCTGGGCCGCGAGATGCCCCTGATCAGCGGAGAGCCAGCCGGGCCGGCGGCGCTTTCCGCGTTACAACAATCACCCGCGCCCGAATTTGCCCCACCGCAGGTAAATTCATGGCTGGGATTCTGGGTCAGTTTTGGGCTGGCGCTCGGGCTGGTGGCGTTGCTGTGGTGGTTTTTGCGCCGCACCCAAACGCGCCAGGGCCGCCCCTACGCAGACCTGGCCGGAATTGCCCGTCAGGCCCTGGACGGGCTGCAGGAGGGCCATAACTGGGATGATGCCATCGTGGCGGCCTACATCCGCATGAACGAGGCAGTCAGCGCCGAACGCGGATTAATCCGCCAGCCAGCAACCACCCCGGCCGAATTCGCCACGCGGATGGAACAGGCCGGGCTGCCCGGCGAGGCGGCCCGCTCCCTGACGCGCCTGTTTGAACAAGTGCGCTACGGCGCGCAGCCCTCCACCCGCCAGGAACGCGACCAGGCCGCCGCGGCGCTGGGAGCCATTTTGCAGGCCTGCGGCGCAGGAGAATTGCGACGATGAACCGGCGTCAGCTTCTACTCCTGCCCTTCTGGGTGCTGGCGGCGCTGCTATTGGCCTATCCCCTGCGCGAGGCAGTTGTGCAGGGGATCATCCTGCCGATCCTCTACCTGCTGTGGATGCTCCGCCTGCTGTATCGCGCCCTGCCACAACCCCTGTTGTGGATCCTGCTCATAACGGGAGTGCTGTTCTGGGCGCTGACATTCGTGTTAAAAAACCTGCCGCCCGCTGAAACGCGCACCCAGCCGGCCGCGCCCACGGTTGGCCCGGTGCGGGCGCTCGCCGGCATGCTCCAGCACGAATCACGCGGAGTGTATTTCAAATGGCAGGTGGCGCGCATGCTGGCCGAAATTGCCCTCGATCTGCAGGAACTGCGCACCCACACCGCCTCGCGCACCCTGCGCCTGGACGATACGCGCCTCGCCCCACAGGGACGCCAATATCTGATAGCCGGGCTGGGCACCAGCTTTGCCGATTACCCCATGCCGGGCCCCTTCCAACCCACCCCTCAAACCCCTTTCGACGCGGACCTTGACCCCGTGCTGACCTACCTCGAACACCAGATGGAGATGAGCGATGATCGCAGAAATTCGTGACGTGGCTGCCCTCGGGCAAAAAGTGATTTCAGAAGTCGAGCGGGCCATTGTCGGCAAGCCGGAAGTGCTGGCCGACGTGATGTGTGCCGTACTGGCCGGGGGCCATGTTTTATTTGAAGATTTTCCCGGCCTCGGGAAAACCCTCATCGCCCGCAGCTTTGCCACCGCACTCGGGCTGGATTTCAAACGCATCCAGTTCACCCCTGACCTGCTGCCCGGAGACATCACCGGCGGATACATCTTCAACCGCGCCGAAAATCGCTTCGAACTACGCCGCGGCCCGCTCTTCGCCAACCTGATCCTGGCCGACGAAATCAACCGCGCCTCACCCAAAACCCAGAGCGCCCTGCTCGAAGCCATGCAAGAAAGCCGCGTCACCCTGGAAGGCGAAACCCTGCAACTTCCCGATCCATTTCTCGTGCTCGCCACGCAAAACCCCATCGAATACGAAGGCACCTTCCCCCTGCCCGAAGCCCAACTCGACCGTTTCATGCTCAAACTATCCATCGGCTACCCCACCCTAAACGAAGAACAGGAAATCATCCAACGCCGCCACCAGCGCCGGCAGGATGAAGTCACGCTCTCGCCCGTCACCAGCCCGGAGCAGGTGCTCACCATGCGCCGCCTGGTCGAAACAGTATACGTCGAAACCGATTTACAACGCTACATCGCCCAGATCGTCAGTGAAACACGCGCCGACCGGCGTGTCGCAGTCGGGGCCTCGCCGCGCGCCTCGCTGGCCTTCCTGAAAATGGCCCGCGCCCGCGCCACCCTGCTGGGGCGAGCCTACGTGATTCCAGATGATATCAAGCATTTTGGCATCACCGTCCTCAGCCACCGTCTCATCATGCAACCCGAATACTGGCTGGGCCGCCGCGTCGCCGAGGAAGTCATCACCGCCGTCTTCGCCAAGGTGCCGGTGCCGGTACTCCAGGGTTGACCGCCCCCACACCGGAATTCTGATGTCACGTCCCTTCCTGCTCGGTTTACTTCTGCTCTTTCTCCTGGTCGGCGGCCTTGCCACTCTCAACGCCCTCTGGCTGACATTGGCCATGCCCCTCGCCATCTACCTGCTGACCGGATTTACCCTGGCCCCCGAAAAACTTGATCTGGCCATCGAACGGGAACTCAGCCCCGAACGCGCCCTGCCCGGCCAGCCTGTCACCGTCACCCTGCGCCTGACCAACCACGGCGCCAGCCTGCCACACCTGCGCCTGCAAGACCCGCTCCCCACCTTCGCCAGCCTGACAGAAGGCTCGGCCACCCGCCTGCTCAACCTGCCGCGCGGCGCCACCTGCGAATGGCGCTACACCTTCACTGGCAAACGCGGCTTCCACCGCTTCGCCGGCCTCGAAGCCATCAGCGGCGATCCCTTCGGGCTTGTCTCCCTCCACCAGCTCCTCCCCACCAGCGGACAGGTGCTCATCCTGCCGAACGTCCCACGCGTCCGGCGCATCGCCATCCGTCCACGAGTCACCCGCGTCTATGCCGGCAGCATTCCGGCCAGCCAGGGAGGCACCGGCACCGACTTCTTTGGCGTGCGCGAATACCAACCCGGCCAGCCCCTGCAGGCCATCAACTGGCGCGTCTCAGCCCGCCACCCGGAAGCACTCTTCGCCAACGAATACGAACAGGAACGTGTCGCCGACATCGGCCTTATCCTGGATGCCCGCCTGCGCCCCAACGACCTCGGCCCCGGCCTGCCCATCTTCGAACACTCCATCATCGCCGCCGCGTCACTCTCCGAAGCCTTTTTGGCCGCTGGCAACCGCGTCGGCCTGCTCATTTACGGCCTGTATATCAACTGGACCAACCCCGGCTATGGCAAGCGCCAGCATGAAAACATCCTCGTCGCCCTGGCGCACGCCATCCCTGCCGAAAGCCAGGTCTTCTCCGGCATCACCATCCCGCGCCGGCTCTTCCCATCCAAATCACAAATCGTCTTCATCAGCCCTCTCCTCCCCGACGATGTCGAACCGCTCATCGCCCTGCGCGCCGCCGATTGCCCCATCATGGTCATCAGCCCCAACCCCATCCGCTACGAAGCCGCCTCCCTGCCTGCCACAGCCCCCTACCGCCAGGCCGCCCGCATCCTCACCTTGCAGCGTCACACCACCTTGCAGCGCCTTCGACATGCCGGCCTGCAAGTCATCGATTGGGATGTCACGCGCCCCTTTGACCAGGCCGTGGAAAGCCTGCTCTCACGCCCGCCTGCCTACATTCGCGCCATCGGCGCTGGAAGCAAAACTTGAGCCGGCTGTTGGTGCATGGATTCCTGACCGCCGGATGCCTCGCCCTGGCATTTGGCTGGGCAACGACCAGTTATTGGCCCGCAAGCCTGGCTCTGCTCATCCTGACGCCCCTCGGCCTGTACCTCGTGAAACGGAAATTTACGCCCACCCTGGGCATATTCCTCGCACTGGCAGTTATCTCTGCCGCCCTGGGCATTTCTCTGCACATGCCATTGCCATACGCTCTGACCGGCCTGCTGTGCCTGCTCGCCGCCTGGGACCTGGACGAATTCACCCGCCGGCTGGCTTTTGCCGCCCCCGAAGACACACCCGCCTCGCTCCAGAAACAGCACCTGCAGCAGCTCAGCCTGCTCCTGCTGAGCGGTTTGGGCGCCAGCCTGCTCACCACCAACCTGCACCTGAAATTCAACTTCGAATTGGCCATCGGCCTTGTCCTGCTGATTTTTGCCAGCCTGCTGGCGCTGCTCAACTGGCTGCGCAACCTCGAGCGTTAAGTCAACCTCCCCGCCGGGTCTGGCAGGGAGGTTGTTCAGGAGGATGAATAAAAAAGGCTAGCGGGCCTGGGCGGCGGCCCCATCATCAGAATAGTCGGGCAACGGCTCAGCGATGATGAACAGACGGCCCCATGAAAGTTCCCCACCCTGCGCGATACAGGTCTGAAAAGTCAGATGGCGCCCGCCGGTATAGACCCGCGTGAACACCTGGTTGACGGTCAACGTCTCGCCGCTTTCCAGGTCTACAAAGCTGGTGTAGGGACTGGTTGGAGAGATCGCCTGGTAGCGCAGAATGCGGGTCACCAAGAAATTCTCAACCTGGCCATCTCCGTAAATCAACTGGATTTGGCTGCCCAACCCCAGGCTGGAAAAATACTTCCCGGCCAGGTGATTGTGCGCCAGCAGGCCGATGCTCCCATAACGGGAGGCCAGCGCGAACTCGGTCACCACATCTTCGGCCCCAGAAACATACCCGGGATTTTCTCGTGGCTGCTGAAGCACCGGCAGGGCAAATCCATCCCGCGCATACACACCGCGGATGACACTGGCGCGCCCATTTTCCACCTGATGGACAAAGCTGGGCAGGTCGGGCGTGGCCATGGCCTCGGCGCTGGCTGGCAGCAGGCCAAACGACAGGGCATAGATCAGAACGATAAGGAAACTGGTCAGACGAAAGACGGGTTTGGGTGCCATTAATGGATTTCCTGATAAAGGCACCCGCTGAAGGGATGAGGCTTGTTTCGGCGGCCCGGCGGTCGTGGCTTCCGAAGGAAGTTTTAGACCCGTGGCTTTGCGTCACCGGTTTTCACCGGGTTTGCCTTTATCGAATATATGGTTTGATATTAAACAATTCGGCCTGGGTTGCCAAACCCAGGCCGTTGCATCGCGCAGTTGGCGATTTTCGGCGGCCTGGCGGTCTTGACCGGAATGGTTTTAGACCCATGGCTTTGCGTCGCTGGCTTTCACCAGCTTTGCCTTTGTCGAATCGTAATGTAGGGATATTGTACTCAGTTTGGCAGATTTGTGCCTTTCAAGCGCTTTGCGGTTCCCCGACAGGGACGCAAAGCGCCAGGTGCAGAGATTTACAGGCCTGCAAACCAGGCCTCAGTTTCGGCGGGGGTTTTGAAGTGAAAAATGACCAGGTGGCTGAACTGTGAGCTGGCCAGCAGTTGCGGGATCTCGCGTTTGCGCCGCCAGTAAGTTTTGAACAGCCAGTGCCAGAGCGATTCATCCGACCAGAGCTTGAAATGATGAGACAGCAATTCGTAGTTGGTGCCCCAGAGCAGTTCCTGGCTCCACCAGCGGCGGAAGATGCGAAATGTCAGCCGCCAGAAAATCGTCCAGAGCGGGTAATCGAGCCAGAGGACAGCCTGGGCGCGCGGCCAGACGAGTCGGCGGGCGGCTGAATAATTGCCCGCCACAACCCAGCGAGGCGTGCGGGTGGCGTCATCGACCAGAGCCAGGAATTCTGCCTCGTCAATGGGAGTCCAGTTGGGACGCCAGTAAAGGGCGTCCAGTTCCACAAAATCAAGACCCAGCTTTTCGGCAAGCTGCCAGGCCAGCGTCGATTTGCCCGTGCTGGTGGTGCCAATCACGACCAGGCGGGTGTAGGGAAAGGCCATGGGAGGTTTCTCCTTATGAATTGGTGGAAAAGGGAATTTATTATATCAAAAGGGAGCCCGGCCGCGGGTAACGCATGGCACGGTTTTTTGTGATAGCATTATTTTGTCTGCCATTCATTTCAACCCACGAGGAACCATGTTTGATTTACCTGATGATGAAATTCTCCCCCTTTCGCGTGCGCATGTCTTTTGGACCTGGTCGGCGCAGGCCAGGGTCAACCCGCTGGCGGTAAAGCGGGCGCAGGGCGTATATTTTTGGGATGTGGACGACCGGCGCTATCTCGATTTCAACTCGATGACCATGTGCGTGAATATCGGGCACGGCAACCCGCGCGTCATCCGCGCCATTCAGGAGCAGGCGGCAGAGCTGGCCTATGCCGCGCCCGGAATGGCCACCCGCATCCGCGCGCTGGCTGCGCGCGAGGTGGCCGGAGTGACACCAGGCGGGCGGCTTTCGAAGGTCCTGTTCACCCTGGGCGGAGCGGATGCCAACGAAAACGCCATCAAGCTGGCGCGTGGCTATACCGGCCGCCACAAGATCCTGGCTCGCTATCGCTCGTATCACGGCGCTTCGGCGGGAGCCATGGCCGCCACCGGAGATCCTCGCCGCCAGATGTGGGAACCCAACCTGATGACGGGCGTGGTCCATTTCCTTGACCCGTACCGTTACCGCTCCACCTTCCACCGCACCACGCCACAGATTTCGGAAGCAGATTTCACGCTGGATTATTTGAATCATCTCGAGGAGATCATCCGCTATGAAGGCCCAGAGACGATTGCCGCCATCCTGCTGGAGAGTGTGACCGGAACGAATGGCATCATCATTCCGCCGGAAGGGTATCTGCAAGGCGTGCGGGCACTGTGTGACCGTTATGGAATCGTGCTGATTGCCGACGAAGTGATGGCCGGGTTTGGCCGTACCGGCAAATGGTTTGCCATTGAGCATTGGAACGTCATCCCGGATATTATGACGATGGCCAAGGGCCTGACTTCGGCGTACGCGCCACTGGGAGCAGTGGCCATGAAGCCGGAGATTGCGGCGGCATTCGATGAGCGGGTCTTTGAATCAGGGTTGACGTATACCTCGCACCCGGTTTCGCTGGCGGCGGCGGTAGCCAACATTCAGGTGCTCAGGGAGGATCGAATTGTGGAAAATGCGGCGGCGCTGGGATCGGTGCTCCACAAGCTGTTGACCGACCTGGGAGAATCGCACCCATCCGTGGGCGAGGTGCGCTCGATCGGTCTGTTTGGCATTCTGGAGCTGGTCAAAAACCGGGAGACACGCGAGCCGCTGACTCCGTGGAATGGCTCCAGCCCGGAGATGGCCGCTTTGCGCAAATATTGCCTGGAACATGGCTTGTTTGTGTATACTCACTGGCATACGGTGCTGATCATCCCGCCGCTCATCATCAACGAGGCGCAGCTGCGCGAGGGTTTCGCAGTGCTCGACCAGGCGCTGGAACTGACCGACCAGGCAGTAAAGTAACCATTTAAGCAAACAGGAGGCGCGGGGATTCCCGCGCCTCCTGTTTGTGTGCCCTATTGCCGCGCCGGGCGGCTTATTTTGCGGCACGGTTTTGGAGGTAACGCACCAGATCGGGCGTGGGGTTTTCATATTCTTCGCCCATCAACGGGGAGGAGATAATAAAGTCGGCAGTGGCACGGTTCGAGGCGGTGGGAATGTTGTAAAGCACCGCCAGGCGCAGCAGGGCTTTGATATCGGGGTCGTGCGGCTGAGGTTCGAGCGGATCCCAGAAAAAGATGAGAAAATCGATTGCGCCTTCGCAGATCTTGGCGCCAATCTGTTGGTCGCCGCCGATTGGGCCGCTTTTGAATTGGGTGATGGGCAAATCGAGCTCTCTTTCGAGCAGGCTGCCGGTGGTGCCAGTACCATACAGGTGATGACGTGAGAGGGTGATGCGGTTGAAACGCGCCCAATCGAGCAGGTCTTTTTTCTTGTTGTCATGCGCCACCAGCGCGATTCGTTTTTTTATGCCAATCACAGGGTTGAGTGGATTCATACTTGCTCCTTGTCAGCCTGATTATAGTGCGTGAGTGAAAAACTCCCCGCAACAGGCGGGGAGTTTTTGAAAGGTCATGGTTTGGCAGTCGCTTCGGGGGCCACACCCTGCCAGGAAAAGACGCGCTGCAGGGATATTGCTCCGGCGCTGTCCCAGATGGCTTGGCCTTGTTCGTCGGTGCCGCTCTGACGCACGGTACCAATCCACCAGCGGAAGACGTGCGGCAGCGAATCTTTCGGGCGGAAGGTGACCGGTACGATATACTTGGTGTCCTTGACATACTCAGCCAGTCGCCGGCCTTCACCTTCCGTTACGTCTTCGATGGTGACCAGGTAGGCTTCATTCTCGCGCAGGGTACCGATCGAGGCCCATTGCAGGGTGATGTTGTCATTGGCCAGGGTAAACGAGGCGCCATCGGGAGGCAGAAGCAGGTTGACAGCCGGGTAGGGCGGCGGGATGGTGGCGGTAGGGGTGGGGCCAGGAGTGGGAGCGCGCTCGCACAACGGCACGATCAGGTTCATCCCCAGGAAGACGGTATCCGTGCTCAGGCTGTTATACGACTTGATCGCCGCGGGCGGAACGTTATAGTTGGCCGCAATGCTCGAGAGCGTATCGTTCTCCTGCACAGTGATGACAACTTTTTCGCAGGCCTGAAGGGTCGCCTGAGCTGGTTCCAGCGTGGAGGTGGCCTCGGGCAACGGGGTAGGCGTGGGATATGGCACCTTGATGATCTGCCCAACCGACAGAATGCACGAGGTGGACAGGTTGTTCGTGATCAGCAGGCTGTTCACCGAAACGCCAAACTGCGCGGCAATCCCCAGGCAGGTGTCTCCAGAGCCGACGGTGTACTCAAACGGCGGCTGAATCGTGGCAGTGGGAACAGGCGTGTTCGTCGCCGCCACAGTTGGGGTAAAGGTGACGGTCGGCGTGAGCGTGGTGGTGGCTGTCGGGCCGCTGCTTTGCGCCGCCGGCAGGCTGCCGCCGGTCAGCTTTAAGGCCACCAGCACAAGCACCGCGCCGATGATCAACAACAGCGCCAGCAAGCCCAGGGCCGCGGGCAGGCTCAGGGTGACCTCAGGCATGCGAGCCGCCTGGGTGGCAGCCGGCTTTCTCGATTCCACCGCCGGCCCCAATTCGGTTCCGCAGACCAGGCAGCGCGTTGCATTTTCAGCCAGCCGCGTGCCACAAGTTGGGCATATTTTGGTCGAAGATGTTGGGGTTTCTGGACTCATACGGATCAGGATTATACCATGACGGAAAATCACACTTTGATATAATCCCTTTAATGTCTGAAAACTTGACCCTCTACAAAACCATGCTCACCATCCGCCGCTTTGAAGAACGCGCGCTGGCCGAGTTCTCCACCGGAAAATTATTCGGCACCACACACGCCTACATCGGCCAGGAAGCAAATGCCGCCGGGATCTTCGCCGCTGCCCATCCCCTCGACCTGGTCTGGAGCAATCATCGCTGCCACGGGCACTTCCTGGCCTATGGCGGCGACCCCTACCGGCTGGCCGCCGAATTAATGGGCAAAGCCACCGGCCTGGTCGGCGGGCGCGGCGGCAGCCAGCACATCCAATGGCGCAACTTCTACTCCAACGGCATCCAGGGCGGCTTCACACCCATCGGCGCAGGCATGGCCCTGGCCGAAAAAATACAAAAAACCGGCCAAATCGCCCTCGTCTTCATCGGCGATGGCACCCTGGGCGAAGGCCTGCTCTACGAAAGCCTGAACCTCGCCGCCCTCTGGCAGCTGCCCGTGCTCTACATCGTCGAAAACAACCGCTTCGCCCAGACCACGCCCATAGAAAAAGCCGTCGCCGGCTCCATCCCGGCGCGTTTTCAGGCGTTTGGAATCAAAACCTGGGAAGCCGACAGCAGCGATGTCCTGACCATTCACAACCTCGCCGCCCAGGCAATATCCCACACCCGCAGCAAACTCCCCGGCGCCTTGATCCTGCACACTCACCGTTTCTCTGCCCACAGCAAAGGTGACGACACCCGCGACCACGCCATGATCGCCAAAATCCGCGCCGAATTTGACCCGCTCAGCCTGCAAGCCGCGCGCCTCTCCCCCGCCGAACTGGCCCAGGCCGAATCAGAAATCGCCTTCCTGATCGACAGCGCCTTCACCCGCGCCACACAAGACAGTTTCCCGGTTCTCCAGTTTCCTGGTTCTCCTATTGCGGAATACCCGCCAACCGGCCAATTAGCCAACCACAGCACCAGTAAACCCGGCAACCGCACAACGGTTCTTGACCATCTCAACCACGCCTTGCATACCGTTATGGAAACCGACGAACGGGTTTATATCCTCGGGGAAGACATCCTCGACCCGTATGGCGGCGCATTCAAAGTCACCCGCGGCCTTTCGACCAAATTCCCGGCGCGGGTGCTGAGCACGCCCATCTCCGAAGCCGCCATTCTCGGCATGGCCAACGGCCTGGCCCTGCGCGGCCTGCGCCCCGTAGCAGAAGTCATGTTCGGTGATTTTGTCACCCTCACCGCCGACCAGCTCATCAACCACGCCGCCAAATTTCGCTGGATGTACGATGACAACGTCCGCGTACCGCTCGTCCTGCGCGCAGCCATGGGCGGCCGGCGCGGCTACGGCCCCACCCATTCGCAATCGCTCGAAAAGCTATTCCTCGGCATTCCCGGCCTGAAAGTCGTAGCCCCCAACTGCCTCGGCAGCCCCGCAGAACTTCTGCTGGCCGCCATCGCCGACGAGGATCCTGTGATGTTTGTCGAGCATAAAATCCTCTATACGCGCCCCCTGCTCGAAAAACAAGCCCTGCCCGACTGGAAGATTGGCCGCCTGGGACATCCGTATCCCACCTTTGTGCTTCGTCACGCCGGAGACGAACAGCCGCAGATCACCTTTGCCACCTATGGCTATAATTTTGAACTGGTGTTGGCGGCTGCCCAGGAACTGCTCTACGAGCATGAGCTATTTTCGGAGATCGTACTCTTCAGCCAACTCAGCCCCTTTGACCTGGCCCCGCTCTACGACTCGCTGCAACGCACCCGCCGCCTGATCACCGTGGAAGAAGGCACTCTCACCCTCGGCTGGGGCGCAGAAATTGCCGCTCGCGCGGCGGAACAGCTCCCAGCCGTGAAAATTCAGCGGGTGGCCGCGCTCGATCTGCCCGTCGCCAACTCCAAAGCGCTGGAAGATGCCATCCTGCCCTCTCAAACCTCCATCCTGAACGCCGCGCTGCAGCTGATCGCATAAAAAAAAGACCCCGGAGCAGCACGCTCCAGGGTCTGGACGAATGACTACAGAACAGAATCAGGCTGCAGAAGAACTATCCTGCAATCCTTTAGCCGCCTGATAGGCCTGGCCCCAGAGATGGGCGTTAATACTCATCGCCAGCGCCTGGGTAAACACAATCCCGATCAGGCAGGCGATCAGGCCCAGGCCGGCAATAAAGCTGGAAACAAGCCCGCCGAGCAAGACCAGGGCGTAGGGGCCGGGAGCCGCGCGGAGCAGCCCAAAAATTTCGTTAAAACGAAAGCCAGCCGAAAGATTCCCGCCGCTGGCAGCCAGGTTGCCCAGGGCCGCCGGCACCACCAGACAAATCATGATGCTAAGAATAAAATTGAAACACCCAAAGCAGATGCTGACCACCGTGACCACGGTCGAAATGACAGCCCCGCCGTTATCGCCGGCAGCACTTGTCAGCAACGGCAAAACCGTATTCAAACAGCCCGAAATCAGGATGATGGGCAGGGCATAAACGAACCCCACCAGGAAGGCCTTAAACCCGTTGCTAACAAAATCGCCAAAATTGTCCCAGGCGGGCAGCAGCTCCGCCTCGCGGTGGATGACCCGGCGGGTGATTTCCAGCGCCCAGCCCAGGAGTGTAATCAGCCCGATCAGCGGGATCAGGCTGACTAGCGCGGCGATCCCGATCTTTTTGAGCCAGTCTGAATCTTCAAATGCATACGTAAAAGCGCGACCGAATTCCATCGTTTCCTCCAAGAATATGTGATGATATCCATTATAGAGTAAAGCTCTCCAAATTTGCAAGACCAAAGTCTCGAAATAGGAAGAACATGCCACAAACCCTTGTCCTGCTCCCGTTATTGAATGCCAACGAACCCGAAGCCCGCCTGGTGCAATTCCACGTAGCCGACGGCCAGCCGGTACAAAAAGGCGATCTGCTCCTGACGATTGAGACCACCAAGGCCGCCAGTGATGTCGAGGCCCCGCAAGCCGGTTTTGTGCGGCTGGCGGCGCGCGAAGGCGAGACGCTGGCCGTTGGAGCGGTGCTGGCCTACATCACCGCCACGGCAGATGAAACGCTGGAAAGCGCCGCCCGCCCTCAAGAGTTGGAGCCCGCCTCCCCAGCCCCGACAGATTTGCGCATCACCAAACCGGCGCGAATCCTGGCCGAACAGCTGGGGCTCGACCTGGCCACCCTGCCGGTTGACCGGCTGATCACCGAAGCGGTGCTGCGCGAACTGGCCACGGCGCCGCGCCGCATCGACCTCCCCGCCTACGCGGAAACCAGCCTGATCCTCTACGGCGCGGGCGGGCACGCCAAAGCTGTCCTGGAAATGGCGCGGGCCACTGGCGCCTTTCAGCTGGCCGGCATCGTGGATGACAACCCGACGCTGACCGGCGCCTCGGTGCTTGGCGTTCCCGTCTTGGGCACGCGTGAAATCCTGCCCCAGCTAATGGAACATGGCGTCAGGCTGGCGGCCAACGGCGTCGGCGGTATTATCAATATTGAGATACGCGTGAAATTGTTTGAACTTCTGGCCAGTGTTGGCTTGGCTTTGCCCGTTTTGTGCCACCCGCGCGCCACGGTCGAGCCTTCGGCGCAGATCGAAGCCGGGGTGCAGGTCTTTGCCAACGCCTACGTCGGCTCAGCGGCAGTTCTGCACGAAAACTGTATGATCAACACCGGCGCCATCGTCTCACATGACTGTGAAATTGGCCGCTACACCCACATTGCGCCCGGCTGCCTGCTGGCCGGGCACGTCCACGTCGGAGAACGCGCGCTGGTCGGTATGGGCGTGACGACGATGATCGGCCTGCAAATTGGAAGCGGCGCGCGCATCGGCAACGGCGCTGTGCTGCTGGCGGATGTGCCGGAACGACAAATTGTCCCGGCGGGCAAGATCTGGCTGGGGCCGGAAAAATAACCGCCTCGATCCGGACTCCGCTGCCAGCGCGTCCCGTCACAGCGGAACCCAAGCGTCAGCCGGATACGCCTTCGATCACAACCATCTGGCTTTTGGCATATTGCTGGCGCAAGGCGCGCGCCGGGGCATATTCGGGAGAGTTAAGCCAGGCTTTGGCCTGTTCAACGGAAGGAAATTGCAGGATGACCAGGCGATTGGGCTGCCAGCTGCCTTCCAGGGTTTCGGTTTTTCCGCCGCGGGCAATATAGTGGCCGCCATATTGTGCGACTGCCGCCGGGGCGAGATTTTTATAGTCTTCGTACGCGCGCGGGTCGGTGACTTCAATATCCACGATGATATAGGCGGTCATTCGTATTTCCTTTTCAGATGGTTTCAGGATCCTGCCAGTAAGAGAACAGGCCGCCGATCGATTGGCGGGTGTAATTGCGCCAGATGGCCTCACCAAAAATCGGCGCGACCGGCAGAATGGTCAGATTGGCCGAATGGTTGGGGGGCGGCGGGACGGTGTCGGTGGTGACGATTTCAACGATTTGTGACAATTGTCGCAGGCGGTCGAGGGCCTGGTTCGAGAAAATCCCATGGGTACAGATCGGAATGACGCGTTCCACGCCGTTTTTGACCAGTTCCTTGCAGACTTCGAATACCGAGCCGCCCGTGGCAATTTCGTCGTCATAGACCAGGGCTTGCTTATATTTGCGCACCTGTTTGCCAAACAGGCCGCTGATCTGAACTTCGCTATCGGAGATGCGCTCTTTGTTGGCGGCCACGATGGGCAGGTTGAGCATGTGCGCAAAACGCGCCGCAGATTTGGCATGCCCGACATCGGGTGAGACGACGATGGTTTTTTCCAGGCGGTGATCGTGCAGGAAGTAGCGCGCGATTTCGGTGCGGGCGGTCAGTACGTCGGTGGGGACGCTGAAGAAACCATGGACCTGCGGGGAATGCAGGGTCATCGTCATGACGTGAGTGGCCCCGGCGGTAGCGAGCAAATCCGCTACCAGCCGGGCAGTGATGGAGATGCGGGGAGCGTCTTTTTTGTCGGAGCGGGCGTAGGCGTAGTAGGGCAATATCGCGTGGACGCTGATGGCTCCGGCGCTGCGGGCGATGTCGAGCATGATCAGCAATTCGGTCAGGTGGTCGCTGACTGGTTTGACCAGGGATTGGACGATAAAGACCGTCCGCGAACGCACACTGGCGCCCAATTGGACTTCCATGCAGTCATTGCTGAAGCGCCGGAAATTGGATTTTTCCAGCGGTACGCCCAGGTCCTGGGCAATGCCCTGGGCCAGGGCGGGATGTGATTGGCCGCAGAAAATCCGCACGTCCTGTGCATCAATTTGATGCTCACTCATGGCAGATTGCCTCCAATCGGCTGGATTTATTGCTCCAGCGCGGATAGGTATTCCAGGAAGAGCCGCACGCCAAAGCCCATGCCGCTCTTGGGGGCGTAGGAGAGCAGGTCCTTGTCGGTTTCCATCATCCCGGCAATATCGAGATGCGCCCAGGGTGTGGCATCACTGACGAATTGCTTCAGGAACATGCCGCCGATGATGGTGCCGGCCTTGCGCCCGCCCGAGTTTTTGATATCGCTGTCTTCGCCTTTGATTTGTTCGAAATATTCCTCGTCAAGCGGGAGGCGCCAGACGCGTTCATGCGAGCGCTGGCCGGCACCGTAGAGCGCTTCGGCCAGTTCGTCGCTGCTGCTTAATAACCCGGCGCGGATGGAACCCAGCGCGATGACGACTGCGCCGGTCAGTGTGGCGATATCGATCATGGCGCGGGGCTGGTAATGTTGCTCCGTGTAGGTCAACGCGTCGGCCAGCACCAGGCGGCCTTCGGCGTCCGTGCTGATGATTTCGATCGTTTTTCCGTTCAGCGCTTTCAGGATGTCGTCCGGGCGGTAGGCTGCGCTGGAGACCATGTTTTCGGCGGCGGCGATGACACCCACAACCGGGGTTTTCAACCCCAGCCGGGCGGCGGCAGACAGCGTGGCGATGACGGCCATGCCGCCCGATTTGTCATATTTCATGCCCACGATGCCTTCGGTGGTTTTCAACGAGTAGCCGCCGGTGTCCATCGTCAGCGCCTTGCCAACCAGCGCGACTGGTTTTTCGCCGGTCGTGCCGGCATGCTCAAGCAGGATCAGCCGCGCAGGGGTGTTGGAGCCTTTGCCCACGGCGACGATCGCCCCGGCGCCGAGTGCCTCGAGTTGCTGGTCATCGAGTACGGTGCATTTCAGACCCACTTCGGAAGCCAGCTTTTGAACCCGTTCCACCAGGGTGACCGGGTTGATGACGTTGGGCGGTTCGTGCGACCACTCGCGAGCCAGGTTGACCGCCTCGGCGACAATGACGGCCTTGCGCAGGGCGGCTTCCAATTCGGCCTGGCCTGCCTGGCTGGTGAGCAAATTCAGGGCGCAGGTTTTGGCTTCATCTTCCGCTTTGTAGCGGGAAAATGTGAAGGCGCCGAGCAGCAAACCTTCGGCCAGGGCATTTAGCGCGGCCACGGGCGGCAGACCGAGACCAAACAGCCCATCCAGCTCCAACCCGGCGGCGACGACGTTATTTTTTGCCAGCCAGCGGGCAAGCGCCCCGCCTGCCCGGCGGATCGATTCGGTGGAGATTTTTTTCAGCGGGCCAAGCGCGAGCAGGGTTTTTCCGCCGGCGCTGCGAATGTCGCCGGTTTCTTTGCCAGCCGTTTCAGGGGTGACGGTCTCCGGGGCAAGCGCGGGAGTGATGAGCAGGCCGGAAAAATCAGCCGGCTTGGATACAGTCAGGGTCAGAGTCAGGGTCATAGGTCTCCAGGAAAATAGGCGATGAATTTAGAAAATGAAGGGGATGAAAAGCTTGCTGCGGCGCTGATAGGCTTCAAAACCAGGCAGCTGCGCCAGCATTTTTTCCTTGCGCGCCATGTTCGGCGCCCAAAAAAAGACGATAAAAAGCGCCAGCGGGACAAAAGCCAGCCAATCCATGGCCAGCAGGGCAAAGGCAGAATAGATCAGCAGTTCGCCAAAGTAATTGCCATTGCGCACCCGTGCCATCATGCCATCACTGATCAACTGCCCCGGCTGGAGCTTAAGCTGGACGTATTTTTGCATATCGGTGGCAAAATGCAGGAACACTCCCAACGTGTTCAGGCTGACGGCCAACCCCAGCACCCAGGCCGGGGCCTGCACCCCGCGCCAGTTCAGCAAAAAGGGCGGAATCCAATATAAAGTCAGCGCACCCCAAATGACCAACCCATACCAAAGCGGGGTTTTTTGCTCCCACTGCGCGTCTGGAAAGATGCGGCTTTTCAGCATCCATAGAATCCCGTATGTGCCATGCAAAGCCAGATACACCCAGGCAGTCGGGTTTTGCCACTGGCTGAACCAGGCCATCATCACCAGGACAGCCACAAACGTCACCCCTTTGTGCGAGTCGATAAAATGTTTCTGCTTCATGGGTTCTCCTTTGCCGTGATTGTAGCAAATAATCTGCACTTTGCGCGTTATAATTCGGCCAGTTTCCCCCCGGAGGTGACCTTTTGGATCCTGTAATCTTCTCAATTCAACTTGGCAATTTCACGCTTACCCTGCGCTGGTATGGCGTGCTGGTGATGCTTGGCGTGGCAGTGGCCGCCTGGATCGCTGAGAAAGAAATTCAACGCCGTGGCGAGAACGGCGAACACGTCTGGAATGCGCTGCTCTATTTACTGCCAGCGGGCATCGTCGGCGCGCGCCTGTGGTACGTGGTCAATGCCACGCTGGGCGGCAATCCTTACTACCTGCAAAACCCGGCCAAAATCCCGGCGGTTTGGGAGGGCGGCCTGCACTTCTTCGGCGGATTGCTGTTCGGCGCCATTGCACTTTACTTCTACGCCCGCCACTACAAGCTGGATCTGTGGCTCTTTTTAGATGCCGTTGCGCCCGTCACCATGATCGGCCAGGCCCTGGCCCGCCCGGCCAATTTTATCAACCAGGAACTGTACGGCCAGCCGACCACCCTGCCCTGGGGGATCAAGATTGACGCGCTCCACCGCATCTCAGCCTACCAGGATTTAACCCAATTCCCGGTCGAGACGACGCGTTTTCACCCAACCTTTGCCTACGAAATGCTGATCAACTTTCTCAGCGCTGGATTATTACTTTTGGCCGAACGCCGCTGGCCAGAACGCTTCAAACCGGGCGCCGCTTTTGCCTGGTGGCTGATCCTGGCTGGATCTGCGCGCACCTTCATTGAGCTTTTCCGCCCCGACCAACCCAAAATCGCTGGAACTCCGATCAGTTATTCAATGGCCATCTCTCTGCTGATGGGTCTGACCGGTCTCGTGTTGCTCATGGCGCGCCAGGGCACGCTCAAACTCCCCTGGCCCAAATTGCCCGTTGCCTACACCATCTCCCCGACAGTCGGGGAAAAACTTCTCTAAAAAAGACAGCGCGCGAGCTTCACACTCGCGCGCTGTCTTTTTAATCTCCCATTACCGGCAGGGGCGGTTCAAGCGCCAGGGCTGGTGTCTTGAGCGAAATACCGGTATCAAAGCCAAAGCGGTCGAAAATATCCTGGTAGGCGTGGATAATTTCATCGTGGCTGAAGCCCATCCTGGCGTAAGAATAGTGGTGATCGCTGCGGTACGATTGGGTCTCGGCCACCGCCTGGGCGACGATCCGGGCCAGGCTGGGATATTCCGGGTAGCCGAATTGGCGGTAGAAAGCGCTGATCATCTCTTTGGGGCGTTCGATCAGGTCGTCGTACGAGAGAATCTCAAAGTTGGGCGAGGGGTGCGTATCAATATATTGAAGCGGGTGACGGTACCAGTATTGGGTGAGGGCCAGCGTCTCGGCGGTGTAGATGTATTTTTCCTGCGGGGTGCTGAAGACGCTCCAGCAATAGCTCAGCCAGGAAACGGTGGATGGCAGCATATCCAGCGGGTTGCGAACCAGGTACAAAACGCGCGCCTCGGGAAAGAGTTCGATCAACGTCTCGATTTTGGCGCTGAAAGCCGGATTTTTTGAAACGAAATGACGTTTTCCGCCATCGGCGTAGAGATGACGCTGAATCAGGGCGCGGTAAAAGCCCATGATGCGGCGACGGTCTGCGGCGGGGATGGCTTCGTCGAAGAACTGGTAGGGCGGCATTTCATCCAGGAACGGGAACAGGATGCTGGCAAAGAACGTGCTCCAGGAGTGCAGCAGGATGTTTTCGTCTTCTTCGGGCTCAAACAGGCTGATCGGGTGGATTTTGACCTGTCCGAGCGAGCGGCGGTCGAAGTTGACCAGGAAGCGTTTGAGTGGAGAGCCGAATACCCGGTCGAGTGCGGCAAATGCGCCCGAGATTTTGCGCTGTGTGATGGAGGGGGTGATGAAAATATCCCAAGTGCGCAGGCTGGTGAAGGTTTCGGTTTCGCGCGAAAGCAGGCGGTGCAGGAACGTCGAGCCGGAACGGAAATTGCCGATGATGAAGAGGGGTTTGTCAATTTCCTGTTGTTTATAGGCCGGGAAAAGCAGGTCGTCGAGCAGCAGGCAGGCCCAGGTGAAAACCGTCCAGGCGGGCCAGACGGTGTAGAACAGCAGCAGGAACAGGACGCGCTTGCGGGTCAGCCGGCCATGTGTCCCCCGGGTTCCAAAAAAAGAGCGCACTGCCATGCGCCAGAATAATTTGAAGTTGTAGGTCATCGTCTTTTTGATACTTTCTGAAAGATGCGGAAAATCCGCGTTGATTGTATCACTCAATCCAGAGGGTTATTGGACGACGATCATGATGTAGACGGGCTCACCAAACGGTTCGCCCTCCGGGCTGTAGGCCTGCCATGCCGATTGGAACAAGCCCGGACTGAAAGGCGCAATAAATAGAATGCTGAGGGTGCCCTGCGCCCCGCTGCGGGCCGGATAAAGCGCGACTTCTTCGGGGGCGCCCAGCGCCGAATAACCAGTCATCAACTTCATCCGGTAGCGGCTGTCCCAATTGCAGGTGCCGTTGTTTTCCACGCGCCATTGTTTCTCAATGGTTTGCCCCGCAGTGACCAGGGTTCCGTCTGGAAAGGTCAGGTCAGTCACATATTTTAGCGAATTGGTGCAATCTCCCGCCGGGGTGGGCGGGGCAAGAGTAACGGTTGGTGCTTCAGCCACGGGGGTCGGCAGGGGGATGATGCGCGGCGTGGAAGTGGCAGCCGCAATCAGCGGGGCGGGCTCGGCTGGCTGAGCGGCGCTGATCGGGGTCGGCGGGATGAAAGGCGTGGCAGTGGCAGGCGGTGCGCAGCCAGCCAGAAAAAATAAAAATACGCAGCACGAAAGTAGAAATTCGGTTCGCGTGCTGCGTATCATCGGTATTCTCCTTTGGCGCGGGCTAATCGCTCACGTCGCCATCCCCGCCCATATCGATCGGCAGGACCAGTTCACCCCCCAGCGCTTTCTGGCGGATGACCGTCTCAATTTCATTGGCCAGATCAGGATTCTGCCGCAGAAATTCCTTGGAATTTTCACGTCCCTGGCCGATGCGCACGTCGCCGTACGAGAAGAAGGCCCCGCGTTTCTGAATAATCTCGAGCTTGGTCGCCAGGTCGAGCATATCTCCAACCTTCGAGATGCCCTCGTTAAACATGATGTCAAACTCGGAAGTGCGGAAAGGCGGCGCGACCTTGTTCTTGACCACCCGTACGCGCGTCCGGTTGCCGATCACTTCCTCGCCAACCTTGATGGCCTGGATGCGGCGAACATCCAACCGCACAGAAGCGTAAAACTTGAGCGCCTGCCCGCCGGTGGTCGTTTCTGGGTTGCCAAACATCACGCCGATCTTCTGGCGCAACTGGTTGGTAAAAATGACCGTGGTTTTGGTCTGATTGATGGCCCCCGAGAGCTTGCGCAGCGCCTGACTCATCAAGCGCGCCTGCACGCCCATCGTCGCATCGCCCATGTCCCCTTCCAGTTCCGAGCGCGGCACCAGCGCGGCCACCGAATCGACCACCACCACATCCACCGCACCCGAGCGCACCAGCGTCTCGGTGATTTCAAGCGCCTGCTCGCCAGTATCCGGCTGCGATACCAGCAAATTATCAATATCCACGCCGCATTTGGCCGCATAAGCCGGGTCCAGCGCATGCTCCATATCAATATAGGCCGCCGTCCCGCCCATTTTCTGCGCTTCAGCCACGATGTGCTGGCAAAGCGTCGTCTTGCCCGAAGACTCCGGGCCATAAATTTCAGTAATACGCCCGCGCGGAATTCCACCTACACCGAGCGAAATATCCAACGAAAGCGACCCGGTCGGAATGGCATCCACCACCATGCTGTGCGCCTCGCCCAGGCGCATAATCGAGCCATCGCCATAACGCTTCAAAATATCACCAACGGCCTTATCTAAAACGGCCTTCTTGGCATCCTCGGCCCCACTGCGGCCGGCGGGAAGGACTTCCTGCTGAGCTTGTGATTTGCGTGCCATATTTACTCTCCAAAAACAAAAGTTCAGGTAACGAAGTAGACTGATTGGATACAGTATAGCACATCTGTTCGATGCGTCAAGACATCGAATCCCATTCCAATAAAAACTTCTCGCGGTTGGCCGCGCGCGCCGTCTTGCCGCTCGAAGTCTTCACAATCCATTTTGAATCCACCAGGTGGACATGCCGCAACGCCACCGCAGAATTCTTGGTGATGTGCTGCCGCACCGCATTTGCCAGGCCCTGCAGTTCTTCCGCGCCACAGACATCCACCTCCGCCACGAGCACGACCGATTCCGTCCCGGAGCCGGCCTCCTCGATCCCAAACGCCACCGCCCTCCCGGCATGAATGCCAGGCACCTCGTAAGCCAGCGCCTCCAGATCCTGCGGGTACACATTCTTCCCGCCGACGATGATCAGGTCTTTTTTACGCCCAGCCACGAACAATTCGCCATTCAGGGTGTATCCATAGTCGCCGGTCAGGTACCATTCGCCACGGAACGCTTTTTCGGTTGCGTCGGGGCGGTTATAGTAACCGGACAACATGCAATCGCTGTGCAAGGCAATCTCGCCAATGGTGCGGTCGGGCAGGTCATGCCCATGCTCGTCGAGAATGCGCAGGCGCGTGTTTTCCAGCGCCCGCCCCGAAGAAAGCATCCGCAAAACCGGTTTTTCCTCCACCGCAGCCTGCGCTACATGCTGAAAAAGGTACGCATCCCGGTCAATTTCATCGCTGACAGGCAGGGTTCCGGCAGGTGTTTGGGTGACGCCAAAGACGTTTTCGGCCATGGCGTAACTGCATTGCAGGGCGCTTTCGCGCAGCCCGTAGGCCTTGAAGCGCTCATAAAAAGCCTGCTGACTGTCCCATTTAACCGGCTCGGAGCAGTTGGTGATCACCCGCCAGCTGGAAAGGTCCACCCCGGCCAGGTCGCGTTCGCGGATTTTTTGGGTGCAGAAGTTGTAGGCGAAGTTTGGCAGCCAGGAGAGTGTGCCATGATACTTGGTGACAGCCTGGAAAAGCCGGTAAGGCGCGCGCACCCAGTCAAAGGGCGAGGCCAGCACCAGCGTGTTGCCGTTCAAGACCGGCATCAAGAATCCGGCAATCAGGCCCATATCATGGTAAAGGGGCAGCCACGAGACAAAGACATCCTCGCCGGTCAGCTGAATGGCCTGACGATAGGCATTTAACTGGTTGAAAACAGCCCGGTGCGAGAGCGCGACGCCCTTTTGCAGCCCGGTCGTGCCGGAGGAGTGTTGCAGCAGGACGATCTCTTCAGCCGGGCGCTGTAAACCGGCAAATTGAGAGAAATCCGGGCTGGCGGGTGGTTCCAGGTCGCTGGTCAGTAAGACACAGCGGACGGAACTTTCGGGCAGCAGCGCGCTGCGGATTTCGGATTCAAATTCCGGGTAGGTGAGGATGGCGGCGGGTTGCGTGACCGAGACCAGGGCAGCCAGGTCGGCACGGTAGCGCTCGGGGGCGAGTTTTTCCGTCAAAAAAGGCATGATGGCGGGAATTGCGCCGTGCAATATTGCGCCCCAGAAGGAGGCAACCAGTTCGGGGCCGTGCTGAAGTATGAGAATGATGACTTCGCCGGGTTGCAGCCCGGCGCGGGCGTAGGTGCGGGTGTAGCGGACCGCGCTTTCGACGAGTTCCCGGGTGGTAAGGGGCAGGTCATCCTGCCCGGCCTGCTGGAGGATCAGGGCGGTTTTTTGGGGCTGGGTCTGGTAATTGTGCTGGATTAACTGGGCGAGAGTGGTCATGGAGGCGGCGCGTATCCCTACTGGCGGGATTGGATCAGCCGGGCCAGCTGTTCGAGCGTATCGAAGGTTTCGGCGTTCAATTCGGTGTCTTCAATGCGGACGCCGAAGGTTTCTTCGACAAACAGGCCAAGATCAACCAGGCTGAAAGAATCGATCAGGCCGCTTGAGATGAGAGCTTCAGCGGGCTGGATCGAACGCTTGGGTTGTTTGAGGATTTCGGCGGCGATGAAGGTTGCGATGGGTTGGATGATTTCTTGAGTCATGGGATATCCTTGGGAAAGGGGGTAGCGAAACGTTACTGCGTCAGTCCTTTGCGGACGGCGTCCAGAACTTGCAGGGCGGTCAGGTTGCGCCAGGGCCAGGCGCTTTTCATCCGTTGCGGGTCGGTGAAGATGTTGCGGGCGTAGGTGAGATGAAAGCCATCGGAGATCAGGCCGTGGTTTTCGAGCGGCTGAATGGCAAGCCAGAAGTTCCAGAGTGGCAGGTCATATTCGTAAGCCAGGCTGGCGATTTCGGCGTTGAGGGCCAGGGAGTGTTCGTCGTTTCCAGCGCGGGTGGCCAGGATGGGGACAACGCCGCGATTGATGAGCAGGTTGACAGCTTTGCGAAGGTAGGCGCCATATTCATCAATGGGCCGGTCGGCCCACCATTCTTCCAGGCTGACAATGGCAACGGTCGGCTGCCAGGCGCGCAGTTCGCAATCCAACGGAGATTCGGTTTTCTGGCAGGCTTTGGGGTCGGCGCGCAGCGGGGTCAGGATGGCGGCCACGTTGTAACCGCCCTTGACGGCCAGAGAATCGCGCGAGAAGGAGCCGTTGTAGTAGTCAATCGTCTCGCTCAAGGAGGCGTAATCGGGGCCGAGGTCGTATTCCCCGGGTTTTTCGAAAACCGCCAGGAAGTAGGATTCGACATTCTGGCAGTCGCCAATCTTGGAAAAGCGTTTGGGATCATTGCCCAGTTGCAGTCCGCGCTGGAAGATGCTGCGCGCTGAAGCACTGACGGTTGGAATGACCGGCAGGGTCTGCCAAGCATCCGGGCTGAGCGTGGGGCGGGGAGCTGCAGGCGCGCTGCTGGCCGCCGGTTCAAGCGAGGCCGCAGGAACCTGGGTAACGGCGGGCGTTGAGGCCTGTTCCACGGCGGGCGCGAGGCTCGGCAGAATTTCCAGAGTGGCAGAAGGTTCGGGCTGGGCCGGGCTGGGAGTAGCCGGGGCGGCGCTGCAGGCCGACAGGCCAACGAGGAGAGGAATTAGAATCAGGGCAAACAGGGTGGGTTTCATGGTTTCATTCCGAGCACTGGGGCTGAATTTGTTGAAGTATCTGCCTGGCAAGAAGGGTTTCTGCGGCTGGAGTCAGGTGAACTCCGCTATTGGTGAATTCGCTGGCGGGAAACAGGTTCCATACATCAAGATAATTCCAGCCGGAGCGTTTGGCAAGGGCGCTGAGTTGGACGCGGTAAGCATCATAGGCCCAGCGAGGGTAGAAGAAATTATACCGGATGTCGCTGTTTTGACCGGTGCTGACAAGAATGGGTTCGTTGACGAGCAACACAGGCGCCGGACTGCGAGCGATTCCGTTGGATAAAACTTCGTAGGCCAGGTCTGATTCAGCCAGTGGGGCCGGCAGATGGTGGAACTGGTCGTCTCCGGCTTCAAAATCGGTTTGGGGGGCGGGATAACTGGCCGGGTAGACCTGGTCTATGCCAGTGGCGGCCCACAGCAAGCCGTATAGCTGCAATCGGAATTGGTCAGCCAGGGCGCGGCGCTGGCCAAAGAGTGTCTGGCTCCAGGGTGTGACCGGCACCAGCGCCGGGTCGTGCGGGTCGAAGGGCAGGTCGTAGCGCTGGATCAGATCGTGGACGAGCGGGCTGTTGTTGGCCACCAGGGGAACAGATAGTTGTTTTTCGAGCGGGTACGATTCGAGGGTGGTGAGCCAGATGATGTAGTCGGGCTGATAACGGGTGGCACGATCAAAAATCAGCAGGTCTTTGAGAATGGAAATGGTGGGATAGCCCAGGTTGTAAAAACGGGCCGATTTGCCACAAAAACTGCTATCCTGGAGGTTGAGCTGGGCGCTGAGGGTTTCTTCGGGTTTCAGCAGCAAGCCCCAGACCGAGGAATCGCCGATCAGCAGGACGCGATATTCATCCGCTGGTTTGGACTGTGAAACTTCATGAGCGGCAAACATGGCGTCGAGGCTGAACAGGCTCAGGTTGTAGGCCTGAGCGGGGCTTTCGCCGTAAGGCAGACGTGATCGGCCTGGAATGAGTGGAGTGTTATACAGGGAGAGAGTCAACGGCGGCGCAAAAGGCAGCAGCAGGGCAATCAGCAGGTAAAGCGCCAGACCTTTCAGCAGGGCGCGCAGGGGGTGGAAGGGTTTTTCCATGGCAGATCAGGCGGCTCCAAACAAGCGGAACAGGAAAGCCAGGGCGGTTTGCGGCGTGGGCAAAACAAACCAGATCCAGCCGAGCGCGACATATTGGAAGGTGAACACCGCCCCGCTGACAGCGAGCAGGGCCTGGCGAGCGGGCGTGCCAGCCCAGGCTGTGACACGAACTCGAAAAGCATCCTGCCAGCGATTATGGAGAAACAACCCCAGGCCGTGCCACAAGCCCCAGATCAGAAAGTTGAGCGTGACCCCGTGCCACAGACCGATCAGCGTCATGCTGACCAGCTGGGTGAGCAGAATAATGCTCCAAACTGGCAGGGAAGTTCCGCGCAGCGCCCGGGTCAACGGATTAAAGACGTAAGCGCGCAACCACTGGGTCAGGCTCATGTGCCAGCTATTCCAAAATTGCGTCAGGTTGGGCTTGAGGTAGGGCTGGTTGAAGTTTTCCGGCAGTTGAATCCCGGCCAGGCGCGCCACCCCCAGGGCCAGGTCAGTGTAGCCGCTGAAATCAAAGTAGATTTGCAAAGCATAAGCATAGAGCAGAATCCACGCCCAGGGAGCCCGGGTAACCTGGGCAGCATTGGCCGGGCTGAGTGCAATCAACGCCAGGCTGTCAGCCAGGATGAATTTTTTGAACAGCCCCAACGTCATCCGCCGGGTGATGAAAACCCAATCGATTTCGGCCAGGTGGAACGGGGCGCGCAGGTCTTTGACAAAGCGTTCCACCCGATCAATTGGGCCGGCGCTCAGCGCAGGGTAGAAAAAGAGATAGGTGATGTATTCCTGCAAAGAAACGGAGGGCAGACGTCCCTTAATATGATCCTGCAGGGTATGGATCAGGCGAAAGGCGATGTAGGAAAACCCCAGCCAGCGTAAATCAAAACTGGAAGCGGTTTCGGCAGATTGCCCATTCAACACGCGGAGCAGTTGCGCGCTCCACAGGCTGAGTTGCGGCGATTTAAGCACAATCAACAACAGAACCAGTGCCAGGGTACCGGCCTGTGCCATCTGACGCGGCGCGCGCACCCGGCTCGAAAGAAAAATGCCCAGGGCCAAAATGACCAGGGCCAGAAAAATGTACTGCATGCGCGGCGCAAGGCTGGCGGTCAGGAATGGATTGGGAAAAATGATACGGGTCAGGCCCAACAACAACAGGAGAGTGGCCGCCCAGGCCGCGCTGAGCAGGTTTTCTTTCGACAAAACCGTTTCGAGCGGCGTAATTCCGGCCCATAGCCCCATCACCAGCCCCAGCGCCAGCGTCGGCAGCCAGAAATCAAAATAACGGATCGGCAGCGCCGGTTGCAGGGCAAACAACGCCAGCAGGCTAAAGGTAAACAACAAAAAGCCACGTCTCTTTCCCGAAAAAAGAAAAGTGGCCAGCAAAGCCAGGAAAGCCCCAAGAGCAATCTGCGGCAGGGTCATCTAAAATCCCTGGTAAATCCACAAAGGAGCGGTCGTCGCCGAAAGGATCGTCAGCAACACCAACAGCAGGGCGATCAACAGCGCCCAGCGATTTTCCGCCGAACCCAGCCGGCTTATTTTATGCCACATACCAGCCATTCCCCGCTGGAATTTTCCACAAGATATTGCTGAACCGAGAGATCAAATTCCTGCAACTCGCCGTTATAGCTGGCCACGATCTTGCCCTGGCAGGCGACAATGGCATTGCCCTGCTCGTCGCTGCCCGCCTGGCGGCAAGACAACCCTTCCAACTGGGTGGTGACCGCCTGAAAAGAGTCCATCATCATCAGCGCGTCAAGTTCCCACTCTTTGCAGGAGACGCTTTGCAAACGGGTGGCATCTTTGGCGTTGATGGCCTGCAAATACGTTTCGACACTTTTCTCCGGGCCGGCCGCAGAAGCGCCACAAGCCGTCAAAAACAAAGCAGTCAGAAGAATAAAAAGCAGGATGCGTTTCATATTTTTTCCCTGGAAAGAACTGGCAGCCCTTCAAAATATACACCGCCACGGATTGGCGGTGCAGTCAGGCTTGACGCGCTGATTATACTTGATTTTGACATTCCCCCCGCGCAGAGCCGCCGCGCCTTTGCCTGCCACGCGGCGCAGAGCATTTTCCCCGGCTGAATCACGGTTTGGCTGGCGTGGATGAGGGCAGCGGAGTGGGCAGCGGCGGCGGCGCGGGCAGGTCGCTGCTATACCCAAAACTGCCTCGGAAGCTGAAATAGGTAATATGCCCCGGCAGAATCTCCACCTGGAGCTTTTCAGAATTCCCATCATACAGGATGCTGACCGTATATTCCCCGGCTGGCAGGTCGCTGATGACCATATTTTCGTTGTAATACGGGTCAGAATTGACAGCTTCGGGGCCGTAGGTATTCACTTCCCATTCGCGGCCAGTCTCCACTGAGCTGATTTTAACCGGGAAACTATGCAGGTTTTCCCGGTCGGTTTGCATGACATGCCCGGCCAGCACACCCCAACCCTGCGGCGGAGCCACCCACAGTTCGGGGTTCAAGGTGTTGTAAAACGAATTTTCGCCCAGACGCACCTCCAGGTGCAGGTGCGGGCCGGTGGTCACACCGGTATCGCCCACTTCGCCCAGCGCCGTGCCAGTCTCCACCCACTGGCCAATGGTGACATAAACCTCCCGCATGTGGGCGTAGATGGTGTAAAGCGGCTGGGATTGGTAGCCAAAGTCATGCCGGATGGCAACGGCGCGCCCATAAGGATCGGAATAATTATCGGGAGCGCCGCTGAACAATCCCCAATCGGCCCAGACGACCGTGCCGGAGCCGACCGCCAGGACAAGCGTGCCCGGTTTGGCAGGAATATCGACGCCGGTGTGCGTGACGTTCTTGAAGAACACCCCGCCATAGCGATAGTTGGCGAGAGGCCAGTTGATTTCGTCGGCGGCGATAGGGCGGGCGAAGTAGAAATGATCGTAGGGGCCCAGCGCAAACGGCACAGGAAATTGCGGCGGCCGCCAGATGGTCTGCGGTTCGGCGCCGGGGGTGGGAATGGAGAACCGCAGCGGTTCAGCCTGCACGGCCGCCGGGGTGATGTAGACACAATCGGGGTTGGGACAGCCAGGGGTGGGGACAGATTCGGCTGGCTGGGTGGCGGTCGGCGCGGGCGGGTTGGTCGCAAAGGCGATGACCGGGGTGGGCGTGGCCGCCGGCGCGGGTGGAGCGTCACAGCCGGCCAGCAGGCTGAGCGCGATTCCGCATGAGCAAAGGGTGAGGAGTTTGCCGGGCTGATTCATGTCTGGTCAGGGGGCGGGGGTGAAGGTGGGCCGCGGCGTGGGGGTATAGGTGATGGTCGGCGTGGCGGTTTTGTAACGGTAGCCGGTGGGAGTGATGGTGGGGGTTTTGGTGGGCGGGATGACGATGGTGGGTGTGATGAAGATATCGGACGGATAGAGTTGCAGCATGGCGGAACGCCAGTTCAGGCCGCCGGTGAGAACAAATTCATTAAAGAGGGTCCCGGCGAAATAACTGCGCCAGTTACTGAGGGCGGGGAAGCGTGTCCAGCCGAATTCGCGAGCCAGGGCGGTGAAGTCGATCCAGTAGCCGGTGGGGATTGCGCTGGCATAAGTGCCGCCCTGGTCGTAGGCGCGCGGGTTGAGGCTGTACCGGGCGTTCAGATCCCAGGGCAGACTGCGCAAAGGTTCGCCAACCGAGCCATCCTGGGCGAGGGCGCGCAGGTAGATGCGCCAGTACACCTGGCCGTCATATTCTTCGCGCATGGTCAGGATCCAACCGGCTTTGGCGGTGAGAGGGTTGAGGGCGAAGGCGCGCCCGGTGTAGAGCCAGTCTTCGCCTTTGCCGGGGTCGAGGCTGGAGGTGAGCGGGGTGTAGGCGCTTTCGAGGTTGCCGAGCACATCCCAGCCGGCGTCGGCCATGATGCGTTTGCGCAGGGCGTTGAATGATTCGTCCACAGCGTCATGCAAAAAGGGGTGCGGAGCCTGGATTTCAGGCAGGGAGACGAGCGCGGCGCGCTGGTTGGGAATGTCGGTGGACAGTTCGAGATGGAATTGCCAGAGCGAGGTGGGCGTGAGAAAGGCTTGTTTTTGGAAGATGACGGGCAGGATGGTGACCCGTTTAATGCGCCAATCCAGGCCGTGCAGGCTGCCGAGCGGGACGGGCGGCATGATCAGGATGCCATCGAGGCTGTAGGCGAGCAGGTAGTCCTGGTTGGGACTGGTGAGGCGGGTGGCAATTTCGTTGCCCGAGGCGCTCCAGGCGGGCCAATCTCCCAGGCCGATGCGGCGGGGAGGCTGGGCAGGGTTGGTGCTGTCCCACAACTGGAGGCTATCGGGTTCGCCGGGAATATGGATGGCCCAGGCCAGGCTGTTGCCGTCGGGAGCCCAGGCAGGACGGGTTTCTGCGCTGGCACTGGTGGCGGTGAGATTGATGAAGCGCCCGGCGTCAGGCTGGTCGAGATTGGCGAGCCAAATGTCGTCGCTGCCGCTGCGATTGGAGACGAAGGCAATCTGGCGGCCCTGGGGCGACCAGGCCGGCTGCTGGTCGAGCGCCGGATCATTGGTCAGGCGGATTAGCTGGCCAGGGTTCTGGACGGAGAGCAGGAAAATTTCCAGCTGGTCTTCGACGAGGGATTCGAACAAGATCCACTGGCCATCGGGTGACCAGGATGGGTTGCCGTCAAATTCGGGGGTGTCGGTCAGGCGCGTGACCTGGGCGGTGTCGAGGTCGAGCAGGTAGAGATCCCAGTATTCGTTACGGTCAGATGCAAAAACGATTCGGGCGCCATCGGGGCTGAAAGCAGGGGCAACGTCGTTCCAGGGACCGCTGGTGATGCGGGTGAGGGGCAATTTGGCCGGGGCGTAGATGAAGAGGTGGCTGTAGCCATTATCGCCGCGGGAGAGGACGTAGGTCTGGGTGGCGTCGCCGGGCAGCGGGGTTGCGGTGGCAGTTGGGCGGGGTGTGACGGTGGCCGTGACCGTAGCGCTGGGGGTGGCGGTGCGGGTGGAGGTGGGAGCCAGAGTAGGGGTGGTGGGCCGGGAGATGGTTATCACGCAGCTGGAAAGCGTCAGCGCGAGAATCAAGGTCAGGCTGAGAAGGGTGGCATTGAGACGTGGCGAGCAAGGCACAGGGGACATAGGCGGGGTGGACATTCCAGCAGGTGGTTTCATTTTACCCGGTTAAAATAACCGGCCAGCCGAAAAAGGGATGGTTCTTAAGTCTCCCTGGGCTGGCGGGCATGGAGGGCAGGCTGGATGGTCAAATCTCAAACTGAATGGTGCGGGAATCGGCTGCGGGGCCATCGGGGTAGTAGAGGCGGGCATGCAGGCTGAATTGTCCGCTTTTTTGCGCGCCGCGAAGATGCAGGGTGAAGACATTTTTACGCTGCAGCGGTTCGATGATGCTGGCAGAGGCAATTTCGCTGCCATCGGCGCCCGCCAGGACGACTTCGATATAGGGTCGCTGCTGAAAAGGGGTCACTTCGACGTAGACGCGCGTGCGCAGCGGGCCTTCGTCGAGGACAGGTTCGGCGCGCAGTTCGAGAAAGCGCATTTCGGCGGGCGGAACGGGAAGATTCTGGCCGTCGGCAGAAAGTTCGGGGAAGAAGAAATCCATGTTCAAATCGTCAGACATGGGGCTATTATACAGCCTTCGAGGATGTTGTTGGTGCCTACATGGCTTGACGGCCTGCTCGACCACAGCCAACCCCTCGGGTAGAACCATGCCCGGCGCGTGGTGCTTTTTGGGAATGACGCCGGAATGATCTGCCTGATAATGAAGCACGCCAGGCAGACCAGCCCACATCCAAAATTAAAACGAAACTTTTAACCCCCTTTCGCCGTTTATAATAAGAAAACGAATGTGAGGAAACCATGAGCACCTTAGCCTTGAACAATGGATTGTTTTTCGAAGATTTCCACCCCGGCCAGAAAATCTCATCCGCCGGGCGCACCATCACCGAGCACGACGTCGTCAACTTTGCTGGCCTCTCGGGAGATTTCAACCAGATCCACACCGATGCCGAATTCGCCAGGGCAACGCCCTTCGGCCAGCGCATTGCGCACGGCATTCTGGGCCTGTCCATCGCCTCCGGCCTGGCCGTCCAAACCGGTATCCTGGGACAGAACGTCATCGCCTTCCGCGAAATCAACGAATGGAAATTCGTCAAACCCGTCTTCTTTGGTGATACCGTGCACGTCGAAATGGAAGTCACCGAAACCAAGGCCTTTCCCCGCCTGGGTGGCGGGAGCGTCACCCTCAACATCCACCTGAACAATCAGGCCAACGAAACCACCATGCGCGGCAGCTGGACAGTACTGGTCAAATTCAGGCCCGCCTGAGGCCGCCGCCAGAAGTACCCCGCTCATCATCTATACCAATGCCCGACTACAAAAAACCACCCGCCCAGGATTTCACCCAACGCCAACCGACCGAAAACCCGGCGGAAAATCCCCCCCGCCCCGGCGCAACCCGCGCATCCACACCCGCCCATTCCCAAACCATCCTGCCCGGCGGGCAACATTCCAACCGGCCCAGCCCGCCGCCACTCTACCCAGGCACCAGCCTGCCCGAGCGGGTAGATGAAGTGGATGTCAGCGCCACGCGCGTCTCGCCCGTGGCCATGCAAGGCACCACGCGCCAGCGTCTGCCCAACAAAAGACCGCCATCCACCCGAAAAATAATCCAGGGCTGCCTGGCCCGCGGGCTTGTCATCGGATTGTTTGGGCTTGTGATACTTCTCCTCCTGGGCCTCCTCACCGCAGTGCTGGGCTACTTCTACTTTGCCAATTCCCTGCCCACTGTCGAAGGCCTGCGCGCCCGCTCCGCCCAGTTCGAAACCACCCGCATCCTCGATCGAAACGGCAACAGCCTGTACGAAATCCTCGACCCCACCGCCGGGCGCCGCACCACCGTCAAACTCAACGAAATCTCCCCCTACGTCATCGCCGCCACCATCGCCACCGAGGATAAGGAATTCTACAACCACCCCGGCTTCGACCCGGTCGCCATCCTGCGCGCCATCTGGCAAAACCTCGAAACCGGCGGAGGCGGCCCCGGCGCATCCACCATCACCCAACAGCTGGCGCGCACCCTGCTGCTCTCCCCCGAAGAACGCAGCCAGCGCAGCTACCTTCGCAAAATCCGCGAGATCATCCTGGCCGCCGAAATCACCCGCCGCTACAGCAAGGACGACATCCTCGAGCTGTACCTGAACGAAATCAATTACGGCAACCTGGCCTACGGCATCGAAGCCGCCGCCGAAACCTACTTCGGCCCCGGCATAGACGGCCAGCTGACCGGCACCCCCAACGGCCGCCTCGCCGACGACCTCAACCTGGCCCAGGCCTCCTTCCTGGCCGGAATCCCGCAATCCCCCGCCATATACGACGTCCACATCAACCGCCAGGCCGCCATCCAGCGCCAGCAAGCCGTGCTCGTCCTGATGTACCAAGATAGTCAGGAAAAAAACTGCATCCCCGTCAGCACCAGCCCCGCCCCAATCTGCGTCACCGTCGAAGGCGCCCTGCAAGCCGCCAAAGACATCGAAAACTTCACCTTCCCCACCCCCAACATTCAGATGCGCTACCCGCACTGGGTACAGTACATCCGCTCCCAACTCGAAGCCCAATACGACCCACAAGTCATCTACCGCTCCGGCTTCACCGTCTACACCACCCTCGACCCCGCCCTGGAAGACCTCGGCCAACAGCTCGTCACTGACCAGGTTAACATGCTTTTCCAGCAGGGCAAAAACGTCAAGAACGGCGCTCTGGTTGCCATCCAACCCCAAACTGGCGAAATCCTCGCCATGATCGGCTCACCCGATTTCTACAACGAAGCCATCGACGGCCAGATCAACATGGCCACCAGCCCCACCCGCCAGCCCGGCTCCTCCATCAAACCCCTTACCTACCTGGCCGCCTTCGAAAAAGGCTGGACACCCTCCACCCTGATCTGGGACGTTCCAGCAGCCTTCACACCCTCCGGTGACCCCAACGACACCCGCGAACCCTACCTGCCCACCAACTACGATGGGAAATTTCACGGCCCCGTCACCATCCGCACAGCCCTGGCCAACTCTTACAACATTCCCGCCGTCAAAACCCTGCAATTCGTCGGCATCTACGATGACCCCAGCACCCCCGCCCAGGAAGGCCTGATTGGCATGGCGCAAAAACTGGGCATCACCACCTTCACCCGCAACGACTACGGCCTGTCGCTCACCCTCGGCGGCGGCGAAGTCAGCCTGCTCGAAATGACCGGCGCCTTTGCCGTCCTCGCCAACCAGGGCCAACGCATCCAACCCATCTCCATCCTCAAAATCACCGATAGCCATGGGCAGCCCATCTATACCTACCAACCCGTCCCCGGCGAACAAGTCATCCGCCCCGAACACGCCTACCTAATCACCTCCATCCTCTCAGACAACGAAGCCCGCCGCCCGATGTTCGGCTCCAACTCCGCGCTCCACCTGCCCTTCCCCGCCGCCGCAAAAACCGGCACCACCAACGACTTCCGCGACAACTGGACCCTCGGCTACACCCCCGACCTCGTCACCGGCGTCTGGGTCGGCAACGCCGACTACACCCCCATGCAAAATACCACCGGCCTGAGCGGCGCCGCCCCCATCTGGTCACAATTCATGCAACAAGCCATCCCGCGCATCACCAACAACAACCCCGCCCCCTTTACCCGCCCGCCCGGCCTCACCGACCAGGTCATCTGCACCCTCTCCGGCACCCAACCCTCGCAATGGTGCCCTCAACAACGCAGCGAAGTCTTCGCCTCCGACCAGCCCCCCCTCCCCGCCAGCCAGGACCTCTGGAACGAAGCCATCATCGACACCTGGACCGGCCTGCTCGCCACCGACTCCTGCAAAGACTTCGTCGAAAAGAAAATGACCCTCAACGTCACAGACCGCGAAGCCCGCTACTGGCTACGGAAAATGGACGAAGGCAGCGCCTGGGCCGCCGAAATCGGATTCGACCGTCCCATCTTCTTCATCCCCGACGGCGAATGCACCCCCGACTCCCCCCACGCCTCGCTATCCTTCACCAACCTGCAAGAAGGCGCCACACTCACCACCGAAAAAACCGACATCGAAATCATCGCCAGCGCCACCAGCCGATTCGAAACCTGGCAGCTCGCCTACTCCACCGATGAAAACACCTGGCAAACCCTGATGGAAAGCGACCAACCCGTCCCCGGCCCGCTCCCCGTCTTCAACTGGAACCTCAGCCAGACCGGAAACGGCAGCTACACCCTGCGCCTGCGCATGACCAACCCCGAAGGCGGCTACGCCGAAAAAAGACTCCACCTCCAGATCAACTACACCCCACCCACCCCCACCGAACCTCCCCCCACCGAAACCCCCACCGCCACCCTGACGCCCTCCCCCACTGAAACTCCCACCCCCGAAGCAGCAACCGCCACCCCCTGAAAACAATCGCTCCCGCCGGAAATACCCCCCGGCGGGAGCGGCACAATAACAAAACAAAAACCCGCTTGCGCGGGTTTCATTTCAAAAGAAAAAGCCTCTTGGCAAAGGAACGTCAGCCCCGCCCAAAAAATTTATTGTCAGAGTATCTTGCTAAGTTCCACTCCCTTTGATTGCAGATGGCTCATCTTTATGGCGAAACTGCCCAAATACGGATCATCCCATCATCGCTTCCAGAAGCTAGGAAACGACTGTCAGGAGAAATATCCAAAGACAAGATTTGTGCGGGAATAAGTAACGAAATGAGTTGCCTTTGATCTTCTGGAATTCCTTCCTTTGACCGCCAAAAAGAAATATTGTAATAATCACCGGAGATGAGTAGGTCGTTGTCGTTTGCATATAAAAGACCATACAGGGAGTGGCTTTTGTCCGTCACTTTGTATACCACCAAGCCATTGGAAGCCTGATATGTGCGGATATATCCATCCGCAGAGCCTGTTGCCAATTGTTCCCCATTTGGGGAAATGGCCACACTTAATCCATTAGAATTTGCGATGGTTATTTGACGCGCTACCATTCCATCTCCCATTCGCCAAATCATAAATTTCCCTTCGGCTCCAAGCCCAACCACCAAACTGCCATTTTTTGAAAAAGTTAGCCCGCTAACCGGACTAAGGAATTTCCCGAGTTTACGGACAACTTCCCCATCAGATGTGCGGAAAACTCGAATTATCCCATCGTATCCCCCAACTGCCAATAAATCGCCATTAGGGGAAAATGCCAGGCTGGTTAACAAAATCTCTCCAATGGGCTTTTCCCAGCGCTTTTCCATGTTGGGAAAAGCGCTGACAATCAGTTGTGAGTTATTTATAACAGCCAAAACATCCCCATCTGGTGAGAAAATCGCTTTTTGTCCGACAAGTGTAGTAAACCGGGATGAATCGGTCATATTCCAAATGCGAATGCCGTTTTTCTCACTACCAGATATCAAGTAGGCACCATCCGGGGAGAAATCAAGATGACTTGGGTTTGTTCCCGCATCCCATTGATTGATCTGTTTAACTTGCCTCGCATTATCATGTGTAATGGGAATATAAACTGGCGGGGTAGAAGTTATAACGGGAGATGGCTCAATGGTTATTTCTGAAGCAAGCGTTGATGTAATGCCGATTGTTGGCCGATCGAATGGAGACACTGTTACTGCTGCCATAAATCCTGGGCTGGGAAATTTGGCTGTACTACTTGGGGCAATGCCACCGCCCCAGGCATTCCTGAAAAGAATCCCTACAAAAAATCCAAGAATCACCCATAAAGCACCGCCAAAAACAACCGCCCATATTGAACGTTGCTTGATTCGGGGTTTTGCTACAGCATTTGACGATTGAACAACTGAAGGGTCAGCTTGGCTATTTGCATTTTGGGCCGTGGATACAGTCAGGAGGTTTTCTGCGGCTTTAATAAATGCTGCCATATCTGCAAAACGGCCAGCAGGATCTTTACTAAGAGCCTTTTGAATAAAAACTTCAACGGACTCCGGCAAACTGACAGCATATCGGCGTAACCCGGGAAGCGGCTGATCAAGTTGCCTGGTTCTGATGGCATCAGGAGTTTCCGCTTCAAAAAGCTTGCGCCCCGTGATCATCTCATAGAGTATCACACCCAAAGAATACTGGCTTGAGAGATGCGTTGTTTTTTCTGTCCACTCCTCGGGAGCCATATATCCTGGCGTACCCAAACCAATCCCATCTCCTGTCAATGTTGCGCCGTCACACCTGATTAGCCTGGCAAGTCCAAAATCAGAAAGCATGGGTCTGGCCGATGCTGTAAAAAATATATTGGATGGGGTTAGATCTCGATGAATAACACCGCAACATGAATAGGCATAATTCAACGCATCTGCTACCTTCAAACTAATCTCAATGGCTTCCTGCCACTGCATAGGCTGACCACCCAATTTCTGCTCAAGATTCCCGTCAGGCATATACTCATAAACCAAGTACAGAACATCATCTTGCTCGCCAAAACTAAAAATTTTGGCTAGGCTAGGGTGAGAAAACTCAGCGAGATTTTTTACAGATGCAATAAATCGGTCTTTCACGCTGATAAGAATTTCTGATGGAACGTCATCAATACGAAACCTTTTGAGAGCTACTTCCTGCACCAAATCAATATCTATCGCCCGATGCACAATCGCCCAAGCATCCTGACTGATTTGATTTCGAATCGTATAAGTATGATTTACAGAAAAATCAACCATTCGCTACTTAACCAAGAACATAATAACCCATCAGCTTAATGAGGGCTTTGAAAAAAAAACGATCTATGGCAATGTTGAATTTACAACTTTTATAGATATCCCATCAATTTGTGACAGGACTGCATTCACTATTTCGAAAAGTTCTTCTGCCATTTGCTTCTCAGCGACTTCACGATTAATACTGTCCACAGCCACACAAACAATAACTTGCTTCTTCTTGATGTCATGACGAATCCACATTTGATCTAAGTGTGGTCTTGCCATAATTTCATCTTGGATATCCTGCTTCGCATTTGGATCAAAAGTAACATCAATGCCACAAACCGCTAACTCAATAACATATTTTTGTGTTTTTTTAGAGGGATGCATAATTACACCTTTCTTGAAAAGACACCGGTTTAAAAATTACAATTTCATTTTGACAATGCTGCTGTTATTTGCCCACCTTGCTTTCGACTACAGTTTAAGCACTGAGGGTATAAATTTTGAGGCGTGTTGTTTGTGTTCAATGCTGTAGGAGGTTGATGATCAGGCACAAAATGCCCGCCTTTAGTACCGGGATCTTTTGTGCCGCAAGAATGACATCCGCAAGCGTTCCCAATCTTATCTATTTCATCACGCTCTTCATGAGTAAATGTTTGTTCTGGACCACGAGCAGGAATAGAACTAGAAGCGAACGGACCTGGAATTGTAAGATCTTCCTTCTCTTCGTCTTCTTCTTCGTCTTCTTCTTCGTCTTCTTCTTCGTCTTCTTCTTCGTCTTC
>CAIQVH010000008.1 GCA_903875215.1 uncultured Anaerolineae bacterium
AATCAAAATGGATAAGATGCTTATGGTATGATTCGTCATGGTAATGGGTTCCTGTGAAATCAGTTTTGTCCAAAAACAAGATTATCACGTTTGGAACCCTTTACCTTCTTTTTTATCCGAACGATTTAGCGGAAACTAAAGGGAAAAGACCTCTGATGATTCGCATCCTGATTGCTGATGACCATCCTCTGTTTCGCGAAGGCCTGACCCGCGTACTGAACGATGCCCCGGGCCTTTCAGTGGTGGCGAGCGTTTCCAATGGCGTGGAAGCGATTTCCCGGGCAGTGGAATTCGCTGTCGACGTGGTGTTGATGGATTTGAATATGCCCAGGATGGGAGGGGTGGAAGCCACTTATCAACTGCGCAAGATCAATTCGCATATCTCGATCCTGATGTTGACGATCTCGGAAGACGAACAGGATCTTTATGCTGCAATCCGGGCTGGAGCGCGCGGCTATTTACTGAAGAGCGCCACCAGCAGCGAGCTGGTGGATGCCATCCAGCGTGTATATGCCAAGGAGGCCGTCCTGACTCCCAGCCTGGCGGCAAAACTCTTTGATGAATTTGTGGCCATCTCGCCTAAATCGCAGCAAACGATTAATCCGGGATATGTGGAGCCCGAGTTAGAAGCAGATATGCTCACCGAACGTGAACTCGAGGTACTTCGCTGGGTTGTGCGTGGCATGACCAACAAAGAAATTGGCGCCCAGCTTTCCCTATCTCCCCATACCATCAAGGCGCACATTCGCACAATCCTGGATAAATTGCACCTTCATAGCCGGGCAGAAGCAGCTGTATGGGCGAGCCGGCAAGAAATTGCTCAAAAGTGACAAATGGATTAATCCATTCGTTGGATTGCCTCCCCGAATGGCTAATCCCTGACCTCGACAGTGATGGATATTACAGCCTGTTGGCGCTTGAAATTACTTTCTGGTTTGATTAAACTAAACAAAGCATTGTGATTATTAACACAAAGCCCCTGTGCCATAATAGTGAAGATTAAGCATGACCACCGACTCTTTCACGCAAGCAATTGAACCATCCCGGCCACCCCGGCAAACTAACTGGGTGTTGGTTTCCTTATATGGTTTTGCTTTGATTTGGGTTGCGATCGTTTTGGCCTTTAGCATTTTTCAGCCGATCAAAGTGTTACCGCGCGTCAGCCTGGCCCCGGGATTTGTCTTCACGAATCAGGATGGCGACCGTCGAACCAGTGAAGATTATCGCGGCAAGCTGGCGGTTTACAGTTTTACTTATGCCGATTGTAAGGATCGCTGTATCCAGACCACTCCGCAGATGCAATCGTTGCGCAATGCTCTTGATTTGGCACCAGCCATGGCTGTGGGGGTGACCCTTGCGACCATCACAGTCAACCCGGAAAAGGATATGAACGAAAGCTGGAGCCAGTTTGCCGCCCCATACCTGGTCAATTCAAAATCCAAGATTCCATGGGATTTTCTGACTGGTGACCCGACCCGCACCCGTTATATCGTGGGAGGCGGGTTTAGTGTTTTCTATCAGAAGGATGCCGCGGAGGTCGTCAGTAAACTTGACCCGCGGTTTGTGCTGGTCGATGGGTGGGGCATTATCCGGGCCGAATATCGCAGCGAATTACTGGATGTTTCCTTGGTGATGCGCGACATCGCCTACCTGGAAGAAGAAATTCGCAACAGCAAGGGGGTTGCGCGTTTTGCTTATGAGGCAGCCCATTTATTCAGGTGTTACCCATGACCATACCGGAAAATGAACAGGTTGTCCCGCGATCTCGCTGGTTGCCAGTTCTTTGGGCTTTGATCAGCCTGGGTTTGCTTGCAGGCATTGGGTTATTAACGTGGAGCTTGTTACATCCATATAGCTTTCATGGTGTAGTTTTACAATCTCCCTCCAGGGCCAGGAATTTTACGTTGACTGGACAAAATGGCCAACCGGTTTCTCTCACAGATTTTAGCGGAAAGGTTGTTCTTCTTTATTTTGGGTACACAACCTGCCCGGATGTGTGTCCGACCACCCTGGCGGACCTGCGTACGGCGCGTGAATCTTTGGGGGCGTTGAGTGAGCAGGTGCAGGTGTTGATGATCACTGTGGATCCACAGCGCGATACTCAGGCTGTCCTGGCGGATTATATGTCCCACTTTGATTCCAGTTTTCTTGGTTTGACCGGCACTCCAGAGCAAATTGCAGAAGTGGCCACTTATTACGGGATTTATTACGAGAAGGCTGAAGGCAATCCCACGCTTGGGTATTTGATGAATCATACCGCCACAGTCATGGCGGTGGATAAGGATGGTTTCTTGCGGGTTGTTTTTCCCTTCGGCACTCCGGCTCAGGATATTGCGGACGATTTGAATTATTTGTTGAAACGGTAATTGTTTGATAGAAAAACCAAATTCAGGAGATTACCATGTCAAGGTTTCGGTTTCATTGGTTAATGATGTTCCTCGTTTTGAGTATGGTGGCGTTGGTTTCATGCCAGCAGAGTGCCGCGGCAAAAATTGCCATCAGCCAGGCCTGGGGGCGTTCATCGCCGATGATGGCCCAGACTGGTGCGGTTTACGTAGTCATCGAAAACCAGGGTGGGGTGGCTGACCGGTTGATTGGCGTTTCGAGCGCGGCAGCAAAAACGGTTGAGGTGCATGAATCTTACATGGAAGATGGCATGATGAAGATGCGTCCGGTGGATGGCGGGTTGGAAATCCCAGCTGGGGGGAAGGTGGAAATGAAGCCGGGTGGGTATCACATCATGCTGATCGATCTGGAAAAGCCCCTCGAAGCCGGTAGCAAGATTACGGTCACGTTGAAGTTTGAAAAGTCCGGTGAAATCCCGGTTGATGTGGAAATCCGGGAGCAGTAACTGGTTTGGATTTCATCCATTTTCAGCGAGGAGAATGCCCAAAGAAAAACAAAAGCTGCAGCCCATTTCATCTCAAAAACAGTTCAGTTCGTCAGTAAATAATCCTGGAGGATGTAAATGAGTAAAAACAAGAAAGTTGAAATGAAAAATGGTGATCCTGAGGCTGAACAGCCGAAGGGTGCCCTGGCCCTCACCTTGATGTACATGGTGACGATTGTTATTTTGTGGAGCTGGGTCTACCAGACCCTGATTGAGAGAGGAGTGACCCGATGATCCACATCCATAAATACGAGAAGTGGTGGATTGGCCTGACGATTTTGATGCTGGTGGTTTTCGCCATGCTTGTCGGTGTGAGCGCATTTTCCAAGGGTTTCCAGGTCCCGGAGCCTTGGATGCGCGTTGATCCGAATACGGTAAAAGAATCGGGTCCATTTGCGGACGCGAATCTCGGTTTGCATGAATTGGCCCCCGGCAAATACGAGGCGTATCTTCTGGCCCAGGCGCAGCCCTGGCGTTATTATCCCAGCGAATTGACCATTCCGGTCGGCTCTACGGTGACCTTTTATGTGACCTCGGTCGATGTCCAGCATGGCTTCCGCATTCAGGATACCAATATCAACTTGCAGGTTCTGCCCGGGCAGGTTTCCAAGGCCACTTATACCTTTGTTAAAGCCGGTGAATTTCCCTACATTTGCGGTGAATACTGTGGTGTTGGGCACCAGGGGATGTTCGGGAAGATCACTGTCAAATAGCCGTTCCGGCGGGTAAAGAGGAAACTTGAGATGGATGCGAAGATGAGAGCTTCCGGCGGGATCGCAGATCGGTTCGACCGAGTGAGGATCCTTTCTGGCGAATTTGTGGGCCGGATGGTTGTGTTGTTCAAATTGCGGGTGGTGGTACTGCTGGTGCTGGCCTCTCTGGGAGGCTATCTGTTTGCTTCCGGTGGCCACCCTGTGTTTGGTCAGCTTTCCATTCTGCTCATCACTGGAACGCTTTCAGCTGCGGGGGCTTCGGCCATCAACCAGTACATTGAACGCGAACGGGATGGACGCATGTTGCGCACCCGTGCGCGGCCTCTGGCCGATGGGGTTTTTGCCCGTCCAGAAACGACTCTGGAGGTCAGCATTGCAATGCTGATCCTGGCGCTGATGCTAGCACTGCCCTTTAGCCTATCGCTGGCCTTTTTCCTGGCGGCAGGCGCTGCCATCTACATCTGGGTGTACACGCTGTGGTTGAAGCCGCGCACCTGGTGGAATATCGTCATCGGTGGAGCGGCGGGCAGCTGTGCAGTCCTGAGCGGCGGCGCGGCGGCAGGAAATTGGGCGGAGCCTGGAGTTCTGATGTTAGCCCTGCTGGTCTATGTTTGGACCCCCACGCACTTTTGGAGCCTGGCGCAAGCCCACCGGGAGGATTATGCCCGGGCGGGTGTTCCGATGCTGCCGGTGATAGTCAGCCCCAGCACATCGGCGCGCTGGATTGCGCTTCATACCTTTGCGGTTACGTTGATCGCTCTGCTGATGGGGTTTCATCCATCTCTCGATTGGAAGTACTCATTAATTACCCTGCCAGCCACCTTTTGGCTGGGATGGCATTCCATGCGCCTGGTTCAACAACCCGACCCAAAACAGGCTCTCAAGCTCTTCAAGGTGTCGAATATTTACCTTGGGCTGGTTTTGGCGGCTATTTACCTGGTCGTATTCTTCTAAATTCCTTGCCTGAAAAGGTAGGATAAGAAAGGGAAATAAACATGTTCGCTGTTGAAAAGAAAATCCTGAGCTGGCATGTGATTCTTGCCTGCGTAGCGTTGTTCATCGGTACGCTGTTTGGCCCGCTTCAGGCGCTTGAGCACATGGGTATCAATCTCTACCCGGCGCTGCAAGCCGTTGGGCTCCAATCCTATTATCAGGGTCTCACCCTGCATGGCGTCTTGAACGCATTAGTCTGGACCACGTTCTTCATCACTGGTTTCTTGATGTACGTGATGGTCAAAACCCTGGACTTTCCGCTCACCAAGCCGGCCTTGAACTGGGCTGGTTTCTATCTCATGGTGGTCGGGCTGGTGATGGCTGCCATTCCGTTGCTTCTTAACCAGGCCAGCATTCTGTACACCATGTATCCGCCGCTCCAGGCGCCCTGGTACTACTACCTGGGTCTGACCCTCTTCGTGGTCGGCAGCTGGGTTTCTGGTTGGGGTATGCTCGCTACCTTCCTGGCCTGGCGCAAGCAAAACCCGGGCAAAACCACTCCCTTCATGGCGCTTGCTGGCATGATTACGATGGTGCTCTGGCAGATCTGCACCCTGGGTATCGCCGCTGAAATTCTGGGCCTGATTTTGCCCTGGACGTTCGGTCTCTATGGAATGGACAGCCAGCTGGCCCGCACCTTGTTCTGGTTCACCGGCCACCCGCTGGTTTACTTCTGGCTGCTGCCCGCTTACGTTTCCTGGTATGGGATGATGCCCAAGCAGTCTGGTGGCAAGCTTTTCAGCGAGCCGCTGGCCCGCTTCTCTTTCTGGCTCTTCCTGATTCTCTCCACCCCGCTTGGTTTCCACCATCAGTTCCTCGATCCAGGCGTTCCTGCGGTCTGGAAATTCCTGCATGCCGCCCTGACCTACGCAGTCTTCTTCCCCAGCATGCTGACCGCTTTCAACGTGATTGCCTCCATGGAAAATGGTGGTCGCGCGCGCGGCGGCAAAGGCCTGTTTGGCTGGCTTCTGACCCTGCCTTGGACTGATCCTTCCTGGGCGACTCAGGCCCTGGCGATGATGATCTTTGCACTGGGCGGCGTCGGCGGTTTGATCAACGCCTCGTACAATATCAACCTGGTTGTGCATAATACCGCCTGGGTACCCGGTCACCTGCACCTCACCGTTGGCTCTGGCGTGACGCTGACCTTCATGGGCATTCTCTACTGGCTCATCCCGCACCTGACCGGAAAATCGCTGTGGAGCAAGAAACTGGCCCTTTGGCAGGCCTGGTTGTGGTTTGCCGGCATGCTGATCTTCTCGCGCGGCATGCATTGGATTGGCCTGCTCGGCGCTCCCCGCCGCACCATGCTCGGCGTCGCCCTAGGCAATTACGGCTCCGCAGACTGGCGTGTCCCAACCTTGATGGTGGGTATTGGTGGATTGATCCTGTATACTTCCGCGCTCATGTTCTTCGTGGAAATCGTTATGTCGGCGTTCTACTCCAAGGAATCTGCCACCGTCGAAATGCCGGTTGCCGAGCCTCTGCACGCTGAACCCATTCCGGCCTGGCTGAACAATTGGCAGCCCTGGCTTATCGCCACCGTCGTGTTGATTGTCGTTGCCTACGGCCCGATGCTGATTCAGCTGATCAGCCAGGCGCAATTTACTTCGCCGGGCTTCAAAGTCTGGTAGCCTGACACCTTCTGTCGTATCCGCAAAATGAACCCTGTCCCGCAGTCCTGGTGGGTGCCTCGCGCCTGCCAGGCTGCGGGATGGTGATGCGCCGGAGAAAACCGGCAAAAATCTAAAATTCAGGAGAAAAAAATGAAAAAAACACTTTTGATGGTCGTTGCGCTTGTTGTGGTTCTGTCCTTTTTGCTGGCTGCCTGCGGCGGTAAATCGGATGGCCCGGTTGTCGGGAATGCTGAAAATGGTAAGAAACTCTACACTTCTGCTACGCTGGGTTCCGCTTCAGCCGCTGGCTGCTCTTCCTGCCACAACTTCGATGAAGCTGCCGGCAAGAACGACAAGGCTCCCTACACCCAGGGCACTGCCACCCGCGCCGAAACCCGCGTTGCTGGCATGAGCGCCGAGGAGTACATCAAAGAATCGATCCTTAATCCGAATGCCTATGTCGTCGAGAATTACAAAGAAGGCGACATGTACCAGAACTGGGCCAAGGAATTAAACGAACAGCAGATCGCTGACCTGGTTGCCTACCTGCTCACCGAAAAATAACCCTGGGGATATTCTCCAGAACAGGACAAGATTATGACAGACGGCCGCTATCATGTTGTAATTCCTGATACGGACTATTATCGCAAGATGGTGAAATGCCAGTCCGCGTGCCCGGTTCAGACCGACGCCCGCGCGTATGTGACGGCTGTGGCGCGGAACGAATTGGAAAAGGGGTACGAGATTGCTCACGATCCCAACCCGCTTTCAACAATCTGTGGGCGTATCTGTGGCGCGCCGTGTGAAATTGCTTGCCGAAGAGGCGCGGTTGGCCCGGATTTCGAATCCGTGGCCATCCGGCCTCTCAAGCGGGTGTTGACCGAACGCTATGGCCCCGAAACCGCCGGACGTTTGCCCGGTGTAGCAGGTTTGGAAAGCGATTCGTTGTTGCAGAAATCCCTTCGCCCGGCGATTCCCTATGCGGCAGCGAGAAAAGAAGCAACATTCCCCGGTCAAGGCGCAAAAATTGAATTTTCGCAAGCGCGCTGGTCGCGGGAAAATCTAAAATCACTGGCAAGTGAGCCTGGCCATAAGGCTGGAAAAATCGCCATCATTGGCGCTGGTCCTTCAGGCTTGGCAGTGGCGCACGATCTGGCCGTTCTTGGCCACCAGGTGGTTATTTACGAATCTGGCCCCAAAACTGGGGGCATGATGCGCTATGGTGTTCCTGTATACCGCATTGACCAGCAAGCCATGGATTTGGAAATCCAGGCAATTCTCGATTTGGGTGTCACGATCCACTTTGATATGCGTGTGGGAAAGGATGTCACATTGGCCGATCTGCGCCGCGAATACGACGCAGTCTACCTCGGAATGGGATTAATGTCCGGGCGCATGCTCAACATTGATGGTGTCAACCTCGATGGCGTTGTCACCGCAGTGGATTTGCTTTTGAACTATAACCTCGGCTATAAGATGACGCTGGGGAAGCGCGTAGTGGTGGTCGGCGGTGGTGACGTGGCCATGGATGCCGCCCGCACGGCCTTGCGCCTTGGACAGGCTACTGCCGAGCAGAAAACCGCCCTCGGCCAGACCGAACAGCGCAGTGACGAAGCATCCGATGCAGTTCATGAGGCGCTGGATGTGGCGCGCACCGCCTTGCGCCTGGGTGTTGCCGATGTGAAGATGATCTCGCTCGAATCGTGGGAAGAACTCCCGGCATCGAAGTTCGAGATTGAAGAAGCGCTCGAAGAGGGTATCAACCTACAGCCTCGCACCGGCCCCAATCGCATTCTCGGAAAAAATGGCAAGGTTACTGGCATCGAAGTCATCGATGTCGAATCGGTTTTCGACGAGAATCGGCGTTTCAACCCCAAATTCAAGCCCAATACCGAAAAAGTTCTGGAATGCGACACCATCATCCTCGCCATTGGGCAGGCGGCAGACTTGAATGCCCTGGGTGGCGCCTCGGATATTCGCGTGACGCCGCGCGGCCTGGTGGAGATCAATCAGGAAACCGGCCAGACCAGCGCCCCCGATGTTTTTGCAGGCGGCGATGTGGCTTACGGTCCGCGTATGATCATCCACGCTGTGCGTGACGGTCACCTGGCAGCCCTGGGCATCGACCAGAAAATCCAGGGACGTGCGCTCAATCACGCTGTCACTACGCAGTGGACGGATTTGCCAACCCATGCCATGCCCGAAAACTGGACCAAGCTTAAGCGCGAGAAAATCCCCGGCTTGCCGGTGGAACGGCGTACCGGCCTTTCAGTGGTCGAGCTGGGGTATACCCTGCCGCAGGCCGCCAACCAGGGGCTGCGCTGTCTTGAATGCAGCGTAAACACGGTCTTCGATGGGGCCAGGTGCATTCTGTGTAATGGCTGTGTAGATGTCTGTCCATGGAACTGCCTGAAAATCGTTTCGATTGATCAGGTAACGGGCGACGAATCGACGCAGAAACTCATCCAGTCGGCGCGTGAAGGCGGCGCGATTGCGGCCATGCTCAAGGATGATACTTCCTGCACCCGCTGTGCGCTGTGCGCGGAACGCTGTCCCACCGATGCGATTACGATGGAAGCATTTCGTTTCCAGGAAACGCTCACTTACAACGAAAAGTAACCAGGAGTCCTTATGTCCATACTCAACTCCATCACCAATTCCCGCATCTGGCGGTCCTTCTTCCGCCACGGTTGGCCGGATAATCCGTTGGATCGTTCGTTGATTATGACCACCAACGTGTTTTTTCATCTCCATCCGGTTAAGGTCAATTTAAAAAGCATCCGGGCGGCTTACTCGCTCGGATTGGGCATCCTGACGGTCGCCGCATTCATCTCTCTGGCGCTGACAGGCACCATGCTGATGTTTAACTACGTCCCGTCAGTTGAACGCGCATTCCCCGACATCGTCGCTCTGCAAAATTCTGTCCCATTTGGGCAGTTGTTCCGCAACCTGCACCGTTGGGGCGCTCACCTGATGGTCCTGACGTGCGTCTTGCACATGGCGCGCGTATTTTATACCGGTGCTTATAAGCCCCCGCGAGAATTCAACTGGGTTGTGGGCGTTGTGTTGCTCATCCTGACCCTGGGCGCAAGCTTTACCGGTTACCTCCTTCCCTGGGATCAACTGGCTTATTGGGCCATTACGGTCGGCACAAGTATTGCATCCTACGAACCGATGATGGGGGCGCTGATCAAAAAGATCCTGTTGGGTGGGCCGGAAGTGGGCCAGGCTTCGTTGACTCGTTTTTATGGCCTGCACATCATGGTCATTCCCGCCATCCTGCTCCTGCTCATCAGCCTGCATATGTGGCGCGTCCGTAAAGATGGCGGTCTGGCTGCCAATGATCTGGATGCAGCCCCGCTTGAAGACGGCCAGAAATAGACTGGAGTTATAACATGGCAGAACAATCTCCTCAGCAAGAAGCCTTCCCAAAAGGCAGTGTCAAAACCTATAACCTGGTGGAAGTAGTCCGGGGCCGCACCAATATGATCGAAAAAGGCCCGGATAATACCATCTTTTCCTTCCCTGTCGTGGCTATTCTCGAATTGCTGATTACACTCGGCATGAGCGCCGTGCTGGTACTGTTCTCGCTGGTAAAGAATGCCCCGCTCGAAGATTTGGCAAATCCCCTCGTCACCACTGATCCGGCCAAGGCTCCCTGGTACTTCATGGGGTTGCAGGAAATGCTCGAACATGCGCACCCACTCGTCTCGGGGATCATTCTACCCGGCGTGATGGTGCTGTTTGTCATGGCCATTCCCTACCTCGACAATTCCCGCATAGGTTCTGGGCAGTGGTTCACCTCCCCGCGCGGCAAGAAGATCACCCTGTGGACGGCGATTTATACCCTCATCATCATGCCGGCTTACATTGTCCTGGATAATCTTTTCCCGCCTCGCGAACTGCTGCGCGGCATTGTGCCGGATTTTGTGGCCCAGTCGCTGATTCCGGTAGTGATTCTGGGGATTATCGTGCTCTTGCCGTTGGTCTTGCTGATGCGCTCCAAGCCCAACGCTCGTGAAGTCATGCTGGTTTTGTTTACCGTGCTGTTTGTTTCTGCAGTTGTGTTCACCCTTTCTGGCTTCCTCTTCCGTGGCCCTGGTTTCAAGCTGTACTGGCCCTGGGATATGCCGAATGGCTACAACCCGTTGAACAACCTGTAAAATGGAATCGGCCAAAAAGGAATCCAAGAAATGAGCACAGAAAATACAACACCAACCAAAAAGATTTCCCGGCGCGATTTCCTGGGGATTTCCTGGGCGGCGCTGGTGGGCCTCCTGGGTGCTGAAACAGCCGGGGTGCTTTTCCGCTACATCCAGCCGATTAATACGGGCGGGTTTGGCGGGATTGTCAATGCCGGCAAAGTCGATGATTTCAAGCGCGGCAGCATCACCCAGAATCAAGCCGGCCGCTTTTACCTTGTCCGGCTTGAGGATGGCAGCTTTTTAGCGCTCTGGCAGAAATGCACTCACCTTGGTTGCAGCGTTCCGTGGGTGGATGCCGAAAACCAGTTCCACTGCCCCTGTCATGGATCGCTCTACAATCAGATGGGTGAAGTGCAGGGCGGCCCGGCGCCGCGCCCGCTCGATTTCTTCCCCGTAACCATCAAAGACGGCGAAGTATTTGTCGACACCGGCAACCCCACCCAGCGCTCGAAATTCGAGCCCGGGCAAACGACAAAGGCCTAAGCCATGCAAAAAGAAAACTACACCACTCACCAAATTATCGGCATCGTCCTGTCAGTCATCCTGATCGCAGCAGTGACGTTTGCCTTTGTAACCGAAACCGCGCGGACTGAAAGTGTCTCTGCCAAGGCTGAGAAAACCAGTCTGCAGCGCGGCCGCCAGCTTTATGTCGATAACTGCGTCAGCTGTCACGGCTCGCGCGGCGAAGGCGGCGTTGGCCCGGCCCTGAACAACAGCGTCCTGCTGAAAAAGGCCTCCAACGACGTGCTGTTCGCCACCATCACGTCTGGACGTCCCAGCACCGTCATGCCGGCCTGGGGACAGGCCTACGGCGGCGCATTCACCGATGAACAGGTGCGCGACATCGTATCCTTCATCCGTGCCTGGCAGCCCAATGCGCCTGTTGTCCAGACGGCAGTTTTTGTCCCTGATGCTCCTCGCGGGGCCTCAATCTATGAAAATGCCTGCATGGTCTGTCACGGCGAAAATGGCAAGGGCGGCACCGATCTAAACGGCAACCCGCTGGTCGCCATCAATGACCGCGCCCAGCTCGGCAAACATGATGACACCTGGTACCAGCAGACCATCGAAAATGGCCGCCCCGCCAAGGGAATGCCTGGCTCGAGCGGTGTGCTCTCTGTCAACCAGGTTTCAGATTTGATTGCGCTGATGGGTGCCTGGCGAAACGGCGAGACGGTAGTTTCCAAGACCACCGCCGCACAGCTGATCAACTCGGCACTCTTCTCCCTCCAGCAAAATGATGGCGAAGATGCCCTGTTCTACCTCAAGCGTGCCAAGTCGATTGCTTTTGGCCCGGCCCTCAGCCGCTTTGATCCAATTATTAACAACATCCCCTCCAGCCAGACCGCCGCGCTCAGTGACCTCACCAGCCTGTCCAAAGATTGGCCGGTTGGCGATGCCAAGAATGGTGAAACCATTTTCATGGATGCCTGCAAGAGCTGCCACGGTGACGCCGGACAGGGTGGCGTGGGGCGCAAGCTCAAACCCAATCAGTTCGTCCAGGACAACACCAACGCTGATCTATTCCAATTCCTGCTTGCGGGACGCACCGGTACCGCCATGCGCGGCTGGCAGGATCGCCTGACTGAAAGCCAGCTGGCTGATGTGATCGCTTTCCTGAGAACCTGGCAGCCATGAGTTTTCCGACCGGCCCTTCGTCAACCTCCCAGCCCGGCCACAAACCGGAGCAGCAAGTTGACGAACTGCCTTATTTCAACAGAAGCGCCGGGCTGCGTTTGCTGGAAAAGCTGGCGCTTTTCATTGAGCGGCCATTCAATTGGATTGGCACCGCCTCGCTCAATCTCTTCTACCATACCGATACACTGGCCGTCTTCCTCTGGCTGGTGGTCGGCCTGTCAGGGCTCTACCTGACACTGTTTTACCAGTTCGACTTCGATGCGGCTTACCGTTCGGTCGCCAAGATGGAAAGCCAAGTCATAGCGCACATCATCCGCGCCATCCATCGCTACGCCACCGATTCGGCCATCATCGTCACAGTTTTGCATGGCATCCGGCTGTTCTTCATGGGGCGTTTTCGTGGTGCGCGCTGGCTTGCCTGGGTTTCCGGTATCGTTATGTCCATCCTCCTCCTGGTGGATGGCCTTACCGGTTACTGGCTCATCTGGGACACCCGCGCCCAACTTATTACCAACAGCTTCACGGCCTTCCTCAACAAATTCACCCCGTTTGGCCCGTCCTTTTTCAGCGGAATACTGACCACCCGGCACACCTCCCAGGGCTGGATTTTCATCACCATTCTGCTACTCCTGCACATCCTGCTCTTTGGCCTGGGCGCTCTGTTTTTCTGGTGGCATATCATGCGACTTAACCGCCCGCGCTTTCTCCCGGCCCGCTACTGGCTCATCGGCGCGGGCGCGGTGCTCGTGATCGTCTCGGCTGCCTTTCCCCTTGGAATGTTGCCCAAAGCCGATTTCAACCAGCTCCCCCCGCCGCTTTCGCTTGACCCGTTCTACCTGGCCTTCGTCCCCTTTGGGATAAGCCAGTATGCGGGCTGGATCCTGGCTGTAGCTGGAATCCTGTCCATTCTCCTGGCCCTGCTGCCCTGGCTTTCTTTTTACAAACCGACGCCCCCCATCCGCATCGACGAGGATAAATGTACTGGTTGTACGCTCTGCTCTCTTGATTGCCCCTACAAAGCCATCGAGATGCAAGAACTCCCAGCCGGGTTGCGCCACAAATTCCTGGCTCATGTGGACCCAAAAATGTGCGTTGCCTGTGGTGTTTGCCTTGGCTCCTGTGAATTTGATGCCATCTCCCTGACAGAGATTTCCGCCCCGGCCATTTGGCAGCGTGTCGAAGCCGGACTGGCCCGTCACCCTAACCAACCCGTCACCGTCTGCTTCACCTGCGAGCGTCACGCCGCCCAGGGAGCCCGCCCTTACCTGACTCAGCAACCCGGCAATCATCTCTCGCTGGAAGTCATCCCGCTGCCCTGTGTGGCGGTTATTCCTCCCAAACTGGTGGCCCGTACCCTTTCGGGCGGCGCCGCCGAAGTGCGCGTGGTCGGTTGCCCGCCCGATGACTGCTCTCGCCGCGAAGGAAACCTGTGGACAGATGCCCGCCTCAGTCGCGAGCGCCTGCCGCGTCTTAAAAAAGCCTTCGAGAATGCTCCCGTCTACACCTTCTGGCTGGCCCCCGATGCTTTTTCGCAGGCCCTGCCCGAGCCATCTGACAGTCCTGAGAATAATCGCCCTGGCAGCACCTATATCCCACAACTCACCTGGCGGCATTTTGGCCTGGCCTTTGGCGTCCTGGCCATCCTGATGGCTGTGCAGATTGGTATCAGCCGGGCCTGGGCTCCACGTATTTACCCTGCCGCGCAAGCGAAATTGCAACTGGTGATTCCGAACCCATCCATCCTGGTCTATCCAGCCGAACGATTTGTGGAAAAATTTGCCAGCCAGCCTGCGCGATTAATGTTGCTGGAGGATGAAACGGTCCTATTTCAGCACCCATTCCCATTCAGCGGGCAGGAGCTGGAGATCCCATTAGTGGTGGATCACCCCGTTAATGCTGGCACTCACACCTTGCTCTTGAGCCTTGTGGATGAAGCGGTGCCACCCCATATCCTGCCACTTTACCAGGCAAGCCTCGATTTGAAACCTTCCCAGGTTTGGCTGCTGATCCTCAATACGCCTTCCCGGCCAAAATAAGAATTCCCACTGCGCTTTAAATCAAAACGGACAGAAGATCGTGCAAAATCTTCTGTCCGTTTTCTGTTCCAGCTGGGACTTTTTCCTAATTCCTTGGGCAGCGTCTAATTTCCATCCAATTCCAGGATTAAAGTGCCTTCATCTGTCCATAGCGTCAGCGAGCGCCCATCAACCTTGAACTTCGGGTTGTTGCTCAAAATCTTCAAAGTGAAAGCCTCCTGCTGCATAATGATATCTGGCACGCAGGCCAGCTGGGTCGAGACACCCTGCTGGAAGCTGATCTGGTCTCCCTGCAGAGTGTACGTGCCCGCGAAGCTGTTGCAGCCCACGTTGCCGTTGATTTTGCCGTCCGCATCGAATATCAGGCTGCGATTTAAATCCGGGAGAGTGGAAAGTTGATCAGAAGCGGGGCCGTAGGAAACCAGCAGCCAGGTGCCGGTGACAGGTGTGGCGCGGGGTTGGCTGGCGCAGGCAGTCAGCATCAGGACGCTGATCAGGATCAAAATAAAGTTCTTTTTCAAGAGGATCTCCTGGTTTGAAAGGGTGGGGTGGGGGATGAGACGAGCCGCCGGGTGGCTCAGATATTCCGCAGGCGCTGGGCATCCAGCACATTGGCGAGATTTTCCATGCGTGTCAGCACCCGGCTTAGATGGGCGATATCGCGCACTTCCACAGTTAGACGAATATCGGCTGTATCCGCTTTCTCGTAGGCTTTATCAACCTTCACTTTAACATCCACGATGTTGACGCCCTCGTTGGTCAGCAGATTCGAGATATCGCCCATCAACCCCTGGCGATCATACGCCGTGACACGAATCGGCACCGGGTAGGTGTTGGTGGGTTTGCCCCAACTGACGCGCACCAGGCGCTCCCGCTCGTTGATCGTGGCCCGCAGCACATTGGGGCAGTCCTGGCGGTGGATCGTCGCGCCACGCCCGCGCGTGATGTAACCGATGATCGGCTCACCTGGCGTCGGGTTGCAGCATTGGGCGGTGGTTGCAAGGATCCCGCGCAGGCCAACTACCGAGACGGCATCGGTTGAGGTTGGCTCCGAGCGCGGCGCGGAAGCGATCAGGGCTGGTTCGAGCGGGGTTTCCTGTTCCGAGATCAGGTTGATGACGTGGTTCATCGTCAGGTCGCCGCAGCCCAGATCCACGAACATTTCTTCGGGATTTTTATAATCGAGCTGGTGCGCCAGCGTTTCCAGGTTTATCTCGTTCAGCCCAAGGCGGCGAAATTCGCGCTCGAGCATTTCCCGGCCCTGGGTCAGGTTCTGGTCACGATCTTCCTTCTTGAACCACAGCCGGATCTTGGACCGCGCCCGTTGGGTTTTGACCAGACCGAGCGAGGAATTCAGCCAATCGCGGCTGGGGCTGCCCTGTTTGGCGGTCAAAATCTCCACGCGCTGGCCGGTTTTGAGCACATAATCGAGCGTAACCAGCTTGCCGTCCACCTTTGCGCCGCGGCAGTGGTGGCCGACATCCGTGTGAACATGATAGGCAAAATCGATCGGCGTGGAGCCAGCTGGCAGGTCGATGATATCGCCCTTCGGGGTGAAAACGTACACGCGGTCTTCGAAAACATCGGTTTTCATCGAGTCGACGAATTCCTGGGCGTCATTCACATCCTGTCGCCATTCCATCATTGAGCGCAGCCAAAGGATATGCTGTTCGTATTTCGCGTCGCGCTTGGTGCCGCCCTCTTTGTAGCGCCAGTGCGCCGCAATCCCGTACTCGGAATTTTGGTGCATCTCCGGCGTGCGGATCTGCACCTCCAGCGGCTTACCATCGTCGTAGATGACTGCGGTGTGCAGCGATTGGTAAAAATTATCCTTGGGCGCGGCAATGTAATCATCAAACTCGCCGGGAATGGGCCGCCAGTGGTTGTGGATGATTCCCAGCGCCGAATAACAGGCTGGAACATCCGCCACCAACAGGCGCACCCCGCGGATGTCGCGCACCATTTCGAAGGTTTTCCCCTTCTGCATCATTTTCTTGTAAATGGAATAAATATGCTTGGGCCGTCCGCTAATTTCCACCTTGATACCTGCTTGTCGAAGCACTTGCGCCAGGTGATCGGTGATGTCGCTGATCTGTTCCTCGCGCACACTGCGCCGGTCGGATATTTGCTCGGCAATCTCTTTGTATTTTTCGGGGTTGACGTAGCGGAAGGAAAGATCTTCCAGCTCCCACTTAATCTGCCAGATGCCCAGCCGGTTGGCGAGCGGGGCATAAATATCAAGCGTTTCCTGGGCAATGCGCTTTTGCTTTTCGGGCCTGGTAAAGCCCAATGTGCGCATGTTATGCAGGCGGTCGGCCAGTTTGATCAACACAACACGCACATCGTCATTCATCGCCAGGAAGGTCTTGCGCATTGCTTCGATCGCCATCTGCTTTTTGCGCCGGGAGACTTGTTCAGCGCTGTCTTCCGCCTCGCTGCTGCGCGAAACGCGCGGCAGGCTGTCCAGCTTGGTCACCCCATCCACCAGGTTGGTGACGATATCTCCAAACTTCACCCGCAGGTCGTGCAGCGTGATGGGCGTATCTTCCACGGTGTCATGCAGCAGCCCGGCAGCCACCACGTCGGCAGGCATGCGCATTTCAGATAATATGGTCGCGACGGCCACGCAGTGATTGATATACGGCTCACCCGACTGCCGCTTCTGCTCGGCGTGCGCTTCTGCCGCTATCTCGTAGGCGCGCCGAACCGTGTCCCGATCAAATTCTGTGTAATAATCTGGGAGATTCTGGATGAGTTGTTCGAAACCAATGGCTTGTGCAATTTTCATAATATGAATTGTAATCCAACCCCATGGAGATTACTCGGCAGGAAGCGTGAATTTTCCAATCTCCACATCGTTTAGCGCGCGTCGCAGATCAGCAGATTTCATCACGATCGCCGTGTTGCGTTCCCCGGAGCCGAGAGAAATCTCCTCTGGTAGAAAAACGCCCTCGTCGGCCAGCAGCCGCAACGGGCCTGGCAGCCCGAACGGTGCAACCGCCCCGACGCGAAACCCGGTGATGGCCAGGACTTCCTGCTCGCTTGCCATGCTGAGCCGGGATTGCCCCAGGTAATTGCGCAGAATTGGCCAGGAGACCTGCGCTCTGCCGGCTGCCAGGACCATCACAAAATTGTCCTGGCTCAGGCGGAACAATAGGCTGCGGATCACCTGCCCGGGCACCTGCCCACGCTCATTGGCCGCCTGCTCCAGTGAGCTGACCGGCCCGGAATGGCGGAACACCTGGTACGGCACATTTAGGGCGGTCAGGGCGTGCGCGGCAGGCGGAAGGGTGGACATGGCGGCGAATATACCATAGAAGTGGCCGGTGGTGTCATCCTGCGATAAAATAGAAGGCATCAAATCAAACAGGAGGCAGGTATGTTCTCGATGGCACTTTCGGAAGGCGCCGCTGAAGGCGGTCTTGGCTGGCTGGCCTGGGTGGTCGTGGCAGTCTTTTTTGTCATGGTTTTTCTTGGCTGGCTGGCTTCCAGCCGCGGTTGGCTCAAGCAACCTGAAGAACCCGCGCAGGAACATCACGAAGAGCACGCGGCCCATTAAGAAGGGGAATGACCCCGACTGAAAAAGGGTTGCCCGCCTCAGCGCGGACAACCCTTTTTGTTTTCCGTCAAACCTGATCAGCCTGGCAGCCTGCCTCCGTTGGGGTGGGCAATTACCGGCTGAGAAGTTCCAGCGCGGTTGCCGCCATCAGCGCCACCGCGCGTGGCAGCGAGGTTTCGTCAATATCGAATTTGGGGTGATGGTGACCATAATCCAGGCCTTTTGCAGGGTTGGCCGAACCGACAAACATGAACAACCCCGGCACTTTCTCCATCATGTAGGCAAAATCCTCGCCGCCCATGGTGAAGGGCCCGCTCGTGCTGATCTGACTTTGCGGCAGGACGCGCATGGCCACGGTCTGGGCGATTTCAGCCGTCTGGGCATCGTTGACCAGCGCCGGGGTCATCACGATATGTTCGATCTCGGCCTGGCAGCCCAGCCCGGCTGCGACGCCGTTCACAATCTCATCGAAGCGGTGCACCACGGTGGCGCGCACTTGCGGATCAAAACTGCGGATGGTGCCGGTCAGTTCCACGAACGGCGGGATGACATTGAAGGCTTCGCCGCCGTGGAAGGTGGTGACGCTAACCACGGCGGATTGCAGCGGGGAGATGTTGCGCGAAACGACGCTTTGCAGAGCGCTGACTATCTGTGCGCCGGCCAGGACGGGGTCCACCGCCAGGTGGGGGATGGCGCCATGGCCGCCTTTGCCGCTGACGCGCACTTTGAAAATTTCTGTGCCGGCCATGGTGGGGCCGGGCGCCAGCCCCAGCCAGCCGACCGGGTTTTCGTTCCAGACGTGCAAGCCGAGGGTCACATCCACGGCCGGGTTTTCCAGCACTCCGTCGGCGAGCATGCCTTCGGCGCCGCCCTGGCCTTCCTCGGCGGGCTGAAAGACCAGTTTGACGCAACCTGGCAATTCGTTGCGGATACTGTTCAGGATTTTGGCTACCGTCAGCAGAATGGCGGTGTGCGCGTCGTGGCCGCAGGCGTGCATCACGCCCGGGGTTTGCGAGGCATATTCAGCCCCGGTTTGTTCGAGGATGGGCAGGGCGTCCATATCGGCGCGCAGCAGCAGGGTGGGGCCAGGTTTCGATCCCTCGATCAGCGCCACGACGCCGGTCTTTCCAACGCCGGTGGTGACTTCCAGCCCTAGCGTTTGTAGTTCGCGGGCCACAATTCCGGCTGTCCGCACTTCCTGGTGCCCGAGCTCGGGGTGCATGTGGAAGTCGCGGCGCATGGCCTGGGTGTAGGGGAATAAACTTTGGGCTTCGCTGTAAAAATCGATCATGGCGGTTCCTTTTCTGCGGGGTTACCCATAGCGGATGACGCGGAATTTTTCCTCGTAACGGGGATTTTCGAGACTGGTGTCTTCGGTGTGGCGGCTGCGGATGCGTTCCTCCAGCTTGGCCGGGTCGCCGATTTGGGAGTGGTGCTCCTTTAAGGCGCGGATTTTGGTTTCCCAGGTGGCGGTTACGTCGAGAGTGACGTTGGGCTGGCCGGTCAGCGCAACCCATATTTCACGCGGCATGTGAGGCTGCAGGCCGGCTTCGAGCAGTTCTGGAAAGTACAATTCATTGTTGGCGGCAGGGAAGACTGCGTCGAGGACGATTTGTCCGGCGGCGCGGTGGTCGGGGTGATTGAGACCATAGGCGGCGAATAAATGCTGTGGGTCGCAGGTGACGAGGATGGTGGGGCGGAAGCGCCGGATGACGCTCACGACCGTGCGGCGCAGTTCCAGGCTGGGGACGAGGTAGCCGTCTTCCTGGTCTCCAAATTCAACGGTTTGGACGCCGAGGATATCGGCGGCGGCGCGCTGTTCCAGGTGGCGCAGGCTGCATAATTCGTCGCCGGGGATATGCCGGTTGTGGTCGTTGCGGCCTTTGTCGCCGCAGGTCAGCAGGTGGTAGTGGATGGCGTGACCGGCTTGTGCCCACTGGGCGAGAGTGGCGCCGCAAAAAAATTCCGGGTCATCCGGATGTGCAAGGATGACCAGGATGGTTTGTGGGGTGTCCCAGGTGCCGGGAGTATCCATTTAGTTTTTCCGGTTTTTATTGTCAGGTTGGCGCTGGTTGTTTTCGGGTTGTGGTTTTTCTTTGGCGCCACAGTCGCATTCGCCTCCCTCGTGCTTGTCGCAGGGCGCTTCGGATTTTCGGCGCAGGGCTTCGAGTTCGTCCCACGGTTCGACAATGTCGCGGTGGTACTCGCGGATGACGGGCCGTTCCGGACGGTCTTGCGGCCGGTCGGAGGGTTTGGGGTCCAGCTCGACCAGCAGGACGTTGCGTAGCGGGAAGACATCCAGCACTTTGCCTTCGCCGTCGGGGGTAACGACGCGTTTGTTGCGTTTGGGTAATTCCTTGCGGGCGGCCACGTATTGTTCATATTCGTAGATCAGGCAGCAGCGCAGGCGTCCGCACATGCCGGTGATTTCGCTGGGGGTGAGCGAAATGCCCTGTTCCTTGGCCATTTTGATGGAGATTGGGCTGAATTCGGTCAGGAATTTGGAGCAACAGCGGGTTTCAATGCCGCAGGCGCCCATGCCGCCGAGCAGTTTGGCGACATCGCGTGGGCCAATCTGGCGCATTTCCACTTGCGAATCGGGAAATAATTTCTGCATGTCCTTGCGGAGCGATTTAAGATCGACCTTGTCTTCGGTTTCGGTGCTGAACATGAAGGTCAGGCGTGCGCCGTCGTAGGAATATTCTGCGGCGGCGACTTTGACGCCGTCGAGCTGGAGTTCTGTTGCCCGGGCGCGTCCTTCGATCATGGCGGCGGTCTGTTTTTGCTGCCAGTGTTGGCGCAGGAGCAGGTCGGCGGCGCTGGCGCGGCGCTCGATGGTTTTCCAGGTGCCTTCGGGAGGGGGGGCGGGATTTTCGACGTGCTGTATGACTTCGCCAATCTGGCGCCCGCGGGCGGTATCCACGATGACGTATTCTCCGACCTTGATCTCGGCCAGGGAGCCGGCGTCGTAGTGGTAGATTTTGCCTATTTTGCTGAAGCGAATTCCGACAATGTTGGGTTGCATACTTCCTATTATAACGGAACACGCAACAGGTGAGACGGGTTGCGTGTTCCGTGGGGGTTATTCGAGGTGGATGGTGGGGCCGTTGCTGCCGCTGAGTGCCGAAAGGCTGATGCGGGCGGCGACAGATTCGGCCAGTCTTTGCAGGGCTTGCGCGGCGTCTGATTCGGGGGCGGTGGTGATGATGGGTGCGCCGCTGTCGCCGCCGATGCGCACATTCGGGTTGAGCGGGATGGCGCCCAGGAAGGGGACTTCGTAGTGGCGGGCCATGGCTTCACCGCCGCCCTGGCCGAAGACATCCATTTTGGTGCCATCCGGCAAGGTCAGGTAGCTCATGTTTTCGATCACGCCCAGGATAGGTACTTGCAGGGTCTTGAACATCTCCAGGCCGCGTGAGGCGTCTTCGAGTGAGATTTGTTGGGGCAGGGTGACGATGACCACGCCGGAGAGCGGCAGGGCCTGCGCCAGCGAGAGTGACGCGTCGCCGGTGCCAGGAGGCAGGTCAATGATCAGATAGTCGAGTTCACCCCATTCCACGTCGCTCAAAAACTGGCGGATGGCGCTGTTGAGCATTGGGCCGCGCCAGATCAGCGGCTGGCCGGGTTTGACGAGGTAGCCCATCGACATGATTTTGACGCCATGATTTTCGGCTGGTATCAGCCGTTCGCCACGCGGGGCGGGCATCTGCGGCGCGCCCATCATGGTGGGCAGGTTGGGGCCGTAAATATCGGCGTCCAGCAGCCCTACGCGCGCTCCGCTGCGGGCGAGGGCCACGGCCAGGTTGACGGAAACAGTGGATTTCCCTACCCCGCCTTTTCCGGAGGCGACGGCAATGGCGTTTTTAACGGGGGCGCTGACCAGTCCGCGCATCCGCCCGTCGTTCGGGACGTCTGAATCGAGTTTGACGCTGACCGGCCGGGCGCCGAGCGCTTCCACGGCTTCGCGGGCTTCTTTTTCGATCCGTCCGCGCAGGGGGCAGGCCGGGGTGGTGAGCATGACGGTGAAACTGACCGCCTGGTCTTCAATTTTAAGATCGCGCACCATGCCGAGCGAGACCAGGTCCTGGTGCAGTTCGGGTTCCTGGACTTTGCCAAGGGCTGCCAGGACGCTTTCACGGGTGATTTGTGCCATTTTTCCTACCATTGATGAATAAACAGGGAGTGCAGGAGTACACTCCTGCACTGGATAGAAGAAGGGTTGCAGGTGGTGATTATAACCTGCAACCCTGTGGATGACCATTTTTTGGTCTGGCGTGCTGATGAATATCTTACCCGGCGGCCGGGGCAGCCTTGGCGGCCTTGGCCGCTTCCTTGGCTTTGCGGGCTTCTTCTTCCCGGGCATAGTTGAGCGGACGGATGCCGGCGTAGTACGAGACCGGCTTCATCAGTTCGTCAATGTCCATCAGGTTGCGTGTGTATGAGGCGACTTCGTAGTTGTGATCCATTTTGATCGCGTCGAAGGGGCAGAATTCGGCGCAGAAGCCGCAACTCATGCAGATGTCGGCATCGATCCAGAAGCCGGCTGGCTGAGGAACCGGGCGCCCGGTGGCCGGGTCGGTGCCGCGTACGATCCAGATGCACTGGGTGGGGCAGGCTTTGGCGCAGATACCGCAGGAGGTGCAGCGGATGTTCTTTTCGCCTTTTTCGCCTTCTTCATACAGCAGGAAGGGTTTGTAGCGGAATTCTTCGGGTACCGGCAGTTTTTCTTCAGGGTACTGGATGGTGAAGATGCCCTTGGTGTTTGTACTGGAGCGGTGCGCGATGCCTTCCGGGGTGTAGTAGCGTTTGCCCCACCAGCGGATGTCGTCGAGGTAGGTGTCAACGAAGCGCTGCAGGGTGACGCCCATGCCTTTGAGGATGCCTTTTCCGTTCATGGTTTGTTCTCCGTTGGTTAGCGATCAAGCTCGCCGAGCACGATGTCGATCGAGCCCAGGATGGCGACGAAGTCCGCGATTTTGGTGCCTACGCACATTTTTTCGAGGGCGGTCAGGTTGACGAAGGAGGGGGTGCGGACGTGGTAACGCCAGGGGTTGGCTTTGCCGTTTGAGACGACGTAGAAGCCTAGTTCGCCCTTGGGGCCTTCGACGCGCCCGTAGGCTTCACCTGCCGGAACTTTGATCTGGTAGCTCGGTTTCTGGCTGGAGATTGGGCCTTCCGGGAGTTGCCGGACTGCCTGCTCCAGGATGCGCACAGACTGGTGCATTTCATCCAGGCGGATCAGGTAGCGATCCATCATGTCGCAGTTGTGACGCACGGCCACGTCAAAGTCAAAGCGGTCATAGACGCCGTAGGGGTCGGCGCGGCGGATGTCATAGGGCACACCGGCGGCGCGCAGCATCGGGCCAGACATCGAGTAAGCGATGGCGTCTTCGGATGTCAGGATGGCCTGGCCTTTCAGGCGTGAGACGATGATCTCGTTCTCGGTCAGCAGGCGGTCGAATTCTTCGATTTTGCGTGGCAGGCGGTCAAAGACCAGGTCTTTGATTTTTCGCAACGAGGTTTCGTCAATGTCACGCACCACGCCGCCAAAGCGGAAGTAGTTGCACATCATCCGCGATCCGCTGACGGCTTCGAAGATATCTAGGATCAGTTCGCGTTCTTCGAAGGCGTACAGGGCCGGGGTGAAGTAAGCGCCCAGGTCGTTTAGCAGCATGCCGATCAGGATCATGTGGTTCTGGATACGGCTGAGTTCTGACATGATGACGCGGATGTATTCGGCGCGTTCTGCGACCTGGATGCCCATCAGCTTTTCAACGGCCATTGAGTAGCCCCAGTTGTTGGTCATTGAGTTGAAATAGTCCAGCCGGTCGGTGTAGGGCATGTTGTGCAGGAAAGTGTTGCGCTCGCCAATCTTTTCGTGATTGCGGTGCAGGTAGCCCATGACCGGTTTGAGACTCAACACGGTTTCACCATCCAAAATCACTACGGCGCGGAAGACGCCATGCGTGGAGGGATGTTGTGGGCCCATATTGACGATGATGTGGTCGGTCTTGATCCCGTCTTTTTCTTCGCTTTTGTATTTTTTTAGCGCGGCGTAAAGGGCTTCTTCCGGGTCGGTCGGGACCCATTTTTCGGGGTCGAATCCTGGCTCGAAGTTGATGTTGTCGCCGTAGGCGGAGCGTTTTTCGGCGTAGGTATGTTTTCCATCCGGCCAGCGGCTTTTGTAGGGTTTGATCTCTTCATCGTGGAAGGCTTCCTTCCAATCCTTGCGCAGCGGGAACCCGGCGAAACCTTCCCACATCAGGATGCGGCGCAGATCGGGGTGGTCAGAGAAGCGGATGCCGTACATGTCCCAGGCTTCGCGTTCCTGCAGTTCGGCTCCCGGCCAGATGGAGACCAGTGAGGGGATTTCAATCGGATCCACGCGCGCGGCCTGTGTCTTGAAGATCAGGCCTGGTCCGCCGGTGGTCTTGTAAACGTTGTAGACAACTTCCATTTGACCTTCGGGCAGGTTGTCTACGCCACACAGGTTGACGAGGTAGTCGTAGCCGAGTTCGTCGCGCACGAATGCGGCGAATTCGAGCAATTTTTCGGGCGCGACAACCCAGCCGGAAAAGCCCGGGCGGGTATCGGCGCGGACGGCGCCGGGGAATTTGACGGCGAGATCGAGGGTTTCAGTTGCGGGGGTAGCCATGTCGTTCTCCTACGCTTCTGCTGCCGGGGCGGGCGGCTGGGCCAGTTCCATGGATTTGGCCTTGATTTCGGGGATGCGGCGCGGGTCGATCAGATCCGGGCCAAGATAGGGGATGGCGACCGCGACGGAATCTTCTTTTTTCCCGTCATACCAGCGCACATGCTTGATGGACTGTTTGTCGATTTTTTCCTGCAGTTTGATCATGCCCGCCACCAGCGCCTGCGGGGTGGGAGGGCAACCGGGGATGTAAACGTCCACCGGCAGGTATTTGTCGATTCCGGCGACGACGTTATAGCCCTCCTTGAAGGGACCGCCTCCCGAGGCGCAGGCGCCCATGGCTACCACATATTTTGGTTCGGCCATCTGGTTGTACAGGCGCACAATGGCTGGCATCATTTTCTTGGTCACCGTACCCGCGACGATCATCACATCGCTCTGGCGCGGGCTGGGGCGCATCACTTCCATGCCGAAGCGGGCCATGTCGTAGCGGCCGGCCTGGGCGCAGATCATTTCGATGGCGCAGCAGGCCAGGCCGAACATCATCGGCCAGATGGAGGAGCGCCGGCCAAAGTTGTACACCCGGTCGAGCGTGGTGATGGCCAGCTGTCCTGCCAGTTCCGGCGGGATTTCGTAGCCAGGCAGGTTCAAATCACGCAGATCTTCATCTTTCATGGAGTTTCTCCTCGTACCAATCTTGGTATATGGCTGCCAGGATGCCGTCATTGACCAGCAGCGGGTCGTCTGAAAATTCCGGGAGGCCCATCGTCCAGTCGAAAATCATCTGGAGCGAGACGGTGGTCAGGTCTACCTGCGGGTGGGCGTTTTTCAACGCCAGCGCAATGGCATAGGTGGATTCCCAGTCGAGCGGCTCTTTCATCTTTGTGAAGATTATAACTTTGGGGTGGGGCCGCGTCAACAGGTTTATGCAAAAATATATTTGCATAAACCGATTGGTGATGATAAGATGACAAATGTCATGGGAAAAATATTAGCGCGCCAGAAAATCCTGGCATTTTTGAAGAAGCAGAACATCGCCACGGCGCTTGAAATCAGCGCCGCGCTGCATGTGACTTCTGCCAATGTGCGCCATCACCTGGCGATGCTGGCCCGGGATGGCCGGGTGGAGGTGACGGGACGTCGTTCGGCGGGGGCCCGCGGCCGGCCGCAAAAAGTGTACCGGTTGGGGAAGGCCTTGCTGGGTGATAATCTGGCCGGGCTGACGCAAGCGCTGCTCGAGCAGGTGCCCCCTGGCCAGGTAGAAGACACCCTCCAGGCGGTGGGACGTGCTCTGGCAGGAGCGCCTGCCGGAGGAAGCTCCACTGCGCTGATGCGGCGCCTGGCCATGGCGGTGGAGCGCTTGAATGCGGCCAACTATCATGCCCGCTGGGAGGCGCATGCCAGCGGCCCGCGGATCGTGTTGGGGCACTGCCCCTACGCGGCGGTGATTGGCCGCCACCCGGAACTTTGCCGGGTGGATGCCACCCTGTTGGTGACTCTGCTCGGGGTGGATGTTGAGCAGATTGCCCGGCTGGAGCAGACTGAACTGGGCAACATCTATTGCGCCTTCAAACCGCTGCTTTCATGAGCATCTTGCCCACTTTATAGGTGTTGTAATCCCATATTTAGAGTTTTCAGGAGAAAAAGCATGAGTGAAAATCAACCTTCCGTAACTGAATCTGGCCGCGTGCCTTCTTTTTATGAACGTCCAAATGTCGATTTGAGCGTTGTTCCAGTGGCGGGCGGCGTCTCGCTCGGTATCGAGCGGGTATCCAATTCACGGCTGGGGATTGCCGGAGCGTATGGCGCCTGGGGGAAGAATTTTGATAACCAGGCCCTGCCCGGCTTTGTGGAAATGCGCCTGCAGGCGCCGCTGGCCGAAGGGGATGTGATGAACCTGTCTGAATTGGGTTTTCATCACCGCCACCATATCCCCGATCTGACGGACGCCGAACACCTCGAGCTGGAGGTGGAAGTGGGCGCGCGCCTGCTGAGCGAGGCCGCCAAAGCAAATGGCTGGGCGCCTGCCGATGTGGATGGCGTGCTGATTGGCACGAGCGCCCCGGTTTCCGGCGATTATCTGGACCTGATCGCCCGCCGCGCCGGTTTACGCGATTCGGCTCTCCAGGTGACCGTGCATAAGGCCTGTGATGGCTCGATGGGCGCGCTTAACCTGGCGCTCAACCCCGAATTGGCCCTGCCCGGACTGCTCAACGTGGCTGAAGAGCTTGCCGGCAAGAAGGTGCTGGTCGGCGGGATTGAAGGCCTGAGCCGCTTCACCAGCCATGCCCGCGACAAGAACGCGCTGCAATTATTCGGCAACGGCATGGGCGTTTTTGGCGTGGTGCCCGGTGAGACCATGAAATTACTGGCCGGAAAATCGCGCGAGAATTATGACGAGGAAGGCTTGCTGCAGGTGCATATGTATTATCCGCACTCCAAGGAGATTGTGCCGGGCAAATCGCTCCTGGAAGTCTCGCAGACCAGCCCCAACCATGTTTGCGTGGCGGGTTTGATGCACGAGCCGGTGGACGGCCTGCCGATCGTCATGGCGGGGCTGATGGGCATGGTCAAGCTCTTTGTGCGCACCGGCGTCGAAGTGGTGACGGATACTTACCGCGAATATCGCCAGGTAATGGAAAAATCCGGGCATGCTGAAAAAAATATCGACGTGGTGATCGCGCATCATGCCAATTACAAGATTAACCTGCTGAAGGGCAAGCAGCTGCTCAAGGAGGGCATCCAGTTCCCGATGCCCTGGCTGTTAAGCGATTTTGGCAACGTCAGCGCGGCTTCCTGCGCCATTGCCTTCCTGCGCCAGCTGCGGGAAATTAACCCCGGTGACCATGTGTTGTTTGATGGGTTTGGCGCTGGGACGTATTATGATGTGATGGCCGTTTCGATGGGGTGACGCGTCAGGCTGAAAGCAAAAAAAACGAAGCCGCCGGTCAGCAGGGCGGCTTCGTTTTTTTTAGAGTCGGGGCAGGGCGGGGCTTACTCTACGGTCACGCTTTTCGCCAGGTTGCGCGGCTGGTCAACATCCAGCCCGCGCAGGGTGGCGATGTGGTAAGCCAGCAATTGCAGCGGAATGACCGTGACCACCGGGCTGAGCAGCCAGGGTGCCTCGGGTACCCACAGCACATGCTCCGACATACCCTCGACCAGCTCGTCGCCATCGGTGGCCAGGGTGATGACGCGCCCATTGCGCGCGCGCGCCTGTTGAATCTGGCTGATCATTTTCTCGTGCCAGGGGTCTTGGATGGCAATGCAAATCACCGGCATGTGCTCGTCGATCAGCGCGATCGGGCCGTGCTTCATCTCGCCGGCAGGATAGCCCTCCGCGTGGACGTAGGAAATCTCCTTCAGCTTGAGCGCGCCTTCGTAGGCGATCGGCATGTTGATGCCGCGCCCCAGGTACAGGCAGTCGCGGATGTCTTTCAACGCCCGGGCCACCTTCACCACCTGCGGCTCACGCGCCAGCGTGCGCCCCACCAGGTGCGGAATCAGCCGCAGGTCGGCCACCAGCGCGCGGCGGGCTTGCTCATCGAGCGTGCCGCGCAGGTCTGCCAGTAAAATGGCCAGCATGTACAGGTCTACCAGCGGCGCGGTAAAGGCCTTGGTGGAGGCTACCCCGATCTCCGGGCCGGTTTGCATCGAGATGGCGCCATCGGCGATGCGCATGGCTTGTGAGCCGATGGCGTTGACGATGCTCCAGACCAGCGCGCCTTTTTTGCGGCCTTCTTCCATGGCGGCCAGCGTATCGGCGGTTTCACCCGATTGCGAGATGGCCAGCACGACCGTGTTTTCATCCACGATCGGGTCGCTGTAGCGGAATTCGGAGCCGATGACCACTTCGACGGGCAGGCGGGCAATCTTTTCAATCAGATATTTTCCGACCATCCCGGCGTAGGCGGCGGTGCCGCAGGCGGTGATGTAGATTTTTTGCAACCGGCAGGCGATTTCCGGGGTCAGGTTCAGTTCGGGCAGGCGGATTTTCCCGGCGGAAAAATCCACGCGCCCGGCCAGGGTATCTGTCAGCGCGCGCACCTGTTCGTGGATTTCTTTTTGCATGAAATGGCGGAATTCACCTTTTTCGGCAGCCACCGGGTCGAAGGCAATACTGTGAATTTCGGGTTTGACCGGGCTGCCTTCCAGAGTCTGGATCTGGATTCCGTCTCGGGTGACGATGGCCATCTGGCGCGATTCGAGGAAGATCACGCGGCGGGTGTGTTCCAGGATGGCGGGGATGTCGGAGGCGAGGAAATTTTCTCCGTTTCCCAGGCCGATGACCACGCCCCCGGCATTTCCCAGCCGGGCGCAGATGATTTTATCCGGTTCGTCGGCGCTGATCAGCAGGATGACACTGGCGCCTTGCACCTGTTCAAAGGTGGCGTGCGCCGCGCTGGTGAAATCCAGCCCGCTGGCCTGGTGGCGCTCGACGAGGTGGACGATGGTCTCGGTGTCGGTATCGGAGTTGAAGGGGATGCCCTCAGCGGCGAGTTCGTCTTTTAGTTCGAGGTAGTTTTCGACAATGCCGTTATGAACGACGACCACGCGCCCGGTGGTGCCAAGGTGCGGGTGGGCATTGCGCGCGCTGGGCGCGCCGTGGGTGGCCCAACGGGTATGACCAATGCCCGGCGCTCCGCTGATGGGCTGCTGGCTGACAAGATCGGCCAGGTTGGAGAGTTTTCCGGCGTCGCGGCGCAGTTCGATGCCGCCATTTTGTACGACCGCTACGCCGGCCGAGTCGTAGCCGCGATATTCCAGGCGCTTCAGGCCATTGAGAATGATCGGCGTCGCATCGCGCGGGCCGACATAACCAACAATTCCACACATAGGGGGTTTCTCCAGTTTTTTATTGTTGAACGTTGCAGGTTGAAAGGTTCAACCTTTCACCTGCAACACGGTGTGGCGCTGCCAATCTTTTTGCCTGCCCGGTTGCCCGCGCAGGGTTGTCGTTTGGCTTTGTACTGGAGGGAAAGAAGGACGGGCTGTGACGGCCCGGAGGGCTTCCGCTGAACTTTCGATTTTCCCGTTGGGCGTTTCCGCTGACCGGTTGGCTCCATCCTGCGATGGAGAACCCTCATCCTCGTCATCCTGCATTGGTTGAGTTCAATTTCAGGATCATGCGCTGTCTTTCCCCAAAAACCGATTTTTTTCTGGCCACCTCCTTGCCTGTTTCTTTGAGTGTTTTGAGTTCATCAGGGTTTGTGCTCAGCCCTTTGTGAGCGGTGATTCGTGTTGTGGTTGATGAGCGAACTCCTGACCCGGGGGATTATACCCCTCCGGAAAAACCGGGAGCAGGAGGATGATCTCCTGCTCCCTTGGGTGATTGTGAGTGAGCGTCGTCAGCCAATATCTGCCGAGGTGGGGGTGGGGGTTAAGGTTGGGGTGCGCGTGGCGGTGGGCGTGGGAGTGGCGTTGGGCTTGGTGGCCGTCGGCGAGGTGCTGGGCGTGGGGGTGCTGGTGATGGTGGGGGTCTTGGTGATGGTGGCGGTGATGGTGGTGGTGCTGGTGACGGTCGGAGAGGCCGTCGGCGTGGCGCTCGGCGCAGCGGCGGCGATTTTGAAGTTATCGGTTTTCTGGCCGCAGCTGGGTTTGGTGCTCTGCCACAGGGTGACTTTGAAGACACCCGGGAAATAATTGGGGGGAATGTTGTACATGTTCAGGCCGAGCGGAACGATGACGCCGAAGGGCGGGCCGAGGAAATCACCGAAGTTCATGAAGAAGGTTCCGGAGTTGACGATGACTGAGGGGTTGCTGACGGTTTCGACCTTCCAGGAGTAATTGCCGGCCGGCAGGTTCTGGTTCTGGGCATCCTGGGCGCCTTTCAGGTAGGGCGAGTAGAAACAGCCGTAAGGGCAGTCGTATGACGAGATGTTTTGGGCTATGCCGTCCAGGTCTGAGGTGGTGATGGCGCCGCTCAGATTGCAGACTGGCGTCCAGGTGGGGGTGGGTGATTTGGTGGGGGTTCCGGTGATGGTGGGTGTGCGCGTGATGGTGGGTGTGCGCGTGATGGTGGGTGTGCGCGTGATGGTGCGGGTGAGGGTGATGGTGGGGGTGAGGGTCTTGGTGGGCGTCAGGGTGATGGTGGGGGTGCGGGTGACGGTGGGGGTCAGGGTGGCGAGGATTGAGAAGGTGCGCGAGGCAATGACCGAGATGCGCCCATCCAGGCCGGTGGCCTGGGCATAGATGGTGTAGGTGCCGGGGATGAGTGAGTAAAAGGAGGCGCCAGTGCCGGTTTCGAAGGTGTTGCAGGGCGCGTTACCGCCAAAGGCGCAGTATTCGGCGGCATTTTCCAGGCGGCCGGAGATGGCGCCGGGCCCGGTAAACCAGAAGTTGACACTCTGGATGCCGTTGCCGTTTTCGAATCCGTACGGGGGGTTGTAGGCGACGGCTTCAAAGTGTGTGCCGGTGTCGTCATTGATGATCGAACCATCAATCGCCGGGTTGGAGATTTCGATGACGATGGGCATGGGGGTCAGGGTGACGGTTGGGGTGGTGGTGGGTGTGACGGTATCGGTGACAGTGGGGGTATGGCTGGGGGTCAGGCTGGGGAGCAGGACATCCGGGGGGAGCGAGATGACGCGCGAAATGCGGAAGGATTCGACCACGGCCTGGCGTTCGGCGGTGATGTGAAACATGGGGACGGTATAGTTGATGAAGGGCGTCAGGAAGGGGTGGTTGTAGTCAATCATGACGAAGACGTAGTTATTCTGGCCGCCAGCGTCTTCGGTGGCGGTGCCGTCCAGGCTGCAGGAGGCGTAGGCGGCGTTGTCCTGGCGGCCCTGGACGGGGGAGATTTTGAGGTAGTCTCCGACCCCGTCGTTATTGAGGTCGCGCCCGGAACAGACGGTCATTTTCAGGTAGCCGCGGTCGCTCTGTCCGGCGATGGCATCCAGCATCATGAGCAGGTGCCATTTGTCGCCTTCTTCGTGGATGGAAATTAGCCGGGCGGCGTCAATTTCCTGGTCTTTCATCGGGCCTTCGCCGCATGGGCTGCCGTTGCCATCCAGGTCTGGGCAGTTGGCCGGGTTGTACTGGTAGGTGGCGGCGTAACGCACCGTCTGGCGGGCCATGTTTTGAATGGTCAGCCAGGAGGCCATCATCAAGGAGAAGTCGATGATGCCGAAGATGATCATCAGGAAGATGGGGAAAGTCAGGGCAAACTCGAGGGTTGCCTGTGAGCGGTGACGTTTGCCGGTCAGCCGGGAAAAGTGCGCAGGGGGGGTAAGTGGAGGCATAGGAAATATCCTGATGGTTACTTGGTCAACTTGGTGGTTAATTTATTGTAAATATCCAGGAATACATTCTCGAGCTGGCTTACGTCGGTTCCGACGTGATAGAAGCTGCCTTCAAAGGTGTGCTGGTTGACGGCGTTGGCGGCGCCAAAAGCGATGTATTGCATCAGTTCCTGGCCGGGGGCGCAGGCCAGTGAGGTGCTGTCGCAGGGCCAGGAGGCCAGGCTGCCTTCGTCGGTGGTATCCAGTTTGGATCCCAGCCCGATGGTGAACAGATAGACCGAGTTGCCGGCGACGATGTCGGCCATGTCGCGGGCGTAATCATCCGGATCGTAGTTGGAGGTGTCGGTGGATGTGTGGCGTGTGTAGGGGTCTTTGTCGCGGCACTGCGGGCGGCGCAGCCAGGTGTAGCTTGGGCAAATGGGGTCGGGTGCGTATCCGGCGTTGGCGTTGCCGTCGCCGATCAAGATCACGACCCAGACGGATTCTTTGCGTACCAATGGGATATAGGGGAGGTAGGATGCCATGGAGCCATAATTGCCCGCCAGCGCGTTCCCGGCCAGGGCCAGACCGCCGCCGATATTGGAAGAAGTGCAGCGCGAGGGGTCATACGGCGGCTGGTTGGTATTGGGGCAGTCCTGAGACCAGTAGGTGATGCCGTCATTCAGGTAAATGGAGCATTGTTCGGCGGCGTCGTCGTTGGGGAAGGTGGATTTGTTGCTGGTGTCCCAGGGGCATTTGCCCGAGCCTTCGTAAACGGTCATGTTTTTAATGGCATCCGTGACGGCCTGCTGGGCGGCGTCGGTTTCATTGGCCGCTGTGGAAGTATTGTCGGTCACGTTGCCGGTCAGGGGGATGCCGGAGTAAACATAGGATCCGATGATTTCACCCATGTGGGGGGATCTGTCAAACACCACCACGCCCATGCGGTCGTACTGGAAATCGAGCCGGCTGACAAAGCTGATGGCTGAGTATTTGACTTCTTCAAAGGGATGGCATTCTCCGGGCAGTCCGTCGGGCCCGGCAGTGAAGGGGCTGTCGTAGGAGGGGGTGGTGGAGCTGGTGCCGAGCGGGTCGCTTTCGTTGCAAATTTTGGGCGCGCGCACTTGGATGCCGGTGCCCTTGGGGTTGTTTTCGGTCATCGAGGTGGAGTGGTCAACCACCAGCACCACATCCAGGGAGGCCGCTTCTGAGACCGCTTTCGCTTCGATCGGTACGGAGGGGATGCCGACCACAGACAGGAAGTAGAGCGGCACATCCTGGTGCACGGTCACGCGCACCAGTTTGCGCTGGGGGGTGGTGCACAATTCTGCGTCGCCGGGCTGGGTGGCGCAGGTGTCGATGTCAATGGCGGTGGTGTTGCTGGTATCCACATCGTTCATTTGCAGCAGCTGCATGGCGGCGGCGCGCATGTCGTCAATCAGGTAATGGCGTTTGAATTCCCCGGTGGCGGCCAGGGCGGCGGCATCCACGGCGCGATTCAGGCGGGAGTAGGCAACGAACATCAATCCCATGTCCAGCGCCAGGCCGACGACTGCCACCAGGCCGATAAATAACAATCCCATCAAGACCAGGATCTGGCCTTTTTGTTTTTTTTGATACAGGTTGGGGGTGCGATTTTTCATAAGATTCGCTTCACGGTTTCGGGGTCAGGGTTGGTTCGGCTGCCGAAAGGGGCATGATCGAAAAGGCATGCACCGGGATGGGGTCGGGGATGACCATGGTAAAAAACGGCAGCTTGAGAATTTGGGGGTAACTGTAAAAGATTTCGATTAAGACCAACCCGGTGCTGGGTGCGCCGGCATCCAGCCGGTTGGCGATCATTTCGACAGTGAAGTCGCTGGTGTGATTGCCGTAGCGGCTGACGCCATCCGCGCCGAACAAGCGTACCGGGGTTTGTCCTTTGGCAACGCTGAAGACGGAGATGACAATATCGTCGTTGAAGGGTGGGTCGGGGTTGAGGACGAGCGGCTGGAGCGAGTTTTCAACGACGACTGGCACGGTCGCAAAAAAAATGTCCGAGTCTGCGATCGGGTCGGCGACCGAGGCTTCGCGCGCCGCGGTGCGGGCGGCATCTACGACGGTGATGTACTGGTTGAGCAGGTTGCCAAACTCCACCATGCCGGAGAGCAGTAACAAAAGGATGGAAAGAACCACGGCCAGTTCGATGAAACTCTGGCCTTTCGGTTTGGGGATTCTCGTTCTTTTTCCAAAAAAAACCGTCATGGATGGCTCCAAAATTGATGATTGCGGGCTGAAATCAAAAAAATGTAAGATACGACCATTTTCAGTTTACTGGATTCCCCCGCTCAAACAATCCTACCTGGGTACTAAAACGCTATTGTCCTGTCAGCATTGTAATGACTCCGGGCAGATAGAGCAGGCAGAAAGCGCTAAAGATCAGGTAAGGGCCGTAGGCGGTGAAAACGGTCATGCTCTGGTAGCGGCGCGTCAGAACCAGGAAGATGATTAACAGGAAGCTGACCACACCGCCCGCCAGGATGCCAAAGAGCAGGCCGACCAGGATGCGCGGCCAGCCGAGCATCAGCCCGAGCACGATCGCCAGGTAGACATCTCCCAGCCCGAGGGCTTCCTCGCCGTCATCCCGCCCGAGTTTTTTGGCGCGGTAGCGGGCGAACAGTAGCCCGAACAGGTAAAACGCGCCCATCAGCAGCAGCCCTCCCAGCCCGCCGAGCAGGGTGCTGGTCAGTCCATGCAGGTGGGTTCCGAGGCCCAGGCCAAGGGCGGCGCCGGCCAGGATGACGACCATCATGATGTAACGGTGTTCGAGGTCGATGATGCCCACAGTGGCAAAGTAGATCAGCCCGAGCAGACCCAGCCAGTAGCCCATTTTGACGGGCGGGTAAAGCCAGAGCCAGACCGAGAGAGCAGCGCCTGCGGCCAGCGTCAGGTAGGTGCGCCAGCTGCGGGGTTTGCCGCAGGCTCGACAGCGGCGCAGGGCCAGGTAGTCGGGCCAGGCCTGGGGAGTTTGGCAGTGGTGGCAGGCGGGCTGCCCGGTTGTGGGTTCGGCGGGCAGGGTGTCGCAAAAATAGTTGACCAGCCCGGCGGCGAGAATTCCGATTAATCCGGAGAGAATTATTTCCATGGCTTGCATTATACCAAGGCTGTGTCTGTGGGCGGCAGCTCTCGAATTTCTTGGCGAAAGTCTCCAATGGGCTTACAATCCCAACATCTTGAAAAAAACGGTGAATACAGCCATGGAAAAATTTATCATTGAAGGCGGGGTGCCTCTTTCTGGAGAGATCACCCCCTCGGGCAACAAAAATGCCGCTCTGCCGCTGCTGGCCGCCTGCCTGCTGACGGAAGAGCCGGTCACCCTGCATAATGTGCCGCAGATCCGTGATGTGCTGGACATGCGCCGCATGCTCGAAAGCCTGGGTGTGGAAGTGGCCGACCTGGGCAACCGCACCTGGCGTCTCACGGCCAGAAATGTGCGCGGCGCTGATCTCGACCCGGATCTTTCGCGCCGCATCCGCGCCTCGATTTTGCTGGCCGGCCCCATGACGGCCCGCGCCGGGGGCATTAAACTGCCTCCGCCCGGCGGTGACGTGATTGGCCGCCGGCGGGTGGATACGCACATCTGGGCGCTGCGCCACATGGGCGCCGAGGTCAGCTATGACCGCTCGTTCGAGTTCACGGCCGTCCATGGCCTGAAAGGCGCCGATATTCTGCTCGATGAAGCCTCGGTGACCGGCACCGAAAATGCGGTCATGGCGGCCAGCCTGGCCAGGGGCACGGTCATTCTGCGCAATGCCGCCTCCGAACCGCACGTGCAGGAGCTCTGTCATCTGCTTAACACGCTGGGCGCAAAAATAGATGGCATCGGCTCGAACACCCTGCATATCGAAGGCGTGGAGCGCCTACATGGCGGCGAATTTACCATCGGCGCCGATTATCTCGAAGTGGTCAGCTTCATCGGCGCGGCGGTGATGACGCGCGGCAGTGTCCGCATCCGCAACGCCGGGGCGCATTATCTCGGCATGGTGCGCATCGTCTTTAACCGCCTGGGGGTCGATTGGCAGACCGAAGGGGAGGATATCTTCGTCCCGGCAGACCAGCGCCTGGAGGTGGAACCCGATCTCGGCAACGCCATCCCTGAGATCAAGACCAATATCTGGCCGGCTTTTCCCACCGATTTGATGAGCATCGCCATCGCTGTGGCGACTCAATCGCGCGGCAGTGTGCTTTTCCACGATTGGATGTATCCCAGCCGCATGTTCTTTACCGATAAGCTCGTCAGCATGGGCGCGCAGATTGTGCTCTGCGACCCGCATCGCTGCATTGTCACAGGCCCGGCGCGCCTGTTTGGCGAAAAGGTGGAAAGTCCCGATATCCGCGCCGGGATGACGCTCGTCCTGGCCGCGCTGGCCGCCCAGGGCACTTCCACCATTCGCAATATCAACCAGGTCGATCGCGGTTACGAAAACGTGGATGGCAAACTGCGCTCGATCGGCGCCCGCATTGAACGCCAAAAGGAACAATAATCCCGATGAAATCAGACCTCGACGCCCTGATGCAATCCAAAAACCTCGACGCGCTGCTCATCTACGGCTCGGCAGAAAACAACCCACCCATGACCTACCTGGTTGGCGGCGGGCACGTCAGCGGCGCGACCTTGCTCAAAAAGCGCGGTGAAAATGCCATCCTGTTTGTAAATGCCATGGAGCGCGAAGAAGCCGCCAAAAGCGGGCTGGAAATCCATCTCTATGACGAATATCCCTGGCAGGAACTGCTCAAAGAAGCCGGCGGCGATAGCGCCTTGATGTCGGCCCTGCGCCTGAAGCGCATTTTCGCTGAGCGGGACATGCGCGGGCGCATTGGCGTGTACGGTCATACCGATTTCAGCGCCCTGTTTGCCACGCTCACACACCTCCAGCGCCTGCTGCCTGAAGTCGAGCTGGTGGGCGAAACCCGCGAAAATTCGCTCTTCATGCTTGCCATGGAAACCAAGGATGAAGCCGAAGTCGCCCGCATCCGTGCCATAGGCAGCATCACCACCGCAGTCGTCGGCCTGACGCGCGCCTTCCTGACAGACTGTGACGTTCGCGCGGACGAAGTCCTGCTCAAGCCGGATGGTTCGCCGCTCACGATTGGCGATGTCAAAGCGCAGATCAACCTGTGGCTAGCGGAACGGGGCGCGGAGCCGCGCGAGGGCTTTATCTTTGCCATCGGGCGCGATGCTGGCGTGCCGCATTCTGTTGGCAATCCAGAAGATTATCTGCGCCTCGGCCAGACCATTGTCTTCGACATCTACCCCGCCGAACGGGGCGGCGGCTACTTTTACGATTTCACCCGCACCTGGAGCCTGGGCTACGCCACCCCCGCCGCCGAAAACCTTTACCAGCAGGTGCGTCGTGTCTACGACCGGGTTGTGGATAACCTCGATCTGAACGCCAAATTCAAGGATTACCAGGCCCTGGCCTGTGATTTATTTGAGCAGGATGGCCACCCCACTCCGCACACCACCCCGGCCCCGCTCGAAGGCTACGTCCATTCGCTCGGGCACGGCGTCGGTCTGAACATCCACGAGCGCCCCTGGAGCGGCCTGACCGCCCCCGATGACAACCAGCTCAAACCCGGCGTGGTCATCACCATTGAACCCGGCCTGTATTATCCCGAACAGGGCATGGGCTTTCGCATTGAAGATACCTACTGGGTGCGCCCCGATGGCAAGATCGAACTCCTGGCCGAATATCCGTATGATTTTGTGCTGCCAATGAAAAAGTGGAGTCGATGACCCGCATCCTTGCCATTGAAACCTCCTGTGACGAAACCGCCTGCGCCGTGCTCGAAGACGGGCGCGCCTTGCTCGCTTCCGTCATCGCCTCGCAGATGGATATCCATGCCCGCTATGGCGGCGTCTTCCCCGAAGTCGCCTCGCGCCAGCATGTGCTCAGCATCACCCCGGTCATCGAACAAACCCTGGCCCGCGCCGGGCTGACCCTGGCGGAGGTGGACGCCATCGCCGCCACACGCGGCCCCGGCCTGGCCGGCTCACTCGTCGTCGGCTTGAATGCCGCCAAAGGGCTGGCGCTCGGCAGCGGCAAACCGTTGATCGGCGTGAACCACCTGGAGGGGCATATCTACTCCGCCTGGCTGCACGAAGCCAACCAGCAAAACCCGCCGCCCGCGCCGCAATTCCCACTCCTGGCATTGCTCGTTTCTGGCGGGCATACCGAACTCAACCTGATGCGCAACCACCTCGACTACCAGCGCCTCGGCGCCACCCGCGACGACGCCGCCGGCGAAGCCTTCGACAAGGTTGCCCGCCTGCTCGGCCTGCCGTACCCCGGCGGCCCCGCCATCGAAATAGCTGCCCGGCAGGGCAACGCCCAGGCCTTCAACTTTCCTCGCGCCTGGCTGGATGACAGCCTGAACTTCTCCTTCAGCGGCCTCAAAACCGCCGTCCTGCGCGAAGTGCGCCGCCTCGAAGCCGAAAAACAACCCCTACCCATCGCCGACCTGGCCGCCAGCTTTCAGGCCGCCGTCATCGACGTACTCTTCACCAAGACCCTCCAGGCCGCCCGCCAGCACCAGGTCAAAGAAATCGTTATCGGCGGTGGTGTATCCGCCAACCAGGCCTTGCGCGCCGCCTTTCTCGGACAGAACGAATTCAAACTTCACATCCCCCCGCTCAAATACTGCACCGACAACGCCGCCATGATCGCCGCCGCGGGCTATTATCGCTACAGCCTCGGTCACCTGGCCCCGCTCGCCATCGACGTTCTGCCCACCTGGCCGCTCTCCTGATTAAATACCCAAGCCCCGCTTGGACCGGCCCAGGTCCGTGCGGGGCTTGTGAGGAGAATGTGCCTGTATTTTCACACAACAAGATGAATAGACGATTAAGCCCCCTGAATCCCAGTTAAGACTTTAAAAAAATGGCGATTAAAAACCCAAGCCGCCTGCGGACGGCCCAGGTCCCGGCGGCTTGTACATGGAGAATGTAATCTCTATTCTATGCATGGGGATAAGCACAGGCTGAAAAAAAGTTAAGCGTCTGGTGAGAAAATGACAGCCAGGCGGTCATGCCCGGCCAGATCTTTCTTTATTTCGATGACCGCCGTTGGAAACTGCTCCCGCGCCAGGGACTGCAGCGCCGGCCCCTGCCGGGTCTCGATTTCGAGCAGGATCAACCCCACCGCCAGCTTTCTCGCCGTTATATCGGCCAGCAGCCGCCGGATGAGTTCCAGCCCGTCCGGGCCGCCATCCAGCGCCAGGGTTGGCTCGCGCCCGAAGATGGGCAGTTCGCGCAGCGTCGCGCTGGGAATGTAGGGCAGGTTGGCGGTCAGGATATCCCAGGAGCCGTGCGCCAGCGTTTCGGGCAGCAAATCTGCTTCGAGGAAGGAGATGCGTGTGTCGAGGCCATATTTTTCCGCGTTACGCCGGGCAATCGCCAGGGCAGCGGGGGAAATGTCGGTGGCCAGCAATTCTGCGCCGGGAACCAGGGTGGCCAGGGTCACAGGGAGAATGCCCGAGCCGGTGCCCACATCCAGGAAGCGGTAGGACGGCTGAGGCCGGGAGCGCAGCCAGGCCAGGGCGGTATCCACCAGCAGTTCCGTCTCCGGGCGGGGAATCAGCACCTCGGGCGAGATTAAAAAATCCAGGCCATAAAATTCCCAATGACCCAGAATATACGGCAGGGGTACGCCGGCGTTTAACTGGCTGGCGGCGGCGGCGAGGGCAGTCTCCTGCTCCGGGGTGAGCTGCGCTTCGGGATGGCTGAGCAGCCAGGTGCGGCTGCGACCACTGATATGTGCCAGGAGCACCTGCCATTCCAGCGTGCGCGGGTACTGGTTAATCACCGCCGGCTCCAAACAGGAGTTTGTCGAACAGGGTGCGCTGGAAGATCAGGAAAATCACCACCACCGGGGCCGACATGATCAGTGCCAGTGAGCCGAGCTGGCTCCAGGGTTGTGCGTAGCCGCTCTGGACGATGGCGTAAATGGCCATGGCCAGGGTGACGGTGTCGGCGCGTTCGACGAACAGCCAGCCGATGGCGAATTCGGAATAGGCCATCAGGAAGGCGATCAGGGCGGCGACGGCGATGGAGGGCAGGGCCAGCGGCAGGGTGATGTGGGTGAAGGTGGTCAGGTCGCTGGCGCCGTCGAGGTGGGCGGCTTCTTCCACTTCGAGCGGGATGGATTGGAAGGCGGCGCGCATGTTCCAGATGCAGAAGGGCATGGCGAATGTGGCATAGACCAGGATCAACGCCAGCAGGGTGGTGCGGATGCCCAGCGCGCTGAGGACGATGTACAACGGCGTGGCGAAGGCCACGGCGGGCAGCACGGCAGTCAGTAGCAGGATGAACAATCCGGGTTGGCGGCCGGGGAAGCGGAAGCGCGCGAAAGCATATGCCAGGCTGGCGCCGAGCAGCATGGCCATCAGGGCGGTGCTGAAGGAGACGAGCAGGCTGTTTTTGAGCAGGACGGTGAATTCAACGGATTGGTAGGGCCGGTCGAGGACTTGCAGGAGGGGTTGCAGTGAGAATTCCTTGGGGAAGGCGCGGAATTCTGTTGGGCGGCTGAGCAATGCGCCGTCGAAAGCCAGGCGCAGGGTGCTCCAGATGGGGATCAGGACGAACAGGCCGATCAGGGCCAGCAGAATCTGGGTCAGGAACTGTTGAAGCAGGGTAGGTTTACGCATAAGTGACCCCTGCGCCGGCTTTGCTCCAGCGGTTGAAGAGTGCCACGAAGACCATCAAGATGATCATGGTGAGGATGTTCAGCCCGGCGGAGATGGCAAACTGGCCGGCGGAGCGGCCAAATCCGCCGGAGGAGGGGTTGAACAGGTTGTACGAGAGGGTGGCCAGGGTGGTTAACGAGTAATTGCCAAACATGTGCGAGATCTGAAACAGGTAGAACTGGTTGAAGGCGAAGATGCCGCGGATGATGATGGCCGGGATCAGCAGGGGGAACAACAGGGGCCAGTAGATGTAACGAAAACTTTGCCAGTTGCTGGCGCCGTCCATTGCCGCAGCGTCCGACACTTCGGCGGGGATCAGCTTCAGGCCGGCGCTGGCGGCCAGCATCATGATGGGGAATCCGTACCACAGGCTGATGATCAGCAGGATCAGCAGGGTGGCGCCGGGGTTGCTCTCCCAGCCGAGCAGGAAGCTGAAAGGAATGCCAGGCCCGTATTTTTGCGCCGCCAGGGCCAGCCAGCCGGTGCCGCTGGAGAGGACGTTGAACCACATGATGGCGCCAATGGTCTCTGGGATGGCCCAGGGCAGAACGAAAAAGGCCTGCCAGCCGCGCCGCATCGCGACGCGCTGGTTCCAGAGCAGCAGGGAGGCGCCGATTCCCAGGGCGGCTTGCAACCCCACCGAGAGACCGGTCCAGAGCAGGTTGAAGCCGAGCAGGCCGGAGGTGGTTATGTAATCCAGGATGGGCATATAGGAGGCAGCGCCAATGTAGTGGACGAGGCGGTCATCTGCCGGGCTGGCGGCCTGCCCGCTTAATAACCCGGCGCTGACGGCGCGCCAGACGCCGCCGCGCATCCCGTCCAGGATGGAGCGCAGGTTGAAATCGGTCAGCGACATGGCGAACTGGTACAGAAGTGGGTAAAGCGTCAGGATGGCGAAGAAGAGCGCGCCGGGAATCAGCCAGGGCAGGGCCAGGCGCAGAGAGCTGCGTTCGGGGGGACGATTGAGTTTTTCGGCGCGGGCGGTTTTCCAATCAGCCAATAGGCTGGCGCCAAAGGCCCATACCGCTTCTCCGGCGGCCAGGGAGAGCGGCGCGGTCAGGGTGACGACGTATTGCGGCCATTTGGTTGGCCAGGCGAGCAGGAAGGCGAGGCCGATGGCCAGCCAGAGCACATAGACTGGCTCGCGTTTCCACAGGCGCGGCAGGCCGAAGCAGGCAATGAGCGCAATCAGTGGATCCATGACGTAGGAAAAGACATCCGGATGCCATTGGCCGACTGAAAACAGGAAAATCCAGACGAGCGGCTGGTAAACGGGGAGGTCGGCCTGTTGGACATCTACCGAGCTTGTGGCGTAGCCGGCGTGATAAAGGATTGAACTCTTCAGGCGTTCGAGCGGGGCGGGCCACAGGTACGGGTCTGCGGCGAAAAAGACAACCAGTGCCAGGATTCCCCAGGGCAGGGCCAGGCGCAGGAAGCGCGCCAGGCTGGCGCGGTCTTTGGGGGTGGCGATCAGCCAGTCGAGCAGGATGGCGATTCCGATCAGGGCGTAGAGATATTTGGAGGCGGCGGTCAGCCCGAGCAGGGCGCCGGAGGCGATCAGCCAACCGGGGCGGTCATCATGTTTGAAGCGGGTGTAGGTGAAAACGGCGGCCAGGCTGGTCAGCGCGGGCAGGCCTTCGAGCATGATCTGGCTGGTGTATTTGATGGTCAGGGCGTGAATGGCGAGGAAAAATCCGCCAGCCGGGTTGAGAAGGGCCAGCAAGGCGGCAGTCAGCGTGCCGAGCACGACTCCAACCGCCCGGGCGGCGCGTTTTTGGGGATAGGGCAAGAACTTGTCCGGTTCGGCGTTGGTGCTGCGGTCGGGGAGGAGGGCGAATTCGGGTACGGTCAGCAGGTTGAGGCCGTAGAGCATTTTGGCCAGTGGAGGATGTTCGGGGCGGTAGTTGTACTCTGTCAGCCCGCCAAAATCGCCGGAGCGAAAGACCGCTGCGTATTCCTGGGCGGCGCGCAGATAATCGTCCTCGTCATAATCCACGGGCAGGTGCAGGGCGGCGTATGAGCGCAGGTTCCAGGCCAGGGCGGCGACCAATAGGATTGCCAGCAGGCGGAAAAAAGGCAGGGTTTTGTTCATGGCTGTGATTCCCAATCAAAAAATCCGCAATCCGCAAGGCTACGAATTACGGATTTTGTTTTCAGTAAGGCGGCGCTTTACTCGTCGTCTTCGTCAGCGCCAGCCGAGAGTTTTCCGGCTTCATCGCGCGTGGAGAGTTCTTCGATGAACATTTCGATGTCGCCGTCCATGACCACGGGCAGGTTGTAAGAGGAGATGCCGATGCGGTGATCGGTGACGCGGCTTTGCGGGTAATTGTAGGTGCGGATTTTCTCGGAGCGTTCGCCCGAGCCGACCTGTGAGCGGCGGGTTTCTTCCAGTTCGGCACGGCGCTTCAGTTCTTCCATTTCAAACAGGCGGGCCCGCAAAATGGACATGGCGCGCAATCTGTTTTGAAGTTGCGAGCGCTCATCCTGGCAGGTGACAACCATCCCGGTCGGTTTGTGGTACAGGCGCACAGCGGTGGAGTTTTTTTGCACATTTTGCCCGCCCGCGCCCGCCGAGCGGTACACCTCGATTTCGATGTCGCTTTCGGGGATGCTGATTTCGACATCGTCCACTTCGGCCAGGACAGCCACGGTTACGGTGGAGGTGTGGATGCGCCCCTGCGCCTCGGTGGCCGGGACGCGCTGTACGCGATGGACGCCTGATTCCCATTTCAGCTTGGAAAATGCGCCTTTGCCTTTGATCTCGAAAATGACTTCTTTGAACCCGCCGATGCCAATTTCGCTGGCCGACATGACTTCGCTCTTCCAGCGCTGACGCTCGGCGAAGCGGTTATACATGCGGAATAAATCTGCGGCGAACAGGGCGGCTTCATCTCCGCCGGCTCCGGCACGGATTTCGACAATCACGTTCTTATCGTCGCGCGGGTCTTTGGGCACCAGCAGGGTTTTTAGCGCGTTCTCCAGCTCAGTGAGCAGGGTTTCCAATTCGGCCAGTTCTAGTTCGGCCAGTTCGCGCATTTCCGCATCCTCACCATCCAGCAGGGCGCGGGCTTCGTCCTTGCGTTTGAGGGCATTCTTATACTCGCGCGCCTTTTCGACGATGGCTTCTAGTTCGGTGCGTTCTTTGTTCAAATCCGCAGCTTTCTGGTAGTCGTTTCCAACTTCCATCAGCTGGCGGCTGAGTTCTTCATAGCGGTCTTCAATTCCAGCGAGTTTATCGAGCATAGATCCCTTTTGATGCGGCGGAGATTCCGCCTGGCGACACGGCGTCCCTTGGGGCAGGGGCAGGCGACACAAAGCGCGGCCACGTGCGCCGCGCTTGCAAATTATAACCGGACTTGCTAACCGGGCGGGTTAGAATTTTACCGCCAGCGAGAGGGCCGAGAGAGCCATGGAAAGGATCAAGATCACTGCGACGGAGATGAAGATGACCTGGTTGCGGCGCACCTGCCGGGCGTGATAATCGCGCCTTTCACTTTTCGGTTCGTGGGTTTTTCCTGCCATTGTTATTCCTTTAATTGATTTTTTGCAGGGCTATTTTACCGTGTTTTTCAAAGGCGGTTTGCAGGGCGGTCTCCAGTTCGGCCAGGCTGACTGGTTTGGTGGCGTAGGCATCCGCGCCCAGGCGGAAGGCTTCGTCAATCTGCACATCGGCAGCTTCTGAGGAGAGCATGATGATCGGCAGGCCGGCCCATTCCGGGCGGCGGCGCACGAATTCCAGCATCATGATCCCGGTTACATCGGGCATGCTGATATCCAGCACCAGCAAATCGGGGCATTTCCCCTCGATCAATTCCTTGGCCGCCAGGCGCGCCTGCAGAAAATGACGCGTTTGACAGCCGAGCATCTGCAACATCAGGCTGACAGCGCGTGCCATTTCTTCATCATCATCAACAATCCAAACGTGTTTCGTCATATCCTAATCCAGGTAAGCTTTGATGGCTTCCGCCGCATCGCGTGGGACGACAGCAGTCAGCTCCTCCAGGGAAGCCTCTCTGATCTTATCGATAGAACCGAAATGTTTCAAGAGGGACTTTCGTCTCACTTGCCCAATGCCTGGAATGGCATCCAACTGTGAGGCCAGCCCTTGTTTTGAGCGCCGCGCACGGTGCGCAGTGATGCCAAAGCGATGCGCCTCATCGCGGATGCGCTGCACCAGGTATAACCCCTGCGAGTGGCGCGGCAGCAGCAGCGGCTCAGATTTGTGCGGGAAGAAAATCTCCTCCTCGCGTTTGGCCAGCCCAACCACCGGCACCTGCTTCAGCAGGTGGAATTTTTCCAGCACAGAGACGGCCCGCCCGAGCTGGCCTTTTCCGCCATCGATGATGATCAGATCTGGTAAAAAGGAAAACGCCTCGTCCACCTTTGCCCCCGGTGCCTGGGTGGCCGTTTCCGAAGCCGCTTCCCAGCGTTTGAAGCGCCGCGTCAGCATTTCCTCCATGCTGGCAAAATCATCCGGTGCGCCAATCGAAGTACTGTCGATATTAAATTTGCGATACAGCCGTTTGGCAGGCACACCCTGCTCGAAGACAACCATGGCTCCGACGGTTGCTACGCCCTGGGTGTGCGATACATCGTAACACTCCACCCGGTTGGGCGGGTTGCTCAACCCCAACGCTGATTGCAGTTCAGCCAGCGCCATTTCCTGCTTGTGGGTATCGGCCTGCCACTGCGTACGCAAGGCCTGCAGCGTTTCGGCAGCATTTTCGGCGGCCATGGCCACCAATTCATGGGGCTGGCCGTCCTGCGGCACGAGCATCTCCACTTTTTCGCCGCCGCGCCGCGAGCGCAGCCATTCCTGGATGATCCGGGCTTCTTCAATTTCCTGCGGCAGCAATAATTGTTGGGGTATGCTGGCGGCTTCGGTGTAGAACTGCTTCAGGAATTCGGCGATGACTTCGGTGTCGGCGGATTCCTCGGTTCCTTCCAGCACAAAATATTCTCGCCCGATCAATTTACCGCCCCGGATGAAGAAGATCTGTACGCAGGCTTCGCCGTTGGTGCGGGCCATCGCCACCACGTCCGAATCTTTATAATCTGAAGCGAAGACCACTTTTTGGCGCTCGATGATACTGCCGATGGCTTTTAACTGGTCTCGAACCGCTGCTGCTTTCTCAAAGCGCAGTTCCTCGGCGGCTTTTTCCATCTCGCCTGTCAGCCGGGCTAGAATACCCTCGCTGTGACCGCCCAGAAAGGCCATCAGGTCGCTGATCATTTGCCGGTACCCGGCCTGGTCCACCGCGCCGATGCAAGGCCCGGTACAGAGTTTGATGTCGTAATACAGGCAGGCGCGTTTATCCAGCCCGGTGATTTCCCGGTCGCAGGTCAGGTAGGGGAAGACCTTGCGGAGCACATCGAGCGTCTGGTAAACGGCCCAGGCCGAAGTGTAGGGGCCGAAGTAACGGGCGCCGTCCTCCAGCATCTGGCGGGTGACGGTAACCCGTGGATAGGTTTCGTTCCAGTGGACTTTGATGTACGGGTAGCGTTTGTCATCCTTCAGCCGGATGTTGTACTTGGGCCGGTAGCGCTTGATCAGGTTCATTTCCAGGATCAGGGCTTCCAGCTCCGAGCCGACTACGATCCATTCGATGTGCGCAATATCACGCACCAGCCGGCGGGTTTTGTTGTCGTGGCTGGCATCGGTGTGGAAATAGGAGCGCACCCGGTTCCGGAGATTGATCGCCTTGCCAACATAAATGATCGTCCCGGAGGCGTTCTTCATTTGGTAACAGCCGGGTTTGGTGGGCAGGGTATCGAGGATGCCTTGCAGGTGGGCGGAGATTTCCATGGCGTGATTTTACCGCCGAGTCGGTGGAAAGCGCCGGTTGATTCTGCGGGCGGGTTCGCTTTCGCTTAAACTGCGCGTATAATCCACCCATCCCAACCCCTGAGGCTAATATGTCCACCGAACCCGATTACAACAGCCTTGACCCTGACGAAAAAACCAACCGCTTGCTGGCCATCGGCTCCGTCGCCGTTGGGGTGCTCAGTCTGTGCGGCGCACTGCTTCCCATCTGCGGAGCGGCTGGCAGCCTGGCAGGCATTGGTCTGGGAATTTGGGGCCTGCGATCCGACAGCCGCCGTACGGCGCAGGTTGGCATTTCTGTCTGCATCATCGGCCTGTTGACCTCCATCCTGTATGGACTGCTGAGTTTTCTAAGCAAACCCTGATGTCCTCCGCCTATCTTACGCTTTTTGGACAAACCCGGCGCGAATTGCTCGTTGTCAACTCGCGCTTTATCGCCACTCTCGCCCCGGCCGCGACGAACGAAGCCGCGCGCGCTTTTCTTAAGCAAATTCGAGCAGAATTTCCCGATGCATCCCACCATGTCCTGGCGTATCTTCTGGGGGGAGGCAACACTCTGAGTGAGTACTGCTCGGATGACGGCGAACCGCAGGGAACTGCCGGGCGCCCAATTCTCACCGTTCTGCGCGGCTCAGGCCTCGGCGACCTGGCAGTGGTCGTCACCCGCTATTTTGGCGGAACCTTGCTCGGTACTGGCGGGCTGGTTAAAGCGTACACCACGGCGACTCAGCTGGTCGTTGCTGCCGCTCCACGCGCAAGGCGGATTGCCGTGCACCTGGCCCTGCTCGCCCTGCCTTATAATTTGCTGGAGCGCGTCCGGATGCTGGTCAACCGGCATAACGGCGACATTTTGGAGGAAGAATTTGCCGCTGAGATCACCCTCACTCTGCGCTTCCCGCTGGACCGGCTGGACGGCTTTCAGGCTGAACTGCGCGAGCTTTCCGCCGGGAAACTGCAGGCCGAGGTCATCGAAACCACCGAACAGCTTGTGCCCGCCTAGCGCGCTGGCGCAACTTTTTGACTCTACCTGCATCTGATACAATGCATCCACATTCCAAATTGAGGTCCCCATGTCTTTCAACCTGAGCGGATTTTCCACCCCATCCTCCAGCGACTCAAAAAACGTCAAAGTACTCGTGCTCGGTTCCGGCCCGGCTGGCCTGGCGGCAGCCCTCTACGCGGCCCGGGCCGAACTTTCTCCGGTTGTTCTGACCGGCATGGAACTCGGCGGCCAGGCAGCCCTCACGCACACCATTGAAAATTATCCCGGCTTCCCCGAAGGAGTCGGCGGGGCGCAGTTGGGCGAATTGTTTCAGAAACAGGCCGAACGTTTCGGTGCGGTAGTCGAATTTGACACTGCCCAGGGCGTGGACTTGAGCCAGCGTCCTTTCAAAATCACCACCGACAATGGTCTCTACCTGGCTGATACGTTGATCGTTGCCACTGGAGCCCGCCCCAACCACCTTGAAATTCCCGGCGAGACAGAAATGACCGGTAAAGGCGTCTCTTATTGCGCCACCTGTGACGGCTGGTTCTTCAAGGACAAGAAAGTCGTTGTCGTCGGCGGAGGCGATTCGGCGCTGGAGGAAGGCCTTTTCCTGACGCGCTATGCCTCCTCTGTCACCATCATCCATCGCCGCGATACCCTGCGCGCCGGGAAAGTGCTTCAGAACCGCGCCTTCAACGACCCCAAGATCAGCTTCCTTTGGAATACAGTCGTGACCGCCGTAGACCAGGGCGACAAAGTCACTACCCTTAAGTTGAGCAACCTGCAGACTGGCACCGCCTCCACCTTCGAAACCGATGGCCTGTTTATTTTCATCGGCCACACCCCCAACACCCAGCTTTTTACCGGCCAGTTGACCATGGACGAGGGCGGCTACATTCTGGCCAATGCGCGCATGGAGACCAATATTCCCGGTGTATTTGTCGCCGGCGAAGTGGCCGACAATCATTTCCGCCAGGTAATCACCTCGGCGGGTATGGGTGCGGCGGCGGCCATCCAGGCCACGCATTTTCTGGAGCAGGAATTCGCCCAGCCTTAAAAATGCCGAGGGGTGCCAGTTTTCCCCGCCAGAGAAGGAGACCGCCCATTCTGTTGCGGCAAGTCTCCTTTTTCGTTACAAATACACCCTAAAAGGTGATAAAAGTCCTTCCCCCCCACCGCGGGGAAGGATTAAAATAGGACACGTTTGACAGCGAACAAATTTTTGCTTTTTTGGAGGAGCAATGGCGAAAGTTTCTATCATCGGCGCAGGCATGACCGGCGCCACCACCGCACACTGGCTGGCTGAACGCGAACTGGCCGATCTGGTTCTTGTGGACGTTCTCGAGGGAATGCCGCAGGGCAAGGCGCTCGATATGTTCGAGGCCATGCCAATTATTGGCAAGGATGTCGAAATTGTTGGCGCGAACAGCTATGAAGCCACCAAAGGTTCAGATATCATCGTCATCACGGCCGGATTGCCGCGCAAACCCGGCATGAGTCGCGATGACCTGTTGACGGCCAATGCCGATATTGTTGGCAAGGCCGCCACCGAGACGCTCAAGTATTCACCGGATGCCATTTATGTCGTGCTGACCAACCCGCTCGATACAATGTCGTACCTGGCGATGAAAATGACCGGCGTGCCCGCCCAGCGGGTGATCGGCCAGGCGGGTGTGCTCGATTCAGCCCGTATGCGCGCTTTCGTGGCGCTGGAGACCGGCGTCAGCGTGGAAAATATTCATTGCTACGTGATGGGTGGTCATGGCGATGAAATGGTGCCGCTGACGCGCCACTCGAATATTGCCGGTGTGGCCTTGCGCGATTATCTCCCGGCTGACCGGCTGGAGGCGATCGTCAATCGCACCCGCAAGGGCGGTGGTGAAATTGTCAACCTGCTGAAGACCGGTTCGGCGTTTTATGCGCCTTCGGCGGCAGTGGCCCAGATGGTGGAGGCCATTCTGAAAGATAAGCACCTGATTGTTCCGGCGGCAGCCTACATGCAGGGCGAGTATGGCCTGCGGGATATGTTCTTCGGCGTGCCGGTCATGTTGGGCCGCTCGGGTGTGGAAAAGATCGTCGAGTACGAGCTGGATGCCGGCGAGCAGGATTTGCTTCAGAAGTCGGCGGCGGCGGTCAAGGAAACGCACGAAGCGTTAAAGAACCTGGTCAAATTGTAAAAATGAACTGCCGGGGTATGGTATAGACCAGGACCCGGCGAAAGTGCCAAAGGAGACAAGTTATGATTTTGTACGATCAGATTGCCGCGCAGCTGCCTGGCTGGCGCGAGCGCTACAAAGCCCTGGCCAAGGAACATGCCGATGTGGTGGTGGATCAGGTCACTGTCGGCCAGATTGTGGGCGGGATGCGCGACATCAAGTCGCTGGTGACGGATATTTCTTTTGTCGACCCGGCGGAGGGCATCCGTTTCCGCGGCATGTCAATCCCGGAAGTGTTGAAGGCGCTTCCCAAGCCGCGCGGCGCGAAAATCCCGTATGTTGGCGGGCTGTATTACCTGTTGATGGTGGGCGAGGTGCCGACCAAGGCCCAGGCGCAGGAAGTGGAAGCCGAGTGGGCCCGGCGCGCCGATGTGCCGGATTACGTTTACAAGATGCTCAAGTCGATGCCGAAAGAGACGCATCCGATGACCCTGCTCTCGCAGGCGGTCTTGGCGCTGCAGAATGGCTCGCAATTTGCCAAAAAGTACCACGAAGGCATGAAAAAGGATGCTTACTGGGAAGCGGCGCTCGAAGACAGCCTGGCGCTGACGGCCCAACTGCCGGTCATCGCCGCGTTCATCTACCGGATGAAGTATTTTGGCGAAACGAAAAAGCCGAAATACAGTGCCAAACTCGATTACGGCGCGAATTTTGCCAAAATGCTTGGTGTCAAGGATCAGAAGGGCTATGCCGAACTGGCGCGCCTGTACTTCATCCTGCACTCCGATCACGAATCGGGCAACGTTTCGGCTCATACCATGCACCTGGTCGGGTCGGCGCTCTCGGATCCGTTCCTGTCGTTCTCGGCTGCGCTGAACGGTCTGGCCGGCCCGCTGCACGGACTGGCCAATCAGGAATGCCTGGGCTGGTTGCTGGATGTCTATGGCAAGTTCGGCAACAAAGTCCCGAGCCGCGATGAGCTCTACAAGTTCGCCTGGGACACGCTCAACAGCGGGAAAGTCATCCCTGGCTACGGTCACGCCGTCCTGCGCGTGCCTGATCCCCGTTTTACGGCCCAAATGCAGTTTGCCAAGGCGCATTTCCCCGAAGATGACCTTGTCCGCCTGGCCGATATGGTCTTTGACGTGGTTCCGACCGTACTCAAGGAACAAGGCAAGGCCAAGAATCCGGCCCCGAACGTGGATGCCATCTCGGGCACGCTCCAGTACTACTACGGCGTGCGCGATTTTGACTTCTACACCGTCCTATTCGGTGTTGGCCGCGCCCTGGGTGTGACCCCCAACTACGTCTGGGCGCGCGCCCTCGGCCAGCCGATCGAACGCCCGAAGTCGCTTAGCACCAAGATGATCGAGGATGTGGTCGCGAAGGCAGCGGCCCAGTAGCCTGACTTTGGCGATAGAAAAAACTTCCGGGCAAATGGCCCGGAAGTTTTTTTATTCTTTCAAGGTGATATCCCCGATATCGGTGGATTGACCAGGCTGGATCAGCACCTGTTCCGGGATGAAGCCAAAGTCGCCGGATAACTGCGCCCAGCCATCGCCGATCTGCATGACAATGGTGTAGTAGCCGGCAGGAACATTCTCGAAGTGGAATCTGCCCTCGGCGTCGCTCTTCCCGGTCAGGAAGAAAGGCTGGTCTGAGCAGGGGGTTGCGCCGAAGAATTGCGTCCCGATGACTTCGGCACAGATTTCCACTGCCGAATTGGGAACCGGCGCCCCATCCTTGGTCTTGACCTGACCGGTCAGCGTGCCGGGTGCTTTTTCTTGAGGGGCTGGAAGCTGCGGGCCGGCAGCGATATTTGGTTGCCGCCCAAACACGCCCTCTGGCATCTGCGGACAGCGCGAGTGCGCAGACCGAGAGGTAAATTTTCAACTTCTTTCCCATTGCGCAGACTCCGAATTTTTCCAAAGATTGGTCGGTAACACTACACTAAAATTATCAGAATATTTCCGTTTGAAGGATCCGTTTCCAGTCGAATACTGAAAAATTGCAAGAATTTCCTGCTAGAAAAAAGAAAATTTGCGGTATAATACCGCCTCGCTGTAGACAATACAGACAGGGCAATCAATCGGGGCGTGGCGCAGCCCGGCTAGCGCGCTTGCATGGGGTGCAAGAGGTCGAAGGTTCAAATCCTTTCGCCCCGACTGACCAAAAAACCGCTGAAAGGCGGTTTTTTTGGTAAATAATACCGATGAAACCATCTCCTCAACCTGTGAATCGTCTGGCGCTTTACAGCCTGATCGTGGCCGCGATGACCGTGATCTCCTTTTGTGTGGGGGTTGCGCCGATCCCGTTGACCGCGCCGCTTTGTTATCCCTCCGCGCTGCTGTTGGGCCTTTTGGCGCTCATTCTGGGTGGACGCGGATTGCGCCAGGTGCGCTCCAGCGGCGAGCGCGGCCGCCGGCTGGCCTTGGTGGGTATCTGGACTGGCGGGATGACCCTGCTGGCGGTGTTGTGTGCCACATCGCTGACATTGCTGTTCGTTAACTATGGCGCAGAGGCTCTTCAAGCAATTTGGGCGCGCTGGGCTCCCTAGACCCGTCTTCACGATTGCTTCCCCGGCTCCCTTGCCAATCCCGTGCGCCTCGTGTATCCTTGCAGCGGGAGTGCATAAGTCCCGGTGGGCTTCCCGGTCTTCAAAACCGGTGTTGGGTCGCGTTGCGGTCCAGGGTGGGTTCGACCCCCATGCACTCCCGCTCTTCTCATTCAGTGACTTAATGGCCGGGTCGCGTAGAATTCTCTCAAAGGTAAATGGTGTCTTATGTCACTACCAGAATTGGAAATTCTAAATTCCATTATCGGGAGGGTTTTTCGGATTGATGATTATACTGCCGGAGGTCACGCCGATCCTTACCTGATGCGTTATCGCGGCCAGCTTAGTCTTGATTCAGTCGAAGCCTATGATCAGCTGTGCGAACGCTTGCGTCCATACGATCTGACACCACTCTTCCGTATCGACGAACTTGGCCGCCAGGTTATCCTGCTGGTCAACAGTCTCCCCAAGCCGCGCCAATCCAATAGCTGGGTGAATGTCCTGCTTTTTGTGCTGACAGTGTTCAGCGTGATGCTGATGGGTGTGGATGTGCAGGAAACACCCCCGCCAGATACCTGGGGGCTGATTTTATTCCTCGTCCGCAACATACTCAGCGGCTGGCCTTTTGCTCTCAGCCTGCTTTCCATACTCCTGGCTCACGAATTTGGCCATTACCTGGCTGCCCGTTACCATAAAACTGCCGCTACGCTGCCTTATTTCATCCCGTTGCCCTTCAGCATCCTCGGCACCCTGGGAGCGGTCATCGTCTGGAAGGAATTGCCACGCAATAAACGGATCCTGTTCGATGTGGGCGTGGCCGGGCCGCTGGCTGGCTTGTTTGTCGCCATTCCCATTCTTCTCTATGGCCTTTCCATTTCCAAAGTTGGCCCAATCAGCGCCACCCCTGGTGCCTTCCTTGAAGGCAATTCCTTGCTTTACCTGATGGCTAAATATGCCGTGTTTGGCAAATTGTTGCCCGAACCTGCCAGCTATGGCAGCCTCAATCCGCTGCTGTACTGGCTGCGCTTCTTTTTCACCGGCACGCCGCTCCCCTTGGGCGGTACGGATGTCACCATTTCCTCGGTCGCTCTGGCCGGGTGGGCGGGCATCCTGGTCACCGCCCTCAACCTGCTGCCTGCCGGCCAGCTGGATGGCGGGCATGTCATGTATGTCCTGTTTGGGAGAAAACTAAAAAAAATCTTCCCATACCTGGTTGGCTTGCTGGTTCTGCTCGGTTTCTTTTGGAGTGGCTGGTGGTTGTGGGTTGCCCTGCTGTTCACCTTCGGCCGCCAGACTGCCGAACCGCTCGACCAGATCACCGAGATCGATGCGCCGCGCCGCGCGCTGGCCTGGCTGGTGATTTTCATCTTCTTTCTCGTCTTCATGCCCGTTCCCATGATTCTGTATTAGGAAAACCTGACCGATGCGCCGGACTCTGCCCCTTTTCATTACCGCTGTCCTGTTGCTGAGCGCCTGCTTTCCGAATGTGACCCTGCTGCCACACGAAACGGATTCCGTTTCGGTGCCTGGTTCGCAGCCCGCACCGACTCTCGGCAGCGCAAACCCTGATTCAGCCGCCGCACCGACCCCTTTTCCCAGCCCGACTCCCGGACTGGGCGCCAGCCCGGAGGCCTTGCAGGGCGTCAATGTGATAGCGTGGCACGGCTGGGGTGGTGATTCTTCCACCCTCTTCGCGCAGATGGCGGATGAGTTCAACCACTCCAATTCATGGGGCATCAGCGTCTCCGTCCAATCCAAGCCAAACCTGGAGAGCCTGGCCGATGAAGTTTCACAAGTGCTGGGCACCGACGGCCAGCCCGACCTGCTGGTGGCGCTGCCAGAGCAGTTGCTCGGCTGGCAGGCTGGCCTGGTGGATCTGACCCGCTATGCGATGCACCCCGCCGTGGGACTGGCGCCAGATGCGCTCTTTTCTGACCTGATGAGGCAATCCAACCTGGCAGGCTCGCAGCTTGGGATGCCGGCCTTGCGTTCCGGGCGTTTCTTGTTTTACAACGTCAGCTGGGCCAGGGAACTGGGTTTCGAGGCTCCCCCGCAAACCTGGGATGACTTTCGCAAGCAGGCCTGCGCCGCGAACGCATTTTGGAAGACAGACAGTGACGAGAGCAATGATGGGTATGGCGGGCTGGCGTTGGATGTGGAACCCAACTGGCAGACGCCGTACGCCTGGCTGCGGGCGCAGGGCGGCGAGGTATTTTCGCAGGGCGTATTTGCTTTTGAAACGGAAAATAACCTGGCGGCCTGGCAGAATCTGATCGATTTGCGCGCGAAGGGTTGTGCCTGGCTGCCGCAAACGGCCGGGAACGAGGAAAATTTTGCCGCGCGCAGGGCGCTTTTTGTGACCGGCACGCTCGGAGAACTTAATCAGCAGCGTGCGGCGTTGTCAACCGCAGTTTCGACGGATGAGTGGACTTTACTGCCTTTCCCCGGAACACACAGCGCCGTCCCGATTTATGGCCCGGATTACGCGGTGTTAAAAACTGGCGAAACCCGTCAGCTGGCATCCTGGCTCTTCATCCGCTGGATGCTGCAGCCGGAAAACCAGGCACGCTGGGCGCGTCGCACCGGCCTGCTGCCGGTCAGCTCTGCTGCATTAGGGTTGTTGCGCAGTGACTATGCCGCCAACCGCCAGAAAGGCGCAGCCGCAGACCTGCTTTCTCAGGCGCTGATCTATCCACAATCTCCGCAATGGGGTCTGGCAGATAAGATCCTGGCCGATGGATTTATGTCCCTGCTCCAGGGCTATCCGGTTGTTACGCCAGCCGGCACCCTGAACCAGATGGATTCCACCCTGGCGGACTTGAGCCGTTAACGCCAGGTTTTTTGGTACGACGATTGTTTTCTGTTTTCGCTCATAAAGGTGGATTATGGTCAAACGAATCTTAACCCTGATGCTGGTGGTAATTCTAGGGTTCCTGTCGTATCCGATTTCGGTGGATGCGCTGACCCCGCTGAAAACAAGTTCCAACGAGGCGGTGATTGATTTTCCCAACAAAATCACGTTTCGGGCGCAGCTCCAGGCAGAGGAAAAAATCACTAAAGTGGTGCTTGAATACGGCACCACCCAGCTGACCTGCGGTGATGTGATAGCCAAGGCCTTCCCGCAGTTTACCCCCGGAACGAGCGTTAAAGTGGAGTGGAGCTGGGATATGCGCCAGTCCGGATCGTTGCCTCCCGGTGCAAACATCTGGTGGCGCTGGCGGGTGACGGATGCCAACGGGAAGGAATCAGTTTCCGAGCAGCATAACATCACCTGGCTCGATTCGGTTCACGATTGGCAGACGCGCAGCGCTGAAAATCTGCGTCTGCACTGGTACGAGGGCTCCCAATCCTTTGCTGACAAGATTCTACAGGCGGCCAAAGGCGGCCTGGCGTTAAATGACAAAAGCGCCGGGCTAAAACCGGAAGGCGCGATTGACCTTTATATCTACAGCAATTACACGGATCTGGGCGATGCCATTTTGTATGAACCCTCCTGGACCGGGGGACAGGCTTTTCCTGAGAACAATATCGTCATTATTGGCATTTCCACCGATAATGTTGAATGGGGGAAAAGTGCCACCGTCCACGAACTTACGCATGTGTTGGTCGGTCATCTCACCTTTTCCTGCCTGGGAGATGTACCAACCTGGTTGAATGAAGGCCTGGCCGTCTACAGCGAAGGCCAGCTGGAACTGTCCTCCCAGCAGCAGCTGGATGCCGCCATTCGCGATGATACGCTCTTGCCGGTGCGGTCTCTTAGCGGAGGGTTCTCCGAAATTGCAGATAAAGCCAACCTGTCGTACAGTGAATCCTTTAGTATCGTCAAATTCTTGCTTGAAACTTATGGTCAGCCCAAGATGACCGAATTGTTGACCACCCTGCGGGATGGGACCACCATTGACGAGGCGCTTCTCGCGGTATACGGGTTTAATGTCGAAGGGTTGGAAGATGCCTGGCGGGAAAGCATCGGCGCCCAGGCGCGGGCGGCTGTTCCCAACCCCACTGCCACGCCGCTGCCGACTTACGTTCCGACCATTGCCCCGATTTCAGGCGTGCCCCTGGCTGTGACATCCACCCCGTTTGCTGTCCCGACTTCTTCCACTGGCGGGCCTGCGACGGTTCCATCTGCCCCTGCGCTGCCCGGCTTTTCCTCCGAACAACTCCTGGCCATTGCCGGGGTGCTGACCTTGCTGTGCTGCTGTTTGGTGGTGGGCCTGCTCATCGCCGGGGTGGTCTATTTCGTACTTCGCGGAAAAACTGCCCGCAGAGCGGATCAGAATGGAGGCCAAAATGCGTAAAATCTTGAGCATACTTGCTGTTGTGGTGCTGGCTCTTCCGCTGCTGGGTGTCTCTGATTCCGGTTTGGCTACCCAATATGGCATTCCGCTGAACCAGGCGCTGGTGCTGGAAGGCGGAGAAACCAGCAATCTTCGCAATTATGACCCGGCGACCACCGTCACCGCGGGTGATAAACGGTTGTTCAGCGGGCTGGTTTCCTTCGACCCGAATCTGAATCTCACGCCAGACCTGGCGGAAAGCTGGGATATCAGCCCGGATGGATTGGTGTACACCTTTCACCTGCGCTCCAATGCCACATTTCATTCCGGCCGCGCCGTAACTGCGCAGGATTTCATCTACTCCTGGACGCGCGCTGCGGATCCGGCCCTGCAATCTCCGACCGTGTTAACGTATCTGGGCGACATTGTCGGTCTGCCGGCGGTTGTAGAAGGCAGCGCGAAAACAGTCAGCGGATTAAAAGCCCTCGATGAGCACACCCTGCAGGTCACCATTGACGCGCCCAAGCCGTACTTCCTGATGAAATTGACTTTCGCCACCGCTTTTGTGGTGGATAAGGACAACGTGGAAAGCGGGCCAAACTGGGTGCGCCAGCCGAATGGGACCGGGCCATATCGCTTGAAAGAGTGGAAATCCAACGAGGTGATGATTTACGAGGCCAACCAGGACTTTTACCTGGGCGCGCCTTCCATCCCCTATGTGCTTGTCAAGATATTTAGTGGGGACGGGATGCGACTGTATGAAACCGGAGACGTTGACATTGCCCCCGTTTACCTCTCGTCGGTGGAGCGTTTTAGCGACCCGGCTGAACCCATGCATGGCGAACTCCTGGCAGGTGTCAGCCTGTGTACCAATTACGTGGTTTTTGATGTTACCCAGCCACCCTTTGATGATCTGAATGTGCGCAAGGCCTTCAGTATGGCGTTCAACCGCCAAAAGTACATCAGCGTGGTCATGGATGGCCATGCGCTGCCGGCGCAGGGGATTTATCCACCCGCCTTGCCAGGCTATAACCTCGAACTCAAAGGGCTGCCTTATGATCCTGAGCAGGCCCGCAAGCTCCTGGCTCAATCCAAATATGGCGGTCCGGAGGGTTTGCCGCCGATCGTCTATACAGATGCCGGCCTGGGTAGTTATGTTAATTCGGATGTGGCGGCTATGGCTCAAATGTGGAAACAAAATCTGGGCGTAACCATCACCGTTGAGAATGTTGAATTCAACTACTACTATGACCAGATCTATTCGGGCAACCATGGCCAGCTCTTCTCGGGCGGCTGGTGCGCAGATTATCCCGATCCGGAAAACTTTGCCGATGTGCTATTCCACAGCGGCTCATCCCAGAATAACGGCGGCTATAGCAATCCTGCCCTCGATGCCTTGCTGGAAAAAGCCCGCACCGAGCAGGAGATTACCCGGCGCATTGGGATGTATCAGCAGGCTGAGCAAATCCTCGTAGATGAATCTGCCGCTTTGTTCACTGTTCACAGTCTTTCATACCAGCTGGTGAAGCCGTATGTCAAAGGATATGTGTTAACACCGATTGATATCCCGATTGAGCGTTATATGTGGCTCGAAGGGAAGTAATGCTCATGTGGCTGGCCAGGGCAACCAGGCCAGCCACTTCTTCGTTAATCGGAATGTGCAATCGGCCGGAAAAGTTTCCGCCTAGGGGGGCGCAGTTTGATTAATCGTGTTAAGATTGCAGTGTAGTTTCTACATCATCAATTTCATGGAGGCCCTATGTATTTTTTCGTCCGTTATACCGGTTATATGATGGTGGCTTTTGGTGTGCTCTTTATGCTGGCCGGGCTGGCCGGGGCCATTTACGGTTTTGCCCAGCACCAGGCCCTGCTGACTTTAGTCAACGATAGCCTGGAAGCCAGCCAGTCTCTTTGGCGGGTGCAGGATGTCCGCTTTCTGACCTCCATCGCCGGGTTGGTTCTGTTCCTGCTTGGGATGATGTCTTCAGCGTTCGGGCAGTTATTACTCATTTTTGCCGATCTGGCAAACTACACTCACGAGACGAATCACTTGCTGCGGGCGATGCGGCGGCGGCCGGTCACCCCGGAACCGGAATATGATCAGCCTGTAGGCTGATCGAAGCTCGATCATTTCCTGCTCATGAGAAAAATCCCCTTTCCATTTTTGCTGGCAGGGATGCTGGTAATTCTGGCATTCGGCGCGTTCCTGCTGTGGGGCGTGCCGTATTTTTTTCAACCCCTGAACATGGTGGGTTTCAATGGCACGTTGGGTTCGCACACCTACCGTGCGCGCGTCACGCAAATCATCGAAGCCGGCAACATCGATCTGGGTGGAATCCTGCAAACCTACCAGCGTGTGCGCGTCACCGTTCAGGATGGCGGGTATGCCGGTGTGCCCATGGAAGTCGATTATGGCCGGACACGTATTCTGCCGGGCGGCCAGTTGCTGGCAATTGGGGATGATATTTATGTTCTGATCAACAAGCGCATTGACGGCGTGGTGGAAGCCTTCTTTGTGGATTTCGTGCGCGAAAAAGCCCTGCTGGGATTGCTGGTGGTGTTCATGGCGGCCATTATTTTGATGGGACGCTGGAAAGGTGTGCGCAGTTTGCTTGGGCTGGGGTTCAGCCTGGTGATGATCATCGCATACGTCATTCCGCACATCCTGGCGGGCGAGGATCCGGTGCTGGTCAGCCTGATCGGTTCGGGGATTTTGCTGGGGAGCACGCTTTATCTGACCTATGGGTGGAATTGGAAAACTCACGCATCAGTGGTCAGCATGATCCTGGTGTTGATTCTGACCGGAACCTTGGCCGCTCTCTTTATGGATTTTGCCCGCCTGAATGGTTCCGGCAGCGAGGAAGCGCTTTTCCTGGTCCAGCTTTCCAATGTGCAGATCAATCTGCGCGGGCTGTTGCTGGGCGGAATCATTATCGGCGCGCTGGGTGTGCTCGATGACCTGGTGACTACCCAGTCGGCGGCGGTTTTTGAGCTGTACCATACCAACCCGGCGCTTGGTTATCGGGCTTTGTTTGAAAAGGCCATGCGTATTGGTCAGGATCATGTGGCGGCCACAGTCAACACCCTGGTGCTGGCGTATGCCGGGGCCTCGTTGCCGCTGCTTTTGTTGTTCACCCTGGGCAACGGGAATTATGATTACTTTATCAACGTGGAATTTGTGAGCGAGGAAATCGTGCGCACCCTGGTGGGCTCGCTGGGACTCATGGCGGCGGTGCCTCTGACGACGGCTATTGCGACGTTGCTGGTGCTGAATGGGCATCGATTGTCTGCCGAGTGGCGCGCCCTGTTGGGGCCGGAAGGCGAGGGTCACCTGCATTAGCGCGGTAAAACCAATTTCAAGGGGTGATATGGATCAGGTGCGCGGCATCTGAAAGCAGGCGGGTGATGGCACTGTCGTCATTGTAGAGATTAAAACCTTCGTTATCCTGGGGCGGAAATTGTCCGTCCGGACGGCGGCCCAGCAATCGCCAGACCAGCCAGCCGCTGTGGGCTGTGATTCGCATGGTTTCCGTCCAGGAACGGTAGGCCTCGGTCTGGTCGCCAGCGGCAGCTGAGAGGCCAAACTCTTCGAGTACAACGGGCTTGTTGGCCGTCTGGGCGATGGCAAGATATTGGCGCATGATCTGGTCGCATTCCTCGGGGGATGTGGCTGGTTGTTGATAGGCCGGGTAGAGGTGCAGGGTGCCGAAATCTATGTTGGGTGCCGCCATCAGGCGGGCAAAGTCGGCGGGACTGCGCCCAAAGCCGGTATCGCCGAAACTGATGAGGTGATTGGGGTCGTGGGCGCGGATCAGGGTGGTCATTTCATCGGCCCACTCGAGCAGGATTTCCGTCTCTGCGGCGGGTTCGTTGGCCAGTTGCCAGGCAAAGATGGTCGGGTCGTCGCGGTAGGCGATTCCGGTGATGGTATTGGTGCGGTGCAGCAGGGTGCTCACCCAGGTCTTAAAATCTGCTTTGATTGCCGGGTCGGTGTAAAAGGCCGGACACCAACGCTTGTAAGGGATATTCCGCCAGGCACAGTATTGAGGGGTGCCGCCGTAATAATACCAATTGTCAACCAGCGCAATGATCAGGCGGACATTATGGCGCGAGGCAGCAGCCAGCAGGGCATCGAGGCGCACCAGTCCATTGGGACTGTCATTGATCAGCATGGTTTGTGAGGCCGGATCCCATGCCTGGAACCATACGCCGCGGGTTTCGCCTGCGGGGTACTCCCAGATGGTTTGCGCACCGTCTGGCTGGCCGATGATGACTGAAGCAAAGGTGCGCATGACATGGAAGTTGAGCTGGCTGGCATCGGCCAGCACTTGTTCCATTTCACCGTCCGTCAACCAGGGCATTTCGTGGTTGTTGGCGCCGCCAAACCTAAAGGGCTGTCCATTGAGGACGAATTCAGTCCCCTGGGCTCCGACAAAGTCGCGGGGAATGCGCCGCTGCTGCGCTTCAGGGGTGGTGGTTGGGGTGGGAGAAACCGTCGGAGGGGGGATCGGGGTGGGGGGCGTCACTGCTGTTGCCGGCTGGCAGGCGGTCAGTAACAAAACGAGGATCAGGCAGGTGAGTGTTATCTTCTTGCGCATGGAATTGAGTGGGTGAGTAATTGAGTGAGTGCCCATTATACAGGGAACGGCCCAATTCACCACTCCATTGAGAAGAATCATTTTCCTGTTGTTTTTTGGTGCGGGGCGGGTGGTACAATTTCGCTGGATGTCAAACCCATTTCATAGGAGCGGCCCATGCCTGAGGTTGTGATCGTTGATGCCATTCGTACTCCCATTGGTGCGCTGGGCGGCGCGCTGGCCCGCGTGCGCCCGGATGATCTGGCTGCCTTGGTACTGAAGGCGCTGCTTGCGCGAACTGCGCTGGATCCGGCGCTGGTGGAGGAAGTCTACCTGGGTTGCGCCAACCAGGCCGGCGAGGATAACCGTAACGTGGCGCGCATGGCCCTGCTGCTGGCTGGCCTGCCGGTCAGCGTGCCGGGAGTCACCGTCAACCGGCTGTGCGCTTCGGGGCTGGCGGCAGTCAATAGCGCGGCGCGCGCCATCCGTGCCGGGGATGGAGAGATTTATCTCGCGGGCGGCGTGGAATCCATGTCGCGCGCACCGTACTCTCTACCCAAAGCAGAGGAGGCTTTCGCTTTTGGGAACTTGACTGCCTACGACACCGCGCTCGGCTGGCGCTACCCCAACCCCAAAATGAAAGAACTGTACGGGACCGAATCGATGGGCGATACGGCTGAAAATATCGCCGCACTGCGGCCGCATCTGACGCGCGAGAAGCAGGATGGCTTCGCAGCGCAGTCGCACCAGCGGGCGGTGGCGGCAATTGACAGCGGTCGCTTTACAGCGGAGATTTTGCCAGTGCCGGTTCCACAAAAAAAAGGCGATCCGCTTCTGGTCAGCGTTGACGAACGTCCGCGCCGCGACACGACGGTTGAATCGCTATCGCGCCTGAAACCAGCCTTCAAAAAAGAAGGCGGCACGGTCACAGCGGGAAACTCCTCCGGGCTGAATGATGGCGCATCAGCCCTGCTGGTGATGAGCGCCGGGAAAGCCGCCGAACTGGGCTTAAAGCCCCTGGCGCGCGTCGTCTCCATGGCCTCCGCCGGGGTTGAGCCGCGCCTTATGGGACTGGGCCCGGTTCCGGCCACCCGCAAGGCTTTGCAGCGCGCCGGTTTACAGGTGACGGATCTGGGCCTGGTGGAGTTAAACGAGGCTTTCGCAGTACAGTCGCTGGCGGTGCTGGAAGATCTTGGGTTGGACGAGTCACTCGTCAATATCAACGGCGGCGCTATCGCGCTTGGGCATCCGCTGGGCTGTTCGGGCGCGCGTTTGCTCACCACGCTGGTGCATGAAATGCGCCGTCGTGAAACCGTGCGCTACGGTCTGGCCACGCTCTGCGTCGGGGTTGGTCAGGGCGAGGCAACCATATTGGAACGGTGTGATTAGCCGGTTGGCGGTATGGAAAGGGTGAAAATGAAATGAGAAAGAAAATTCTGATCGTGCTGACAGCTTTCCTGGCGCTGGGAATTTCTGCCTGCCAGTTGGGAATTGCCACTCCGCCCCCGCCGGTTGCGCCTCCCACACTGACAGCAGCTGCCACCCTGCCGCCGCCCACTGCGCCTCCCACGCTGACGCCGACGATTACCCCCACTCCGCCGCTTAATTCTCCCAATGGCCCGCCGCTGATCGCCATCCACATGTTTTCACAACAACGCGGCTGGGGCGTGATCGAGAACCAGCTGTTAAGCACTACCGATGGCGGAGTCAGCTGGGCCGGGGTGCCCGTGCCGGGTGGAACCTTCTCCGGCTACAACGGGGCTTTTTTCCTGGATGAAAAATCTGCCTTTATCCTGGTGCCCGCGCCAGGTGGCGCCAGCGGCCTGCTCAATTTCACCGCCGATGGCGGCCAGACCTGGGAGAGTATCCCGGTGCCGGCTGCGCAGGGTCAGGTGCAGTTTATGCCCAACACCAACCTGGAAGGCTTCATTTTTCAGGATTTGGGGATTACGATGGATAGCATGCCGGTTGCCCTTTACCAGACCCTCGACCGCGTCAACTGGTTACGGACATTTGCTCATGATGTGCCCGGTCAGCCGGTGAATGGATTGCCGCTGACGGGCATTAAGAACGGGGTTGCGTTTATCAGCAACAGCTCCGGTTGGATTACAGGCCGTAACCAGAGCGACAGTGCAATTTACCTGTTCCATACCGGGGACGCTGGCCGCAATTGGGCCACAGTTGAGTTGAGCGTGCCGAATGACCTGCAAAATTTTCCTTCCGAAAGCCATCCACCAGTCTTTTTTGAGGGTCTGATCGGTTTTTTGCCGGTGGATTTTTTCACGGCAGAGGGGCAGGGTAGCCGGGTGTTCTATTACACCAGTGACGGCGGCGCAACCTGGATGCCGCGCGGGCGCACGCCTGGCGGTACGGTGATGAAGTTTGTCGATGCCAGCACGGGCTGGACCTGGGCCGCCGGTCAACTGTATTTCACTTCTGATGGCGCGCAATCCTGGGAAAAACTGCCCATCTCATTGCCGGCCCGCGAGCAGGCGATTGACCTGAATTTCATTGATCCGCGCAATGGCTGGATGATCACTCGTGATACCAAATCGCGGGTGCGCCTGTATCGCTCGCAGGATGGCGGGAATACCTGGTCGGTGATCATTCCGTAGGGTTGGCGGATTTTTTGCGGGTCAACAGCAATTTCCAACGCAGTTTGCGCCAGGCTTGCACAGCCTGGCGCATTTTTTGTCGCGAAACCGGTTCGCGGCTGAATAAGGCTTGCTGGTAGATTTCTGTCAGCAGGCGGAGGGGTTGTGGCTCGTGCAGGTGAGCCTGGAGGGTGCTGGAATATTCCTCGGCGGTGGTGCCTGGTGTGGCTGTTTCCGTCAGGCGGCTGCCAAGTTGGTAGATGCGATGAAAAATCCAGCGCAGGGCACGCGCGGGGGCGGCGCGGCGGAGCAGGAAATCTTCCAGGATCAGGATAATTCCGGCCAGCAGGAAAAATCCAGCGGTTAAGCACAGAACAAGGCGGGTGAGTGTAGACAGGCGCAGACCGGACAGCAGAGGGAGGCGGGGTGTCCTGGCGACCGGCAACAGGGTTGGAATGGGGTTGATTTCGCGGCGCAGCGAGGGTTGGTTGGCGGTTGGCTCAAATTCCACCCAGCCGATGCCGGGGAAGTAGATTTCGACCCAGGCGTGCGCGTCTAGGGCGCGGACGTTGTACTCGGCGCGCTGCGGGTCATATTGGCCGCTGGCATAGCCGGTCACCAGGCGGGCTGGCAGCCCAACTGCGCGGGCCAGCACGGCCATGCTGGTGGCGTAATAGTCGCAGTAGCCTTTTTGCAGGTCAAAGAGAAAATAATCGGTGATTTCCACTCCGCGAGGTGGGGCGGGCAGGTCTGCTGTGTAAGGAAAGTTGTTGCGCAGGTAGGTTTCGATGGCGAGAGCCTGGTCGTAGGGTGTAGCTGATGTGGCGGTCAGTGTTCTCGCCAGGACATAGGTGCGCTCGGAGATGGTCTCGGGTAGCTGCAGGTAGCGGGTGCGGATAAATTCTGGATAGAGGGTTCCGGCCTCGCGCAGTTGTGTCAGGCTGGGATTGGGTAGGTAGCTTTGCGCGTGATAGGTGGGGCTGTTGAGCAGCGCTCCAAACAGGTCGCCGCCATTAAACGGCAGGGTAGTGTCAGCGGGGGTGGTGGCCGGCAAACGTCGCCAGGCGGCCTGCAACGGCTGGTCGGTTTGGTATAAGGTTCCGCTCCAAACCAGTTTCCCGCCGTCTGGTTGGGCCAGTTGGACGGTTTGTTCGAGGAGCTGTGAATTTTGTGGCGGGCTTGTAAAGAGCAATTGGCCAGGCGGGAGGGTTTGGGGGGTGGTGGCGCTGGTGCTCCAGCCCCGGCCGGTATAAATATCGAAGGTTTGGCTGCGCCAATGGTGATTGGGCAGCGGGGGCAGGTTGTTGCTGGGCGCCAGTGGCGGAAGCTCGCCGGTGCGCACGCTAAAAACGGTTGCCGGCGAGCGGCTTGGCCCGGCCCCGATCGGATGTGTGGAGGTCAGTTCTGCTGGCCAGGCGGGAGCACGGGGGATCGGAGTGATGGGTGGCGGGGCGGCGGCCAGCCCCAATGCCTGTGGAGCGCGACTGTGCGTGGCGGGGTGGCGCCATTCGTCATAGAGTTGCTTGAACGGCAGGGAGGGCAGCAGCCAGGCGGTGGCTGCCAGCAATGTGGTGAGCACGGTCAATGTCACCAGGGTGTTGGAGGTGATGATTTCGGCAAAGTCCAACCGGCGTGTGGCCCAGCGTTTCAGGTTGGCGCTGTAGCTGCCCAGGCCAACCAGCGCCAGCATGAGCACCATCAAAAGCCAGAGAGAGTTGATTTCCCGGCCGGTGTAATCGGTGACGAATGCCAGGCTTACCAGCGCTGGCGCCAAGGCAATAAAGGCGTTGCAGCGCTGCAGTGCAAAGCCGGCCCAGGCGCACATCAGCCAGATGGCTATGCTCCACAGCATAACGCGCACTACCGCATCCTCGACTGGCGTATTTCCCCAAAGCCCGGCGCTCCAGGCCAGCAGGCGGTTCCACAACGTGCCGGATTGTGCTGCCAGGCGTTCCAGCGCGGCGAGGACGGGTGCCGGGTTGGGGAGCGGTCCGCCGTGCAGATGGGCAAGGTAAGCCAGGCCGAAAATCGAGCTGGATGTTGCTGCCTCCAGCACCACCCCGCCCAATTGAGCAGTCCCGGCCCAGTGCAGGCTGCCGCCCAGAATTGCCAGGCTCCCCGCCACCAGCCAGCCGTGTAAGCGGCTTTTTCCCAGCCCCCAGCCGAGCAGGGCAGCCAACAGGCCAACCGGGAGGAAGACACTGAACGCTGCGCCGCGGATAACGCTGCCAAGTCCGTTTCCCAGGCAGAGAACGCTCCCGCCGAGCAGGGCCAGCGTGACGATTTCATGCCCAGGGTAGCAGCGCCGGATCGAAATACTCATGTCAGCCTGTGCCATTCGGTCTGTTCGGGGCGTTGAAGGGTCGTGACTTTGCCGGTAATACGGGATTGCTGCCACTCCCAGCGCCCACTGTGCCCTGGGTGCGCCTCTGGCCGGTCAAGCAGGTCGCGCGGGATGATCTGGCAGGCGACCCCCAGGCGCTGCAATTCCTGGCAAAGGGGCAGGGAACTGCCGCTTTTTCCGAAGGAGGCAGCATCCAGCAGTAGAACCGTTGGGCTGATCCCCCGCCAAAGCAGAGCAGCAAGCGCTTGCAGCCAGTCTGTTTCGGTGGAAGCGCTGATAATGACCAGGCTGGCATGTCGACCCAACGACTGGCTGCCATGCAGTAGAAAATCTTTCAATGAGCACATTCCGGGTTCGGCCAGGGCCAGTGCGTGCAGCAACTGCCAGCGCTGCGGCTCGTTTCTACTGGCGGGCAGCCAGCGGGGTGGTGCGCCATTGATGGCCAGCCCGACCGCCTGGCGGTTACGCAATTCCCGGTCAATCAGCGAAGCGGACAGAATGATGGCGTGTTCGGTGGTCGAATCTGCTCCTGTTCCGGCCTGAACATGCTGATTAAGATCAAGCAAAATCCAGCGGTCGCTGGCCGGGTGGCTTTCAAATTGGCGGGTGATGAGTCGGTCAAATTTGGCGGTACTTGGCCAGTGGATGTGACGCAGGGCGTCGCCAGGGCGATATTCTCTGATCGAGATGGCGTGGACGGTTTCCTCCCGCGCGCGTTCGCGTGGGCGGCCTTCGCCAAGGTAGCCTCCCGGCGTGAGCAGGATCTCGGGCAGCGGAATCACCGGCGGCAGGACCAACAGCGTCCGGCTGGCAGGGTCATCCATCGTTACGGTGAATATTCCAAGTGGGTCGCCGGTCAGCAGGCGGGTGCCGCCCAGCAGGTATAATCCACGCCTCTGGCAAACTCCGCCGGTCGTCAGCGTGTTGACGCTGTGCGAATCGGTGATGGTTGCCAGCGAAGCCCGGTAACCCGGCAGCGTGGAGTGGTCTTCGATTTCGACCCAGGTGGCCGGAAAGGAAGCCTGGTTGGTCAGCGTCAAGCGCTCCTCCAACGCGTCACCCACCTGCGCCCAGCCATAGCGCAACTCGCGCAGCAGCCGCAGGTGACGCGCCAGGCTGAGCGACCACACCCAGCCGACCAGCAACGTACCGCCCAGGCCGATCAGCAGGATTTTCCAGACCCGCGCCGGATCCAGAAATTCCTGCAGGATGGCCGCAGCCAGCATAATTGGCAGAAGCCAGTGATTGAGTCGTATCTGAATCAACATAATCTCATTATATGACGCTTTCACTCCGAATAATTCCGGCAAGGATAAAAAAATTCCTCATAAAAATCACCCCTTAGTCCTCTTGTACAGCCAGTGGGTTCATGCTAGAATAATTAAGTTCACCCCAACAGGTAGGGGTTCGGATAGTAAAAAAACCACATATGGCGGTAACATTTGTTCTAATATCGGAGTTATGGGATGCGGTGTCCGTATTGTCAAAACGCAGATTCAAAAGTGATTGATACTAATCATGACACTCACGGAGGGATTCGCCGCCGCCGGGAGTGTCTAAGCTGTGGACAGCGCTTCAGTTCCTATGAGCGTCCTATCCTTTCCACGCCCCTGATTATCAAACAGGATGGCACACGCGAGGAATTTGACCGGGAAAAACTCGCGCGCGGAATCCGCATTTCTTGTGTCAAACGGCCGGTTTCGGCAGCAGATATTGAGCGGCTCATCGGGGGGGTGGAAGCCGAATTGCAAAAAATGGGCAAAGCCGAGGTGTCTTCCCGCATTATCGGGGACATGGTCATTAACGGATTAAAACACCTCGATCAGATTGCCTACATCCGTTACGCCATTGTCTACTTGCGCTTGGATGACCTGCACGCCCTTCGTACTGAAATCGATCACCTGCTCGAAGGTTAAACCCCGCTCTCTGGAATTTACCCTCCAATATTTGTACCAAGGAGAATTGTTTATGGTTAATATTGCCGTCTCTCAAAAAACGGGCATTTTGCCCACCCCTGCATTGCCGTCCGATCTGCCCACGGTCAACCTGACAGAGAATGCCCGCCAGGTGCTCATTCGCCGTTATGTCCGCAGGGGCGACAATGGTCAGCCCATCGAAACGGTCGAAGAAATGTTCTGGCGGGTTGCCTGGCACGTTGCCAGCGTTGAGACCGCCTGGGGCGGTGAAGTAGACCAGCGCGCTCGTGAATTTTACATTCTGCTGACAGGTAAGAAATTCTTCCCCAATTCTCCAACTTTTACCGGCGCCGGAACGCCCCTGGGCCAGCTGGCCGCCTGTTTTGTCCTGCCCATTTCGGATGATATGGGCCGCGATACAGCCGGGATATTCCAATCCCTGCGCGATGCCGCCCTGATTCAACAGACCGGTGGCGGGAATGGTTTTTCGTTTTCACGCCTGCGCCCGAAGGGTGGGCTGGTGAAATCCTCCGCCGGGCAAGCCACTGGTCCAGTAGGCTTTTTGCGCGTCTACGACCACGCTTTTGGCGAAATTGCCCAGGGCGGCACCCGGCGTGGCGCTAACATGGGAGTCTTGCGGGTTGACCATCCGGACGTGGAAGAATTTATCGTTTGCAAGACCAACGAAAATGCCATCACCAATTTCAATATCTCCGTCGGCATCACGGACGCTTTCATGCAGGCCGTCCGCGCGGATGCCAACTGGGATCTGGTTTTCCCCGATATTTCCGACCCAGCATACCGCGGATTCCGCGGCACGCTGGAACAAGCCCTCGAGCGGGGCATTCCTCTCAAGGTCTACAAGACCATCCGCGCCCGCGACTTGTTTGACCAGATAGTCCGGCAGGCTCATCACAACGGCGAACCTGGCGTCCTGTTCCTGGATGCCGCCAACCGCCAAAACCCGGTTCCGCACCTTTACCCGCTTGAATCCACCAATCCCTGCGGCGAACAGTGGCTTGGCCCGTATGAAAATTGCTGTCTCGGCTCGGTCAACCTGGCCCAGCACCTGGCCCCCGAAGGGCAAGTGGATTGGGAAGGATTGCGCCAAAACGTGGTGCTCTCCACCCGCTTTCTCGATGACGTAGTTGAAGCCAATGCCTACGTTCCGGCTGTCCCGGCCCTCAAAGAAGCTGCCTTGCGCGCCCGGCGCATCGGTTTGGGGATTATGGGTCTGGCTGATTTGATGTACCACACTGGCGTGCGTTACGGTTCGGCGGAAGGCCAGGAATTTGCCGCCCAGGTGATGGAATTCGTCCGTTACCATGCCATGAAAACTTCCATCGACTTGGCCCGCGAGCGTGGAGCATTTCCCGCGATTGCTGGATCGATATACGACCCGGCCAACCCGCGTTGGACCGCGCCCCAGCCTTTGCTCCCTTATCAAATAGATTTTCATCGCCCGCGCCTCGACTGGCCCGCCATCCAGCAGGGCATCGAACAATACGGCATTCGCAATGCCGCTCAAACCACAGTCGCTCCCACCGGCACAATCGCCACGGTTGCCGGCTGTGAAGGCTATGGTTGCGAACCGGTCTTTGCGCTGGCCTACATTCGCCATGTCAATGACAATGGCAAAGACCTGAAACTGACCTACGGTTCACCAGCCTTCGAAGCCGCCCTGGAGCATGCCGGCATTGATACCCAATCCCGGCAGGAGATCTTCGAGGAAGTGATGAAACATGGCACCTGCCAGAACGTAGCCGCCGTGCCCGAAACCTTGCGCGAAATCTTTGTCACAGCCGGCGATGTCACCGCCGAAGAGCATGTTCGCATGGCGGCTGCCTTACAGGCCTTTGTCGATAACTCCATCTCCAAGACCATTAACTTTCCTGAGGGCGCTACCGAGGCGGATGTTGCCACCGCCTACATGCTGGCTTGGGAACTGGGCGCCAAGGGCATCACCGTCTATGTTACAGGCAGCCGCGACAAAGTCGTCCTGGAAACCCACGCCACCGCCGGCAAAAAAGAACCGACAGTCGAAAAAGTTCTCCCGGTTCCAGCCAACCAGAAAGTCATCTGGCATGAGACCAAAAAACCCCGTCCGCGCGCCCTTCGCGGACAGACTTACACCGTCGAGACGCCGCTCGGAAAAGCTTTTGTCACAGTCAATGAAAATGGCGGCACGCAACCTTTTGAAGTGTTTGTCAACACATCCAAGGCCGGATCCGATACCGCCGCTGTTTCGGAGGCGATTGGACGTTTAATTTCGTATATTCTTCGATTGGCTTCGCCTATTGCCCCCGTGGATCGTCTGCGTGAGGTCGTCTCCCAGCTGACCGGTATTGGCGGTGGGCGTTCGCTCGGATTTGGACCCCATCGCGTGCGTTCACTGCCTGATGGGGTGGGGCAGGTTCTGGATGAGTATCTGCGTGGACGCGAGGGAGAACCGCCCTCGCACGAATTGGTAACGCTTCCAGCCGGGCTGGTTGCCCATCCTGCCGCTGCGAGTCCCTTTGAAATCCCCGCCAGCCAGCCCGTCATGCGCATCGGAGATTTGTGCCCCGAATGTGGAGAAGCAGCGGTGGTTAACGAAGAAGGCTGCCGTAAATGTTATGCCTGCGGCTTCAGTGAGTGCTGAAAGCCGCGACAATTTTGGCTGATTATGCCCCTGGTGAAGGAATTAATCTTCACCAGGGGTTTTCTTATCAAAATAGACGTACAATAAATACAGAACATTGGGCTGCATTCTCTAGACCCAGGAGGCATGAACCATGGAAAAACAAAAACTCAACGCATTGCTGGAGCAGCTTCATCAGGAAATCGAAAGGGCTGACAGCCTGGACGAAAAAACCCGCGAAAAAATAATCACGTTGCAGACTGATATCCGCGCCCTATTGGAACGTTCGGGAAGCCATCAGCCAGCCTCCCTCCTGCTGCGCCTGGAAGAAGCGATCACTCATCTCGAAGTGGATCATCCCACCCTGGCGGTGGCGCTTGGACAGCTGTTGGCGGCGCTCAGCAATGCTGGCATCTGAAACGTTTCCGTTGCGCACCCGGGTGGCACTTGTGACCGGAGCCGGTTCACCAACCGGGATTGGGTTTGCCAGCGCTCGTGCGCTTGGCCAGCAGGGAGCTGCCATTGCACTGGTCAGTACCACCGACCGCATCCACAGGCGTGCCGACGAATTGCAAGAAAAGGGCATCCAGGTCACCGGTTTTGTTGCTGATCTAACCGAGCCGATGGCAGTTCAGCGCATTGTGCAGGCTGTGCGCACCGCATACAGTCGCATCGATATCTGCATCAATAATGCCGGGATGACGGTTGTCACTGAGCCGGAACAGCTGGCCAGTTCAATTGACGATCTTGCGCTTGCAGATTGGGAGATGACGCTGGCGCGCAACCTGACGACCTGTTTCCTTGTAACCAGGGCGGTTGTGCCATGGATGCGCCTGCAAAAATTTGGCCGTATCATCAACATTGCTTCCACCAGCGGCCCCGTGCAGGCCTTTGTAGGTGACCCGGCTTATCACGCCGCCAAGGCCGGGATGTGGGGTTTTACCCGCGCTGTGGCTCTTGAAACGGCCGCAGAGGGGATTACAGTCAATGCGATCGCGCCTGGCTGGATCGCTACCGGTTCACAGCTGGAATCAGAAAAATTGGCTGGAGACTTAACCCCGATGAAACGCTCCGGCAGTCCTGAAGAAGTTGCCCACGCTGTCCGCTTCTTGGCCCACCCCGAAGCTTCCTACATTACCGGGCAGTTGATCGTGGTCGACGGCGGCAATTCTGTTCCAGAAGACCGCAACTGGCGGCCATGATGCCGCGAAAAAGAGAGCGACCCCGACTGGATCGCTCTCTTTTTCGGTGAATTTTGCCGGGAATTACTGCCCAATCCCATCCATCGCGGCGCCAAGGCGTCTGACGATTTCGTCCACTTCCTCTTCATTAATCGCCAGGGGCGGAGAGAAGGCTAGCACTGCGCCGAGAGGCCGGCTGCGCAGACCGCGCGCCTGGGCGGCTTTGAAAATCCGCGCTGCCAGGGCCGGGTCGGCGGTTTTGGTTTCCTTGTTCGAGACAATTTCCACGCCGCATACCAGCCCCAACCCGCGCACATCGCCGACAAACGGAAATTCTTTCAGTGTTTGCAGGCCCGCCAGCAGGCGTTTCCCTAATTCGCGCGCGCGCGCGGGGTAGTTGTCTCGTTCCATAATTTCCAGGTTTTTTAATCCGACCGCACAGGCCATGGCGTGACCGGAGTAGGTGTAGCCGTGCATCCAGGCCTCGCCTTCGGAGGCTGTTTCGATGGTTTCACGAATCTCGTCTGAGAGTTGGATGCCGCCCAATTGGGCGTAGCCGCTGGTGATGGCTTTGGCAAAGGACAGGATATCGGGCTTGACGTTCCAGTGTTTGAGTGCGAACCATTCGCCGGTGCGGCCAAAACCGGTGATGACTTCATCGGCGATGAGCAGGATTTCGTATTTGTCGCAAATCTGGCGGATGATGGGAAAATAATCGTCGGGCGGGACAATGACGCCGCCCACGCCCATGACCGGTTCGGCGATGAAGGCGGCGATGTTTTCTGCGCCTTCGCGTAAGATGGCTTCTTCCAGCAAACGGGCGGCGGCCTGGCCGATGGTTTCTCCGGGCTGGAGGGCGCTGTCGAAGCGGTAGGCGTTAGGAGCGGGGATGTGGATAAAATCTGGGATGGCGGGGCCGAACATGGTGTGGTATTTTTCCAGCCCGGTGGCGAAGGTCGCATACATCGTCACGCCATGATAAGCGCCTTTGCGGGCGATGATTTTTGTTTTGGTAGGTTTGCCTTTACGCTTCCAGTAGTAGCGCGCTGTTTTGAAGGCTGAGTCGTTGGCTTCGGAGCCGCCGGAGGCAAAGAAGGTGGTGTTGAGGCCCTCGTAGGCGAACCCGGCCAATTTATCGGCGAGCAGGGTGGCGGGGAGGTTGGTCATTCCGGCGAAGTTGGAGGTGAAGGCCAGTTGTTTCATCTGGTCGTAGGCGGCGCGCGCCAATTCTTCGTTGCCGTAGCCGGCGTTGACGTTCCACAGCCCGGCCATGCCATCCAGAATTTTCTGGCCATCGGTGGTGTATAGCCAGACGCCTTCGCCGCGTTCCACGACGAGTGGGTCAATGTGCGATTTGGGGTGATAAACCGGGTGCAGTTGACGACGGTCTTTTTCGATCCAATTTGCGGTAGTTGGTTTGCTCATGGGTCCTCCGAAGAATGAGTCTATTATAACTTTGGTGTAGAATCTGGGGATGGAAATTACCCTCTCAACCCCCGCATTGTTGTTTCCGGCCATTTCTCTTTTGCTTTTGGCCTTTACCAATCGCTTCCTGACCCTGGCAAACCTGATCCGCGATCTGCACGCCCGCTACAAGGTTGACCACAATGAAATCTTTGTCGGGCAGATTGCCAACCTGAAGTATCGCATCCGGCTGATTCGCGATATGCAGGCCTGTGGCGTGACCAGCTTGCTGCTGTGCACCGTCTCGATGTTTGCCTTGTTTTCGGGCTGGTTGGAAATCGGCAAGTGGATTTTTGGCTTCAGCCTGATTCTGATGATGATCGCGCTGGGGATTTCGCTGCGCGAGATTCAGGTTTCAGTGGTGGCGCTGGATCTGCATATTCAGGATATGGAGCAAATCATTGCCGGTGTGCCGCAGAAGAAATAAACCGCCTTACAGCAGATTAAGCACGATTTCAACCGCCCTGGGGACGGACTTTGCGATTCCTGGGGTTAATTCTTCGGTGAATTCATACACATGCGCGGCTTCGATGGCGACGATGGTGACATTTTCATCGGCGGGCAGTTCCGCCCCCATCTGGCGGCCCAGCTTTAGAGCGCCTTTCAACGACAGGTCGTGGGCCGAGGCGCTGTGACCGTAGGTCAAGTCGGCGAGACTGGCGAGGGTGAAGGTGACGACTTCGCCCTGGGCGTATTTGCCGGTGTTGAGTGAGTCGATCAGGATGACGCGCTCGTAGCCGAGCATGTGTTCCATCAGGGCGATGCCGGCCAGGGCGAGGCATTCCACGCTTACACTCCCCTCCGGCTTCCCCCAGGTTCCGCGTAGTTCAGCGGAAAATGGGGGGAGAGTAAGAGGGGGGTGGGGTGAGGGCAGACGGTTCTCAACCTCCTGCGCCACTTTCCAACCGACGCCGTCGTCGCCCAAGATGGGATTTCCTAGACCAATTATCAATGTTTTCATGGAAAAATTTTAGGGGCGACCCAATGGGTCGCCCCTACGGCACGTTGTTAATCGACAAACTGTTTCAGCACGTCAATCACCTCGCCGTCCTTGTCGTGGATTTTGACTTCCAACGGCATCTGGCCGGGCAGGGAGTGGGTGGCGCAGCCGAAGCACGGGTCATAGACGCGGAAGGCCATCTCAACCATGTTGAGCAGGCCCTCGGTCACTTTGCCGCCATGAATCAGGTTGCGGGCGGCCTTGTTGGTCGACATCTGGATCGGGGCGTAGTTGTTGGTGGTGCCGACGATCAGATTGACCTTGGTCAGGATGCCGCGTTCATCGGTGGTGTAGTGATGCGTCAGCGTGCCGCGCGGCGCCTCGACGATGCCCACGCCTTCGGTCGGGGTTTCGGTCGGGACGCGGTGGACATTGGGGGAGGTAATCTCCGGGTCGGTGGCCAGTTCTACCCAATGTTCGGCGGCGTAGAGCAGCTCCACCAGCCGTGCCCAGTGCGTGGCCAGCCGCTGGTGAACGGGTTTGCCGCCCAGGGTGGCATACAGTTCCTCGTAGGCGGCTTGCGCGCGCGGGGTGGCCATGCCGTCGCTGGCGTTCAGGCGCGAGAGCGGGGTCGCCATGTAGACGCCGGACTCCTTGCCTTCGGTGAAGCCCTTCCAGCCGACGTTCTTGAGATACGGGAACTTCAGGTACGTCCACGGCTCAACGTGTTCGGCGATGTGCTTCATGTAATCCTTCGGCTCATACTTGCAAAATTCTTTGCCGTCGGGATCAACCACGCGCACCTTGCCATCGTAGAAGTTGACCTTGTTGTTGGCGTCCACCAGGCCCATGTAGTAGGTTTTGTGGGTGTAAACGTCGCCGACGATCAGGTCGAGGTAGGTTTTGTTGGCCAGGACGATGTCTTTGAAGGCTTGCAGGCTAAACAGCGCGAAATCAATGGCCCAGCGGCCCATTTTTTCGATTTCGACGCGTTCTTCTTCCGACAGGATCTTGGTGATGCCGCCGGGGATCGAGGTGGCCGGGTGGACTTTACGCCCACCGATCATTTCGACCGTTTCGTGGCCGAACTTGCGCATCTGGATCACTTTGCCGCCAATTTCCAACCCGACTTTGTGGATCACGCCAAGGATGTTTCTCTCGGCGACAGGCGCATCCGGGCCGACGATGAAATCGGGGCCGGCGAGGGCGTAGAAGTGGGTGGTGTGGTCGGTGGCGTAGAAGGCCATGTAGAGCAGTTCGCGCAGCAGTTTGGCGGTGCGCGGCGGGTCGACGTGGTAAACCGCGTCGGCGGCCTTGGCGGCGGCCATGTGGTGCGCCTCGGGGCAGACGCCGCAGATGCGGTTGGTCAGCAGGGGCATTTCCTCCACCGGGCGGCCGACGCAGAAACGCTCAAAACCGCGCAGTTCGGGGATCTGGAAGTAAGAATTGGCGACATCGCCTTTGTCATCCAGGAAAATGTCGATTTTCCCGTGACCTTCCAGGCGGGTGATCGGGTCAATGGTGATTCTCTGGCTCATGGTTACCTACCTTTTCCAGGCTTTGGTGCTGGCGCGGAGCAGGGAATCGGCCAGGTTGAAGCGGTAGAACTGGCCGGTCGGGTCGGGGATGCCGTCTAGGATGGCGTCGATTTCGGCGGGTTCCTTGGCATCCACCACCGAAGCGAAGGCGGTGATCAGCCGGGCGCCGTAATCGAGGACGCCTTCGGCCGGGCCGTAGCAGCCGATGCACTGCGCGCCGACGCGCGGGCAGCGGGAGTTGCAGCCGCTGCGGGTGGCCGGGCCATTGCAGGGGACGCCCTGTTCGAGGATGCAGAGGTTCGGGTCGAGCGGGGCCACATCCTGAATGCGCTTGAAGGCGGTGATGTGTTTGACATTGCGTTCGCGCGGGCATTCATCGCAGACGGTGGAGGCGCCGCAGCCGATATAAGAGCCTTTCGGCGGTAGTTGCGCCTTGCCCTGTAAAACCTGGATCACCAGGTCGATGACTGCCGCAATTTGGTGTGGTTCGGGCGGGCAGCCAGGCATGTAGTAATCGACATCCACCACCTGGGCGAGGGTCTTCAGCACCGGGCGCAGGGTCGGTAGGGTGAGCGTTCCTTCGGGAACTTCAAAGGAGGCCACCGGGTGGATATTGTTGGGGTTGTCGGTCGAGACGGTGTGAAAGGCCACGTCGAAAATCTCGCTGACCGGGCTGAGGTTGGCCAGGCCAGGGACACAGCCCTCGGTGGCGCAGGAGCCAAAGGCGACCAGGATTTTCGATTTGCGGCGCAGCAGGTGGGCCAGGTGTTCGTTTTCGTCGGTGCGGATGCCGCCGTTCCAGAGCGTCAGCAGGATGGCGCCATCTTCCAGGGCTTCGACGTCGTGATACTTGGCGTCCATCGCCACCGGCCAGAAGGCGATATCGAAATTGGCATCAACATCCAGGATTTTTTCTCCGATGTTGAGCACCGAGATTTCGCAGCCGCCACAGGAGGCGGCCCAGTACATGGCAAATTTCGGTTTGTCGCTCATGCTGTCACCTCCAGAACCTCGGCCGGGTTGGATTCGTTTTCCCACTTGGGCCAGTTCAGCGGCCCAAGTTTGCGGACTTCATCGACGAAGGCGTCGATTTCGTGTGCCAGTTTCATCCCTTCGGCGGCGCTGGCCCAGACAAGTTTGATGCGCTCGGGTTCCACGCCAAACCCTTTCAGCGTGCGGCGCAGGAGCATGAAGCGGCGCAGGGCTTTGTAGTTTTGTTCGATGTAGTGGCAGTCGCCGGGGTGGCAGCCGGTGATTAGCACACCATCTGCGCCACCGGCCAGGGCTTTCATCACAAAAGTCGGATCAAGGCGGCCGCTGCACATCAAGCGGATCAGGCGCACATTGGGTTCATATTTAATGCGGGCGGTCCCGGCTGCATCAGCGGCGCGGTATGAGCACCAGTTGCAGGTGAAGCCCACGATGACGGGTTCAAATTTTTCGCTCATAGTTTTCTCCTACAGACCCACACCTGCACTGCGCGCAGGCGCAAGTGTCAAAATGCCGTCGATCTGGGCGAAAATCTGCTCATTAGAGAAACCCGTGCCGTTGATGGCACCTGCCGGGCAGGCCGCCACGCACGTCCCGCAGCCCTGGCAGAGCGCCGGGTTGATGCGGGTGATGGCCAGGTCGTCAATGAAGGAAATCGCATTGAACGGGCAGAGGTTGTTGCAGATGCGGCAACCGGAGCACTTGGCTTCGTTCACGCTGGCGCGAATCGGTTCCAGCTCAACTTCCTTTTGCAGGATTTTGTCCAGCACGCGGGCCGCCGCGGCGGCTCCCTGCGAGACACTGGCAGGGATGTCCTTCGGGCCGGAGGCGCAGCCGGCGATGAAGACGCCTTCTGTCATCGTTGAGACGGGATCCAGTTTTGGATGCCGTTCCAGGTACCAGCCATCCGCCGAGCAGGAGATGCCAAACAACTGGCCGGTCTGCTTCGAATCGGCGCGCGGTTCCATGCCAATCGACAGGACGACCATATCCACTGGGATGCGGCGCTGTTTCCCGATCAGCGTATCCTCGACCTGGATGATCAGCTTGCCTTTTTCGTGTTCGGCGCGGGCCGCGTTGGTTACCTCGGCCACTTTGCCGCGCACGAAGAGCGTGCCTTCATCCAGCACACGCTGGTAAAACTCATCGTAAGATTTCATCGGCGTGCGCATGTCGATGTAGAACTCGTAGACATCTGCGCCGGTGCGTTCCTTGACGAGGTGGGCAAATTTCAGGCTCTGCATACAGCAAATGCTCGAGCAGTAGTTGTTGAAATTCTTATCGCGCGAGCCAACGCAGTGAATGACACCTACGGTCTTTGGCTTGGTTTTGCCATCGCGTAAAGTGATTTCGCCGTTGGTCGGGCCGCTGGCGTTGCACATGCGCTCAAATTCCAGGCTGGTGAAGACATCCGGCAGGCGGCCATAGCCATAATTCGTCACCCGGCGCGCGTCGAACAGGTCGTAACCGGTCGCCAGGATGATGTTGCCCACTTCGACATTCAGGTATTCATCCTGTTGGGCAAAATCGATCGCATTGGTCGGGCAGAACTTTTCGCAGGCTTTGCATTTGCCATTCTTAAAGAAGGTGCAGTTCGGCGCGTCGATGACCGGGTACTTTGGCACCGCCTGGGCAAACGGAGTATAGACGACCTTGCGATGGCCGATTCCGGCTTCGTAAATTTCGTCCACCACTTGCTGGGGGCATTTTTCAACGCAAATGCCGCAGCCGGTGCACAGCTCCTCGTTAACAAAGCGCGCTTTCTTCTTGATGGTGACGTTGAAGTTGCCTACATAACCACTGACGCTCATCACCTCGCTCCAGGTCAGCAGGGTGATGTTCGGGTGATAACCCGCCTCCACCATGCGCGGAGTCAGGATGCAGGCGGAACAATCCAGGGTTGGGAAGGTCTTGTCGAACTGGGCCATGTGCCCGCCGATGGACGGTTCGCGTTCCACCAGGTAAACGTGGAAGCCGCCGTTGGCGATTTCCAGCGCAGCCTGAATCCCCGCAATCCCGCCGCCGACCACCAGTGTGTTGGGGTTGATCGGCACCTTCAGTTTCTCCAGCGCGGTATTGTAGACGACGCGCTCGACCGTGCCAGCCACCAGCGATTTTGATTTTTCTGTGGCGACGGCTTTATCCGTGTGAACCCAGGAAACCTGCTCACGAATGGAAACGAGTTCCGTTAAATAGGGATTTAACCCAGCCCGTTCACTGGCCGTGCGGAAGGTTTTCTCATGCAAATGGGGCGAGCAAGCCGCCACGACCACCCGCTCCAACCCGAGTTCTTTAATATCTTTCTCGATCAGTTCCTGCCCCAGGCTGGAGCACATGAACTTGTAATCCCGCGAGATGACCACACCGTCTTTGGCAAGATGCTCCTGGGCCCAATCGCGTACCCCCTCCACATCCACCACTCCCGAAATGTTACTCCCGCAGTGACAAACGTACACGCCAACGCGTGGTTTTTCTGGTTTATCGCTCATTTTGGACTCCTACTCGCCGCCATACTTTTTGGGGAGCGCTTTGGGCATGGGCAGGCCTTCCGCTTTCTTGTGCGGGGCGGCCGCCGGAGTGGGCGCTTCCAGGCCGATGTGGGCCAGCGCGTCTTTTGCGCTGGTCAATTCCAGGCCAAACCCGGCTTCCTTCGGGTTGATTCCAAATGCCACGGCCATCAGCTGGGTGAAAAATACAATGGGCATGTGAAAATTCGTGCCGAAGTAGCGATTGGTTTCGCTCTGATAGGCATCCAGGTTCATCTGGCACATCGGGCAGACGGTGACCATGATATCGGCTTTGAATTCCTCGGCGCCAGAAACCAGGCGCCGGATGAGTTCGTAGGCGGTTTCGGGGCCAATTTGCGTCATGTGACCGCCGCAACAGGCGGTTTTGAGCGGGAAATCGATCACTTCCGCGCCGAGGGCTTTCATCAGGTCGTCGAGTTCGCTGGGGTGTTCGTGGTCTGACCAGCGTTTTTGATAATCGGGGCGTGGCACCATGCATCCCAGGTAGGGGGCAATTCGCAGCCCGGTGAGGGGGCGGACGACTTTTGCTTTAACGGTCTCCAGCCCGATGTCGTTGATGATCACATCCACCAGGTGGCGGATTTCGAGTGAGCCGGGGGTGTAATGCAGGCCGCCTGCCGCCAGGGCTTCGTTGACTTTTTCGCCCAGTGCGGGGCGTTCGGCCATGTAGTAATCGGCTTTTTCCAGGTTCAGGTAACAGGCCGAGCAGGGCGCCATGACGGTTTTGGTTTCTGTGTTTTGCTGGGCGGCCAGGGCCAGGTTGCGCGCGATGAGCGAGTAGGCTGGGATCAGGTTGATGCTGAGATACTCGGTTGCGCCGCAACAGTTCCAATCGTTGACTTCTTCCAGCTCCAGGCCGAGCGGGCCTTCGATGACTTTGAGTGAATCGTAATAAGCCCTGGCGCTGCCTTCCATCGAACATCCGGGGTAAAAGATGTACTTGTTCATGAGCTCAACTCCAGGGTTTTGGCCTTGTTCAAAATGGACTTGAGTTGATCGAGCCCTTTGATTTTGGTGGGGGTCATGTTCATGCGCTTGCGCGTTAACATGCCGATGCCCATGCCGCTCATCCCAGGCAGGCGCAGTGGAGCGTGCTTGAGGTAGAAGCGGGTGGCCAGGCCCAATTCAAAACTGCGCCCGTAATTCTCCACAAAATCCACAAAGGATGCAGAGAAATCTGGCGCAGTTTCATCGCGGTAGAGCTTGGCTTTAATGGCCATGGATTTGAGGGTGTACATGACATCTGCGATGTGTACTTCTTGTGGGCAGCGCACTACGCAGTGATAACAGGACACACAAATCCAGGGGGTGTTGCTGCGCAGGACTTCCTCCCGCAAGCCCGCGCGCAACAAGGCGAATAACATGCGCGGCGTGTGATCCATATCCGCCGCGGATGGACAGGAGCCTCCACAGGTGCCGCACTGGATGCACATTTCCAGGTGCGATACGCCTGCGGTAGCCTCGGCCACCTCGTGCAGGAGCGTCAAGTCTTCTGGCTTCTTGAGCCCCGCACCCTGAGTAAGAACCGTTTCGGCAGGTGCCATAACCCCTCCTTGGGTTATTATTTTTTCCTTGGCCGTGTATGCCACGGCCAAGGTTGTCCATAAGGTTGTCCAGTAATAAGTATGCGTTTTTTTTCTCCCCTTTGTCAGTAGCGGATATCACCCGTCGTTGTGACTAAAGTCACACTTCGCATGACACCAGTAGATGACATTGCGCTGTCTATCACAATTGAATTTCTTATTCTTCTTCAGCCGCCTGGGGTTCCAGTTTCAGGCTTTCAATGGTGTCTTTCATGTTTTGCACCCAGACGGCCACCTCGGTGGCGAGGACTTTTTCGGTGGTGCTGACGAGCAGGGCAATGTTGGCAGCGCGCTTTTGTTCTGCGGCGGTCAGCGAGTTGAACCAGACTTCAATGTTTTGCAGGTGCGTGGCGGTCTGGTTGTAACCAACCAGCGTTTGTTCGGTTTGGCGATAGTTGAGATAGGCGCTCAATGCCGTCACGATGGAGGTGGTCACGGCCACCCAGGCCTCCAACCCGATGGCCGCGATAAAGGTTCCAGCCATGCCGAACAGGATGATCCAGAAGTTGAGGCGGTTTAGACTCTTTTCCAGCAATGCGGTTTTATTTTGATGCCAGGCGCGCTGGTGTACCAGGCGCAGGCGGACGTAACTCGCCGCAGACAGGTCTGACAGGCCGTCATCCATGTTTTCGATCGCTCCAGCCGGCGGCAGTTTTCCGTTGTAAGCGGGCAGCCCGGCCTGGTTGACAGGTGAATCCATTAACTGCCGGCTGACTGATTCCACTGTCAGCCCCAATTCCTGTTCGCGGCTGAGACCTTTTTCACCCTCCCGAACGATGATCCGTTCTTGTGGATCGCGCGTGCGATAGGTGTAAATTGCCTGTTTGAGCGTTTCGGCCGCCCCGCGCAGGAAAATAAACTTGATCCCGCTGTTGACTTTGTTCAGATACGCCAGCATCCCCGAGCCAATCAGAGGCGTGCCAATCACCAGCCAGTTTAGCGCGGTCTTCCAGATGCTGCCGCCTGATCCGGCCGGGAAAAAGACACTGTAGCTTACAGCCAGGAATGTCGCTAAAACGGCGAAGCGTAAAATCCAATCTTGCAGTTGCTGGAAACGGTTCTGATACACGGAAGCCTGCCGGTCGTATATGGCAAAACGTTGCCAGGCCTGGAGGAGCGCTTTTTTGTGCTTGTTTTCTTCGGCCACGAACACTTTTTGAAGCAGGCTTTCGGTTTCGCGGGCCGCATCGTCCAGTGCGCAAAAATAGAGATTGCCGCTTTCCATGATCTCCACCAGTTCCTGATCCCTGTCCAGCGTGGACTTGAGTTCGATTTGCAGGAGATTTTTGGCAATGGCCTTGAACCAGTCTCCCAGCCAGCGGGTAATGAAGAACGGGTTCCCGTGCTGTTTTTTCTCCAGGCTGGCCAATTTATCGGCCAGGCCTTTGGTTTTGCGGATGACAATGACAGGATACCCAGCCCGGACGGCGGTTAACACATCCAGCTTTGAAATGCCTTTGGGATTTCCCCCCGCCAGGATCATCACCACTGGCAGCTTGTCGCCCTCAGTGGGTGTGCTCAAGGCTGCGGCAATTTTCCCCATCCACGGCACTTCATCACCAAAGGCTTTACCAGGCACAAGCGCAAAATGCGAGTGATGCGGGTCGAGCAACTGGCTGGTTTGCGATTGCTCCGCCAGCGAGACGGCCCCTCGCGGAGCGACGCCCAGCAGCGGCACCCGGAAATCGTCATCGGCTACGGCGCTGCCCATGACCGACATCACCCCCGAGGCGGTGCCGCCGTCCATGATTAAGGCCTGGATGTCACTTCTTGCTGCCACCTTCAATACGCTGCGGATAAACAGATTTTTCAGAGGGGCAGCCAGTGCCGGATCAAACCCGCCGGCGCTGCCCGAAAGCCAAATCACCCGGCGCGGACTGCCCAGCCCTAGCTCCTTCAGCCAGGTCCGGGCTTCTCCAGCCTGGCTGGCGTTCAAAGTGCGCGCCTTGCGGCCGTTCTCAAATGCAACTTCGTTGATCTCATACTCTGATTCTGCGCTCATCGTCTGCTCCTGTCTCTCCAGCGGAGAAAAACTACCCTGTGCGGCGGCTTTTTGCCTGGAATCAAGCTTTTTTAATTAACCTAAGTTGCTACCAAAGGAAGTTGACGGAACAAGCCAGAACGAAAAGGCCGACTTTGAGCTCAAAACCTTTGGCAGTTACAGCATGAATATACTTGGGTAACAGTTGTGAAATACGACTACCGGTGGTTTCCACAAC
>CAIQVH010000009.1 GCA_903875215.1 uncultured Anaerolineae bacterium
GGCCCGTAACCAGAAAACGGCTCAAACTGCACCAACTTAAGCTGCATGGCGCAAAAACTGGTTCGTTTTGTAAGGTTTCAATCCCGTCCGTAACATCTTTTGCCGGATTGGTCTATCTTCTGTTAGCGGAAAGTAAAGTTTCTGAGAGTTTCATAAATGTTTCGGTGCGAGAAGTTACCCCTAATTTGGAATAAATATTGCCCAAATGAAATTCTACTGTTCTATTAGAAATGCCAAGTTCTAAAGCAATCTGTTTATTGCTTTTTCCCTGCAATAAAAGTTTGATAACATCTTTTTCGCGCTCGCTGAATTGTTTACTGTCAATACTCATTTTTCACTTTTGTTTGGACTATGTGTTAAGCGCCTAACTAGGTGTTTACCCGCCAAATAGCGGGTGAATAGCTTATAGGCCGCCATAGATTAAAATAGAATGAGTAGCTTGTGCTGGCTGGCAAGGCGAAAACAAAGCTTGGTTTTCAGGCATTGCTGATCAGTCCAAACTGACAAAACCATAAAAGCCAAATAACAAAAACCACTAATCGGGAAACTAAAACCAATCCACCCAGACCGCTGCCGGAAGACCCGGCAAAAATCACTGCCCACCACTAATGGGGTTATTTTACAACAAAAAACGCGCCGGGTGCAAGAGTTGAGATCATCAAGGCAGGCTGAATGTGGCTCAGCCCAATTGCGCTGTCTTTCTTCAACCGGAATCCATCTTCCCGCGTCATTTTGGTTCGACCGCTTTACTTTTGCGGCGCCAGGTCATCGGGCATGGCGAAAAAGGCCTGCCACTTGCCATCCTTCAGGTCTTTCAAAACCGAATTGGTCGTCATGATGCTGACAAAGGTCCGGCCCGGTTTGAGCGGGAAGGGCTGCCGGTCCGCGCCGGTAAAGTGGATCGGGCGCAGCAGGCCGGTTTGCTGCTCCCAGGCGCGGTTGGTGGTTGACCAGCGGATTTTGTACATTTGCCCATCGCGGAACAGGAAGGCGTAGCCTTCAAAGCCGCAGCACAGGTCAATGTCATACTGTCCGTGGCGAAAGACCTGGTAATCGGCCAGGATGACGGCCACATTCTCAAAGGCCAGCTGCCGCCCGGTCAGGCGGTCGCTATCGGCGTGGAAGTTGCCCAGGCCATCGACGTCATCCGTCTGGCGCAGGTAGGTGCCCGAAACTGCGTCATACTGCCAGAAAGACTGCGCGAAGGCGTGGAAATACGTCCACAACGAGGCGGCGGGCTGGCCCCCGGCGGGCGGCGCGGGGTCAAACAGATGCCCGGAATAATTGACCGGCTGGCGGGCGATTTTGCTGTTCTGGGCCAGCTCTTTCAAATGGCTCACATCCAGCAGGGCGGTGTTCGGGCTCTGGCCGGGCTGTTCGCCGAAAATGATCTCGCAGCCCTGCAACTGCTGGCGGATGCCATCCCCGGCGCTGGCGTAAACCAGGCAGCTGGCGGGATACAGGCGCACAAAGTCGTTGTACGTCAGGCGTCCCGAGCGAATCGGGCCGACATAGGTGCGTTCCGGGGCGATATCGGAGGGGGAAAAAGTGGGCGGCGGAGGCTTGACCAGGATCAGACCGGCATCCCAGCCGGGGTCGGTCTCGCCGTTATGGATGAGCGCGCTGCGCCCTGTGACGGGGTCGGCGTCGCTGTCTTGGTCATCGTTGCTCACGTTGGGGCTGGTGAAGCTGAAGCCTGCCGGAAGCTTGAACTCAAGCTGATAGGCTTTGTCCGCTGAAAGCGCCGCGGCGTCGAAGGCGAAATAGCCATTTGAGTCAGTGCCGCTGCTGGCCAGAACGCTACCGCTGGCAGCCTCCAGCAGGCTGACGCAAATCCCGCCGACGCCCGCCTCCCACGGATCCTGGATGCCATCCTGGTTCTCGTCGAGCCAGACGCGGTTGCCAAGCCACGCGCCGCCGGGCTGGAAGGGCGCGCTGACAGGCGCGCAGTCGCCAGTGGCGTTAGGGATGCGGCGCGGCAGGTCACCGTAGAACACGCTCATGAAACGCGTGGTGCCCTCGCCGATGAACATTTCGTAGATCCAGGCCGCGAAACTGGTTCCGGCCTGCGGGCGGGCGGTGACCGGGCTGTTGCTGATCGAAACCAGCACAGCGGGCAGTTCCAGCATGGAAGGGTCTTGCTGGCGCAGTCCCGTCAACGGGTTGATGCCGGGGGCGAAGTTTTCCACGTCCGGGCCGGAGGGCAGCGCCGTCAGCCGCGGCTGTGGCGTGAGAGTCAGGGTGGCGGTCGGGGTGGGGGTTGGTATCAGCGTGGCGCTGGCCGAGGGCGTGGGAGAAGCAGTCAGTGGGGTGGTTTCGCGCGCGGGGACGGTTGGGGCGCCGGCGCAGGCCCATAGTCCGAGCATCAGCCAGGGCAGAATGAGTCGTTTCATTTCTCCATTATAGTATGCCAGAGCGCGCGATCAGCATCCTAAGAGCGCCTTCTTTCGGCATTCCCTGCGCCAGGCTTGCCACAGAGGCGGAAACTAATCGCTGCGCTGGATTGTCTGAACGTGAGATTTCTGCAAAACAGGGAGCGGCGGTCGCATGACCGCCACTCCCTGTTGGGTTTGTGCCCCCGGAGGTACTCGAAACCCCAACCTACTGATCCGAAGTCAGGCGCTCTGTCCATTGAGCTACGAGGGCGTGCGCAGAATTATACCGCACTTGGGGGCGAGGGCTGGGCCTGGGATGGGGCAGCAAGGGTTACTTTTGGGTCTCCAGCCGGCGGCGCGTGATGCTTGTCCGGCGCATCAAACTCACTTACAATCAGGTGCATAATCGATCGGGAAAGGAAAACAGCATGAAAAATCTTCAAACATTGGGCGAAACCTTATCGCAAAATCTCGAAAAAGTGGTCATCGGCAAGCGGAATGCCATCGAATTGGTCATGATTGGTCTGCTCTGCCAGGGCCACGTCCTGATTGAAGACGTGCCCGGAGTGGGAAAAACCGTGCTGGCCCGCAGCCTGGCGCGCTCACTCGGCTGCGATTTCAACCGCCTGCAATTCACCCCGGATATGCTGCCCTCCGACGTGACCGGCGTCTCGATCTTCAACCAGGAAACCCGCAAATTCGAATTCCGTCCCGGCCCGATTTTTGGGCAGATCATCCTGGCTGACGAGATCAACCGCGCCACGCCCAAAACCCAGGCGGCCCTACTGGAAGCCATGGATGAGCGCCAGGTCACCGTTGACGGGCAGACTCATAGCCTGCCGCGGCCCTTCATGGTGCTTGCCACCCAAAACCCGATCGAATACGAGGGCACTTTCCCACTCCCAGAAGCCCAGCTGGATCGTTTCCTGCTGCGCGTCCGCCTCGGCTACCCCAGCGCGCTCGATGAAGTCAGCGTGCTGGAAGGGCAGCAGCTTCGCCACCCGATCGAAGCCATCCGTTCCGTTCTGACCGCCGAGGAAATCCTCGCCGCGCTGGAAACCGTCAAATCCGTCTACGTTGCGCCCGCCCTCAAGCGCTACATCGTCGAACTGACGCACCGCACCCGCAACCATGGCGATGTGTACCTGGGCGCCAGTCCGCGCGGCTCGCTGGGGCTGTTCCGCGCCGGGCAGGCGCGCGCCGCGTTGGCCGGCCGCGACCACGTCCTGCCCGACGACCTCAAGGCCCTGGCCCAGCCGGTTCTGGCTCATCGCATCATTGTCAACCCGGCGGCGCGCCTGCGCGAAGTCACCGCCGAGCGGCTCATCCAGGAAATCCTGTTCTCAGTGCCGGTACCGGGCGGCAGCTTCGACGCCTGAAAGCCCTCCGCTCCATGCAAAAACCCCACACCGGCTGGATCTTTTTTCTCATCATCTTGCTAATCGGCGCGCTTGGGATGGCAGCCACTGGTTCGCTGGTCTACATCCGCCTGGTGTATCTCAGCAGCCTGGTGCTGCTCGTCGCCTGGGTCTGGACGCGGTTCTCTCTCGCCGGGGTACGTCTCAGCCGGCAGGCGCGTTCCCTGCGCGCCAGCGTGGGTGATATTTTTGAAGAGACCTTCGAGGTGACCAACCTTAGCCCGATCCCGCGCCTCTTTCTCGAAATCCGGAACGAATCCAACCTGCCGCAGGCCTCCGGCTCGCGCCTGGTCACGCTCGTTGGCCGGCAGGAGCGGCGCACCTACCTGGCCCGCACCTGGCTCACGCGGCGGGGCAGCTTCCCGCTTGGGCCCACCAGCATCCGCTCCGGAGATCCATTTGGATTCTTCTCGGCGCGGCGCACTTTCCCCGCCAAGGCCTCCCTGCTCGTCCTGCCGATGATCCTCCCCATTGCCGATTTTCCCTCGCCGCCCGGCCTGCTCCCGGGCGGCAAGGCCATCCGCCGCAAATCTGCCGAAGTCACCCTGCATGCCAGTGGCGTGCGCGAATATGTCAGCGGCGACCCGCTCAAACGCATCCACTGGCCTTCCACCGCCCGGCGCGGCCGGCTGATGGTCAAGGAATTTGAGCAGGATCCGCAGGCCGAGCTGTGGATATTTCTGGATGCCCAGTCTGGTCTGCAGGCCGAACTGGCTGGTGAAACTCCGCAAGCCTGGGATGACTGGATGTTCGCCCGCCGGCCCGAACTGAAATTGGCCTCCTCCACGGTGGAGTATGGCGCCTGCCTGGCGGCTTCGCTGGCGCATTATTTCATTGCAGAACGGCGCGCCGTTGGGCTGGTCACCAATGGCCCGGTTTACACCGCCATTCCCGCCGAGCGCTCCGAACGACAGGAGAGTAAGGTGCTGGAGACCCTGGCCTTTGTCAATGGGGAGGGGGAACTATCGCTGGCCAGCCTGGTGGATTTGCAGTCACCGCGCCTGCCGCTGGGTTCCAGCGCCGTGCTGATCACCCCTTCCACCCGCGATGACCTGCTCCTGGCGGTGGAGCTGCTTCAGCGCCGCAACCTGCACCCACTGGTGTTGCTGCTGATGGCCGAAAGCTTTGGCGGCCTGCCCGGCTCTGAAGCGCTGTCACAAAAACTGGAACGGCGCGGCGTGGCGGTCTGCAAGGTTTATAATCGTGCTGATCTTGGCGAAGTCCTGCGCTCCTTCGCCGCAAACCACAAAGCACTGGAGAACCGAACTTGGCAAGCACTCCCATCCTTCCCATCGATTTGAATTTTCAGGGACGAACAAATACCATCGCCGCCTACCTGCTCAGGCATAGCACCGGCCTGGTGCTGGTGGAATCCGGCCCCGGGTCGACCGTTTCCACGCTGCAAAATGTCCTCGCTACCCAGGGCTTTTCTCTGCGCGATATCACCCATGTCCTGCTGACTCATATCCATCTCGATCATGCCGGCGCGGCGGGATTCCTGGCCAGGCAGGGCGCGCAGATTCTCGTGCACCCGGTCGGCGCGCCGCATATGCTCAACCCGGAAAAATTGCTCTCCAGCGCCACCCGCATTTATGGCGAACAGATGGGCCCGCTCTGGGGCGATTTCCTGCCTGTCCCGCCCGAAAAACTGACCACGCTGGAGGACAACCAGGAAGTGGTGATCGGCGCATTGCGGCTGCGCGCGCTGCACACCCCCGGCCATGCCGAGCATCACATCGTCTATCAGTTTGAAGATTTGTGTTTCAGCGGGGATGTTGGAGCGGTGCGCATTCCCGGCCACCCTTATTTACGCCTGCCCTTTCCCCCGCCCGAATTCCACCTCGAAAAGTGGCGCGCTACGGTGGCCCGACTGCAGGGGCTGGGCTTCAGGCGCATTGCCCCGACCCATTTTGGGATTTTTGACGATGTCGACTGGCATTTTCAGGCCATGTTGCGCGTCCTCGATGAAGCCGAGCGTTGGATGACGGCCACTTTTCCTGCCGAACCCCCCGCCGACCTTCTGCATGAGCAGTTCATCAGTTGGATGAGCACACAGGCACGCACCGCCGGGCTGAGTGAAGCGGAAATTGAAGCCTACCGGCTGGCCAATCCGCTTGGGATGAGCGTGGACGGTCTGCTGCGCTACTGGAAGAAATATCGCAGCCAGGCGCTGTCCTGAAATCAGTACAAACATCAAGCCGAAACGTGACATTAGCCTGCCGGCAGTAAAATTGCCTGTGATACAATTTCCGGCGTGCGGGAGTCCATCCCGCCACCCTTTAATTAAATAGCCTCTCGACTGCGCGGCGCTCGGGGCGACACCTTCCAATTTCCACAAGGAGACTGAAAGCATGAAACACTTCCTCGATGTGTCCGATTATTCTCCCGCAGAAATCCAGGACATGCTTGACCTTGCCGTTCGTCTGAAGGCGGAATATTTTGCCGGCGGCAACCAGCCGCTGTTTAAGGGCAAGGTGCTGGGGCTGATTTTTCAAAAGCCCAGCCTGCGTACCCGCGTCTCGTTCGATATGGCCATGCGCCACATGGGCGGTGATGCGCTCTATCTTTCCCCCAACGAAATCGGTCTCGGAAAACGCGAATCGATCGCGGATATTGCCCGTGTCATGTCGGGCTATGTTCAGGCCATGATGGCGCGTGTTTTTGACCATGCCCATGTCGTCGAACTGGCGAAGTGGTCAGCGGTGCCGGTCATCAATGGCCTGAGCGATTATTCACACCCCTGCCAGGCGATGGCAGATGCGCTGACTATAATTGAGAAATTTGGCGCAATGAAAGGCCTGAATGTGACCTACGTCGGTGATGGCAATAATGTGGCGGTCTCGTTAATGCACATCGCCGTCATGCTGGGCGCCAACTTCACCATTGCCAACCCCGAAGGGTATGACATGCCAGCCCCGGCCCTGGAAATCGGTACCCGGTTGGCCAGCGGCGGCGCAAAAATCACCTATCTGCGCGATCCATTTGCCGCCGTCAAGGATGCGCACGTCATCTACACCGACACCTGGACTTCCATGGGCCAGGAAGAAGAGACCGCCAAACGCGAAGCCGTCTTCCCGCCCTATCAGGTCAACCAGAAACTGGTCAGCGCGGCTCGCAAGGATGTGATTGTCATGCACTGCCTGCCCGCCCATCGCAACCATGAACTGACCGATGATGTCGCCGATGGCGAACATTCGGTCATCTTCCCGCAAGCCCACAATCGCTTGCATGCCCAGAAGGCCGTTTTGGCCCGGTTGTTTGAAGTAGCCTAGCCCCGGCCCCTCCGCCCCCCGGGAACATCTCCCCTTTTCCACTGAATTATGCGGTAAAGGGGAGGCGGGTGGGGGTAGGTGGGGGTGAGCCGCCTCCCGACTGCGTGGCGCTCGGGGCGAGCCGAATCATTTATATACAAGGAAAACCATGAATACGCAGCAATTTATCGAAATTGAAGAAAAATACGGCGCACACAACTACCATCCATTGGATGTGATTATTGAACGGGCGGAAGGCGTCTGGGTCTATGACGTGGAAGGCCGCAAATATCTCGACTGTCTCTCGGCTTATTCCGCTGTCAACCAGGGGCATGTCCATCCGCGCATCCTCGAAGCCATGCTGGCTCAGGCCAAAAAGGTAACCCTGACCTCGCGCGCCTTCCGCAACGACCAGCTGCCGCTTTTTTACAAAGAACTCTCCGAATTTACCGGTTACGAAATGTCGCTGCCGATGAACTCCGGCGCCGAAGCGGTCGAATCCGCCGTCAAGCTGGCACGCAAATGGGCCTATCGCGTCAAAGGCGTGCCGCGCCACCAGGCGGAGATCATCACTGCCAGCGGGAATTTCCACGGCCGCACCACTACCATCGTCTCCTTTTCGACCGAAGCACTCTACCGGGATGATTTTGGGCCGTTTACGCCCGGATTTGTCACCGTACCCTACGGCGACTCCGCCGCGATTGAAAAAGCCATCACACCGAATACTGCCGCCGTGATGCTGGAACCGATTCAGGGCGAGGCGGGGGTCATCATCCCCCCGGCAGGATACCTGGCCAAAGTTGCGGAAATCTGCAAAAAGAACAATGTCCTGTTCATCGCTGACGAAATCCAGACCGGGCTGTGCCGCACCGGTAAAATCTTTGCCAGCTTCCACGAAGGAGTCCGCCCCGATATGATCACCGTCGGGAAGGCGCTTTCGGGCGGTTTTTACCCGATTTCTGCTGTCCTGGCGGATGCGGCCATTCTCGGCCTATTCACGCCCGGCGAACACGGGTCCACGTTTGGCGGGAATCCACTCGCCGCGGCGATTGGTCGGGCCTCGATCGCGGTTTTGCGCGATGAAAACCTGGCCGGGCGGGCCGCGGAGCTGGGCGCATATTTTGTCGAGCAATTGAGCGAAATCCCGAGCCGGCATGTCAAAGAAGTGCGCGGTCAGGGCTTGTTGATTGGCGTGGAGCTGCACCCGGCGGCGGGTGGCGCGCGGCGTTTCTGCGAAGCGCTGAAGACTCGCGGCATCCTGGCAAAAGAAACGCATGATCACGTCATCCGTTTTGCGCCGCCGCTGGTGATTGGGAAGGATACGATCGACTGGGCGTTACCAGCGATTCGCGAAGTTCTGCAAATGGCATGAATGCTTTTGCGGGGTGGCTGATCGGTCGCCCCGTTGTCGAAAGGAGATTCTATGAACATTGGCATTCCGAAGGAGCGGCGGCAGTTTGAGTTTCGGGTGGGCCTTTCGCCTGCCGGGGTTGAGATGCTCAATCAGCACGGGCATGTTATTTATGTGGAGCACGATGCCGGGTTGAGCGCTGGCTTTGTCGATGCGGAATATCAGAAGGCGGGGGCCAAGATCGTTTATTCTCCGCACGAGGTGTTTGGCCGGGCTGATCTGTTGTTGAAGATAGCCCGCCCGGTGCAATCGGAGATTGAGATGCTAAACCCGGGCGCCACCCTGATGGGGTTGCTGCACCTGGCTTCCACCCGCCAGGACCGCATTGAGGCGCTTTTAAAGAATAAAATCACTTCGGTCGCGTATGAAGAGATCTGTCTGCCGGATGGCAACCTGCCTGTTCTGCGTTCGCTGAGCCAGATTGGCGGCATTATGACAGCCCAGATTTCGGCCCGCATTCTGCAGAGTAATTTTGGCGGGAAGGGGATTTTGCTCGGAGGGGTGGCGGGTGTGCCGCCCGCCGAGGTGGTCATTTTGGGAGCTGGCACGGCGGGCACCTGCGCGGCAAAATCCTTTATGGGGTTGGGCGCGCATGTCACCGTGTTGGATAAGAATTTGGAACCGCTTCAACATATTGCCGAGCGATATCCGCATGCGGTCACGATGATCTCTACGCCGCGCAACATTGAGCGCGTCTGCGCCTATGCGGATGTGGTCATTGGCGCGGTGCTGATTCCGGGCGAACGCGCCCCGATCGTGCTGACGCGTGATCATATGAAGCGTATGAAGCCCCGCTCGCTGTTCATTGATCTTTCCATTGATCAGGGTGGCTGCGCCGAAACCTCCCGCCCGACCAGTCACGACCAACCGACTTTTGTTGAAGAGGGGATCATCCATTATTGTGTGCCGAATGTGCCCAGCGTGGTGGCGCGCACGGCTACGCACGCTTTTGTCAATGCGGCCATGCCTTTCGTGCGCGAAGTGGCGAATTATGGCGTGGAACAGGCCATGACGAAGGATCCCGCCATCGAGGCGGCGGTCAATACCCACCAGGGTGAATTGCGCCATGTGCATCTGTGGACCGCCGAGGAAGGTGATTAACGATGAGCTGGCAAAGTATTTACCAGTCGAGGGTTTGCACGCCGGATGAAGCCGTGCGGGCGGTGCAATCGGGAAACCGCATTTTTCTGACCGGGAACGTCTCGGTGCCGAAGACCGTTTTGGCGGCACTGGTGAGACGCGCGCCGGAACTCACCAATGTCGAAATCTGCCAGGCGCTGACGGTTGGCCCGGCGGATTATGTGGCCCCCGCCATGGAAGGCCACTTGCGTGTCAATACCATGTTCATCAGTGCCAATGTGCGCAAGGCGGTTCAGGAAGGGCGTGCCGATTTTACGCCGGTGCTGCTTTCGGAATTTCCGCTGCTTTTCAAGAACGGCAACCTGCCGTTGGATGTGGCCATGATCCACGTCTCGCCGCCTGATGAGCACGGTTTTTGTTCTCTGGGCGTGGAAGTCGGATTGACCAAATCTGCCGCGGAGTCGGCCCGGATTATCATTGCCGAAGTCAATGAGCAGATGCCGCGCACCCTGGGCGATTCCTTCATCCATGTCAGCCGCCTGCACCATATCATCCCGGTCAATTATCCGATCTCGGAATTGCTGATGGCCGAAGAAGGCGATCCGGTCATCATTGAGAAAATTGCCGGTTGTATTGCAGATCTGATCCCGGATGGGGCCACAATGCAGATGGGCATTGGCGCAATTCCCGATGCGGTGCTGAAATACTTGTTCCACAAGAAAGACCTCGGCATCCACACCGAATTGTTCGCCGAGGGCGTGATCGACCTGGTCGAGGCGGGTGTGTTGACCAATGCGCGCAAGTCCATCCATACTGGCAAGATTGTGGCCGGGTTTATTCTTGGCACCCAGCGCTTGTATAACTGGGTGGATGATAATCCGCTGATTGAATTGCACCGCACCGAATACGTCAACGACCCCTTTGTGATTGCGCAAAACGACCGCATGGTGGCGATCAATTCAGCCATCGAGGTGGATCTGACCGGCCAGGTGTGCGCCGATTCGATTGGGCCGAAACTGTACTCCGGCGTTGGCGGGCAGTTGGATTTCATCTATGGCGCTTCCCGCTCGAAAGGCGGTGTGCCGATCATTGCCATGCCGAGCACCTCGGTGCTGCGCGATGGCACGGTGTTGAGCAAGATCACCCCGATGCTCAAACAGGGCGCGGGCGTGGTGACCACCCGTAACCATGTCCGCTTCGTGGTGACTGAGTTTGGCGTGGCCGAGCTGTACAGCAAAACCATTCGCCAGCGCGCGCAGGCCTTGATCAATATCGCCCATCCTGATTTTCGTGATGAATTGACGCGCCAGGCCAAAGCCTTGAACTATCTGTAACTTGGCGGGGATGTTTAGTGTAAAATAACCATACAGGGGCGCCTGAGCGCCCCTGTAGTTCTGTCAATGAATAGGAAGCGTTTATGGATCGGAAAGCCAAAATCGTTGCTACCATCGGCCCGGCCTGCCAGGAGCCCGCCATGCTCCAGTCGCTGCTGCATGCCGGGATGAATGTCGCCCGGCTCAATTTCTCGCATGGGACACATGCCGAACACGAAGCGCGTATTCGTTGTTTGCGTGACCTGTCGGACGAGTTGGGAATTCCACTTGGGATTTTGCAGGATTTACAGGGACCGAAGATTCGGGTGGGGGTATTGGATGTGCCGCTGGAGTTGGTCGAAGGTGAGCGGGTTCTGCTTCTGGCCGAAGGGCTGGATTTGCCTGCCGGAGGTGAAAAAACCATCCCGGTCGCTTTTGTCGAGCTATTCGAATCGGTCAGCGTTGGAGATCGAATCCTGCTCGATGACGGTCATCTGGCCCTGAAGGTCATCGAGACTCAGGCGGATCATTTGCGCGCCGAAGTCCTGGTGGGCGGCCGGCTCACCTCGCATAAAGGCATCAACCTGCCGGGTGTGCCACTGGCCATCCCTGGTTTCACCGAAAAGGACCGCGCCGACCTGGCATTTGGCCTGGCGCAGAATGTGGATTTTGTCGCTATTTCGTTTGTGCGCTCGGCACAAGATGTGGCCGCTGTGCGCGCCGCCATGGAAGAACTGGACGAGCAGGGCTCGCGCCCGCTGGTGATTGCCAAACTGGAAAAACCCGAAGCGCTGGATAATCTTGAGGAGATTTTGCAGGTGGCCGATGGTGTGATGGTGGCGCGCGGCGATCTGGGCGTGGAGATGTCGCCGGAGCGGGTGCCGATGGCGCAGAAGCGCATCATCATGGAAGCCAACCGCCACGGCCGGCTGGTCATTACAGCCACGCAGATGCTCGATTCGATGATCAGCAATCCGCTGCCGACGCGCGCGGAAGCATCAGATGTAGCCAATGCCATTTTTGACGGCACCGATGCCGTCATGCTTTCTGGCGAAACGGCCAGCGGCGCATATCCGCTTGAAGCGTTGCAGATGATGGATCGCATTGTGCGTCAGGCTGAGGCCAATTTTGCCGATTGGGGGCATTTCAACGCGCCGCAGTCGGTCGGGCACGATGATGCCGCTTCGATGACGCGCGCGGCGCGCGAGCTGGCGCACGATTTGAATGTAGCGGCAGTGGCGGTCTTTACCCACACCGGCCGCACCGCGCGCATGATGTCGAAGGCGCGCCCGCGCGTGCCGATCCTGGCATTTACCCCGGTGCTGCGAACCTGCGGGAAGATGACCTTGTTGTGGGGAGTGATGCCCTACCTGGTTCCATTGGCTTCGACCCTGCGCGAAATGGTCAATCAGGCCGATAGCAAGCTGGTGGCTGCCAAGTGGGTGGAGGCCGGACAGCAGGTTGTGGTGATCAGCGGTTTTCCTGTCAACGCCATGCGCTCGCCGAATATGGCTTTTCTGCACAATGTGGGCGAGAAGATTTAGCCCTCGTTTGAGATCAGGATCCCAATGCCGATCAACACGCCGCCCAGGATGAAGAGCGGCGTGATTTTTTCCCCGAGGAAGAACCAGCCCAACAGCGTCCCGACGACCGGTTGGGCGAAAAACGTCAGCGAGGCGACAGCGGCGGGAAGTTCGGCGAAAGCATAATTCCACAAAAACATGGCGATGGCGGTGGAGATGATGCCCAGGAACAGGATTCCACCGAAGATGGCGGGGGTGAGCGGGCCGATCCCGCTGGCGCTGATTTCCCAGGCGCCGGCGGCTAGGCTGGTGGGCAATCCGCCCAGCAGCATGACGGCGCTGGATTGGAGCAGATCCACTCCCGGCGAGACTTTGCGTACCAGTACTGAGTACAGCGCCCAGGTGACGGCGGCCCCCAACAGGCTGAGATTGCCGAGGAACAGGTTGGAGGCCAGGTTGGCGGTGCGCGGATCGATCACGGCCAGTACTCCCAGGCTGGCAACACCGATTGCGACCAGGCGCCGGGGCGTAATCTGCTCTTTGAGCAGGAGAAAGGCAAAGGGCAGGACGAGCGCCGGCGTCGCCGAGGTGACGAGCGAGCCGTTGGCGGCGGTCGAAAGCTTGGTGCCCACGAATTGAAATCCCAGTGAGATGCCATATCCAACCACGCCCACACCAAAGGCGGCCAGGAACTGCGCCCGGGTCAGATTGAATCCGCCGCGCCAGGCGATGACCAGCCACAGGGCAAGAAAACCCATCCCCAGGCGAATGCTGAGCAGGCTGAAAGGCGGGATGACTTCGAGCACAACCTTGCTGACGACGTACATGCCGCCCCAAATGGATGCGGCGGTCAGGCCAGAGAGTAAGCCAGTCAGAGAATGTTTGCGCATGGGCGGTTCCTTATCACTTTTGGGCCGGGCTCGTAAAAAAGCAGATTCTTTCAGCCCCAATCGTCCGGGTCAATCTGCCGGATTTTCTTGAGCGCGCCGCGACGTTTCTTCTCGAAGACGCGCGCCGCGCTGGCGGCTACGCCGGGGCGGGTCTTTTTTCGCACTCTGGGCTTTTCCAGCGCCTGGCGGATCAGGGTTGCCAGGCGGAGCAGCACCGCAGCGCGATTCTGTTCCTGGGTCCGGCTGTTTTTTGCCTCGATCACCAACACACCCTCGCCGGTCATTCGTGCGCCGGCCAGAGTTACCAGCCGCGCCTTGACATCCTCCGGCAGCGCGGAGGATGTGCGCACGTTGAAACGCAATTGCACCGCCGTGGAGACCTTGTTCACGTTCTGTCCGCCGGGGCCGCTGGCGCGGATAAACTCGAGCTGAATTTCGCGCACGTCAATCTGGATTGTTGGGGTGATTTCGAGCATGGGGAAAAACCCTCCCGGCCTTTTGCCATTTGAGGGGCTGCCCCTCAAATGGCAAAAGGCCTTCTGGCAGGGCTGGAGGGTTAGAACATCAGATCGTTGATCTTTTTGATCGTTTCGGGCGCCGGGCGCAGGTCTTGTTCGGTCAGGCGGTTAAGCGGCGTTTCAGTCAGATTGCTTAGTTCGGTCAGGGCGGGTTTCCCGGTTTCAACGTAAATGATGCCGGTCAGGAGCCAGTTATTTTGCTGGGCCTCCTCTAAAACGCGCATAGCTTCAATGCGGTTGGTGGGGTTGTAATTCTTTTCGAGCGTTTTCAGCACAATGGAGGAGCCATCATGCAGCTTTACCTCGCGGATTTCTCCATCCACCATATCAGCTTCGAGGGCAATCTCCGGCTTGTGCGGGACGTAGGAAATACTGCTCCCGCCGCCTTCTGAAGCGGCATGGAAGGAAATATCGTGCAGGGGCTCCTCATTGGCTTTGCCAAAATCGTAGGAGTAGTACGTGTTTTCCTGGTTATTAAAGGTGACACACGGGCTGATGATGTCAATGACCGCAATGCCGCGGTGCGAGAGCGCCGCCTTGAGCACTTCCTTGACCTGCTTGGCATTGCCCGCGAACAGGCGCGCAATAAACGTAGCGCGCGAAGCCAGCGCTTCCTGGCAGATATCGACTGGCAGGTACATGTTCGTGCCCTGCTTTTTCAACTCCAGACCCTTATCCGCCGTGGCGGAGAACTGGCCTTTCGTCAGGCCGTAGACGCCATTGTTCTCAACGATATAAACCATGTTGACGTTACGGCGCATGACATGCTTGAACTGGCCCATGCCGATGCTGGCGCTGTCTCCGTCGCCCGAAACGCCCAGACCGCGCAGGCGGTAATCGCCAAACAATGCGCCTGTGGCGATGGACGGCATGCGTCCGTGCAGGCTGTTGAAGCCAAAGGAGCGGCCCAGGAAATAAGTTGGGCTTTTGCTCGAGCAGCCAATCCCGGAGAATTTGATGATATTTTCGGGGAGGATATTCATTTCGAAGCAGACGGCGCTGATCTGGTTGGCGATCGAGTTGTGGCCGCAGCCCACGCAAAGCGTGCTTGGCGCGCCGCGATAATCATTCTTGGTCAAACCAACCGTGTTGACCTGGCCTGCCATGGGGAGAGTGGTGCTCATCTTATTTTTCCTCCTGCCCCGCCGGGATGTGCGAGGCCTGCGAAAGAATTGCCTGGCTGACGAACCTGGCCGTCAACGGCAGGCCGTCATTGTATGCAATCGACTGGAGCCGGGTAGCCATCCCGGGCAATTCAAGGATCAGGATTTCGTGCAGGTGCCCGTCCCGATTCATTTCCACAACGAAAACCTGCTCATGCGAGCGGATGAATTCCTCCACCTCGGCGGAAATCGGCAGGGCGCGCAGACGCAGGAAATCAGTAGCAACACCTTGTTGCTGGAGCATGGCCTGGGCCTCGATGATGGCCGGTTCGGTTGAGCCAAAAGCAATGACGCCGATGCGGGCCGGGTGTGCAGCGGTATGCAGAACCGGTTTCGGCAGGATCGACCGGGCGGTTTCAAATTTCTTGCTCAGTCGTTCCATGTTGCGATACCAGACACCTGAATCTTCATTGTATTTGGCTTGTTCGTCATGCCCGGTGCCGCGTGTGAAATATGCGCTCAGCGGATGTTTGTTGCCAGGCAGCGTCCGGTAGGGAATGCCGTCGCCATCCACGTCGCGGTAGCGGCCCCAATCGCCCTTGATTTTTTCAAGATCCTCTTCCCATAACACTTTCCCGCGATCCATTGGGCTGTCGGGATATTTAAAGGGCTCGGTCATCCATTGGTTCATACCAAAGTCGAGGTCGCTCATGACCAGCACCGGGGTCTGGATACGCTCGGCAATGTCGAAGGCGCGCCAGCCAAACTCAAAGCATTCATTGACTGAGCCGGGTAACAGCACGATGTGATTGGTATCGCCGTGGCCCATGTGGGCGGCAAAGCCCAGGTCGCCTTGCGAGGTGCGTGTTGGCAGGCCGGTGCTGGGGCCCATGCGCTGCACATCCCAGATGACGACTGGAATTTCAGCGTAATAAGCCAGACCGTAAAACTCGGTCATCAAGCTCAGGCCTGGCCCGGAGGTGGAAGTCATGGCCCGCAGGCCAGCCCACCCAGCTCCGATGGACATACCAACCGCCGCCAGTTCATCTTCAGCCTGGACCACGGCATAGGTTTCCTTGCCAGCGGGGTTTTTGCGCAAGACTGGCAGGTAATCGTTGAGCGATTCTGCCAGGCTGGTGGCCGGCGTAATCGGATACCAGCCGATAAATTGCACTCCGCCGTAGATCGAACCGAGCGCGCCGGCGGTGTTGCCGTCAGCCATGATCAGCCCCTCGGTCTTGTTCATCGCTTCCACGTAAAAAGAATCTTTCTTGGTCAGGTTGGCGGCCGCCCACTCGGCTCCAGCTTTAACCGCGCCCATGTTCAGCGCCACCGGCCGCTCCTTGTTCTTGAAATGGAACCGGATCGCCATCTCGATTTTATCCATATCCATCCCAATCATTTGCGCCAGGATGCCGACGTAAATCATATTCCCAACCAGGTCACGCAGGTTGGTGGGAATATCGGGATTATTTCGCACCAGTTCTTTGACAGGCATGGGATACGCAATGATATCCGTGCGGGTGATCGGCTGCTTGATGTCATCCGAGTAGAAGAAGGCGCCGCCAGGGGCGATCGCCGCCTGATCCTTGGCAAAGGAATTCGGGTTCATGGCGATCACGATTTCATGGGTTTCGGTGCGCGCGGTGAACCCATCCTTATTGACACGGATGGTGTACCAGGTCGGCAGGCCTTGAATATTCGAGGGAAACAGGTTTTTGCCCGAGACCGGGATCCCCATTTTGAACAGGGCACGCAGGATGGTGTTGTTGGCAGTTGAACTGCCTGAACCATTGGCTGTGCCGACGGTGATGGAAAAGTCGTTCACAATGCGTTGGGTCATAATGCTCCTCAAAGGATAATGGATTGTTTACTTGAGCGGCCGCAAATCCAGAAGATCAGCCAGCATATCGGTGTGTTCGACCAGCGCCTGATGCCCGGCGGCATAATCTCCGCTGCAAATCGAATCGACCATTTTCTGGTGAAAGCTCCAGACTTCGCGCAGGTAGTTGTAATCGGTGAAAACATTCAGCCCGATCGATTCGTAGGCTTCCCAGTACGATTCGAGAATGCCGCTGACGAAGGGATTTTCGAGTCGACCAAAAATGGTCAGGTGTAATTGTTTGTGCTCTTCGTGGGGAATCTGGATGGGCCGGCCGTTGAGTTTTTGCCAGGCCCGCTCGAGCACTGTGCGCAGTTTATCAAGATCCTCGGGCGTCAGCCGGGTGACCGCTTCGTACCAGTAGGCTGCCTCGACGTGTTTTCGCAGGTCGGCAAAGCGCTGAAAATTGGACTCGTCGAGAGCCATGGCGTAGCTCAGGCTTTGGCGAATGGAGGGCAGGAAGGTGTATGGTAACCGGCGGATGCCGGTGCGCGGGCGCACATCCACGAAACCCAATGCCCGCGCGACTTCAAGCTGTTCACGCAGGCTGGCCACGCTGACACCCAGCTCCTCGCTCAGGCTGGTCAGCGCCGGGAGGGTGTCTTCGGCCTGAGGGTGAGCGGCCAGGTAACGCAGGAAGTCTGAAATAGGGTTCATAACCATCGGTTAAGTCGTATAAATGCGATTAATCTGATAAATAGTGATCGCACTATACCATCGAACAGGATGAAAGTCAAGCAGGGAATGTCGGAATCGGGAAAAATATCGCGTAACCACCATATCCTCACAGGATTCTAAAATTCCAAATATCGAGCTCTTGTTTTGGAGTGAAAAAATGCAATTGCGCAACCGGTTGGGGTTATTCCCGCGTTCTTCAGCCTTGACAGAATTTCAAGGGTTGGATAAGATAGAGATACCCTACCCCCCTGGGGGGGGGTAGAAAGGAAAAGCCATGGCCGGTGCCACCACATTGAAACGGTTGAAAACCATCGAAGGACACCTGAAAGGGGTGGTCCGCATGGTTGAGGAAGATGCGTATTGCATTGATGTCATCCGCCAGATCCAGGCGGTGGAGGCGGCGCTGAATAAAGTCAGCGCGCAAATCCTGGAAGATCATCTGAATTCATGCGTGATAACCGCCATTCGGGGCGACGACCCACAAGATCGCGAGCGGGTCTTGAAGGAAATTTCCGAAGTTTTCGAAATGGCGAATAAAGTCTAATTTTCTAACTTCAAGGAGCTAATCAAATGACCACTGTCAAGTATTCTGTCCCCAATATTTCTTGCATGCACTGTGTGCATACCATTCAGACCGAAGTGGCCGACCTGGCTGGCGTGAAATCTGTCAAGGCGGATGCGCCCAGCAAGGCGGTGGAGATCAGTTTCGATGCGCCGGCCTCTGAAGAGGCCATCAAGGCTCTGCTGGCTGAAATCAATTACCCGGTGGTGGGGCTGGCTCTCTAAGTGCGGGCAGCCGGTGCGTTATGAACAGTTATGTGCCAGGATATTTCCTGGCACATAACTGTTTATCAACAAGTGTGCGAAATATATGACAGAAAGAATGATTTCATGGCTGAATCAAAGCAATTGACCCTGCCCGTGACGGGCATGACCTGCGCCAACTGTGTGGCGACGGTGGAACGAAATTTGAAGCGCTTGGAGGGTGTTTCCAGCGCGGTGGTCAATCTTTCCTCCGAGCGCGCCACGGTTGAATTTGACTCGGCCCGGCTCGGGTTGGCGGAACTGATTGGCCGTGTTGAGCGCGCCGGGTACGGTGTGGCGACCGGGGAGGCGGACCTGGTTATTAAGCGCCTGGCTGATGATAACGATGCGCGTCGATTGGAAAAAGCATTGGTCCGGCTGGAAGGTGTTCTTTCGGCGCAGGTGACTTTTGCCACTGAAAAGGCGCGCGTTCGCTACGTCCCGACCATCATTACCCAAAGTGAAATTCGGCACGCCGTCAGTGCCGCCGGGTTCGAGGCGCTGGAGCTGGGTGGAGAGGCGCAGGATGCGGAAGCCCAGGCGCGTGAAAACGAAATCAATGAGCAGTATCGCTTGCTTGTGGTGGGTTTGATCTTTTCGGTGCCGCTTTTCCTGCTTTCAATGGGCAAGGATTTCAGCCTGCTGCCGGAGTTCTTTTATCTGCCCGGGCACGATGCAATGGCCTACCAGATGGGCGGAATGCACCCGGCCCAGCCGTGGTTCAACTGGCTGATGCTGGTCCTGGCGACGCCGGTACAGTTTTATGTCGGCTGGCAGTATTACGTTGGCTCTTTCAAGGCGCTGCGCAACCGTTCGGCCAATATGGACGTGCTGATTGCGATGGGGTCTTCAGCCGCCTACCTGTACAGCCTGCCAGTGACGTTTGGCTGGCTGGATGGGCACGTCTATTTTGAGACCGCCGCGGTCATCATCACGTTGATCAGGCTGGGAAAATACCTCGAGGCGCGCGCCAAAGGCCGCACCAGCGAGGCCATTAAGAAGCTGATGGGTCTGAGGGCTCGCACGGCGCGGGTTTTGCGCGCAGGCCTGGAAACCGAAATCGCGGTGGATGATGTGCGGGTGGGGGATGTGGTGCTGGTACGTCCGGGTGAGAAAATCCCGGTGGATGGGGCCGTCTTGGAGGGCCGCAGCACGGTGGACGAGTCGATGTTGACTGGCGAATCGCTACCAGTGGAAAAACAACCCGGCGACGCGGTGATTGGCGCGACGATTAATAAACAGGGTCTGCTCAAGTTTGAGGCCACCAGGGTTGGCAAGGAAACCGCCCTGGCGCAGATTATCCGCCTGGTGGAGGAAGCGCAGGGCAGCAAAGCGCCCATCCAGAAACTGGCTGACCAGGTTTCGTCAATTTTTGTCCCGGCGGTGATCGTGACGGCCTTCCTGACCTTTTTGGGCTGGTATTTCTTTGGCCCGCAGCTGGCGATCAATGCCGATACCACGGCATTTACCCGCGCCCTGATCCACATGGTGGCGGTGCTGGTGATTGCCTGCCCGTGCGCGATGGGACTGGCCACACCGACGGCGGTGATGGTCGGCACCGGCCGGGGCGCGGAGTTGGGAATCTTATTCCGCAGCAGTGAAGCGCTGGAGCGGGCTGGAAACGTCAGCGTGGTGGTGCTCGATAAAACGGGAACCGTTACCCGTGGTCAGCCGGCGGTGACGGATATCGTCGCCCGGACTCTGTTTTCGGAAGGGGAACTGTTACAGCTGGCAGCTTCTGTCGAAAGAGGAAGCGAACACCCGCTCGGGGAGGCCATCTGGGCCGAGGCCACCACCCGCGGCCTGACTCTCTTTGATCCGGCTGGATTCCAGGCTGAGGCGGGACACGGCGTCGAAGCGGAAATCGCGGGCCGCCGGGTGGCAGTCGGCAATGTGCGCATGATGGTGAAGCGTTCTTATCCGCTCAATGGTCTGGAAGATGAGATTGAACGCCTGCAATCTGAAGCCAAGACGGCCATGCTTGTGGCGGTGGATGGCCAGGTGGCGGGCATTATCGCCGTGGCAGATACGATCAAGGACAGTTCTGTCGAGGCGATTGCCGAACTGCGCCGTTTGGGATTGAAAGTGGCCATGCTGACCGGAGATAACCGCAAAACTGCCGAGGCCATTGCCCGCCAGGTGGGGATTGACCTGGTGCTGGCCGAAGTTTTGCCGGAGGGCAAGGCGGCGGAAGTGAAACGCTTGCAGCAAGATGCTGTGGTTGCCATGGTCGGAGATGGAGTCAACGATGCTCCGGCGCTTGCCCAGGCGGATGTGGGGCTGGCGATTGGCACAGGCACAGATGTGGCCATGGCTGCTGCGCCGGTAACCTTAATGAGCGGCGATTTGCGGGGTGTGGCGCGTGCAATTTTGCTCTCGCGCAAAACACTCGGCACGATCAAGCAGAACCTGTTCTGGGCATTTTTCTATAACGTCATCCTGATTCCGTCCGCCATGCTCGGATTCTTGAACCCCATGCTGGCCGCCGGCGCGATGGCTTTCAGCAGTGTGTTCGTCGTCAGCAACAGCCTGCGTCTGCGCCGCCAAAAAATTGGCGCCTGAGCAGAGTTATCTTCGCGCGAAACCATCAAGAAAGAAGGTGTCTAATGAAAATCAAGCTCATTTTATTGCTCAGTGTTGTCCTTGCCTTGCTGCTGGCAGCCTGCGCCGCGCAGCCCAGCGGCCCAGCCAAAGCCGAGTTGCCGGCGGGCAAAGCGTATGCCGAAGGACAGGAAATATATTTTGTCCACACTGAAGCCTCCGATGCAGGCGTGGCCGACAAATTGACCGCCATGATGAAATCTCCAGTTTTGCTGGTGCCTTCACTGGCTTCCGTCCCCGATTCGGCCCTGGCGAACGTATACGTTTTCACCAACGGCCTGAAAGGTGCCGGCCCGTTCGGGTTTCAATCCGACGTATTTGACAACCCACCCGGAAGCGACGGGTATACACCCTTGCGCCGCCTCAACCTGGTCACATGGGCCGACGCGGCCAAAGCCCGAGAATTGAAATTCGCCGCCGATGTCCTTGCCGCCGAAAACGCCGGCGAGCTCAGCCTCGAACAGCCTGGCGTTGTCATCAATATGCCCTTCGTTGTCTGGAATGGCGGAAAGCGGTAACGGGACCCTATGCAGCCTTACCTGTTGGCATTTATCACCGGCCTGACCACCGGAGGTCTTTCCTGCCTGGCCGTGCAGGGCGGGTTACTGGCCAGCTCGCTCGAGCGCCAGCTCGAAAGCGACCTCGCCGCGCGGGCTGGGAAAAAAGGCCGCACATCAACCCGCGCTGCGTTTCCGATCTTTCTCTTCCTGGCAGCCAAGGTCGTGGCCTACACCCTGCTTGGGTTCCTGTTGGGCGCACTGGGCGCTGTTTTCCAGCTCAACACGCTTACCCGCGCCATCCTGCTGATCGCCATCGGCATTTTCATGGTCGGAAACGCCCTACGGATGATGAACATTCATCCGATCTTCCGCTATTTTGTGATTGAACCGCCCCGCTTTATCACCCGCTATATCCGCAAACAAGCCCGGACTGGAACCGAGTATCTGGCCCCGCTCTTCCTCGGCGCGCTGACAGTTCTTATTCCCTGCGGCGTGACCCAGGCTATGATGGCGGTGGCCCTGGCCAGCGGCAGCGCATTGCAAGGCGGCATGTTGATGTTTGCATTCACGCTTGGTACCAGCCCGGTCTTTTTCGTAGTTGCCTACCTGACCACCGAATTGGGTGCGCGGCTGGAAGGCTGGTTCATGCGCTTCGTCGCCGTTGTCATATTGATCCTTGGTTTTGTCTCGATCGATTCCGGCGCCACGCTGATGGGGTTCCCATACTCGTTCAACAACCTGACCCAACTTGCCCTCCATCGCGACACACCCGCTCTTGAACCCAGTGCGCCCGCTTCTGCTCAGGCCGCCACAGAGCTGACCCTCGAAGCGCGCAACAATGGCTACTTCCCCGACCGCCTGGTGGCCAGGGCCGGTGTTCCCGTCACGCTGAACGTCGTCACCGACAACACCCAATCCTGTTCGCGCGGTTTTGTCATCCCTGATTTGAATGTGGAAACTGTGTTACCGGCCACCGGAACCGTCCCGATCCAGATTCCGCCCCAAAAAGCCGGCGCGCAGATATTTTTCTCCTGCTCGATGGGCATGTATACCGGCGTCATCACCTTCCAATAACCCGGACTTTTGCGCATGAAGAAAACCATCTATACCATCACCGATATGCACTGCGCCAACTGCGCCATGCACCTGGAAAGCCTGGAAGATATCTTGCCGGGCGTGCGCGCCATCGAGGCCAGCTACCATACCGGCAGGATGAGCATCGAATATGATGAAACCTGTCTGAGCGAAGCCGAGATCCTCGCCGCCATTCAGAAAAAAGGATATACCGCCCTGCAGGCATAAAAAAAATCCCCGGTTCAGTTCAGAACCGGGGATTTTTTGGCCTTACTTCAGCGCCTGCACAATCAGCGTGACATTGTGCTTGAGCATCTCTATATATCCCGGCGCCGACTGGCTGGTTGCGTGGGTATACAACCCGCTGACGACCTGCACACCAGTCTCCTGGGCGATCTGTTCGGCCAATTCCGGGCTGGAATTTGTCTCCAGGAAAATTGCTCGGGCGCCGCTGGCCCGGATGTGGTCAATCAGCGCGGCCATTTGGCGGGCCGAAGGGGAAGCGGCGCTGCTGGTGCTGGGGATGATCGTCCCCAGGATGGTGAAGCCGTAGCGGTCTGCAAAATAGCCAAAGGATTCATGATTCGTCACCAGCTGGCGGTTTTTCTCCGGAATCTGACTCACCTGGGCCTGAATCCAGCCATCGAGTTCTTTTAACTGGCTGATATAGGTTTCCGCATTTCGGGCATAGACGGCTGCCCCGGCCGGGTCGGCCTGTGATAAACCGTCACGGATATTTTCGACGTAGTGGATGCCGTGATTGGGGTCAAGCCAGAAGTGCGGGTCGCCGATGTGATCGGGATCGATGATTTCATTGGGGCTGGGCTGGCGGCTGGTCAGGCCGGCCGAGGCTTCGATCACCAGCCGCTGGCCGCCGGCGTTTTCAAGGGTTTTATCGAGCCATTCTTCGAGGTGCGCGCCATTGATGATCAGTACGTCGCTTTCGGCGATGCGGGCTACATCCTGCGGCGTGGGTTGGTAGGCGTGCGGCTCACTGCCAGCCGGGATGAGCGTGTCGATGGCGGCCCGGTCTCCGCTGACATGCTGGGCGATGTCAGCCAGGAAAGATTCGATCGCCAGAATTTTCAGCGAGGCGTGCGCGGGTTGGGTTTGCGGGGCAGGGGAGCAGCTGCTCAGAACCAGGCTGGAAAGAATCAGCGTGAAGAAAAATCTAAAAATCCGGTCTATCATTTTCTCTCCATTTTTTAATCGATGATATTGAAAATCCTTTTCAATTATAGAGGTGAAAGGGGGGCGCGTCAAGAATTTTGAGAGTTTTTGCGATACACGGATGATAAAATCTGGGCATGAACAGGATATCGCATCTCAAGTTTAATGATTTGGCTCCGGACGTGGAGCTTCAATCGGTGGAGGGTAAGCCCCTCCGTTTGTCTGCTTTGTGGCAGGAGAGGGTGCTGGTGCTGGCTTTTACACGTCATTTTGGCTGCCCGCAGTGCAAGGAGATGATGGATCAGCTGGTGCAGTTCAAGCCCGAGATGGCGACGCGCGGCCTGGCACTGGCGGTGGTGACGCAGGGTACGCCAGAAAGTGCGCGCGCGTTTTGTTCCGAGCGGGCGCCGGGTGTGTTGTGCCTGGCAGACCCGGCGCGGGAGGCGTATAAAGCGTACGGCCTGGGCCGCGCCAGCCTGTGGCAGTCGGTTTTGTCGATGAGGGTGATGAAATCGAATCAGCGATTGGAGCGGGAACGCGGCTGGAAGCCTGAATTTCCGCCTGCCGGACAGGACGCGATGCAAATGTCTGGGACTTTTATCATCGGTTCCGATGGCCGCATCCGGCTGCCGTATTATTATGATGACATTGCTGATCATCCGCCCGTGGAGTTGTTGTTGCGCGGTGTGATGGGGATGGGCTGGTCGTCTCCGCTGGAATCTCCTATTAAACCCGAGTAAATCCATGTATAGTTTAAGTCTTGCTACCTACCTGGCCTTGAAAGAGGTCTGGCGTAATCGTGGGCGCTTCTTTTTGGTCAGCCTGGTGATTGCGTTGATTACCCTGCTGGTGCTGTTCATCGCTGCGTTGGGCGAGGGCCTTGGCACCAATAATCGTGAATATATTTCCAAGGTGGATGGCCAGCTGGTGGTGTTCCTAGAAAAAGCGGATTACATCATCAGCGCCAGCCGGCTGAATCAAACCACTCTGCGGGCGGTGCGCCGCGTGCAGGGGGTGGAGGCCGCCGGGCCGCTTTCTGCGGCGAATACTGCCATTCTGTTGCCGGAGCAGAAGGTTCTGAAGGTCTCGTTGCTCGGGGTGGAAGCTGGCCGGCCGGGTGCGCCGCAATTGCAAGCCGGGCGGACGTTCCTTTCTGCCACTGCTCGTGAAGCGATTGTTGACCAGCGTGTGTTGGATCGCTCGGATATTCAGTTGGGTGATACCATTACCATCCGTTCCACCCAGGGCACCGACGATCAATTTTATGATCTGAAAGTTGTTGGCACGACCAGCGGGCAGGCGTTCTTTTTCCAGCCTTCAATTTTTGTGGCGCCATCGGTCTGGGAACAGGTGCGGCCCAAGTCGGAAGCGGAATTGAATAACACCACTCCGGCCATCAACATTATTATCGTGCGCGCCAGTGACCCGGCGCAGGCGGCACAGGTGCAGGAAAATCTGCTTGCCAGCGTCAACAATATTGAGGTGGCCGACATCCCGACGACGATCAACAATATCCCCGGTTATTCGGCACAGCAAGGCACGGTGCAAACCCAGGGCTTTTTCACCCTGCTGATTGGCGTGCTGGTGATTGGCGGCTTTTTCCAGATCCAGATTTTGCAGAAGGTGCCGCAGATTGGTGTGCTTAAAGCCATCGGGGCTTCCAACCCGGTGGTCGGGGCGTCGGCCATCATCCAGATTTCGGTGGTGACGGCCATCGGTGTGGCGATTGGCGGTCTGCTGACTTACCTGTTTTCGCTGGGCTTTCCTCCCACCGTGCCGCTGGCTTTTGACGGCAAGTCTTCGGCCTTCGCAATTGCGGCTTTGCTGGCGATTGGCCCGCTGGGAGGCCTGGTCTCGGTCTTTTACGCGGTGCGGATTGAACCCCTCAAGGCATTGCGCCTTTCTTAGGAGAACCCAATGAGCGCGATTGCTTTGGAAGTTCGTGACGTTATCAAAACCTTCGAGACCGATACTGGCTCGATCAATGCCGTGGATCAGGTTTCGTTTTCGGTCAGCCATGGGGAATTTGTGGCCCTGGTTGGGCCGAGCGGTTCTGGCAAGACCACCATGCTTTCCATCCTGGCGGCTTTGCTGACTCCGACCAGCGGTCAGGTATTAATCGATGGGCAGGATCTGGCCAGGATGGGAGAGGCGCAGCGGGTGGCGCTGCGGCGTGAGAAAATCGGTTTCACTTTCCAGTCGAATAATCTGATCCCGTTCCTTTCTGCGCTGGAAAATGTGGAATTCATGCTGCGGCTGAACCAACGCTTCGACAAATCCGGAAAGCTGCGGGCCGCGGAACTGCTCTCGCGCCTCGGCTTGGGAGAACGCCTGAACAATCTCCCCAACCAGATGTCTGGCGGACAACAGCAACGCGTGGCAATTGCCCGGGCCCTGATCCACTCCCCGACGCTGGTGCTGGCCGACGAACCAACCGCCAGCCTGGATACGGAACGCGCCTTCCAGGTTGTGCAGACATTCGCGGCGCTGATTCACGAAAATCAGCGCGCCGGAATTATGGTCACGCACGACCTGCGAATGGTGCAGTATACCGATCGCGTTCTGCAAATGCGGGATGGCAAACTGGTGAAGATTTATTCGGATAAGCAGGAAATCCTGGCGCTGGCCAAAGGGGAATAGTGTGGTCACTTGAGCGGCAAGATGTCGCTCACCTGCAATCCATTACTGCGCAATTGGGCGATCTTCCCGGCGTTATTCGTCAGCAGGGTGATGGATTGGATTCCCAGCTCGTGCAGGATCTCGGCGGCCGGGCGGTAGGTGCGGGCGTCGGCGGGGAATCCAAGCTGCTGGTAGGCTTCTGCCTGCGAGAATCCGGCCTCTTTCAGGGCGCGGCTTTTCAGCAGGGCCAGATGCCCGTTGTTTTTCCCATCCTGATCCAGCCAGATGATCACGCCGCGCCCGGCCTGTTGGATTAATGTCTGCGCCTGCTCCATTTGTTCGCGGCAGTCACATTCAATGCTGTTGAACAAATGCGCGGCGATGCAATGGGAGTGCACCCGGCACAGGACATTTTCCTGCCCGGCGACCTCGCCCATGACCAGGGCGATGCTTTCTTTTTGACCGTCATAATACAGGATTTGGTTAAAGATGCCGAAGCGTGTGCGTAGCGCTGCTTCGGCGAGACGGATGATCATGGCAGGGTTTGCTCCTTGGAAAATGGGGTGTGGATTGCGCGAATTAAAAACAGCCGCTCAAAAGAGCGGCGTTTTTCTTGTTTTTGGATGGGTTATCCACGAGATTTATAAAGCGCGACCAGGGCTGCACCGATGGCCTGCGAAAGGTCGCCGAGACTGGCGGGGACGATGGTCAGGCGTGCGCGCTGGGTCGGCCAGAGGTAGGGCATGGCAGTATCGTGGATGATGCCAAGGTAGCGTGCGCGGAAAGTGTCGGTGGTGGCTTCCGGGTCCATCAGCCCTCCGCCGATGACGACAAAGGTTGGGTCGAGGGCGATGGTCAGGTTGGCGACGTGGAATCCGAGCGCTCGGGCCTGGAAATCAAAAATTTCGGTGGCCAGCGGGTCTCCTTTTTGGGCAAGACTGCGCAGGGAAAGGACTTTTTCCTTGATCGGGGCGGAAGTTTTTGCCAGGTCATGGTCGGGGTATTTTTCCAGCTTTTCAGCCAGCAGATAGGGCAGCCCGGAGATGGTGGTATAGACCTCGACGCAACCCCAGTCTTTGCCACATCCGCAGGGGTAGGTGCGAGCGCCAAGCATGTGCAGAGGTGCGGGCATGTGCCCGCCTTCCATTCCTGCCAGGGTATCGCCGTCGAGCGGCAAGCCGTGACTGTCGATGTAGGCAACTCCCAGGCCGGAGCCGGGTGCGAGCATCAGGACGCTGCTCTGGCTGTTGCCGCGCACGCGTTGGGCTTCGGCCACGCCGCCATAATTCCCATCGTTCCCGACGACCAGGGGAATGGCGCGTCCGGCGCGCTCGGCGAGGGCCTGGCTGTATTCGGTGTGCACGTCCCAGCCGGTGAAGCTGGCGGGCAGGTTGGCAGAGCGGTCTAGCACACCGTAGCGTTGATAGGGGCCGGGAATGGCCAGGCCAACACCCTGCACCTGGTCCCAGCTCAGAGAGTTATCGGCCAGGTAGGCGCTGATGCCATCCACCCAGCCGCGGATGACGGCTGCCGTGCCGGCCTGGGCATTGGTGGGCTGTTGCAATAAGCGGGTCGAGATGGTGGTACCATCGCTCCAGACGCCGCCAGTTTTGGAGGTGGTGGCTCCGCTGTCGGTGCCGAGGAAGATTGCTGGCGATTGGGTCATATTAAAATTCGTGCCTTTCATGGAGTGATTGATTCTGGGGTGGGAATTCTACGCGGTGAGCAGCTGCTGAAGCCCGGCAGGGATGAAGGGCTGGTTGACTCCTTCATATAGTTCCCAGGTTTCGGTGTGCTGAATGGTCTCGCCTGGGGCAAGCCGGGTCAGCGGGCCAAGACTTTCCAGTTCGATGAATTGGTGGTTGGTGTATGTTTCGGTATTGCAGCCGCCGTCGGGGAATGGCGCGCCGGGGTGCGGATCGAAGCGCTTGATGAACAGGGTGCCTTCCAGAAAATAGCCCTGCCAGCCGTGCGGGTTATAGTAGCCGACTTTTACCGGCGGCAGGCTTCCGCTGGCGCGCAGCAGGATATAGTCATCGCGCAGGATCAGGCGTGGGTCGTCAATCCGGGTGTAAGGCCAGAGGGTCAGCTGGCGGTTGGCAAGCAGACCGGCCGGGTCGGTATTGCCTGTCGGCTGGGGGAAGATTCCTACGCCGCCCAGCCGGAACATGGTCAGTGCCCAGGGGGCCAATTCCACGGTCCAGGGGCCGTCGTTGCGCAGTTCGTGGTGTAAAACTACCTGAGGGCGCGTCTCGTTGAGACGGATTTCGATACTTTTGGCGATGTGCGTCCAGGATTCGGTGGGCTGGTCGAAGCGCAGGCCGCCTGGAACCAGGCTCATCACCGCGCCTTCGTGATCTGGAATGTAGGTGCGCGGCATGGCTTCGGGGGCGTGCCACAGGCGGTGACCTCCGTGGAAGTAAAACGGGCCATGGGGGGTTTCAAGCGGCGTGTCGGCGAGTTCGGCGAAAAGGTTGGGCCTGCCGGAAGGGGAGAAGCGCACGATGCGTGGGGATGTGGCCAGACATTCGATTTTCACAAAATCGTTTTCCAGGATGTGCGTGGGTCGGCCGTTAAAATTTCCGTGTTTCATGAATATGCCTCGAAGTGTTTGCCATGGTCTCCATGGTCTGAGCCATGCCAGCAGTGTTGCGATATTACTTTCATTGATGGATCGCGTCAAGGCGGCTGGTTTCAACTGCTGATGTAATTTCTGATCCAGTCGACCAGTTCCTGGGCTTTGGCCTGTGTCCCGGCTTCGGCGAAGATGCGCAGGACTGGTTCGGTGCCTGAAAAGCGCAGCAAGGCCCAGTTGTCTTCGGCCAGCAGGAACTTGGTGCCATCGTAGTGGGAGGTGTTGAGAATGCGGTATGGGCCGAGGGCTTCCAGCGGGTGTTCCTTGATGCGCTTGGGGATGATGTAGCGCATTTCGGGCATGGCGGGCATGCCAGCTTCCACGCTGTACAGCCGCCCGGTCAGCCCGTAGACGGTCTCGCGCAGCTCCGATATTTTCTTGCCGGTAGCGGCCAGCATCTCTACGAACAAGGCGCAGGCGAAGATGCCGTCTTTGCCGAGGATGTGCCCGCGAATGGTCAGGCCGCCGCTCGATTCGCCGCCCAGCAGGGCGTTGTGTTCGAGCATCCCGGCAGCAATATGCTTGAACCCAACCGGCACTTCGACGCATTTCTCGCCGAAATGGGTCGCCAGCCGGTCCAACAGGTGTGTGGTGGCGAGATTGCGCACCACGCCTCCGCGTTCGCCGCGCACTTCGTGCAGGTACCAGTAAAGCATCAGCAGGATGTCATTCGTCTCGATGTATTCGCCTTTTTCATCGATGATGGCAATGCGGTCGGCGTCGCCGTCCATGGCCAGGCCCAGGTCGTAGCCGCCTTCGCGCAGGTGGGTGATGAGCAGGCGCAGTGTATCCAGGTTGGGAGCCGGGGAGCGCCCGCCAAAAAGCGGATTGCGTCGTTCGTTGATGAAGGTCACGCGACAGCGGGCTTCGTTCAGGATGATGCCCAGCGTCAGCTGGCCGACTCCATACATCGGGTCGGCGATGACTTTCAGCCCGGCCTGGCGGATAATCCGCAGATCGATGAATTTTTCAACGGCGTCGACGTACAGGTTGGTATAGTCGCGCTTGATGACAATGCCGGCTTTCAGGGCAATGTCCAGGTCAAGTTTGACGACTTCCTGGCTCGTCAGGCGGTTAGTTTCGGCTTCGATGCGGTCCGTTTCATCGGTCAGCAGCAGCGAGCCATCGCCATGAAAGACTTTCAGGCCGTTCCATTCGGGCGGGTTGTGGCTGGCGGTGAAGCATAGTCCCAGGGCAGATTTTTCCAGGGCGGTGGCAAATGTTACCAGTGGAGTCGGGGCGTCTTCAGGCAGTAAAATGGCGGGGATGTTGTTTCCGGCAAAAACTTCGGCGGCGGCGTCTCCGGCAAAATCGGAGAGGAAACGCCGGTCGTAGCCGATGATGACGCCCTGTTTTTCCAGCCCGAGGCGGGTGATCTCGTTGGCGAGCGCCTGGCAGAGCCGCCGGACGTTGTGAAGGGTGAAACCCTCGCCGATGATGGCGCGCCAGCCACCCGTGCCGAAGGTGACGATGTTCTCCTCCTCGATGCGGCGCGGGCGGTAGATCCGCTTCTGTAAAATCAGCTCGGCCTGGGCCAGGTCGGCAGGGGTGTTGATGCCGAGAACTTCATCCTGGTCGTAGACCTGGTAGCTTTCGACACGCAGCCCGGAGCGAATCAGCTGGTGGGCAGTATCCGTTAAACGGTATTCGCCGTCGCTGGCGGAAAGTTTGTTCAGGGCTGTGAATATTTTTCCGGCTTCGACGACGTATGCGCCCATGTTAAGCTCGCGGATGGCGCGCATTTCTGGCGAGGCATTCTCCTCTTCGATGATATCCACGATCCGGTTGCGCGCATCGCGGAGGATGTGCCCGTAGGGCAGCGGCTGTTCGACAATTGCCGTCAGCAGGGTGAGATGGGCCTCGCGCAGGCGATGGCGATTGAGCAGCCCGCGGATCGAGGCCGGGCGGAAGAGAGGCGTGTCACCATAGAGGATCAGCAGATCGCCGGCGAAATCCTTTAGCAACGGTTGCAGTTGCAAAACGGCGTGCCCGGTGCCGAGTTGTTCCTCCTGGGTGACATAGTTGTAATTTTCACCCAAATGCGCCCGGACTTCATTCTGCTGGTAGCCGACGACGATATACAAATCTTTGGGCGTAACCACCTGCAGGGCATTTTTCACCATGTAATCGATGACTTTTTGATCACCGAGCGGCTGGAGCAGGATTGGCTGGGCTGCGGTTGCCGGGTTTTTCCCCCCGGCCAGGATGACGGCTTTTAGTTCTTTGGTCATTTTGCCTCGCTTGGGGGTGCATCGCACCCTCTATTGCTATCCCATCACCACCATTACCTCATTGATCGATCCGGCCGGCTGCTGCGGCACCACGTTACCCGTCATCTGTTGACCATTCACCCTGACAGATTTCACACCTTTTTCGATGTGAGCCGGATTCTGCACTGTGATGTTATACGTCGCCCCGCGCCACTGGCGGACGACCTCGAAGCCCTCCCACTCTGCCGGGAGACACGGGTCGATGACGAGACCCTCAAAGCTGAGCCGCACCCCGAGGATGTACTTTGTTGCGGCAGTGTACATCCAGCCGGCGGTGCCGGTCAGCCAGGGGTGGCGCGCCCGTCCGTGGGCGCTGTGATCGCGCCCCATAATGAACTGACAGTACGAATACGGTTCGGCCTGCCGGATTTCGATGATGTCATTCTGGTTGTAAGGCAAAATCGCGTCGTAGAACTTCATGGCGCGCGCCCCGCGGCCCAGCAGGCACTCGGCGATGATTGGCCAGGCGTTGGGATGGCTGAAAATGGCGCCGTTTTCCTTGATGCCCTTATAGACGCGCGTCACATAGCCAATATCATCGTTCGGCTGGCTGTAGGCTGGCCAGAGGAGATGATTTCCATAGTTGGAATAAAGATGGCGGTCAATGGCATCCATGGCGCTCAGGGCGCGTTCGCGCGGGGCAATCTCTCCAATTACCGCCCAGGCCATATGCTCGAGGAAGATCTTTCCTTCCGTGTTGTCCTTTGAGCCGATTTTTAATCCCTTTTTGGTAAAACCGCGCAGGTACCACGCGCCGTCCCACAGCTCGCGGTTGCAGGTTTCTTTTACGGTTGCTGCCAGCATCGTGTATTTTTCCACATCGGCGCTGCGGCCCAGGTAGCGGGCTAATTCCAGGAAGGCGTTGATGGCCCAGACGTGCAGGAAAGAAACCAGCGCGCTTTCTCCACCGCCCAGGTTCAGACAGTCATTCCAATCTGCGCGCAAGCCTTTGCAGACGCCGTTGGCGCCGGTTTGTGAAGCAGAAAAATCAAGGGCGCGTTTCATATGGTCGTATACGCTGGCCGGTTCACCATCGGCAAAAGGGATCACCTGCTCCAGAAAGTCCAGGTCGCCGGTTTCTTTAACAAACTCGACGATGGTTGGCACCAGCCAGAGATGATCATCGGAGCAGGTATCCTCCAGCCCGTGGATAATTTCATCCATGCTTGGGGTGGGTACCACTGTCGGCAGTTTCACGCCGGGCAGCTTGTTTTCTTGCGGCTCGAACACGGCGGGGTCAAACAAGTGCAGCCCGTACCCGGCGCTGACCTGTCCCCGCAGTAATTCGATGATTCTCTGGCGGCATTTGGTTGGGTTGGTGTGGATGACGCTCAGGATGTCCTGGGCGGTGTCACGGTAGCCCAGGCCGGTGCGCCCGCCAACTTCAATGAAGGAGGCGAAACGCGACCAGACCACGCAGGTCTCGGCCTGGAACAGAGTCCAGGTATTGAGCATGGTATTCATGCCCCGGTGCGGGGTTTTGACCTGTAAAACGGCTTGCTTTGCCCGCCAGTACTCCGCCAGTTCGGCAAAGGCGGCATCCACATTCGAGAAATTGGAATAGCGGGACTGGGCGGCGCGGCCGGCGCCTTCGCGCGAGCCCACGCCTAGCAGAAAGACGAAGCGCGTATCTGCGCCTGGCGCGAGGGTAAAGCGTTTGTGCAGTGCGCCGCAATGATTGCCGCCCAGCTCGCTGGAGCCCGAGCACTCGCCGCGCTGCACAGCGGCGGGGTCGCTTTCGGTGTGGTAGACGCCGATGAACTGGTCGCGCAGGCAGTCGTAGCTATCGGGGTTGAAGTTGGCGGTGAAAAAGTGGTACATCCAGGGTTCGTAGAAAAAATCGTACTCGATTATGCCGTCTTTGTAATTCGTTCCGCTGGCGTACAGGCTCATTTGCAGGTTCTGGTTGTCAATGTCAATGTGGTGATAGGAAAACTCGCAGTAGCTGAAAATGCTCATTTGGCGCGTTTTTCCCCCGCTGTTGCGGATCTTGACATCCCAGATTTCCAGCGGATCATGGACGGGGATAAATAGCGTTTGCTCGGCCTGGATATCCTGGTAATCGCAGGAAAATTTGGAGTAGGACAGCCCGTGCCGCGCTTCATAGCGGGCTTTTTCGAGTGGTTTTCCCACCGGCTGCCAGGATAACGACCAAAACTCGCCCGTTTCATCGTCGCGCAAGTAAACATAATGCCCGGGCCGGTCGAGCGGCACGCTGTTGGGGCGGAAACGGGTAATGCGGTGGTGCTGGGCAGTTTTATAAAAAGAATATCCGCCTGCATTGTGAGAAATCACCGTGCAAAAATCTTTGACGCCCAGGTAATTTGTCCATGAAACAGGCACATCGGGCCGTTCGATGACATATTCCTGCTTAGACTCGTCGAAAAAGCCATGACGCATGGGGAAGCCTCCCGGTGGAATGGAATAGGCTTGATTCTACCTTAATACCGGCGGACTGTAACCGGTTACATTGCGCGAACCCGCACACGGTTGGTGATCTTTGCCCGCTGGCCTTTTGATTTATAATGCAGCTCATGTCTGATCTTTTTGACCACGCCATGCAGGAACGGATGAAATCCGAGGCGCCGCTTGCCGCGCGCATGCGACCGCGCACGCTGGAGGAATATATCGGCCAGGAACATATCATCGGCGCTGGAAAGTTGCTGCGCCGCGCGATTGAAGCTGACCGGCTGTTTGCCTCCATTATCCTATGGGGGCCGCCCGGGACAGGAAAAACGACCCTCGCGCAAGTCATCGCCAACCAGACCCGGAGTCATTTTGAGACACTTTCGGCTATCCTGGCCGGAAAAAGTGAACTGCGCGAGGTGATCGACCGTGCCCAGGAGCGCAGCCGTCTGTATAAGCAAAAGACAATCCTTTTCGTGGATGAAATCCATCGCTGGAACAAGGCCCAGCAGGATGCGCTGCTGCCCTTTGTGGAAAATGGTACCGTTACCCTGATCGGCGCGACCACCGAAAACCCGTTTTTCGAGGTGATCAAGGCCCTGGTCAGTCGCTCGCGGATTTTCCAGTTGCGGAATCTTAACCAGGCTGAAATTGGTGTGCTGCTCGACCGGGCGATTGCAGACCCGGAGCGGGGCTACGGCACGCGGCGTATCCACTTGGCGCCCGATGCGCGCGCCCACCTGGTGGATATGGCGACCGGTGATGCGCGCAATGCGCTTAATGCGCTTGAGCTGGCTGTCGAATCGACGCCCGTCGATTCGGATGGCGTGATCCAGGTCACGCTGGATGTGGCGCAGGAATCGATTCAGCGCCGGGCGGTGCTGTATGACAAGGATGGCGACGCGCACTACGACACCATCTCGGCCTTTATCAAATCGGTGCGCGGCTCAGACCCCGATGCCGCCCTGTACTGGCTGGCGAAGATGATCTATGCTGGCGAGGATCCGCGCTTTATCCTGCGCCGCCTCGTCATCCTGGCTGGCGAGGATATAGGGCTGGCCGATCCGCAGGGGCTGGTGGTGGCGGCTTCGGCGGTGACGGCTTTTGAATTTGTCGGCCTGCCGGAGGGGATTTATGCGCTCGCCGAGGCCACGCTGTACCTGGCGACCGCGCCAAAATCGAACAGCGCCACGTCTTATTTCAAAGCCATGCAGAGTATTGAGCAGGAGGGCGCCGGGTCGGTGCCGAAACATCTTCAGGATGGCAACCGCGATCGCGAGGCGACCGGCCAGGGCCAGGGTTATCTTTATCCGCACGAAATGGAAGGCCATTTTACCCCGCAGCAATATTTGCCCAGGCGCCTGCTTGGGACGTATTTTTACACCCCTTCCAACGAAGGCTACGAATCGCAGGTGGAAGCGCGCCTGGCGCGCTGGCGCGCTGCCCAAAAACTGGCCCTCGGTATTGAACAGGAGCGCCATTTGCCCGATCTGCCGCAGGAACGGATTAACGACCTGAAAAGGAATATCAAATAGATGCCACTGTTTCTTTTGATTCGCCATGGTGAGAATGATTTCGTCAAAACGGGCCGCATGGCTGGCCGCCTGCCAGAAGTTCATCTGAATGAGCGCGGGCGCCAACAGGCCGTTGATCTGGCAGAAGCGCTGGGGCAAGTGCCGCTAACCGCGCTTTACAGTTCGCCGCTTGAGCGGGCCAGGGAGACAGCCGCGCCGCTGGCAGAAAAGCGCGGCCTGGCGGTGGAGATTCGCGCCGGCCTGATGGAAACCGGTGTCGGCGATTGGGCTGGGCAGGAGCTAAAAGCACTGCGCAAACGACCGGAATGGAAAACCGTGCAGGAAGCCCCTTCGCGCTTCCGCTTTCCCAACGGCGAATCATTTGCCGAATGCCAGTTCCGGCTGGTGAATGAAGTCGAGTCGCTGACCCGGGCGCACCCGCCGGAAGGGATCGTGGCGCTGGTCTCGCATGCCGATCCGATCAAGCTGCTGGTGGCTTATCACCTTGGGATGCCGCTCGATCATTTTCAGCGCCTGAGCTGTGAAACCGGCTCGGTGACTGTGTTACAGCTGGGAGAGCATGGCGCGCACCTGCTGCGGTTGAATCTGCGCCCGCCGTTTCTATTTCCCGTCCCCGAAAAACCATCCGGAAAACGCCGCAAATCCTAGTCCGGCGCGATTCATTTTTTCTTGCAGGAGTTCGCATGCCTTTAAGTTTCCTTACCGCCGGAGAGTCACACGGCCCGGCTCTGACCGCCATCCTGGATGGAATCCCGGCCGGGTTGCCATTGCCAGATGAAATCATCAACCGCGAGTTGTCGCGCCGCCAGCAGGGTTATGGCGCGGGTGGGCGCATGAAAATAGAAAAAGACACCGTCCAAATTTTGGGCGGTGTGATGGCCGGGTTGACGACTGGCGCGCCGTTGGCTTTGTTGGTAAAAAATTCTGACCATAACAAATGGCAAGGGCAGTCCATCCCGCCGCTGACCACGCCCCGGCCTGGTCACGCCGATTTGACGGGCGCGGTCAAGTATGGGTATCGCGATCTTCGTCCGACACTGGAGCGCTCCTCGGCGCGTGAGACGACGATGCGGGTGGCGGTCGGCGCCATCTGCAAGCAGCTGCTCGGGCAGTTTGGGATCGTCGTCGGCGGCTATGTAAAAAGCATCGGCGAGGTGGAAGGCAGTTTTGACGGTCTGCCGTATGCGGCGCGGTTTGAGGCGGCGGAGGCTTCGGAGGTGCGCTGTCCTGATCCGTTGGCGGCTGAAAAGATGCGGGCCCGCATCCAGCAGATCATACATGGCAAGGATACGCTCGGCGGTGTGCTGGAGATCGTGGTGCTAAATCTGCCGGTTGGGCTGGGCAGCTACGCCCAGTGGAATCAACGCCTGGAGGCGCGCCTGGCGCTGGCGGTGATGAGTGTGCAGGCCATGAAGGGCGTGGAAATTGGCGAGGCGTTTGAAAATACGCGCCGCCCCGGCACGCTGGCCCATGATGCAATTGATTTGGAGGCCGCTTCTGGCGCGCTGTTGCGCCCTTCCAACCGCGCGGGCGGGACGGAAGGCGGCATTAGTAACGGCCAGCCCCTGGTGATTCGCGCCGCGATGAAGCCGATTGCGACCACGCTGACGCCGCAAAACACGGTCGATCTGGCGACCGGCCAGCCCGGCCCGACCCAATACGAACGCTCCGATTTCTGCCCGGTGCCGCGCGCAGTGCCGATCCTGGAGGCGATGGTGGCGTTTGTCCTGGCGGAAGCTCTGCTCGAAAAACTGGGCGGTGACGCGCTGGAGGACTTGAAGCCGCGTTTTGCGGCCCTGCGCCAGGCGCGCCTGGCCGACCTGGAGATGGATAATCACGGGCATATCTGGTGGCCGGAATGAAGACCATCTTTATGTATGGCCCGCCAGGGGCCGGCAAGAGCAGTGTTGGGCGCGCGCTGGCACAGGCATTGGAGATGGCGTTTGTTGACCTGGATGTCGAAATTGAGCAGTCCAGCGGGTCATCCATCCCGCAAATCATGGCCGAGTGGGGCGAGGCGGGCTTTCGGGATATTGAAAGCGCGGCCCTGCGGCGCGTGTTGAAAAACCCCGGGCAGGTGATTGCGCTGGGCGGCGGGGCGCTGCTGCGCGAGCAAAACCGCGCTCTGGCCGAATCCAGGGGCCGGGTGGTGGTCCTGATGGCCGAGCTGGAAACGCTGCTGCGCCGGCTGGAGCAGGATGCCAATCAGCGTCCGTTGCTGGCGGGTGATCGGCGCGCCCGACTCTCTGCCCTGCTCGATCAGCGCCGGGAGCATTATCACTCCTTTGGGCTGCGCGCCGTCACCGATGGCCTGACCTGCGAGGAGATCTCCTGGTCGCTGCAAATCGGGTTGGGAGCTTTCCGCGTCAAGGGCATGGGGCAGCCCTATGATGTCCTGGTTGAGCCAGGCCGGTTGGACGCGTTGGGTAGTCTGTTGCGCGAGAACCAACTTAATGGCCCGCTGGCCGTGGTAAGCGATGAAAACGTCGCGCCACTCTATGCCGGGCCGCTGCTGGCCAGCCTGCAGGAGGCGGGTTTTGCGGCGGCATTGGTGACCATTCCAGCTGGGGAAAATTCCAAAACAATCGAAACCGTCGCCGAACTGTGGCGCAATTTTCTGCAATTGGGGCTGGATCGCAAAAGCACGGTCCTGGCGCTTGGCGGGGGCGTGGTGGGCGACCTGACTGGCTTTGCGGCGGCAACCTTCATGCGCGGAGTGCCATGGGTAGGTTTGCCGACCTCACTCCTGGCCATGGTTGATTCTTCTCTGGGAGGAAAAACCGGCTTCGACCTGCCCGAGGGGAAAAACCTGGTGGGAGCTTTCTTCCCGCCCCGGCTGGTGGTGGCCGCTCCGGAACTGCTCGGCACGCTGAGTCTCTTCGAGCTGCGCTCCGGCCTGGCAGAGGTGGTCAAGCATGGCATCATCGCCGATCCGCTCCTGTTTGGGCTGTGTTCCAGCGGCCTGCCGGCGGTGCAAACCAACCTGGTCGAGATCGTCCAGCGCGCGATGGCTGTAAAAATCAAGGTGATTGAGGCCGATCCGTATGAGCGCGGATTGCGCGCGGCCTTGAATTTTGGTCATACGGTTGGGCATGCGCTGGAAAAAGTTACCAATTACAGCCTGCGCCATGGCGAAGCCGTTGCGATAGGGATGGTTGTCGAAGCGCGGCTGGCCGAAAAATTATGGATCTGCTCGAAAGGATTTTCCAACCAGCTTGCGGCTGTGCTCTCGAATTTGGCGTTACCGGTGGCAATTCCGCCCGGCCTGCCGCGCGCTGACCTGGTGGCGGCGATGCGGAACGATAAGAAGCGTGCTGCCGGTGTGGTGCATTTTGCCCTGCCGGAAGAAGTCGGGACGATGCAGGTCGGTGTAAAAGTTGAAAATCTTGATATGGTATTAGGAGACTATTAAGATGACCGTCATTCTTGTGTTGCATGGCCCAAATCTGAACCTGCTCGGCACCCGCGAGCCGGGAGTGTATGGCAGTCTGACGATGGACGAGATCAATGCCCGATTGCTGCGTCTGGGCGCGAACCTGGGCGTGGAAGTACGCGCGGCGCAGTCCAATAATGAGGGGGCGCTGATTGATGCCTTGCACGATGCGCGCCATTGGGCGGCCGGGGTGATCTTCAATCCCGGCGGTTACACCCACACCTCCGTAGCCCTGCGTGATGCCATCGCCGCGATTGGCATTCCGGTCATCGAAGTGCATCTTTCCAATGTGTATGCGCGCGAGGAGTTCCGCCATAAGAGCCTGGTTTCCGCGGTTTGCCGGGGCAAGATCAGCGGATTGGGCTGGCATTCATACGCGCTGGCGCTGCGCGCCCTGGTGGAAATGGCGCAGGAGAATGATTCGGCGCAGGGTTGATTTTCGGTACAACAGGTGTAGAATCAGTTTGGGTGAAAATAATCACAAGCGAAGGGTAAAAAAGGAGCCAAATCTATGCTACAGCAGATTCAGCAACAGATCAAACGCTTGAAAGCCAGGGGCGCGACATATGTGGATACGCGTTGGTATCCCTATGAAAAAACCGATGCGCTGACGATGTGGAATGGCAATCTAAAAAATGCTGCTTCGGCCAGTGAAAGCGGCGCCGGAATTCGTGTACTGTATAAGGGCGCCTGGGGTTTTTCTGCCGCCTCCGACCTGGCCGATTTGGCCGGATTGTATGACCAGGCCTTTGACAATGCCGCCGCAGCGGCAGAACGGGTCAGCTTCCCGGTGCGGTTGGCGGAAAAGGACGCCTTGCAGGCGCAGTTTGCCAGTCCTTGCCAGGTCAATCCTTTTGATGTGCCGCTGGCCGAGAAGGTGGCTTTTCTCAAGGAGATGGATGCCAGGCTGAACCAGGAGGGCGTTTTTCAGCGCATCAGCGATGCGACCTTCGTGCGCAAGCAGATTATTTTTGTCGATTCGGAAGGCAGCGAGATCGAAAAAACGATCACCGAGGTCTTTTTCACCCTGCAGGTGGCCGGGCTCGATGAGCAGGGTGAGATGCACGAGCGCAAGTTCCGGCTCGGGCGGCGCGGAGAAAGCCGCGGCTGGGAATCGATCGACCGGGAATATCTCTCAGAGCAGGCCGAGCGCATTGTCCGCGAAATGAACCAGGTGCGCACCGCTCCGCAATGTCCCAAAGAAGAGCGCTCGGTCATCCTGCTGCCGGGAATCATGTACCTGCAAACTCACGAGACGATTGGGCACGCTCTCGAGCTGGATCGCATTCTGGGATACGAGCTGGCCTATGCGGGCGGCTCTTTCGTCACGCTGGAAGATTTTGGCCGGCTGCGTTACGGTTCTCCGCGCCTGACTGCCCGCGCCGACGCGACTTTACCCAATTCACCGGGCAGTTTTGGCTACGATGACGACGGCGTCCCGGCACAGGATAACCTGCTCATAGATAAGGGCCTGCTGGTGGGCGCTATTACCGGGCGGCAAATGGTGGAAGAAGCCAACAGCAAGGCGCGCCGCGCCATCTTCAAAGGCAGCGGCGGCGCCAATCGCGCCACCGCCTTTTACCGTGTGCCGATTGAGCGCATGACCAACATCAACATTGATGCCGGGCAGGATGGCTCGCTGGACGATATCATCCGCAACACCGAGAAAGGCCTGATGGTGGATGGCGACCGCAGCTGGTCCATCGGCTCGAACCGTGAGCAGTTCCATTTCGGAACCGAAATCGGCTGGCTGGTGGACGAAGGCCGGGTGACCGGCGTCGTCAAGAACTCCACCTACAAGGGTGATACCCTCAAGTTTTGGAACTCACTTTCCGCGGTGGGCGACAGCTCCACCTGGGAAGTGCGTTTTATCGAAAACTGCGGCAAGGGCCAGCCTAATCAGATCATGCAGCTTGGCCATGGCGTGCCGGTTTGTCGCTTCGACCATGTGACCATAGGAGAATAGCCGTGAACGAGCGAATTTTGACCACCTTGCGCGCCCTGCGCCAGTCGGCGCTCGAAAAAGGCGCGGATGCCACCTTCTTGATTCACGAGGAAAACAGCTACCTGATGCGCTTTGCCAACTCCGCCATTTCGCTTAATACCAATGAGCACCTGGTGCGCCTCGAAATCACCGCCTACGACGGCAAAAAGCGTGCCAGCTACGGCATGATCACCGACCTGAACCAGCTCAATGCCATGCGGGAAGGCCTGGATACCGCCATTGCCATGGTTGCCCATGCCATGCCACTCGATTACCAGCCTACCGTCCCGGTATACACCGAAACCTTCATCGACGAAAGCGGCTATGACCTGGCCCTGGCCCAACTCAGCAACGCCGAAAAACTGGCCTACTTCAACGCCGCCGTCGCCCACCTGGAGACGGATGACATCCGCCTCTCCGGAATTTTTTCGTGCGGCGCGAACATCATGGCCATGATCGGCACCCGCTCCGAGCACCTGCAATACTTTGCCAGCACCGATGCCCAGGTCTCCATCGTCCTGGCGCATGCCACCCTCAAGTGGGAAGTGACCGCCGAGCAATCGGCCTGGCGCAAAGAAGATCTCAACCCCGCTGCCCTGCACCGCGACCTGGCGCTGCTACTCGATCATTATCATCACGACACCCCGCAGCAGATTCCGCTCGGCGCGTATGATGTCGTCTTCGGCCCGGCTGCCATCGCCGAAATGGTCAGCTTCATGGGTTGGATCGGGTTCAACGGCGGCCTGATGAAGCGCGGTTTCTCCTTCTTAAGTGAAGAACAGATCGGCCAGAAAATCTTCTCGGATCAGATCACGCTGCAGGATGATCCCGGCCGCCTGGAGACATACCCGTTTAAACGCGATTTCCTCGGCCTGCCGCGCCGGAGCTTTTCGCTCTTCGAAAAGGGCATTTTCCAGGCCTTTACCTGGTACCAGGATGACGCCGATGAATTTGGCGCGCCGGCCAGCGGTCACACCGTCCCCCATACCAGCCTGAGCCTGGCGGGCGGCCGGCAGGAGGTCGCCACCCTGGCTGAACTGCTTGCCCTGCCGCGCGAAAAAGACTTGCTCTACATCCCCTTCCTGCACTACATGAATATCGTCAACCCCTCCAAGGCGCTGGTCACCGGCACCTCACGCTTTGGCGCGCTGCTGCTCAAGGCTGATGGCTCGGTCGTCGTACCCTATAACGTGCGCCTGACCCAAAGCCTGCTGGAGATTTTTGGTGAGAAGGTGGCCTGGGCTTCCCGTCAAACCCTGCCATACAACACCTCCCAAAGCTACGGCGCGCGCAATCCGACCGCTGTGGTCGTCCCCGCCTTTCTGCTTGTCCGCGACCTGGAGATTTCGCACTCCAATTCCTCCTACTAAGCTGCGGCTGGCCTGCACACATCCAAAAGCCCGCGCGTTCTGAAACAGAACGGCGGGCTTTTTTCTTTTTAGGGGTGCTGTGCGTGGTGGCGCTAAAAGAACAGGTTCTTAGATGGCAAAGTCGATGCTCTCCCAGGCTTCCCCGACTGGCGCGTACAGAGGATCTTGCGACCGGGCCTGCCCTTCGACGATGGCTTCCAACTCGGTCACGCGCGCCAGCAGGTCTTTCAGCGTCACGCCGATGACATCGGGCAGGGAGGCGTGATTCAGATCGGGAGCATCGTCAGCGGTGTGCTGTCGGGCGCGCTTGACGATCTGTCCGGGCACGCCCACCACGACCGAATTTTCTGGCACCGACCTGACCACCACGGCATTCGCGCCGATGCGGCTGTCGTTGCCGACCAGGATATTGCCGAGCACCTTGGCGCCTGTGCCGATGGTCACCCGGTCACCGATGGTAGGGTGGCGTTTGCCCTTCTCCAGCGAAGTTCCGCCCAGCGTGACGCCATGATAGAGGGTGACATCGTGCCCGATTTCAGCAGTTTCCCCGATCACCACGCCCATGCCGTGATCAATAAACAGGTTCATGCCGATTTTCGCCCCGGGATGGATCTCGATTCCGGTTAGTCCGCGGGCCAGCTGAGAGAGCCAGCGGGCGATCAGTTTCGAGTCGTGTGTCCATAACCAGTGGCTGATGCGATGCACCCAGATGGCGTGCAGGCCGGGGTACAGGATCAAAATCTCGAGCGCAGAGCGCGCCGCAGGGTCACGTTCCAGCGCGGAGTAAATGTCGGAGCGCATCAAGGTGAAAAAGTTGGAGAGGCTCTGCCAGGGATGAATCTCCCGGCGAATGGGGATGGGTTCGAGGGTCATGCTGTTCTCAATCGGCCAGATGCTGGTACAGCGCGGAGGATAAGTAGCGCTCGCCGAAGGAGGGGATGATGACCAGGATCAGTTTGCCGGCGTTTTCCGAGCGCCGGGCAATCTGCAGGGCTGCCCAGGTCGCCGCGCCGGAGGAAATCCCAACCAGCAGGCCTTCTTCGCGGGCCATACGGCGGGCGGTATCCATGGCATTGTCATCCGAAACGCGGATGATTTCATCGTAGATGTTGATATTCAGCACGGCTGGCACGAACCCGGCGCCAATGCCCTGGATTTTGTGCGGACCTTTGAGCCCGCCCGAGAGGACAGGGGAAGCCTCCGGCTCGACCGCCACCACCTGGAAACCGGGTTTGCGGCTTTTGAGCACTTCACCCACCCCGGTGATCGTCCCGCCGGTGCCGACCCCCGCTACGAGGATATCTACCTGCCCTTCGGTATCGCGCCAGATCTCCTCGGCGGTGGTGTTGCGGTGGATTTCGGGATTGGCCGGGTTTTTGAATTGCTGCGGGATGAAGTATTTCTGTGGGTCTGATGCGGCGATCTCCTCGGCGCGTTTAATCGCACCGCTCATGCCCTCCGGGCCGGGGGTCAGGATCAATTCAGCACCGTAGGCGCGCAATAACATGCGTCGTTCCTTGGACATGGTTTCGGGCATGGTCAGGATGCAGGCGTAGCCCTTGGCGGCGGCCACCATGGCTAGCGCGATGCCGGTATTGCCGCTGGTGGGCTCCACAATGGTCATGCCGGGCCGCAGCGCGCCCGATTTTTCCGCCGCGTCGATCATGGCAAAGCCGATGCGATCCTTGACGCTTTTGGCCGGGTTGAAAAATTCCAGCTTGAGTACCACCTGGGCGGCGGCGCCTTCGGCCAGGCGGTTTAAGCGTACGAGCGGGGTGTTGCCAATCAACTCGGTGACATTGGATGCGATTTTCATGAGGAATCTACCTTTCAGATGAACTGGATTTGATTAATCTAAAACGCCCTCTGACCTTTTGCCTGCTGGGCAAAATAAAAGAACGGCGCGCAAACGCCATGTGCTGGGGTCACATGCGGGATTCGCGCACCGTTCTTCGGTCAGAGGGCGTACTTATTGCGAAGCGGCGGTGGCTACGAACCCCGCCGCATACAGGAACACTGTAAGGGGAAAAACATCATGAGATGATTTTATCCGGTTGATGGTGAAAGTCAAGTAAATTGGGTAAATTCTATCTGATTATTAACAAAAAACCGAGGAGCGCAGGCTCCCCGGTGATTGGTCTGGATTGGATTACTCCTCTTTCTTGGCTTCCATCTCGCGCTTGTGCGCTTCCATGATCGGCTGGGCCAGCTGTGGCGGGACGACATCATAGTGGTCAAATTCCATCATGAAGTAGCCGCGTCCGCCGGTCAGCGAGCGGAGTTGGGTGGTGTAGCGCAGCATTTCAGCCATCGGTACGTGCGCGATGACGGTCGTGTTGCCGCGTTCCGTTTCGGTGCCCTGCACGCGCCCGCGGCGGGTGTTCATATCGCCCATCACGTCGCCCATGTTGGTATCCGGAACGGTCACTCGCACTGACATGATCGGCTCAAACAGCACCGGGCCGGCATCCTGTACAGCCAGCTTGAAGGCTTCTCGCCCGGCGGTTTCAAAGGCGACTGGCTTGGAGTCTACCGGGTGTTCCTTGCCATCGTAAACAATCACTTTGACGTTGCTGAGCGGATAACCCGCGAATACGCCGTGTTCCATGGCGGCGCGGATGCCTTTTTCGATCGGAGGTAGGTAGGATTTGGACAGGTTCATACCGACCAGTTCGTCGGTAAATTCAAAGTCCGCATCCTGGTAGGGCTCAATGCGCAGATGTACTTCGCCAAATTGTCCTGAACCACCGGTCTGCTTTTTGTGACGGTACTGGGCCGCGGCTTTGCGGGTGATGCCTTCGCGGTAGGGAACCTTGGGTTCCTCAGTCACCAGCCCGACCTGGAATTTAGTGTGTGCGCGGCGGATGGCCACGTCGATGTGCTGATCACCCATCCCTTGCAGGATCGTCTGGCCGGTGGAGGCTTCGTTGTGCCAGGTCAGGGTCAGATCTTCTTCGCACAGGCGGGTCAGCGTGGGTGAGATCTTGGCCGCATCGGCCTGCGTCTTGGGGTGGATGGCTACCTGGTAGAGTGCGGCCGGGTATTTTGGCGCTTCCACGGTCAGCGGGTGGTTTTTGTCGCACAGGGTATCGCCGGTGGTGGTGACGCTTAACTTCGAGACGACGGCAATATCTCCGGCGTGGATGTTTTTCATCGCGATTTGTTCTTTGCCGCGCTGCAGATGCAGCCCGCCCATACGCTCATCGCCGCTCTTGGTCTGGTTCCAGAAGTGCGCATCTGCGGCGATTGTGCCGGAGATGACTTTGAAATAGGTCATCTTGCCGACAAATGGATCTGCAGTCGTTTTCCAGACATACAGCGCAGCTGGACCGGTATCGCTGGCGGTCAGTTTTTCTTCGCCGCCCTTGCCGTGGGCCAGCACTTCGCCGCGATCGGCCGGGCTGGGCATCAATTCGATGATGGCATCCAGCAGCGTACTGACGCCTTTTTCGTGCCCGGCGGCAGCCACGAAGACCGGGACGAACGAGCCGGAGCGGACAACCTGCTTCAGGCCGCGCAGCAGTTCCTCGCCGGTTAATTCACCGGTCTCGAGATATTTTTCCAGGAGCGCATCTTCGCCTTCGGCGGCCGCTTCGATCAGCTGCATGCGCGCTTCTTCGACGGCATCCTTATATTCAGCCGGGATTTCGACTACCTTTTTCCCATCGCCCTCGTATGCTTTCAAGTGAATCAGGTCGATCACGCCCTTGAAGTCCAGTTTTTCGCCCCAGGGTAGTTGAACCTTGATCAGACGCGTCCCGGCGGCGTGGGCAAAACCCTCCACACTCTGGTAGGCTTTTGCAAAATTGGCATTTTCCCGATCCATCTTGTTGATGACGATCATGCGCGGCAGTTTGAATTGGTCGGCGTAATTCCAGGCCAGCTCGGTGCCCACTTCTACACCAGAGACCGAATCGACCAACAGCAGCGCGCCATCTGCCACGCTGAGCGCGGAAATCATTTCGCCGATGAAATCGGTGAAACCGGGCGCGTCCAGAAAGTTGATTTTATGGTCGCGGTACTCAACCGGGATGACGCTGGTGTAGAGCGAAATCTTGCGGCGAATTTCTTCTTCATCGTAGTCCGAAACCGATGAGCCGTCATCCACTTTGCCCAGGCGGGTGGAAGCCCCGGTCAGATGAAGAAAAGCCTCCGCCATCATCGTCTTCCCGGCGCCGCCATGAGCGACCAGTGCGATGTTGCGGAGGGATTCAGTCGTGAACTCTTTCATGGAGATCTACTCCTCATATAAAAAGATTTACAAAAGATAGCAGTGGGCTGAATTCTAAAAGAAGTCGGGCTAAATGTCAAAGAGAATAACGCTTAATTGTACCTTTTTTCCTGCGCGTTAAGTCACGAATTTTTATCCCTGGCGTCCAATTTCAAGAACTCCGGCGGAAAATGATAGAATTGCCTATCACGAAAGCATTGTCCGATGAACATACTCCGCCGACTCTGGTTTATCTGGCTTTACATGCGCCGTCCACGCTGGGATAGCGGCCTCACCCCGCCCGAATTGACCGAATTTCTGCATAATCGCCCGCCTGGCCGGGTCATTGACTTGGGCTGCGGCACCGGCACCAATGTTCTGACCCTCGCCGCCCGGGGCTGGCAGGCGACTGGCGTAGACTTTGTCCCTGCCGCCATTCGCCAGGCCCGCGCAAAAGCTCGTCAATCCGGCCTGACGGTCCAATTCATCCAGGCTGATGTCTCGCGATTACCGCCCGGGTTGGCTTCTTTCGACCTGGTCCTCGATATTGGCTGTTTTCACGGCCTCGAACCTGCCGCCCGGTCGATGTACCTCGACCAGCTGGATCAGATCCTGCGCCCGGACGGAATCTGGTTCTTGTACGCCTTCCTCTCCGAGAAATCCGCCCCAGGGCTGGCCTCCGCAGACCTGGAGCGGATTCTGGCCCGCTTTCATTTGCTCTCCCGCCAGAACGGCACCGACCGGGGCCAGCAAACCTCTGCCTACCTGATCCTGCAAAAAAGCTGAAACTCATGTCCATCCTTTTCCTGTTCCTGGATGGCGTCGGGCTGGGTGCTGATGACCCATCGAGCAACCCTTTCGCGCTCGCCAACCTGCCACATCTATCCACGCTGTTGGGCGGGCAGCGTCTGCTTGCCCGCTCCGCGCCGCTCGAAACCGAATCGACCACACTGCTCAGCCTGGATGCCTGCCTGGGCGTGGCCGGTCTGCCTCAATCGGCGACCGGTCAGGCCACTTTGCTGACGGGTCGCAATATTCCCGCCGAAATTGGCTACCACTATGGCCCCAAACCGGATTCTGCCACCGCCGCCACCCTGCAGGATGGCGGCATCTTTGGTGCATTCTCCCGCGCGGGCCGGCGCGCCGCGCTGATCAATGCCTATCCGGACGGGTATTTCCACGGCATTCACTCGGGCCGCCGGCTGTTTTCATCCATTCCCCTGGCAGTTACCAACGCCGGGCTGTCTCTGCGCACCGCTGTAGATTTATGTAACGGACAGGCCATCTCCGCCGATCTGACCGGAGACGGGTGGCGTGAGCGTCTGGGACATGCGGAAATCCCTCTTCTTACTGCCAGGCAGGCTGGCGCACGCCTTGCCGGGCTTTCCGCCAGCCTGGATTTTGCCTTTTTTGAATACTGGCTGACGGATTATGCCGGCCACCACCAGGATATGTCTGCGGCGCTGACCTTGCTGGAGCAATTCGATGCTGTTTTGGGCGGCCTGCTGGCGGCCTGGGATTTTGACCGGGATCTGATCCTGCTGACTTCTGATCATGGCAATCTCGAAGATTTATCCACCCGGCGGCATACCGCCAACCCGGTACCGCTGCTCCTGGTTGGAAGCCCGGCCGCACGCGCCAGATTTTCCAGCGTTGTGTCATTGAGCGGGGTGGCGCCGGCCATTTTATCCGTGTAAGGTTGATAGTTTCGCTGGCTGATCGATTCTGCGCAGAATTGGGCGAGAATTAAGCCCAGACGATTTCTGCAAGATGATCCCCATAAAGACAGAGCAGAATATTATTGGAATATACTAGAAAAATATCATAAATATTGACTTTTTCCGCCCGGTTTGCTATAATCGGGGCCAGTTTCTATATCCCACGGAAGGTAGCTCAAAAAAACGGGGCGTTAATCGCCCTTGGATAGGAAAATTTTCAGGAGCGGAACACATGTCTCAGCTTGAAATCAAAAACTTACATGTCAGTATCGATGGCAAGGAAATTCTCAAAGGTCTCGATCTGACCATTGAGCAGGGCGAAGTCCACGCCATCATGGGTCCCAACGGCACCGGCAAATCGACGCTGGCGTACACCTTGATGGGTCATCCCAATTACACCGTCACCGAAGGTGAAGTCTGGTTTAAGGGGAAAAATATCCTTGAGATGGAAGCCGATGAACGCTCCCGCGCCGGGATATTCCTGGCTTTTCAGTACCCGGTCGCCATCCCCGGTGTGACGGTTGCCAACTTCCTGCGCTCGGCCATCAACTCCCGCCGCCGCGCTGAAAATCCCGAGGATAAGGGCATTGCCATCCCCGAGTTTCGCAAACTGCTCAAAGAGAAGATGGCGATGCTGAAAATGGATTCCGCTTTTGCGGGCCGATACTTGAACGATGGTTTTTCTGGCGGCGAAAAGAAGCGCGCCGAGATTTTGCAGATGGCAACTCTCAGGCCTGAAATTGCCATTCTCGATGAAACCGATTCGGGGCTAGACATCGATGCGCTGCGCATCGTCTCGGAGGGCGTCAATGCCCTGAGCGGCCCCGAGCTGGGCGTGCTGGTGATCACGCACTACCAGCGTTTGCTTAACTACATCAAGCCGCAGTTCGTCCACATAATGATGGGCGGTCGCATTGTTGAAAGCGGTGGTCCCGAACTGGCCTTGCATCTTGAAGAGCACGGCTATGATTGGGTGCGCGAGAAGTATGAAGAGGTAGCTTAGTAATTGGCGATTGGTAATTTTGTGACCACTTACCAACAACCATTTACCAATTACTGGAGTTTTTATGAGCGAAGACGCAAAAATCCTTGATGAAATTGGCGATTACAAGTACGGCTTTCATGACCGTGATGATAATTATGTCTTCAAGTCGCAGAAGGGCTTAAGCCGCGAAGTTGTGGAGAATATCTCGCGGATGAAAGGCGAGCCGCAGTGGATGTTGGATTTCCGCCTGAAGGCGCTTGAACACTATCTCAAGCGCCCGATGCCAAACTGGGGTCCGCATCTGGCTGAACTTGATCTGGATAATATCTATTATTACGTCAAGCCGACCGAAAAAAGTGAAAAATCCTGGGACGACGTTCCCGACGATATCAAGCGCACCTTCGATAAGCTTGGCATCCCCGAAGCGGAACGCAAGTTCCTGGCCGGGGTCGGCGCGCAGTATGAGTCTGAGATGGTCTACCATTCCATCCAGGAGCATCTTGAAAAACAGGGTGTCATCTTCCTTTCCATTGAAGACGGCCTGCGCCAGTACCCTGATTTATTCCGCGAATATTTTGGCACGGTAATCCCGATTGAAGACAATAAATTTGCGGCCCTGAACAGTGCCGTCTGGTCGGGCGGTTCGTTCGTTTATGTGCCGAAGGGTGTCAAGGTCGATTTGCCGCTCCAGGCATATTTTCGTCTGAATACTGCCAATGTTGGCCAGTTTGAGCGCAGCCTGATCATTGTCGACGAAGGCGCCCAGGTGCATTATGTCGAGGGCTGTACCGCGCCCCAGTACACCACCGACAGCTTCCACAGCGGCGTGATTGAGATCATCGTCAAGAAAGGCGCGCGCTCGCGCTACAGCACCATCCAGAATTGGAGTACCAACGTTTACAACCTGGTGACTCAACGCGCCAAGGTTTTTGAAAATGCCACCCACGAATGGGTGGACGCCAACCTGGGTAGTAAAGTGACCATGAAATACCCTTCCTGCTACCTGATGGAACCCGGCGCGCACGGCGAGATGCTTTCGATGGCTTTTGCCGGGGCCGGCCAGATTCAGGACGCCGGCTCGAAAATGGTGCATTTTGCCCCGAATACCACCAGCAAAATCACATCCAAGTCGATTTCCAAGAGCGGCGGACGGGCCTCCTACCGCGGCCTGCTCAAGGTTTACAAGGGTGCGAAGGGCGTCAAATCCAACGTGGTGTGCGATGCCCTGCTGCTCGATCCCAAATCGCGTTCGGATACATACCCCTACATTGAAATTGACGAGGATGACGTCACCATTGGTCACGAAGCCTCGGTCTCCAAGGTGGGCGAGGAACAGCTTTTTTATCTGATGAGTCGCGGCCTGAGCGAGGAAGAAGCCACTACCATGGTCGTCTCCGGTTTCATTGAGCCGCTGGTTAAAGAACTCCCGATGGAATATGCGGTCGAAATGAATCGGCTTATCCAACTCCAGATGGAAGGGAGTATTGGTTAACATGGAAGAAAAACCGAAAGTTGTGGTCTCCTCCCGCTCGCGCCGCTCTGAAACCGCTGCCAGGGAATTCGCTTTTGTCCAGGCGGATATTCGCGCCGGGGTATTGAGCGAATATCGCCAGCGTGCCTGGCAGGCTTACACCCGCGCTGCCATGCCGGCCACCAGCGACGAAGCCTGGCGCCGAACCGATTTACATGGTCTGCCCACCGAGAGTTTTCGCCTTCCCCAGCCCGGTGCTTATGAAGACCTGCCACCCGTGCGCGCCGACCTGCTTCGTCCGCTGGCTGATGGTCAACATGGCGGGCAGATTATTCTCCTCCCAGGCGGGGCGACGATCGATCTGGATGAAAAACTGGCCGGGCAGGGTGTAATCTTCACTGACTTGCTGACCGCTGAGCAGAAATATCCCGAACTGGTCACTCGGATGGCGGGTCAGACTGTCAATCCCGAGGAAGGCAAATTTGCCGCCCTGGCTGGGTCACTGGCACAGAATGGTATCGTTCTCTATGTCCCGAAAAATGTCCGTGTGGAGGCGCCGCTCCATAGCGTTTTGTGGGGTCCTGGCGCGTATGCCCATCTTTCCCACTTGCTGGTACTGGTCGATGAAGGTGCATCAGTGACTTACGTGCACGAATCGGCCTCACCTGATGAGCCCGGCCTGGATACGTTGCATGCCGGCCTGGTGGAAATCCAGGTGTTGCAGGGCGCCAGTCTCAAATTCGTTGAGTTGCAGTCATGGGGCAAACACGTCTGGAACTTCAGCCATGAGCGCGTGCGTGTTGAGCGCGACGCCCAATTGGATTGGATTTTCGGCGCGATCGGCTCACACCTGACGAAGAACTTCTCCGAGTTGGATCTGGCTGGGCAGGGCGCCCAGGGCCGCATGTCTGGTTTTTATTTTACCGACGGCAACCAGCACCTGGACCACGACACCCAGCAAAATCACCTGGCTCCCAACACCACCAGCGACCTGCTCTTCAAAGGCGCGCTGAAGGGCAGAAGCCGCTCTGTCTGGCAGGGGATGATCTTCGTGGCCCCCGGTGCACAGAAAACAGATGGCTATCAGGCCAACCGCAATCTCGTACTGAGTGACCAGGCTCGCGCCGATTCCATCCCCGGCCTGGAAATTCTGGCAGACGATGTGCGCTGTACGCACGGTGCGACCGTTGGAAAGCTGGAACAGGAACCCCTTTTCTATCTTAAATCACGCGGCATCCCGCAGGCTGAAGCCGAAAAACTGGTTGTGGAGGGATTTTTCGACCCGATTTTCCAGCGTATTCCCTTCGAAGGCGTCCGCGAACGGTTTCAGGATTATATTGTCGCGAAAATGTCGAACTGATCAGGGGTGAAACCGACTCTTTTATAGACTGGTTGTGCAGCCGGCTGCTCCGCCTGAAGGCAGGCGGGGTTGCATCGGCTGCTTTATTCCTTTTTGCATGATTGCCAGCTTTGTCGAATGTCTTTGGATTTGTGAAATATTGCATTCAGCCGGGTAATTGTTGTAAAATATAATGATTTACTTTTTTCTCTGCATCGATAAAACAGGCAGGTATTATGAAAACCGTACGTCCCGTTGTAATCCCGCAATCCGGCGAAATCAAGCGTAATGTGCGCGGCGGCTCCGCCGCATATTCGTTTATGCGCTCACCCACCGCGCAATATTCCTTTGATGTCGGCGATGTGGTGGAAGCCCTGTGCGATCACGAAAAAGGCAGCGATCGCGTGCGCGGCTGGCTGAAAGGTATTGTTGTCCAGGTGGATAACAAAATGGTTGCTGTCCAGTTCCGCTCCAACGTCTTTTTGACCGATGGCTGGATGGTGCCTGATCGCATCCTGTGGTTCCCAACCAATTCCGAGCAAATCCGCCCGGCTGGGACCGGCAAACGCACCCCGCCGGTTGTCAAGAAAGACATCCCAGACTATTAGAAAGCGGGTCTTTTTTCTTGAATATGACCTTTGACCTGACCCGAATTCGTAAAGATTTTCCCATCCTCCAGCGTGAAGTGCGCCCTGGCGTACCGTTGGTTTACCTCGATTCGACGGCCACCGCTCAAAAACCACTGGCCGTGCTGGATGCGATGGAGGCCTATTATCGCTTCTCCAACGCCAACATTCACCGGGGCGTGCATACACTCGCCGAGGAAGCTACCACGCTCTACGAGCAGGCGCGCGAGAAAATTGCCCGTTTCATTCACGCGCCCTCACCCCGGCAGCTGATCTACACCCGCAACACGACAGAATCAATCAACCTGGTGGCGCATACCTGGGCGCGCGCCAGCCTGAAAAGTGGTGACCTTATCATTCTGACCGAGATGGAGCATCACAGCAACCTGGTGCCCTGGCACATGCTCGCGGCTGAACGCAACCTGCGCCTGGAGTTCATCCCTGTCACAGCAGAAGGACTGCTTGACCTGGCGGAATACCAGAAACTGCTCGAGCAAGGCCCCCGACTCGTTTCGTTTACGCAAATGTCCAACGTGCTGGGCACCATCAACCCGGCCAAAGAGATGATTAGGTTGGCGCATCAGGCCGGGGCGCTCACTCTGCTGGATGGGGCGCAGTCGGTGCCGCATTTTGCCGTGGATGTGCAGGAGCTGGATGTGGATTTCCTGGCTTTTTCGGCGCACAAACTCTGCGGCCCAACCGGGATTGGCGCGCTGTATGGCAAAACAACTTTGCTGGAAGCCATGCCTCCCTTCCTGGGCGGCGGTGACATGATTCGCGAAGTACACTTGCGCTCTTTCAAACCCAATGCGCTTCCTTATAAATTCGAAGCGGGAACGCCGGCCATTGCCGAAGCGGTTGGGTTTGGCGCGGCTTGCGATTATCTGACCGGGATTGGAATGGCAGCAATTGCAGCCCATGAGCACGAAATTACGGCCTACGCGCTGGAGCGGTTGGAAGAAATTCCCGGCGTGAAGGTGTTCGGGCCCGGAATTAAGGATAAAGGGGGAGTCGCCGCGTTCACGCTGGAGGGAGTCCATCCCCATGATGTCGCCCAAATCCTCGATCAGGATGGTGTCGCTGTGCGCGCCGGTCATCACTGCGCCCAGCCGCTGCATGAAAAATTCAACATTCCTGCCACCTCGCGCGCCAGCTTTTACCTGTACTCGACCCGGGAAGATGTTGACAGGCTGGTGGAGGGTATTTACAAGGTAAAAAAATATTTTGGGTAGGCCGTTATGGACGATTTATACCGCGAAATCATCATCGAACATTATAAAAATCCAGGCTACAGGGGCAAACTTGACCCGCATGACTTTTCTTTTGCGGATAGCAACCCCTTGTGTGGCGATCACATTGAAGTGACTCTGCGCGTCGGTGCGGGCGGGGTGATTTCGGAAGCAGCTTTTGACGGGCATGGGTGCGCCATCTCGCAGGCGTCCGCCGACCTCTTGCTCGAATCGATCATTGGAAAGTCGCTGGATGAAGTGAAACAGCTCACCAAGCAGGATCTCCTCGACTTGATTGGCCTCGACCTGGGCCCGGTGCGCTTGAAATGTGCATTACTCTCGCTGAAAGTGCTCAAGGCGGGGGTATATGGTCTGGGCGCCGCCAGCGATGACCTGGTGGATTAAGCTGAGGAGTTGGGATGTTTAATTACACTCACTTTGAACCGGCACAGGTGAATTTTTACGAAATCAGCCCGGCTGATCTGCCAAACGGCGAGCGGCTGTTTGTGGAGATCGGAGACCGCCCGATTGTGGTGTTCAACCTGGCCGGGCAGTACTTTGCGATTGGCGATATCTGTACGCACGATGACGGCCCGCTCGGAGATGGTGATCTGGAAGGGTTCAATCTTATCTGCCCCCGGCATGGCGCGGAGTTTGATATTCGCACCGGACAGGCGCGGCAAATGCCAGCCGTGGTGGATATCCCTGCTTACCCGGTGAAGGTTGAGGGCGGAAAAATTTTTATCGGTCTCCCGAAAGACTAATGCGGGCAACCTGTGGAAGCTGAAGAAAGATTGACCGGTGGCAATCTTTCGGTTGTGGTGCGGGTGGGTGATACCGTCCGGCGTGAAGCCGGCCCCTGGACCGAACCGGTGCAGGCCTTGTTGCTGCATCTGCGCGGGATGGGCATACAGAAAGTGCCGGCTCCACTTGGTTTTGATGCGCAGGGGCGTGAGATCCTGTCTTTTATCCCCGGCCAGGTTGGGCATGATCCGCTTCCTGAAAATCTCCGTAGTGATGAAATCCTGATGGCTGCCGCTAAACTTCTGCGGCGCCTCCACGCTGCTACGACAGGCAGCGCATTATTGCGGCTCTCCGGCTGGCAGGCTCCAGTTCGTGAGCCGGTTGAAGTCATCTGTCATGGTGACTTTGCGCCTTATAACTGTGTCTTTGAACACGGAACGCTGGTGGGTGTGATCGATTTTGATCATGCTCATCCGGGCCCTGCAAGCTGGGATATCGCGTATGCGTTGTATCGTTTTGTGCCGTTGATGGCTTCCGGCAACCCGGATGGTTTTGGCACACTCCCGGATCAAATTCGACGGGCAAAATTGTTTTGTGATGCATATGGATTGACGGATCGCGCCCAAATTTCTGCGATTCTCAAAGCGCGTGTGGCCGGCATGGCAACCTTTTTACGCGAAGGCGCCGCCAGGCGAGACGAACGTCTGCTGGCCAATATTGCGGCCGGACATCTGGCGAGTTACGAAGCCGATACCCTGTATCTGGAGAAAATTGAGATTGAGTTAAGCAGGGCTTTGACGTTTTAGCACACTGGTATGGTAAAAGAAACCGGGTGACGTTCTCTGTAACGTCACCCGGTTTCTTTTATTTTTAGTTCGCCAATCCAGCGTCGATCCGGACCTACTTTTGAAAGGTGCCCACCACGCGCAGGATGTCGAAGCCCTCGGCAAACGGGACTTCGGCCAGCGCGCCGTGTCGTATCATGATCGAGCGGGTCAGTTCGGCATTGAAATAATACTTGTCACGATAGGTTTCATATTCCGAGAGGGCCTCGATTTTCATATTGACATCTTCTTCGCTGACTTCCACCAGGAAGTGCGGGAAAAATCCATACGAGGAGCGTACTACGTCGAAACCGAGCACCGTGATGCCGCGGAAGGCGCGCAGGGCTTCGTCGGTGATGGTGTTGTGATCCTGGTGCACATCGGCTTTTGAATGGACGAAGATCAAATCCGGGTTGAAATCGTGGCGCAGTTTTAGAAAAAATTCCAGAATTTCCTGCCGGGCATCTGGAAAGATGCGCGTGGTAAACGGCCCGAGCATGACATTTTCTGGTTTCACGCCCAACACTTCCATGCTGCGATGGTGCTCGTTGACCAGGTTGGTCAGCAGGGGATTCTTTTGATTGTCGGAGAGTGTTACGCACAGAATGTCGGTCTGTGAAGCAATCTGGTGGATTAGCGCTCCGCAGCCCAGCTCGATATCATCCGGGTGCGCGCCGACGAACAAAATTCGTTTACCGTAGAAATTCATCTATTGGTCCGTCTATTTCGTGGCCAGAATACCGCCGACAACCTTGGTCATGACCAGTTTGCCGTCGCGTTCGAACCAGCGCGTGGCGACTTGCTGAATTTTGCCGATCATGGCTTCGTATTCTTCTTTGCCGTTGAACATGCTCGTCCACAGCTTGCGGTCTTCGCTCAGAGAAGCGCGCACGTAATCGATAAAGGGGGTCACTTCGGGGAAGGTGAGCGGATTCTCAAAGGTCAGCAATTCGGTTTTGGCGAAGATTCCGCTGATGGTGGCGAAAATCTCGCCCTTGAAGCGGCTGGAACCGGGCATCGGCGGAATCGATTGGCCGGTGGCTTCCTTGATGATGTCGTAAAACATCTTCTTGTTTTCGGGCAGCGGTCCGGTCACGAACAGGCGTCCGCCCGGCTTGATGACGCGGTGAGCTTCGCTAAAGGTGAAGTGCAAATTGGCGGCATAGTAAATCGCAAAGGCGCTGGAAACAAAATCGAAGGAGTTATCGGCGAAGGCGAAGGGTTGGTTAAAATCCAAAAATTGAAAGCTGACGTTCGAGTCGCCGCGCTCGGCCAGTTTGGCGCGCGCTTTGTCGAGCAGTTCGTTCGAAAAATCGCCGCCCGTGATCTCGGCCTGGCGTTCAGTGTGGTCACTGTACAGGAAGCACTGCTTGCCCGCGCCGCAGCCCACGTCCAGAATCTGGTAGCCGGGCTGGGGGTTGAGAACTTCGATATTCCACTGGTCAATGTTGCGGGCGCCATATTTTTCGTGAATGTCAATGCGCGCCAAAAGGTCTTTGCTGGTTTCCTGATAATTGATTTCCATGGGATTCTCCTTGTTTTGGAGTGCCGAAGCTCGCTTCTGCACACTGGTTTGGGATTATACCAAATCCATCTCTAAATTCAACTTCTGAATATTGAAATTCCTCACGCAAAAAGGCGGTTGGCGCTCGAATCGACGGTAAAATAAGACCTTCATTCATCACAGAGGTTAGTTATGGCATCCAAATCGTTGATCCAATCCGTCAAAGGCACGCGCGAATTCTATCCCGAAGAAATGGCGCAGCGCAATTACATTTATGAAAAAGTTCGCCAGGCCTCGCAAACCTTCGGCTACCAGGAATGGGACGCGCCTTTTCTCGAAACCATCGAACTCTACGCTGCCAAATCCGGCGAAGAGCTGGTCAAAGAACAGTCCTTCGTCTTCCCCGATCGCGGCGGCGACCTGATCACCCTGCGCCCTGAGTTGACGCCTTCACTGGCGCGCATGATTGCCCAGAAACAGGGCGAGCTGGCCTTTCCGGTGCGCTGGTGGTCGTTTGGGCCGTTCTGGCGCTATGAGCGGCCGCAGCGTGGACGCTCGCGGGAATTTTTCCAGTGGAATGTCGACATGTTGGGAGTCAACTCGCCCGAGGCGGATGCCGAATTAATCGGCGTGGCTGCCACCTTTTTGAAATTGACCGGACTCACGCCTCAGCTGGCTACCATTTACGTGAACAATCGCCGCCTGATGGATGCCCAGTTCGACGCCCTCGGCATTTTGCCCGAGAAACGGATGGATGTCTCTGGCGCGGTGGACCGCCGCACCAAGATGGACGCCGTCAAATGGGATGAATACGTGCTGGAAATGGGTCTCAGTCAGAGTCAGCTGGATGGCCTGAAGCAAGTTCTCGCCGATTACGATCTGTGGCAGAAATCTGACGAGCTGGTGCGCCTGTTCAAGGCGCTGGAAGCGCTCGGGGTCAAGGATTACGTCAAATTTGACCCGAACATCATGCGTGGCTTGCTGTATTACACCGGCACCGTCTTCGAGGCCTTTGACGTATCCGGCAGCGTGCGCCGCGCCATTTTGGGCGGTGGCCGTTACGATAACCTGTTGCGCGACGTGGGCGGTGATCCGCTCTCGGGCGTCGGCTTTGCCATGGGTGACGTGGTGATTGGCATTATCCTGAAAGAAAAAGGGCTGATTCCGGCTTTTGTGCCGACCCCGGCCCCGGTGTTGGTCACCATCTTTGACGAAGCGCTCTGGATGGAATCCTACAGCCTGGCTGCCGAATTGCGCGCCGCCGGACTGAAAGTGACCAGCTACCCCGAACCGGCCAAACTCCCCAAGCAATTCAAATTCGCCGACCGGATGGGCGCGCGCGCCATCATCGTCATTGGCCCCGACGAGGCCGCCGCCGGGAAAGTGACCGTCAAAAACCTATCCAATGGTACCCAGGAGACAGTTGCGCGCGCCGAAGTTGAGAAAGTCGTTCGCAAAATCCTTGAAAGTGCCGGTTGGTAGTGATATAATCGGCGGGCTTTACACATGGCGGCTGTAGCTCAATGGCAGAGCACTTGACTGTGGATCAAGATGTTGTGGGTTCGAGCCCCATCAGCCGCCCCAAGGTTTTTCTTTTTTGTGCGCCGCTCCCGTTTGGTCGGGAGCGGTTTTTTTGCGCCGACGGCTTGAGCGGGAGGCAGAATTTGATTGTTGACAGAGCAACAAAATAGGCGATAATTCAGCCGTGGTGTGAGCACGGTTGCTGGAATCAAAGTTCGGGCGCTGGCGTAAGCAACCACTTTCCATTTCTAAATCAACTTAATCAGGAGACCAATGATGACTGCATTGTCCATGGATCGCAAGAAGGAAGCGTGGCGCGACTATTATATCTGGCTGGAGGCCATTTCGTATTTCTTCCAGGGATATTACATGTCTGGGTTGAGCGTCTATATGGCGGTGATGATGGCCGGATGGAAATTGCCGCTTTCGGCTCAAGCAGTCATCGCAGCGATCGCATTTATTCCCGGTTATTTGAAAATGTTCACCGGCCTGCTGAGCGACCGCATCCCGGTGTATTCCTGGGGCCGGCGAAAACCGTATATTGTTCTGGGTGCGGCACTCTATATTCCCGCTTTTGTTTTGATGATCCTTATTCGGGATTTTTCCTGGTTCTGGGTGGCTGCGGTGGGCATGGCCTTTTTTGCCTGGGTGCTGGTGGATGGGACCCTGGATGCGTTGACTGTGGATGTTACCCCCGAAGAAAAGGCTGGCACAATCCAGGGCGCAGCCAATGGCGCGCGCGCCGTGGGCTATGGGTTGGCGGCGTTGTCCATTCCTTTTCTTGGTCCAAAGCTGGGCTGGGCGCTGGTGATTGGAATGATCGGATTGTTCGCCTTTCTGCAGGCGGTGGTGGTGCTGTTGTTTCGTGAACTCCCGATCACCCGTCAGGAACTGCAGGAAAAGCTGCCGGTGGGCAAGGTTTTCAAGCAGACGTTTGGTCATGCCCGCAGCTGGCTGGCGATTGGCTTTGCCTTGTGTGTTCTGGCCCCGGCCGCCATTCGAAATGTCTCCCAAAGCTACCTGATGACGACCTTGAAATGGGGCGAAAGCCCGGCCCTCCTGCAGGCTTATGGCATCGTGGTTTTCATTGCTTATTTTGGCAATCTGGTGGGTGCACTGCTGGTAGGCCCGCTTCTGAAACAGCATGAGCAGGACTTCAAAGCTTATGCCTGGATCACCCTCGCTAGCTGGTTGGGGATTGCCACCTGGTTGTTACTCCTGGTCTATGAGCCCACCCCGTTGCTGGTTGGCTTTATCCAATTCTGCTTTGGGCTGGGCCTTGGCATGATTACAACCTCGGCCTATGCAATTGTGATGCAAGTAACCCCGGCCTCGATAGAAGGATTTTTCTTCGCCACGCTTACTTCAGCCATGAACATCGGCTCGATCGGCCTTGGTCCCATCCTGATCACGCGGGTTGGTGATGCAATTGGAAGCATGATCCCGGCTTTCAATGTGACGATTGTCTTCAATATCCTCGGCCTGGTTGCACTGTATTTCATTTTGAAGCAGCCCAGGCTGGATCAATTCCCGGAAGGGCGATAATTGTTGAAAAAGGAGTTGTGGTTTTCTGGGGTGGGAAGTTTGATTTTCAAGAGGGCCACGACTCCTTAACGGGATCGTCTGGGTGGCAAAAGTCAGCTAAACGTGCGATCACGTCAGATAGCGCTTCGTGCCAGATAAACCTTCTGGACACGGAATTTCACGGATATTTGCTCGATTTTTCCGTGTGATCCGTGTCCAGATTTTGTTTTGTCAAGGGCTTTACGCGTTAGTACACCGTAATGTAAGTCTTTCGAATTTTCAAACATGAGATCACGCAGACTTTCACCCTCACCCCCAGGGCGGATCGGCCAGATCCGCAAAATTAGCGTTTTGTTGATAAGGCAAAACGGCTCTCTGGGAATTAGCGTGAAAGAGCCAGATATGGTGGTCAGGCAAACAGACTGTAACCTTCGACATCGAGATAAATTCGCCGAAAAAGGTTGGCCAAATTGGTAATGCCATAGCATCGTCGCTTGAGAACTTTGAGCTTGTTGTTGAAACCTTCGACAAATCCGCTGGTTTCGCGGTCGACAAAATAGTTGAGAATATCATCCCACCAGTGGTCGAGAGTTTGGATGAAATCCTTGAAACAATTCACCCCGCTTTTGAAAACGGCGACCATCCACTTTTCGATCTTAGCCTTCGCGCTATCCATCGAGATATGTTCCTCAAATATGTCTGTGAGTTGATTTTGTAAGTCATAAGCAGTCTTCAAGTCTGGTGACAAGCGAAAGAGTCTCGTCAATGTTTTGCGCTCTTCCATCGTCAAATCTTGCCGTTCTTTGCGCAAGGCCCACATGCTTCCTTTGAGAAGTTTGTATTCTTGAGCAGATGATTCCTTTTTCAGGCGTTTGAGTTCTGATTTTCGCAAGGTGTCCAGCCCATCCCGATAAGTTCTTGTAACATGGAACCGATCAATTACCAGACGCACATGTGATAATTCTTCTCGGATTGATTCGGTATAACCTTCGTACATATCACTACAGGCCGTTTTGATCGTCTTTTTCAGTCGTTCTGGGATCGAACGCAGGAATTCGACCACCGTATTCTTTTCTCGGTCGGGTAAAACACCCAGGATTGAAATACAACCACTTTTTCTGGCGGTTACTATAACCACGAAATCCCGATGACCTTTTCTGAGCGCGATTTCATCCAATCCGAGAGTGCCAATGCTGGTGTGCCGCGACCAATCTACCTTATCACTGATTTGACGTTCTAAAATGCCAAGCACCCGATCATAAGTCAGCTTTTCTTTTACGGCCACATCTCCAATTGTAGAATTGACCAACTGTAAAAGAATGTGTTGTTCAAAATCGTAGCTATTCGGGCTGTTTGGATCATGCCAGTCCAAGCGTTTTGTAGTGGTAGGGTGCCCATCACAATTTTCACAACGATACCGCTTAGGTCGATAACGTAGGTAGGTCAGATGCCCAAATACGGATAAATATCGTATCTTCACCCAATCACCGTAACCATGAAATTTCCGTATGATCTTGCCACAACGCTGGCAAACCGTTGTTCCTTTTGTGTTTTCAATGGTAATGATGAGCTCACCTGCTTTGGTCAGTTCACTTTTGAGCACTTGCACATCGGCTATTTCTAAAGGAATGGCTACTTGTGGCTTTGTCATACGCACCTTTTTTGCTCAATTTTACTCTGCCGAGCTACCCCCACTCGTGGGGGATACCACGCTAATTCCTAAAGAACCACCGGAATGTGTGCCGCCAAGCGACTGAGCATGTATAATAACCAGATTATTTGACTGGGATTCACGGCTTAAAGGTGGCTCTGTTTGCTGCAAAACTGGTACTTAACCCCCGCATCTGTCAACTTTCTGGCTGAAATTGTGCTCAGCCTGGTGATAGCACTTTTCCTGACCGTCATCACCATCCGGTTGAGAAGGCATGATGTTAAACGCAGCCACGATCTGTTGATTGTGATGTACTTCTGGCTGTCGGTAATTATCAATGTGCTCTCTTTCGTGATTTCCGTCCGCAGCCATGCCCTGAGCCGATCGCTTTTTTTCTTGCGCGACCCCTTCCATATTCTCGGCCTGCTCTTTTTAATGCAATTTGCTTATCGCTTTCCGGTTATCTCGTCCAGACATACCCGGGAGCGCATCGTGGTCTTTATTCTGCTGGGTTTTTATGAGCTGCTCCAAATCATCGTGGCGGCAAACCAGCTCGAACTGCTGACCAAACCCAACCTGCCAGCGCATATTCCAGGGTCGGGTGCGATTTACGGCCTGATCATGGCCTGGATCCTGTTCGTTTTTATCCGGCAGCAGAGCGAAAGCGCAGGTTTGCCCGGGCCGTGGTGGCGCGCCGTCAGGCAGCTGCCCGCAAAAGAAGCGAGCCGGGTGCGGTATTTTACAATCGTGACGCTGATTTATTTCAGCCTGGACCCGCTCCAAAGCGCCCGCATGACCCAGGCCATTTCTGATCAGACCTTTGACCTGAGTGTGACCAATTTGATGCTGGTGGCGCTCTTGTTGATGGCCACCATCTACCTGGATGCACTGCCCGGCACCACCACTTTCATGGCCAAGCTGGTGGGCATCAGCATGGTGAGCAGTTACAGCATTATCGCGGCGGCGGGCTGGCTCATGCTGCCATCCATTCTCAACTCGGCGGGCAGTCTCAGCGCCTTTCCGAGCGCCCGCACGCTGCAATTTCAACCTGGCTCCCAGGGCGGCTACCAGGTTGCTTCCATCCCGTTCCACTTTGAGACTGAATTGGGCACACGCCTGGCGCTGAGTGACGAAAGCAGCCAGGAAGTGCGGCCCGACTTTGCGTTTCCGTTCTACGGCATCCGTTACGACCATTTGCATGTTTCTGATAATGGCTTTGTCACCTTCACCGATGGGGCTGGTTGGCTTGACAACTATGGCCTGAATGGCGGTGTCCCCAAAATCATTGTGTTCCTGATGGACCTGGACCCGCAAACGGCAGCGCCGGGCGGCGTATACGTGCGCAGCGCACCCGAAAAGCTGGTGATTACCTGGAATCAGCTGCCCATGAAAAATGGGCGCAGGCTGACATTTCAACTATCCCTGAGCCCCGACGGGAAGTTTGAGCTGTCCTATGAGAAAATTCCATTATCGGCTGCCAACCTGCTTGAAATCCCCACCCTGAACAGTGTAAGCGGGATTGTGAATGGCAGCCAGACCAGCGGATTCCGTTATGTGAACCTGGCGGCTGACCTGCCGCAGAGCGTGGCAGCCGGGGATGGGCTGGTTGACAATACCTATTTACGCCTGCGCGAAAATGCCCACAGCCTGCTGCTGCCGCTGGTGATCCTGCTGCTGATCGCCAGCCTGGTCAATTTCCTCATCTTTCCGCTTTTTTCATGGCTGACCGTGATCCGTCCGCTGGATGTTTTCCTGGATGGAGTGCGCCGGGTTAATGAGGGGGATCTGACGGTGGATATTCCCATTCAGACCCAGGATGAGATCGGTTTTCTAACCCGCTCTTTTAATGGCATGGTGGCCGAACTGCGCCAGCTGGTCAGCACCCTGGAACAACGCGTCTTTGAGCGGACGCGCGAACTGGCCGAGGCCAACCAGGAGCTGCTGGAAGAGAACCGTCAGCGCGAAGCGGCCGTGGAAACCAACCTGCAGCAGCAAAGACTGCTGGCCATGCTGGATGAACGCGAGCGCCTGGGGCGTGATCTGCACGATGGGCTGGGGCAGGTCATGGGCTCTCTCAACCTTAAAGCGCAGGCCGCCGGGGAATTTCTGGCCCAGGGCCAGCTCGAACGGGTGAAGTCCAGCCTCGAACAGATGTCAAAGCTGGCGCAAACCGCCCACCAGGAAGTGCGCGGCTTCATCATGGGTTTGCGCACTCCCCAGGAGCCTAAAAACCTACAGGCGACGCTGGAACTATATCTGCAGCAGCTGCAGGAGAATCATAACCTCCAGGCCAGCCTGAGCCTGCCAGATGAACCGCTGCCGGAACTACCGGCGCAGGTTGAAGAGCAGATTCTGCGCGTCATCCAGGAAGCCCTGACCAATGCGCGCAAGCATGCCCAGGCGAGTAAGGTCGAAATCATCTTCAGTTATAAACCTGAGCGGCTCCAGATCATCATCCTGGATGATGGCCTGGGGTTTGATTTGGAGCAAGCGCGCCGCCGGGCGGGTGAGGGGCACTATGGGTTGGAGATCATGCGCGAGCGCACCCGTTTGGTGGGCGGCAGCCTGGAGATCCGCTCACGTCCGGGGGCCGGGACCAGGGTGCTGCTTGAATTTCCACTTCAACCGGCGCTCAGAGTGACGGATGAGCGTGAACTCAACGCCATCCGCCAGCTGCGCCTGCTGCTGGTGGATGATTCGCCGCTCTTTCTGGATGGATTGCGCAATTTATTGATGGCGACCGGCTTTAGCGTGGCCGGTGAGGCCCACAGCGGGTTGGAAGCGCTGGAAAAAGCGCGGGAATTGCGCCCGGACGTGATCGTGATGGATGTCAGCATGCCGAATATGAACGGGCTGGAAGCCACACGCGCCATCAAGGCGGAACTGCCCGAGACCAAGGTGCTGATCCTGACCACCATTGATGATGAAGACAGCCTGTATGAAGCCATCCAGAGCGGCGCTGAAGGCTACCTGCTCAAGAACCTGAGTGCCTCCGACTTTGTGCCCCAGCTGATTGGTTTGAGCCGGGGAGAGATGCCGTTGACCAGCAGCCTGGCGCTGCGCCTGATGCAAAAATTCGGGAAGATGGATCCCTCCAGGAGTCAATCAGCCAGCCCGGCGCAAGCTGCCTTAAGCGAGCGGCAGTGGCTGATCCTGGAGCGCGTCTCGCGCGGCTTCAAGTATAAAGAAATTGCCCTGGAGTTGAGCGTCAGTGAAATTACCATCAAACGCGAGATGGGCGAGTTGTTGAAAGTGCTGAACATGGAAAACCGGCGTGAGGCCCTGAAATATGCGCGCTCAACCCCCGGCTCCCGTTCGGGCCATCCGCCCGAGCGTTAAGCATCCAAGGAATGGCCGCAGGGGCACCCCCGTGATTGAAAGCAGGTGACTGTCAGCTGCAAGCTGACAGTCACCTTTTGATTCGACGCGCTCCGCCGCTACCCCCACCCGGCCCGATAGGGCGGAGGGGGTAGCCCTTACGGCGGGCCTGGCGCATGATACTTTTATGATACTTCCATGATACTTTTTTATGACGTTTTTTGGGGGTTGTCATATTGTGGGTTGGCACTGGTCTGAGTAAGATGGGGAAAATAAAAAAGATAGGAGAATTACTCATGTCAATCAAACAATCCCCATGTCCGCCCAGCAAGCAGTCCATATTCTTGCGCTTCTCGCTCATCCTGGTGATTCTCATTGCATCGCTGAATATCACCACTCCTGCGTATGCGGTCAGTTATGCGCTCGGCGACACGCCCCTGGCGACCTTTCCACAAACGGATGGTACTGTCTACTCCTTTTGTGCAGATGGCTCTGGGGGTTTTTATATCGGTGGCGACTTCACAAGCGTAACCCCCGCTGGTGAGGATCCGGTCGATCGCTTTGGTGTTGCCCACATCAAGCCGGACGGTTCGCTTGACATGGATTGGCATCCGGCTGTGACTGGCGGCCCGGTCAGGGCTCTTATCTTCAATCCTTCCTATAACGCTCTTTACGTGGGCGGCGATTTCGACACGGTCAATGCCACGGCTAGAAACTACCTGGCCAGGATTAAGACAGATGATAGTGGGACACTTGATGATACCTGGAACCCTGATCCGGATGGCTATGTGCGTACCATGTTTCTAAAGAGTTATTACGTGTACGTGGGAGGTGATTTCACGAACATTGGCGGGCAGAGCCGTAACTACCTGGCCGCTATAGCGTGGAATGGAGGCGGTAGTGTCAATGAGGGGCAAGCCACCAGTTGGAACCCGAATCCGGATGGAAATGTCTATGCCATGACTATGGATTTAATGTCTAGCATGAATGATATTATGTATGTGGGCGGCAATTTTACGACCATCGATAGTCAGCCCCGAACCAACCTGGCTGCGTTGGATTTTAGCTCAGGGAGTGTTAAGTCAGGCTGGAGCCCGGATCCTGATGGTACTGTCTATGCACTGGCCTCTGCCGGTACCAGTTTATTCGTGGGGGGTGCCTTCACGACCATCGGTGGGCAGTCTCGCAATCACATCGCCCTGATAGATACAAGCAATGACTTTCTAACTTCTCCTTTTAACTTTTACGACACTGGGACTGCCATGTCCTGGAACCCTGGTGCGGATGGCCCAGTAAAGGCCCTGCAGATGGATGCTTCTGATTTGTACGTGGGCGGCGGGTTTACGCATATCGGCGGTCTGGACCGTAACCATCTGGCTCTGCTGGGTTCGGACTTCACGGGCAACACGGGCATTCCAACCAGTTGGAACCCAAACCTGAATGACTATGTATATTCAATCTATAAATTTGGGTCCAAAGTGTACGTGGGAGGCGATTTCGATACCAGCGATGGGATGGGTCTGGCGGCGTTTGGGCCTGTACCGACCACGATGGGCAGTTCTGAGCCTGCCGATGGCGGGACGCTGGCAAGCGGGTCTTCCAAAATTTCAGTGCAGTTCAGCGATGCTGTGGTCAGCGGCGGCGGTCAGTATGCTGCCGATAACGATGCCAACTTTTTGCTGATTGGCCGCGGGCCGAACGGGATCTTTGACACCACCTCGACCTCCAATACGGCCATCTGCACTTCGCCGCATGTTCCGGTTGGCGATGACGTTAATATCCCGATCGATAGCATCGTCTACACATCCGGGAATAAGACCTCCACCTTGAACTTTAGCTCGCCCCTGGCTGACGGCCAATATCGCTTGTTTGTGTGCGGCGCGGCCTCCATTCACAATCTGGCGGGGGACCCGATCAATGGCGGCGCAAATATCATGCTCAGCTTCAGCGTGGCGGCGGCTGGCTCTGGTTCCAGCGCATCAGGTTCTGGCGCATCAGGTTCCAAGGATCCGAAGACCCTGCCTTTTACCGGCTTTGCGCCCAATCGGGTGACTGCCCTGCCTGAGCAGCCCGCCGGGCTGGCCTATACCAAGATGAGCGGCCTGTGGCTGGAAATCCCCTCCCAGAAGGTGCAGGCCGAGATCGTCGGCGTGCCACAGGTCAACAGCAATTGGGATGTCAGCTGGCTGGGGAAGAATACCGGCTGGTTGAATGGCACCGCCTTCCCGACCTGGGAGGGCAACTCGGTGCTCACGGCGCACGTCACGGATGCCAACGGTCTGCCGGGGCCTTTCGCCAATCTCAAGAACCTGGCCTATGGTAACAAGATCGTGGTGCATCTGTATGGCGAGAAATACACCTTTGAAGTGCGCCAGTCGCGTATGGTCTTCCCGGATACCACC
>CAIQVH010000010.1 GCA_903875215.1 uncultured Anaerolineae bacterium
ACCAGCCCCACCGATCAGGATGACGCGCTCAACTGGCTCGAAGCCCTGGCCATGAAACAGGGCGCCAAACCAGAAGAACTGATCACCCAGCCCGAGCAACGCAGCGAAGAAATCCCCGACTGGGTCAACCAGCTGGGCGAAACAGCCGCAGAAGAAACCCAGCCGCCAGCCGCCGAAACCACCCACGGAGAGAGTCCGGCACTGACAACCACTGAAGCCTGGCTGGCCGACCTTGAAAAACCGGTTGAGCAGCCATCCACCCCAATGCCCTGGGAACAGGAAGCACCCCTTGAAGCCGATCTGGAACTTCCCTGGGAACCGCCCGCCGCCCCACCGCAGGTGGACGAAAAGGCCGTTGAACCATTCCCCTGGGAACAACCCGACGAGGAAAAAACAGAAACGACCCCGCCGTGGGAAACCGCTCCCGAACTGCTGGGCGCCGAAACACCCGCTCAGGAACCCGGAGGCACAGTTGCACCACCCACTCCTCCTGCAGCAGAGAGCGATGTAGACGAATGGTTAAGGACTCTGAATAACGAGCCGCCTGCGCCACAGGCCGAACCACAGCCTGAACCGGCGGCCAATACCGATCTACCCAATTGGCTGCAGGATATGTCGGCCGATGAGCAAATTCCGCAGCCGGCCCAGGTTTCGGAGTGGCTACCGGTTGAAGAAATTTCGGTTGAACCAGCCCCAGCGGCAGAAGAGAGCCCGATCGATACCGCCCCCGCAGCCCTGACGGCGGAAAGCCCACTCAGCGAGTCAACTGCTCCGCTGCCAGACGCCGAAACCCCGCCGAATCCCGCTCCCACGCCTGAGGCTGCCTCCTCCCCGTTTAATTTCCGTCCGCTGGCAGGGGTGAGCGAAAAAGATGCGGCCCCGCTCTTGCAGGCACGCGCCGCGCTGCTTTCCATGTCGCTAGTAGAAGCAATGGGAGAATACGAAAAAGTAATTAAGAAGGGCAAACTGCTGGAGGAAATCATCTACGATCTTAAAGAAGTGATCGACAAGCTCACCGAGGATACGGTAGTCTGGCAGGCGCTGGGAGATGCTTACATGCGGGCTAACCGCCTGCAAGAAGCACTGGATGCCTACAACAAGGCCGAAGAAAACATCAGCAAGTAGCACAATGGAGCGGGGAGAACCCCGCTCCACTTTTTTGTTATGGTACAATCGGGCGCGGTATTTCAAGTTCATGGAGGCAAAAGTGGAACGTTCTCTCGTATTGGTCAAACCCGATGGTGTACAGCGGGGCCTGGTTGGCGAGGTGATTGCCCGTCTGGAGCGCCGCGGGCTGCGCCTGGTGGCCGCCAAATTCATGCAAGTCAGCCAGGAACTGGCTGAAGAACACTATGCCGTGCATAAAGGCAAAGGCTTTTATGCCGGTCTGATCGAATACATCACCTCTGCGCCGGTGATGGCCATGGTCTGGGAAGGCCCGAACGCGGTGGCCGCTATCCGCCAGACGATGGGCGCCACCCGCCCATGGGAAGCTGCGCCCGGTACCATCCGCCACGATTTCGCGCTGGAAGTGGGACGCAACATCACCCATGCCTCAGACAGCGCCGAAAACGGCGAGAAGGAAGCCGCGCTGTGGTTCAAAGCCGGAGAGCTGGTTTCCTGGGGTCGCGAGATCGACCGCTGGATTTTTGAAAAATAGCCGTTTCCCCTGCACAAAAACGCCCCGTGAATTTCTGCGGGGCGTTTTTTGTTTCGGAACCGAATTTTATTGCAAGCGCAGGAGAACTTTTCCTTCTTTCCAGAGCTCTTCGAGCCGGTAGTAATCCCTGGTTTCCGGGGCAAAGACGTGCACGACCACTGACCCAAAGTCGACAATCACCCAGCCGCCGGCGGAATCACCTTGCTTGTGGCCCCGGATATTCTGTTTTTCACGGACTTTGTCCAGCACACCATTAGCCAGGCCATCCAGCATGCGGTCAGAAGTACCGGTACAAATGACGAAATAATCGGTAAACATGGCGATTTTTTGCAGATCGAGCAGAAGAATATTTTCGCCCTTTTTCTCTTCAAGGGCGTCGACGATGGTATGAGCAAGTTCTAATGGGTTCAAGCATGCCTCGGTTCTGGGGAAATTCGGGCGCGCGGAAGAAGCTTCAGCGGAGCGGCGCGCTGTTCAGGCGGGTATATACTGGTCCGCCGGGGTTCAAGTCGCTTTTATAAAGGTGGACGGCCCGGGCGGTGAAGGTGCCAAAGTCGCCGGAGGCAGCCTTCTCAAGCAGACTACGCAGAGTTTGCAGTTCGGCGGCGCCGGCCTGTTCGCGGACACGGCCAATCGTCAGGTGCGGCGAGAAGGGCCTGGTTTCAGCGGCATATCCCAGGCGGGCGGCAGCAGATTCAATCTGGCTTTGCAGACGAAGCAATTGCGGCGGAATAATCAGCCCGGCCCAAATGACCCGCGGCTGGCGCGGATTGGGAAAACATCCCAGGTTTTTCACGGAAATATCAAATGGCGGGTGATGTTCGCATTCGGCAGCCAGCCCGGCCGAGAGATGTTCCAGGTTGGCCGGAGAGACTTCTCCCAGGAATTTTAACGTCAGGTGAATATTCTCTGGCGCGACCCAGCGAACCGTATGCCCGGTCTCTTTTCGCAGGCTGGCAGTAACCGTGGAAATCGACTGAATGACTTCGGGAGGAATATCGAGGGCGATAAAAGCGCGCAGCAAGCTCATACAGGCTCAACGCTGGTTGAGAAGTACCTTTTCGACGGCCTGCTTCAAATCCTGAAAACCGACCGGCTTGGTGAGATAAACCGAGGCGCCCGCATCCAGGCCGTACTGAATGTCGATGGGCAGAGATTTGGCAGAGACAACGATGACTGGAATGGAGGCCAGCCTTGGTTCGCGGCGCATGAATTTAAGCACTTCCAGTCCGGAGACATCCGGCATCATCACATCCAGAATGACGACATCGGGCAATTCCCTGGCAATCAGGCTGATGGCGGGGGTGCTTGAGTGGCTTTTGATGACCGTGAAACCATTCACGCGCATCATTTCGGCAAACATTTCCGCGGCATCGACTTCATCTTCGACAACGATTACGGTTTTTTGCTTATCTGCCATGCAATCTCCACAAAGATGACTAAAAATAGCATACTTGGAAAGAAAAAACAAGGGGTTTGCGGGCAGAGGATATAAAAAGACCGGGCACGGCGTATGCCTCGGTCTTTACTGGCGGTGTGGGCGCGAAGGGACTCGAACCCCTGACCTCATGTGTGTGATACATGCGCTCTAACCAACTGAGCTACGCGCCCATAACGGTTGGGGATTATAGTCCAGCCAGGCAGGTTTGACAAGGCCAAAAATCATCGCTTTTAAGGCGGCGGCAAATACAGCCACGGGTTGACTTTGCTGTATTGGGTATGCATCAATTCAAAGTGCAGATGCGAACCGCTGGAACGGCCGGTGCTGCCGATGGTGCCCATGACTGTGCCCTGATCCACGCTTTGGCCACAAACCACGGCGATGCTGTTCAGGTGGGCATACAAAGACTGCCAGCCGTTGCCATGATCCACCATGAGCATGTTGCCATAACCCCAGTCGTTCCAGCCGGAATATACGATCACCCCAGCATCGGATGCATAGACCGGCTCACCCGTATTGCCGGCAATATCAATCCCGCGATGATTGGTCTCGGGAGAATAATCAAAGCCAGACAGGTAGTGTTTGTTGGCAGGCCAGTAAAAAACCCCCAAACCCACCGCGCCATCTGCCACCTGGCCGCAGGAGCCAGCGCCCAGCACGCGCGCAACCGCCGGATTCTGACGGGTAACGCCGACAGGCGCGCTCCAGGATGTATACGGGCGCCATCCGCCGGGGACAACCAGCCAGGTGCCAGGCTCGATATTGGGGTTGGAAAAATCGCCAATCGTGGCAAGGTCCAGTCCATTCAAGGGGTAATTGATGATGTCTTCCGGTTTGACATTCAAGCCCTTGGCCACACCGTTCAAGCCATCGCCAGCCTGCCACTCATAATAATATCCATCCACCGGCAAAATATTCAATTCTGCGCCAATGGAGAGATTGTGGGGATCATCGCGCAACGTGTAATAATTGCCAAACATGATGGTCTCAGGCTTGAGATTGAATTTTTCAGCTATGCCGATCACGGTATCGCCCTTGGCAATGGTGTACTTGATGATTTCCTGCCGGGGGCGGGCCGGAATGTTGGTATGAAAACTGGCCTGACGGTTGATTCCAAAACTTTCCGCAACCTGGGCAGGCATGGCAGCCAATTCGACTGGCGGCGTGGGCGTAGGCTGGGCCGCCTGGGCATTGGTAGCCGAAGTGTTCAGCACCGCTGATTTGAAAAAAGCTTGTAGCACCCCGACCACCACCAAAATCAAAGTAAAGGTAAGAACTGCCGTGCCCAAACGGGCAAAAGTTTCCCCCAGGCCCAATTGAGCCAGGAATTCAAACCAGTTCCTGCCGGCGCGTCCAGCGTTCCCAGAAGCGGGCTTTTGCCGGACGGTTTTTTCCCCTTCCGGGTCTGGTGCAGCGTGTTGCGACTCATCCATCATAAGAAAACATCATAACATGCGAAAAATGGAGCGTCAAGTTACGGCATCAGGCCACCCGCTGGCGGATTTCTGGGTGCCGGACCTGAATAAGCGTCACCGCAAACAGGCAGGTCACTGCAGAAACCAGCGCCGCAGTCGGGAAGCCCCAGTTTTGCGCCATCCAACCTATGATCAGACTGCCAAACGGCGCCACGCCCTGCAAACCCCACAGGTAAGTGCTGAAGACCCTGCCACGCAAATCATCTGGCACTTCCAGCTGGATGAGAGTATTCATGGTTGCCAACATGGTAACAGTGCCCCAGCCGACCAGCATGATTAACATTGCAGTCAATGTCACCAGCCGCGAGGCCGAAAGAAAGATCAGGCTGACGATAAATGTATATTGTCCTAGGGTCAGAATCCAGCCTTTGCGTTTGATTTCAACCGAGGCGAGCGTGATTGCAGCGAATAAAGCGCCCACGCCCTGAGCCGTGTATAGCAGGCTGTTGCGTGCCGCCCGACTGGCCTCTGTATCTGCCAGCTGGGCCAGAACATCACGGGCAATCACGGGAATCTGCTGAAGCAGGGGAAAACCGATCAGACCGACGATGCCGGCCATCAGGATGATCATGCCTACGATCGGGGTGGCGCGGATATAACGCTGCCCGGCCTGGAACTCCTCCACCAGATTTCGCTTTTCATCTCTGACTGGAACTTTGAACGGGACCTGGACAAACAACAGGCCGAAAATGACAAACAGGTAGCTAAAGCCGTTGGCCAAAAACGCCCAACCTTCGCCATTTTTCTGGATAAAGATCAGAAACGGGGCAACGATGGAGGGCCCTATGACGCGCGCGGCGTTGAAAATGGTCGATTGCAGGGCAATGGCATTCGGGAGACGGTCCTTGCCTACCAGTTCGATCAACATGGCCTGCCGGGCAGTAATTTCAATGGCATTGGCTACGCCCAAAATGAAAGCGAGGGCCATGATATGCCAGATTTGGATTCTGCCAGTCAGGGCCAGGAAGGCCAGCGAAAAAGCCTGGAACATCATGATGGACTGTAGAAAGATGACGGTTTTGCGCTTATCGAGACGTTCGACCAACACACCGGCCGGAAGCGCCAGCAGCAGGGTGGGCAATGCGCTGGAAAAACCGATCAGTCCGAGGTCAAAGGGCCGGCCGGAGATGCGGTAGGCCAGGTAGGGCTGGGTGACGCTCTGCATCCAGGTGCCAATCAGGGAGATGAATTGGCCGACCCAAAAGATGGCAAAGTTGCGGGATTGCAACGCCGGGTACCGGTTGGCGATGAATTCTTTGAATTTCATAGGTTGGGCAGGGACCGGGGTGTGAGCAGTTCGGGCCGGTCGTTGGCCGGGCTGTTGACCAGGGTGGAAACCGGATAGGCGGCCATTTCATCCGCCGGGTAAGGGTCCAGCCAGCGTTGCAGGGTTTCTGGTTTTTGCGGGGCAGGGTCCAACCAGGCCGGGTAGGCGGCAGGCGGGAGGATGACGGGCATGCGATTGTGCAGGGATGCCATGAGCAGGTTGGGGGTGGTGGTGATGATGGCGCAGGTTTTTAGTTGGGAGCCGTCTGGGGCGTGCCATTCATCCCATAGGCCGGCAAAGGCGAAGGGGCGTCTGGTTTTGAGGTGGATGTAGTAGGGGGTTTTGATGGCTGTGCCGGGTTGGGATTGCCATTCGTAAAATCCATCTGCGAAGATCAGGCAGCGTTTGTACTTGTAGCTGCCGCGGAAGGAGGGTTTTTCGGCCAGGGTTTCAGCGCGAGCATTGATCAGCTGGGTGGCGATGGATGGATCCCTGGCCCAGGAGGGAATCAAGCCCCAGAGAAAGTGATCGGCGGCGGAGCGTTGGTCGTTGGGAAGAACCAGAACCGGCTGGGAAGGGGCAATGTTGAAGCGTGGCTGGGGTGCCAGGGGAAAGGAAAACTGCGGGAAAACAGCTTGCAAGTCACCAGGGTCTACGGTTAATGTGAAACGTCCGCACATGTGTGCCTCGCTTATTTCTTTTTGGGGGTGGGAGTGGGGTCATACCCGATGGGCGTGGGGGTCAGGGTGACATGGCGCAGCGGGGTGTAAAAATTGAAGTCAATTTCTTCATCACCCGTGCTGATGGTGCTGGCGGGATTGATGACCTGATAAAAGGTGACACCTGGCTGCAAGGCAATGGGCTGGCCCTGATCGTCGATCAGTAAAATGGGCTGGTCGAGCCTGTCGCGCAGCCAGTCGCCGAGGATCATGCGGCCTTCCCGGAAGATGTAGGCGGGACCATTGCCGGTCAGGGTGATATTGAAGACCTGGTCGGCGCGGTCATATTCGTTATTGAAGTTATGGGGGACAATCAGCTCGACAACGTTCTGGGTGGTAAGTTGTTCACCGGTGAGATGGTCGATGTGCGGCTGGTAGATTTCGTCGACGGTGAAAGCGCTGGCTTCGCCGGCGTCTGAATAGCGCCGGTAAAGCTGCAGACCGGGGTCATATTCCCAGTAGTTGTAGCTGTAGATGGAGTAGTGGTTGGAGATTTTGTAAATGGCGGGGTAGTTTTCGGGGCGCAGAAGCGGCCCAAAGTTGGTCAGGCGCAAATCCTGGCGCGAGTTATCTGACAGCTTGGGGCCAACCCCGGCTGTGTTGACGAACACATTGTTGTAGCCTTTGATGTTCGTATCGCGGCAGAGCGGCGGGCAGTAATCATCGCGCGGGATGAATAACAGGGAGTGTAAATCGCTCTCGTAGAGATATTTTTCGACGCGCTCATCGGCGTTGGCGAAAACGAGCGAAGAATGGTACATCCGCATGATGTGTTCATCAAAGTAGCGGCCAGAACGCACCGGGCCAGCGCGTTCGGCGTCCTGACCGTAGAAAACGGCGATGAAACGCGTCAGACCGTCTTCGATGTAATACTCAAAGGCCACGTCGGCGCGGCTCAGACCAGATTGGTAGGCACGCACAGAACGCGGGAAGTTGGTAATTTTAACTGCCACGGGACGCCGGTCGAGCAGTTCGTCGGCAGCCGGGTAGGTGCCTGTGAGCGGATCGCCGTCTTGAACCGCATAAAATTGCGGGGCAGTGGTGGGGAAAGGCGTTATTGGGGTGGGAGAAGGCTGGGTGGCGGTTGGAGAAACCGGCCGGGCAGTGGCAGATGGCAGATAGATGATGGGGCGGGCCGGGGTGAAGGTCCAGGTCGGAAAAGCATGGCTGGGGCTGGGGACAGGAGTCAACCCTTGCGGATTTTCCTCGGGAGCAGCAGGCAGGCGATTGACATTTAAGACCAAAACGGCCAGGAGCACACCAGCCGCCAGGATGCCCATCCAGATGACCAGCGCAAATGTTTTGAGCCGTGACACTTTCATTCAAAGGATTATAACCGCTTTGCCAGTCGCAAACCTGATAAAATACGGTACCCATGACTGTCCTGATTACACCGGCCCTGTTATTTATCGCTTCGCTGACCCTGGCTGCCCTGCAGATATTTCTCCGCCAGGCAGAGCTCTCCAGCACCAGTTTGCGGATGTTTCCGCGCGCCTCAGCCCTGGCCTGGCTGACGGCCGCCTTCGGAGCCTTGCTGGCGTGGGGAAGTGTTTTCTTCTGGCAGGTGGAACAGAGCAAAACCATTGACCTGTTACCCTGGGCCCCCGTGACCCTTTTCAATGCTGCTCCCAGCCTGCGAGCTGATTCTTACGCATGGGTCTACGCTCTCAGCCTGGGCGCCCTGGCAGCAGCGGTCATCCTGACCTCGCCGGCGCGAATGACCCGGCTCAGCCCAATCTCCTGGATCAGTTCGCTGATCCTGGCCATGGTCGCCTGCCTGGCCTTGATTGCAGACAACATCCTGGCCCTGGTGCTGGTCTGGACAGCCCTCGACATCCTGGAAATCTTGAACACCCTGCGCCTGGCCGAGACGCCCGCCATGAGCGAACGGGCAGCAATTACCTTTTCCTCTCGTGCCGCCGGAACCGGGATTGCCTTATGGGCCAACCTGCTGGGCAATGTTGCCGGCCAGTCTGGTTCGCTCGCTTTCACCCCTGCCCCGGCACGGATATTTCTCCTGCTGGCCGTGGCATTGCGCCTGGGCGTATTCCCACTGCACCTGGCCTACCCCCTCGACCGCGGCTTTCGGCGCGGCTTCGGCACCTCACTGCGGCTGACACTCGCCGCCACCAGCCTGGTGGTTTTGGCGCGTATCCCGGCCGGATTGGTAGTGGATCCCGCCTACCAACCTGTTTTGCTGGCAGTCGTGGCGCTTGGGGCACTTTACGCCGGCTGGAAGTGGTTGTTCATTCCCGATGAGATTTCCGCCCGCCCATATTGGATCATCGGTATGGGCGCGCTCTCTTTGGCCGCAGCGCTGCGCGGCAGCCCGGAGGGAAGCGCCGCCTGGGGCGCGACGCTGGTCTTGTTCGGTGGCTTATCCTTCCTCTACTCCGCCCGACACGTCTGGTTCACTCGTCTGTTTGCAGGCCTGTCTCTCCTGCTTTTTACCCTGCCTTATACAATGACCGCTACCGGCTGGATGGGAAATATGCCCTACCCGGCCATCTTCTGGCCCATTTTCCTGATTGCCCACAGCCTGCTAATTGCCGGCTACCTACGGCATCTTTTCCGCCCCGGAGACCTGTCCTTCAGCGATCTGCCGCGCTGGGCGCAGGCCGCTTACCCACTCGGTCTCAGCATCTTTGTCATCACCCTGCTCGTCGCCAGCTGGTGGGGCTGGAACGGCAGCCGCCAGACCGGCAACTGGCCGGTCAGCCTGATTCTGCTGGTCGTGGCCGGCATCCTGGGTATACTTTTCCTGCGCCTGCGAAAACTTCTCATCACACCAACCAGCCAGGGATTCGTCTCCACCACGCCAACCCCGGTTACTTTGGCGCAAAGTACACTGGCCAGCCTGTTTTGGGGGCTCTATCGCCTGCTGGGCCGCGTAACCGGCTACATCTCCAGCCTGATGGAAGGCGATGGCGGCCTGCTTTGGACATTATTATTACTGGTGCTGTTCATCAGCATCTTGAAAGGCCGCTAATGCCTTCCTTCATCCCCTGGAGCGCAGTGACACTGCTGGTGATAACCTCCCTCGGCCTGCTCGTCAGCCGCGAATGGCGCTGGAGCCTGGCCCTGCTCGCCGGGCAGTATTTTGCCGCCTTCTGGCTGACCTATACCCGCTGGCCGCTCACAATGGCCGCCACCCAGTTGGTCACCGGCTGGATGGCCGCCGCCATGCTGGGAATGTCCCTGATCCATACCTCGGCCGGATCAGCCGAGGAGAGCTCCTGGCCGCAAGGCAGCGGCTTCCGCTTGTTCGCCGCCGGGCTGGTATTGATTGCCGTGTTCGCATCCGCCCCGAATATCGCTGCCTGGCAACCCGGCATCGGCCTGCCACTCGTCACGGGCGCGTTCATCCTGATCGCCCTTGGGCTGCTCCACCTTGGCATGACCGCCCACCCGCTGCAGATCATCCTCGGCCTGCTCACCCTCCTGCTTGGGTTTGTAACCATCTTTTCCGCCATCGAAAACTCCATACTGGTCGCCGGCCTGCTCAGCACCGTCAACCTCAGTCTGGCCCTGACCGGCTGTTATCTGCTGGCCCTAAAAACCCAGGAGACCCAGGCATGAACGCACCCATCGTCTGGATCCTGATCCCGCTCGGGCTGGCCGCCTTGCTCCTGCTCCTGCCCGGCACCCGCCTGCTCTCTTCCCTGGGAACAATCATAGCGCTGACACTCGCCGGGCTGGCCTACTGGCTGCCACCCGATACCGCCCTGCGCATTGGTTCCCTTTCGCTGCGGATTGACTCCACCCTCACCCTGTTTGGCCGCCAGCTTACCCTGGGCGCCTCCGACCAGACCTTGCTTATCCTTGTCTATGGAATGGCCGCCTTCTGGTTTTTCGGCACTCTAGCCCTCGGCAACTCCAGACAGATCGTCTCTCTGGGTCTGGCCATCACAGCCCTGTTGGTAGCCTCTCTGGCCATCCATCCCTTCCTCTACGCCGCACTGCTGATCGAAATCGCCATCCTCGTATGCGTCCCCCTGCTGACCCAGCCCGGAGAACAACCCGGCCGCGGTTTGATCCGCTTCGTCATCTACCAAACCCTGGCCATGCCATTAATCCTGTTTGCCGGATTCTTACTTTCAGGCGTGGAAACCGGCCCCAGCGACGTGAGCCTGATCACCCAATCAGCCGCCCTGCTGGCTTTCGGGTTCGCCTTCCTGCTGGCTGTTTTCCCCCTCTATTCCTGGATCCCGCTGCTGGCTGAAGAAGTGCCCCTATACAGGCTGGGCTTCATCCTGACTCTCTTCCCCACCTTTGGTCTGGTATTTGGCCTGACCTTTATTGACCACTACCCCTGGCTGCGAGATTCTGCTCAACTTGGCCCGGCGCTCCAAACTGTCGGCCTGCTCACCTGCGTTTCTGCAGGAATATGGGCTGCATTTCAACGTCACCTTGGGCGCATGGCTGCTTACGGCGCCATCGCAGAAACCGGCGTTTCATTGCTTGCCATCAGCCTGGCCGATCGATCAGTTGGTCTACAAATTCTATTTTATCTCCTCATCCCGCGTGCCCTGGCCCTCGGCGTCTGGATGATGTCCGCCACCATCCTGACACTACACACCAAAGACCTGAGTTTCCGCGCCCTGCAAGGCACAGCCCGCCAATTCCCCGTAGCAACGGCCGGAATCATCATTGCCAACCTGACCCTGGCTGGCACCCCGCTCTTCGCCACCTTCCCCGTCCGCCAGGCCTTATGGGAAAAACTGGCCGCGCAGTCCATCCCCGCTGCGCTCTGGTTTAGCCTGGCCAGCCTGGGATTATGGGCCGGCGCGCTCCGCTCCCTGGCCGTACTCACCATGGCCCCCGAAAACACGCCCTGGGTTTCCCGCGAAACATGGGAACAGCGCCTGCTGATCCTCCTCGGCCTGATTGGGCTTGGGATCCTTGGGCTATTACCACAATGGGCGCAGCCACTCCTGGCCAGCCTGCCCACCTTGTTTGAACATCTCAGCAAATAACGCCCGGTCAGGCCGGTTTTCCCCGCCACAATTCAGCGGGGTTGATATAATCAACAACGCGACCCCAACGCTGGAGAAAAATATGGAACTCGAAGAACTCAGCAAACGTCTCGACTGGTTGGAAAAAGAACACCGCAAAGATCACATCACCATTGCAGACCAGCAGGAAAAACTGGCCGCCTACGAAAACACCTTCACCATCCTGCAAACCCAACTCAAAGACATCAGCAGTGACATTTCGCGCTACGCATCCACCGCTGCCCGCCTCGACCAGTTCGATACCATGGTCAGTCTATATCGCGCAGAAGTTACCCGTCTGATAGACGAAGTCGAGAAACGGCGCATAAAACACGAAAAAGACGTCGAAGACCGCCGCCGCATCGAATTGGACAACATGAACAAGTCCATTCTCGAGGTTCGCAACTCCATGGAAGCCATGGGCGAATTGCGCCGCGGCCTGCTGGCCCGAATTGAAGAAGATGCCCGGCTCGGACGCGCCATCGCTGAACTCGAAAAGAAAAACAGCGAATTCACACGCGTCGACGATGAAATGCGCCGCACACTCCGCCTTGCCGACGAATTACACAAACAAGACGCCAAACGCATTACCGATATCCAGGGCGAACTGGCCGCCATCCGCAAACGCGCCGAAGACGCCCGCGAGCGTGCCGACCTCAACACCGACTCCGTCCGCCAAATCGACGCCCGCCTCAACGAACTGATGGCTTCCGAAACCGACCGCCGCATCTCGCAGATGAGCTTCATCGAAGCCCAAAATCTCGCCCAGGTCGACCGCGATCGCACCTGGAAAGAAATCCAGCAGCGCTTTGAAACCTTCACCCGCCAGACCTCCAACCTCGACCAGCAGCTGCTCACCATCGACGAAACTCAGCGCTCCGTCAAACGCTCACAGGAAGCATTCGACGACATGAACCAACGCATCGAGCGGCGCATCAACGAAATTACCGAAATCCAGCGCCTCGCCGAAGACCGTTTCCGCCAGGAATGGGTAACCTTCAAAGCTGACGACCAGAAACGCTGGACCAATTACACCCTCACCCAGGACGAACTCAGCAAAGACTTCCGCACCGAACTGGAAAAAATCAACCAGCGCATCGCCGCCCTAAACGACCTTAACCAATCCATGCAAGACCTGCTTCAGCAAACCACAGAAGCCACTGAAACCCAACTGCAGGAATTGATGAACTGGGCGCACGAATTTTTGACCAACTACGAACGCATCATGGGACGGAAAAAATAAACGATGCGCGTCATTGGCACCGCCGGTCATGTTGACCATGGGAAATCCACCCTCATCTCCGCCCTGACCGGCGTTCATCCCGACCGCCTGAAAGAAGAGCAACAGCGCGAGATGACCATCGAGCTCGGCTTCGGCTGGCTGACTCTCCCCGACGGCCAGGAAATCGGTCTCGTTGACGTTCCCGGCCACCGCGATTTCATCGGCAACATGCTGGCTGGCGCCGGCGGCCTGGATGCCGCCCTACTCGTCATCGCCGCCGATGAAGGCGTCATGCCCCAAACCCGCGAACACCTCGCCATCCTGGACCTGCTTCAAATCCCCCAGGGACTGATCGTCCTCACCAAAACAGACTTGATCGACGACCCCGACTGGTTGGATCTCGTGGAAGCTGATATCCGCGCCCTCCTGGCTGGCACGATGATGGAAACAGCCCCCTGCGTGCGCGTCTCAGCCCGCACCGGCTCCGGGCTGGGCGACCTGACCCGCGCACTGACGGAAATCCTGTCCCACGCTCCTGCCCGCCTCGACCTCGGCCGGCCGCGCCTGCCCATCGACCGGGTTTTCTCAATGCCCGGCTTCGGTACAGTCGTAACCGGTACCCTGAGCGATGGCCACCTGAGCCTCGGCGAGGAAATCGAGATACTGCCTTCCGGTCAAAGAGGACGCCTGCGCGGCCTGCAAACCCACAAACAAAAAACCGAGACCGCACTGCCCGGCAGCCGCACCGCCGCAAACCTTTCCGGCCTGGCTGTAGATCAAATCTCGCGCGGCGAAGTGCTCGTCACACCTGGCCACTACCAGCCCACCCAGCGGATCGATGCGCGCCTGCGCCTTTTGCCAGAGGTTGCCGGCCCGCTCAAACACGGCACCGATGTAAAAATTTTTCTCGGCGCCGCGGAAAGCCATGCCACCGTGCGCCTGCTCGGCGCTGAAACACTTGCCCCCGGCGAACTGGGCTGGATCCAGCTCGAATTGCGCGATCCGCTCGTCTGCATGCGCGGCGACCGGTACATCCTGCGGCGGCCATCACCCTCCGAAACGCTGGGAGGCGGCCAGGTCATCGACCCGCACCCGACCCAGCGCCATAAGCGCTTCGACGCACAGCTGATTTCCGGGTTGGAGGCGCTCGAGCGCGGCACCCCGGCTGAAGTGTTGTTTTTGGCGGCCACCAGCCTGGGCGCTGCCACAGCCCGCGAAACGGTCAGCAAGGCGCGGCTGGAGATTGAATCCGCCGCCCAGGCCCTGACCGAGTGCCTGGCATCCGGCTTATTAATCCCCCTCGAATCCGGCCCGATATCTCCCTCCGCCGATGTGTTGCTGGCCGCCCAGCCTTACTGGCAGGCGCTGAAAGCTTCCTTGCTGCAGACGGTCAGCGCCTACCATGCAACCTTCCCCTTAAAAAGGGGAATCCCACGCGAAGAGTTGAAAAGCCGTCTGAAGCTGACCCAACGACTGTTCAATGCCGCCCTCAGCAAGCTCGACCTGGCTGAAAGCGGCGCGTGGTTGGCGCTGCCGGAACATGTTGTCCGTTTTTCAGCGGCACAGCAGGCACAGGTGAATGCCCTGTTGCGCCGGTTCATCGCCGCGCCTTATGCGCCACCCTCCCCCAAGGAGTGCCAGAATGAAATCGGCGAGGAGATATACGCCGCTCTGCTTGAAATGGGGCAGCTCGTACAGGTCTCGCCTGAGGTGGCCTTCCGCCGGGAGGATTATGACGACATGGTTGCGCAAGTGCGCAGTCTGCTGCTGGCACGCGGCCAGGTGACTGCCGCCGAAGTGCGTGATTTGTTCGGCACCAGCCGGAAATATGCGCTGGGTTTACTTGAGCATCTGGATGCAATTGGCGTTACAATACGGGCTGGAGATTTGCGCATGCTGAAAAATGGTCAGGCCTAACGCTGCAATCCGCCAACCTGACTTCCCCGGTCCACTTCTCTTCCATGGAGCCTCATGACTTTCGACCCAACCTTGATGACAAGCGTTTTACTGATCGCCACCGCCTTTGGCGGGGCATTCCTGGCCGCCCTCTGGCTGGCGCTGGTGATCTGGACCTGGCGCGACATCCGCAGCCGCGCGCGCGACCCGCTGGCGCAGGTGCTGGCCGTGCTGGTGGTGGCCGCCCTCAACCTGCCCGGCGTACTGGTCTACATCATTCTGAGACCCGCTCGCACTTTGGAAGAAGAGTACCAGCGCACCCTCGAAGAAGAATCACTGCTTGCCACCATTGAAGACCAGGCGCTCTGCCCGGGCTGCGAACGGCGTGTGAAGGACGAATGGCAGGTCTGCCCGAATTGCCATACAAAATTAAAAAAAACCTGTCAGAACTGTGGAAAATTAATGGAACTACCCTGGAACATCTGCCCGCACTGCGGCACACCCGCGCCCGGCGTCAAAAGAGAAGTGGAAAATTGATTCCCCCACACAAAAAGTCACACAGCCAGCCTGGCGCTGGCTGTGTGACTTTTATAAATTCAGCCCCCTTTTGCCTCATCATCCCCGCTGGATAGATAACCAAATCATAATAAAGCCCAAAAAAGACGTAACTTTTAAGTATAATTGACGACATTATAGGTGTTATTTATCGTATTCTAATTTAAGGAGAGAAAATGAAGACAAACCCCCGCTTGATGATTTCAACCATCACCATTTTAGGTTTTTTACTTGGCGCCGGATTGTCCACCACACCCGCATCTGCTGCAGCGCCCGGCCCCAACTGGCAACCTGCCCAAAAAAGTTTCCTCCTGGCCAGCGGGATTGATTCTGATCATGATGGCCTGACCGATGCCCAGGAACGTCTGTGCGGAACAAATCCCAAGCTGGCAGACAGCAACCGCAACGGCCTCCCCGACGGATTGGAAGACACCGACCACGACGGACTCAGCAACAGCCGGGAAGCCAGCCTGGGAACGGGATGCAAAACGAAAGACACTGACCACGATGGTCTGTCTGACGGTGCAGAAATTTCACGAGGCATCAATCCATTGAATAAAGATTCGGATGGGGATGGCCGCTCCGACGGCGATGAAATCAACAAATACCACAGCAACCCATCCAGCCCTGATTCAAGTTCATCAGGGAGCAGTTCCTCGCACCCAGAGAACGAAACCGAGCATCCGGAAAGCGACCATCACTAAGCGTTGCGCCGCCCCCAATCAAATACGCGCTGCCCTGGTCAGGGCAGCGCGTATTTTTCTACTATGCGTTGGAAAATCTCCCCATCACCCGAGGATATGTTCACGATTTCAAAGCCGATATTGAAACTGAACGGGTCAAGCGTATCCGGGCGGCACCACTTACTTCGTGCCTGAAAGACAATATGCGTCTTCGGTGAAACATCACTGGTCAGCTCCACTCGCAGGCGCATCTCCTTATCCTCAGGCCAGGCCTGAGAAGAATCCAGGCGGAAACCGCGCGGCGTAATATCAGCCAGGTATCCCACCGTTTGCTGATTCGCATCTTCCAAAACGCGCATGTAGTAACAGAAGTTTCGGCGCTTAATAGCTCTGCGTTCTGACATGGCACCCATCCTTTGCTAAAGAAGACACTCTTAGTATAGGACAAGCAGCCCGAAAGTACAATCACCCAATCTGCGATTCAATCCAATTTAAGAATATGCGTCAAAATCGTCGCACCGCTGCCGCCGATATTCTGGGCCATACCCAGCCGCGCGCCCGTCACCTGCGTCGCGCCACATTCGCCACGCAGCTGCTGGATCACCTCTACGATTTGATACATCCCCGTCGCGCCAACCGGGTGACCGCGGGCTTTCAAACCGCCGCGCGTGCAGATGGGAATCCGCCCCGAAATCTGGATCTCGTTTTCCAGGCCAAGTCGTACACCCTGGCCTCGTTCCGCAAAACCGCACGCCTCCAGGGAAAGCGCAGACATGATCGAAAACGCATCATGCAACTCAAAAAGATCCAGCTCCTGCGGCCCGATCCCGGCCATCTGGTAAGCCCGCCGCGCCGATTGGTAGGCCGCCGACAGGAACAACGGATCGCGGCGGCTGTGCACCGCAATCGAATCAGTCGCCGAAGCAGAACCCGCTACCAGCACGCGAGGTTTCCCCGGCCGGGCAGAAAGCTTCTCAGCCGGGACCAGGATGACGGCGGCGGCGCCATCCCCCACCGGCGAAGCATCCAACAAATTGATGGGAGTCGCCACCATCGAAGATTTCTCAAATTGCTCCAGCGTGATCCGGTCTCGCAGACGCGCAAACGGATTATGTAGCGCATTCGCGTGCGCATTGATCGAAAATGGCGCAAAATCGGCATGCTTCCAGCCGAATTCATACATATAACGGCGCATCACCAGCGCATTCAAGCCAACAAAGGAGACACCCTGCTCGACTTCATAATCGGCGTCGGCGGCGGTGGCCAGGGCGGCAGTGATATCATGACCGGCCTTGTCGGTCATTTTTTCCACGCCAAGTGCAATGGCCACGTCCACTTCGCCCGCGGCGACGGCCATTAAGGCCGCGCGGAAAGCCGCCGCGCCTGAAGCGCAGGCTGCCTCCACTTTGACAGCTTCCTTGTGCCACATCCCAGCCCAATCTGAGAAAAAGGTACCCAGTTGATTCTGGCCGCTGATTAAAGGGGAAAGCATGTTGCCGACAAAAAGCGCATCCGCTTTGTCAATGCCAGCATCCGCGAGAGCGGCGAAGATCGCCTCGCCGCCAATTTCGCGCAAGGATTTGTCCCACTGCTCATCAATTTTCGTCTGGCCAATGCCCAGGACAGCTACCGGTCGCATAAAATCATCGCTCCATAGAAACGTTACTCAACTGTTATGTGTTGCCAGGATCAAAGGACATCCTGTGCGCGTATCAGGCGATTTTGTGCCCAAAATCTTGGTTAAGTTGTTCAACAGTTTGATTTTAACGATTGTTTCTGTCAGGAACTATCCAATCCGCTATTCACGCGGACGTCTGCCGCGCCACCAGAGCCAGCCAAGCAGAACAAAGCCCAGCAATAAACTCGCAGCGCAGAGTACCGCCAAACCGCTGCCTCCCAGCAAACCCCAGAACGCCAAACGCGACCGGCCCTGCGCCGCAGTCTGCGCATCTGGCGCGACTTCGAAGCTCAGGTAGGCCGCCCTGTCAATTGCCTGCCCCTGGGTGGTTTTTCCTGCCAACAAAACTGAGACGGAATACAACCCGGGCGCGGACGGCTGGTATATGGCCGTGAATTGCTCCCCGGCGGAATCCAACTGCACGGTTTCCAGGCCTCCATCCGGCCTGCGAATCAGCGCCTGGGCTGAATCAACGCTCACGATCTGGCCGGCCGCCAGCAGCCGGGCAGAAATGCTGACCGGTTGTCCCAACTCCGGGATGGTTGGATTGGTCTGGGCTTCCAGCGTTGCTCCACCAGTATAGCGAGCAGTCAGGGCAAAATCGGCCCCGCTGGCAGGGGTTTCTGCGGTCGTCATCAACTTGACTACCCAGGCGCCCGGTTTGGGTTTGGCAAACCCATAGCCGAGATAAATCAACATGGCCGGATCCTCCACCTGTATCAGGCCGTTTTTCTGCGGATCGAGCTGGATGACTTTTCCGCTGGCGCCACGCACTTCAATCTGGAGCGAATGCGAGGCGTCATACAGGTTGAAGCTGGCCAGCGCTACTTCCGGGTCAATGGGTACGGTGATTTCCTGGGTTTCGCCCGGGTTGAGGTGCCCGGTAAAGGCACGGCTGAACTGCTCCGGCGCCGATGTCTGCGCGGCGGCAGCCGGGTCGGAACGCGGCTCAAAGGCCTGGGGAGCGGATTGCAGAAGTCCCTTGACGGCTTCAGAAAAGACGGCCGGATTGGCGGTCAGGTCGCCATGAATGGTCGGGATCCTGGCGATGCTATCGAGAGGGATGGATGTCGCGCTGTCGAAACCCACCACCGTGTCGGATGGGACGTTGGTGCAGGGACTGGAGATCGGCTCGAGCAGGCGGGTCCCCGCCACAAGATGAAACGGCACACCCCGGCGATGAGTGATCTGCTGATTGAAGACTCCATCCATGTAGGACGGCTGAATCTCGATCGAGGCGGGCAATAAATATCCCAACGCGGCCAGCGGAAAAACGCAGGCCGACCCTGATTGGGGCGTCCCCAGAAAAATCAACTGGGCCACGTTGTCGGTCTGCATCACGCGATCGAGATAATAGCGTGAGATCATCCCGCCCATGCTGTGCACCAGCAGATCAACCTGTTCCGCGCCTGTCTTCTGCTGCACGGCGGCAATATACTCGCCCAAGATTGCCGCATTCTGGGCGATGGAATTGGTCGGCTGCGCCGGCTGGGCCGGATCGCCGGTGTTGAGCACACCCGGAAACTGACCATCGCCAACAGCAAACCCCTGCAGCCCCAGCGAGGCCAGGTAGCCACCGGGCCCCAGATAGGCCTGCCAGGTTTCCCAACTGGAGATGAATCCATGCACCATGACGACCGGGCGCGGCGCAATCTGCAAAGCCGCCTCGCCTGGCAGCTTTTGGCCATTGACCCGGGCCGTCACCACCCGCCCGGGCGCGGCTACACCACCCGGCAGCCAGTACCACCCCAGGGCCGGGAACAGGTCGCTCAGGCAAGAGTCCTCGCCCGCCGAAACGGTACAGGCGGCCACAGGTTGATCCAGCCCTTCGAGATGAAATTCCACCGGCGCAGCCTGCTCGGTTCTGACGGGCAAAGTCGCCCGCAGCTGAATCGAATCTCCATCCGTAATCCGGCTGCGGAGGCGTCCATCCCGCCCGAGCACGCTCACCCCGCCCGCAGTCTGCCCGCTGGCCGGGGGCAGACCCGCAAAAAGGAATATCACCACCAGGGAAAAGGTTAAGATCAATCGCCGCATAGTTCCTCCAGGTTATTGGCATAATTATATGGTTTCAGGGAACCTTTTTGTGGTGATTTTTCTTATCATCCCGGGCGAATTTTTGGTAAACTTTCCCCAAGATTTGGATTGTTGAAAGAGGCTGCCATGCAGATTGAAGGAAAAAACATCGTCCTGACCGGCGCCGGTTCGGGGATAGGGCGCGCGCTGTTGGAATTGCTGGCGCAGTTTCCGGCCCGCATCCTGGCCGTGGATCAGGATGCCCTGCGCCTGGAAGATTTGCCCGCCGGCCAGGCCCACATTGAAAAGCACGTATGCGACCTGGGCAAGCCCGAGGCAGTGGATGGCATGTTCGCGGCGGCGCTTGATCTCCTGGGCGGGGTGGACCTGCTGATTGCCAATGCCGGGTTTGCGTATTACGAAAAAATCGAGACGGCCGATTGGGCGCATATCGAGCAGATATTCCGGGTAAATGTCATCTCCACATTGTACGCGCTCGAAAAAATGCAACTGCTCAACGCGGGGCGGCCCTACAAAGTGGTGATTACCGCCTCAGCGATGAGTTACGTCGGGCTGCCCGGATACGCCCTCTACAGCTCAACCAAAAGCGCGCTACACCGCTTTGCGGAATCCTACCGCTTCGAGTTAGAAGATCCCAACAAGCTGATGCTGGTTTACCCGATCGGGACACGCACCCGTTTCTTTGGCACCGCTTCCGCTGCACATCCCGCGCCACAAACCTGGCCGACGCAAAGTGCAGAGCAAGTGGCGCGGGCCATGCTGCATGGCATCCAGCGTGACAGCCGGTCAGTATTTCCGTTTGGTGCTTTTCGGCTGTTTTTGGCCCTGCCTTTTCTGATCCCCATCGAACAGGCCATCGAAGCCTGGCGGCTGAGAAAATGGCTGCAGAGATAAGAAAAAAGAGACTGCGCCTGCGCGCAGTCTCTCTGAGATGACGGGGGTTATCCTTAGCCGATACCCAAAATCTTGCTGACAATCGCCAGCAACACCCCACCGGCAATTACCGAGCCCAGTTGGCCGGCGGTATTGGAGCCCATGGCGTGCATCAAAATGAAATTATCCGGATCTTCTTCCAGGGCAGCGCGCGCCGAAAGGCGCCCAGCCATGGGGAAAGCGCTGATGCCACAAGCGCCGATCAACGGGTTGATTTTGCCTCCACTCAGGAAGGCCATCAGCTTGCCAAATAATAGCCCTGCCACGGTATCCAAAATGAACGCCAACAATCCGAGCGCCATGATGCCCAACGTACGCCACTGGAACCCGGTCAGCGGATCAAAGATGAACTTTTCGGCGGTCATAGTCGCACCAATCGCAAGGCCAAGAAAGAGGGTGGCCACATTGATCAGTTCATTCTGCGCCGCCTTGCTCAACCGATCGACCACACCCGCCTCGCGCAGCAGATTGCCAAGCATGAGCGCCGCAATCAGCGGAGCCGCGGCCGGGGCAATCAGGCTGACTGCCACCGTCACGATAACTGGAAAGGCCACAACCACAGTATTTGAAACCGGCACAGGCGCATATTCCATGCGAATCAGGCGCTCCTGGCGGGTGGTCATCAGCTTCATGATGGGCGGCTGGATGATTGGGATCAGGCTCATGTAAGAATAGGCAGCCACCGCAATCGGGCCGAGCAGGTCAGGCGCTAACTTGGATGTGACAAAAATGGCGGTCGGGCCATCAATCGCGCCGATCACACCGATCGAAGCGGCTTCGTTCAACTTGAAGCCGAGCACGGTCGCCAGGATCAAGGCGCCAAAAATGCCAAACTGACCCGCCGCGCCAAGCAACACCATTCTGGGTTGCGCCAACAGCGGGCGAAAGTCAATCATCGCGCCCACGCCGATAAAAATCACCAGCGGAAATAACTCGGTCTTAATCCCGGCGTCATAAATAACCTTGAGAAAACTTTCGGGGTTATAAACCGACATGCCGAGGTTTGCCAGAATGCAGCCAAAGCCAATTGGCAGCAGCAGTACCGGCTCGTACTCTTTTGCCACCGCCAGGTAGATCAACACGCCACCAATAATCAGCATGACAAGGTTGGCCCAGCCGAATTGCAAACCGCCAAAAACGCTCAAAAGCAGTTCGCCCAGGTTCATGCCTCAAACTCCACCAGCGCCTGTTTGTGTGCCACCGTTTGCCCGGCGCTGGCCAGCACCGCCTTGACAACGCCATCGCGCACCGAGCGGATGCTGTTCTTCATTTTCATCGCTTCGATGACCAGGATCACCTGCCCTGCTTCGACTTCTTCCCCCGGCCTGACAAAGACTTCCACCAGGGTACCCGGCAGCGGGGCGATCAGGACATTGCCACTACCGTTGGTGCTGGAAGGCGCTGCCGCAGCGAGATGCTTTTTCTCGGCAACCGGGGCGGAAGCAGGCAGAGCGGCCGGCACGACTCCCGTTTCAGGGCTGACTTCAAACACCTCGCCATTGACGCGGGCGATAATCGGGCGCGTGTTCAGGTCCTCGATATCGACTGCAAAGGTTTGCTCGCCAATTTTGACGGTATATTTCATCTGCGTTTGCCTTTCTCATACAACTGACGGGAACGGGTACCAAGCTGCCAGGCGCTGACCAAAGGCGTGGGCGGCGTGGGCAGCGGGTGTGCCGAAGAGAGTTCCTGCTCGGCGAGGGCGATCGCCACCGCTGCGGCAGCTGCCTGGGCCGGGAGATCGCTATCTCCTGCCTCGGCAGGTAGCGGAACGAATTCATCGGGTTCTTCTTTGGCGGGTAACGCTGTCAGCGCAGCCATCATCCACCACAGGAGAATGATCGCTGCAAAGGTAATCCCCATGCCAACAGCAGTAACGATCAGAGAGTTGACCAGGTTTTCTGTCATGGTTACACCGGGATGTTGCCGTGTTTTCGCGGCGGCGCAGGCGCATACTTATCGCGCAGGGCGGCCAGGGCGGCGATGATCTTCGGGCGTGATTCTTTCGGCTCGATGATGTCATCCACGTACCCGGCGGAAGCAGCGTAATAGGGATTGCCAAATTTTTCCCGATACTCGTCAGCCAAGCGCTTACGCTCGGCAGCCGGGTCAGGGGCTGATTCGATTTGTTTCTTAAATAGAATGTTGGCCGCGCCTTCCGCGCCCAAAACAGCGATTTCAGCACTTGGCCAGGCAAAGGTCATATCGGTGCCAAGATATTTGCTCGACATGACAACATAAGCGCCCCCGTAAGCCTTGCGGGTGATGATCGTCACCTTAGGCACGGTCGCATTTGAGTAGGCGTAAAGCAATTTTGCACCATGACGAATGATACCGCCATGTTCCTGCGCAATACCGGGCAAAAACCCGGGCGAATCGACAAATGTCACCAGGGGAATATTGAAGCAGTCACACATCATCACGAAGCGGGTCATTTTGTCACTGGCGTCAATATCGATCACGCCAGCCATCACCGCCGGTTCCTGCGCCACAATCCCTACGCTGTACCCGCCAATGCGCGCCAGACCTACAATGGCATTCCGCGCCCAATCGGGCTGAATTTCGAGGAAACTGCCCTGATCGATGACTTTCTCTATGACCTGGTGCATCACATACGGCTGGGACGGATCCACCGGCACCATCGTATTCAAGCTTTCGTCCATGCGTCCCGGTTCATCGCCCGATTGGGCAAACGGCGGGTTTTCGATATTATTCGACGGCAAGTAAGACAAAAACCGGCGCACCGTCTTAAGCGCTTCCTGCTCACTTTTCACTGCCACATGTGCCACACCGCTGACCGACATGTGAATATCACTCCCGCCGAGCGATTCCGAGTCCACCACCTCCCCCGTCACCGCCTTGATGACATCCGGCCCGGTCAGGAACATGAACGACTGCTTCTCGACCATCACAATCAAGTCCTGCAACGCCGGCGAATACGCCGCGCCACCCGCGCATGGCCCCAACATGACCGAAATCTGCGGAATGACGCCGGAAAATTGGGCATTGCGACGGAAAATTTCGGCATAACCCCCGAGCGCCTTGACACCTTCTTGAATGCGCGCCCCGCCCGAATCGAGCAACCCAATACAAGGAGCGCCATTGCGCAGAGCCAGGTCCATCACCCGGCAAATTTTATGGCTCTGCATCTCCGAAAGCGTCCCGCCAAAAATGGTGAAATCCTGGGCATACACATAAACTGTGCGCCCATCAATCAATCCATACCCGGTCACCACCCCATCGCCAAGGAATTTCTCGGCTGCCATGCTCATATCATCGGCATGGCTGGTAATAAACGGCTCCAATTCGTTGAACGTGCCCGAGTCCAACAGCGCTTCAACCCGCTCGCGCGCCGTCAACTTGCCCTTGGCATGCTGTTTGGCAATGCGATCTACGCCGCCACCCACACGAGCCCTGGCTCGCACAGCACGCAGTTCTAAAATCCTGGGATCTTCTTCTGGCATGACATATCCTTTTGAAAACTTTGTGAAATCAATCACAATAAGTATAGTGCGCCCACTCGCCAGTTACCAGTGATACCCGTCAGATGAAAGTCACATGACGTACTAAAAAAACTATGATGAGTGTCAGATTAATCTGATGAATAGGGGTCCGGGTCAAGCTGGTTCTGCTCCCGCAACTCAGGCATCCCCCCCGCCTGAGCAAAACAACGCGTCGCCCCGAAGCCGGTCTGACCGTTAAGAGAGATAATCGAAACGACCGGACTACGGCCCGCACTGTAAATCATCACGCACACCCTGCAAAGCCGCCAGCCCGGCACTATCGGGCACCTCGCGCCCAATCCGCTGCCACAGCGCGCACAGCGTAGGACGCATGACCTCTTTCGAGAATTTATACGTCTCCCTGGTCAGCTTGCGGGCCTCACTCCACTGGCCGGTATGGGCATATGCTTCAATGAACACAAAATTCTCCAGCGGATCATTGGGCCGGTCGCCGAGCGCCTGGGCCTGCTGATACAGCTTCAACACTTCGCCCCAATCGCCAGACTGACGGGACAGCTCGGCCTTAGAAAAATAATAGCACCAGCCCTGCGAAATTTCGGGAGAAAAATAGTCGGGTAAAGTGACCGTATGATCTGCGCTGATCAGGGCCGGGCGGCTGAGAAACGCTGCATCCCGCAATTCCGGCGGAATCAGCTTGTTGAGCGGGTCAATCTCCGGGTCAAGGACGCGGAAACAAGCGGGAGGAGCAAAATTGACCACGATCATTTGCGAGGTGTTGCCATGAAATGTCGTCGCCAGGTAATTCTGATCAAACTCGCGGCCAGCTTCGAGCGTTTCACCCAGGGCGCGGCCTTCCTGGGCGCGTACCGAGGCAAAGTACAGGATGGTGTCCATTTTGCCGTAAGGAGAATATATCCAATTCAGCGGGCCGGAGAGCGAATTATCACTAAAAACGGTCACCGGCAGATCGTTGGAGATGACCGTGGTGCCCGCTTGAAGGGAGGGCGCGCGCCAGGACATCTGCCAGAAAAAGGCGCGCGCCATGTCCCAATCGCGCCGGTAGGTGGCGTTGGTCTGGAATTGCTTGCCCACCGAAAACCCAACCAGCAGCGCCAGCAGAGTCAGCTGAAGGCGGGGCTTTTTCTCCAACAGATTGAGCAGGGCGGCCAGCATCAGGCTGGAACCGAGCATGAAGGGCAGCGTAAAGCGGTCAACAGAGAAGTGCAGTTGGGGCAGGGTGCGTTCGCCAACCAGCCAGAAGGCCCCTCCCCCCAGCAGCCAGGCGCAAAAGCCCAACAGCAGGGAGGCGTGTGGAAGCTGTACTTCTGAGAAATGCGCGGCATATCTTCGAAAGTAGAGACCGGCCAGCAGGGTGGTGACCAGGGCCAGGGCAAAGGCTCCGATGGCGGTATACAGGCCGAGGGTGGCAAGATTGACCGGCTCAAAGGGGAAGAGCCAGGCATGGGGGACCGATTCCCAAAAGGCGCGCAGCATGTTCCAGAGTAGTTTTCCCAGGCCTGTAAAGAAATTGGCTTTCAGGTCAACCAGGGTCTGGTAGCTGTAGCTGGCGTTCTGGTTCTTAAAGAACAAGGCGCGCCACATGGTGACGGCGAGGAAGGTGAACAGGTAGGGCAGGTAAATCCGTAACAGACTCCAGGCTTGCGCCGCCAGCCTGGGCCGTCCCGACCAGCGGCGTTCTGAGATTGGAAGCAGATACCAGAAGAGGATCAGACGAAAGAATTCGAGAAAGTAGAAGTATTCCATCGTTAGCAGGTTGACGATGGAAAGCAGCAGGGCGGCGACGTGCAACGGCCAGCTTTTCCGCTGAACGGCGAGAAGACTCAGAGAAAGGGATAAAAGAAAGGCACTGAAGACGATGTAAAAGTGGGTGTACATCAGCGCGATGTAGTTTTGCCCCAGGCCGGGGTAAACGAGAAAAAGGGTGGCGGCCCACAGCGGCAGTTTGGATTGAGGCCAGAGCTGGCGGAAGATTTGCCAGACGAGCAGGGCTGTCAGCCAGCGGGTGAACACCATAGACAGCTGCCAGATCCATGGATGCGGGCCGATGAGCGGAAGCAGCGCCTGGTACAGCAAGCCCCAGAACGGTCGGCTGGTGGAGAAGGTTTTTGTCAGAGCGGCAGGGCCGAGGCGGTAGTAGATCCACGTCCAGGGGGCTTCATCCCAATAGAAGCCGCGTTCCCAAAAGAAGAGGGCGTAGGTCAGAATCGAAAGCAGAAGAAGGAAGAGAGCGGGGTGGAGCAAGAAAGAGGCCAGGCGGGAGGTTTTTGAACGCATACGAGTTAAACTTGAGCAGTTTTGATGAGAGAACATTCCATGCGATGACGGTGAAAGGTGCCTTCGGAAAATGTCCGGATGATTTGGAAGCCGGCCCGGGTGTAGAGCCGGATGGCGGCGGTGTTTTCGGTTTCGACACTGAGAACAATGGAGGTATATCCCGCCTGGCGGGCTTGTTCCATGAATGCGTTGAGCAGGGTTTTTCCCAGGCCCTGCCCCTGGGCGTGAAGGGCAACTCCGATAAAAGTCAACTCAATCTGGCCTGGGGAAATCAGGTTGGCCTCGGAGGTAGAAAGGATGGAGCGCGACAGATTGAGCAAAACGCCAGGCTGGGCCACGCCCAGCCGAATCATTTGTGCGATGAACCAAATGGGATGGGAACGGCTGAGTCGAGAGTAGAGAGCAGAGGGATCCGGGCTGCCGATGGCCCAGCCACCCAATTGACCCGCAGGGCTTAGGACACAGAAACAGATGACGGCCGGGTCGGTTTGAGCCAGTTGATAATAACGGCGCACCACCGGCCCGCCCAGATCGGCCAGCAGGGTGTGCATGACGGCGCAGTGCATGGAGGTCAGTTGCTCCAGGCCGGATGCATCGAGTTGGGAGAGGGGAATCAGGGTGGTTTCGATCAAAGAATCTCCAAATCGCGGCTGCAAATGCTCAGGCCAGGCCCCGAATCAAATAGGGGCCAAGCTGACGAACAATAAAAGCGGGGAGTCTCTTCCAGGCGGCGATAGCAAGGGCAAATTTGGGGTTTTTCTGATTGAGAGCCGGTAGCTCCACCCCAGGACGGAGAGCGTACCAGTAAGCAAGCGGCTGGCGACGGGGTTTCCACTTCATTTTGAAGGTTTCGTTGCCAGAGCCTACCAGGCTGCGGCCAATATCGAACACGCGCAGGCCTCGGCGTGCATAGCGTTCGATGACCTGCCAGTAGAGAAATTCTCCGGCATAATCGGAGCGGTAGGCACGCAGCAGGTTGGCGTGCAGGTTGGTGACGGTGGTTCCATGCAGGATGAAAACGCCTGCTCCAACCAGCTGGCCTTGCGGGCTGTAGACGACTGCAAATTCCAGGGTTTCGCCCAGCGAGACGGCCATGGCGTGCAGATAATTTTTGGCATGATAGGGCGAGCCAAGTTCGTGCATGGAGCACGCCAGGGCTTCGTAGGCGTCATCGAGCAGGTCGAGGCCGCCAAAGCGAATGGTAAAACCCTTTTTGAGGGATTTGCGGATGTGGTTGCGGTGGTCGGAGCTGAAACCAGCCAGCAGGCTTTCCAGGTCGGAGGTCAAATCCATCAGGTATGTATAATAAACGGGATGTTGAATCCAGCCTTCGGGAGGGGTTGAGTCGGGGCCGGCGTCGAAGCGCAGGTTGGCATAATCTACCTGCAAGTCTGCGGCCAGGCGGCGGGCTTCGGTCAATAACAGGTCGCGGGAAGGTTGATCGGCGCTGGCAAATCCGCCGTAGGAACCGAAAGGCGAGGTGGCGAGGAAATTCCCAAAAAGTGGATGCCGGATATGGGTCAGCGCCAGCAAGCCGGTGACGATTCCTTCCTTTTCCGTCTCAAAGCGGTACACGGGGAACTGGTAGACGCGGTGAATAAAATTCGTCCAGCTGTCTAGCGCAGTAAAGGTGGCCAGGTCGGTCAGCGCGGCGGGCCAATTGGCAGGTTCATCGGGGGCAAGGCGGCGCAGGCGCAGTTCAGGCATGGGTGGTCTCCTCGATGTACGTCAGGAGCGGGGAAACGGGGAAATTTTTCAGCAAGTTTTTCAGGAAGCTGGATTTTGGCAGGGTAAAAGGGTAAAGAAGCGGGTGGGTGAGCAGATCCCGGCCGAGGCGGGTGAGAAATGCCTCCGGGCGGATGAGTTCGTAGGGATGCAGAATGATGACTGGGCTGAGTCCGGTGCGTAATTCCCGTTCAAGGATTTTTAAAATCAGGTCGGGGATCAGGCCGATCATAAAACTGGAGCCATAGGGCACTTCGCCCCCAGCCAGAAGGCCCGCAGAGAAATGTCGCGGGGCGACAAGTGTGGCAGGCCGGCGCGAGATTGAGAGGGTGCTGACGGGTAATTCCCACAGGCCATGACGGATGTGTAGATTGCCGCTGGGAGCATAAAGGGAGGAGCTATACATCAAGCCGGCTTCTTTGAGCAGTGGATATGCCGCCTCGCGGATTCCGACCATCGGTGCGCGATAACCACGAACCTGATAGCGGGCGCGCCATGCGGCGGAGGCCTCCAGGTCCCGGGAGAGTTCGCGCTCATCCACAAGCGGGCGGTGAAGCTGGCAGTGCAGGCCAAGTTCATGCCCGGCGGCGACTATTTTTTGCGGAATTTCAGGGTACCAGTCCGCGATTTCGCCAACCAGGTAAATGCTGGCTTTGGCTTCACCCAGGCTGGCCAGGATGGGGTCGAGAGCGTGCCGGGTGAAACCGCCGTCAAGTTCCCGGCGTTGGTCAGGATCGCGCCAGGAGTCGTAACGGCGCGTCAGGGCAAACCAGGGTTCGTAGTCAAGGCTGAGTAAAACGCGGGGTTCAGACATCGAGGGTGAATTATAAACAATAAAGCGCGAGGAGTGCCCGGATTGGCAAAACTCCTCGCGCCTGTAGCTTGGCTGGGTCAAAAAGTTGGCTGGTAGTTTATTCCCCGCCGCCAGATGCGCCAACAAAAGACAGGACAACGCCCAAGACGATTGCGCCAGTCCACAAGTACATCCAGGTTTTCAATTTCAGCTCTTCCTTGCCAATGTGCTGCCAACCCCAGATGAACGTATACAGCATGCAAATAAAGCCCAGAATTCCTTTTAGAAAACCCTCAGACTGAAAGAGCTTGATCAAAACCACAACACCTGCCAGCCAGGCAATTGCACCACCAACGATTTGCATAGTTCCCATGGTTCATTCTCCTTAAGAATTAGTGATTTGGATTTAGACGATCCCAGCCAAACGGACGCTCCAATATAGGAGCAACAAAACCAGAAACCAGGCCGTGATTCCGGTTTGTTTTTCAAATTTTTCAATCCATGCTATGGACAAGGTGCGCTCCCGCTCTGGCAGCAACAAAACAACGGCCATCACAGAAAAAGCAAAAACAAAATACGGCGCAAAAGCATGGGTGTGAAACGAAGCTGCCCAGTCCCCGCGGGCCAATTGCCCGATGGCAGTAGTCAGCCCGCAACCAGGGCAGGGAATGCCAAAAATATTCTTGATAGGACAGGCCCAGGTAGGAAGATCCGCCAGGTGCAGACCCAATTGCAATGCCGCGGCACCAACAATCGCCAAACCTTCGGGGCGATTTTGAAGCAGCGATGCAAAAGCAGGAGCATACCAAGCTTTTTGGAAATCCATTATATGGATTGCGCCTATCATGAGTAATTGGATATTATATATCTGATTATAACACGGACTCTCAAGAAACTCGGGCGCAAAATCAGCAAATGGGACTACCCAGGCTGGCGCATTGTTGCACGATTTCCCCATTTCTGCCCTTCTCTATGTAAGGGAGGCTGAATGTGAAAGCCGAGAAAATAAAAAAGGACCTTATCGAGGTGCAATAAGGTCCTTTTCACCAGGGCGGGCTGGCCGCCCTCGAATCAGCCCTGAGAAATCCAGGTGCCGGTCTCGCCTTTCAGGGCACGGCCCAGGTTTTCGGGATTGGTGATCAGCGCCTTTCCTTGCGGGTTGGCTTCCAGGAACCAGATAACTGCCTGGATCTTGGGCGCCATCGAACCCTTTGCAAAGTGCGTACCTTCGGCCAGATATTTTTTGGCTTCCGAGAGGGTGATATTATCGAGCCATTTCTGCTCGGGCTTGCCAAAGTTAACCGCCACTTTTTCAACTGCTGTCGAAATGACGAATAAATCAGCCTTGATTTCCCGCGCCAACAAAGACGAGGCAAAATCCTTGTCAATCACCGCGGCCACACCTTCATAGTTGCCATCTCCCGGATCAATCACCGGAATGCCGCCACCGCCCACAGTTACGGTGACAATGCCAACGTCCAGCAGGGTTTGCACAGTCTCCAACTCGACAATTTCCTTCGGCAGCGGAGATGCAACCACGCGACGCCAACCGCGCCCGGCATCCTCCACCACGCTCCAGCCTTGCTCGGTCTGCCGGCGCCTGGCTTCGGCTTCATCCATGAAACTGCCAATCGGCTTGGTTGGGTTCTTAAAAGCCGGGTCATTGCGATCCACCAGCGTCTGGGTAATGACCGTAACAACCTTCTTCTTGATTTTGCGTTGGTACAGGATATTTTGCAGATTTTGTTGCAAAGCATAGCCAATCGCGCCCTGACTGTCGGCTCCGCACACATCCAGCGGAATTTCATGCATCCCGGCAGTTTTTGCAGCGATTTCAGAGCGGCGCAAAATATACCCAACCTGCGGCCCATTTCCATGGCCAATGGCCACTTCCCAGCCCTGTTCAATCATATCCGCAATGTGCATGCAGGTTTCCTTGGCCGCCTGATACTGGCTGTCCACGGTAACCCGCTTATCATCCTTGATCAAAGAATTGCCACCGATGGCAATCACAGCGAGTTTTTTTTGTGTCATGGGTTCTCCTAAAATAGAATAGGGTGGTTAAATTTGTCAGACAAATTGTATCTTAATGACGGAAACAAGTAAACGGTCAAATCTGGAATCAGGGTTGCTGCTGCGTGATGCAGTGGATATTTCCCCCACCGAGCAGGATTTCGCGTGCCTGAACGCCAACCACCCGCCGCTCTGGCAGCAAACCCTGAAGCATTGCCAATGCTGCCGCGTCAAGGGGATCCCCAAAGGTCGGAACAATCGCGCCGCCATTGCAAAAATAGAAATTAACGTAGGAGGCAGCCATGCGATCGCCGGCTGCGCGCGGGAGCGTGCCGTCCACCGCATCAACGCCCTCGGCTTCTTCCGGAGAAATCAAAATGGGGGCGGGCTGCTGGATTTTGTGGACGGTCAGATGCCGCCCGCGAGCGTCGGTCTGCGTCATAAGGTAGTCGTAAGCTTCGGCAGAACGCTCGTATTGCGGGTCAGATTTGTCATCCGACCAGGTCAGCGCAATCATGCCGGGGCGCAGGAAACAGGCCAGGTTGTCCACGTGGCCGGTGGTCTCGTCGTGGAAGACGCCGCGCGGAATCCAGAGTACTTTTTCAACGTTGAGATACTCTTTCAGGTGAGTTTCGATCTCCACCTGTGACAAATCCGGGTTGCGGCCCGGGCTGAGGAGACATTCGGCGGTGGTTAAGCACGTGCCTTCACCATCGACATGGATGGAGCCGCCTTCGAGAACGAGCGGGGCCTTGTAGCGGTCAACGCGCTCCAATTCCAGAACTTTCCCGGCGACTGCTTCATCCCAATCCCAGGGGAAGTACAGGCCGTTGAACAGACCGCCCCAGGCATTGAAAGTCCAGTCGATACCGCGCACAGTTTTGCCGTTCGTGATAAAGCTCGGGCCGCAGTCGCGCATCCAGGCGTCGTTGTTGGAGATTTCCACCACGCGAATATGCGCCGGGAGCATCTGGCGGGCATTCATGTACTGGGTGTGATTGACACCCATCGTCACAGGTTCAAACTGCGCGATGGCGCTGGCCACGGCGACAAAAGCTTTTTGCGCCGGCTTGCCGCCCAGCCGCCAGTTGTCGGGGCGCTGCGGCCAGAGCATCCAGGTGCCTGTGTGACGGGAAAATTCAGCGGGCATGCCAAAGCCATCAGCCCGAGGGGTAGATTCAAGAGTTTGGGACATTATTTCATCTCCTGCAGAGACACCCCTTGGGATGCCCCAGCAACCCGTGGGTCACCGTTTTGATCCCAACAATAAGATTTCACCAATCACAATCGTCACTGACACACCTGCCAGCACCGGCATGGCATAGGTCCAATCAACCGGCTGACCCGGCACCCAGATGAAGAACAGAATTGCCTGGATGATAAAAATTTCGCAGACCGCGGCGATAATGGTTGCAAGTGGCATCCCGCCCGGGATACGGAAAGGACGATTAAGACTGGCATCGATGCGGCGCAGTTTCAGGAAGGCTGGGAACAGCGCCAGGTAAGGCAGCAAGAAGATGATTGACGAGAAAGCGAACAATGTCCAGAATAGGTCTTCATTGGAGCCTGCCATAAAGCCATAAACCAACAGGACGAGACTCGAAATGGCACCCGTCAGCAAGTAGGCACCCACGGGCGTCTGGTTGACCGGATGCAGTTTTCCAAATACCGCGGGCAGTTCGCCTTCCGCAGCGGCTTCGGCGGCGGTGCGGTTGGCGCCCATCGTCCAGGTAACCATGTTGGCCAAAAAAGTATACAATGCGCCGATTCCCAGTACGGTGACGGCAAGTCCGCCCAGCCCAGAATCTCCAAGAATCGCTTTGAGCGTGTCAATGATGCCCGAGACAAGTCCCAGTTGGTCGAGCGGGAGAGCCAGCAGAATGCCCACGGTAGCGAGAATGTAGAAAAATGCGATCAAAGCACCGGCGGTTAGAATCGCCGAGAGAATATCCCTGCCTGGGTTTTCCATCTCTTCTGCCGCTCCGGACATCAATTCAAAACCCATAAAGTTATAGACAATCACCGGCAGAAACGCCAGGCCGGCATCCCAGCTGGGCAGCATGGCTTTAAACGAGAGGTCGTTGGCAACGCCATTGCGAACCGCGTAGACGATCCCGCCGACTCCCAGCACCAGCATAATGGCTACCTTGATGAACGCACCCACGTTCGGCACCCACTTGCCTGCCTGGAGGGTGATCGTACCAATCCAGACGGTCAGCCAGGTCATCAGGACACCAACCCCTATCTGAAGCCAGAGTGACATATCGGGAAAGAACATCTGGGCAAAGATACCCGCGAACAGAATGTAAACCGAGGGCATCCAGAGCGCAACGTTGATCCAGTAGTACCAGGTGGAACGCGCCGCCCATTTTTCGCCAAAGGCGCGTTTGATCCAGACGTACAGGCCGCCCTGTTCGGTGTAAGTGGTGCCCAATTCGGCAGTCACCAGGCCGTATGGGATGAAGAAGAAAAAGAGAGTCAGAATCCACCACGAGATGGTCGATGCTCCGATCGAAGCGGAGGCCGCCAATGTGTCGATCACGATAATCGCACAGACGGTGAAAAGGGTCATATCGAGGCTCTTCAGGACTTTCTTGAAGCCCTTTTGCGTTTTTACAGACATGTCGGAAATCCTTTCTTGACGGTCAGGCGGTGATTACTTGACCAGGTTGGGGGCGTTCAGGAAATTTTCAATCTGTCCCTTGTGGAAAGCTTTCAGTTCTTCGGAAGGACGCTTGAGGCGCGGGTAGATAAAATACACCAACAAACCTTTTTCAGCATGCAAACGATTTTCGGATTGATCGAAAATGATCGAGCGCGGGTGATCCATCACCTCGTCGGTGGCTTCGACGCCGCGCGAAGCCGGCAAGTTGTGCATAAATTTACAGTGCGCCGGGGCTTGGTTGAACAGATCGAGATTGACCTGGTAGGTTGGCATAAAAGCGGCGCGGCGCTCGGGAATCTGGTCTTCCTGGCCCACCCACCACCAAAGGTCGGTATAGACAAAATCGGCATTTTTCACTGCGGCGATCGGGTCTTCGGTGATCGTGATGCTGCCACCGGAAACGGCGCAGTTTTCCTGGGCCCAGTTGACCCATTCTACGGGTGCCTGATATTTCTTGGGCGCAGCATGCGTGAAATTCATCCCCAGTCTGGTGCACATCAACATCAGGGACGAGAGCACATTCGTGGCATCGCCGATAAAGGTGACATTCAAATCTTCAAGTTTTTTGCCAGCTGGCATGTGCTCGAGCATGGTTGTCGCGTCGCAAACCACCTGGGTCGGATGGTTGTAATCGGTCAGCCCGTTGAAAACCGGCACTTCGGCATGCTTGGCCAGTTCGGTAACGGTGCTGTGCTTGAGCGCGCGGCAAAAGACCGCATCACACATCCGCGAGAGGACTTTGGCGGTGTCGTACATGGATTCGCGCACGCCCAGGTGGATTTCGCCTGGCTTTAGATACAGCGCGTGGCCGCCGAGTTCGGTCATGGCAACTTCGAAGGAGACGCGCGTGCGCGTGGAGGGTTCCTCGAAAATCATCGCCAGCGAAGCGCCTTCGAGCAACTTGGGCGTACAGCCCTGCTTATCGGCGGCCTTGATCTTGCGGGTCAGTTCGATCATGTCGAGCAGTTCTTGCTTGCTGAAATCCTGCGTATCAATGAAATGGCGGACGGTCATGGGCTCTTTCCTTTCCAGGTTACAAAAGCAATTGTTCCGTTTAGGAACTACGTCATTCCGATTACGCATTCATTATACAATTTCCCAGTAGCCAACAATAGTGATAAATGTCATAATTCCAGCGAAACATCAAAAACCCCGGCTGTCCCCCTGTTCCGTTGCCTGGCACTGATTCCCAACCGGCCTGACCCCGCTATATCCGTTTCGACATTCTCTTTAAAAATTCGAACCGCCCCGTTTAAGCGAGGCGGTTTCAACGCGTTATCAGTTTCTGGCGGTCAATTCATTCCAGCCCGAAATCAGCCTTGGGCGGCATCCACTCGTCAATATTGCGCAGAATACGCGGAACAAGCGCGTAGCGCGTGACATTTACACCCGGCAAACTGGCGAGCGTGCGACGGATAAATTCGCGCAGCGCATCGTTATCTTTAAAACGCGCCTCCAGCGACACATCGTTAGTGCCCTGACCATACGCAACATAGGTTACTTCAGGCATCGCCATCAGGGTTTTGATGATTTCTTCCTCATGCGCCGGGTCAACTTCGAGAAAAATATCGGCAGCGGTAACATAGCCAAAGGCCGGTGGGTTGAGAACGGCGCTCAGGCGGATGACATCATCCTCCATCAGCCGGTCAATGCGCTTGCGGATGGTGCGCTCATTGGCGCCCGTCTGTCGCGCAATTTCAGAAGCCGCCAGGCGGGCATTGCCATGCAAGGCCTGGATGATGTCATAATCCAGTTTGTCGAGCAGGATTTTTCGCGGAGGCATAGGTCGCTTTCGGTAACAAGTCTGGCCAAAATTGTAACACCGAAACCCGCTAACTACCCAAGACGCAGTCTGCCAGGAAGGCATCCACCTGAGCCTCGTAAGCCATGGGCGCGCTGAAAAACGCCTCGGCATGATCGGCATTGGGGGCCAGGTACAAAACCCGCCGCCCAGCCGTTTTGGCTTCAAACAGCGCCACACTCATCCGCGCCGGGGTAAACTGGTCGTTCGCACCATGCGTAAACAGGATCGGAACCTGCAGAGAAGCGGCATCCCGCAGCGGGGAGATATCGCCGAAGGCCATCCCGGTTAACCATTTCGACCAGAGAGACGCCAGCGGCAGCAGAGGAAAGGCCGGGAGGTGGTAATCGAGATTGAGATGATACGCCAGCAAATCCATCAGGTCGGAGAAACAGCAATCGCAGATGAGAAAATCCACACCCAAAGTTTCCGCCGCGCACTGCAGCCCGATCGCCGCCCCATAGGATTCACCCAGCACACCCACCGCGCCGCCGTTTCCTGTCTTTTCCCGCACCCAGGTGAGCCAGGCCGCCAGATCGTGCTTCTCGTAATAGCCAAAGGTGCTCCAACGCCCACCGCTGCGCCCGTGATTGCGATGGTCATAGAGCAATACATTGAAGCCGCGCCGGCGGAAGATGTTGACATATTTGACTGAACCAAACAGAGTGTAGGTAATGCCATGTGCAATGATGACAGACTTTGTTGCGCCAGGAATTGGCAGGTAAACCCCAAAAAGGTCGTACCCGTAGGGCGATTTGATGGTAACTTCTTGTTTCTTCCAGGAGAGCCACTCCGTTTCATCCATACGCCCTGTTTCAATTTCTATTCGATATGTTTCTTCCACGCTGCAGCATTTGGGCTGTACCACTCGCAGGGCAAAATAAAGGCCCGCCGCCAGGAGGACGAACCATATGAAGGCGAGAAAAAGCAGGAAAAAAGGTATCACGGGTTGTCAGCCTTCAAAAAAGTGGAGCGGCAAGCCGCTCCACTTCAACCTACTCCACCAGTTTATAGCCCTGAGATTCAAGATATTTGCGTTCTTTATCCTTATGGATCTCAGCCAATCTGGCTTTGATCCCCAACCAATGCGCGCCATCAAGCGGGTACCAGTGCAAGGCCACAAAGGAGAGAAACAGCAAAATCCCTGGCACCAGCACCCAGCCCATCAATATTCCGGTTTCAGCACTGGCCGATTGGAGACCCTTGCCAAGGGCCTGATCATAGCCCCAGGCGGTCATCAGAGTCAACATCACCCACTGCGCAATGCTGATAGCCGGCTTGGTGATGAAGCTATTGACCCCGGCATACATCCCTTCCCGGCGCAGGCCGGTCCGATGCTCATCCATGTCAACCACGTCGCCGTTCATCATTGGAATCAAATACATACCCCCCGCAAAGCCAATTCCAAATAAGAAAAAGCCCAGCGTGGCCGGAATTGTGCTTTTCCCAAACAAAACAACGATGAAGCAACCCAACGCAAACGCCAGGCTGAACAAACGCGTACTGAGCTTAACCCCCCAGGGCTCACGGCGATTAATCCACAGGAATACGCCGCTAACAATGCCAAGCGCCAGCGCCACATACAAGGGTGTGCGGGTTACATCGACCTCATCAAAGTAATACCACAAGCCCTGCATCAGCGAAGTCTGGACGAAGATGATGGTGAAGCTGATCACTTCAAAAATGACAAATGAACGGTTGCTGAAGCACTGCAGCAGGGCGCTAAAAAAGCCCGGCTGTTCATCTTCCTGGGTGTAATGTTTCTCTTTGTAGAAGAATGTGCTGAAGTAGATGATCAAACCCATCCCGATTGAAAAAAGAATCATGAACCAACGGAAAAAGCTGATTCCCGCTAAATCACCCACTTCAGGCTTGATCGTTCCCTCGATGGCCACTGGAACTACGATGGTAAAAACCATGAAGATGATCTTCCAGACAAAAATGCTCGAACGGGCTTTGTTCGAGATGGCCACCTCGTACGGCATGATGTACAGGCTGGTGGCAATGGCCGTATACAGGCTGTCATACACGAACAACGCCAGGAGCATCTGGATGAACAGCCCGATCTGGGTATTCATCCCCGGAAGATCCAGCCAGAACAGGATAAAACTCAGGACGAAGATTGGCGTACCGTAACGAATGTAGGGAATCCGGCGCCCGAGCTTGCTCTTGGTGCGGTCGCTGATATAGCCAAAGAGCGGATCATTGACCGCATTCCAGATGCCAAACAGCAACCAGACAATGCCGGTATAGTAGGTCGACAGGCCGCGCAGATTGACGAAATAATACGTCAACGCGCCAGCCGCCACCAGCGCTTGCAGGATGGCGACCGAAGCGTCAGCCAGCGAAATCCAGATACGGCTGGCAAGGGGAACACGTTCTTCTTGCAGAGCGGAAGTGGTCATAATCATTCTCCTGGCAATGGGGATTGAGATACCTACATATTGTAATCGATTTGGTGTGACCGGTAACATCGTCCACAAAAAAAGTGACAGTCACCTGGCGGGTGACTGTCACTTTTGGAATGGTTAGGCCATTGTCAGCGCCATGACCGCTTTCTGGGCGTGCAGGCGGTTCTCGGCTTCATCAAAGACCACGGACTGCGGGCCATCGAGCACACTGGAGGTGACTTCGATATCGCGGTCGGCGGGCAGCGGGTGCATGTAAATCGCGCCGGGCTTGGCCACCTTCAACTTGTCGTCGTCCATCAGCCAGTTCTTGTACATATCCTGGAGTTTCTTGCCTTCGACCTTGTCGGTGGTGGTCAGCAGCGGGCCCCAAGACTTGGCGTAAATCACATCGGCATCCTCGCAGGCTTCCTTCATGCCATCTTTGGTGTCGATGATTTCGAAGTTGGTGCCAGCCAGGCGAGCCTGTTCCTTGGCCTGTTCAACGATTTCGGGCATGAGCGGGAATTCGGGCGGGTAAGCCAGGGTGACATCCATGCCGAAGCGCGGCATCTGCAGAATCAGCGACTGCGGCACGGAAATGGGCTTGAGATACGAAGCGGCATAAGCCCACGAAACGACGATTTTCTTCTTGCGCAGGTCTTTGCCCTTCTTTTCCATGATGGTCATCAGGTCGGCCAAGCACTGGAAGGGGTGGTAGACATCGCACTGCATGTTCAGGACGGGGGTGCGGCTGGATTTTGCAACCGCATTCAGGTATTTGTTGCCGTCGCCATAGTCGCAGTGGCGGATGGCAATACCGTCAAAATAGCGGCCAAAGATTTCGCCGATCTCGACCGGGGTGTCGCCGTGCGAAATCTGGGTGGTGTTGCTGTCGATGAAAGCGCCGTGACCACCGAGCTGGGCCATCCCGGCTTCAAACGAGCCGCGGGTGCGGGTGGATGAGAAGAAGAACAGCATGGCGAGAACCTTATCGCGCAGGTAGGGATGCGGTTCGCCGAGCGCGCGCTTGCGTTTGAGGTCCCAGGCTACTTCGAGAACGGTTTCGACTTCTTCTTTGGTGAAGTCAAGGTCGCCGATAAAATCACGGCCACGGAAGTTGGTTTGCATTTTGAACTACTCCTTTTTTTGTATTTGGTTATCCGGTTTTCCGGTTAGACCGTTGTCCGGTTATCAAAACCGGAGGACGGGAAAACAGGTGAACTTTTTAGACACGTAATGCTTCTGCAGAAACAAATTTGCCGCCATCCCAGGCCAGGCGAACGCCTTCGCAGCATTCGCAATAGTCGCCCAGGGTGGTATGGTCAAAGTCTGGCAGACAGGCCACGGCGCTGATTTCCACCACGCCGCCATGGTTAATCACGAGAGCGGAACCAAGTTCGGGCAGCGATTCTGCCAGTTGGGTGTAGAAAACAGCGAGGCGTCGGGCGTAGGAAAAGGTAGCGCCTCCTCGCTTGTACGCTGCCGCATAATCGGTAAAACTAGCCGGCCAGGGGCATTCCATCTCCACACCATCCCCACAGGTGGCGAGCTGTGGGTTTTGCTCATCCACTTTGCAGCCCATCGCTTCGGCGGTCTGGATGGCGCGTGGAATGGGGCTGGTGACGACGCGGTCAAATGGGCCTGTCTCCTCGCCGATCAGGCGGGCGAGCAACACACCCTGTTCGGACAAGTCCTGGCCGGGTTTGTTGCGGATGGAGTGGCGGCGGATTTCGATGGTTTTCATGTGGTAATTGGTAAATGGTAAATGGTGCTTGGCGCAATAATTACTAATCGCCAATTACTATTTACTTTAAGCAATCAGACTGGCTAACACCGCATAAAACTCGGTGGATTTGACCATATCCGCCAGGTTGACGCTGTCGCGGACGGTGTGGGCGGTTTCTTCGTCGCCGGGGCCGAAGCCGATGGAGGCGATGCCGGCTTTACCAGCCCAGTAAATGCCATTCGTGGAGAAATTCCACTTGCCAGAGGGGGCATCTTCCAGCCCGATGGCGACGCGGGCTTTTTGACCGGCTTCCACCAGCGGGTGGGTTTCTTCATAGGCCCAGGCGGGGAAATATTTATCAACCGGGAAGACAAATCCGGTGTAGGAGGGGTCATCGTAGAAGAGTTCCTCCACTTTGACGGTGTCTTTAAATTCGGCGGGAATCAAATCTTCCACCTGTTTCTTGACCGCTTCTTTGGTCTCGCCAAAGGTCATGCGCCGGTCGATGAAAATCACGGCTTCGTCGGGGACGGCGTTGATGCTGGGGGTCTGGACATGCAGGTCGCTGACGGTGATCTTGCCGTGGCCGAGGAAGGGATGGTCGCCGAGCTGCGGTTCCAGGTCGCGGATTCCGGCGATGACCGGCAGCAGCTTATAAATGGCGTTATCGCCGAGGTGATTGCTGGCAGCGTGAGCCGATTTGCCCTTGGCGGTGACTTTCATCTCCAGGCGGCCTTTGTGACCACGATAGACGTTCATTTTGGTCGGCTCGCCGATGCAGACGAAGTCGGGGCGGATACCGGGGTCAACTTCGACGAAGGTGTTGGGGGCGATGCCGTCACACCATTCTTCCATGTTGCCGAAGTAGTAGGCCGTCCAGCCTTCGAGCAAGCCCAGGTCGCGGGCAATCGCCAGGCCGTAGATCATGCCAGGGGTGGAGTTTTTCTCATCGCAGGCGCCGCGCGCATACAGGACGCCATCTTCGACCTTGCCGATGAACGGGTCCCACTGCCACTCGGAGCGGTCGCCGACGCCGACGGTGTCGATGTGCGAATCGAACACGATGGTGCGCGGGCCGTTGCCGATGCGCCCGATGGTATTGCCCATCTTGTCGAAACGGACTTCGTCATAGCCCAGTTTGCGCATCTCGGCCTGGATGCGCTCGCCCACCGGGCCAATCTGCGAATCCATGCTGGGAATGGCGCATATTTCGCGCATGAATTTGATGATGTCGTCTTTCGACGCGGCCACACGGGCCTGGATTTCTTGTACTTTGGTCATTTATTTCTCCTCTTTACGGTTTCATTTGTTGAAAGCGGCCCGGTCTGGCGGATTGGGTTGAGACCGGCTGCTTGCGACCTGAGTTATGAGCTTTCCACCCGCCGGACAATGTGAAATTTGAAATAACCGGGGACGAAATAGCTGTGTGAGTAATCAACCACTTTGCCCGAAGCTGTGAAAAGCCGTGCAGAAAAGTAGAGCAGAACGTCGCCGCGCTGAATTTCGAGCATTTTGGCCACTTCGGCGGTGGCGTTGGTGGCGGTGATATCGGTGCGGCTGACCGTCAACGGGTCGCCGCGCTGGATGAGATAATCGAGTACGGATCCGCTGAATTTGGTTGCCAGTTCTTCAGCGTGGAGAATCTCCTCGGGCAGCGTATCCACCAGATAGGCAACCGGGCGCGAGGCGGCGCGCATGATGCGAGCCACGCGTACCAGGTTGGTAGCGGGGGCAACGTTCAGCGTGGCGGCATAGGCTTCATCGGCTTGGATTTGCGTCACCACCACTTCGCCAGGGCTGACATCCAGGCTGGTGCGGCGGGCAAGGGTCAGCATGCTTTCAAGAACTTCCAGCCCGCTTTCCATCACCGGCGGCTGGCCGACGACGTATGTTCCAGCGCCCTGCCGGCGCCGGATCAGGCCCTGGGCTTCAAAGGTGCGCATTGCTTCACGCAAGGTGGCGCGACTGACGCCCAAATCGGCGGCCAAATCCGGTTCGGAGGGCAGGCGCGAACCAGGCGCGGATTTGGCAATCAGCGCAGCCAGGTCGGCCTGCAAGCGTTGGAAAGGAAAATGGGGCATACCTTACTCCAGGAAGCAACGAAATCTACGTGCCAAAAAATTACTCCAGCACCGGGACGAATGAGAATTTCAACACATCCACCAAGCCCTTGTCAGAAATGCGCAATTCGGGGATGACGACCAGGGCCAGAAGCGCCATCTGCATATTGGGGCTGTTGAGCGTACACCCACAAGCCTGGAAACCGGCCAGAACCGTGGCGGCCTTTTCGGCGACTTTTTGGACCGATTCATTGGACATCAATCCGGCGATGGGCAGCTGTACTTCGCCGATAATGACTCCATCGCGAACAACCACCTGCCCGCCGCCGGTTTCGCCCAGCCGGTTGGCAGCCTGCGCCATGCAGTCTTCATCGGTGCCAATGATAATCATCTGGTGACAGTCATGAGCCACGGTGGTGGCAAGCGCACAGCGCCCTTGCAGCCCAAAACCAGAAACCAGCGCGACCTGCTTATCACCTGTGGCGCGATGGCGCTCCAGTAGCGCAATTTTTGCCACATCCCGGGAGGCATCTGCCTTGATTTCGCCATTGACCGGCTCGAATTCGAACATCAGATGCCGGGTGGGGGCCTGGTTTTCGATGATACCGATCACATGCGCAGTCACCCTGGATTTTTGATTCTCCACCGGGATGCGAAAATCATCCGCCGTCAATTTGCGCGCCAGTTTGACGCTGTTCATAGCCCAGGCCGGGTAAGGATAAGCGGGCTGTTCCACACACCACTGGCCGTTTTCTGCAATGACCTGGCCCCGGGCAATGACCACATCGGCAGAAAAAGCGTGCAAATCGCTCACCAGCAGCACGTCGGCCCAGCGGCCGGGGGCAATCTGGCCCATCTCGCGGCTGACGCCGAAGTGGTCCGCGGTGTTAATCGTCGCCATCTGGATGGCCAGGATGGGCGCCAGGCCCTGCGCAATGGCGTGACGCAGTACGCGATCCATGTGGCCGTCATAGGCCAGCGTGGCCGCATGAGAATCATCCGTGCAAAGCAGGAAATGACGCGGGTCAAGGCCCTGCCCAGTGACGGCTTTGACCTGAGTGGCAACGTCATGCCAGGAGGAGCCGTAGCGCATCATCACCTTCATTCCCTGGCGGGCACGCGCAACCGCATCCTGGACATTGGTCCCTTCATGGTCATCTTCAGCACCACCCGCGGCGTACGCATGGAACGGCAACCCCAGGTCGGGGCTGGCGTAATGCCCGCCGATGGTTTTGCCGGCATGGTGCGTCAGGTGCATTTCCTCGTGCATTTTGTCATCCGCAGCGACCACGCCGGGGAAGTTCATCATCTCGCCCAACCCAATGATGCCCGGCCAGGTCATGGCCTCGGCCACATCCGCCGGACCAAGCGCCGCGCCAGGCGTTTCGAGCCCCGGCGCGCTCGGCACGCAGGACGGCACCTGCACAAACACGTGCACCGGCTGGCGCGCAGCCTCATCCACCATCAACTTGACACCCTTCAAACCGAAAACATTCGCAATCTCATGCGGATCAACAAACATGCCAGTCGTACCGCGCGGAGCCACGGCACGCACAAACTCGGTTACCGTCACCATTCCGCTTTCAACGTGCATGTGCGCATCCAGCAGGCCGGGTACCAGGTAACGCCCCTGCGCATCCAGGACGCGCGTCTGCCGGCCGATTGTATGCCCGGCATCTTCACCTACATAAGCAATATGACCATCCACAATGGCAATATCCATGTGCGGAATGATTTCACCGGTCTGCACACACACCCACTGCCCATTTCGAATCACCAGGTCGGCGGGCGTGCGCCCCATGCTCACGTTAACAAGTGTCTGAGAAAGCATTTTTTCTCCCGTTTTTCAGGCTTGCGCCAAAATGACATAAAACAGCGATAACACCAGCAGATAATACGGCAAGGCTACCAGCCAGCACAGCATCTCATGTCCGCGTGAGAGCAAAAATCCGGCTCCAAACAAAAACAGTGGCGCCAGGAAAACCGGCGAACTGACCACCGGGAACCCGCTCAGGAACCAACACGGTCCAAACGCCAGGACCGCTGCCACCACGAGGAACTGGTACTTGTTTCTGAACAAACCCATTCCGCTGATGACAACCGAGGCCAAAATGGCCGGCCAACCGAAAAAGAGTGTGACAACGACATCGAGCATGGATCTAGCTCGAAACCAGCCGTTTCGCCGCCTGGTTATGGCGCGAGGTTAATTCAGCCTCATTCACACTGACCAGCGACCCCTCGCGCACTACGAACTTCCCACCGACCACGGTGTAATCCACGCGCACCGGCTGGCAAAAGACAACCGCCGCAACCGGATCATGCACCGCGCCGCCCGAAAAATCGAGCCGGTTGAGATCAACGGCAAAGAAATCACCACATTTGCCTTTTTCCAGGCTGCCAATGTCGGTGCGGCCCAGCACTGCCGCGCCGCCGCGTGTGCCCAGCCAGAGCGCTTCGCGTGCCGTCATCAGTTTGCGGTTGGGGTCATTGGAAAGCGAGTAGCCGGTGATGCCTTCCTTCAGGCGCGAAAGCAGCATTGCCTGGCGAACTTCCGCCAACAGGTGCGAGCCGTCATTCGACGCGGAACCATCCACGCCCAGGCCGACGTTGACTCCGGCGGCCAGATATTCTTTAACCGGGGCAATGCCAGAGGCCAGACGCATGTTCGAAGTCGGGCAGTGCGCCACCCCGCAGTGATGACGGGCAAAGACACCAATTTCCTCGGCGTTGACATAGACCGAGTGCGCAAACCAAACATCGCCGCCGACCCAATCGACAGATTGCATGTACCCGACCGGGCGATAGCCGAATTTCTGCAGGCAAAACTGCTCTTCGTCCTCGGTTTCTGCCAGGTGGGTGTGCAGATGCACGCCATATTGGCGGGCCAGTTTGGCCGATTCGCGCATCAGGTCACCGGTAACGCTGAATGGGGAGCAGGGTGCCAGGACGATGCGCGTCATGGCGCCGGGTTTGGGGTCGTGGTAGCGCTCAATCAGGCGTACGGAATCGGCCAAGATGGCCGATTCGCTATCGGTAACGGAATCTGGCGGCAGCCCGCCTTTGGATTCGCCCAAGGACATAGAGCCGCGCGAGGCGTGGAGGCGGACTCCGATGGAGAGGCCGGCTTCAATTTCATCATCCAGCCGGGAGCCGTTGGGAAAGAGGTAAAGGTGGTCGGAAGCAGTGGTACAGCCCGAGAGGGCCAGCTCGGAGAGGGCGGTCTGCGTGGAGGTGTAGATGTCATCGGGCGTCAGTCGCGCCCAGATCGGGTAGAGCGTTTTCAGCCAGTTGAACAAGTTGGCGTTCTGCGCAGCCGGGACGGCGCGCGTGAGGGTCTGGTAGAAGTGATGGTGAGTGTTCACCAGGCCCGGCAGGACAAGATGGCCGGAAAGGTCGAGAGTTTCATCGGCCTGCTCGGCCAGGGCGGCCAACGGCAGGGAGGCCATGGGGCCAATCTGTTCGATGAAGCCGTCGCGGATAAAAAGGCCACCATCCGGGATCTCGGTCTGGTGGTTGTCCATGGTGACAAGATAGGCGTGTTTGATGAAAAGTGTGGTCATAGGAGTGGGGGTGAAAATGGGTTAAATTTGTCTGACAACTTCTATAGTTTAGCAGAAAGGCATAGACAAGTCAATCCACTTCGGGGTGAATTGAAAAACCTGTCCGCATTCAAAAAACAGTGGTAAAAGAGGAAGGTCAATAAAACACAGGAGAGAAAAATATGCTAACCCCCTCTGGATTGGAATACACCGAAACCGTCGCCGGAATGGGCGAACCGGCCGAGGCCGGAAAAACCGTCCGCGTGCATTACACCGGCAAACTGACAAATGGCAAGGTTTTCGACAGCTCGTACACACGCGGCGAGCCGATCGAGTTCAAACTCGGCGCCGGGCGCGTGATCAAAGGCTGGGATGAAGGCATCGCGCTGATGAAGGTAGGCGGCAAGGCGACCTTGACCATCCCGCCGCAGCTGGGATATGGCGAGCGCGGCGCGGGCGGCGTGATTCCACCCAACGCCACGCTGGTTTTTGATGTTGAACTTGTCAGCGTGAAATAACCGCTTTCGGAGTGTTATACAAAACCTCCCGCCCCACCCGGCGGGAGGTTTTGCGTATTTTCCTGATACAATCAGTCAGATTATCAGTAAGTCTATTTCAATCCCCCGACTGCTGAAGACAAGGAAACTCTGTGAATTTTAACCAGTTCAAACTGGATTCCCGCCTGATGGCGGGAATCAACCGGGCCGGGTACAGCGAAGCCACCCCCATCCAGATCGCCGCCATCCCCGCCGCCCTGGAAGGCAAGGATATCATCGGCACCGCCCAAACCGGCACCGGAAAAACCGCCACCTTCGTGCTGCCCATCCTCAACAAACTGCTCAACGGCCCGCGCAACCTGGCGCGCGCCTTAATTGTCACCCCCACCCGCGAACTTGCCGAACAGATCAACGACAACATCCGCACCCTCAGCGCTGGCACCGGCCTGCGCTCAATCACCGTCTACGGCGGCGTCGGGGCCGGGCCGCAGGTCAAAGCGCTCAAAAGCGGCGTGGAAATCCTGGTTGCCTGCCCCGGGCGTCTGCTCGACCTGGCCGCCCAACGCTATGCCCGCCTGGAAACCATCGAAATCCTGGTTCTGGACGAAGCCGACCGCATGTTCGACATGGGATTCCTGCCCGATGTGCGCCGCATCGTCAAACTGCTCCCCACCCGGCGCCAGACCATGCTCTTTTCAGCGACTTTCCCCGCCGAAGTGGAAAAACTCGCCGCCGAAACACTGACCACGCCCGAGCGGATTGCCGTTGGTCTGGCTCGGCCGGCCCATACCGTTACCCATGCTTTATATCCCGTTCCCAAGCACCTCAAAACCGCGCTGACCTTTGACATTCTCAAACGCACCGACACCAACTCGGTGCTGATCTTCACCCGCACCCGACACCGCGCCCAGGCCCTGGCACAAAAACTGGGCCGGGAGGGCTACCGCGTCACCAGCCTGCACTCCGACCGGACACAAGGCCAGCGCCAGAATGCGCTCAACGGCTTCCGCAGCGGCCACTTCCAAATCATGGTCGCCACCGACATCGCCGCCCGCGGCCTGGACGTGGACAGCATCTCGCACGTCATCAACTTCGACATGCCCGATACCCCCGACGCCTACATCCACCGCATCGGGCGCACCGGGCGCGCCGAACGCAGCGGCGACGCCTTCACCCTCGTCACGCCAGAAGATGACGACATGGTGCGCGAACTCGAAAAAATCATGGAACAAAAACTCCCGCGCGAGTTTCTCCCCGATTTCAACTACAACGTCGCCGCACCGCCCGCGCAAACTGGCCAGCCCGCCCCGCGCGGCCCGCGCACCGCACCGCACCACCCCTCCAACACACACCATACCCCTCCGCACCCGCGCTTCGGCCCCAAAAAACGCTGACCGGCTTTCCCCCATTGGGGGGAAAGCCCTCACAAGCCATTATCATTCCCGGCGGAAATTCACCAACCCAGGAAAAACCACGATGAAACCCGCCCACCTTATCATCACCTGCCTGCTGCTCGGCGGCGCGATGCAAAGCTGCCACCTCCCCACCCAACCGCCGCCACCAGCCACCCTCCAGGCGACCAGCCTCGTCACCCCGCAGCCCGCCACCGCAACCCGCCCACCCGCCAGCCCCAGTTTGCCACCCAGCGCCACGCCAATACCCAGCGCCACGGTCACTATCACGGCCACGGCACTGCCCAGCCCCACCTACGCCCTACTGCGCGGCACCGTTAACGTTGACAAAGTCAGCTGCCGCTACGGCCCCGGCGCCATGTACCTTTACCTGTACGGCATGGTCAAAGGCGCCACGCAAGACATCCTCGGACGAAACGACAACGGCACCTGGTTGCTGACACAATCTCACGGCGACGTATTGACCTGCTGGGTCAAGACCGACCTGCTCAGCATCAACGGCGACCCCCAGACCGCACCCATCGTCCCGCCCGATGAATATAACTTGCCAAAATCTCCCTTCTACGGGCCGCTGACCAACGTCCACGCCAGCCGCACCGGGAACCAGGTCACCATCTCCTGGAGTGCACTCATCCTGCGCGCCGGCGACGACTCACTTCAAACGCCCTACGTACTCCAGCTCTGGCTCTGCCAGGATGGCCAGCTAACCCTGACCTCGCTCGGCTCATACGAAACAATCATCAACGTCACCGACCAACCCGGCTGCCCGGCAGCCTCCCATGGACGCATCACCGCCGCCGAAAAACACGGATATACGAAATTTGTCGAGATTCCGTGGCCCTGAGCCCTTGCCCCTCTCCCCATCCACGCTTATACTGACCAAACTCACGGAGAAATCACATAAAGCATGACACACTCCAAACGCTGGAACATCTCACCGCCCCTCAGCAGTGACGCCAAAGCCGAATTAAAGGTCTTCCCCGAAATCCTGCAACAGCTCCTGTTCAATCGCGGCTACGCCACCGAATCCGCCGCCCGCGCCTACCTGCGCGCTGAAGTCCCCTTCAACACCGAGCCCCTGCAATTGCTTGGCATGGAAACTGCCCTTGCCCGCATCCGCCAGGCCCTGGCCAACGGCGAACCCATCGCCATCTACGGCGATTATGACGTAGATGGGGTGACCGCCACCGCCCTGCTCGTCCAAACCCTGCGCGCCATGGGTGGGCAGGTACGCGGCTACATCCCCAACCGTTTCGAAGAAGGGTACGGCCTGAACACCGATGCCTTCGACACACTCAAAGCCGAAGGCGTCCGGCTCGTTATCAGCGTAGATTGTGGAATCCGCTCACCCGCCGAAGCCGCCCACGCCCGGAAAATCGGCCTCGACCTGATCATCTCCGACCACCACCACCCCGACGCCGATCTGCCCGATGCCCTGGCAGTGATCAACCCCAAGCAGCCAGGCGACAGCTACCCCGATAAAGACCTGGCCGGTGTGGGTGTGGCTTACAAAATCGCCCAGGCGCTGGCGCCCGCCCCCGAATTGCTCGAAAACCTGCTCGACCTGGTCGCCCTCGGCACCGTCGCCGACCTGGCGCCGCTGACCGGGGAAAATCGGATGCTCGTCCGCCAGGGTCTGAAGAAAATCCGCAACACCACCCGCCAGGGATTATTCGCGCTGGCCAACGTCGCCGAAATGGCCCTGCCCAAGACCACCGCCATTAACATCGGCTTCGTGCTCGGCCCGCGCCTGAACGCCGCCGGGCGGTTGGAATCAGCCCAAGCCGCCCTCGACTTGTTGACCACCGCAGACATCTTTACCGCTGGACAGCTGGCCTTGAAGCTCGACCAACAAAACCGCGATCGACAGACCCTGACACGCAAAATTCAAGAACAGGCTGAAAAAATGGCCCTGCAGGATTATTCCGGCGCACATCTGCTCTTCGCCATCGATCCGGAATTCAACTCGGGCGTAGTGGGGCTGGCCGCTTCACGCCTGGTGGAGACATTTTACCGGCCAGCGGCGGTCGGCCAGGTGGGAGAGGAAACCACGCGCTGTTCGTGCCGCTCGATCCCTGAATTTCACATCACCGATGCGCTGGATCAGTGTAAAGATTTGCTAATCCGCCACGGCGGACATGCCGCCGCCGCGGGATTTACCGTAAGGAACGATAATTTACCCGCCTTAAAGGAACGCCTGCAAGAAATCGCCCGCCAGCAACTGGACGGAATGGAACTGCGCCCGACCTTGAGCGCCGACCTGGAAGTTTCGCTCTCGGACATGAACAGTGAAGTGTTGAAATACCTGGAATACTTGCAACCAACCGGATATGGCAACCAGGAGGCGGTCTTTGTAAGTCGAAATTTGACCGTCAAGAGCAGCCGCGCCGTCGGGGCGGAGGGGAAACACCTGAAGCTGACCGTCAGCGATGGGCGCACCAGCTTCGATGCAATCGGCTTCCGGCTTGGGCAACGCTTGTCGGAATTTTCTCCGGGCGCCAGGGTGGATGCGTTGTATGCCTTTGAAAGCAATGAATTCAACGGGCGGGTCAGCCTGCAATTGAACCTGAAGGATATCAAACCAGCCGGGCTGTCCGATTAAAATAATTGGCGGATGAGAGTTTCTCATCCGCCAATTATTTTGTTGGCCAGGGTGAATTCCAGGGCTGCGCCCATTGCTGAAGAACTTCATTATCCTTGATCAGAATGCGGCGGTTCTCCACGTCAATTGCACCGGAGCGCTCCAGCTCGCGCAGGGCACGCGCCACCACCTCGCGGACGGTGCCAAGCCGCGCGGCCAGTTGATCTTGCGTCCAACGCGCGTTGGTCTCGCCGCGTAATTCTTCAGCCGGAATTTCGCTGATCAGGCGCGCCAGGCGATGCGGGATCTGAAAAAAAGCCATTTCGCTGACGTTCTTGACCAGGTGGCGCATCATGCGCGCCAGGTTTTGGACGGTTTTTTGCATAAATTCGGGATCAGTGCGCATCAAGTTCTGGACGGCGGCGGAATCAACGACCCAGACGTTGGTCGATTCGAGCGCTTCGACGTTGACGGGGTTAATGCCGCCATCAAATACCGGGACTTCGTTGCACGTGTCACCTTCCTGCAGGACCCGAATGATGTACTGGCGGCCTTGCGGAGATATGCGGAAAAGCTTCAGGCTGCCGGTCTGAATAATGTGCAGGCCGGCACAGGGATCGCCTTCCCAGAAGAGGATTTCGCCGCGTTCATAGCCGCGCAGGGTAGTGGCGGCTGCCAGGGTTTGCAGGGATGTTTCACGCAGGCCCTGAAAGAATATATTGGTCTGAAGAAAAGGGAGCTTTTCAGCCGGGTCTACACTGAGGTGTTGCATACTTGCATTGTACCTGAAATCAGACAGTTTACGTCAATTAATCGGCGGCGGGCGTCAGCGGGTGTTTTTTTTCAGCTGCCGCAAAGGCCTGTGAACCGAGTCAGGTTCCAGGGCTGGCAAGGCTGAAGGTGTGGACTTTCCCTGGATTTTATGCTTGACGGATGCAAATCGCGGTGTTATAACTGCGCGCAATATGAACCCGACTGCAGCGCTGCTGACCCTGACTACCAGCCCCTCCCGAGCAATCGGCGGGGTTTTGGTGTTTGGATAAGAGCAGCCGGAAGGCCGGATCGTCCACACAACGCCCTGCAAAACCGCAGGGCGTTTTTTTTGCTTCTAAGGAGAATTGTATGACGGATAAAGCATCGAAAACCCTGGTGATGAAGTTCGGCGGTACATCGGTCGGGTCGATACAGGCCATGGCCGGGGCGGTGCAGATTGTGAGGGAGTCCTGTGCCGGGTGGCCGCGCGTAGTGGTGGTGACTTCGGCGCTTTCGGGTGTGACCAATCTGTTATTAGAAAGCGCCGAGCACGCGGTGCGTGGCGATACAAGCCTGCTCGGCGAGGCCGAGCAGGCTTTGCTGAGCACCCATGCGGCGATTGCTGCCCAGTTGGTGCCGGACGCAACCCGCCGCGCCGCCGTCCTGGACGAGATTGCCAGGCTGATCCACTCGTTCGTGGAATTATGCCAGGCGATCTCGGTGCTGGGAGAATCAACCCCGCGAGCGCTGGACGCGGTGGCCTCGCTGGGTGAGCGAATGAGTGTGCGCCTGCTAGCGGCCGCCCTCGAGAGTGCCGGGATTCCGGCCAGGGCGGTGGAGGCGAGTGAGCTGATCGTAACCGATAACCGCTTCCAGAGCGCGCACCCAGATTTTGCGCTGACGACAGCTGCCACACGCCGGGGCCTGCTTCCGCTGCTGGAAGCCGGCCTGGTGCCGGTGGTGACCGGCTTCATGGGAGCGACGCGCGAGGGCGTGGTGACCACGCTGGGGCGCGGCGGCAGCGATTATTCGGCCGGGATTCTGGGCGCGGTGTTGCCCGCCGATGACGTCTGGATCTGGACGGATGTGGATGGGGTGATGACTGCCGATCCGCGCATGGTGCCCGAGGCGCAGACTCTGCCGCAGATTTCGTATGGTGAAATCGCGGAGCTGGCGTATTTTGGGGCGAAGGTACTGCATCCGAAGACCATCCGCCCGGTGGTGGAAGCGGGGATCGGCCTGCGCATTTGTAATACGTTCAACCCGGCGCACCCCGGCACGCGCCTGGTGGCGAATGCCCAAATCGAACAGCCCCAAAAAGGCGAGAAGGTGGTCAAAGCGGTGACGGCCATCCGCAAACAGCGCCTGGTGACGATTGAAGGGCGCGGGATGTTGGGCGTGCCCGGTGTGGCGGCGCGCACCTTCGCCGCAGTTGCCTCGACAGGCACCAGCGTCCCGCTGATCACACAGGCCTCCTCCGAGCAATCGATCTGTTTTTCGGTGCCGGGCGAATCGGCTGAGGCAGTGCTCAATGCGCTGGAACAGGTCTTTGCGACCGAGATTGCCCAACGCGATATTGACCGCGTCTGGACGGGCGAGGAGGTCGCCATCATCACGGTCGTCGGGCACGGCACACGCAACACGCCCGGCGTGGCCGGAGAAATCTTCACCCGGCTGGGCAAAGCCGACATCAACGTGCTGGCAATTGCGCACGGGTCTTCGGATGTCTCGATCAGCATGGTCGTCAATTCTGCCGAAGCAGAAAAAGCGGTCAAGGCGCTGCACGAACTGGTTGTGCGCTGACCCTGCAGCCTGTTGCAAAATTCAAATCAAAAAACCGGAGTTATGATGAAACCCATCCCCGTTGCAATTCTCGGCGCGACCGGCTCGGTCGGCCAACGTTTTCTTGCCCTGCTCGATAATCACCCGATGTTCAAGGTCGTGGCGCTGGCCGCCAGCGACCGCTCGGAAGGCAAACCCTACGGCCAGGCCTGCCGCTGGATCCTGGCTGACCCGATGCCGGCCTGGGCGAGTGAAATGACCCTGCTGCCTGCCGAACCACAGGCCCTGCAAGCGGCGCGCATCGTCTTTTCGGCCCTGCCTGCCGAACAGGCAAAAACCCTCGAACCAGAATTTGCCCGCGCCGGATTCGCCGTTTGCTCAAACGCTTCCTCCTACCGGCGCGAAAGCGACGTTCCCCTGCTGCTGCCCGAAGTCAACGCCGACCACATCCAGCTGGTACGCGCCCAACGACTGGCGCGCGGCTGGCAGGGCTGCATCCTGACCAACCCCAACTGCACCAGCACCGGGCTGACGGTGGCGCTCAAGGCGCTGGATCAGGCCTTCGGGTTGAAGCGAGCCTTCGTCGTCTCGCTGCAGGCGCTTTCGGGAGCGGGCTATCCGGGCGTGTCGTCGCTGGATATCCTGGATAACGTCATCCCCAACATCGGCGGCGAGGAGGAAAAAGTGGAATGGGAGCCGCGAAAAATGCTGGGGCAGCTGGAAAATGACGCCATCCGGCTGGCGGAGGTGAGATTTTCTGCCCACACCAACCGGGTCGCTGTGGTGGATGGGCATACCGTCTGCGTCAGCGTGGAACTGGGCCAGGAGGCCACCCCCGAGCAGGCCTGCCGCGCCCTAAGCAGTTACCAGGCTCCAGCCGCCGCCCGAAACCTGCCTTCCACGCCCGACCCGGTCATCGTCGTGCGTGACGAAACCGACCGCCCTCAACCGCGTCTCGACCGACTGACCGGCGGCGGCATGACAACCGTCGTCGGGCGGGTGCGGCCCGATCCGCTGCTGCATCTCAAATTTGTGGTGCTTTCGCACAACACCATCCGCGGCGCGGCAGGCGGCTCCATTTATAACGCCGAGCTGCTGGTGCGGGAGAATTTGCTTTAATCAAAACGGGGCGAGCCAGGTGGCCCGCCCCGTTCTTCTTGATTGTGTCACTGCCGGTCTGTCTCGCCGAGTAGAACACGGTCCGAGCCGCGATCCACCTCCCAGGGGTAAATGACGTGCGAGGAGGTCACGTCGGCGTAGTAATCCGGGCGCAGGGAACCGAACAGACTGCGGTATGGGTTGAAGTGCAGCACACAGGTCTGCGGAAAGCCGCCCGCCGCTGAGACGCGGTTTTTCACGGCAGTGATCGTCCGCCCGGAACCCCAGACATCGTCCACGATCAGGGTGACGCGGGCGCGCAGTTTGTCTTCGGCGGGAAATTGGATGAACTCAGGCCAGGCCATCAGCTTTTGGTCACGGCTGGCTTCAAAGGGGAAATCGACCGCGGCGGTCAGGACGTGGGTGATGCCCATGGCCTCGGCCAGCAATCCACCGGGGATGATTCCACCGCGGGTGATCATGACCATGGCGTCAAAATCGTGCTTGAATTGTGGGACGAGTTTATCAATCAGGCGATCTATTTCATCCCAGGAAATAAACTGGCGGCGGGGAGTGGTGGAGGGCTGCATATTAATATCCAAGTGCAACGGCCAGCGGGGCCGGTGCGGAGATGCTCTGGCCGGCAGTTTCCACTCCGCGCGCCCACAGGTACAGGCAGGTGTGGTAAGCAGTGGCTGTATAGGTCGAGATGACGCTGGCGGCCATGAAAAAAATTGAAGCGGTGAAAATGCCCAGCAGCACGGCGAGCACGGTGATGAGCGTCGAGCTTCCGGCCAGGCTGATCAGGAGGAAGGAGGTTCCCAATCCGAGGCCCAATCCAATGAGGGTGAGGATAAATCCAACCAGGCCGGTGACCCAGCGCACGCCGACAGTGCTGATACCGATCAGCAGCAGGTTGTTTTTGGCGATGTACGTGGCACGCTTGAGACCATCCTTCAGGCCAACGTCTTCAATTACCATGATTGGCAGGACGAGGTAGGTCGCTTCAGTCCAGAGGGTTTGGATCAGGCTGGCCAGTTGTTCGCGGAAAAAATTGCGGCTGCGGCCATTGCCCCTGACCATGTTCTGAAGGATGTTGACCAGTGTGGAGGCGGCTGCCAGGGTGAGAATATCCAGCCAATCCCGGCGCACCACCGCCCAGGCTTTGTCCATGCGGCCATCCCCTTCGGAGAGATAACCAAAGATCAGGTAAATCGTCATGGCCGAGAAAATGTATGTGACGGCGTATTGGGCAAAGACCAGCAGCGCGCCCAGCACGCCGAGCACAATGCGACCCAGCAGACTTTCAAAGCCAAAAACCAGCGCGGCCAGAATGATGGGTACCGCGCCGATGCAAGTGATGACGAAACCCATCACCAGCGCGTAGAGCGAGGGCTTGATCAGGTCACCGTCGGCAAAAGCCATCTTCCAGGCCTGCATGAGGAAATTCCAACCACGGGAAAACGATTGCATGTGTATCTCCGATCGCTTGTGAAGTTCAGCAAGATTATAGCAAACTCTGGGGATTTACTTCAATACGCCAGCCTGCCAGGTCGGGGGAATTTCGCAACATCGAGAGCGGATCCGTCCCGCGGATGACCACCTGCCAGCGATAAACATCTTCGACTCTGGCAAAAAAACAGGGCGCCGGGCCAATCAGCTCAGTTTGAATGCGCTTTTCGGAGGCAATCTGCCCAGCCAGGCGCGCGGCCAGGGTGCGGGCTTCCTTTTCGGCCTGCTGGGGGTCGCGGTGACGAAATTCCAGCCGCACCAGGCGGGTAAACGGCGGGTAGCCCAACCGCCGCCGGTTGGCCAACTCCAGCCGGTAAAAACCGTCATAATCATGTTTGGCCGCCGCCTGGATCAGCGCATGCCCGGGCATGAAAGTCTGTAAAACCACCTTGCCGCCGCGCGCCGACCGCCCGGCGCGCCCGGCCACCTGCGTCAACAATTGAAAAGCTCGCTCCCCGGCCAGCGGGTCGGGCAGGGCCAGACCCACATCCGCCAGCACGATCCCAACCAGCGTCACCAGCGGCAGATCCAGCCCTTTGGCCAACATCTGCGTCCCGACCAGGATATCGGCCTGGTGATTGGCAAAATGGGTCAGGATCATATCGTGCGCATCCTTCTCGCGCGTGGTTTCCCAATCCCAGCGCAGCACACGCGCCGCCGGAAAAAGCGCCTCGATCTCACTCTGCACCTTCTCGCTGCCCAGTCCGTAAGCGCGGATATTCTTATCCCCGCACTGCGGGCAGGTTTGCGGCATGCGCCGCGCGGTGCCGCAGCGATGACACTGCAAATCATTCGTGCCGGCATGCCAGGTTAGCGGCGTCTCACAATGCGGACACCTGGCTACATCACCGCAAGCGCGGCAAAACACATACGTCGCCGTGCCGCGCCGGTTTAAGTACAGGATGGCCTGCTCGCCACGCTCAAGCGTCTCGGAAACGGATTCGAGCAGTTCGCGGCTGAAAATGCCGCGGTTGCCGTTTTTCAACTCCTCGCGCAGATCGACAATGGAGACGGGCGGCAGCCCGCCCTGCATGCCGTTGACCGTTTCTGCGCCTGTCACCCGCCCGGTCAGCTCCAGCAAGCGAATCTGCCCGGCCTCCGCCTGGTAGCGCATCTCGACCGGCGGGGTTGCACTCCCCAGCACACACACCGCGCCGGAAAGCCGGGCATACGAGCGCGCCGCATCCACCGTCGAATAACACGGCGGCTCCGACTGATGATAGGCCCCATCGTGACATTCATCCACCACGATCAACCCAACATCCGGCAGGGGCGAAAAAAGCGCTGAGCGCGGCCCAATGACCAGCTTCAGCAGCCCGGCGCGGGCGCGCCGCCAGGTATCATAGCGCTCTCCATCTGAAAGACGCGAATGAACCAATCCCACCTGGCCGGGGAAACGCGCCAGGAAGCGCCGCACCGTCTGCGGAGTCAGCGCAATTTCAGGAACCAGTACCAACACTGTTCGCCCATGTCGAATAGCCTCGGCGGCGGCACGCAAATAGATTTCCGTCTTGCCTGACCCGGTAATGCCGTGCAACAAAAAATCTGCCGGGCTGGAGGGCGCCCGGGCCAGAGCGTTTTCAATCTCGGCCAACGCAGCAGACTGTTCGCCGGTCAACGCAATTACGCGGCTGGCGAGGTCCGGTTCGTGGGTTTCCATCCGCTCCAGGGGGTCGCGCCAGATTTCGCTTTCAAACAGGCGAATCAGTCCGCGTTCCTCGAGTTCCTGCAAATCGGCCAGGTTGCAGCCCGCCGCAGCATAGACCCAGGTGATATTGACTGGCTCCGGTTCGCGGATGAGAAAACGCAAGGCGGCCTGGCGGCGCCCCAGCGTAGCTTCGGTCTTGCCCAAAATGGGCATCTCCGCTTCAGCCTGGGCCGGCGGCACCGCCAGCTGCGCCATGCGGATGAATTTTGGCCGCACCGAAGGCGGCGGCAGGACAGATTGCTTGCGCAGCAGGCCGCGCCGCACCAGCTGGTCGGCGGTCTTGCGCCATTCCAGCGGGCCAAAATGCCGGTCAATCTGCCGCCCGCGCAACGGGTTGCGCTCCTGAAGCAGTGCCAGAAGTCGTTTTTCCGTCTGGCCCTGCGAATCTGGCGCAGGCGCGCACAGGGTGTAAAGCACGTCGGCCTGCTTGCCCAAGCCGGCCGGCAGGAACAACCCGATCAGCGCCGAAAGAGGGTTGAGCGTCTCTTGCGAAAGCTGGCGCGCCAGGGCAATCTGCGGCGCGGTCAACACCGGCTGAGGGTCGAGGATCTCCAAAATTGGCCTGGGATTGACCACCGCGGGAACAGCCAGAGCCTCCAGGATCACGCCCTGAACCGTCTGCGCCCCAAACAGCACGCTGACCAGCTGCCCGGTGACCACCCGCCCGGCCAGGGCAGGCGGCACGGCATAATCAAATTCGCCTGAAACCGCCGGGAGATTGACCGCAACACGCACAAAAGTCATGCGATGATTATAAGCGCTAACCCCGGCTCCGGTTCATCCCGGATGACAGCCCGGCGAAAGTCAAATCGGCCCGGCGCCACATTGGCAGCCAACCCCGCCAGGGAATGCCTGTATAATCGTGCCAGACTACCAGCGGATGACCGCGCAATACCGGGGACCGGCTGGCAAAATCGATAAAGAATGGAACGCATTGAGCAGTGGCACAACAGGCAGGGTCTTCTTCAATCATCATCATCGGCGCGGGAATGGCAGGATTAACGGCTGCCCTGCACCTGGCCGAGCGTGGTTTGAATCCGCTGGTGATCGAAGCGCATGAACGGTTCGTCGGCGGGCGTCTGGCCGGCGGTGAGACAATCGAGATTCAAGGGGCCAGCTTCCGGCTGGAACATGGTGTGCATGGCATCTGGGCACCGTATGTCAATTTCCAGGCCATGTTGGCGCGGAATCAGATTTTGCCGGCAACCCACGCAGCGCAGGAAGAAACCTGGATCTACAACCATCACGGGCACATCCGCCGGGCCGAAGTCGGACGCGCCATCCGCACGAGCTGGTTTCCAGCGCCTTTGCACTATCTGCAACTTTTTTTCAGCCCGCGCTTCCTGGCCATGCTCGACCTGCGTGATTGGGCTTCGTTGTTCAACGTCTGGGCGGGGTTGGTGATGGGTGTGGGCGTCGACCCGTTTGGAGAGAATCAACCGCTGGCCGGGCTGACACTCGGTGAAAGTACGCGCCGCTGGTCACCAGCGTTGAAGGCTTTTTTTCTCGGCCTGGCGCGAAACGGCCTTTCAGCACATCCAGACGAAGTCCCACTGGCAGGTTTTCTGGCCTTTTTACGCTTTTACACGCTGCTGCGGCGCGATTCGTGGAACTTCAGCTACCTGCCAGAGGAGGCCGGCGCCGCGGTCACGGAACGGATGGCAGAGCGGGTGCAAAGCCTGGGCGGCATACTCTGCAGCGGGAAACGGGTGGAGCGGCTGACGAAAGACGCAGCCGGCTGGACGGTCTACAGCGGCGAGGAGTCTTTCACCGCCGCGCAGGTAATTTTGGCGGTGGAATCTGCTGCGGCGCAGAATATCCTGAAACAAAGTTTCGGGCGCGAGGATTTGTTTTTTCCACGCTCGCTGGCTAACGCAGTGGTGCGCTTGTGGTTTGACGCGCAGCCGCGTCGCAGCGCGGAGGCCGGCATTTTTACGGGCGATGTTATTCTGCATAACTATTTCTGGCTCGACCGGCTGTACGACCCGTACCGGCGCTGGGCCGCCAAGAACGGCGGCAGCTGCGTGGAGGCGCATATTTATGGCCCGCCAGAAGTACTGGCCCAACCCGATGCCGTATTGATTGCGCAGGCCATCCAGGATGTGACGCAAGCCTGGCCCGAGTTACGCGGGCACCGCCTGGGACAGCATTTGCAGCGCAACCCGGCGACGCACACGCTGCCAGCCATCGGCCCGGCAGAGCGGCACCTGGGCACGCAAACGCCCTGGGCAGGCCTGTTTTGCGCCGGAGATTGGGTGCGGCATACGTCACCCGCGTTTTTCGTGGAGCGGGCTGTCGTGACGGGGATGGCTGCCGCCAACGAGGTGCTGAAATCACGCGGGCTGGAACCCTGGCCGCTGCTCGAAGCCCTGCCGCCCGAGCCTCTGGCGGCCTGGATCGAGCGGCTGATGCGCGCCGGGCGGCGCCAGCGCCGCTCGCAGCGCAATCCAAACTAAGTCTGCCGAATTGAGCAGCCCCCTGGCTCCACTCAATTCGGCTTGAGAAAGAACCGCGCTCAACCCTGGAGGAACCCATGCTGAATTTTGATGCCCACCTGCCGGAAATGCTGGCGATGCTGAAAACACTGGTTGAAACCGAATCGCCTTCCCATGACAAAGCCGCCGTAGACCGGGTCGGCGCGCTCGTGGCGCAGGAATGCCGCCGGCTGGGCGCAACCGTGGAGCTGGTACCCAATGCTGAAACCGGCGACCATGTCATCGCGCGCTGGAATCCTGTTCCAGCCGGGGAAAAGCGTGGGGAAATTGTCCTGATGCATCACATGGATACCGTCTTTCCGCTCGGCACGCTGGCGCGCATGCCCTTCCACACCCAGGCAGAAAAAACCTTCGGCCCGGGCGTGCTCGATATGAAAGGCGGCATTGTCATCACACTGACGGCGATTGCCGCGCTACACCAGGCCGGAGAGCTGACACGGCCCATCACCGCCCTGTTCACCTCAGACGAGGAGATCGGCAGCGGCACCTCGCGGGCGCTGATCGAGCGGCTCGCGCGCCAATCGGATTTGGTGCTGGTGATGGAATCGGGGCTGGTGGATAGCTCTCTGAAGACCTGGCGGAAAGGCGTGGGCGAATTTGTCGTCCGGGTGCGCGGACGGGCAGCGCACGCCGGCGGCGAACACGAAAAAGGCCGCAACGCCATCCGCGAACTGGCCCACCAGGTGCTGGAAATTGAGAAATTAACCGACTACGCCTGTGGAACAACGGTCAACGTCGGCGTAATCCACGGCGGGACGGTGACGAATGTCGTTCCGGAACTGGCCATCGCGGAAGGCGACATCCGCATCCTTGTAGCGGAAGAAGCCGGGCGAATCCGCGCAGCCTTGCAGTCGCTCAGGCCGGCTTTCCCCGATACTTCCGTAGAAGTGACGGTAGATTTCAACCGTCCACCCATGCCCTTTGGCGAAAAAAACCAGGCAGCGTTTGCCCGCGCTCAACAGATCGCTGCCACGCTCGGCGAGGAGTTAAAAGCGGGCGGCTCGGGCGGCGGATCAGATGCCAACTTCGTCGCCCCGCTGGGCGTGCCCGTGCTGGATGGATTCGGCACCATCGGCGCCGATTATCACTCCGAGCGCGAGTGGATATACACCGCCAGCCTCGCCAGCCGCGCCCAGCTGACCGCTGCGCTGCTCCGCAACTGGTAAATGCACTATAATTCCGCCCATGTTTGAATTCTCCATCACCTCCCAGGCCGGAAGCGCCCGCACCGGCAGATTCATCACCCCGCATGGCGACCTGCAAACCCCGGTCTTTGCCCCGGTCGGCACCCAGGCCACCGTCAAAACCCTCACACCCGAACACCTGGCCGGCCTGCACGCCTCGCTGGTCCTCTCCAACACCTACCACCTCTACCTGCGCCCCGGCGACGAACTGGTTGCCGAGATGGGCGGCCTGCACAACTTCATGCAATGGCCGCACCCCATGCTGACCGATTCCGGCGGATTCCAGGTGTTTTCACTCGCCAAAACGCGCAAAATAGACGACGACGGCGTCACCTTCAAAAGTCACATAGATGGCTCGACGCACCGCTTCACCCCCGAAAAATCCATCGCCATCCAGGAAAACCTCGGCGCCGACATCATCATGGCCTTCGATGAATGTGCCGACCCCAACAACGCAGCCTACATCCGCAAAGCCATGGAACGAACACATCGCTGGGCCGAACGCTCGCTCCAGGCCCACAAACGCCCCGACCAGGCCCTGTTCGGCATTGTACAGGGCGGCGTCGACCCAGACCTGCGCGCCCGGTCAGCCGAGTTCATCGCCGCCCTGCCCTTCCCCGGCATTGCCATCGGCGGTCTTTCCGTGGGCGAAACAAAACATGAAATGTACCGCACCCTCGAGGTCGTCACACCGCTCTTGCCCGAGAACAAACCCCGTTACCTGATGGGCGTCGGAACACCCGAAGACCTGATCAACGGCGTGTTGCGCGGCGTGGATATCTTCGATTGCGTCCTGCCCACCCGCCTGGCCCGCCACAACGCCGCCTTCAGCCCCACCGGCCGCCTCAACCTGATGAACGCCGCCTATGCCCACGACAAACAACCGATTGACGCTGCCTGCGACTGCTACACCTGCCGCACCTTCAGCCGCGCCTACCTGCGTCACCTGATCGTCGCCCGGGAGCTGCTCGCCGGTACCCTGATCTCGATCCACAACCTGCGCGCCCTCATCCGCTTGATGGAAACCATCCGCGCCCAGATCGCGGATGGAACATTCACCACACGCGCCCATGAACTGCTCAAACTCTGGCAGGGCAACGCCGCCAGAATCCACACCCCCGCACCGGAGCTTCTCGCATGAACCTCTTCCACGCCTTTCTGCTCGGCATCCTGCAAGGCCTGACCGAATTCATCCCGGTCTCCTCCACCGCGCATCTCCTGATCGGGCAGACCCTGCTGGGCCTGCCCGCCAACGATGCCATGTTCGCCTTCCTCGTCATTGTCCAGCTGGGAACGCTCGTCTCATTATTCATCCTCTACTGGAAAGACCTGCTGACCATTGCCCAGGCCACCCTGAACTTCCGCAGCCCCACGCCCGCCCGCAACCTGGGACTCTATCTCATTATCGCCACCATCCCGGCGCTGCTGGCCGGATACCTGCTCAAGGATGCCGTTGAAGCCCTGTTCAAAACCCCGCTGCTCGAAGCCGCCATCCGGTTATTCACCGCTGCGCTTCTACTGGCCCTTGCCGAGCGCCTCACGCGCAAAAACCGCCAACTCGACTCGCTAACCTGGCTGGATGCGCTGCTCATCGGGCTGATGCAGATCATCGCAATCTTTCCGGGCGCCTCGCGCAGCGGCACCACCATCAGCGGCGGCCTTTTCCGCGGCTTCGACCGCCCCTCCGCGGCGCGCTTCGCCTTCCTGATGTCCATCCCGGTCATGCTGGCCGCCGGGGCCTACGAACTGCTCGATGTGCTCAAGCTGCCCGAACTTGCCAGTTTCCTGCCCGCCCTGGCACTTGGGTTCCTCACCGCCGCGCTGACCGGCTGGCTGGCAATTCGCTGGCTGATCAATTACATCAACAAGAACTCACTTTATCTGTTCGCCGCTTACTGCGCGGTGCTGGGAAGTCTCTGCCTGGTTTTTTATTTCCAGGCTTGATCTATGAGAACACTGTTCGTCAGCCTGCTTACCCTGCTGCTAACAGCCTGTGCCAGCACGGCCACCCCCGCGGCGGAGACACCCCCCCCGCCCATCATCAGAGTCCACGCCTCAACAGCCGCCCAGCCCTGGCTGGAACAGGTCTATGCCTGCGGGCAGACCACCCACAACCTGATCATCCTTTCCGTCTCCGAATCTGCCGCAGATGTGCGCCTGCGCGTGGGCGAGCCGCCCAGCCTGACCGGACCCGCCTACCAGATCGGCAGTGAAGATTTGCTGATCGTCACCGGACGCACAAGCCCGCTTCAGAACCTGGATGCGGCCCAGGCCCGCGCCCTGTTCTCTCAGGGTCAGGCCGGGATCCAGCTCTGGATGTATGCTTCCGGGGAAGATATTCAGCAGGTGTTCGAGCGGCAAGTCATGCAGAGTACGGGCATCCACTCCCTGGCGCGGCTGGCCGCCCATCCCCAGGAAATCCTTGGCGCGATAAATAACGATCCTGCCACCGTCGGGCTGTTGACCGGGCACTGGAAAGCCGCTTCCCTGCGGGTGATCTATACCCTTCCTGGCCTGCCGGTGCTGGCCATCCCCACCGCAGAAGTCAGCGGGGCGCTCAAAGATCTGCTGGCTTGCTTAATGGATTAGCCCAAAGAAGACGGGATTTTGAATACGAGGTTTTTTTGAAACCAAACGCCATTATTTTTGACCTGGACGGCCTGTTGATCGACTCTGAGCCGTATTGGTACGAAGCAGAACGATTATTCTTCAAAAAAGTCGGCCTTGAGCTGACCGACGAAGATTGCCTGCTCACCACCGGGATGCGCATTGATAAAGTCACCCAATACTGGTATGAACGCCGGCCCTGGCACCTGCCGCCCTCTCCCGGCCAGCTGGCAGAAGAAATCAATGCATTTGTGATCGAGGCCATTTGCACACGCGCGGAGTTGCTGCCGGGCGCCAGGGAAGCGATACAGCTGGCGCACGGGCTGGGTTTGCCGGTCGGGTTGGCCTCTTCCTCGCACCTGAATCTGATCGAGGCGGCGTTGGATGCCTTCGACCTGCGCCGCTATTTTCACAGCGTGGCTTCTTCAGAGCAAAGCGGATATAGCAAGCCGCATCCAGGCGTTTATCTGCTGGCTGCGGACCGACTGGGCGTGGAGCCTGATAGCTGCCTGGCGGTGGAAGATTCAGTCAACGGGCTGATCGCCGCCAAGGCCGCGCGCATGAAGTGCCTGGTTATCCCTGGTCACGGGCTGGAAGATGATCCGCGCTTTGTGCTGGCGGATGCACGTCTCGGTTCCTTGCTGCAATTTGAAAGCGTGCTCTTGAAGTAAATTACCCGCCCAGAGCCCGCTCAAAGGCCTGACCAGCGCGCAACACTCGGGCTTCAGCCCAGGCCGGGCCAACCAGCTGCAACCCAATCGGCATGCCATCCGAGGAGGTTCCACAGGGCAGGGAAAGCGCCGGGAGACCGGTCAAATTGAAGGGCGCGGTAAAACGAGTCAGGCGGGGGGCATAGGCCGCCGAATCGAGCCCTTCGATGTGGGCAGCGATTACGGCAGTGGTTGGCAGCATAAGCAGATCGTATTCCGCAAAGAACAGGTCAAAATAGCGGCGCATTTCCGCCTGGGTTCGGCGTGCCAGGGCATAGTCGGTCGAGGTAACCGCCCGGCCCTTTTCGAGCCGCTCGCGTACGTCTGCGCCAAACCAATCGGGATGCGCGGCGAGGCGATCACGATGAAAAGCCGCCGCGTCGGCCACCACCATGGTGCCATTGGCTGTCGCTGCTTCGCGCAGGCGTGGAATTTCCACTTCACGGACTTCTGCGCCCAGACTGGCAAATCGATCCGCTGCACCCCGTACCGCGGCCAACACCTCCGGTTCGCATTCTTCCACATAGCTGCCCACTGCAAACGCAACCCTCCAGCCGCGCACGCCGCCCGCGAGACCGGTCAGGTAGTCATCCACCGGGACATCCTGCGAGGCTGGATCCTGCGAATCGTAACCGGCAATGACACCCAGCAGGATGGCGATATCTTCCACCGTGCGAGCGATCGGTCCGACATGATCGAAATTCCACGATAACGGCAGAACGCCCCGGGTGCTGACACGGCCCACGGTCGGCTTCAACCCAGCCACGCCGCACAGCGCCGCGGGAATACGGATCGACCCGCCGGTATCGGTTCCCAACGCGCCAAAAGCCATGCCACTGGCGACGGCGGTTGCGCTGCCGCTGGAAGATCCGCCCGTAATGCGGCGTGGATCGTGCGGATTATAGACAGCCCCCGTGTGGGGATTGATGCCAGTGATCCCGAGCGCGATCTCGTGTGTGTTCGTCTTGCCAAGGATGACTGCACCGGCCGCTTTGAGTTTTTCCACCGCGACAGCATCCTTCAGCGCTGGTTGGTGACCAAAAAACTTCGGCGACCCGGCACCGCTGGGCAGGCCGGCGACATCCACCAAATCTTTGATGGCAACGGGAATGGACAGGAGCGGTTGGTCCGTTCCGGGCTGGAGGGTTGGCAGTTGAGGCGGGTCAATTGTGCAGTTGAAGGCATTCAGGGCCGGGTTTTTTGCTTCGATCACGGCGAGACAGGCAGCGGTGAGGTCTTCGGGGGAACATTTTCCAGCGCGAAGAAGGGCTCGGGCGGCGGCAAGCGAATGTCCTGTGAGTGATGTGTCCATTTTTTCCCTATTTGAACATGAGTATCTGATAATCACCGACAAACTTTAGAATTTTTATATTTTCAGGGAGATAAGTTTCCTGATAAATTTCGCCAAAGTAAGGCGCCAGCTCGTAGCTGTAGGGGTTGAGCACCAGGAAGCGGACTCCTTGAGCCTGGCAGGCGGCGGAAAACTCTTCCCAGGTGCCAACAGGCAGCTCGGGATATGCGGTGCGGTAATTCCAGAGGATGGATGAATCCCAGCCGCCGTTGGAGCGCGGCTGGTAAGGTGGCGTAGTGGGCAGGTAAAAATTATAGCGATTGGTGAAAACTTCGTCGGGCGAGGTCAGGCCCTGGGCGCGTAAGCGGCGCTCAATGTTGAGATAGCGCTCGTGCTGATCGCTGAAGGCCTGAATAAAGCGGGTGTTTTCTTGATACCATTGAAAGGTCATCAAAGCAGCCAGGGCCAGAAATGCAGTCCAGGCCGCCAACCGGAGCCAAAATCGGGTGGACAGTCGCTGAGTTATCTCACCGACGAGCAAACCAAAAGCAGTAAATGACAATGGTGTGATCGCCAGCGGCGCGCGTGGACTGCTGCCAAAGGCAACCGGCAGCGCATAGAGACAGATGACCATCGCGGTAAAGATGGCATAGCGCCGGTAGGCGGGTTTTTTGCTGACCATGTAAAGCGGCACAGCTGGCCAGGTATATAGGGCAACGTTCCAGACATGCGGGAGATATTGTTTAAGAATGGGAATGGGACGGGTGAGAAAAAGATTGATGAGCAGTTGATTGTTGGCATCTTTTGGAACCGTCAGCCAATCATTGCCAAAAAAGGTTTTATAGATATTGAAATATTGGGCATTTTCAGCTGCGCCATGACCTGCCAGCAGATTGACCAGAACCTGGATGCCGGCGACGAGAAGAAAGGCCAGCCATAAGGTTTTACGCTGCCAGAGTGTTTTAACTCCCATGATGCCGGTATGGACGAGCAGAATGGCCAGCCCGGCGACAATGGCATGACTGCGCCAGAGCGAGGCCAGAGCGAGGCTGCCCCCGGCCAAAGCCCAGTTCACCTGTTGCCACTTCCCCGCGCCCTGGGAATTGTTCTCAGCCAGCATATCTCTCCACAGGAAGAACAGGCCAAGCGCTATGAAGGTGACAACGCCAATATCGGGCCCGGTGGTGTTTGCATAGCGGAAAGTGAGCGGGTAAAAAATGGCGCACAATCCGACCAAAACTGCAGGCCAGCTGCGGTGTTCGGTCAGGACCAGCGCAGAGGTGGCAGTAACGGCCAGGCTGGCGAGGGCTACATTCAGGTAAAAAGCCATCCACAAGGCGTGCCGGACAGGCATCAGGTGCAGAATTGTGGCATATCCGATCGGGAAAAGGCTGTTTTGCAACGAGGCAGGAATGGACAGGTTAAGGTTGCGGGCGTAATAAAACACAGTCCAAAAGTCGTTCAGGACTACCTGAAACCCTAACGCACGCGCAGTCAGGGTATAGGTGATGGCGCTGACAAGAAAAAAAAGCGCCAGAAACAATAGAGCCTTTTTGGTCATGGTGGCCGGGATTATAACATTGTGAAAGCAGAAAAAGAAAACAGGGCGAGCCGCTGGCCCGCCCTGCTTGTTATTAATTCTTGCTCTCTATTAGAACAATCCCAGCACCTTGCCGGTTTCGAGGTCGAGATCGACATCGTAGAAGACCGGGCGGGTGGGCAAGCCAGGCATGGTGCGCATGGTGCCCAGTAGCGGATAGAGGAAGCCAGCGCCAACCGAGGCGCGGATGTCGCTGATGGTGACGCGGAAGCCGCGCGGAGCGCCCTTGAATTCAGCCTTGTCGGTGAAGGAAAGGTGAGTCTTGGCCATGCAGAGCGGCAGGTCGCCAAAGCCGAGCCGGGTGAATTGCTCGATCTTGGCTTCGGCTTCGGGAGTGTAATCGACGCCGTCGGCGCGGTAGATTTCGCGGGCGATGGTTTCGATCTTTTCCTTGACCGGGATGTTCAGCGGATAAAGGAATTTGAAGTTGTTGGGCTTCTCGCAGGCCTTGACAACCGCTTCAGCGAGAGCGATCGCGCCCTTGCCGCCTTCCATCCAATGTCGGGAGACGACCGCATCCATCGCGCCGGCTTTGAGCGCGGCTTCGCGGACGAGTTCGACTTCGGCGGGGGTGTCGGTGGCAAAGGAGTTGACCGCGACGACAACGTTGACACCGTATTTGAGGGCGTTCTCGATGTGCTGGATCATGTTGGGCAGGCCCTTCTTGAGCAGCTCGAGGTTCTCGTCGGTGTATTCTGCGGCCAGCGGCTTGCCAGCGACGACTTTCGGGCCGCCGCCGTGCATCTTGAGAGCGCGGACGGTGGAGACGAGCACGACCACGTTCGGGATCAGGCCGGAATAGCGGCACTTGATGTCCATGAACTTTTCCATGCCGATATCTGCTCCGAAGCCGGATTCAGTCACGACGTAATCGGCCAGCTTCAGGGCGATTTTGTCGGCGATGATCGAGCTCTGGCCGTGGGCGATGTTAGCAAACGGGCCGGCGTGGACGATGGCGGGGGTGCCTTCGAGAGTCTGCATCAGGTTGGGTTTGATGGCGTCTTTCATCAAAACCGTCAGGGCGCCCGCAACACCGATGTCTTCGGCGGTGACGGCAGCGCCCTTGCGGCTGACGGCCACCACCATGCGACCCAAGCGTTCGCGCATATCGGCCAGGTCAGTGGTCAGGGCCAGGATGGCCATGATTTCGGAAGCGACGGTAATGTCATAGCCGGATTTGTGTTCGTAGCCGGCTTCTTCCTTGCCGAGGCCGGTCTGGATTTCGCGCAGCATGCGATCGTTGATGTCGATGACACGCCGCCACTGGACACCGTCAAAGCCGATGTCGAGGCGAGCAAAGCGCGAGCGTTCTTCGGGGGTCAGTTCGTTCGGGTCAGTCTTTTCGATGCCGAGTTTCTTCAGGCGGCGCATCATGGTCGGGGAGAACTTGCGTTCGCCCTTCTTGTTGGGCGGGCAGAGCGCGTCGAAGAGTTTGTTGTCATCGGGAGTGGCGGCTTCGTGCATGATGCGGGCATCCAGTGCGGCGGCGCACAGGTTGTGCGCGGCGGTGATGGCGTGGATGTCGCCGGTCAGGTGCAGGTTGAAGTCTTCCATCGGGATGACCTGGCTGTAACCGCCGCCAGCAGCGCCGCCCTTGATGCCAAAGGTCGGCCCCTGCGAGGGCTGGCGGATGACGGTCATGACGTTCTTGCCCAGGTGGGCGCCAAGGGCCTGCGAAAGTCCCACCGTGGTGGTGGTCTTGCCCTCGCCGAGCGGGGTGGGGGTAATGGCAGTCACGTCGATGTACTTGCCGGAGGGGCGTTCTTTCAGGCGCTCCAGGATTTCGAGTTTGATCTTGGCCTTGTAGGGGCCAAACATTTCCAGTTCATCCGTCTCGATGCCCAGTTCTTCGGCAATCTGCGTGATGGGTTTTAATGTCCCGGCTTGCGCGATATCAATATCGGAAGGGACCGGGTTTAGAAGTGTGAGCGGGGTGGGACTGAATTTGCGAACCATAGATTCTCCTTTGATATGGAAATACCCTCTATTATGGAAATAATTCACAAATAAAGCAAGCCATATCTGGCATTGATTCGGCATGATATTTATCCTTACCTTGCCTGTCACGGTGAAAAAAAAACTAATCCGCCGCAATCAACGTTCCCAGAGAGCCGCCACCGAGCGCCTGTTCCAGGTTTCCGGGCGGTTCCGCACTGAAGATTTGAGCTGTCAAGCCGGGGATTTCCTGCACCAGCGCGAGCATTTGCCGCACTTTGGACTCCATTCCTCCGGTAACATCCGCGCCATGCGAACCACCCACCCCGGCCCGGATCTCCTCAAACGAAGCGGGGGTAATTTTCTCCACCCGCCGCGTTCTCGCGGGAAAATCAGCCCAGACTGCTCCTTCCAGGCCGGCCAACAGGATGCGTTTTGGCAGCAGCGCGCGGGCCAGGTGCTCGAACAGGTCTTCGGTGGAAAGGATCGTGCCGCCGCGCTGTTCGTCGAAGCAAACATCGCCATAGATGACCGGTACCAGCCCGCGAGCAAGGGCTGCCTGTAACGGGGACAGGTTCCAGTGCAGGATTTTCCCATCCCGAGCGGTGACCGCCGCAACGGGAGCCAGCGCCAGGGCGGGAATATTGGCCGAGTGCAGGGCAGTCATCACATGGCGGTTCAGCGCCGAGGCCTGGTACCAGACTTCGGCAAATCCGGCCCATTGCAAGGCGGTTTGCACACCCTGGCGTGTGCCATGCTGCCTGGCGGCGGTGTGACCAAAGGAGCCCGAGCCATGCCCCAAGATGAGAGCCAGGCCGGGGTGGGTGGCCTGCGCGGCGGCAATCTGGGCGGCAAGTTGATTCAGTTGCTCCAGGCGCGGCGTGTATGGCAGGGTTTTATCCGTAATCAGCGAGCCACCGAGTTTGAGCAGAACGATTTCAGACATGCAATAATTATAAGAGGAAAGGGTATAATTTTTTTAATGGATATCAAAGCCGGCATTCAAACTGCCATTTTTCTGGCCGTCCTGGGAGGTTTATTGTGCTTTTGGCTGGGGCTGCGCGCCATCCGGTCGGCGCGCCGGCTGTTGTATTACCAGCTGCGGCATAAGCGTGTGGCGCAAGGGCAGCGGCTGATCCTGACGGCCGCCGGGCTGGGGCTGCTGGCCTTGGTGCTTGGTCGTTTTGGCGAACCGGTGGCGTACACGTTCTACCAGCCCTCGCCCACCATCACCCCATCACCGACCATCACTCTCACGCCCACCATTACGCTCTCTCCGACCATCACGCTGACTCCCACCGAAACCGAGACCCCGTCGATCACAGACACACCAACCGTAACAACGACGCCTTATATTCCTCCTGAAGTGGAGGCGGTCTTCACCAGCGTCGTGACGCCCAACCCGGCGGCGCTGTTCAGCCCGCTGGTCTTTGCTGAAGGCTTCAACCTGCAGACCTACGCGCCGGTCAAAGCAGGCACGGTCTTCCAGAATCCGCTTCAAAGGATCGTGGCGATTTACAGTTACGACGGCATGCTCAGCGGGGTCCAGTGGAGCGCACTTTGGTACCGCGAGGGTCAGCTGGTGCATTTTGAAAGCGGGCCGTGGGATGGAAATACGGGCGGCTATGGCTTCACAGAGTGGAATCCGCCGGCGGATCAGTGGCAGCCGGGTAATTACGAGGTGCAAATTTTCGTCGGGCTGGATTGGAAAGTGGTTGGAAGATTCATTGTGGAGGGAGCTGCCAGCACTGCAACACCTACGCCACCCGCCTCGCCAACGGCCAGCGCCACCGCCACAATGCAGATTCAGCCCAGCACGACTGATACCGCCACCCCCCTGCCCAGCGCCACCCGCATACCGACGCTAACCTTCACGCCTTCACGGCTTCCAAGCGCAACGCGGACGCCACGTCCCTCGGATACGCCCTGGCCGACCCAAACTCCCTGAGCGTGCACATCCTCCAATCAAATGAAAAACTCCGGGATAACGCTTCCCGGAGTTTTGAATCAACGCTGCTTTTCCTGCTGCTAATAGCTGACCAGTTGGCGGGCAATTTGGGCAGCCAGCCGGGCGTTATTCAGCAACAATTCCAAATTGGCGCGCAGAGATTTTCCATCCGTGAGTTCGTTGACACGGCGCAGCAGGAAGGGCGTCAGGGCCTGCCCGCGAATCTTTTTCTCCTGGGCTTCCCGGGAGGCGATTTCTTCGGCGGCATTGGCAAGCTGCGGATCCAGGGCGTGTATTTCGGGGATGGGCTGGCAGACCAGCAGCGCGGAATTCAGTCCCAGGCTCCAATGGGTGCGGGCAAACCCGGCAATTTCCTCGGGAGTATTGAGCCGGATGCTGACCGGAAATTCTCTGCCGCGCGAGAAAAATTCGGGAAAGTGATCGGTGCCGTAGCCGATGACTGGCACGCCGAGCGTTTCGAGCACCTCGAGCGTGGCGCGCAAATCGAGGATGGATTTTGCCCCCGCGCAGACCACAATCATGGGAATCGAGGCCAGCGCTTGCAAATCGGTGGAGACGTCGTAAGAATATTCCTTGTGAACTCCGCCTATGCCACCTGTGGCAAAGACCTTGATGCCGGCTTTTTCAGCGGCGAACAGGGTGCCAGCCACGGTTGTTCCGCCTGCTTTGCCTGAATTAATGGCAGTGGCAAAATCGCGCAGACTGACCTTGACGGCCTCGCCGGTGCTGGCCAGTCGCTGCAATTGATCCGGGCTGGCGCCGACCAGGATTTTGCCATCCAGGACGGAAATGGTGGCGGGCAAAGCGCCCATTGAGCGGACAGCCGCTTCCATGTCCTGGGCCAGGGCCAGGTTTTGGGGTTGAGGCAGGCCGTGCGTGATGACAGTCGACTCGAGGGCGACGATCGGGCGCCCGGTACGTTGGGCGGAAGCGATTTCAATTGATACAGAGAAAGCCTTGGATAATTCAGTCATGGTTGGGTTTTTGAAAACGGCGAGGCTGATGGGAAGGATGAGGCTCAGAGCGCCAGTTCGCTGTAGAGCTTTTCGAGGGTGAGGTCAGGGAGCACGGTGCCGGGGCAGCGCAGGGTCAGGGCGGCAGCAGAAAGCCCAAGCCGGGCGGCATCGTCCACATCCAGGTTGTTGAGCAGGGCAAAGATGGCGGCAGCGGTCAGGGCATCTCCCGCTCCAGTCGGGTCGATGATCTGAGTGCGCAAGGCTGGCAGATGTCCCATGGTCTTGGAGGTGGCGTAGCACACCCCAAATTCAGCCAGGGTAACGAAGACGGTTTCCACGCCCTGGTTGACAAGGTAGCGGGCGGCTTCCAGGGCAGCGTCGCGGTCGGATGAGTCGAATGGCCGCCCGGTAAGGATGCCAGCTTCCACGCTGTTCGGCGCTATCAATTTGAGGTGGCGCAGGTGAGGAGAGAGGCGCAGCGCCAGTGAGGCGGAGGTAGGGTCGGCGCAAACGGGCAGATGGTATTTTTGGGCCAGGGTAAATGCCAGGGCCATGGCGGGTTCGGGCAGATTGGCATCCAGGAAAATCAGCGCGCTTTGTTCAAACAAGTCGCTGTGGTAAAGCAGATAGGCTTCGGTCAGCTCGTCCATCACGCGCATATCGTCAAAGCCAAACTGGCGCGTACCGTCGGCATCGAGCACACTCATGTAAAATCCGGAGGGGTATTTTTCGGTGCGATGAACATGGGTGACATCCACACCAGATTGGCGGGTGTGGGCCAGGATCTCTTCTCCGAGGCGGTCTCTGCCGATGACCGTCAGCAGTTTGACAGGCTGCCCCAGCCTGGCCAGGTTTTCAGCCACGTTGCGCGCCACACCCCCGAAGGAGGTGCGAATATTTGCGGGATTGGATGTGCCAGGGCGCAATACGCCATCCAGGCGGCTGACGACATCCAGCCCGGAGGCGCCAATTACGAGCACGTGGTTTTCAGAAGGTTCGCTCATTTTTTTGCCTCAGAGCGCGTTATGTTCAAACCGGAGTCTGCTCAAGGCTCCGATCACATCCTGCAAATGGTTGTAAGCTTTAATATCCTCGTGCAAACTTTTCACATCCTGCACAAATGCCAGGTCTTCAGGCAAAAGATCTTCAATCAACAACATGTAATTTTCGTCAATCTGGCGCAGGAAGTCCTGAAGATTTTCGTCAAAAACATAATTTCCGGGCCGATCCTTCAAATCTGACAGTAAGTTGTCGTAGAAGGGATTGTTCGGGCGATCCGATCGTTCAAAGAGAATGCGCGCCTGCCGGATGAGTTGCGCAAAGCGGAAGTCCAGATCATTGGGGCCGCGCACATACAACTCGGCGGCCCGCTGAAAGATATTCTCATATTCCAACAACATGGCCTTAACCAGTTCGTCGTCACTTTGCTCTTGTTCAGACTTGTCATAAAAAGTGGTGATTGGCAGCCTCTGAATTAAACGCAACAGTTCCTGCAACTTGGCTTCGGCGCGCAGGGCATTCAACGCCTCGGGATTTCCCCGCACCAGGTTGTCACGGCTGATCTTCCAGGCTTCGCGGTGGTTGGCCGGAATGATCTCAGCAGGAGTTTGCCATGTGCCAACGCCGATCCAGTTCAGCTGGAAGCCTTTTTGTGCCAGGCGGTTTTGGAATTCGTCCTGCTTGTAAAACAGGGATGTGAGAGTCGGTCTCGCATCAAATTTCCCTGCCGTGAGAGGCGGCTCACCTGCCTGTTGGCCCTCGAGCCCTGAAAGGCGCTGGCTGAGTCGTTCAATTTCCTGCTCGTTCGAATTCAACAGGGTGGTTTCCGGTTCACCAATCTCTGCCAGAAACTGGCTCAAGCCGCGCGTGCTGATGAATTTACCGATCTCGGCGCGAACGGAACTGCCCATTTTGAAAGGATCCAGCTGCCATTCGTGTTGAGGCGTCGAGGGCTTGTCCGGCTGAACAACGCGGATGTCTCGGTAAACCAGAGTCTCAAAAGCGGCTTGTGAAAATGGGTAAGGCGTCTTCAAAGTCCGTACAGGATTTTCACCACGATAAATGCTGTTCGAAAACTGCACATCGCGGGCTCTGACATTGATTCCATCCTGAGAGCGGGTGGACACCTGGTCAATCAGATCAAGGCTGTCCGTCAAATCGATCACGCGGCGGATACGCTCAAATGCGTCGATTACCACACCGGCGGTCGGACGAATCACACGAGATGTGCCATCCGGCTTCTCAAACAGTGCCGCGCTATCAAGATCCACCGCCACCGTACCCGGTCCACCAATCTGAATGATGACTGAGGCCTGATCCGCTTCAGCAACCCGGCCCTGGCTGATTTGAATGGTGCTATAACCCCGTCCAAAAGCCGCCTGCATAATGAATTTGCGCGCCACCCCCTGATCCTCACGCTCAAAAATATCAGCCAGGTAAACAGCCGTGACTCGATGCATCAACCAGAACGGGACATAGAGCGCCAACAGGTGACGAATGACCGCCGGATGGAAAAAAACCGTAAAACCAATCGTAGCCAGAACATTCAGAGCCGAGGAGGGATCCGCCACAATCCCCAATAAAGACTGCAGCGCCTGCGTCCACTTGGCGGCGGGGACAACCAGTAGAATGGAAACCAGCCAGGCCAGCCCCCATCCCAACATCAAGGCACGCCAGCGAATGACGGAGACGCGATGGGTCAGAGAAAAGACCTGGTTCAACACATCGTCGACCAAACGGGTCAGAAAAGTATTGACCTGCTTGAAAAACGACCCGGGGATGGCTCCGGCGGTCACCGGTTGCAACTGTTTCATCGCAGCACCCCGCGCTCCTTCAACCAACCTTTGATCATGGAAAGCTCGTTTTGCTCGGTACTTGTGCGCTTTAACAAGGCGGAATTGCGGCGCAACCCCTTGAAGGTGCCCTGCACCAACATGGACAGGGCAGAAAACTTATCCGGCAGCGGATCAGGTTTGAATTCGCGCGTCGAATCCAGGGCATAATCCTTCAGGGCAAACTCCTGGCCTTCAGTTTCAGCCTGTTTTCTCTTACGCTCCACCTGGTCGCGCTCCTTTTCAGCGTTCGTCTTCCACTGCGTCGTCCACTGGCTGATCAAGCGCTCTTCGATATCAGGCGCAAACATCACGCGCTTCACACTGACACTAATCACCTGCAAGCCCATCCTGGAAAGCTGATCAAATTCCAGGCTGGCAACCTTGACCAGGTACTCGGAGGCATCCGCAGCCCTTTTATGACTCATCAGGAAGGAATACATTCCCTGCCAGCTAAATTCATCCGAAGACTTGAACCGATCCAACTCAGACTGGAGGCTGATATAGCGGCCTTCATTTTGGTGGCTGCGAAATACCGCTTCACACTCCTCGGCCGATTTAACCACCATCCGGCCAAACGGATCGAACTGCTCGACCTCTTTCTGCCTCAAACGTTTCGCCACAACCGCGCTGATCAGCTCCAGGCCGGTTTCCGGACGATCCTCCGAGCTCTCAAACAATTCACTGAACCGGTAGCGGCTCAGGTGCTCGCGCCAGACGTCCACAGCCATCTTGGCCGGCAGCGGATTCCAGACCGGGCGCGACAGATCAGCTCCACGGGTAATGCTATCGCGGATTGCTTTTTCGGCATTGGCCTGGTTGAATCCAAACCGCGTGTTTCCTTCGCCCTCCTTGGCAGAAATTCGAAACATCACTGAAAGCGAGGCCACGACTTCAATGCCATCCCGCGTCATCGCGCTGGTCTCCCAGCGGCGCTTCTGAATGGCTTCATAATCCTCGGGAATATGTGCCTGATCGTTGGCAGCCTTGGCTTTTTCGGACTTGAAGGGGTCTTTCTCATTCACATCCGTATCGAGAGGCCCCAAATTCTGAAGTAACTGGTGCAAATCGACTGTTGCGTAAATGAATTCGTCCGCATCCGTGAAATACACCCCGGGCCCAATGGTGCGCTTAAATTCGACGCGTGTGCGCAAAACTGCCGCGCTGGCGCTATCCAACCAGATCACGCCCGGTCCTGAACGTTTGGTCTCGCCCTCCTTGGCGCGCACATGACCATTTTCCACGAACAAGGCCGGACCATGCCCGCCAAACGGGGGCGGCAGGATATATGTCACCAGCCGGCTGACCACCTTCAACCGGTCGCCGACTGTTTTGACCGGCAAAACAAACTGGGCAAAAAACGCCAGCCAGACCCCCAGCCCGAGGACACACAGCAGGGCATCCGCGGCCTGAGTGGACGGATTCTGCAGCGGCTCCAAGGCCATCTCCTCCTTGAACAACAAAGCCCACAGGGGCGAGAGCCATCCCAAGAGAAAATAGACAAAAACAAATGCAAAAAAAGCGCCTGCAGCGCGCACCCGGTAATCTTTTAAAAGGCTGGTTCGTTCTTCCATCATCATAATTCTATAACAAAAACAACAAAAATGGGAACTCTGCCTCAGGGGGAAGTGACGGTATAATCGCGGCCTATGGAACGCCTGCGTGTCGAATTTCACTGCCACACAATCTATTCAAAGGATTCGCTCGTCACGCCGCGCCAGCTGGTGGATACGGCCCGCCGGATCGGGATCGATCGCCTGATCGTCACCGACCACAACCGGCTGGGCGGCGCAATGGAAGCAAAAAAACTGGACCCGGAGCTGATCATCCCCGGCGAGGAGATTCTCACCACCCGCGGCGAATTGCTGGCCGCGTTTGTGACGGAAGAAATCCCCGCCGGGCTGGAACCGCGCGAGGTGATTCGCCGTCTGCGGGCGCAGGAGGCCTTCATCAGCGTGTCACATCCCTTAGACAGGTGGCGCGGCTGGAGGCGGGAGGATTTGCTGGAAATCATCCCGTTCGTGGATGCGATTGAAACGTTCAACGCACGCTGCATGGATCCCGGTTTTAATGATGCGGCGCAGGATTTTGCCCGCCAGCATGGCCTGGCCGGAACAGTCGGGTCGGATGCGCACACGCTGCGCGAGCTGGGACGTGCCACTTTAACGGTGGAACGCTTCAGCGGGGCGCGGGAGCTCGGTCAGGTACTCTGCCGGGGCGCGGTGGAATCGACCCAACTGTCATCTCCCTGGATCCATATTTCCTCGCGCTATGCCACGACGTTGAAAAAAATTGGTCTCGTCAATCAACCCTGAAAGAATATCTTGACAATCTATATTCGAACATGATAATCTTGCCCGGTCGGGTTGCTCCGGCTAAAATTTCCTGCAGGAGAAAGAAAAATGTCTGAACGTCTGATCGGAACTGTCAAATGGTTCAACGCCACCAAGGGCTATGGCTTCATTGGTTATGAGGGCGGCGAGGATGTGTTCGTGCACTTCTCGGCCATCAACATGGAAGGCTACAAGCGCCTGGACCCGGAACAAAAGGTGGAATTCTCCATCGAAACGGGGCCAAAGGGCGCGCAAGCGGCCAATGTCGTCCCGGTAAAATAGCGCCTACGTTATCTGACCAAAACAGGGCTGTGCTGCACAGCCCTGTTTTTATTCCGGCTGTGGAAAAAGTAAAACCGGCCTATAATTATTGTAAGGCGTTGCGCCCATAACTTTTCCTTTGAGAAGGCGACCATATAGCTGAGATGAATTTCCTGAAGACGTTATTCCCTGAACATGCGCGCCGGCAGGTGATGGCAACCGGACAGGTGGTGCCCGATTCGGCGCGCTGCGTGCAATGCGGCATTTGTTCTTATAATTGCCCAATCGGGATTGACGTACGCCGCCATGCTTGGGACGGTGAGCCGGTCAAGCACAGCCAGTGCATCACATGCGGCGAATGTGTGACACGTTGCCCGCGCGGGGTGCTGCGCTTTGAGCGTACGGATCTGTTCACCGAGGGAGCCTCATGAACTCCCAGGATTTTCGACCCGCCATGCAGCGTCATTTGATCATCGGCACGGGGGTGGCAGCCATCTCCGCGGCGGAGGCCATCCGCAGCGTGGATGAGCGGGGTTCGATCGATTTTGTCGGTGCGGATTCGCACGGGTATTATTCCCGCCCTGGTCTGGCCTATTTCCTGACCGGTGAACTGGACGAAAAACAGCTTTTTCCGTACCGCCCCGAAGATTACAAGCAGCTGAGGGCCCGCTTTCATCGCGGCACAGTAACTCGCATTCTGAGGGCTGAAAAAGTGCTGGAAATGAACACCGGCGCCCGGCTGGCATACGACCGGCTGCTGATTGCCACCGGTTCGAGCGCCATCCGGCTGAATGTTCCCGGCGCAAGCCTGGCAGGTGTCTACAAGCTAGATCACCTGGAGGACGCCCGGCGCCTGCTGGCCCGCGCCAAACAAGTGCGCAGCGCAGTGGTGACGGGTGGTGGCATCACCGCGCTTGAGCTGGCGGAAGGGCTGGCAGCCCGCGGGGTGCAGGTGAATTTCATCATCCGCAACGAACGCTACTGGCCGACCGTGCTCGATGAAATCGAGTCGCGCATCGTTGCCGAGCGCCTGCGCGCCGAAAATATCCGCGTCCACTTCCAATCAGATGTGGCCGAAATTCTGGGCAAAAACGGCCAGGTTGCCGGGGTGCGATTGACAAACGGTAGACAAATTCCAGCCGGGCTGGTCGCATATGCCATCGGAATAGCTCCCCGCGCAGAACTGGCCCGGGAAGCGGGCCTGGCCTGCGAGCGCGGCATCCTGGTCAACGAACGGATGGAAACCAGCCAGCCGGACGTATTCGCCGCCGGAGATGTAGCGCAGGTGTACGATCCACTCGCCGACCGGCACATCCTCGACAGCCTGTGGACTCCGGCGCGCGAACAGGGACAGGCCGCTGGCTGGAACATGGCCGGGCGTCCACGCGCCTATCTCAAATCGGTCCCTTTCAACGTCACCCGCCTGGCCGGGCTGACCACCACCATCATCGGCGCGGTTGGCACCGGCGGGCAGGAGGACCTGATTGGCATCGCCCGCGGCGACAGCGAAACCTGGCGGCAGATCCCTAACGCCATCATTGCCCAGGGCGGATTTGACGTCAACCACCTGCGGCTGATGGTCGGCGAGAACTTCATTCTCGGCGCAATCGTCATGGGCGACCAGAAGCTTTCTGCACCCCTGCAGGCCATCATCCGCGACCAGGTGGACATCACCGCAATCCGTGCCCAGCTGCTGGCCCCACAGGCCGCCATCGCCGATATCCTGGCCCGTTTTTGGGCTGATACCCACCAGCGGCAACGCTTCACGCCCATGCAATAACCCCACCCGACGCCAAGCTGCACCTCCCGGAGAACGCCATGCTACGCAACGCAAAAGAACTCTGGCTCGCCACCCTGGCCTGCCTCTTGATTACCGGCCTGTACGGCGGGGTTTTCCTTCTGACCCGCGCCATCCCCGCCGCGAGCGGCTTTTTCGGCCACAGCTTGGGCCTCCTCGGGTTCCTGCTCATGCTGCTAACCGAAATTGCCTACACTCTGCGCAAACGCTCCCGCTCTGCGCGCTGGGGCCGCATGGCCGATTGGCTCCAATTCCACATCTTCACCGGCATTGTCGGCCCATACATGGTACTCCTGCATACCTCCTGGAAATTTAACGGCCTGGCCGGCGCCACCCTGCTGATGACGGTCATCATCGTCCTCAGCGGCTTTGTCGGCCGTTATATCTACACCCGCATCCCACGCACCGCCGACGGCATTGAAGACCCCGGCCTGGTTGGGCAGATGCAAACCGCCGCGTTGGCCAACGCCCGCCGACTGATGGCCCTCTGGCACACCCTCCACATCCCCATCGGCATGGCCCTGTTCACCGCGGCCTTCGCCCACATGCTCGGCGCCATCTATTACGCAACCCTGCTCAAATAAACCATGCCAACCAACCGCCTCGGCTGCCTCTCCCCACTCGCCATTCTCGGCACTCTCCTGACGCTCGCCGCCCTCGTCGCCGCTGAGTTCTTCAGCGGAAACAGCCTGTTCGCCCCCGGGGCGCTCAACGCCGAACCTGGCGGCGCGCTGAGAGGCCACATCTCCCATGCCGAATTTGCAAAAGAGTGCGGCTTATGTCACGCCGCCCCCTGGAGCGCTCAAGGCATGTCCGACCTTTGCCAGACCTGCCACACCAGCATCGCCGCCGAACTGGAGAATCCCACCAGCCTGCACGGCGCGATCGTCGACCGGCACACCGGCCTGGAATGCCGAACCTGTCATCCCGAACACCGCGGCCCGCACGCCTCGCTGACTCTCGCCACCGAACAGGATTTCCCGCACGAAGTGGTCGGCTTTGCCCTTAACGCCCACAACAGCCGCTCCCCCGGCATCCCTTTCACCTGCGCAGACTGCCACACCACCAACCTGGATGCCTTCATTCCACAGACCTGCCTCGACTGCCATAAACAACTAAACCTGGTCTTCAGCACCGCCCACGTCCTGGAATTCGGTCTCGATTGCCTGGCCTGCCACGATGGCATCGACCGCTACGGCCAGTTCAGCCACCGCCAGACACAATTCGACTTAACGGGCAAACACAGCCAGACAATTTGTTCCAAATGTCACCTCAACGCCCGCACCCAGGCCGATTTGCAGCACACCCCCACCAGCTGCCCAGCCTGCCATCTCAGCTCAGATCCCCACAGCGGACGTTTCGGACAGGAGTGCGGCACCTGCCACAATCCCAATGGCTGGTCAGACAACGTCAAATTTGACCATACTCTGGCCAGTTTCCAACTTGAAGGCGACCATGCCGAAGTCGCCTGCGAAGCATGCCACCTGAACAGACAATTCCAGGGCACACCCAGTGACTGCTTCTCCTGTCACAAACAAATTGACCCCCACCGGGGCGAATTTGGCACCGACTGCGCCGTCTGCCACAACCCCTCCAGCTGGGATAATGTCCGCGTCGACCACGACTCATTCAATTTCAAACTGACCGGCGCACACCTGAAAACAGAGTGCACTGCCTGTCACCAAAATGGGGTATTCACCAACACCCCCTCCGACTGCTTCGCCTGCCACCAAAACAAGGACGAACACCAGGGCCGTTTCGGCACCGACTGCGCCACCTGCCACAGCACCACCGCCTGGGAACCCGCCACATTCGACCATAACCGTTCCAATTTCCCCCTGACCGGCGCTCACAGCTCCACTGCCTGCGAATCCTGCCATATAAACGGGCAATTCCAGGGGCTCCCGAGCACCTGCGCCAGCTGTCACGGCGACCCAGCCTTCCATGCCGGGCTATTCCGCGGGCAGGATTGCTCTGCCTGCCACAGCACCAGCACCTGGGTTCCAGGGGAATTCAATGGCTCGCATCCGGGCATTACCGATGAAGGCGGCTCAGGCGTCAATCATGGCGGACAGGGATGCCGGTCCTGCCACACCGTCAATCTGAACACAGCCACCTGCACCGCCTGCCACGACAGCAACAATCCCGATGGCAAAGAAGGTGGAAACGATTGAAAGCCGCCGTAATCAGAAAAAAAGCAGACCCACAGGGATCTGCTTTTTTTTAAGGGACTCACCCACCGGCAGCGTTCTCCGCTACTCAGCAGAAGGCAGCTGCAGCGGGGATAATTCCACAGCATCAACGCCGGAGCGTTGATCCTCCACATTAATTACCGCCGGCACCAGGAATGCGCCCGCCCCGACCAATAAACAGACCACCCCGCCAAAAATATACCAGCTGCGGATCCCGATCCAATCCGACAGCGGACCCGCCACAGCCAGCGAAAGCGGAGTCATGGCTGTCGCCGCGCTGCTGACCAGCGACATCACCCGCCCCTGCATCTCCGGCTTGACCGCTGATTGCAGAATGGCATGCAACGGCCCATTGGTGAATGGATTCGTCAGACCCATCCAGCCCATGCCAACCAGGGCCAGCCAGAACATATTCGCCGGCGCCAGGCCAATCATCACCACACCCACTCCCAAGCCTATGATACCCAGCAGGACGGTTACGATGCGCCGTTTGAACCCACCCCACGCACTGAGCAAAATGCCGCCTACAATCAGCCCTATGCCAAAAAGCGAATCCGTGAGCCCGAATTCCAGCGCGCCCAGTCCAAAGTAGCGGGTTACCAGCAACGGCATCAGCGAACTCGCCGGGGTAAGCAGAAAATTGAGTAGCACTGCGATCACCAGGATGGCCATCAAACCCGGCCAGGAAGCCACGTAGCGAAACCCATCGCGCACATCCTGCCAATAAGAGGTCGTCAACCGGCCATCAGTAGTCTGTTCCCGAGCCGGCTGCGGAATGGCAATCATCAGCAACGGGAAAATCGCCAGCAGCGCGGTGACAATGTCAATCATCAGCACACCCTGGGTCGAAAGCAAGCCAATGAGCAGCGCGCCACTGGGCGGCGCAACAATGCTCACCAGCCCTCCCAGCGTCTGCTGCATCCCAGCCACCCGCCCAAGCTCTTCCTTTGGCACCATCAATGACGTGGAAGCCGCCATCGCCGGCCAGTGGAACGCCCCACCCGCCGAGCGGATTAACAGGATGGCAAAAATCTCCCAGACCTGTACCTTGCCAGCCCAGAACAATCCCGCCAGCCCCAAAGTGGACAGCGCAATCACACCATCCGCCACAATCATCACCATACGGCGATTCCAACGATCAACCAACGCCCCAACAAACGGACCCAGCACCACCTGCGGCAACATGGCTACCAGTGTTGCAGTCGCCAGGATAGTGGCAGAGCCCGTCTGCCGGGTCAAATACCAGACCAAGGCAAACTGCACCAGCGCAGAGCCAAACAGCGAAAATGCCTGGCCAGTGAAAATGGTAAAGAATTTTGGCTTCCAGTTCTGCAAAAACTCGTCCGATGAGATTTGGGTAATATTCATTCTAATCTCTCAATAATTAATATACGGCTTGTTTTTATTTATTTTTATTCTATTCTTAATCAATATTTTGTCAATAGGCTTTAATTAAAAAAGCCGGGGCATCCAACCCGGCCTTTTTAATTAAACGGGCGTTTACTTGCCCAACTTTTGTTTAAAGGCAGCCGTCAACGCCGGCAGGATGGTGAACAGGTCGCCCACCACGCCAAATCGCGCCGCCTGAAAAATCGGCGCTTCGGCGTCCTTATTGATCGCCACCACCAGCTTGGCACTGCGAATTCCAACCACATGCTGGATGGCCCCAGAAATGCCCGCCGCAATGTAGAGATCGGGAGCAACCACCTTCCCCGTCTGCCCAACCTGGTGCGCGTACGGAATATACCCCGCATCCACCACAGCCCGCGAGGCGCCCACCGCGCCACCCAACAGGCCCGCCAGTTCGCCGAGCAATTCAAAGCCCTTTTGAGCCGTTGCGGCTTCATCCAATCCCAGCGCAGGAGCATTGCTCACGCCCCGGCCGCCAGCCACGATCACCCCGGCATCCGCCAGGCTGACACTGCTTTCGCTCGCCGCATATCCCGCCACCGTTGTCAGGGCTTTGCCGGCTGCCGAAACCTGTCTGGGCGTTCCGCTACGCCCCGGGACACGCGCAGGCCGCGGGAAAGCGCGTGCGCGCAGCAGCACAAACTGCGGCCTCGCCGCGCAGATTGTTTTCTCGAACAATTTGCCTTCGTAGATGGGTCGAATAGCGCTGACCTGCTCGCCATCGAATTCCAACGCACCCACATCCGTCAGCACGCCGCTTTGCAGATCAATGGCCGACATGGCGGCCACCTCGCGTGTGCGTGTCGTTGCCGGAAGCAGGATCAGGGCGGGAGCATCCTCCGCCAGCACCGCACTCAAAGTGGAGGCATAGGTCTCCGGGCGGAAATCCACCAGGGCGGCATCATCAGCGACGATGATTTCATCCGCGCCATATTCAAACGCCTGTCCAACAATTTCCGCGACGCCGGAGCCAAACACCAGCCCAACCGCTTCGCCAAAAGATTTGGCCACACCCAGCGCTTCCCAGGCCGCCGGTACAACCTCACCCCGAAAATGATCGAGATAGACGTATGTTTTCATAGCACCTTCTCCGCCAGAATTTTATCCACCAGCGCCGTGGCGATGGCTTCGGGGGTTTCACCGCTAATCAGCTCACAGGCGGCCTCGCGCAGCGGCGGATCAAGCAGTTGCAGGCGCGTGACAACCGCCGCGGGGACCGAAACGCCCAGATCGGCCAGCGTCCAGACCGGGATGACCGCCTTGGAGGCCTTACGAATCCCCATAAAAGATGGGTAGCGCGGCTCACCGATGCTCTGGATGACACTCATCACGGCTGGCAGAGACGCACAGACGGTTTGCTTGCCTTCTTCGATGGTACGTTCGACGGTGGCTTCAACACTGCCAAGTTCGATCTTGCCCACGAAGCTGAGCAAAGGCCAGCCGAGAATGCGCGCCGTTTGAGCTGCGGTGACGCCAGCTCCGTTATCGAGTGTCTGGCGGCCAAAGATGACCAGGTTGGCATCCCCAATTTTTTGAATTGCGGCTGCCAGCAGTCGCGCAGCCCCCTGGCTGTCGAACGTTTCCAGCGCCGGGTCAGAGACGAGAATAGCCTCGTCGGCCCCCATGGCCAGGGCGTGTTTGAGCGCTTCCCGCGCGGTATCCGGCCCCAGGCAGAGCGCAGTCACCGTCGCGCCGCTGGCATCCCGTTGCTGGAGCGCGGCTTCAACCGCGTATTCATCGAACGGGTTGATGACAAGCGGCGACTCGCCCCACGAAACCTGCCCATTCTGCGCCGTTACCTTGGCTTCAGAGTCGGGCACTTGCTTAATGCAGGTGATTATTTTCAAGGCTCCTCCTTTGGTTGCCTGGAGTCAGGCACAGCATGAGTCTGTGCTGCTCCAGCTTATAAAATTTTGATTGCCTGGAAGATTTTTCCGTTTTTCAAATTCAGTTCACAGGAATGGCCGCTTACCGTATACGCAGAAATCGTTTCATCATCATTCAGCCGCACCCGCGAATACAACGTATTGGGATCGGGTTTTTCGGCGGCCCAGACCAATACACCCGAGCCGCCCAGACAATATAAATTGGACTCGCCCCTGGGGAAACCGTCCAATGCTTCAAGAACCAACAATCCGACCTTGGTTACAATGGTCTTAACCGCCTGTGTGTGCAAAGGTGCAAAATCCATTTTATCGCCTTCTTGATGAAATGCCTTGATTATAAGCTCGAAAAATGCTTTGCATCAGCCTCGCTTACAAGCGCCAGCCGGGCCATTGGTTTGCCAGCTTGGGTTTGATTATATCAAACCTACCTACCGTTCGGTAGGTAGGTTTCGGGAATCGCCCCTGGAATTTCAGGACTAACGGGTTGACAAATTACCAAAGTAGAGTAAAATACCATCCGCTCAAGCCAGAACACATCAATTTGCCGAAGTGGCGGAACTGGCAGACGCGCTACGTTCAGGGCGTAGTCCTGAGAGGGGTGAGGGTTCAAATCCCTCCTTCGGCACACAAAAAGCCTCGCGAAATGCGAGGCTTTTTGTGTGCCGAAAACTGGAGGATACCCTGAGGTACTAACCGTACAATTCCTTGCGAAAAAACTCAGGCAGGGCAAATGCCGCCCGGTGGACTTCCGGGTTGAGATATTCGTTCCCGCCGGGCGGGTAAGGGGTTTTCAGGCCATTTGTCCAGGGTGTATCAGAGACATACATAAACCCGATCCCGCCACCGGGGTAGGTGGGGATTTGGGCGTAGTAATAGGCCGGGTTTTTGCTGAGGGCGCAGGCCGATTGGTAAATGCTCTTGATCAGCGCAGTGTCAAAGTACGGCTGCTCACACTGCGTAGCCGCCGCGCCGCCCGGGGCCAGCGCGCGAACCATCAGCCGGTAAAATTCATCCGAAAACAGGCGTTCCGCCATCCCGATTGGATCAGTCGTATCAGAAATGATGACATCAAACTGGCCAGGGTTTTCTTCCAGATACCCGAAAGCGTCTCTCACCAGCAGTGTGGCGCGAGGATCTGCCCATGGATCGCCAAAATTTGGAAAATACTGGCGACTTAAATCAACCACGCGCCGGTCGAGTTCGCAGACAACCACCTGCTCAACCTGTGGATAGCGCAATACCTGCCGTAACGAGCCACCATCTCCGCCGCCAACGATTAATACCCGTCGGGGCGCACCAACCGCCAGCATGGGTACATGGACAATCATCTCGTGGTAACCCATGTTATCCTGCTCGGTCAGCTGGATGATTCCATCCAAAACCAATGCGTTCCCAAAATATTCCGTCTCGATCACCTGTAAATGCTGGAACTCCGTCTGCTCATCGGCCAGGATGCGCCTGACATGCAGAGATTTTCGATAGTATGGATGCAGTTCTTCGGTAAACCAGATGCTCATATCGCCTCAGGAATCTGTTCAGAAACGAGGGAAACGGCCGGCCGGAACAGTTCGGTATCCCGGTCCAGTTTGCAGATGCTGAAATGTGTGGCGCCAAACTCATCCCGAATGCGCTCAATGAGCGGAAGTAAATCTTTGCCGATGGCGCAGGTGAACAAGTCAATGGCACAATAGCCATATTCAGGCCAGGCGTGCAAGCTTGCGTGAGGCTCTGCGAGCAACAAAAAGCAAGTAAAGCCGTGCGGGCTGAACTTGTATAAGCCCTCGTCCACTACCGTCAGGCCGCTATCGCGAACAGCGCGAGAAAAGCTCTGATAAGCGCGCTCGCTATCCAGGAGCATGGTTCGGTTGCAGTTGGAGAGATCAACCAGATAATGCTCTCCGAGTTTCAGAGACGTGTTCACTCTACCTCCAGGGATCGGATTTCATAACGAATGCGCATTATCCTTCAGGATGGCGTAGTGTCCATATCTCCAGTCCATGAATTATCATCAAGTTTTTTTGTCAAAATCCGCATTATCCGCATCGAATCCAAAAATTAGTGCGGATTAAGCACAATTAAAGAAAATCCCTGCATGCTTCTCGCCAAGCCCTTTAACGATTGCGCAAAAACAACAGGCCGAAAATGCCGATTTTGCAGCGGGCGGTTATGGTAAGATTAACCCGTCACCTGATCCTGCCATATCACCCTCTCACCCGCTATGAAACTCACCCTGGCTCTGGCTCAAATCAATACCAAACTCGGCGATATCGACGCCAATCTTGAAAATCACCTTGCCCTGGCACACTCCGCCTGGAAACAAGGCGCTGACCTGCTCATCTTTCCCGAACTCTCCCTGACCGGCTATGTCCTGCAGGATCTGGCCGCCAGCGTAGCCCGCCTCCCCAACGACCAGGACCCGCACCTGCGCAAACTTCTACAAGCCTCCAAAGATTTGGATATGATCGTCGGGTTTGTCGAAGCCGATTCGCGCCACCGCTTCTACATTGCCTCCGCCTACCTCTCAGACGGAAAAATCACCCATCTCCACCGTAAAGTTTACCTGCCCACCTACGGAATCTTCGACGAAAAACGCTACTTCGCCGCCGGAAACAGCTTCCGCGCCTTCGATACCAAATTCGGCCGCGCCGGAATTCTGATCTGCGAAGACTTCTGGCACGTTTCCTCGCCCTACACTCTCTGGCTCGACGGCGCAGACCTGTTTTTCTTGACCTCCGCTTCGCCAGGGCGCGGCATCACCGATGAAATCATTGGCTCAGCCCAGTGGGTACAGGATATCAACCGCGCCTACTCCGGGCTGTTCACCTCCTTTTTCGCGCACGCCAATCGCGTCGGGTTTGAAGACGGCCTGAACTTCTTCGGCGGCTCAACCGTTTTCGACCCGGATGGCCGCCTGGTGACCCGGGCACCCTTTAACGAAGAAGGACTGACCCTGGCCGAGCTTGACCTCGCCCAACTCCGCCGCACCCGCACCCGCCTGCCGCTGCTGCGAGACGAACAACCCGAACTTGTTCAGCGCGAACTCCAGCGCATCCTCGGAAAGTAATATGAACATCGATCTTTCCATCAACCCCGACCTGGTCCGCGATCTACTGACACGTTTCCTGCGCTCCGAAATTTCCCGCACCGGCCTGACCCGGGCCGTCATCGGCATCTCCGGCGGCATCGACTCAGCCCTGGTAGCCTTTCTCGCCGCCGAAGCCCTCGGCGCTAAAAATGTTCTCGGCGTGCGCATGCCTTACAAAAGCTCCTCCCAAGATTCACTCGATCACGCCATGCTGGTCATAGAGACTCTCGGCATTCCACATAAAACCATCCCCATCACCGAAATGGCCGACGGGCTGATCCAGAAATTCCCCGAAATGTCGAACATGCGCAAAGGAAACATCATGGCCCGCAGCCGGATGATCACCCTCTACGATCAATCTGAAGCCTTTCAAGGGCTGGTGATTGGAACCGGCAATAAAACCGAAATCCTGCTGGGCTATTCCACCCTCTATGGAGATGGAGCCCACGCCATCAATCCAATCGGCGACCTGTACAAGGCGCAGGTGCGCCAGCTCTCACGCGCCATCGGCGTGCCCCAGCCGATCATCGACAAGCCCCCCTCCGCCGATTTATGGGCCGGGCAAACAGACGAACAGGAGCTCGGATTCACCTACGAAGAAGCCGACAAACTACTCTACCTGCTCGTCGACCAGCGCTACACCCCCGAAGAAGCGATCGAAGCCGGTTTTGCGCGCCAGTTTGTCGAAACGGTCATCCGCCGCATCCGCCGCAACCATTTCAAGCGCGTCATGCCGGTCGTAGCCAAAATCACCACCCGCACCGTCGGCTATGACTTCCTCTACCTGCGCGATTGGGGCACGTAAAACCCAGGAGTCAAATGTTCGAGTATCAGGTGTCAGGTCACACAACCTGGCGCCTGATTTTTCTGCCTCACCCTGCCACCTGAGCCATCACCTGAAACCTGGAACCTGAGCCCTTATGCACATTCCTCCCGCCCTCAAACATCGCCGCTTTTTCCTGATCTGGCTCGGCCTGATGATTTCCATCGCCGGGACACAAATGCAGAATGCCGCCATCCACTGGCACATCCGCGAACTGAGCGGCACGCCCGACCCGCTCGCACTGGGCGGCATTGGCCTGGCGCGCATTTTACCGGTGATTGTCTTTTCCCTGTTTGGGGGCGTTATCGCCGATTCATTCAACCGCCGCACCATCCTCTACATCACCCAGAGCCTGATGGCTCTTACCGCGCTCGGGCTGACTTACCTGACCCTGGCCGGTCACATCCAGATCTGGCAGATCTACCTGCTGACAGCCATCCAGGCCGCGGCTGTGGCCTTCGACGGCCCGGCGCGCCAGGCAATGATCCCCAACCTGGTGCCCGCCCAGGATCTGCCGAACGCCTTCAGCCTGACTTCGATCGCCTTCAACACCGGCGCTATTATCGGCCCGGTCTTGAGCGGGGTGGTGATTGCAACGCTCGGACAGGCTTATACCTACCTGTTCAATGCCATCTCCTTCCTGGCCGTGATTGTCGCCTTGCTGATGATCGGTGAAATCCAGCAGGATGCGCGCCAGGCCAGCGGCGTCAGCCTCAGCGCCATCGGCGATGGAATTCGCTTTATTTTCGCGCGCAAAATCATCCTGTCGACGATGGTAATGGACTTTTTCGCCACCTTCTTTGCCTCGGCCAACACGATGATGCCAATCGTCGCCCGGGATATTCTCCAGGTCGGCGAGGTCGGCTACGGGTGGCTCGTTTCGGCGCAAAGCATGGGTTCGGTCACCGCCGGGGTGATCATTTCACAATTGCCAGGTATCCGCAAACAGGGGCCGACTTTCCTGGTTTCGGTGGCCATTTTTGGGCTGGCAACCGTGCTCTTTGGCCTATCGGACAGCTTCCTGCTGGCGTTTCTCGCCCTGGTCATCATCGGCGCGGCAGACACCGTCAGCACCATCATCCGCAATACCATCCGCCAGTTGAACACCCCCGACCACATCCGCGGGCGGATGACCAGTATCAACCAGATTTTCTTTCAGGGTGGGCCGCAGCTGGGCGAGGTGGAAGCTGGCCTGGCAGCAGCTGCCTTTGGCGTGCCGTTTGCTATCGTCAGCGGGGGCATCGGCACAATCGTGGCAGCCTGGCTAATCATGCAGAAGTGGCCGATGCTGCGAAATTACGACGGTCATCACCCTGCGCCGGAGGAATGAGCTTTCGTCGGCGGGGGGCGGCGACTGAGATAACGGCCCGCCAGCGAGGCGTGAAGGGCGAGGGTGTTCTCAACGGAAAAGCCCGACATTACAGCGACCTGTCATTTATCCTACGTTTGTCATACGATGCGGTTTTGTCGGTTGACTCCGCGCCCAATTCGTCATATACTTTCGCCAAGGTCAAATGCTTATGCATGTGTTAACGGACATCGCCCCGCTCGACTTTTGAAAGGCACGCTCTTTCTGCGTGCCTTTTTCATTTCTATCCATAAAGGAGAGTAAAAATGGACTACGGATTGATCGGAAAGATCGAAAAAGCCAAACGCTATGCCGAGGATCGGAAACGATTCCACTTTAATCAATTTGATATCACCTTCCACGGTGACAATAATGACCATCACGTCTCGTTTGCCGGGGGCATTTTTGCCTGCGACTGCGAGTTTTTCCTGACGCACAAGCGTTGTGCGCACACCATGGCCCTCGAAGACCACCTGCTTAAGGGCATGCTCCCCGAAACGCAACAGGCTTAAGAAAAACTGAATACAACGCTGGCCCCAAAGGCGCGCAAGGCCTTTGGGGCTTTGTTTTTCGGGTAAAATACTCCTTATGATGTCCAAAATCTCCCGTCGTGATTTTTTGAAGATAGGCGGCAGCGCGCTGGGCGGGCTGGCGATTTTCCCTGCCGCATCGCCGCTTAACGAGTTTGCCGATGGCAAGATCGTGCGCGTGGCCACAACCCACGTCAGCGTGTACAGCCAACCAACCGATGAAAGCCTGATCGTTGGGCAGGTTACCCGCGACCAGTTGCTTAATGTGTACGAGGAAGTCAATTCGGGCACGCCCGGCTACAACCCGGTCTGGTACCGGGTCTGGGGCGGGTATGTCCACCGGGCGCGCATGCAAAAAGTTGAATTTATCTACAACCCGATCGCCAGCCAGATTCGCGAAAACGGCCAGCTGGCAGAAGTCACTGTGCCATACACCCAGGCCTTGCGCCAGATCGGCAAGGAGTGGCAGGCAATCTATCGGCTGTACTACACCTCGGTGCACTGGGTGACCGGCGTTTTTGAGGGCCCCGACGGCGCACCCTGGTACACCCTGCTGGATGAGCTGCTTGAAATCAAATATAGCGTTCCAGCGCAGCACTTACGGCTGATCCCCGACGAGGAACTCGCGCCAATTTCTCCCGCAGTTCCGCTCGAGCAAAAACGCATCGTGGTCGAAATTCCCATTCAAAAATTGACCTGCTTCGAGGCAGATCAAGCCGTCTTCAGCACCAGCATTTCCTCCGGACGGTTGAACAGCCAGCCCGGCCCAAACGGCATCCCCACCCGCACCCCGGCTGGAGATTTCCGCATCCTGGTCAAAATGCCATCCAAACACATGGGCCAGGGCAACCTGTCGGGAGATATCGAAGCCTATGTCCTGCCCGGCGTGGCCTGGACGAGCTTCTTCACAACCCAGGGCCACGCCTTTCACAGCGCCTACTGGCACGACAACTTCGGCGTCCCCATGAGCAGCGGCTGCATCAACATGCGCCCCGAAGAAGCTAAATGGCTCTTCCGCTGGAGCCAGCCGGTCAGCGCCGTCGCAGACATCGACCCCAAGACACTCGATCGAAAAGGATACGGCACTGCCGTCCAAATCATCGCCTGAATCTCGGAATCCGCGCCTGCCAGATTCACAACCCCGGCAGCATTCCCCCACACCCATGCCCTCACTCCACTGGAACGGAAAAGACCCATCCCCGCCGCAGCCGGCCTCCCTCACCCTGGATACGATCATCCACCCAGGCGGAGCTGGCTGGCCAGCCGCCACGCCGCACAGTCACCTTTACCATGGCGACAACCTGGCCGTCATGGCCGCCCTGTTGCCCACTTACACCGGCCAGATCAACCTGATCTACGCTGACCCGCCCTTCTACACCAATCGGCACTTTTCAGCCCGCATCGGGCGCGGCGAAGACTCGCGCAAACCACGCGAATGGCAGCTCACCGCCGGCTACACCGACCACTGGGACAGCCTGGACGATTACCTCCAATTCCTCTACGCCCGGCTGAGCCTGATGCACCACCTGCTCGCCCCCGGTGGAACGCTCTACCTGCACCTCGACTGGCATGCCGACGCCTACGCCCGCCTGCTCCTGGATGAACTGTTTGGCCCCGAAAATTTCCTCAACGAAATCATCTGGACCTACCACGGCCCATCCCCCATCCGCTCAGCCTTCAACCGCAAACACGACACACTGCTGGTCTACACCAAAGGGCCTGACTACACCTTCAACGCCGACGCCGTGCGAATTCCGTACGACCAGACCACCCTAAAGACCTTTGCCGCATCACGCAAAGCCGGCTTTGGCAAAATCCCCGACCTGGCACGCGGCAAAGTTCCGGAAGACTGGTGGTACTTCCCAGTCGTCGCCCGTCTGCACAACGAACGCACCGGCTACCCCACCCAAAAACCTGAGGCGCTGCTCGAACGCATCCTGCTTGCCTCATCAAACCCCGGCGACCTGGTAGCCGATTTTTTCTGCGGATCAGGCACCACAGCACTCATTGCAGCCCGACATGGCCGCCGCTTCCTGGCCGCCGACGGTTCCTTCCGCGCCATCCACACCACCCGCACCCGGCTCGTGCGCGAAAACACACCTCCCTTCGGAATCTGGCTGACACAACCACCCCAACCGCTGGACAAACCAGCCTACCACTTTCAACTTTCCGCCAGCACCGTCAGTCTGTGCGATGAAACCATCCCCTCCTACTGGGAAATCGACCCGGCCTGGGACGGCCAGACCTTCCGCAGCTACGCCCAGGCAGTATTACCCCTGCGTGCCGGAGAAATCACACGAAAACTGGAACTTCCTCCCGAAAGGGGCAACCTATGCCTGCGCGCCGTCTCTGTTGGGGGTGAACAAACCCAGCTTATCTTGAAATAAAAAACGGGACGGCACACTCGCCGTCCCGAATTAATTCTACGAACCAATTCACACATCCAGCCGGTATCCCACGCCGCGCACGGTATGCAAAAAGCGCGGATGCAGCGGGTCAATTTCCAGCGCATGGCGCAGCCAGGAGATATGCACATCCAGCGTACGCGTATCGCCGGTATAGTTCGTATCCCAGACCTTTTTGAACAATTCCTCGCGCTCAATCACCTCGCCGCGATGCTGGAGTAACACCTGCAATAAACTGGACAACCGCGGCGTCAGGCGGGCACTTTTGCCCAGGCACTTCACCCGCCGATGCTCGGTATCCAACCGGATCGGGCCAAAATGCAAAACATGGGTCCCATCCCCCGGCAGCAACGGCTTAAGACGATTGACCAGCTTCTGCACCGTAAACGGCAAATTCAAAACCGCATCAGCCACCGATTTTTCGACCAGCCGGCCCTCGTCCAGGATCAGTACAATCGGCAAATGCTCATCCAATTGCTTGTCGCGCAATGACTGACAAATCCGCAGCCCGGTGGACCCCAGCGAAGCAGCATTGACCACAACCAGGTCCGGTCCCAGTTCTGGCAAGCGGGCCAGCGCCTCCGTGCCATTCAGTACCGAAACAACGTTAAAACCCTTCTTCTGCAGAGGAGCCGCAAAAGAAGAACGCTCATTTTTTTTGCCTTCGACGATTAAGATAAGGGCGTTGGTCATCCTTAATACCTGGTACTCAACATCGGCTGGTAGCGACTCCCCGCGCAACAAAAAAAACTAACCTGAAAGACCTGTCAACCAGCACCGGACTCAAATTATACCCGAAACCTGGCCAGGAAAACCACCCAAGGGTACCAATTTTAAAGAAATGTTAAATATAGATTCTTAACATTCATGATAAGGTATTTTCAAAATTCAAAAGCTGAACGTTGACGCGCCAATCAGCCTCTGGTAAAATAATGGGCCGAGCGTTGTACCCTTCGCTTGCACCATCAACCTGCGCGAAATGCAGGAATTACTCCCAGAAAGGGCTTGACACACAATGAAAGTACTCCTTCTTAAAGATGTTTATAAACTTGGCCGGGCTGGCGACGTCAAAAAAGTCGCCGACGGGTTTGGCCGCAACTACCTGATCCCCCAGCGGCTGGCACTACTCGCCACGCCCGGGGCGCTCAAGCAGGCTGAAAAAATCAAGGCCGACGCCAGCACCGAGCGTGCCAAACTGAATCATGAGATGGGCGCAGTCGCCAGCCTGATCAGCGGCCTGGCACTTGGTTTCGCCGCCAAAGCCGGCGAAACGGGAAAACTCTACGGCTCCGTGACCGCCGAAAGCGTTGCTGTGGCGCTCAAAACCAAAGCCAATGTAGATGTCAAACGCCAGCAGATCGATATGCAGCCCATCCGCAACCTGGGCGAACACAAAGCCCACATCCGGCTGACAATGGATTTGATCCCCGAAATCAAAATCGTCGTCTACCGTGAAGGCGAAAACGACCCGACCGCCAAGGCCGCCGAATCCCCCGTCAGCGAACAAGCCTAAACTCCCCCCGATAGACCACATCACCGATCCATCCCACCCGGGCGCGATCGGTGATGTTTGCTTAACCCATGCCAACCATCGGTGAACAGCTCAAACAAGCTCGTCTGGATCGTAATCTGAGCCTCAAGCAAGTGGTCCAGTCTACCCGCATCCGCGCCCACTACCTCGAAGCCTTTGAGGCCGACGATCTCTCCGCTTTGCCATCGCCAGCGCAGGCGCGGGGGTTTTTGCGCCTGTATGCCGAATTCCTGCAGTTAAATCCCGATGACATGCTCCGCAATTTGCGCGGGGAGGTGGAGCATGCCACAATTAGGCCGGAGGGGGTCGCAGCCCCAGCCCCCCTGGAAGAATCGTCGCCCGACCCAGAAATTTCCCCATCGCTCCCGATCGAAACAGAAGCCAACCCGGAGGTTGAACCACCCATCACCGCAACAGAAGACAGCGCACCCGCCGCACAACCACTCTCGCAGCGTTTATTCCATGAAATCGGTGCACTTCTCCGTGAGCGGCGTGAATTACTCAGCCTGACCCTCGAAGAAATCGAACGGCACATTCACGTCCGCCAGCATCACCTGGAGAAAATTGAAGCAGGACAGTTTGACGACCTGCCATCCCCAGTCCAGGCGCGGGGCATGCTGAATTCCTACGCCAGCTTTTTAGACATGAATGCCGACAGCCTGCTCCTGCGCTTCGCCGAAGCGCTTCAGGCCCGGCGCGCCGAAAATCAGCCCAAACAAACCACCCGGCCCAGGCCGAACCTGCGCACCGGGCAGCCTTCATTGCTGGGGCGTTTGATCAGCCCCGACCTGATCTTTGGCGGCAGCATGATTCTGACCCTGCTTGGACTTTCCATTTGGGGTACCGCCCGCCTTTTTTCCATCAACGCTCCGGCCCCAGCCAGCGCCACATCAGGTCCTTCCATCTCTGAAATTCTGCTGGCCACCCCACTTGGGGGAGAAACACCCACACAGGAATTAATTCCCACCAGCGTGCCCGAACTGGCTACCGCCATCGCCACGACCGACCCTGGCCTGCTCCCACCCACTGAAACTGCCACTCCCATTCAGGCCTTCACCCCATCTTCGGCCGTGCAATTGACCATTATCGTCTTGGAACGCACATTCCTGCGCGTCACCGTCGACGGGGTCGTCCAACAAGAAGGCCGCGTCGCCCCCGGGGCGGCCTTGAGCTTTGATGGCAATGAACGCATCGAAGTGCTGACCGGCTCGGGCGCTGCACTACAAATCGTATATAACCAGCAAGATTTAGGGGTTCTGGGCAATTTTGGGGATGTCGTCGACCGAATCTACACCCGTACTGGAATTCAAACCCCCACGGCCACCGTCAGCCCTACTGCCAGCTCCACACCCCGCCAGACACCCATCCCGACGCCAACGCAAACACCACGCCCCACTCAAGCCTCGGCCCCATAGGACAATTACCGTTATGTCAAAAAAAACGTTTCACCTTGTTTCCCTGGGATGCGCCAAAAATACCGTTGATTCAGATTCGATGGCACAACTTCTGATGAATGATGGCTACGAACCTGTCGAAACCGCAAAAAAAGCAGGCGTGTTGATCGTCAACACCTGCGGCTTCATCGGCCCCGCCAAGGAAGAATCGATTACTACCCTGCAATCGCTGGCCGCCAAAAAACGAAGTGACCAGCTGCTGATTGCCGCCGGCTGCCTGACGCAGCGTTATGGCGTGGAAGTAGCCCAAAAAGTACCCGGCATTGACGGTATCCTTGGCACGCGACGGTGGATGGATATCGTACAGGTCATCAGCCAGTTGCGCGCCACACCCCACCCCGCCCCAGTTTACCATTTGCCCGCAGCGGCCACCGTCGGCAGCGATGAACACGACGCACTGCGTGCAAGCCTGGCTGGAGCCAGTGCATATCTAAAAGTTGCGGATGGCTGCCGCCGTCCGTGCGCTTTCTGCGCCATCCCTTTGATCAAGGGAACCGCGGTTAGCCGGCCGCTGGAAACGATCCTGGCCGAGGCCCGCGAACTACGCGAGATGGGCATCCGCGAGTTGATCCTGATCGCACAAGACACCACCGATTATGGGCATGATCTGGGTCTGAAAGATGGCCTGGCAGTTCTGCTGGAATCTCTGACCAATGCTGTCCCGGATATGGACTGGATTCGAGTGATGTATTCTTATCCCGGCTACGTCACCGACCGAATGATCGAAGTGATGGCCTCCCACAAACAGATATTACCGTATCTCGACATTCCTCTTCAGCATGCGCATCCACAAATGCTGAAACTCATGAAGCGCCCCGCCAATATTGATTGGGTCTATAAAACCCTGGCCAAGATGCGCGCCAGCCTGCCCGACCTGGCGATTCGCACCACCTTTATCGTCGGGTATCCGGGCGAGGGCGAATCTGAATTCCAGACCCTGCTGGATTTTATTCAGGAGATCCGCTTTGACCGTGTCGGGGCATTCAAATTCTCTTTCGAGCCGGGCACCAGCAGCGAGGCGTTGGGCGATCCGATCCCGGCTGAAGTGAAGGAAGAACGCTGGGGACGATTGATGTCCATCCAGCAGAACATATCCCTGCAAATCAATCAATCGTATGTAGGCAAAACATTGGATGTATTGGTGGAAGGCTTTGACAAGGGCCTAACGATCGGGCGCTCATACCGCGATGCGCCCGAAATTGACGGCCTGGTGTTTGCAGAAGGTCAGACCGAACCAGGCCAACTGGTCAAGGTCCGGATTACTGGCGCAATGGCCTATGATTTGACGGGCACGATCCTGCCAAGTCCCATTCAGTTATAGAAAAAACTCCCCGGTTTTCCCGGGGAGTTTCGCTGTTAAGGGGTTTTATGGGGTCGCAGAGGGGATGATCAGGGCCGGATCAGTGGTTGCGGTGGGTGTGATGAGCAAGGCCGGGTCAATCGTTGGGGTGGGCGGGTTGCAGCTCAGGTTGAGGGCGTTGAATTTGTAAGCGTAGTCATTATCGAGCGGCGAGATGGAATTGGCCAGGCTCCAGGATTCGAGAGCCCGGCAGCTGTCGGACTGCTTTTTCGCCTGTGCCTGCAAATCGCCAATATTTAACAGGACTTCGCGGTAGCGCCTGGCAACGGTTACATCGGTGGAATCGCGCAGGCCCGGATACAAGCGGTACACTTCGCTGAAATATTGTTCAGCCTGCACCCAATCGACCCCGTAGAACGAGGAAGCCAGCACAAACATGCGTGCACCGGTACGCAAGCTTTCCGCCTCGTTGTCCAAGGGGCCAAAGCGCTCGGCCAGCGTCAGGTCGTAGATACCGCCTTCCATGTTGGTCTGCTGGAAGGAGCCGCTGCCGTTGATTTGATCGACACCGCGATTGCGGAGGGCCATGTAATACATACCATCCACCTGCACGGTAAAGTAAGTCAGATCGGCCTTGCGCAAGGCGTCAATCGAAGCCAGCGCCCCGCTCCAGTCGCGATTCTGCATCTGCTGCTGGGCCTGGGCATAAATCGCCTCCTGGCTGCGCAGGTCAGGGGTGGGGGTCATGGTGGGCGTGGAAGTTGGCACGAGCGTGGGCGTGATCGAGAGCTTGACCTGAACTTCAACGAGCATGTCACCAATACCGGGATAAGCGGCATTCTTCTGCAGCATGAATTCCAGACGCTGACGGGCGATTTCGTATCGTCCTTCGTCAATATCCTGACGAGCCAGCGCAAATTGTTCATCCAATTGCTGCTGCAACTGGGCCTTTTCGGCGTTTACACGCTGAAAAATACCCAGCCCGTATCCGCTCAGACTGCCAAGAATGACAACCACGAACAAAACCAACAGGCTGATCCAAAAGGAAGAACGGCCAGAGTTGGGATTTTTATTTGGATTGGGTTGAATACCAGAAGGATTGGTAGGTTGTGTATCAAACATAGACATGATTATATCCCAATTTCATAACCGGAAAAGCAGTCGGAATTCATTCCAGACAATGAGCAGGGCGATCAGCCCACCGACCAACATGCCCGCCAGCGCGGTAAGGATGGCCCCACCCGGTAAATAGAGCGCCAACCCGTAAGCCGTGATCCCGCCAAACAAAGAGGCGGCCAGGCCTTTAATGATGGCCGTCAATAAAACCAGCGGACGCTCCAGCCTCCGGTTGAGCAGGAAAAACAGCAACCCGGCTTCAACCGTCAAAGCCAGCTCGGCGGCCGCGATGACCGGCGCCCCCACGCCCGGGAAAATTCTCATTCCGAACAAGCCAATCGCAAGATAGATGACCAGCCGCGCAACAACACCGAGGAGCGGCAGCAACGGTTCCTGGCGAGCGTAGAATGCTCGCGCCAGCGTCTCTTGCACGGCGTAGCCAGCCAGAGTTAACAAGAAAACGCGCGCCGTCCAGGTAATCAACGTTGAATCTGCAGCGTCGAAGCCAAAGACCGCCCGCACCAACGGCGCCAGGCCGGCTATCAACACCGCGGCCACCGGCAGGGTCAGCGCCAGCATGACGCGCAACGCGCGTTCCAGGGTGACGCGGAAAACTTCCCAGTCGCGCCGGGCCGCCAGCTCGGAGAGAGTCGGCAGAAGGGCGGTGGCAATGGCGGTGCCGAGCAGGGTTTCCGGCACCTGCATGATCATCCAGCCGAGCGTAAGCGAAGTAACCGCGCCAGGCTGCCCAAGGCGGGAGGCCAGGTTATCGCGGATAATCATCATCAGCTGGATGCCGCCCATCGTCAGCAGGCGCGGAGCGATCAGCCGCAGGGCCTGGAGCAAACCCGTATGGTGCAAATTAAGGGAGGGCGTCCAGCGAAATCCAAATTTCACCAGGGCGGGAATCTGGATCAGGAGATGAAGAACTGCTCCCAGAATGACCCCAAAAACCAAACCGCGGATGCCATAATGCGGAACGAGAACCAGGGCGCCAAATATCTGGCCGGCATTATAAGCTATCGGCGCCAGGGCCGGCAAAAGAAAGTGCTGGTTAGCCTGCAGGCTGGCCATCACCAGCCCGCTGATGGAAAATATCAGCGTACTGATCAGGTTGAGGCGCATCAGGTCTGCCAATAACTGGCGCTGGTCAAGCGGAAACCCGGGCACAATCACCCGATCGGCAATTTGTTGGGCGAAAACTGCCACAACCAACGCTGCGAGGCCAGTGACCACAAAGGCGAGATTGGCTACCCGCGAAAAGAGGTCCCAGGCCGCGGCACGGTCTTTTTGCGTCAGGGTGTCAGTCAGGAGCGGGATGAAGGCCATTGCCAGTGCCCCGCCGGAGATCAAGGCAAACAGCGCATCGGGCAGATTGTTCGCCGCATTGAAGGTATCCAGTAATTGCACCGAATCGCGGTATTGGCGCGAGATAACGCCCGCCCGGACGAAAGCCAGGACTTTATCCAGCCCGAACAGGAAGAAAAGCAACAGCGCAGTGCGCGTCAGGTGAGAGAATTTACGCATCGAAATCAGCTCGCTTCCCGCAGAAAAGCAAAACGCCCCGCAATGATACCAGATGCGGGGCGCCAGTGTTGTAAAAATCTCAAAGTTACAGGCTTAATGCTCGTGGTTGGCAGGCGCGAAATCTTCTGCGCCAGGCAGTTTCCCGGCCAGGTTTTGGGGCTTGTGAATCATCACCGGCAGGCATTGCGCACAAAGGTGATAGATTGTGTCACGATATTCCAGTGTCAGCAGCGGAATAGTGTCGGCATCCCGACCGCAGTTTAAACAGGTTTTAAGGTTCATAGAGTCTCCTTCGATTTTCTGGCGACTATACCAGTTCAGGCAGTACGCGGCTATGACAAAAGTCGTAGCCACAAAAACCTGTTCAGGCTAGAAGGTGCCCTTATACATGCCGCCATCCACCGGCAGCATGACGCCGGTAAGATAGGAAGCCAGGGGCGAAAGCAGAAAAACCGCCGCGCTGGCAAATTCTTCCGGCCTGGCCAAACGCCCTAATGCGCTTTCACGCGACTGCTTAACCAGCTCTTCTGCCAGTGTGGTGCCATTGGCATGCGCGCGGGCCGTCATCAACTCGGTAACTCGTTCCGTCTCCGTCCAGGCCGGGAGAATGGAATTGAAACGGATGCCATCCTTGCCCAATTCAAGCGCCAGAGATTTCGTCAGGCCAACGGTGGCGGCGCGAATGGAATTGGACAACACCAGGTTGGGAATCGGCTGTTTGACCGAGTAGGAGGTCACCGTCAGCACACAGGCGGCTTCCGAGCGGCGCAAATACGGCAGCGCCGCCTTTATCAGGCGCACATTACTCATAAATGACAGGTTGATGGCCTTCATCCAGATTTCTTCATCGAAGGAGTCAAAAGCCCCGGGCGGCGGGCCACCCGCATTGCAGACCAGAAAATCCAGCCCACCCAGGGTTTCCGCCGCATCATGGACTATTTTTTCCACCGTCGTAGGCTGGCTGACATCACCCTGAATGCCATAAACGGGCCTGCGGGTCTCATTGGAAATTTTTAATACGGCCGTTTGCAAACGGGTATCATCCCGCCCATTGATGGCCACAAGTGCGCCTTCCTGTGACAATAAGCGGGCTGTGGCAAAACCCAAGCCGCGGGTAGCGCCGGTAATGAGCGCGCGTTTACTCAATAATTTAAGATCCATATTGCCTCCAAACTGCTTTCAAGTATACATGCAAAAAGCCCCGAACGAACATTCCATTCCATTACCGCCCCTCTAGCCATGCAATTCCAGTCGCTGCGCGATGACATCCCCATCGCTCCAGTTGGCCGCCACCCAGCGGCGCACCGTCTCCAACGCTGATTGCAGGAAAGCCGCCTCGCCAGCGATCATCGCGCAACCAATCAGCGCCTCCTGGTGCGCATCCTGCAAATCCAGCTCAGCCACAGATACATTGAACTCACGCCGCAGCCGGGCAATCAACGGTCGAATCCGCCCACGCTTCTCCTTAAGAGAAGCGCAGCCTGGCAGGTGCAAATGAATCAGCAAAGTTCCCAGCATAACAATCCGTTCTTAACGATTTACGAATTCCAAATTACGTTTTACAATGCCCGCATGGACATCGAAACCCGCTACAACCTCGCATTGGATTACATCTACTCATTTGTGGATTATAGCCTCAAAAAAGCCGATCAGCTTGCCGCCGCAAACTTCGACCTGGGCCGCATGCGCCAGTTCATGGCCGCGCTGGGCAACCCCCAAGATCGCTACCCCAGCCTGCACGTGGCCGGAACGAAAGGCAAAGGCTCCGTTTCTGCCCTATGCGCCAGCGCCCTGACCGCTTCCGGGCGCGCCACCGGCCTGTACACCTCCCCCAACCTGCTTGATTTCACCGAGCGCATCCAGATTGACGGCCAACCCATCTCACACTCCGACCTGGCCAGCCTGACCGACGAAATCAAACCGATCGTGGCTCAAATTCCACAGCTGACCACCTTCGAAATCACCACCGCCCTGGCCTTCCTGTATTTTTCCCGCCAAAACGTCGCTGCCGCCGTCATCGAAGTCGGCCTGGGCGGAAGGCTGGATGCCACCAACGTCATCACGCCGCGCGTCTCCGTCATCACCTCCCTTTCTTATGATCACATGGCGGTGCTGGGCGATACTCTGGCCAAAATAGCCGGTGAAAAAGCCGGCATCATCAAGCCTGGCGTGCCGGTCGTCTCGGCACCCCAAAAACCAGAAGCGCTGGAAGTGCTCAAAAAAGTAGCCACCGAACGACATGCAGACCTGAGCCTGATCGGCACTGATATATTATACGAGATTCAGAAATTTTCTCTCGATGGGCAGACCTTCCGCCTCTCCCAGCCGGAACAGGCTCCCGTCACCTTACAAATTCCCCTACTCGGAGCGCACCAGGTCGTCAACGCGGCCACAGCCTATGCCGCCCTGCAGCAAAGCGGCCTGTCGCTGAGCCCGGACGCCATTTCGCAGGGATTTGCCAACGTACGCTGGCCGTGTCGCTTCGAAATTGCCAGCCGCGCCAACCCCACCCTGATCTTCGATTCGGCGCACAATGAAGACTCTTTCGAAAAGCTGGCAGCCACAATTAATGATTATTTCCCCGGCCGGCAGGTGATCTTGATCTTTGGCGTTTCAGAAGACAAGCACATCGCCGCCATGTTAAGCGCTATCCGGCCCCAACTGCGCCAGCTGATCGTAGCGCGCGCCGATCACCCGCGGGCGCTGGAGGCGGGGCCGATTGTCGAAACGGCAAAAACACTGGCAGTGGCGGCGGAAGCGGCTGAATCTGTCGAGGCAGGACTGGCGCGGGCGATGGAATTGTCAAAAATAACGGATGACGTGATCGTTTCAGCCGGGAGTATGTTTCTGACCGCAGAAGTGAAGCGGGCCTGGCTCCAGCAGCGTTGATTCAGGAAGAAAGAAGTAAATCAGCCGGCCAGAACTTGTGGCCGGCTGATTTTTGATTCCTGGGTGGAGGGTTTCAGAATTTGAAGAAAGAAGCCGCCACGGTGAAGACGGAGGCGATCACAATGACGATGGTGCAGACAATGGCGAACCATTTCTGGAAGGGGTTGTTGGCAAATTCTCCCATCAACTGTTGGTCATTCGTCAGCCGGATCAGGTAGAAAAAGACGAGCGGCAGGGCGATGGCATTAATGGTCTGGGTCAGCACGGCGATCTGGAACAGGGAGACCTGCGAGAAAATGGCAACGGCCATTGCCACCAATAGTTGCAGACCGTACAGGAAGTAAAAAGTTTTGCTTTGTTTGAAGCTGTCATCCAGGCTGCCAGAGACGCCGAAGAATTCGGCGAAAGCATAGGCGGTGGAGAGTGAGACGACGACCAGGCCCATAAACCCGGCATTGAGAATACCGAGGGCGAAGAGTGTGCCAGCCAGGTCGCCAGCGAAGGGTTTGATGGCCAGGGCGGCCTGGGCGCCATCGACCAGCTCGGTGCGATTGACGTAGAGCGTTGCAGCGGTGGCCACGATCATGAAAAAGGAGAAGAAATCTGTCAGGAATGCGCCCCAGTAGGTTTCTAGCTGGGAGAGGCCAACCTTGCCTTTTTCGATCTTCTTATCGTACGCAAAACTGCTGATAAAGAACTGCCCCCAGGGGGTGATGGTGGTTCCCAGGACGCCCATGCCAATCAGGAGGTAGTCACGCAGGTAGGTTTTGGTAAAGTCCACGCCATGCGGGTAGAGCAGGTTGCTGGTGGCCAGGCCCCAATCGGGGCGGGCCTTGATGGCAGAAAAGATGTAAGCCAAAAAGAACAGGCAGGCCACCAGCATGATGTTCTGAGTGAGCTTGTAGTTGCCGCGTGTGATCACTAAAAACGAAACCAGCACAATGGCGACGACGGCCGGGGCGGGCGAAATATTAAAAATAGCGCTGGTGGTCTTGACGGCGGAAAGTTCCGTTACCAGGGTGCCAATGTTAGCCACCAGCAGGGCGGAGAACATGAAGAGGGCGGCGCGAACCCCATATTTCTCGCGGATCAGATCAGCCAGGCCGCGGCGCGTGATGATGGTCAGGCGCATGCCCATCTCCTGGGTGACGGCCAGTAGCAGTGTGATGACCGGCAGCAGGAATAAAATCGGGTAGCCGAGCCTGGCGCCAGCAATGGAATAGGTTGCCACGCCGCCGGCGTCGTTATCAGCCATGGCAGTGATGGTCGCCGGGCCAAAGACCGACAGGAAGAGCAGGGCTTTTTTCCACAGGGAAGAAAGGAAGCGACGTTCCTTGTTGATGATGAATTCGGGCTGCAAGCTGGCCTCCTTTCTGGGTTAACGATAAAAGCGTGGGAGACGTTTCTTCCAGGCCGTCGGAATGATTTTATCAAGCGCATCATCGGCGGTAACAATGCCAAGCATCACGTTGGTTTCATCCACCACCGGCACAGCCAGCAGGTCATACTTGGTGATCACCTGGGCAACTTCATCCTGGTCATCCAGCGGCGCCACCGTCTTGACGCGGTCATCCATAAAATCATGGACAAGGGCACCCGGCTCGGCAAACAACAGGTCAGTCAGCTCAAACACGCCCCGCAGGTGATCGGTCTCATCCAAAACGTAGATATATGCGAAGGTCTCCACGTCATCGGCCATTTTGCGCAACGACTGGATCGCTTCCCCGGCAGGCATATCGGGAGAGACATAGGCGTAACCGGTCGTCATAATCCCGCCCGCCGAATCTTCCGGGTAGGTCAACAACATCCGGACTTCATCGGCCTCGTCCTGCTCCATCAACGCCACCAGGCGGCGGCTGCGTTCCTCCGGAAGTTCGGCCAGCAAATCGGCCGCCTCATCCGGTTCCATTTCCTCCAACAGGTCGGCCACCTTTTCATCCGACATGTGCTCGACCAGTTCCACCTGGAATTCAGTTTCAACCTGCTCCAGTGTGTCGGCCACCTGCTCCACTTCCAGCGCCTCCAAGAGCTGACCGCTCTCCAGCCGATTCAGGTCACTGATAATCTCAGCCACATCGGCCGGATGCAGCTCGGCAATACTATCGGCAGGAACGCGCAGGCGCATGAATTGATCATGGCGCAGCAATTCCACCGCATCCCAGGCAATCGTATTCTCGGGCAAGCGCAGTTTGAAAGCCGAAGCCAGGCTGTAAGTCGGCGCAGCCAGGCCGACACGGCGCAAAATCCCCATCATGCCAATATCCACATTGCTGACGTATAGTGTGCCACTGATGCGGACCAGTTCGAGATCATTCACGCGCACCACGCGCGCGCCATCCGTATCGATGATCTGTTTATCGAGCACATCGCGCGAGAGAAAAACATCCTGCTCGGCCGGCTCATACTGCGGCAGATCATCGGCATGACACTTCAAAGGAATGGCCGGGGCGAATAAAGACATCACCACCGCAAAAGGCACGGTCACCATCCGGCCATGCCGGTTGATCACCACTCCATCCACCACCGGGTGTGGGAACTCAGCCAGCTCTCGCGCCACCAGGTCCTCCAGCTTCCCGATAAAGACACCATCCAAATCAGTGATTGTACGGCCCAAAACTTCACTCAAAAACGCCATAAGTACCTCCTGTTGCTTTTATTTCTTGCCGAAACGGGCCAAGAACCGGCCGATCAGCGTAATAAGCAATGTCAGGCAACAAAAAACCGCCAGCAAAAGTGCCAGGCGGAGTTTGAGAGGCGTGAGGCTTTCCCCCGAGAAAAAAGATGAAACCCTGAGACTCTAACTGGCGAAAGACCTCTCCAGAGCCAGGAGAAATGCACCATCACGCATCGCAAACAACCACTGCCTGCCATATTGAGACCTTGGTAGACTACTATCAGCGTCCATGCGCAGACCTCCTCCACAACCATGTGCTAAATTTGGCCAAAGCCAGACACGGCGGCAAAAAGAAACCTCCCGGCCGGGAACCAGGAGGGCATGCACAAAAAAAACCGCGCCTCCTGGTTGAGTTTTGGCACTGTGCGTCGTAGAGGAAACCTTCCCAGCCACATTGGACGGAGCCTTAAGCCGACCCCACCTGGTCTACCCTTTGGCGTCTTTCGACGTTTCAGGACAATGGCCTGTGTTCCACACAGCCGCCTCACCTAACGAGGGCTTCAGATTGCATGGTTACTATACTCCCGCCGTGCAGAAACGTCAAGCGCTTTGTGAAACATTTCGCAGAGCCTGACTCGAAATTGCAAGGATCCACAACCGAAGGAAAATACCATTGCATCAATTCTCCACAACCGGTATAGTTAACCCACCCCACTGGAAAAGGAATCCCGGCCATGCAAGTCTTCCACTCTGACGCTCACATCCAGCACGCGCCGCCTTTTGAAATTTTTGACGGCGGAGAAAAAATCCCCAATTTTGAGAGTCCCGAGCGCATGGAACGCATCCTCGCCGCATTGCGCAGCTCCGGAAATTTCGAAATCCTCCCACCCGAGGACTTCGGCCTGACCCCCATCCTTGCCATCCACGACCAGGGATACCTGGACTTTCTCGCCAGCGCTTACGCAGAGTGGATGCAGGAACCAACCCCGTACGAAAAAAGCGCCCTGATCCCAGCCACCTTTCCGCCGGGTGGATGGCGCAACCATATCCCCACCTCAGTGCTGGGCAAAGCCGGTTATTACGTCATGGATCTGGCTGCTCCCATTGCCGCCGGAACCTTTAGCGCGGCACTCGCCTCGGCCAACTGCGCTCTGAGCGGCGCGGCCGCGCTGGCAGCGGGCAGTCGCGCCATCTTTGCCCTGTGCCGGCCACCCGGACATCACGCCGGGCGTGCCAACTGTGGCGGCTACTGCTACCTGAACAACGCCGCCATCGCCGCCCAATGGCTCTCCCGCCACGGGAATGTTGCCATCCTCGATATTGACTACCACGCCGGGAACGGCACCCAGGAGATTTTCTTCTCGCGCGCCGACGTTTTAACCATTTCCCTCCATGCCGACCCCAACGAGGAATATCCCTATTTTGCCGGATATGCCGATGAAACCGGGGCTGGCGCAGGGCTGGGCTTTCACCGCAACTTTCCGCTGCCGCTTGGGGCCGATGATGCGCTCTATTTGCAGACTCTCAGCCAGGCCTGCGAGTTGATCCGCGCTTTCGCCCCACAAGCCCTGGTTGTTTCAGCCGGGATGGATATCTATGGCGAGGATCCGCTCGGGAGAATTCGCGTCTCACGCGAAGGCATATCCCAGATCGGAAAAATGATCGCCGGGTTGAACCTGCCCACGCTGGTGGTGATGGAGGGCGGCTACAACAACGACGCACTGGGCAAAAATGTAGTCGCATTCTTGAGCAGCTTTCCAGCCTGATTTGCCCTTCACAACGCAAAAAATGACACCGGGGACTTGCTTACGCAAGTCCCCGGTGCGTTGAACAAATCTCATCCAGCCTTACGGTTTGACGAAAACTCCATACTCCATGATGTAATCGCCGGGCTCGTAATCGGCCATGCCATCATTAATTCTGGCATCAAAGGTGGCCGTAGTGGTGAGATGATGCTCACCGCCGAGCCACTCGCTGAGGGCCGTATATACCAGGCGACACTGCTGGCCATTGGATTCGGTTTCGTAATTGGTCATCTGGCTGCTCACGTCCACACCGTCCAGTTGAAAAGCCAGCTGGATGTGTTCGAAATTCTGCTTGAGCGTGGTGACATCCTTGGCGCACCAGGCGTAGGCCCAGATCAGGTTTTGAGATTTCACCAGCGGCACGGTAAAGGTGAGGGTGCCGGGCTTGGAATAATCGGCGGTCTCATACTTCTCACGCGCCTTGTCTTCCAGGAATTTTTCGCCACCGGTCAGGGCGGCTTCGGCCTCTCCGGCACTGGCCAGCTTGGGCGCAGCGGCGGGAGTAATGCCGGCACCCTGGGGCTGGCTGACGACTTTTTCGGCATAAGTCAGAACCACGTCTTCCCCATCAAATTGGCGTTTGAGAATTTCAAGATTGACAGGCACTTTGACGGTCGGAACAACACCCTTGCCTTCAAGATGGATTTCACCCTGCGCATCAACCGCGCGGCCAATCGTCAGCTGAACGGTCGTGCTCTCGGGCATCAGGAACTGCTCCACGCTGCCGCCCGCCCCTTCGCTGGGGTACTGCCCGACCACGGTGGCGCGGCCATTGATGGTCATGTTATAAGAGAAAAATTCACAGGCGCTGGCGCAGCCCGGCCCAACCATGACAACCACCGGCCCGTCATACTGCAAATCCGCCTGCGGGGGCAACATGCGGGTTTCATCACCGGGATCCATGTAAAACTGACCGCTGCCTTTGTTATAGAAAGCCGTATTGCCAACTACGGTTTCCTGACCGAAGAAGTAAGCTGCCATTTGATCAGCCAACCAGCCGCTACCACCACCATTCAACCGCAGATCGAGTATCACACCCGGAACCTGATTCTCCTTAAAGTAGCGGATGGCGCGCTCCCAGACCTGAATCGACAGCACGTCGTTATCTGAAAAACTGCTGATCTTGATATACCCATAACCGCTGGGCAAAACCTTGAATTCAACTGGCAATGCCGTATCCGCAGCACCAGCATAGATGGACGAAGAAGCAAAGCTTTCACGCTCGGCAACGACCGGCAGACTGGCAATCTGCTCACTGGCGCCTGGATTTTTAAAGGTGACTTCCACCTGACCCTTATCCAGTTTGAAACGCAGGGCATATCGCAGCTGCTGGTAACGCTTATTCGTCGGATTACTGAAAGGCGAAGACCACGGAACCGCCGCATCCACTGCTTCGGCAGCAGATTTCCCATCCAGCGACAGGATTTCCGCGCCCCAGACCATACCGGCCTGTTCGGCGGGGCCGCCCGGTAAAATGAAGTTGGCAACGATCTGGCCATCATCCGTTTCGCGCATGGCAAAACCAAGGCCACCGGCGGTCTCTGCGGTGAAATCGCCGCGGACAGCGGTCTGGTCAAAGCCCACATGAGTATCGGGGATCGACCAGATGAAATCACGCAGGGCAAGGGCATAGGCGTGTTTGTCCTTGCTTTTCTGGGCTGATTCGAAGCGCGGGCGGAATTCAGCAGCCTTGGCATCCCAATCAATTTTTTTGAAATCGGTAAAGGCGTATTCGCGCTTGAATTTGTCGAGCATCTTATCGAAGGCGTCAACGTATGAAAGGCTGGAAAAATCATCCAGGGCGGAGCCTTCCGGTTCGAGCAGGTCAACAACCGGGTTTTCGGAACGATCCATGCCGAAGGGAGTTTGATCCAAATCGATCAGCGACCAGCCAGCCGGCAGGTTGGTGATCGGATCATCATCCGTGAATAGTTTTTTGTCGTCGCCAAAACCGGAGGGGAATTGCTGACTGGCATCCGGGGCGTAGACGAGGTACTTGCCGCCAAACACTTCCAGGTAAGAATCGCGGCTGTCGCTTACGCGCGTGGAGGCATAGGCCGAAGACCAACCGCCGCCGCCCTGATCACGCCGTTCGAGATAGGGGTCGCCCCAGGTATTTGTCCAGTAGGCTACGGCGAAAACCATCACACCGGTATCCTGTTTACCGTCATGGTTGACATCGTGCAGGCTGCCGTTGGGGACTGCGGGCAGAGTCAGGCTGTAGGTGAACGGGGATTTGTAAAAATCCGAGGTGATCTGTCCAATCACCTGTGATTCGACCGGGATCACGAACTTGCGGTCGCGGGTGACGAAACCGCCCTGGTCTTCGAGAATGATGACCGGTTCAGCCACGCCCATAGTGAAAAAGGAATTGGTGTAGGCCACCTGCCCGGTGATGATTTTCGGGCCGCCGCTCTGTTCGGCGGCTGGAGCTGGAGCAGAGGTTTCGGCGGGCAGCGGGGTGACGGCATTTTCAACGGGTTTGGCTGGCCCGGCCACGGGGGTGACTGGTCCACAGGCCGCAGCCAGGATACCCATGACTAATAAACAGGTCAGAATAACCATTTTTCGATGCATAAGATTACCTCCATGGTGTGCATAGAATATGCTGGATCGAGGATTCACCGCAAGCGGGGAAATTGTTCCGCTATTATACAACCGAGTTGGTGACGAAACAAAACCGGCGCCGGACTGTGCGCCGACGCCGATTCCGCTCACCCGGAAGGTGAGTTTCGGACCTAAGACATTTTCACCACGCCTTTTTTGAGCACCAGGTTGGCATATTGGGCCATTTCGCTGGTCGCCACCACTGCATAAGCTTGGCGGGCGCGCTCATAAAAAGCAAACCGTTCGATGGCTTCAAAGTCGGTGAAGGCCGGGTTGTTTTTCTTCAAAATGGCTCGATATTCTTCCCAAATGAGTGGTTTGTACGGGTCCCCGGGCACGACGGCCATCAGACCGACCGGTTTTTCGACGTAGGTATCGAGCGGAAAAATTTGCAGGATGGCTTCCAGCAGGGGCGGAGCATTCAAGCCGTCGGCGCGTACCAGTCGCCGGGCCACGCTGCCAGCGGGGAAGTTGCCGTCGGCAATGATCAATTCGTCACCGTGACCCATTTCCATCAAAATTTTGATCAGGTCAGGCGAAATCAGCGGGGAAATTCCTTTGAGCATGATGTTCTCCCAGAACCATTTTTATCCGTAAACGGGGCCAAAGGTGGCGCAGGCGCGATAATCGGCACTGGTATAGTCACTGGCGCCAAAAGCGCTCCAGGCGCTTGGGCGGAAAATTTTCTCGTCGGGGACATTGTGCATGCAAACCGGAATGCGCAGGATGGAAGCCAGGCTGATCATGTCGGCGCCGATGTGACCATAGCTCAAGGCACCGTGATTAGCGCCCCAATTGGCCATGACCGAGTAAACATCACGGAAAGCGCCCTGCCCGGTGACATTCGGGACAAACCAGTGGGTCGGCCAGGTGGGGTCGGTGCGTTCGTTCAGGGTGGTGTGAACGTTTTCGGGCAGGTCGACGGTCCAGCCTTCGGCGATTTGCAGGACTGGGCCAAGACCTTTGACCAGATTGAGGCGACTCATGGTGACGGGCATCCCGCCGCGGGTCAGAAATCCGCTGGAGTAGCCGCCGCCGCGGAAGTAGCCTGTGTTGGCCGGGTACCAGGTGGTTGCCTCGAAGCATTTCCTGGCTTCTGCGGGCGTGACCTGCCACCAGGGTTTGATGGCGGGTTGGCCGTCGATTTCGTGCCAGCCGGTGGCGTCCAGCGTGGCAGCGCCAGAATTGATGAGATGGATGAATCCGCCCGCCGCGCGGCCGTTGACTTCGTAGCCAGTAACGCGCTTGACGGCATCTGGGCTCCAGTAGGTGCGCACATCCGCAAAAACCTGGGCGGTATTGGTGAGCAGGTGACCAAAGAGCATGGTTGCGCCGTTCAGGCTGTCGTTTTCGGTGGCGACGATGTAGGGCTGGCGCGGGCCGTTCCAGTCGAGGGAGGTGTTCAGGATGGCTTCAAGGAAATCGCCATTCGGCTGGTAATCCGTCCACTGCCGCTGGCCTTGAAAGCCGGATAGGATGGCATTGTGCCCGAGCGCTTCCTCGGCAAATCCAAGTTCGGCCAGGCGCGGGTTGCCGTTCATCAGGTCGCGGGCGATCAAAGTCATTTTGACAACTTTTTCCCAATCTTGATCTTTTTGGGCGCGCGTGCGTTGATGGCTGGGCGGGTTGTACTCGCGACCTTCCGGGCAGTTTTCCTTGACCCACGGCATGGCGCGCTGGAACTCTTCAGAGTCGTAGATGCCAAAGTCGATGCGCCGCAGGAATTCGGTTGTATCGATGACTTCGACGCGCATCCCCAGATAAGACTCAAAGAACGGCTGGTCAACGATGGAACCGGCAATGCCCATGGAAACGCCGCCCATCGAGAGATATGATTTTCCGCGCATGGTGGCGGCTGCCAGCCCGGCGCGGGCAAAACGAAGCAGTTTTTCCTTGACATCCTCCGGGATATTCTTATCTCCGGAATCCTGCACATCGTGCCCGTAAATCGAAAACGCGGGCAAACCTTTCTGGTTGTGCGCGGCCAGCACAGCCGCCAGATAAACAGCGCCGGGGCGTTCCGTCCCGTTGAAGCCCCAGACCGCTTTCGGGATGAGCGGATCCATATCCATTGTTTCGGAGCCATAGCACCAACAGGGCGAAACAGTGATCGAAAGACCTACGCCCGCGCGGGAAAATTTCTCGGCACAGGCGGCCGCCTCGGCCACGCCGCCAATATTTGTATCCGCAATGACACATTCTACTGGCTGACCATTTGGATGGCGTAAGTTGGCGGTCAACAAGTCAGCAACTGCATGTGCCAACGACATGGTAGTCTCTTCGAGCGATTCGCGCACGCCCTGCCAGCGCCCATCAATCGCAGGCCGAATACCGATCTTGGGCAATCCGCCAATCCAACGGTTCGGGGCATAGGTTTCAGACATTATTACCTCCAAGTGATAAAAAAATGACAATCTGCCGCTCAAAAAGATGCCCTATGCTATAAGCTGGATCGAAACCGGGCTTTAGCAGTAGGGCATCTTTTATTCAGCCCCAGAAGCAGGGCACAGTCAACCGCTGGTGATTAGCCAGCTGGCAAATTACTTGTACAGCACAGCCTGGATCTTGGCGTCGTCGATGTTGGTCTTGTCGTACCAGTAGAAGCCAGTGTCGATGACCTTGGGCAGAGTCTCGCCCTTGTAGGCCTTGAGGGCAGCTTCAACGCATTTGTAGCCGATACCGACGGGGTTCTGGGTGATAGCGCCCGCTTCGGTGCCTGCGCGGATGGCGTCCATCTGCTGTTGGCCGGAGTCATAACCGATCACAACGATTTTGCCTTCCATGCCCAGTTCCTTTACAGCGTTCAAAACGCCGATGATGGAACCTTCATTGGCGCCAAAGAAGCCCTTCAGGTTCGGGTGCGCCTGAATGATGGCCTTGGCCAGGTCGGTGGATTTGAGCTGATCGCCGCCGCCGTACTGCGTGTCGACAATCGTGACTTTCGGGTACTTGCTTACGATCTGGTCGGTGAAGCCCTTGACGCGATCGATACCGGTGCGGCTGGTCTGATCGTGAGCGATGATGGCAACTTCGCCTTCGCCGCCGATGAGTTCAACCATCTTGTCAGCGGCCAGGTTGGTCGCGGCAATGTTGTCGGTGGAAGCGGTGGCAGCCGGGATGTCACTGTCAACACCAGAGTCGAAACCGATGACGGGGATGTTGGCGGCTTTGGCTTTTTCCAACAGGGGCTGGAAAGCCTTGGAGTCAACAGCGGCCAGACAAATCGCGGCGGGTTTCTTGTCCAGAGCGGTCTGGAACATTTCAACCTGCTTGTCCACCATAGCTTCAGATTCAGGACCTTCGAAGGTGATATCCACATTCAGGTCTTTGGCGGCCTGTTCGGCGCCCAATTTCACTGCCTGCCAGAACTGGTGCTGGAAGCCCTTGGAAATCACGGGAATGTAGGGTTTCGCAGCAGCAGGAGCTTCGGTTGCCTGTGCGGCAGGGGCGCAACCTGTAACCAGGGCAACCACAACCAAAAGGCTGATCAGGGTGGCTAATACTTTTTTGGTAGTCATAGATTCTCCTCGAATTGAAATTTTGAATGGTACGTGACAGGATTAATGGATCTTTCTATATCTTATTTGGCGATAATAGGCCTCCTTATAAAGTTATTTTTTAGATTGCCGCGACGATCAATTTTTAGCGGCGGCGGCGCAAGATGTCCAAGAAAACGGCCAGGATGACGATGCCACCCGTGACCACCATCTGCCATTCCTGTGGCACGGAAAGGATACGCAGACCATTGGTAAGAGTGCTGATAATGAAAGCCCCGATAATGGTTCCCAGGATCGAGCCTTCACCACCGCTGAGGGATGTTCCGCCAATCACCACGGCCGCAATCGCGTCCAATTCGTAACCAGCGCCCAAAGCCGGTTGGGCCGAGTTCAAACGAGAAGCCATCAAAACTCCACCAATGCCTGCAAAAAAGCCGCACAAGGTATATACAGCGGTTTTCCAGGCAGCCACATTGACGCCTGAAAGACGCGTGGCTTCTTCGTTGCTGCCCAGGGCAAATGTATAACGCCCGAGGACGGTGCGGGTCAGTATAAAGTTAGCAATAATTGCTGCCCCAAACAATATGAAAACGGCATTGGGCACTTCGAAGCCGGGAATGATTTTTCCCAAAATTGAACCCATGGCCATTTCACGGAAAGCGGGAGTGTCGTTGAAGTAAATCGGCTTCAACTCTGAAATCACCAGGGAAAGGCCTTTGGTCGCATACAACATACCCAACGTAGCGATAAAGGGCGGAATCTTCATGCGTGAGATCAAGGTCCCGTTGACGAACCCCGCCAGGCTGCCAGCCAGGACGCCGCCCAGGATCCCGAGCGGAATGGGCAGATGCCAGTTGGTAATAAACACACCCGTCAACACCGCGGAGAAGGTCAGTACCGTCCCCACCGACAGGTCAATGCCAGCGGTGATGATGACGAAGGTCACGCCCAGGGCGAGCACTCCGTTGACGGCTGTCGCCAGCAGGATGCCTACAAAGTTATCAAACGTACGAAAATAGGGTGATGCAACCGAAAAACCGATAGACAACACAATCAGGGCACTGAAGGCCATCAGCCGCTGCATGGCGTCAGAACGGAACAAGGTTTGGGCAGTTTTGGTTTCACTTTTCATGTTTTTTTCATTTCCGTGTTTGAAGGATGGATAGCCTGTTTATGCACTTGCCTGCACCACACTGCCACGCATGGTGGCAAATTTCATTATGCTTTCCTGGGTTGCCTCGCTGGCATTCAAAACCCCGGTCACTCGCCCTTCGCACATCACCACCACTCGATGACTCATGCGCAAGACTTCAGGAAGTTCAGAGGAAATCATGATGATGGCCTTACCTTGATGGGCCAAATCGTTAAGCAGTTTATAGATTTCACTCTTGGCGCCTACGTCAATGCCGCGCGTAGGCTCATCGAAAATCAAAATATCTGTATCCGCTGTCAGCCATTTTCCAACCACCACTTTTTGCTGGTTACCGCCCGAAAGGAATTTTACCTTCTGTTCAAGACTCGGTGTTTTGATATTCAAAGCCTTAACCATTTCCTGGCCGCGGGCAGCGGTTCTTTTAAAATCCACCCAGCCCAGCCAGCTCAGAAACTTTTTCATGGCAGCCATGGCGACATTTTCTTTCACATCCATTCCCAGAGCCAATCCATACCGTTTGCGGTCTTCAGAAAGATACCCTACCCCTTGTGAAACCGCATCTCCGGGGCTTTTGATGTGAACCCTCTGGCCCTTGACGTAAATTTCACCAGAGTCATAGGGATCAGCGCCGAAGATGGCCCGCGCTACTTCAGTCCGCCCGGCACCCATCAGCCCGGCAAAGCCGAGAATTTCTCCCCTTTTCAAGCTGAAACTGACATCCTTGAGCAATTTTCCGCTGTTCAGGTTGCGGACTTCCAACACAACTTCCTGGCTCGGATTTTCCGGCAGTTCGGGGGCAGATTCGTAGATGATACGTCCCACCATCAGGCTGATAATTTGATTAATCGGGGCGGCCTGCGTTTGAAGCGTATCGATGTATTTTCCATCACGCATGACCGTGACACGATCTGAGATTTGCTTGAGCTCCTCCAGGCGGTGTGAAATATGGACAATGCCCACGCCTTTTTCACGCAGCTGCCGGATGACGCTGAACAACTCTTCTATCTCTGTGTCCGTCAGGGCAGCTGTGGGTTCATCCATGACCAGGATTTTTGCATTGTAAGATAATGCCTTTGCAATTTCCACCATTTGTTGCTTGGCAACCGTCAGGTCCGAGACTTTGGTAGTCGGGTCCAATTGCAGGTTGAGCAACTTGAAAAGATTCTCAGCCTGCTGATTGGTGGTTTTATCATCCATCAAGAAAGAAATCTTTGAACGGGGTTCGCGCCCGATAAAAATGTTCTGGGCAATCGTCAGATGCGGCATCAGATTCAGTTCCTGGTGAATAATGCTGATGCCCAGGTCTTGTGCCATGCGGGGAGAATGAATCTCCACTGCGCGGCCTTCCAAATAAACCTGCCCGGCATCCATGTGATAGATCCCACCGAGTATCTTCATCAGGGTAGACTTCCCTGCACCATTTTCACCTACCAGGGCATGGACTTCGCCGTAGCGCAGTTCAAAACGGGCATCGCTGAGCGCTTGAACGCCCGGAAAGGACTTGTACACACCTTCCATGCGGAGCAAAACTTCATGGTTTTCTGATGATGTATTTGGTAGTGTCATAGCTATCCTGAAATAGTTTTGCCTGAATAAATGGCGTTAATCAACGCTGCAGAGGGTGAAAGCAATTCCAGCCTGTTGAAAGCGCACAACCCATTCATCATTCAGATCCGAATCTGTGTAGATGTGCGTAATTTGAGCCAGGCTGGCAAAGGATGTCAGATCCTCCTTGCCGATTTTGGAGGAATCCACCAGGGCAATAACTTCGTGGGCTGAAGCCAGCGCTTTACTTTTCAATTCCGCTTCAGCCAGGTGAACATCCGTCAGCCCGCGCGTCAGGCTGAAACCGCTGCAAGAGACAAATGCTTTTTGAACACGCAGCTCGCGAATAATCTGCTCGCTCAGCGACCCGGTAACCGAGGAACCATCCATGGTAACGATGCCGCCAATGAGTACCACGGTGTTGCTCGAGTTTTTTGCCAACAGGCGGGCTACATCAATCCCATTTGTCACAGCCCGTAGGCGATGACGATTTTTCAACTGCTGAGCCAGGAAATATACCGATGTGCTGGCATCCAAAAAAATGGAAGCTCCATCAGCAACAAGCTCCGCCGCCTTTCGGGCAATCGCCAACTTGGAAACTGATTGTGCCTGATAACGAGTCCCAATGTCGGGATCATATTGGGTTGATGATCTACCCAAAACCGCCCCGCCATGGACGCGTGTCAACACTCCTTCTTCCTTGAGCGCATCCAGGTCATTGCGGACTGTACCTTTGGACACTCCCAGGGCATTAGCCAACTCGGACACGCGTGTTCCGGGCTGTTTTTGGAGTAGCTGAATGAGAGTTTGCCTGCGTTCGTATGTGGTCACAATAACCGATTGTTTCTACTTTTTTGTATTATTTTGTCAATTAGATACTAAAACATCATACGACTTTTGTTTTTGCCTGTCAATTAGTGTTTTTTTATGGATAAATGGAATGAAAAATATACTCAATATCATCTTTCCATCACCGGCCAGGAGCGGCACAGGAAGCTCGTTTGATAAGATCGACTCGCTGCGGAATTGGATCAACAACCGTTTCGCCATTGATCATCTTCATCAGGAGTTGGGCAGCTGTCTGTCCCAGGCGGTAGGAGGGTTGCGACAAAACCGTCAGGGGCGGAGAAAACAACGGCGCCCAATCATGGTCATCAAAACTGATTAGTGAAATGTCTTCGGGGCAAGCCAAACCGCATTCGCGAATGGCGTACAGCGCGCCCAGGGTGAGCTGGTTACTGGTCACAAAGAGCGCGGAGGGCCTGCGGGGTGAACGCAGCAGCACCTGTAAAACTTCGTAAGCGGAACGCATCCCGGGACGGTGCGAGGTGGGACGCACGATCGGCACCGAGTGCTGCGCATCCGACTGGATGCCGTAAAAGTGCGGGTCAGCGCGGATCACCAGTTCCCTATCCACCGGTAGACCGGCTTCCTGCAGGGCGCGTTCCCAACCCTGCAAACGGTCATGCTGGGTAGTGATGGCATCATAATGAATCAGGCAGGCAATGCGTTCGTGACCGAGACTGATCAGGTAGCGAATCGCCTGGTAGGCACCATCTTCATTGTTGACGCCGACCATTGGCGCCATTAAGTCGGGGCTGCGCCGGTCGAGTTGGACGATTGGGATGCCACTCTCAGCCATGGCCAGCAAATTCTCATTGCGAGTGCCGGTCGGGGCAATGATCAGGCCGTCGATCTGCTGGGAGGCCAGCAGGCGCAGACAATCATCCTCGCGCTGGGGAATTTCATCGGTGTTATTTAAGATGACGTTGTAGTGAGATGTCAAAAAGACATCTTCGATACCACGAACGGCGGCTGTAAAAAATGGATTGGAAATATCGGAAATGACCAACCCTATTTTTCGCGTGATGTTGGTGACCAGACTGCGCGCCAGCGCATTGGGCCGGTAACTCAGGGCTTTGATGGCCTCCAGCACCTTCTGTTCTGTCTCAGGGCTCACAAAGCGCGTCTTATTGACAACGTGTGAGACCGTTGCAATTGAGACACCGGCGAGCCGGGCGACATCCATGCTGGTGGGTTTGGGCACACAAGCCTCTTTTTCAAAAAAGGATGCTTCCGAACTTATAAAATTTGGCTAACAATAAAGATTTTGGGGGACGTAAGCGCTTGCGTAAGCGCTTACGCAATATTAACATAACGCTGACAGACTGTCAATAAGCAAATTTCGAATAGTAACCCAACCAAACAATCTCCCCTACCCGGCGCGAATTTTCTCAAATTCGGTGCGTACCAGTTCCGCAGAAAAGCGCAAATAGTCATCTTTGCTGAAGGTCAGCATGTTGCCGGTCAGCTCGAACCAGGCGAAGCCGCTCGTCCAGCTCGAATGGCGATAGGTGCCCTGTCGCCGCCGCTCAAAGCCATAGATCCGCCCCGGAGTAAATAATAAGTTATACGAAGTTTTGTCGCGGCTGTGGATTTCTTTCATCCAGACCCAGGCCGTTTGCCAGCTTTCGAACACTTTACAGGGCAGCGGATACTCATCCGCCCCCCCATTGTGTCGCCAGTTCTGCCAGCTGACCGGCATCCCGCGTGGTTCGATAAAGGTCTGGAAATGCAGATGGTTGACAGAGGCGAAGGTGCCCAAGGAGTTGTACCCCAGCCCAAAGCCGGGCAAATGATCCGCCAGAGAAGCGATCGCATCCCAGGCCCAGGCCAGCAGTTCGTCATCAAGAAATTGGCGCAGCTTGCGCTCCGGCTCAAGCAAAAGCAGGGAATGCAGCCGCGCAAACGGATATTTGTTGTACAACAAACAGGCCGACTTGCCCGCCAACTTTCCGCACCAGAAGCTTTCCCGCTCCAGGATGCGCGTATCGTAATAAAACGTCCGTTCGTTGAATGGACTTGAGATGGATGGAACGGGATGCACGGCTGAACGTTGGGGCCGGAAAGAACGCAGTTGATTAAACTGCACATTCCAGGGACCAACCTGGCGGTGCTCGGTAACTTGCAGCTGATCCAGACCAATCAGCGCGATTTTCAGGAAAACCAGCAAGTCCTCGGCGTATCGGTCATTGAACAGGCGTCCATGCGAAAGAAAATCCGCACAGACGGCGCGCAGGCGCAGGTAAGAGGCATTCAAAGCGGGTTCCAGCGCGCTCAAAACCTGGCTGTTGAAATAGGCATTGGCACAAACCAGCACAAACGCGCCCAGACCAAAATCGGGCGCGTTTTCTTCCTCGCGCAACAATAAAGCCAGTTTACGCTGGTAAGCCTCCCAAAAGGCTGGTTCGGAAGTAAAAATTGTCATATTCTGTCCGGAAACAATAAACGATAAGCCCTAAAAGCCACGCAGATCGGTAGACTGGCGACGCGGCAGGCCAGGCGCGGGAGTGCGCTGCAGCACAATATATTCCAGATGATTCTCGGCGCTGAAGGCGCGTTTTTCGGGCTTGTCGCCTTCGGCGTTGACGGCATAAGCATCGATGCCCACGCGCTCGATCTCCGGCTCGGCATCCATCCAACCGTGCCCGCTGGTGATGAGCGCCTCCTTCACATAACGGATGGCTTGCACCATGTAACGGCGTTCGGCTTCCGGAAAGAGCGGATGGCCCTCGCCTTTGAGCAGGCGCAGGTTGGCGTCATGCCCCACCCCAACATACAAATCACCCAGTCCGGCCACTTCTTCGAAAAAGCGGACATGCCCGGAGTGCAGCCAATCGAAACAACCGGTGACGATGACCTTCTTGCGGCTGCTGGCGGGATAATGCTGCGCCGGACTCCAGGCCGGGAACACGCTCAGGCTGGCTTCGGGGATGACGACATATTCGAGGCCATGGGACTGACAAAACGCCCGTTTCGCAGGGTTATCCGCCGCTTGATCGACCACCCACACTTCCGGCTGGATGCCGCTTAGGCAGGGCAGAGCATCAGCCTCGACAGCCTCATCCGGGCAGATTTCCACCGTGCTGACGTAACGAATGGCGTTCAACAGATACAGGCGCTCGTCCAGCGGGAATTTGGGGGCGTGACCTTCCAGCCGTTCAGCGGTCACATCGGACCACAGGCGCACACACAGCGCGCCCAGTTTGGCGGCCTCTTCCAGAAAACGGATGTGGCGCGAGCGCAGGTTGTCAAAGCTACCGGTGACGAAGACGTTTTTCATAAGCGCACGCGCACCTTCAAAGCGCCCGGCACGGGCTGATCAGAAATTACATACAAATAGCCTCCGCCGCAGCCGGAATACATTGCCCCGGCGTAGCGCGACTGGTAGTAACGCATCAGGCCGACCAGATCCACGCTCAGCGCCGGGTGGCGCACGGTGTGTGGCAGGAGCGTTTCCCAGCAGAGCATGCATTCGTTGAAGGAAGCGCCCAACGCTCTGGCATCCCTGTCGAGGATGGCAGTGTAACAATCACGGCCGCTCTGCCCCAGCCGCCGCACCCATTGCGGGTCCAGGTTCTTGACTCCCAGCGGGGAATAACCCGCCGGGCGCTGATTAACCGGCAGAACGTGCAGCACGTTTTCCAGCCAGGCGGCCACCACCGGATCCGTGTTGGACTCAACGTGAGCGGGAAAATAGCCGTCGTCCACACTGGCGTCATAGTCCAGGCGATTGACGCCCGGATAAATCAGCCCGGCCATATCCTGTGAACCGGACGGGGCGGTTTTGCCCTTATTTTCAGCCTGGTACAACTCGCGGACCAGGCTGGCCGGCTCACGGGGGGGAAATGAATCCCCCCACAGGCGCAAGGCAACCTTGCGGGTGCTGGTTCCCATCCCGCAGCGATCCATCCAATAAAAATCCGGTTCCAACCCCACCACCACCATGGAACCGGGCGGCGTGGGGTTGAGACGCGAGACGAAGGGCTGGTCGATCCAGCCGCCAGCCAGCGCGGCGCGGTACGGAATGCCGCCGATGACGCGGCGCAGGTCGTTTTCCATCTTAGCCGGGCAGGGCGACGGGAGCTTCGGTGACAACGCGCTTGCCAGCCTTGCGGTCATCATACTGGCTCTTGATCCAGTTGTAAGTCTTCTCCATGCCAGCGCGCAGGGTGGTGGACGGTTCCCAATCGAGCACTTCCTTGATGAAAGTGTTGTCGCTGTTGCGCCCGGCCACGCCCTTGGGGGCATCCAGTTTGTAGTGGCGCTCGAGTTTGACGCCCGCGATGTCCTCGACCATGCTGACAAGCTGGTTGATGGAGACCAGTTCGGCGGAGCCGAGGTTGATCGGTGTGGCAATCAGGTCTTCGCAGTGCGTGATCTGGTCAATGCCGAAGGTGCAGTCGTCGATATACATGAAACTGCGCGTCTGCGAGCCATCGCCCCAGATTTCGATGGCGCCGGAGCCGCTGTCGATGGCCTCGATCACCTTGCGGCTGATGGCCGCCGGAGCCTTCTCGCGCCCGCCGTACCAGGTGCCGTTCGGCCCGTAGACGTTGTGGAAGCGCGCGATGGCGGTTTTCATGCCGCGTTCGGCATAATATTCCTCGCAGAACATTTCGCTGACCAGCTTTTCCCAACCGTAGCCGCGTTCGGCCATGGCGGGGTAAGCGTCGCTCTCTTTCAGCGCCACCACGTTCGGATCCGTTTGCAGCGTGGTGTTATACGCGCAGGCCGAAGATGAGAAAAAGTAACGCTGCGTCCCGGCGCGATAGGCGGCTTCCAGCAGGTGCGTATTGATCAAAATCGAGCGCAGGCACTCAACGCGAAAGCGCTCGATGAAGCCCATCCCGCCCATATCCGCGGCCAGGTTGTAGACCTCCACCGCCCCTTCCACGGCGCGGATGGCGTTTTCGTTCTCGCTCAAATCCATGCACAGCACTTCCGTGCCGGGCACGCGCTGGTACCACTGCGGCAGCGGTTTCTTATCCACGGCGCGGATATTGGTAAAGCCCTGCTCGTGAAAGCGGCGCACCAGCGACCCGCCGATAAATCCGCCCGCGCCCGCGACCAAAATCAGGTCGTTTTTTTTCAAATCCGGGCTGGTGGAAGCAATAACATTTGTTTTCATGATTTTCTCCTATTGAGTGATTGTGATACCGGTGCCAAAATGAAGTTAACGATGGACCATGGATGATGGTCTGTCGTCTATGGTTTACCGTTTGATAACCGATTTCCGCTCGACGATTTCGACCGGCAAAACAACTTCCTGCGGAGCCTGCGCCCCGTCACCTGCCAACCGTTTAATCAGCAGATTCGTCGCCTCGCGGCCCATCTCGTACGCCGGTTGGGCAGCCACCGTCAAAAAGGGATCCAGCAGCAGCGAAGCGGGAAGATCGTCAAACCCGACCACCGAAATCTCCTCCGGCACGCGGATCCCGGCTGCGCGCAGGGCTTGCATCATCCCGATGGCGATGAAGTTATTCCCGGCAAAAATCGCCGTCGGGCGCGGCTGAGCCGCCAGCGCCTGGCGTACCATGTCCTGTCCGCTCTGGATGGTGAACGCGCCATAAAAGACACTTTCAGCGTCTGAATCGAGGCCCGCTTCGCGCAGCGCCCGGCGATAACCCGTGACCCGGTCGGTGGCGGTAGCAACGTGCTCCGGCCCGGTCAGCAGCGCAATTTGACGGTGACCACGCTCCAGCAGCAGACGAGTCAACTGGTAGGCGCCGCTCTCCGAATCGCAGCGTACCGCATCAGCCAGCGGCTGCGATAGGCGCCGGTCGAGCACCACCAGCGGCACCTTAAGCATTTGCACGCGCTGAATATCCTCCAGGTCATCCCGCGCCGGGACGAGCAAGACACCATCGACGCGCTTTTGCAGTAAGGCCGTCAGGTATTCTTCCTGTTTTTGCGGGGATTCATCGGTATTGCACAAGATGACGTGATAACCGGCCTCGCTGGCGGCATCCTCCACCCCACGCGCCACCGTCGTCCAGAAGGGATTGGTGACATCCGTCAATACCAGCGCCAGCATGCCGGTCTGCTTCCAACGCAAACTCTGCGAGAGCGAATTGGGCACATAGCCCAACTGGCTGACCGCCGCTTCCACCTTCTGACGTGTTTCCGCGCTGATATAGCCCGTGTTGTTGATCACACGCGAAACTGTTATCGGGGCAACACCTGCCAGTTTGGCTACTTGTCGAATGGTCGTCATATATGGTACCGGTACCAGAGAGTATAACACAAATCCAAAGAGTGATGCAATAACATCCGGCGGGCTTGACGAAGTGTCCTGGCTGTGGATAATTCAAAAATCCCCTGCCGCTTGAGGCAGGATGCCCACTGACAGAAAGGCCTGACATGCACATCTCTGAAGCCATCCGCACCAAACGCGCCGTGCGCGAATTTAACGGTCAACCCATCCCCGAAGCCGACCTGCTCGAGGTGGTCAATGCCGGCCGCCACGCCCAGTCATCCAAGAACAGCCAGCCCTGGCACTTTATCGTCATCCGCGATAAGGCCACCCTGCAAGCCTTATCCACCTGCGGAACCTGGGCCGGGCATCTCGCCGGGGCCGCTTTTGCAGTCGCAATCCTGACCCCCGATCCGGCTGAGAAATTTCAGACGATGTTCGATGCGGGCCAGAGTGCCGCCTATATGCAGATCGCCGCCTGGGAGCTGGGAATCGGCTCCTGCCCGGCCTCCATTTACCAACCCGAAAAAGCCCGCGAAATTCTCGGCTTCCCAGCTGACCTGCACCTGCGCATCATGCTGTCTTTTGGCTACCCCGCCCAGGCCAGCCAACTCACCGCCGCGCCTCAGAAAGGGGGCCGCAAGCCGCTGCAGGATCTGCTACACTGGGAACACTGGTAACTGCAGCTCCCGCCAAACGCCGCTGGTTCCATATCCCCCATTTTGTGGATTTATTATGGAGAACACCCTGGAAGGTATATCAAGGTGCCAGTGATTCTGATACACTGACATTATGACACCTTTAACCGTAAACCTGATTGGCTGGGCCGGAGTAGTCCTTGTCCTTCTCGCGTACGGACTCTTGTCCGTTGCATATATTGATGGCAATTCCAGGATCTACCAATGGCTGAATGTGGCCGGAGCTGGCATGCTGGTCGTCAACTCCGCCTATTTGGGCGCCTATCCTTCCGTCGGCGTAAACGCCGCCTGGGCCGGCATTGCTGCGGCCATGCTGGTGCGCTTGTGGTGGCGCGGAGAAAACGCCCCGATGCGAATGGCAAACAAGCGTTCCCGCCCCAACCTGCCGCAGCGGCTTCAATTGACATATGCCGCCCTAAAAAATAAACGGCGCGAACTCGCATTAGTTCTTCAGCAGGTTCAAAAGGAGCAAAACCGCGCAAAAAGAAGGTAAAAATCTTTGGATTGGGAGACAGCCGTGCTACAATACCGGCACATTCTGAAACCCTTCCAGTCCCATGACCATTCAAAACTTCTTCCAACCAAAAGGCATTGCCGTCATCGGCGCGTCCTCCGACCCAGGGAAACTGGGCTATGGAGTGGCGCGCAATTTGATTCAGGGCGGTTATCCCGGCATCATTCACCTCGTCAACCCCAAGGGCGGGGCCTTGTTCGGACACTCGATGCAGCCCTCGGTCAGTCTGCTCCCCGACCCGGTCGACCTGGCCGTTATCATTGTCCCCGCGCACGCCGCGCCGCAAACTCTACGCGAGGTGGGCCAGCGTGGCATCCACGCCGCCATCCTGACATCCGGAGGATTCAAAGAAACCGGGGCCGCAGGCGCAGCGCTCGAAGCGGAAATTCTCCAGATATGCCGGGATTACCAAATCCGGCTGATCGGACCGAACTGCATTGGTCTGCTGGATACGCATCTCCCGCTTAACACCACCTTTCTTGCCCCGCCCCCGCCCCCGTCCGGACGCCTCGCTTTTCTCTCACACTCGGGCGCTTTTTGCGCTGCCGTCATAGACTGGAGCCACGCCCAAGGATTCGGCTTCTCGCGGCTCGTCTCGCTCGGCAACCAGGCCGACGTCACCGAAACCGACCTGCTCCCCGCCATTGCCGCCGACCCTCATACCAGCGCCATATGCCTGTATCTCGAATCCATGGCCAATGGCAGCCATTTTATTGAAACGATCCGCGAGATTTCCGCGCATAAGGCCGTTGTCGCGCTAAAAGTGGGCCGCACGCAATCCGGCCAGAAAGCCGCCGCCTCCCACACCGGCGCGCTGGCCAGCTCCGATACCGCCTTCAGCGCAGCGCTCGAAAAAGCAGGCGCTTTCCGCGCCGACACCACCGAACAGCTTTTCGACTGGGCCCAGGCCCTGGCCGCCTGTCCCCTGCCGCGCGGACGCCGCATTGGAATCTTGACCAATGCCGGCGGCCCAGGCGTCATCACCGCCGACGCACTGGAAGCCCAGGGATTGCAACTGGCCGAATTTTCCCCGACCACCCAGGCGCAGCTGGCCAAATATTTACCAGCCGCCGGCAGCGCCCATAACCCGGTGGATATGCTCGCATCCGCTTCGCCGCAATTGTACGCCGATTGTCTGGAGACCTTGCTGGCAGATCCCGGTCTGGATGGAGTGATTGTCATCTCGCCGCCCTCACCCAACCACCCAACCGAAGACATCGCGGATGCGCTCATCCCGCTCATTCAGCAATCCAGCAAACCAGTCCTGGTGGCGCTGATGGGATTTGAGCTGACCAGCACGGCGCGCGAACATTTCGCCGCCGCCGGCCTGCCGACCTACCCCTTCCCCGAGCGGGCCGCTTCCGCGCTGGGAATCCTCACGAAACGGGCAGCCTGGCTGGAAGCAGATCGCGCCACCACCCCCATACAGCCCGACCCGAATGGCAACCCTGCCACGCTGAGCGGGCTGCTCGAAGCTTTTGGTATCGCCACCGCGCCGCTCAAGCTGGCCGAAACCCCCGACAAAGCGGCGGAATTCGCCACGCAGTTGGGCTTTCCGCTCGTGTTGAAGATTGCCAGCCCCGATATTCTGCACAAATCAGATATCGGCGGGGTGCTGCTGGGAATCGATTCGGCGGAAGCAGCCCGGGCGGGGTTTGACCTGCTCATGGCGCGCGCCCAAACCGCCCGCCCCCAGGCCCGCCTGGAGGGGGTACATCTCCAACGGCAAATCCCAGCCGGGCAGGAAGTGATCCTGGGAATGGTGCGCGATGCCCAGTTTGGGCCGCTGATGATGTTTGGCTCGGGTGGCGTGGAAGTGGAGGGACTGAAAGATCTGGCATTTGCGCTGGCCCCGCTCTCCCACGCCGAGGCGGAAGAGATGCTGGAGAAAACGTGGGCGGGCAAAAAGTTGGACGGTTTCCGCAGCATCCCGCCGGTCGACCGGGAAGCGGTCATCTCCGCCTTGATGCGCCTGTCCTGGCTGGCACTCGCCCATCCCGAAATAACCGAAATCGAGATCAACCCGCTGCGCGCTCTGCCACAGGGCGCAGTGGCAGTGGACGTTCGCGCGACAGGTTTTGACGAATGAAGATACTAATCAATCTCCTTGGATGGGGCGGCACGGCCCTGCTGCTGCTGGCTTATTACCTGGTCTCGACGCGGCGCATCGAGGGCGATTCGGCTCTCTACCAGGTCCTGAACATTCTCGGCGCGCTGATGCTGATCAGCAACTCGGCATATTTTGGCGCATACCCTTCTGTGGGCGTGAATGTGGCCTGGATTGGGATTGCCCTGCTGACACTGGCACGCCGCCCTCAAAAATAACGCACCGGCAGGCCAGGTTCATTCCGATTGTGTGTGCGCGTGATAAAATAAAACCATGAAACTCAGTTCTCTTCAAATCAACCTGCGCCGCCTGGCCATTTTTGTGGCAATTGGCATTCTGCTCGTCCTGATTCTGGACTTCAACAATCGTCTTGAAAAAGCAAGCCACCTGCAAAACCAGGCCGCAACGGTGCGCGCCGAGGGAACGGCTGTCATGGTCACACAAGTGGCATTGCAGACGGCAGCAGCGGAAGCGACCTCGCCAGCCGCCGTTGATAAATATGCCCGCGAACAAGCTCACCTGGCCAAACCTGGCGACAAGCTGGTCGCCCCTCTGCCACAACCTGGCGCCACACCCCCGCCAACGCCCAGCCCCACCCCCGTCTACTCGAACCTGACTAATTGGGAAATCTGGATGATGTACCTGTTCGAAAAGAATTAAGTGCGTCAATGAGCCTCTCTGACCGTCTCGAGCTGTTCCCCGCTTCCACTACGATAAAAGACGACCGCTTGATCCTTGGAGGCTGCGATGTGCAGTCCCTGGCCGAAAGCTATGGCACGCCGCTCTATCTATATGACCGCGCGGAACTAGACCGCGCCGCCAGCCTGTACCGCCAAACCCTGAACCAATCCTGGGCTGGAAAATGGTCCGTCACCTACGCGGGGAAGGCCTTCCTGAGCATCGCGCTGGCCCAATGGGCCGCCGCCCACGGCTTCCGCGTGGATTGCACCGGCGCAGGCGAAATTGGTATAGCCGTCCAGGCCGGGCTGAAACGCGAACAAATCCTCGTCCACGGCGTCAACAAAAACGCAGCCGACCTGCGCGCAGCGCTGCATCATGCCGGAACAATCGTCGTTGACAATCTTTCTGAACTCCGCAAAATCGTCCAACTCATGCCCGAAGTGGAGACCCTGCCCGATCTGTGGCTGCGCTTCCAGCCCGGTCTGTCTGTGCAGACACATCACGCCGCCACCCAGACCGGTCATGAGGGCAGTAAATTTGGGATGAGCGAACTCCAAATCATGGAAGCTGCCGCTTTCTGCCGGGCAAATGGCCTGCCGCTCAATGGAATTCACTTTCATCAAGGCTCGCAATTCCGAGACCCGGCGCCGCTCAAGCCCGCCATCGAAAAAGCGCTCGATCTGGCGCAGGAAATCGGATTCAGCGGCGACTGGCATTTTTCGCCCGGCGGCGGCTGGGGCGTGGCATACCACGAATCAGAACTCCCCCACCCCGACCTGTCAGCCTACCTGCACGCGGTCACGGAATGGACTCACACAAGCTGCGGCCAGCGCCAGCTAACCTTGCCGCATCTACATCTCGAACCTGGTCGCAGCCTGGTGGCACGCGCTGGCGTGGCAGTTTACCAGGTTGGAACTGTGAAAACGACCGGCGACCACACCTGGGTGCTGGTGGATGGCGGCATGGCCGACAATCCGCGCAAGTCGCTCTACGGGGCGCGGTACAGCTGCTTAACGGTCACCCAGGTGACGGGGGAACCAATCCAAAAAGTCTCCATCGCCGGGCCGTTCTGCGAAAGCGGCGACGTGTTGATTGACGAAGTCTGGCTGCGTCCCATCTGCGAAGGGGAATATCTGGCCATCCCGGTCAGCGGCGCCTACCACCTGAGCATGGCCAGCAACTACAACGGCGCGCGACGCGCCGAAGTCCTGCTCCTGGAAGCCGGCCAGGCGCACCCGATCGTGAAGCGCGAAACACTGGATGACTTGCTGCGCCGTCAGGCCACTTTGTAACCTGAATCTCACCCCATGATCTACCTCGATTATGCCGCCACCACCCCGCTTGACGCGCGCGTCCTGGATGCGCTTCTGCCGTACTTCAGCGGGGATTTTGGCAACCCTTCCTCCACCCACCGTTATGGACAGCGCGCAGAAGCTGCAGTGGAAACCGCCCGAGAAACCCTGGCCGCTATTTTGCACTGCCGCCCCGCAGAATTGATCTTCACCTCCTGTGGATCGGAATCAGACAACCTGGCCCTGCGCGGCACGGCCCTGGCGCGGCGCGCGCAAACCGGCGCCAACCGGATCGTCACCTCGCGCAGCGAACATCACGCCATCAGCCGCACCGCCACCGCCTTGGAAAAAGACCATGGCTTCCAGCTGGATTGGCTGGAAAGCGATGCCACTGGCCAGATTTCCGCTGCCAGCGTGGAAAAAGTGCTCAGTCAGGACACCGCACTCGTCTCGGTCATGTACTCAAACAATGAGATTGGCACGATCAACCCGCTGAGAGAAATCAGCGGGCTGTGCCGCAAGCGCGGAATTCCACTGCACACAGATGCCGTCCAGGCTGCGGCATACCTGCCAATCAACGTCGACGACCTCGGCGTTGATCTGCTCTCTCTCGGCGCTCACAAATTTTACGGGCCAAAGGGCATTGGCGCGCTCTACATCCGCCAGGGAACGCCCATCCAGCCCACCCAAACCGGCGGAGGCCAGGAATTTGGCCTACGCGCCGGGACGCACAACGTCCCGCTCATCGTTGGGTTAGCCGAAGCGCTGCGCCTGGCGGATGCGGAACGCGAGGCGCGCTGCGCCCATCTGCGCCCTTTGCGCGACCGCATCATCGGCACCGTGCTTGAAGAAATCCCCGAGGCGCGTCTGACCGGCCACCCGGCCTTGCGGGTGCCGAATCACGCCAGTTTTGTGTTCAAAAACCTGGATGGCAACCTGCTGGTAAACCTGCTGGATTCCGCCGGATTCGCCTGTTCATCCGGCTCGGCCTGCAAGACCGGCAACCCGGAGCCTTCAGAAGTCCTGACCAGCCTGGGCCTGGAGCGCGACTGGGCGCTTGGGTCACTGCGCGTGACGCTCGGAACCGGCACCACACCCGGCCAGGTGGAGTCGTTTTTATCCGCCCTGCCCGGTCTGGTGGAAAAAGCCCGCGCGCTGACCAGCCTGCCGGGGCGCGGGGCATAAAGGTCCAGGAGCAAGATGTCCAACGTCGTTGTCGCCATGTCTGGCGGAGTGGATTCTTCGGTCGCCGCCGCCCTGCTCAAACAACAGGGACACACGGTAACCGGGGTCATGCTGCGCCTGTGGAGCGAACCCGGCAAGGAAGACTCCAACCGCTGCTGCACGCCTGATGCGCAGGCCCAGGCGCGCCGGGTGGCAGCCAGGCTGGAAATTCCCTTCTACGTGGTGGACGCGAAAGAGATTTTCCGGGCTACGGTGGTCAACGCCTTTCTGGAAGGCTACACCCGCGGCGAGACGCCCAACCCGTGCCTGAGCTGCAACCGACATATTCGCTGGGAATTCTTATTTGAGCATGCCCGCGCTCTGGGAGCCGAATATATGGCCACCGGGCATTACGTCCGGCTGAAAAAAAATGCCGCCGGGTGGATTGACTTGTTAAAGGGCATCGACCCGGCCAAAGACCAGAGCTATGTTCTGCACGTCCTGACGCAGGAAAAACTGGCGCAGGCGCTCTTCCCGGTGGGCGACTATCCCAAGGCGGAAATTCGCGCTCTGGCGGAGCAGTTTGGCCTGAGCGTGGCGCGCCGCCCCGACAGCCAGGATTTGTGTTTTTTGGCCGGGGAGGACTATCGCGGATTTCTGCAGCGCCATGCCCCCCAGGCCAGCCAGCCGGGAGAAATTGTCAACCGCGCAGGCCAGGTGCTGGGCAAACACACCGGACTGGCCAATTACACCATCGGTCAGCGCAAAGGACTCGGGCTGGCTTCTGCCCAGCCGCTGTATGTACTGGGCAAAGATGCCGCCCGCAATGTGCTGCTGGTCGGCGCGGTGGAAGAGCTGGGCGCCTCAGATTTGCTAGCAGACGGAATCAACTGGACGTGCGGCGAAGTCCCACCCGCACCGTTCCGGGCACTGATCAAGAGTCGTTATACGGCGCGAGAAGTGCCCGGGCTGGTCACCCCTCTCGAAAACGGGAGGCGGGCGGCAGTGCGATTTGATGCACCACAACGGGACCTTACTCCGGGCCAGGCGGCTGTCTTTTATGACGGCGAGCGAGTCCTGGGTGGCGGAATCGCGATCGAGTCAAAATAAGGAGACAACATGCCCATTCCGACGATCATTTTTGGTATTTTACTTTCTACGCTTTACGGCGGGTTGTATCATCTCGTCCGCGGCGGGAGAACGCGTAAATTGTTGTTCTACCTGGTGCTCTCCTGGGCCGGGTTCTGGCTGGGGGATACGCTCGGTTGGCTATTGAATTGGACGTTTGCTTCGGCGGGGATTATGAATGCCGGCATGGGAACTCTGCTGGCTTTTGTGTTCATGGGCATCGGAGAGCTGGTGACCATGATTTTGAAGAAGTAGCGCGCCTGTCGGTTAAACAAAAATCCCCCGCAAGCGGGGGATTTGTTTGCGGAAGAGATAATCACAGGATCTTGACGTCTGCCGCCTGCAGGCCTTTGGGGCCCTGCTCCACAGAGAACTCGACCTGTTGGCCTTCGTTCAAAGACTTGTAACCACCCATCTGGATTGCAGAGAAGTGGACGAACACATCTGGGCCGCTTTCACGCTGGATAAAGCCAAAACCCTTGCTGCTGTTGAACCACTTGACCGTGCCGATCACACGTTCGCTCATGTTGCCTTTACTCCTTGGTGCAGAAAAAAACGAATGCGACGAAGTGGCGGGTACGCGGCTGCCAAATAAAAACACCTGAGCGCGTGCGTGCTCAGGTGAAGCCGTTCGGACAACCACAGAATACACGTGCCACTGACTGCTTAAAAGTTTATCAGAGGGAAAAAAGGCTGTCAAGAAGCAATTTTTGAGCTTCATGGTAAGATTGGTTGCCAGGCATTGATCCGCACTGGCTCGCAGAAAAGACCGCAGGGCAATTTATCCGCCGCGCTGGCTTTTCTGCCCACTCAAGACAGCCCTGATTACGGCTGAGAAGATAAGGAAAACCCCAACCACCCATGCCCTGGAACCTGACAACCACCCACGCCCAGGCCGGAGACCTGATCCAACTGGTCGGCCTGCGGCACAAACATTTTATTTTTCCCCTCATCCCCGGCGGGACGATGCAAACGCACCGCGGAATCCTCAAGCACGACGACCTGATCGGCCTACCCTGGGGCACGCAAGTCTTCAGCCACCTCGGCAGCCCCTTCTTCCTGCTCCAACCCATGCTCGGAGATATCCTGCTTGACCTGCCGCGCAACACCCAGATTCTATACCCCAAGGAAATCGGATTCATCCTGGTCAATATGGGCATTGGCGGCGGGCAGCGCGTCATCGAAGCAGGCACCGGCTCCGGTTCGATGACCATCGCGCTGGCTTTTTCGGTCGGAAAGGAAGGAAAAGTCTATTCCTATGAACGCCGCCCCGAAATGCAAAACCTGGCGCGCAAAAACCTGGCGCGCCTCGGGCTGGAGGACCGTGTTGAGTTCAAACTGAAAGATATAGAATCCGGTCTGGATGAAACCGATGTGGACGCCTTCTTCCTGGATGTGCCGGTCCCGTACGATTACATCGGCCAGGTGCGGGCCGCGCTCAAACCCGGCGGATTCTTTTGCTCCATTGTCCCAACCTTTAACCAAGCTGAAAAATTACTCTTTGCCCTGCGCCGCCACAAATTTGCCTTTTTGGAAATGTGTGAAGTGCTGCTGCGCTACTATAAACCCGAACCGATGCGCCTGCGTCCCACCGACCGCATGGTAGCCCACACCGGTTTCCTGATCTTCGCCCGGCGCATCGAACCCAGCGACGACCCCCGCGCAACCGACCTGCTGGCCGAGGCCGGGATGATCAGCCTGCTCGATAAACCTGAGCCCGAAGAAACCCCTGCGTCCGCCGTGGACGAACAGGAATAAATCCCCGGAGTTGACCCACGATGCGCCGAAGATTTGGAGCTCCCCCTTTTCGCCGCCAACCGCCAGGGGTTGGGATTGCGCCAGCCCTGCAGCACGCCCACCAACTGCTGGAAGCCGGCGAGTATCCCGCCGCCGCATTGGCCTTTGAACAACTCGCCCAGGGCGCGGAACTGCGCCAGGGCCCGCGTGCGCCATTTTTCTTCCTGCAAGCCGGGCGGGCGCGCCTTTACAACCAGGAAACCAACCTGGCGCTGACCCACTTCCGCCATGGGCTGGAATTGCTCGAGCGCGCCGGACGCCGCGCTCAACTCCAGCATGCCGGTCGGCTGGTACAGGAAGAATTATCCCGGCACGGGCTGGAAGCTGCCGCCAGCTCCCTTGCCATTTTTTTTGGTTCCGAACCAGAGCCGCCGCCCGTATTCTCCAGCACAACTCTACCCACTCATTGCCCTTCCTGCGGCGGGCCTCTGCGCCCATCCGAACTGGAATGGCTCGATGCCCAAACTGCCGAATGTCCTTACTGCGGCAGTCCCCTGCGCGCCAGATAATCAGCCCTATGGACTTTCTCACCGAAGCGGAAATTTCCCAACGCCTGCAGACAGCCCAACACCGCTCCTTTCACGAGACACCTTTCGACCCCTTCCTCGGCCGCCCGGCGCGCCCGGCAGCCGTGCTTCTGCCTCTCACCCTGGTCGATGGTGAATGGCACCTGCTCTACACCCGCCGCGCCGAAACTGTCGAACACCACAAAGGACAGGTTTCCTTTCCCGGCGGCGCCACCGACCAGGGCGACCACTCCCCCGAAGAAACCGCCCTGCGTGAAGCTGAAGAAGAAATCGGTCTGCGGCGCGAGGATGTGCGTGTGCTCGGACGGCTGGGCAGCATGCTGACCGTTACGAACTTCCACGTCACCCCGGTGGTGGGTGTGTTCCCCTGGCCCTACACCTTCAAAGTTCACAATATGGAAGTGGGGCGGGTCTTTACCCTGCCGCTGGTCTGGCTGGCCGATTCCAACAACCGGCAGGAATTTATCCGCCAGGAAACCGGCCGCTCCGTCATCACGTATTTCCCCTACGACGGCGAATTGCTATGGGGCGCTACGGCCCGCATGACCGTGGAATTTATTCGAGTGCTGGGAGTAACGCAGGAATCCATTCTTTGAGCAGAACAATCAACTGCCCCATGATGACCGCAGTGCGCTGCCGGAACAAATCCAGGTTGCCGTAAGCTTCACCCCCGCCGCTGCTCACGAGATCGCTCACCCCACGCAGAATCAGACACCTGGCGTGGTTTTTTTGCGCCACCCAGGCAATCGCCCCCGATTCCCAATCGGCGGCTACGGCCTGAAAACGGCTCACCAGCCATGGAATATCCGCCGGAAGCAGATCGCGATCGGCGGAAACAAGCAAACCGCGTTGGAGCGGCGCGGGCAGCGGACCAGGCAACCAGGATAGATCCAGCCCGGTGGCATAATGTTCCAGGGCAGCATCGCCATCGCCCATTTGTTCAAAAATATCATATACGATTGTTTTTTCGACCAACAGGAGCGTACCCGTTGCGATGCGCCCCTCAAAACCGCCACATGTGCCCAAATTGATAAGCAAAGCTGGCTGAAAACGATCCAGCACATATTGAACAGTAGCCGCCGCTGAAATTTTTCCCCACCCGCCGTGAAAGAACATCACCGCCACCGGACAGAATGTACCAGGTGGAGATTCAAACCACTCCCCAAAAGGGGAGTGTGCCACTTCCTGGCCAGGGAAAAACGTGCGCAAGGCGCGCCACTCCGCGCCAGCCGAAATCAGCACGACCAGTTTCATCGTCCGCCCTGGCCCGCTTTGCGGGGCAGCCTCCCGCCCAGGTAATCGAGAGCCAGCTGCAGGGCAGAATCGGCGGCGGCGGCTTTGATCTGTTCCCGGTCACCGGAAAAATGATCCAGCCGCGCCCACTCCCCGTCTATAGCAGCCAGGCCCAGCCAGGTGGTGCCTACCGGCTTGCCAGGCAGGCCGCCGCCCGGCCCGGCAATTCCGCTGACGCTGATTGCCAGGTCTGCGTCCAACGCCCGGAATGCCCCGCGCGCCATCTCCAGGGCGGTTTCTCGGCTGACAGCGCCGCAGGTACGCAAGGTTTCACCAGCCACGCCCAGCAAGGCCATCTTGGTTTCGTTGGCGTAAGCCACCACTCCGCCCAGGTAGTATTCAGAGGATCCGGGGATATTGGTCAGGCGGTGGCCCAGCAGGCCACCAGTGCAAGATTCTGCCGTCGCCAATTGGAGCCCCTTTTGGCGCAGCAATCTCCCAAGCTGGGTTTCGAGGGGTTCGTTCATGGGAATCTCAGTATTGAATCACCACCGGCGTGCCTACGTCAGCCCAAATGTAGAGCAACTCAGATTCGTAGGTGCCAAGGACGACACACCCGTATGAGATCGGAGTACCAAGATAACCGGACCAGAGCAGTTGGCCATTGGGGAGAATCGGCAAGGCGTGGATGCCGTTTTCGAGGCTGCCAGCATAGTAAATGCCCATCCAATTCGGCATCCAGATGTTCCAGCTGGAGCCATAGGCACTGGGAATTTTGTCCAGAATGCTGAAGGTGCCTACGCGGGTGGCGTTATTCATCCCGGTTGAGGCGACAAAGCTGTAGATGAGCGTATCGCCTTCATAGGCATAGAGGTGCTGCTGAGAAATATCCACCAAAATAAGCTTGCTGCCGCCGTAGCCTGGCGCGGGTTGCGCCGGAAGCGGAATGGCAGCCGGGGTGTCTGTGGGGAGAGGGGTGGGAGAAGGTTGAGCCGCGCTGTCGGTGGGCAAGGGCGTAGGCGATTCGGCTGGCAGGGTTTCAAGGACAGGCAACTGGGTCGGTGAGGGGGAAGATGGCAGAGCAACCGGTGGCCAGGTTGGGGGCGGGGTTGCGGTCGCGGCCTGGGGCACGTCAGTGGGTAATGCCGTGGGCGGCAGAACAAGCGTGGCGGTGGCAAGCTGGGCAGGCTGCAGAGCCATGGTCTGGGCAGGCAATGTGGCCGTCGCAGAGGGCAGCGCAGTCAGCGTGGGGAAAGCGGTATTGACTGGTTTGGCCACCAGCGCCGGGGCCCAGCCCGCCTCCCCAACTGACCGGGGTTCTGCCAGGCTGTTGATAAAGGCCTGAGCCGGGACGGTATCCAACCAGAACAGGGCAACCGCCACCACGCAAAGACCCAGCAACAGCATGGGCAGTCCAGCCAGCCGGCGGGTGGGCTTTTGGCGCTCTATCTCCGCCTGGATGCGGGAAGAAGGCGCAACGGTATCCTGGGCCTGGTGCGGCGCCGGAGCAGAAACCGGGGGCCTTGGCGCGCCAGCTTCGTTTCGAAGGCGGTTGATCGCCCACTGCTGACCTTTGCGGGCGCGTTCACTGGCCGGATTGGCCTGCAAAGCGCGCTCGAAAAACGCCAAACTACCGTGCGGAGTGGCCAGGGCTGCCAGCAGCAACCACGGTTCCTCGAGGGAAGGGTCGAGGCGGGCGGCTTGTTCAGCCCACCGCCGCGCGGCGCGCTTATCTTGGCGTTGAAGAGCATCGTGGGCATTATGAACGGCGCGAAGTGCGGCCAGCGAATCTGCAGTCATATGGACAATTCTACACGAAAATCGAGTTAAGGAAGATACTGGTGACGTTGCAATTTTGTGATGTGGCCCTGCTCAGCGGCAAATCAGGAGAGGCGCCTGGCTTTCGCGCAGAAGAGCATTCACCCAACTGCCGATGGTGACTTCCTTAAGCAGCGTACCGCTATAGCCGCCGAGCAAGACCAGGTTGGCCGAGCTGATCGCGACCAGTTCAATCAACTGCTCGACGGAGGCTTTTCCGGTAACGTAGTGGGCTGAAATATGGTGCCGCTCAAGGTATTGCCGAGCTTGGCGCTGAACGGCTTCGCGCCCAGCGTCTCCCCCCGTAAAAACCGTCAGCGTCGTTCCCCAGGATTCCGCCAGGTAAGCGGCCAGGTAGAGCGCTTCCTGCGCCTTGGGACTACCATCATAAGCCAGCACGGCCCGGTCTAGGGCACTCGGCCCTCCCGGCAATGCCAGGAGTGGACGAGGAGAATGCGAGATGATCGCCCGCAGCGGCGAGGCCAACCCGGGGAGGCCTGCCGAGGGCGGAAAAGCAACTTTCATCAATACCAGATCTGTCAGCGCAGCGCGCTCGAGGATCTTCCTGGCTGGTTCGCCTGCTTCGATAGCCAGGCTGCCGCTTACCCCGGCTGCCCGGCAGCGGGCCTCGAACTGCTCACGCACTGCCAGAGCGCTCTCACTCTCAACCTGATCCACATCGGCGACGATATGCAGACCGTTCAGGCGGGCACCTTCGTGTCGCGCCACTACCAACGCCTGCTCCAGCACCTGCCAGCTTTCTGTCTCGCCGCTGAGCGGCACGAGCAAATCCTGGAACATGGGCTCGCTATCGCGCCCGGCCGAACGCGACAGGCGCCACGCACCGGTTTCATCCAGAGCGGTTCCGCCCTGTTCCTGGGCAAGCACATCTGCCACGGCTTCGGGGCGCAATTCCCAGCCGAGCTGTTCTTGCAGCGCAGCTCGGTGAGCAGAAAGCCAAAGGTACAGGTCGGTTTCGGTGCGGCCAGGAAAAATCCGCAGCAGTCCGCGCTGGCGGATCACCTCCACCAGCGACAGGTAGTAATTATCATACCAGTGCGTCAGCGCTTCCAGCGCGGAAATTTCGCGCTGCTGATCAAGCCCCATAAAGTATCGATGGACCTGCAGGTGCTCACGCAGTTGGTCATACTGACCCGGGATGGAAACTGTCAGATCGGCACCCGGACGCAGGCTGGACAATTCGGTCTCAGCCAGGAATTCGGCATATTCAGCCTTGACGATCAAGTCATCGGCGCTCACATCCGGGGTAAGCGAGATCTGGGTTTTGACTTCAATCACGCGCGCCTCGATCATTTCCCAGCCTTCCTGGCGGGCGATTGAAACGCGATGATTGCCATCCAGAACAAAATAGACCTCCCCCACCTGATATACCTCGATGGGCGGCCAACCGGTCTGCGAATCACTCAGAGAAGCCTTAACGCGCGCCCAGCGCTCCTCGTCACTCGGGTTGCGTGGCAAAAATGTGCGCGTGAAATCAGTATAGCGCCCGACACTTCCGACGATCGCGCGCAGCGGAATGTTCTGCACACCGCGTTCAGCCCGCGCCTGCAGCTTGAGCTTCTGCGCGACCTCTTCATAGGATAATAATTCGTTGGATTTGCCCGTCATGCGCGCCAGGAATTCATCCAAAGCTGCTCGCTGGCGAGCAGCCTGAAAATCCTGTACCGCCTGGCGGTAGTTTTCTGAATTGGATTCCATCACTCACTTCCGGGTTACAAGATCAACCAGGCGTCATTGTACCCGAAAAAACTTCCCGCCCTTGTTTTATCAGAAGACTGGAAAAGCTACCAGCATAGACAATTCAGGGCCTGGAATGGCTCCCTCTACTGCCCGCCTGAGCAGGGGGCAGCACCGCGCACAACCAGGAGATAAGTTCCCGTGCGTTTTGTCCAGGCTTGAACACGGTCAACGTCACCGGAGGCCTGCGCTGCCAGCATCGTGAAATCCACTTCCACCCAACCACCCATCCCATCATTGAGCGTCTCATCCCAGAACAGGATGGCAATGTCTGCGTCTTTGAGGCAAGCCGGCAAGGCAAACGAAACCTGGATGTAACCGGAAGTGGCCGAGAGCTGTTGACCATTTTGGAAGATTTGCACGGTCATCTGGTGGATCGAGTTGAAGCCTTGTGGCAGACTGGCGGGCAGCGTCTGTATCGTAGTCAGGCTGGCCTGGCTGCCGTTACCTACGCCCAGGAAAATCCGGTTGCCATCTTCCAGGCTGAGGATCACACCGCCGCAAGTCTGGCAGGTAATATCAATCGGCAGGTTTCCATGGGAGGCCGGAAGGATAATCCAGGGCAGGCTGACGATCGTTTGCACGATGCGCTGGCGATATTCAGTCGTGGAAATGACCGGGGGCGGGGGCAGGGGCGGATAAGTTTTGATGAATGATTCAACGCCATTGTAGCCATTCGCCACACCCGTGGCAACGCCATTGGCCGGGTTGTACGCGATGGGGGCATTGAACGCATAGTATTCGATGATGTCCGTACCACCGGCGCCGTTGATAACCGCCACCTGGGCCTGATCTTTCAGAATGAAGATATCGTCACCCGCGCCGCCTACCAGCGCCACATCATGCACACCGCTGACTTCAAATGTATCTTCGCCGCTGCCACCGGTCAACTGCTCGAAGCCTGCGAAGGACAGCGTGGGGTTGACGTGATAGCTGTTCGAATCACCTATTTTCCATTGTGCTGAGCGATCGAGGCCAACCAGCACATCCGGGTCAACCGGGTCGCTCGAACCTATGATTCCGTTGATGTGGCTGAATGAGCCGGTCATCACAGGCACGCGGCTGGAATCGACGCCGACGAAGCCGTCATTGCTGGCGTAATTGGTGAAGCGGATGCGCCGGGAAATTGTCAGCGCAGAGAAGTCCAAGGTATCGCTGCCCGGGCCACCGTCGATGTCGCCCGTCAGCAGGGTATCGTTGCCAGCAAAGACAAAGATATCGTCGCCCGCGCCACCATTGAGATTAATGGCCGGAGTTCCGAGGATGTCGAAGCAGTCGATAGCGCTGCCGCCCAGGAGGTTCTCAATGGCAGAGAAATCGAACGGATTGCCGCTGAAGTAGCGATAGGTCCCGTCTATTGTCCATACGGAAGGCGTATTAGCGCCGACGAGTTGATCATCGCCAGCACTGCTGCCGACCAGGATGTTCATGTTCTTGAAAGCGCCCAACGCATCCGTGACATAGCCATTGAAGCCATCCAACGTTCCCACTCCCGTCAGGACCACCTGGCGCCCGAGCGTGTATGCGGAGAAAGTGAGGGTATCACCGAGGCCAGAGCCGCCATCCAGCGTACCGGCATACGTCGCGCCGTTATCGAAAGCGAAGGTATCAGCTGCGCTGCCAGCCAGCACTATTTCGACCTCGTGAGCAAAATGGTTGACGCTGTTGGCGCCACCGGTCACTTCAAGGCTGGCGGTGTGAATACTGACGGTCAGCGGGAGCAGGATCGTCGAGAAATCGAGCGTGTCGCTACCAGCATTCGCCAGTTCGTTGACAATATCCTGGCCCCAATTGCCGATAAAGAGGTAGGTATCATCGCCTGCGCCACCAGCGAGAGTATCGTTGCCGCCGTTGCCGTTGATGACGTTGTTGCCGGAATCGCCCGTCAGGGTATCTGCGGCGCTTCCACCGCTGATGTTTTCGATATTGGAAACCGATCCGGTTACGTGGGCGGCAGAGTTGCTGGACAGGTCAACCATGAGCGAGGAGGTGTAGGCGCTGTAGTCAAGGATGTCAGTGCCCAGGCCGCCATCGAGCGTACCGGTGAAGGAGGCGTGGTCGGCAAAGGCAAAGGTGTCGTTACCGGCGCCGCCATTCAGGTTTAGGGTGGCGTGGCTCGAAATGTTGAAGGTGTCGGCGGAGTTATTGCCCAGGAGCAGATCGACGCCCGAGAGGGTCAGGGTGCGCTGGAGGGCGGTGTAGCTGCCCGATGTGCCGCCAGCCAGGTTCCAGGTCGAGGTGACGTTCAAACCGGTCAGGCTATCACCCGGCTGCGTGGATCCGATCAGGGCGTTGATGTTGTCAAATGTACCCACGATGGCAGCTTCCTGGCCTTTGAAGCCGTTGAGGGTGCCGATACCGGTCAGATTGACGTGGCGTGGCGCATTGTAGCCGCTGAAATCGAGGTTGTTATGACCGCCGCTGCCGCCACTGATATTGCCGGCCACTACGGCGCCATTTTGCAGGACAAAGTTGTTGCCAAAGTCGCCGCCGATGAAGTTTTCGATTCCGCTGCCGGTCAGGGTGCCGCCGCCGGTGACGGTGAAAGTGGTTGGGCCGAATGTGAAGGTGACGATTCCAGTCAGGGCAGAAACGTGTGAGAATAAAAGGGTGTCGTTGCCGCCGCCGGCCATTTCAACGATCGTGTCGGTGCCCCAGTTGTCGTGAATGATGTAGGTATCGTTGCCGCCGCCGCCAATCAGGATGTCATTGCTGGAACCGCCGTAGAGGATATTGTCATTTTCATCGCCGATAATGGTGTTCGTACCGCGTCCGCCGTCCACAATTTCGATATTGGCGATCCCATTGGTGCCGGTGGAAGTTCCAGCCGCAATGTTGACTGTCACATCGGTGGTGTAGGCGGTGTAATCCAGGATGTTCGAGTCGGCGCCGCCATCGATTGCGCCGGTCAGAACAGCGTTGCTGCCAAAGATGAAGTAGTCGTCGCCAGCGCCGCCGTTTAGGTTCATGGTGGGGTTGGCCGTAAGGCGGAAGGTATCTGCGAGAGCGCCACCCACTAGTTTTTCAAAGCTGTTGAAAGACAGCGTATTACTGCCGCTGGTGTAGATTCCGTCGGTGCCGCCGGTCAGCGTCCAGAGGCTGTCGGCGTTCAAGCCGGTCAGCTGATCGGCGCTGGAGGAGGATCCAGCCAGGGTGTTGATATTTTTGATCGCGCCGGTGAAGCCCACAACGGTCAGGTCAACGCCATCGACTCCCTTTCTGGTAAGGGTGACGAAGCCCGCGCTGTTGAAATTGTCAAGGGAGAGCGTATCGTTGGGGCTATTGCCGACGAGGGTCTCCAATGCGGTGAAGGTCAAGACATTGGTGCTGGTGTAGGTGCCAGCAGCGGCGCTCGTAACGCGCCAGGTGCCGGATTCCGCCAGGCCGATGAGGGTGTCTGTTGCAGAGCCGCTCACCAGGCTGTTCATGTTGTAGAACTTGCCAGTGAAGTGCGTTTCGGTCAAATCAAAGCCATCCACGGTGCCGACCGCAACCAGAGAGAAGATTCGTGCAGTGGCGAAGGTGCTGAAGTTCACGATGTCGGCCCCGGCGCCGCCCACCAGTTTTTCAAAGCCGGTAAAGGGCACAGAATTGCCGCTGGTGTATTGACCACTGTTGGCGCTATTGATGAACCATTCTCCGCTGGCCAGACCGCCCAGGGTATCGCTGTTATTTGCGCCGCCGATAAAAGCGTTGAGATTGCGGAAGCCGCCAATGCCGGAAGCGGAGCCGTCAAAGCCATCAGTGCCGGTGCCGCTGAATTGGATCGACCGAGCCAGGGCGCTTCCAGCATAGCTGAGGGTATCCGTCCCTGCGCCACCGTTGATGACTACTACCAGGGCAGCTCCGTCCACGACAGTGAAAGTGTCGTTGCCGAGACCGGTAAGCAAGGTTTCGATGGCGTTTCCGCCGTGGGTCAGGGTGTTGCCCAGCCCATCGCTCAGGCTGAGGCCGGTTCCCAGATTAACCGAGAGGTTCGCAGTTAGTGCGGTGAAGTTGAGGGTATCGCTGCCTGCAAGGTCGCTGACAATGTCCTTGCCCCAGCCCGCGTTGAAAATGAAGGTATCGTTGCCAGCGCCGCCGTTGAGGATATCGTCGCCAGCGCCGCCGATGATGACATTGTCACTGCTGTTGCCGGAGAGTTGATCGTTGCCACTACCGCCGGTCACATTTTCCAGGCTGGAGATGGCGCTGAAGCCGGTGGCGGTCACGGTCAGGTCAACCACAACCGGGGTGGCGAACAGGCTGTAGTCGAGGGTGTCGATGGCGCTGCCGCCGGTCAAGGTGTCGATGGCAGAGAAAGCCAGGGTGTTGCCGCTGATGTAGTTGCCCGCCTGGCTGCCGGTGATCTGCCAGCGCGCAACGGCGTTCTGACCGATGAGGATGTCGTTGCCGGTACCGCCTGCCAGCCGATCCACATTTTGGAAGCTGCCGCCAGCCGCGGTGCCAGAGAAGCCATCCTGAGCGCCGACTCCTGTCAACGTGATGATGCGGCCAGCGGTATTGCCGGAGAAGGTCAGGATGTCGCTGCCGGTTCCACCGTTGAAAATGCCGGTCAGGGTGGCGGCTTCGGCAAAGGCCAGGGTGTCATTACCAGCGTTGCCGTTCAGATTGAAAGCGGCCGGGCCGGTTACATTGAACGTATCCACCAGGCTGCCGCCGTTGAGCGTCTCGAAGCCGGTGAAATTCAGGGTACGGGTGCTACTGTACAGGCCGCTGACGCCGTTAATCGTCCAGAGATTGTCGGTGTTCAAGCCATTCAAAATGTCGCCGCTGGCGCTGCTGGCGACCAGGGTTGAGATGTTCACAAATCCGCCACCCAGCAAGGCGGTTGTGCCAGTAAACCCGACCTGCGCCCCCAAACCGGTCAGCGCCAGGCTCTGCCCGCTGGTATAGGCTGAGAAGTCAAGAGTATTATTCCCGCCCAGGCCGTTGAGGGTGCCTGTCAGGGTTGTGCCGTTGGCGAAGATGAAGGTGTCATCTCCGGCGCCGCCGATGATATTCTCGATCATCGCAGCCAGCGGGGCATTGATGGTCAGCGTCAGGCCGCCATTGCTCAAGGAGAAATCGAGGGTGTCGTTACCGCCGCCCAAAGCTTCCACCAGGGTGTCGTTGCCGGAGCCATCTGCAAACAGATAGGTATCATCGCCCGCGCCGCCCGAGAGGGTATCGTCGCCCGCACCACCCGTGATGATGTTCCTGGCGCTATTTCCGGTGAGCACGTCCGAGCCGTTGCTGCCAACCAGGTTTTCAATCTGCCCGTAGATGGCAAGTTTGAGATTGGCATTGACGGTCTGGAGTTCGCCAGCCAGCTTGGACAGATCGACCGTGACGGCGTTGACCGGATTCAGCGTGGGAGCAAAGGAAATCAGGTCGATGCCGCCGCCAGCGTTGGCCGCATCTTCGTAAATCTTGACCGTGCCGAGTTGGGTATCGGCATAGAACAGGTAAATATCATTGCCGCCGCGCCCATAGATGCTGGTGAGGCCGTTGCTGTTGATATTAAAGACATTGTCTCCGGCGTCGCCATAGATGACATTGCCAAGCGGGCTGCCGACCAGGTTTTCGAAACGACTGATCCCGCTGACACCTGTCGCCGTGCCGGCAGTGAAATCCACGCTGATGGCGACGGTGTAAGCTGAGTAATCCAGCAAATCCAGCCCGGCGCCGCCATCCAGGCGACCGGCCAGCGCGGCGGTGCCGACCAGATTGAAGCTGTCGTTGGCCGTTCCGCCAGTCAGGTTTTCGATCGAGGCCAGGTTCAGAATGCGGCTGCTGGCGATTTCGCGGTAGGTATTTCCGGCGGCACTGAGGGTGAAGACGCTGTCAGTGTTCAAGCCCGTCAGCGTATCGCTGGAACTGCCGCCGGTAATGGCGTTGACGTTGTCGAATTTGCCCAGGGCCGCGCCGCCCATGCCACCGAAGCCGTCCAGCGTGCCCAGGGCGGTCAGGTTCACGGTCAGCGCAGCACCGTAAGCGCCAAAGTTGACAATATCGTTACCGCCGCGGCCATCCAGTGTGCCAGGCAGGCGCGAACCGGCGTTGAAGGTGAAGGTATCCGCTGCCGAACCGCCCATCAGGTTTTCGATGAAGGTCCCGGAGTAGGTGACGGTATTCACGCCATCGCTGATGGTCATTCCGGCAGAAGAGAGCGTAAAGGTCACGGCAACCGTCACAGCCGAGAAGTCGATGGTGTCGGAGTTGTCGCCGCTCAATTCGATCAGGGGGTTATCCACGCCCCAGCCATTTTCGTAACGATAGGTGTCGTTGCCCGCAGCGCCCTTCAGGGTATCTTTGCCCGCGCCACCTGTCAGAATATTGGCGTTGGAATCGCCAGTCAGCGAGTCATCACCTGCGCCGCCGGTGAGATTTTCAACAATGAATGTGCCGGTTATATTGGTAGCGCTGGGCGTCGCCAGGTTGACTGTTACCGGGGCAATCCAGGGAGCATAGCTAAGGGTATCGCTGCCCAGGCCGCCATCCAGTGCGCCGCTGAAGGTTGCACCAATCGCCATGACAAAGGTGTCATTCCCCGCGCCGCCGTTCAGGGTTTCAGCGCGGACACCGTTCAGGGTGAAGGTGTCGCTCTCCGTGCCGCCGGTCAGGCGCTCGAAAGCGTTGAAGGTCAGGATGGCGCTACCGCTGGAGTAGGTGCTGCCACTGGAGACCAAATTCCAGGAGGCCGGGGCATTCGCGCCGGTCAACTGATCCGCCGCGCCACTTCCAGCGATCAAAACATCCATCCCGGCGAAGCCGCCAGCCAAGTCTGTGCCAGTTCCGGCAAAGCCATTCACCGCTGCAGCAACCAGGGTCACCGTCAGCGAGATGTTGTAGCCGCTGTAATCGAGCGTATCCTGGCCCGAACCGCCGTTCAGGGTTTCAATAACAGAGAAGGTCAGGCCGCCGTTATACAAACCGCTGTTCGCGCCGGTCATCTTCCAAAGGCTGACCGCATTCATGCCATTGAGCACGTCACTGCCCGTGCCGCCGACCAGCGTGTTGATATTGTAGAACCGCCCGTTGAAGGCCGCTTCAGTGAGATCGAAACCATCCACGCCACCCAGAGCTGCCACGCTGATATGGCGCGCCGTTCCAAAGGCCGCAAACGTGAGTGTATCGTTGGCGCTGCCACCGGTCAGTTTCTTGAAATCGGTGATCTCCAGCGTGTTGACGTAGGTGTAAGTGACGGCATTCGCGCCGGTGACCGACCAGGTGGAAGCCAGATTCAGCCCGTTGACCGTATCCGACGGGTTGGCGCCGCCCAGGATGGCATTGATATTCAGGAAGCCGCCCAGGCCAGAAGCTGCACCGTTGAACCCATCGGCGCCCAGGGCGCTGAGAGTGACGACGCGGGCCGAAGCGTTTCCGGTATAGGACAGGGTATCGTTCCCGCTGCGTCCATCCAGGCTGCCGAGCAGGGCCGCGCCATCATCCAGATGGAAGGTGTCAGCGCCCGCGCCACCGATCAGGTTTTCCACCTGCCCGCCAGCATAGGTCAGGCGATTCAGGCCGCTGGTAACAGTGACATTGCTCAGCGCGATGGCAGCTGCCAGGCTGGAAACTGCTGTCGAGAAATCGATCGTATCCAACCCGCCGCCGGCTGCTTCCACCACCACATCATTCACGCCCCAGGCATCGCCAAAGACGTAAGTGTCGTTACCCGCCAAACCAGTCAGGGTATCACTGCCGCCCAGGCCAATGATGATGTTGTCTCCGGCATCGCCGGTCAGGGTATCGTCTGCGCTTCCACCGGTGAGATTGTTCATGCCGTAGACCTGGCTGAAACCGGTGGCAAGATTCAGGCTCAGGTTAACGCTGACCGAAGTGATGTAGGCGCTGTAATTAAGCAGATCGGTGGCGCTGCCCGCGTAGAGAATATCCACATCTCCAAAGGAAAGCGTATGCGCGCTGACATAAGTGCCTGCCCTGCTGGCGGTGATATTCCAGGCGCTGTTGGCATCCAGGCCGGTCAGGCTGTCGAGCGCGCTGCCGCCCAGGATAGCGTTGATATTCATAAAGCCCGCCGCAATGCCATTGACCTGGCCGTTGAAACCATCCACGCCGAGAGCGCTGAGCACGAAGTTGCGAGCGCTGGTGTAGGCGCTGAAGGACAGCGTGTCGTTGCCGTCATGGCCATTGACAAAACCGGCCAGGGTGGCGGCATCGGCGAAGTTGTAACGATCTGCGCCGCCAAGACCGAGCAGCGTATCCAGCCGGGTGAAGTACAGCGTGTGAGTACTGATGTACTGGCTGAAAGCCGGGAAAACGTTGATATTCCAGATGCTATCGGCGTTCAGGCCGGTCAACGTATCCACTGCCGAGCCGCCCATGATTTCGTCGATGTTGCCAAAACTGCCCGCCAGCGCCGCTTCGAGGCCGTTGAAGCCATCCACGCCACCGAGCGCCGTCAACACAAAATTGCGGATGCTGGTGTAGTTGACGAAATCGAGCGTATCGCGGCCAGCCTGACCATCGATCGTTCCCATCGCGCCAGACAAACCGGCGTCCAGCGTGGCGGCATTGTTGAACAGGAAGTAATCCGCTTCGCCGCCGCCCAGGACGCTGTGCGCCTGCGCACCGCTGAAGATAAAGACATCATTTTCGCTGCCGCCCTGCAGAATTTCAAAGCCCGCAAAATCCAGCACTTGCAACCCAGAACCGTCCGCCGTGAGCAGCGCACTGGTCGTGGTCGCCGTCAGCCACCGGGCAGCGTGGTCAGTGTTCGGGAAAGTGATCGCGTTGATGGCGGTGTAGGTGTTCGAGCCGTTCACATCCCAGCGCGCATCTGCGTTGAGACCAGTCAGACGGTCGTTGCCCACGCTGCTGGCCAGAATGCGCTCAACATTCGCAAACCCATCGCTGAGACCGGTGGCCGTACCGGTAAAGCCGTCTGTCAGACCCAGGCTGGCGAGCACGACTTCGCGAGAGGCAGTGTAGCGCGAGAAGTCCAGGCTGTCATCGTCAGCGCCGCCATTGAAGGAACCGAGCAGGACAGCCGTATCGTTAAAGATCACGCTGTCGTTACCGCCGTTACCGAGCAGGATATTGGACTGCGAACCGGTCAGGGTGAAGGTATCGACATTACTGCCGCCCACCAGCGTCTCCAGCGCCGAGAAGTTCAACACGCGCCCACCCGCCGTGTAGGTGTTCGTCCCGTCCAAATCCCAGGCGCTGGCGGTATTCAGCCCGGCCAGCGTATCCGCTGCCAAACCGCCGGTAAGGGTGGTCATATTGAAGAAGCCATTCGGGATGGACAGCTCAGTACCGTTGAAACCCGCCTCCGCCCCGTAAACGGTGAGCGAGACCACCCGCCGAGTGTTATATCCTGCCCAACTGAGCGAGTTCACACCCTGACGCCCGTCCACCACACCCATCAACATGACACCGTTTCCGAGCGTGAACGTATCGTTACCGCTGCCGCCGATGAAGCCATCAAAGGAGTTGCCAGCCAGCTGGGTGACCGAGTTGCCGCCGCCGGTAATCGACAGGTTGCCGAGGTTGATGTTGAAGATCAGATCAACCGTCACCGCCGAGAAATCCAACACATCCAGGCCGCCGCTGTCGCTGACCGTATCCGAGCCCCAACCATCGGTAAACAGGAAGGTATCTCCGCCGCCGTGACCATTCAGGGTGTCATTGCCTGTTCCAGCAATAATGGTGTTGGCAATCGAGTTGCCAGTGATGGTATCGTCGAAGCGCGTGCCGATGATAATGTCCAGGCCGCCGAGGACGGTCAGCGTCAGGTGGCCGTTGACGACCTGCGGCACGACGAGGGACAGGTTGACCGAAATGCCGCCATAGGTGCTGGTGCTGGAGAAGTCAATCGTATCAATGCCGCCGCCGTTGATGGTTTCATCAATAATATCGGTGCCGAGCGGGTTATCGGTATCGAGAATGTAGGTATCGTTACCGCCCTGGCCAACCAGGGTGTCATCGCCAGACCCGGCCACAAGGATATTGTCATTGTTATCGCCATAGAGAATGTTGCCGCCGGTGAGGCTGCCGAGGATGTTCTCAAAGCCATTCACGCCGCCGGTGACGCCCGTGGCAATGCCACCCGCAAGGTTAACCCTGACCTGGGTGGTGTAGGCGGTGTAATCGAGCGTATCAATGCCGCCCTTGACTTCGATGCTGTTGAAGACGCCCGGCAGTTTCGCGCCATCCCCAAAGATGACCCAATCGGAGCCGCTGCCGCTCACCAGGTTCTCAATGGCCGAGAAATCGAATTGCGTGCTGCCGGTGGTATAGCGGCTGTTGCCCGCGCTATCGAAAATGTTCCAGATGGCGTCCACATCCAGGCCGGAGAGCGAGTCGGTGCCGATGGAACCAACCAGAATGTTGAGGTTGTCGAAGCCGCCCACCAGGCTGTTTTCGGTTCCAGCGAAGCCATCCAGGCTGCCGAGGCCGGTCAACACGAAGTGGCGTGGGTCAACATAAGCGCTGTAGTTCAACTTGTCTCTGCCTGCTCCGCCATCGATGGAATTCGTCAGGATGGCATTGTCCAGGAAGATAAATTCATCATTGCCGAGGCCACCGAACAGGCGTTGAGTCTGGGTTCCGGCGAAGAGGGTAAAGGTGTCAACACTCTGGCCGCCGCGCACCACTTCGAGATTGCCAATATTGGTCAGCAGGTTTGTGCCATCGGTCGCGCTGACGGTGGTGTGCAGGTCAATCGCCAGCGCAACGGTGACAGCGCTGAAGTCGAGACTGTCGGCGCCGCCGGTGCCGATCTCGGTGATGGTATCCGTACCCCAGTCGTTTTCAAAGGCGTAAGTATCATTGCCGCCCAGACCGGTCAGGCTGTCGTTGCCCATCCCGCCGTTGAGGATGTTGGCGCTATCGTCACCAATCAGGACATCGTTAGCGCTGCCACCGATCAGATTTTCAATGCTGGTGTAGGTGGTGAGGATGCCGGTGCCGCTGTGCGCCGTCAGGTTAGCGGTTACCGGAGTGCTGCGGGTGGCGTAGCTCAGGGTGTCGCTATCCGCGCCGCCGGTCATGCTTCCGCTAAAGCTGCCGCCAGAGTTGAGCAGGAATGTGTCGTTGCCCGCGCCGCCATTCAGGGTGTAGGAGATCGCCGCGAACAGAGAGAAGGTATCGGCCAGGCTGCCACCGTTCAAAGTGTCGAAGCTGGTGAAGGCCAGGGTATGCGCGCCAGAAGAATATGTATCGGTGCCATCCAACTCCCAGAGCGCAACCAGGTTTGCGCCGGTCAGGGTGTCGGTGGTGGTGGACCCGATCAGGATGTCGATGTTATCGAAACTGCCGCCAATGCTGGTCGCCAGACCGGCGAAGCCGTCCAACGCGCCCAGGCCGGTGAGGGTGACAGTGCGGGAGGTGGTAACAGCGCCAAAGTCGAGCGTATCCGCGCCAGCGTGACCATCCAGTTTGCCGGCCACACTCACGCCGTTGAGCACCACAAAGATATCGTCCGCCAGGCCGCCGACAAAGTTTTCGATATTGCTGTAGCTGACACTGTTGCCATTGCCCGAAACCGTGGCGGCGCTGAAGCTGAAGGTCAGTCCAAAGGTCACGGCGCTAAAGCTGAGCGTATCGCTGCCAGTCGCATCGCTGACCAGATCCATGCCCCAGGCATCCAGGAAGCGGAAGGTGTCGTTGCCAGCCCCGCCGATCAGGATATTCGCGCCAGAGTCGCCGGTGAGGTCATCGGCGCCGCTGCCGCCGGTGATATTCTCAAAATTAATCACGCCGCCTGTGCCGCTGGCGGTTCCACCAGCCAGGTTGACGGTCACGCCGGTCATGCAGGCTGAGTAATCGAGCAAATCCGTTCCGCCCGCACCGTTGAGGAGGCCCGCGACCGCAGCGCCATCCCGGAAGATGAAGGTATCCACCCCGGCGCCACCATTCAGGTTATCCAGCGCCGAGAAGGTCAGGGTATTGCCATTGGTGTAGGTGTTCGAGCCAGGCTGCAGGGTCCAGGTGGAAGAAGTGCTGAGACCGTTGAGCGTATCCAGCGCGCTGCCGCCGATGAGTTGGTCAATGTTGAAGAATCCGCCACTCAGGCTGGTTTCTGTGCCATTGAAACCGTCCACACTGCCGAGGCCCGTCAGGGTGATGGCACGCGCCGTGGTGAACGGGGCAAAGGTCAAGGTATCGCTGCCGCCCAGGCCGTTGATCTGTCCGACGAAGAGCGCGCCATCGGCCAGGATGAAGGTATCGGCCTGCTGATTGCCGTTCAAAGTTTCAAAGCTGGTGAAACCGAGGGTGTGTGTCCCGCTCAGATACTGGCTGGATGTGGCCGGGTCAATGCTCCAGGTGGCGACCAGGTTAGCGCCGTTCAGGACATCCGTGCCACCTGCGCCGACCAGCTGATCCACATTGGCGAACATGCCCACCAGCCCGGTGCCGATACCATTAAAGCCATCACTGCTGCCTGCTGCGGTGATGCTGACGGTGACCGGCACGCCGAAGGCGGCATAACTGAGAGTATCGCTGCCAGCATTACCATCCAGGTTGCCCGTCAGCGAGGCGTTGGCAGCAAAGTTGAAGCTATCTGCACCTGCGCCGCCGTTCAGCGAAATGACCGGCGCCCCACTGATATTAAAGATATCCACTCCACTGCCAGCATTGATCGTCTCGATGGCCGAGAAGGCGGTCTGTTTGCTGCCGGCGCTGACGCGGTATGCCCCGTGCTGGATATTCCAGGTGAGCGCAGCATTGACGCCGTTGAGCATGTCGCTGCCTGTGCTACCCACCAGTGTATTCATGTTGCGGAAGGTTGCGCCGCTGAAGGCGGCTTCGGTAATATCAAAGCCATCCAGCGCGCCTGCACCAGCCAGGAAAATATTACGGGCCGTAGCAAAGGCCGTGAAGGTCAGGGTGTCGTTCGCGCTGTGGCCGATCAGTTCGTCGAAGGCGGTCACATTCAGGGTGTTAATGCTGACATAGTCGAAGGTATTGCTGCCCGTCACGCCCCAAATGCTCGCTGCAGAAAGAGCGGTCAGACTGTCCACACCGGAGCCGCCAACCAGCGCGTTGAAGTTGCTGAAGCCCGCCACACCGCTGGCGGTGCCGTTGAAACCATCCGCCAAACCCAGCCCGGTCAGAGCGACTGTGCGATTGCTGGTAGTGCCGGTATAAGTCAGGATATCGCTGCCGCCCATGCCATCGACCACCACAACGGCGGAAGCGTAGTCAGCAATAGCCAGCGTGTCATTGCCCGAACCCAGGATGAGTTGTTCAATGGCATTGGCGGCATGAGTAAGGGTGTTGCCGAGCAAATCGTCCACCTTGAGACCGAAGGGCGCTTGAATATCCACGCGCAGACCTGTCATCAGGAGACTGAAGTCCAGGATGTCATTGCTTCCGGCACTGTCGACGACCGTATCCTTGCCCCAACCGGCGGCAAAGACGTAACGATCATTGCCGGCGCCGCCCGTCAGGGTGTCGTCGCCGGCGCCGCCGGTGATGATGTTATCCGCGGCATCGCCAGTCAGCGTATCCTTCAACGCGGTGCCGACCAGGTTTTCGATATTGCTGACCTTGCCCGCCGCGCCCAGGCTGATCGAGAAGGAGGAGCCAGTGGAAAGATTAACCGTCGCGGCGGTCAGGTAGGGGCTGTAATCCAGCGTATCCGCGCCGGCCCCGCCATTGAGCGTCCCTTCCAGGACAGCCAGGTTGTTGAAGAGGAAGGTATCGTTGCCCGATCCGCCGTTAATATTGACGCGGTTGGTGGCACTGGTGAAGGTGAACACATCAGCACCCTGCCCGGCGAGGATATTCTCCACGTTGGAGTAGCCGCCGCTACCGCTATGCGTCACCCGGTTCAGGCCTTCCGTGATCGAAACCGTCTGCCCGCTCAGGCCAAAAATCATCGCATTCAGAATGGCCGAGAAATCGAGCGTATCGTTGCCTTCACCAGCCAATTCGATGACACTGTCTATGCCCCAACCCGGCAGGAAGATATAGGTGTCATCGCCGCCGCGGCCAACCAGCGTGTCATTGCCAGCGCCGCTGATAATGGTGTCATTACCGGGCGTGCCGTAGATGATATTGCTCTGACCACCGATCAGCGTCTCGATTTCCTTGAAGCCGTTGGCTGCATTTGCGTTGATGGTGTTGGCCTTGCCAATCGCCATATCCACCAACACCGGCGCAACCGTGTAAGCGCCGTAATCCAGGATATCCAGACCAAGCCCGCCCAGAATGGCCGGGGAACCACCCGCCAGGGTAGCGTTATCAGCAAAGACAAAGTGATCGTCGCCTTCCATGCCGTAGAGTGTCAACCCGGTCTGGATTCCGCTGATGAGGAAGGTATCGTTCCCGGCTCCGCCCTTGACCGCATCGACCAGCGAGAAGGACAGGATGTTGCCATTGATATAACGGTTCGTGCCGTCCAGTTCGAAGGTACCGCCAGTCGCCAGACCCACCAGCGTATCGGCACCTGCCAGACCCAGCATGGTGTTGATGTTGCGGAACGTGCCGGTGTAGGTTGTCTCGGTCAGGTCGAAGCCATCCACCGTGCCCAGGTTGAGCAGGGTGACATAGCCCGAACTCGCAAAGGTGATCGTATCTTCCGCGCTGCCGCCCTGCGAGGTTTCAATAGCCGAGAAAGCCAGGAGGTTGGCAAAGCCCTGCATGGTATATTCTGCCGCTTTCGCGCCGGTCACTTTCCAAATGGAAGCCTGATCGAGGCCCATGATCAGATCGGTGCCGGTACCACCCGCCAGGATGTTGATATTGTTGAATTGGCCCAGGAAGGCCGATTCAGTCAGGATAAAGCCATCCAGCGTGCCGCGCGCCACAATCCGGTGATTGAGAGAGCTGCCAAGCGCGGCGAAGGTCAACGTATCGGCCTTATCGCCGCCCACCAGCGTCTCCAGGTTCGAGAAGTTCAAGACACGGGCCGAGGAAGTATAGGTGCCGCCAGTGCTGTTCAAGACGGCCCAGGTCGCAATCGCATTCAGACCGGTCAGCTTATCGCTACCAGCACCGCCCAGGATGGTGTTAATGTTGCGGAATTCGCCCGTAAAGGAGGCTTCCGTCAGGGTATAGCCGTCCAGCGCGCCGAGGCCGGTCAGGGTGACATTGCCAAGCGTGGCAAAGGTCAGCGTATCGGCTGCGGTGCCACCCGCCAGGGTCTCGAAATTGCTGACGGCCATGGAGTTCCCGCTGGTGTAGGTGACGGTCGTCGCGCCGGTGATCGTCCAGGTGGAGGCGCTGTTGAGGCCATTGAGTATATCGATGGCGCTTCCGCCCATCAACGTGTTAATGTTGAGGAAGCCCGCCAGCCCGGAGGCCGTGCCGCTGAAACCGTCTATCGTCCCGGTGCTGGTCAGGCTGACGGTGCGCGCCAGCGAGCCGCCGGTATAGGTCAGGGTATCGTTCCCCGCGCCGCCATCCACCAAAAGAATCGAGGCTGCATCATCTGTGATGCGCGTCGTATCGTCACCAGCACCAGTGAGCAGGAATTCGAGGGCGTTGCCGGAGTGATTGAGCGTATTGCCCAGCCCATCCGCCAGCGAAATGCCCGCCAGGCTGATGACCGCTGCCAGATTGGTGCCGACGCTGATGGCGGTAAAGTCAAGCGTATCCGTGCCTGCTGAATCCGAAACGGTATCCTGGCCCCAATTCGACTGGAAGACAAAGACATCATTGCCCGCGCCGCCCGCCAGCGTGTCGTTGCCCGCGCCACCAGTGATGAGATTGATCTGGCCGTCGCCCGTCAACGTGTCGTTGCCCAGGCCGCCGGTGATGTTTTCAATGGTGGAAATGCCGCCCGTGCCTGTGGCCGCGCCGGTAGCCAGATTGACCACTACGCTGGTCGTATACGACGCATAATCGAGCAGATCCACGCCCGCGCCGCCGGTAATTGTTCCCGTTACCGCAGCCGCGTTGGCGAAGACAAAGGTATCCACGCCGCCCAAACCGATCAGCGTTTCAATCTGGTCAAAATCGAGCGATTTGGTGCTGGTGTAAACCCCGCGATTGGTGGCAGTGATATTCCAGGTGCTGGCGGCGTTCAGGCCGGTCAGTATATCCATAGCGGAACCACCGACCAGGGCGTCCACGTTGCGGAACCCGCCTGCCAGCCCTGCAACCGTGCCGGTAAATCCGCCGATCCCATCCACGCTGGTCAGGACGAAGGTCAGCACGGTGGTGTAGGCTGCAAAATTGAGCGTGTCCACGCCGCCTTTGCCGTCCAACGCACCCGCGAAGGTTGCGCCCGCAGCAAAGGTAAAGGTATCTGCACCCGCGCCACCGTTGAGCGTTTCAATAGACGAGAAGGTCAGCGTGTTGCCGTTGATATAGGTATTGGTCAGGCCGAAATTCCAGGCGTTGGCCGTATTCAGCGCCGACAAAGTATCCGCGCCAGAGCCGCCTACCAGCGTATCGATGTTGCGGAATTCAGCAGTGAAAGAGGCGGCGGCCAGGTCAAAACCATCGAGCAGGCCCGCTTTGAGCAGTGTAAAGGTCTGTGCAGCGCTCAGCGAAGCAAAGGTGAGTGTATCGGCGAAACTGCCACCCACCAGAAGCTCGAAACCGCCCAAGGTGAGCGTATTGCCGCTGGTATAGGTCAGGGAGGCCGCGCCGGTCACCGCCCAGGTGGAAATCGCGTTCAGACCGTTGAAGGTATCGGCGGCGCTGGTTCCGCCAGTCAGGACGTTAAGATTGGTGAAGCTGGTCAAGCCGCTGGCCGTACCGGCAAAGCCGTCCGCTGCACCGGCGGCACTGAGGGTGACGGTACGGGCGCTGGTGTTGCCAGCGTACGAGAGCGTATCGATGCCCGCGCCGCCGTCAATAGATCCGGCAAAGGCAGCGCCATCTGCCACGGCGAAGGTATCGGCGCCTGAGCCGCCGAACAGGCTCTCGAAGCCGCTGAACGTCAGGATCCGGGTGCTGGAATAGGTGTGCGAGGCGCCGGAATGCAGATTCCAGGTGGCGGTGGCGTTCAAGCCGCTCAGCGTGTCGCCCGCCGCGCCGGATGCAAGGATGGTTTCAATGTTGCTGAAACCCGCACTGACAACCGCTGCCAGGCCATTGAAGCCGTCCGTTGCGCCCAGGCTGGTCAGGGCAACTGCAACGGGCGTGATGTAGGCCGAGAGATCCATTGTATCTGCGCCGCCCTGTCCATCAATGGAACCCGTGAACGTTACGCCAGCGGGGAAGATGAACGTATCTGCCAGGGTGCCGCCCTTGAGAATTTCAAAGCCCAGGAAGGTGAGCGTGTGCAGGACCCCGAAAGGATCGGTGCTGGAGTAGGTACCAAGCGCCAGGTTCCACGAAGCCGCGAGATTTGCCCCGGTTAAAGAATCGGAGGTGGAGACACCCACTGCCAGATTGTTGACATCATCAAATTCAATGCCGTTGATGGTGGCCTGGAAGCCAAAGGTAGCCCCAAAACCGGTCAGAACAACTGCTTTGGCCGCAGCGCTGGTCATATTCAGGTGAGCAGAGCCGCTGCCGCTGATAAAGACTTCGATGTTGCTGCCCGCCGCGAAGACGCTGTTGATGCCATCGGTGATGGTGGTGCCCAAATCAAAGTGGACTTGCAGCGCGCTGGTGGTGCTGGCGAAATCGAGGGTATCGCGTCCGCCGCCTGCCAGTTCAACGATGACATCCTGCACGCCCCAACCGTCTGCAAAGACGTAGCGATCATCGCCTGCGCCGCCGGTCAACGTGTCGGAGCCGGGGCCGCCGGTCAGCACATTGGCAAAGCTGTCGCCGGTGAGGGTGTCATCCGCCAGGCCGCCGGTGATGTTTTCGAAACGGGAAATGCCGGCGGTGCCGGTTGCGACTCCGGTTGCCAGGTTCACACTCACGCTGGTTGTATATGCCGAATAATCGAGCGTATCCGTACCGGAGCCGCCATCCAGCGTGCCGGTGACAAGCGCATTTTGGGCAAAGACAAACTGATCCGCGCCGCCCAGGCCCACGAGAGACTCTATCGAAACAAAATTCAGCGTTCGGGTGCTGGTATAGGTGCCCCGGTCAGCGCCGGTGATGTACCAGATGCCATTCGCTGAAAGACCGGTCAGTGAGTCGGCGGCGTGGCCGCTCAGCAATGTGTCAATATTGGTGAAGTTCCCGCTGATGGGCGCCACCTGCCCGCTAAATCCATCCACGCTGGCGGGCTGGGTCAGAACAAAGGTCAGGGCGCTGGTGTAAGCGGAGAAATCGAGCTGGTCATTGCCGCCCTGACCATCAATGGCCGTTTCCACGCCGCTGAAGGTAACACCATTGCCAAAGACAAAGCGATCGTCACCCGCGCCGCCCACCAGTTTTTCAAGTCCGGCGCTGTAAGTCAGCTTGTTCAGCCCCAGGGTAACGGTGTTGGCAGCAATGGTAAAGGTTACGCCCAATGTGGCCGGGGTGAAATCGATCGTGTCGGTGCCTTCATTGACATTTTCCACAATGGTATCATTCGCGCCCCAGGCATCGCCAAAGACAAAGCAATCATCGCCCGCGCCACCGATCATCTGGTCGCTGCCGCCGTTGCCGGTAATGACGTTGTTATCACTGTCACCGACCAGGATATCGGACGCGCTTCCGCCCAGGATGTTCTGGACGTTCAGGACACCCGCAGTGCCAGTGGCGCTGAAGGCTGCAACGCCCAGAACGGCCAGCGGAGACAGGTTGATTGACACTGCAGTAGTATAGCCAGTGTAATCCAGCGTGTTTCCGGCGCCGCCCTGACCATTGACTGTCCCTGTGATGGAAGCGCCGTTAGTAAAGATAAAGCTATCGGTACCGGCGCCGCCGCGCAAAGTGACTTCGTGGCCTGCTCCGCTGACGGTGAACACATCTTTGAGCGCGCCGCCGTGCAAATTCTCAAATTTCGAGAAGGTGGCAATGTTGACGCCGATAGAGATCGAATTGGTCGAACCAACCGCCCAGGTGGTATCCAGATCGGGGCCATAAATGTGATCGGTAATGGCTTTCGAGCCCACAAAGTCATCGAGGTTCTTAAACCCGCCGGCCAGGTTGGCTGTTGTACCGTTAAAACCATCCGTCAGCCCGGGCGCGGTCAGGAAGATGCTCCGCTCAGTGGAGAAATTGGACAGGTCGAGCGTGTCCACACCTGCCGCGCCGTCAATTGAGCCAGTGAAAGTATACCCGTCTGCAAAGACAAAGGCATCGTCGTTGGCACCGCCCAACAAAGTTTCAAAGGAGATAAAGGTCAGGGTTTGGGCGTTGGCGCTGATGGTGTGCGCTGTGGCCGAGAAATTCCAGGTTTGGGCCAGGTTGGCGCCAGTCAGCAGGTCAGTTTTGCTCGTGCCAAGCAAAATGTCCAGGTTGGTGAAGGATGTCAGGCTGGCTTCCGTGCCGCTGAAACCATCCACACTGCCGGTGCCGGTCAGAGTGATATTACGCAGGGTGGAAAATGCCGAGAGATTGAGCGTATCCACGCCGCCGTTGCCGTTGATGGTTCCGGCGAAGTGGCTGTTGTCGGCAAAGCGGAACTCATCCGCGCCATTTCCGGCATTGAGAATTTCAACCCCGGAGAAGGTGAGCGTGTTGCCATTGGTATAGGTGAGGCTAGCGCCAAACTGCCACAGACCGCCGCTATCCAACCCGGCCAGGCTGTCGTTGGAGCTGAATGAGCCAATCAGGGTATCAATATTGTCAAAACTGCCGCTGATCGCCGTCGCCGTCCCGGCAAATCCGTCCATACCGCCAGTGCGGGATAGGGCAAAGGCGCGCCCGGTGGCGTAGCTGCCAAAGTTTACCGTGTCGTTGCCGCCACGCCCATCCAGATTACCGCTCACCGTTCCGCCCGCGCTGAACTGGAAGGTGTCTGCGCCGGCACCAGCGATGAAGTTCTCGACATTGTCGCTGTTGATGGTGAGCAGGTTGATTCCGCCCGAGGTGGTCACCAGCCCGACGCTGAAGGTGAAGGTCAGCGCAATCGAAAGGCCGGAGAACGAGATCGTATCCACGCCTGCGCTCACCAGTTCGTTGACAATATCCCTGCCCCAATTCAACAGGAAGCGGAAGATGTCGTTACCCAGGCCGCCAGCCAGCAAATTATCATTCGCGTCGCCGGTGAGATCATCATCCCCGCTACCGCCTGTGACATTTTCAATGCCGCCGAGTCCGCCGCTGATGCCCGTCGCCGCGCCGGTGGACAGATTGACGGTGACACCGGTCTTCCAGGCCGAGTAGTCAATCGTATCCAGGCCGCCCATGCCATTGATCGTGCCCGTAAAGGCTGCGCCGTCAGCAATGGCGAAGGTGTCCGCGCCGCTGCCGCCCAACAGGGTTTCGATGGCCGAGAAGTCCAGCATCCGCCCGAGGCTGGTGTATTGGTTGATGAGACCAGTGATGTCCCAGTTGTTGGTTTCGTTCAAGCCGGTCAGCGAGTCGGTGAAGGCGCTGCCGATAAGCGCGTTCATGTTGTAGAACGGGGTGTTGATGCCCGTCACCTGAACATTGAAACCGTCGATTGAGCCAATTGCGCTGACCCGGAAGTTGCGGGCGCTGGAATAGCCGCTGAAATCGAGCGTATCCGCGCCGCCCTGGCCATCAATAACGCCACTGAAGTTACCGCTGCCGGTAAAGGCAAAGGTATCGGCCTGGGCATTGCCGTTCAAAGTCTCAAACCCGGAGAAAGTGACCGTTTTCCCGTTGGCCGTCAGGCTGTTGTTGCTGCCAAACTGCCAGTAGTTGACCAGGTTGGCAGCATTGAGAATATCACTATTGGCAGTCGAGCCGAGCAGCACGTCCACATTGCTGAAACCGCCGCTGATGGCCGCGTCTGCGCCGGAGAATCCATCGGTTGAGCCTACGCCGCTCAGTGTTACGGTGCGAGCGGTGGTGAAGACATGCTCATCGAGCGTGTCACTGCCCGCTTGCCCATCAAGTGTCCCGGTCAGGGTCGCGCCATTGGCAAAGTCAAAGACATCCGGGCCGGATCCACCGCGCAGATTACCCGTCACCGCACCCATGATCAGGAAGGTGTCCGCGCCGCTGCTGCCGGTGAAGTTTTCGATACTGGCGTAGCTGACGCGATTCGCGCCCAATAATACGGCGAAGTTGGACAAATCAAAGGTGACGCCATTCAACGCCGGAGTGAAGTCAATGGTATCCGAACCGCTGACCTCGACAATCGTATCCACGCCGAAACCATCCTTGAAGCGGTAGGTGTCATTGCCGCTGCCGCCGTGCAGAATTTCGTTGGCGCTGCCACTGGTGAGGGTGTCGTTCCCGCTGCCGGTGAAGATAATTTCCAGGTTCTGGTATATGACGGTGCCGCGTCCGCTGTTCTGGGGGCCGGTGGTGCTCAGGTCAACAGAAATGTCAACCTGCGCGTTGCTCTCGTCCAGCGTATCCACACCCGCGCCGCCGTCGATCTGATCGTCGCCGCCATTGCCGCGCAAAATATTATCGAGCGCATTGCCCACCAACGTATCTGCCGCGCTGCCGCCGATGATGTTCTGGAAGTTAAAGATTCCGCTGGTGCCGGTGGCGGTATGGAGAAGCAGGTTGACACTCACGCTGGTTGTGTAAGCCGAGTAATCGATCGTGTTCACGCCGCCGAGAGCGTCGATGGTCCCCGTTCCACCCGCCAGCAGGATCCCGTTACCGAAGATGAACAGATCATCCAGCGGCGTACCGATCAGGGTTGCCATGTTGTTGCCGGCGTAAGCCACGGTGCCGCCCACGCTGACAACGTGAACACTGCCCAGGGTGAAAGTGGCGCCGACAGTCACCCGGCTGAAGTCCATGGTATTCGCGCCGGAATCATCCGTGAGCGTATCCGCGCCCCAATTATCCAGGAAGATGAATTGGTCGTCGCCGGGGCCGCCATCAAAGGAATTATCGCTGGAGGAACCGATGAAGGTATCGCCCGACGGGCCGCCGATGGCATTCTCGAAATTGATCGCGCCGCCGACGCTGCCGGGGTTGGTGTTGATAAAGTTGGTGGCCTGCTCGGCGGGGAGATTAACCGTGACCACTTCACCGAGGGAGATGCGGCTGTAGTCAATCCAGTCGGAGCCATTCTGGCCATCCACGTAGCCGACTTCCGCGCCCAGCGTGGTGAGGGTCAGCCAGGAATTGGGGTTGAACTCAACGCGGTCATCGCCCGCGCCGCCGCGCAGGAGGTGATAGGTCTGGTGGCCAGTGATGCGGAAGACATCCGATCCGCCCATTCCTTGCAGCACTTCGAAGCTGGCAAAGTCGAGGGTGTTGGTGCTGGTGTAGCTGGTGCCGTTCAAATTCCAGAAAGCATCTGCTTCGATACCGGTCAGGGCATCATTCGGGGCGAGGGTGCCGGTCAGGGCGTCAATGTTCTCGAAACCACCCAAGATATCGACCACCGCGCCCGCAAAGCCATCCAGGCTGCCAACGGCATTCAGGGTGAAATCACGCCGGGAGGTGAAAGCGGAGAAGTTCAAGCGGTCGTGGCCAGTGTGGCCGTCAACTTTGCCGTTCTGATTCACGCCATTGGCAAAGATAAAGATATCGTCGCCCTGCCCGCCGGTCAGGTTTTCGATGAATTTACCAGCGCAGGTGATGTTGGCGCCCGGAGCGGTAATGAGCAGGCTGTTGGCTTCAATGTGGAAGGTGACACCCACCAGCGCCTGGGCAAAAGTGATTGAATCGAGGCCGCCTGTGGCAGTTTCGACGATGGTATCCGTCCCGGCATTATCGCCAAAGGCATAGGTATCGTTGCCGACCAGACCGGTGATGAGGTCATTGCCTGGCCCGCCCGCCAGGATGTTATCGGCCTGGTCACCAGTCAGGATATCGTCGCCGAAGCCGCCGGTGACGTTTTCGACGTTGATGACGCTATCGACGAGACGGTTGTTGACGGCGGTGGCACTGCCCTGGGTCAAGTCAACGATCAAGGCGGTGAGGTAGTCGCTGTAATCGAGCGTATCGCGCCCGCCCTGGCCATCAAAGAAGGGAATTTGACCGGCGATCAGCGCGCCGCCAAGTTCGGCCTTGTTCTTGAAGATGAGCGTATCATCGCCCGCGCCACCGCGGATGATGTAGTGCTGCACGAGATGATTGGCCTGATTTTCCAGGGTGATGATGTCGTTCTGGTTGCCAGCGTAGATGCGCTCGAAGTTCATGAATTCGAGGGTGTAATTGAAGTCGTTGGCGTGATAGGTGTTTCGCTCGGTCACCGCAGGCATGACCGGGTGAGAAGTGGTGACATAACTGGGGTCGGTATCCACGATCACGCCGTCGATATCGAAGGTGCTGTTTTGATCGAGGGTGAAGAGTGAGTCGTGCCCGGTGCTGCCGATGATGAATTCAATCTGGTGCGCGGAGAAGTTCAGCCGGTTGGCGGGCGTTGTAATATCAATCGCCAGGTCATAGCTGCCGGTATTGCTCAGGTAAACTTCGAGATCGCCAGTGACAGGCCGGGAGGTGGTGACCAGCGAGTCGCCAAAGTGTCCCATGAAGGTGATCGTGTCGTTGCCGCCGCCAGCCGTCTCGATGATGGTGTCGACGCCCCAGCCCTGGATGATGGTGTAAATATCATCGCCGCCCAGGCCGGTGAGGGTATCGTTGCCGCCCAAACCGCCAAAGAGCACGTTGCTGTTGGCATTACCGGTGATATTGTCATCACCCGGCCCACCTGTGACGTTTTCGAGGTTGGTCGTGAAGCTCAGACCCGTCCAACTGCCAACCGCATCCAGCGCGACAGTGATGCGGGTTGTATAGGAGGAGTAATCGAGCAGGTCATTATCTCCGCCCCAGCCATCGAGCGTTCCGATACCGCCCACCAGGGTGGCGCCATCTGTGAAGCGGAAGGTGTCATTGGCGGTGCCACCGACCAGGTTCTCGATATTGTTGCCATAATGAGTCATGACCTGGTTGGAGGTGCCAATGCGGGCAACGATAGTATCGGCAGCGGTCGGGTCGCAGTTGCCGCCAGTCTGGTTGCAGATGTAGAACATGACAGTGTAAGGGATGGCACTAAAGTCAATCGTGTCGTTGCCGCCATCGTCCAACGGTACGATATCCTGATCGCCGCCAAGTGTGAAGGCATAGCGGTCATCACCCAAATTGCCGTATAGTGTATCCACACCGGCGCCGCCGTTCAGCGTGTCGTTGCCATCGTTGCCATTCAGAATGTCGTTGCCGGTATCGCCAAAGAGGCTGTCATTGCCATCGTTGCCATTCAGGATATCGTTGCCATCGCCACCGTAGAGCGTATCATCGCCAGTGCCGCCGTTCAGTACATCGACATCGATGCTGCCAAAGAGCGTATCGTTGCCGCCATCGCCGTTCAGCGTGTCGAAGCCTTCATTACCAATGAGCGTATCGTTGCCTTCGCCGCCATTGAGTGTATCGTTGCCTTCATTCCCATAAATAAGATCGTTGCCCGCATTGCCATAGAAGGTATCGTCGCCCAATTCGCCGTACATGGTGTCCACACCATTGCCACCGTAGAAATAGTCATTGCCACGATCACCATACATCACGGTCAGGCCGTCATGACCGCGCAGCGTATCATTTCCAGACTCGCCATACAAATAACTGACAGCCGCACTTTGTTCACCTTGCGAGGTGTACACAACGCCACCGGTCAGGGTGTCATCGCCATAACCGCCATACAGCCAGGCGTTATTTTTGCCCATATAGGTCAAAGAGTCATTGCCCTCGCCGCCATACGCCACCAGGTCAGCAGTAACGCCCTGATCCACCACCAGGATGTCATCGCCCTTGCCAAAGTCAGAAACGACAATATGATTCACTCCTCCAAAGGTTTGCGTGACGCCCATTGAATTAACATTGATGACGCCCGGCCCACCAGAGGTAACAAAAACGCGCTCTGTGGTGATTCTCGAATAGCGATCTCCACGCAGATATGCATCGCTGCCCACATTCAGGTAGACGGTATCGCCAATTTGATGCGCCAACACTGGCGGCGGGCCCCAGGTCCAAATCTTGTCCCAGGTGAAACTGGTGGAGAACGAAATACAGAACGGGCACGGGCCAATACTTACACTCAGCGAGACCGTCACCACAGCACGCGCATATATTTCTGTCAGTTCAACCATGACATTGAAGCCAGCGCTGGCTCTGGCGATAAACAGGTTGACGTCAATCGATCCAAAGATGCGGATCATCACGCCATAATAAGCGCCATGCCCGCGCATACAACTGGAGCAATTCCAGACGTTAAATTCAAGCCCGAAGGTGAACTTGACAATGCCCAGATCGAGGCCGGCTTGAGTAATTCCATAAATCTCGAACTGCCCGTCCGACTGGAAAAAGCCGCTGACGCTGACATGAATGAAATTGAAGAAGTTCAGGTCGAAGTTTTGAATTTCGAAACGGAAAAAGCCGCTGTTGTAATAAATCGTCACCGCGCCGCTGACATCGAAGAGCAGGAAGCTGATCCGGGCATTGACACGAATCATGAACGAACTGGCCGCGATAGTGTGCCCGCCCGAGCAGTTGGCATCAACCCCGCCGAAGCAGACCGCGCTGGAGTGTGTATTGATTTCGAGCAGGAAGTTGCCCTGGATGGTAAGAATGCCGATGGAGATTTCATTGGTGCCCATATCCAGGAACATGGCAAAGTAAGACGGGCTAAAGTTCAGGCGCGCGCCGCCCGAAACCCGGAATTCGCCAAATCCACCCAGAGACAGGTACATGTTGAAGTAAAAATCGAAGCCTTCGCTGCCAAGCGAGAGATCGACACGACCCCTGAAGACAAACGGGCCAACTATCAGGCTGCCACCCACGCCGAGGCGGATTGTATAAGCCGCAATCGTGCCGTAGGTAAAGCCGGGCGAGACATCCCCAGTACGCTGATCAACGATCAGGCGTTTGATGGTCTGTGTCGAGCCGGTAGCGTTCAGTTCCAGCTGCATATAGCCCTGGATGCTGAGCCCCGCCGCGCTGATCGTCTGTGCGGTGCCGCCGCCCACCTGCAGGCTGGCGATCAATCCGACATTCTTAATAATGTAAATGTACCCGCTGACGTTCAAGTTACCAAACACGGTCAGGTTGGCCGTTGCGGTAGCAGAAAGGATAAAGCTCGTGGTGGTGATTTCCATCAAGAACTCGCCATGCAGCGTAAGGATGTTCATGATGTTCAGATCGCCCAAAATGTGGATGAGCAGGGATTGCGCCCCAATTTCCACAGTCTCGTCAAGCAAACCATAAGTGCGGGTCAGCTTGGTGAGATTGACGCGCACATCAAAGATCGCATCAAAGCTGAAGTTATCATCGCCGATCGTGCCAGAAGGCAGCGTCAGCACCAGGGCAAATGCCAGGCCGCCGGTGGCGCCAGAATACAGACCGCCGCCGCCCGTGGCGCTGAAGACCGCGCCCAGTAGTTTGACCTTTGCCAAGAAGTTTACTTCTAGCGAGGGGGAAGCGAATTTGAAATCAAACGCTCCAATGAAATCGAGGAAGCCGTCAATGGAGAGCCGCCCAACGGCGAAGACGCGCACCGTCCAGGGAACAACGGTTTCATCCTCGTAAACGATATCGCCGTTGGCATCCTTGACAATGTTGCCGTCCGCATCAATTTGGGCGTGCTTGAAGGTCTGATTCTGGGCGGTGACGTTCAGTTCAAGCAGGAATAAAGCTTGGAGAGTGAAGCCCAGGCCTTCGATCACATCGCCAGTATCGGCGGCAAGCTGCAGAGCTCCAAAGAAACCGACATTACCGACGGCAGTAATCACCTTTATTTTGCCATCCACCGCAAAAGCACCCAGCGGCCCCACATTCAGACGTCCATTGACCGTAATGGTAGTCGTGCCGCCCAGGTCGGTTTCGACGACAATCTGGCCAAATATTTCAAACAGTGTGTCGCTGTTATAGGTCAATTTCAAAGACGAGAGACCGCCAAACCGGGCATAGGGGCCGGCATCCAGATTGAATTGACCGATGGTTATAGCCGTTTTGAAAGTATTGACTTCCAACGTGATCTGAGCATTCACGGTCAAATCAAAATTACCTGCCGAGAAGGTCTGCGGGCCGCCCGTGCCCAGATAAGCGCCAATGGCAATGCCCTTCTTGCTCAGGTCAATGCGCATGACTGCGGCGGCAAAGACGTGCGAGACGCCATCCAACACGATCCCGACATCATCCAGGGTTACATCCAGGATAATATTCTTGGTGACGGGATCCTTTCCGAACCGGATCACCATTCGGGCAGTGAACGTAACACTCACCCCCACTGTCAATGTGATCGAGGCTGGATCATTCAGGCTCGAAGTGCTGGTTACCGAGATAAAGAATTCGGTGGTATTCACCTTCAGGCGGAAAGAACCATCAATATCCAGGCCAAGCGGCCCGACGTGGAATCCGCCAGCAATTGAAAGCTCCAAATCAATGGATAACCCCAGGGATGGTTTGATGTTCAGCCAGGCATCGCCTACCAGATCCATCCTGACGCCAAGAACGGTGAGATGCGCGTCAAAGCTGACGCCCACCTTGTCCACGCTTATAAAGAAGGAAATCGAGCCAATAATATCCAATAACCCGTTCCCCAGGCGGAGCCGTCCGCCCAGGTAGATGCGCGCAGAGTAGCGCGAAATCTCATGCAGCTCGCGCACAACCTGCCCATTGGACATCACAACAGCGCCTTCATCATCAATCTTGAAGCGGTAGACGTACTGGGTCTGGTTGGTAATATTGAATTCCAACTGGAACCGGCCATACAGACTGAATAACGCCGAGTCGGGCAGACCGACCTGGATCGTAATATCCAGATAGCCGTAGATGCCTTCCAGCGAGAGATTCAATTCACCCACCGTCGAGCCGCTAAAGATGCTTATACCGCCGACATTGAAATCGATCAAACCTTCCACACGCAGAGAAACCTGCGAGGTGGAAACCTCCAGCCGGAACATGCCCTCGATAATGAAGGCATTGGCAATCGCCATGCGGCCCTTGCCCTGAATCACAACGTAAGCCCCACCCTGTTCGCCCACCGAGCCATCGGCCTGCGGCGCGCCGCCAGGAATGAACAGGTAGGTCTTGCTTAAGGCGTGGTTAACTTCCAGCGAGCCATCTTCGAGCAGGTGGACGACATAGCCATTTCCGGATGTATCCGTCAGCTCCCAGCGATAGCCCCGATACAGCACCCGCACACTGATATCGCCAACCAGCAAGCCACCCGCCGCGAGGATTGCCTGGGCAATGGCATCCGGCAGGCTGCTGGAATCCAGCGCATTAGACAGAGTTTTGTCGCCATCCGATAAATTCGTTACAACTGCGCCGGTGCCATATTGCAGTTTTGCAATAAACGCCGCATCCAGATAACCGTCCGTAATAAAGCGCAGTGGCACGTTATATTCCTGGTCATAACCGCCCAGGTTGGTGATCAATTCCAGAGAGGTAGTAAATTCAAAAATATCTTCATGCCCGGCCAGTAACGTATCCAAAGGATTGAAATTGGTGACCTTGAGGTGGGCAGCGAAGCCACCGTCGTTGATGATTAATAACCCAAAGACCGGCAGTACCATGATCGGGTAAGGGGTAGCCGGATAGAAAATCGGCAGGTCTGCATCCACGAAGATGTTCAAGCCATCCGGCGAGATATCCATTGCAAAGGCGCCGCGCAAGTTAAAGAATTCTGTCTCAATTTTGGTTTTGGCGCTATTGGGAATCCCCAGGACCATCTTCCCTGCCATCGCTATGCTGAAGAGCCAGGGCGAGAGAACAAATTCCTTGTTCTGATAAATGGTCAGTTTCTCTTGCCCAATATTGTTGATGATCTTCTGGACGGTATAAGCATTGCCCTTTTCATCGGTGAGCTGCCACTTAATCCCAACGGTGACGCCATCTTTGTTGACTTCGGTCTCCACAAGCTCAACCGAAACCGTTGAGCCCAGCTCAAGGTATTGATTGACAAATGCGTCATGCAGGGCACTGGGGAACAACGATGGGTTGTGTCCGTTCGCGCTGGAATCGAGCGCGGTTACAATGCTTTCGTCGTAATCAATTCGCATGACCGGCAGGTTGATCCGCTCTGTCTTGGTCTCGGAGCTGAGATTCAGTTCCAGTTCGGCAAAGGCGTCAATGTCGATGCCCAACTGAAGCAACTTGGTGAAGTTCGCCTCGAGGTTGATCACACCCCACAATTGCGGCATGCTGCCATCCAGCGGAACATAGAGCACAAATTTCGCCGCGGCCGAGCCAATCGTGCCCAGCCAGATCAGGTCAATCGAGCCTTCGGCTTCCAGCATCAGGCGGGCTTCGAAATTGCCGTCTGATTTGACCGTCAGGGATGGAGTCAGGACGATACTGCCGGTGATGGATATGATTTCTTTATCAAGAATAGGCAGATAGAGATTAACGGAGCCTTCCAGCCGGATTTCAAATTCGAGAGCATGTCCAATGACATTGAAGGCTTCAGATTTTCTTTCATTGATAGCGCCATCTTGGGTGGCGAAGCTACCTTCGTTGAAGGTAACCACTACCCCGCCCTGCGTAAACAGGCCGGTGAATTCGTAGCCATAGGTATTTTCGGGGATGTAATCCGTCTCCGCCAGGCCCAGTACACTGCGTAATTGCGTAGCCGCAATCGGTGCGCCGCTCACCAGATAAACGGGATTCGTGCCATTGGTCCCATCGCCGGTGATGGATATTTCATTGCCATCCAGGGAGGTTACATCCAGCCCGCTGCCGGTGGGATCTTTGAATGTGACAAAGATATATTTTTTGTCGTTCAGGTCGCTGTAATATACGGCGTTTTTATTGGCAGGATCATAAAGCTGGGCAGTGGGGGAAGCCAGCGTAAATGTGACTGCTTCGGCCAGGTTGGAGTATCCATTGGTATCGGCGAAGGCACCATCAATGAATGTCACGGTGACCGCGCCATTGGTGAAGCTGCCAGTGAGAGCATAGCGATACGTGCTCGATGTGCCCGCCACCAAGCTCGGCGCGCCGACACTGACGCCAATCGCGCCTGCCCCAGACAGGGTAAATTCCGCCGCGAGATCCAGGATGGTGCCCTGGTCGATCAGCGAGCCATTGGAAGGCGAATACCGAACCTCAATATAATGCTTGCCATTGGCCACGCTCAAACCGACCGTGGATTTTTCATATCCATCCGAAAGCGTGACGGTGGGACCTGCCGCCGTGAAGCTGGTCGTTTCGGCGAGGTTGGAATTTCCACCGCTATCCTGCCAGCTCCCGGCCAGGAAATTCACCTGAACCTGCCCAGGCACGAAAGCCCCTGTAAAGGAATACCGGTAGGTGCTGGTGGTGCCCGTCACCAGAGACGGTGCGCCGCTCACCAGCATGACATTATTCAACGCCGAACCCGATAAGATGAATTCATTTCCATCAATCGTGCTTGCGATAATGGTTTCGCCGGCCGATGCAATATATTTGATGTCAATATATCCCAGCAAGTTGAGGGTGGCGATATCCTTGGTGGTCCCTGCGATCGGGTCCGAAAGCTCAGCCGTTGTGCTGTAAACAAAGAAGGACTGGCTGGAACCCAAGTTCGCGCCCTGATCGCTATCCTTGAATCTATCCGCCATGAAAATAACAGTCACCAGTCCCGGCTGGAAGTTGCCTCCGGTAACGGTATAACGGTAAGTGTTGGTGCTGACCAGGGTGGGGTTGCTCAGCGAAAGCCCAACCACGCCAGGGCCTGAGAGGATGACTTCATCTCCATTAATGGTACTCGCATCCAGGCTGACTGTATCCGCTATCGCGAAATGAATCGTTATGTATTTATTGGCATTGATATCGGTAATGCTGATGGAATCGTTATGATTAGGGCCCACCAGTTCCGCCATCGGAGCCACCACCGTGAGGGTTTCAACTTCAGCCAGATTGGATACCGAGGCAGTATCCGTAAAGCTGCCTGCGATGAAATTGACATTAACTACACCGGGGATAAAGCTGCCTGTAAAGTTGTAGCGGTAAACCCCGGTTTGATTGGCGACCGCCGTGGGTGCGCCGCTCAAGACCACACTGCCGACTCCGCTGCCAGAGAGGGTAAACTCAGGTGAAACATCGAGGATGCTGGCGGCAGCTATGGTGCTGCCCGTGCTGGGGTAGAAAATGACGTCCAGATACTGTTGTTTGTTGGCCGCCGTGATGCTGATCGAGGGGCCTGGCTGGAATGAATTCAAATCTGCGTACGGATTGGTAAACGTATTTACTGTATAGAATTCAACCGGCTTGCCATCAGCGCCTACGAAGCCCATCTTGAATTTGCCAGATGCAACCAACAGGTGGGCCTGTTCGGGAACATCCGTCAGCATCAAAACATTCACCTTGCCTGTCAAGACCTGGGATATATCCGCATACAAACGCGCGCCAATGCTGATCATATCGTGCGCGAAATTCAGTTTACCCACCAGCAGGAACTTGCCATCGGTGCTGATCTGAACCTCGACCTGCCCATTGAAGGTTTCCTCGGAAGCATACTCTGTAAAGACTTTCGCCGAACCGTAGATCGTCATCGGCGAGGTAAAAGCCGCCAGGAAACCTCCCAGGCTGGGATTGCTCTTTACCGACTTATATTGACTCACCACCTGATCTTTAACGCCTGCCAGCCATTTATCCGCAGAAAGGGGCGGGCCAGAGATCAATGGGATTGTACGCAAATCGGTTGGTTCGGTGATGGTCGGCAGGCTCTTGAAGAATTGCACACCAAAGGCAAAATCATTCAGCGCCAGGCCAGACAAAGGCTCAATGACCACTCCACCTGGCACAGCCGCGGTAATCATCACACCCAGCGGCCCCAGCTCGGAGAGCGCGAAGCGAATGGTAAATTTAAGCTCCGCAAACTCGAAACCACCAGCCACACCCATGAAGAAGATGCGGTCGACAACCGGGGTGGTTGAATCGGTTGACGGAATCACGCTGCCGTTTGAATCTAGCTTGAGAATGCCACCGATCAGGCCGCCATCGATTTTTCCGCCGAACAGGTTCCCTTCCACGGTAACGCCAATCGATGCAATGTCAATGATCGGGAAAACACCGCTCTTCAGCTTGCCAATATCAATTTTTACGCCGTCAATCGAGCCGGTGAAGGTAAGCGGCAGTCCGCTGATGCCAGTCACACTGGCCGAAAGGGTCAGCACAAAATCGGTCGGGTCACGATTAATATCCGCCCATTCAATTCCGATCTCCGTAATGCGAATGGGAAGCCAGGATGGCCAGCCCACCGATGCACCGGTCAGGGAATTGGCGTTGATAAAGACTCCGAAACCGGCCCGCGTCTGGAAAGTTCCATTGCCGAGGAAGGCAAAGTTGCGCATTTCGCCGCCCACGTTCAGCGGCCCGGCCTTGATTTGGGCTCCCAATGATGTGAAGGAAACGACCACGTCACTGGGGCCGGCTTTTGTGTTGATGTAGAAGCCGCTACCAGTAACGGTTACGACCGACGCGAAGCTAAAAGAGAATTTATCGGCATAGAACTTGAAGCCATCCGGCACATTGCCCGAGAAAGTCAGCGTGGCGCGAACTGCTTCGGTACCGGCATCGGGGCCATCCGTGATGCTGCCTTCAAAGGAGCTGCCAGGGAAGAGCCAGGCGCCATCGGCGGCGATAAAGACCTCGCCATTGAAGACGAAATTCTGTCCAAAGGTTACATCCACCCCTGCGATACCAGCCTTGATGCCCTTCAGTTGCAGGATGGTGCCCAACGAGATGGTACCGGTATATTGCAGCGAAGCCTGCCCCAGCCAGAATCCATTTCCGCGCACGACCAGGCCAGGTTTGCCCTGGAAGGGTTCAAGCGCACCTTTCAGCTTGATCGGGATAATTTCCACCGATAAGCTCTGGATGCTGATGATTTCCTGGTCAGCCTGGCCATTGGGATCGTAGGTAACCTTGATGGAAGTGCCGGTAACTTTGAGCACATCGGGAATTTCAACCAGCAGGCCGCCCACCTGGATGGAGAATTTGCCGGTGGGGTTGATTCCGCCCCAGGAGAAGGGCAAATCTACGGCGACATCGAAAGTGCCTACCAGCCCGGTCAGTTCAGCCTTGGTGCCGCCGCCAAATTCAATTGCAGCGCGCTCCATTCCCAACTTTACGGTGATGATCAACTGCGGGGTGGTCGTTCCATCCGCATTTTTCCGTTGGTGGAAATCGAAGTCTTCAATACCAATCGACGGGCCTTCCAGAGTCAACGGTCCAAGCGAAAGACCCTTGGTGGCGGTGCCGCCGCCATCCACCAAGGTGAAAGCGCTCACACTGGCGGAATTTGTCTTGCCACTCAGGTCTGCCCAGGTTCCAGTGATGAACTGAATAGAAATATCTCCGGCTTTGAACAATCCAATGTCGTTGCCGGTGTTGCTATCTTCTAAGTAATAGCGGAAGGTGGTGCCATCCAGCAATTCCACGCTGCTGAGGGTCGCATCGCCCAGCCCGGTGCCAGATATCATGAACTCGGCCGCGTTATCCGTAATACTGGACAGATCCAACCCCAGGCCGCTGTAATCATTGTAGGTAATGTCAATGTATTTGCGTGCATTCAGGGTCTCTACGTCCACCTGTCCATCCGCAAAGGGATAAGCCAGCGTGGCACCGGGTCGGCTGCCAGCTGGGGGAGAAGCGGCCTCCAACGCAGAGGTGAACATATCCGTCGCGGCGCCGCTATAATCCTGTTGTGCATTGGCACTGAATCCCATGAGCGTAAAGCCGATAATACGCATGTCCAGCATGCGGAAACCATCCGACTTTGTGATCGCAAAGCGCATGGCTGCTGAAATTGCAAAAATCTGCAGGCCATTGACCATCAGCCCCAAGGAGGCGGTGGGGATATCGATTAAAACCGTACCATTCGAACGAATGGTGGCGGTCACGGTGCCGCTCAGGTTGAAGATACCCGCCACGCTGAGCGTGAGGCTGCCACTGAATATTTTGATATCTTCGCCGCTGGCAAAATACACCCGGACATCGCCGCCACCAGTATGGATGGTCTCGTCAAGCGCCTCGCCGGTTTTATTAATCTTCACCGACATCGTGCCGCTGACATCCAGCCCGGGCAATCCCACCAAAGAAACATTGCCTGAGGCATACAGCGCATATTTTGATGAGCCTGAACCGCTCTTGATCAGTACCAAACCGAAGTTGGCAACTACCTGGATGCCCAGTGCACCCGAAGTTCCTGCACCTACACCAAGGAAAATGGTCGCATTAGAGACGCCAATCAACAGTTTGGTCTGGGCGCCGTTGACCTGTTTCTCGAAGCCAAAGTACCCGGAGATGCTCACAAAACCAAGGACACTCAGCGACACATTGCCCGAAAAGCCCATCACATCGCCCTGTTGCGCCGTGAACACGATCGGCACATCCACCCCGTTGACATTGACCGTCTCGTTCACCGCGCCGCCGGTCTTGTTAACCCGCACCCCGATCGTGCCGCTCAGCGACAGAATGCCGTCAAAACCCACCAGCGCCGCCGCGGCG
>CAIQVH010000011.1 GCA_903875215.1 uncultured Anaerolineae bacterium
AGCGACCTGTACTGCCTGGGCTTCGGCGCGACCTATCCTATTGCGCTGGAAGGCGCGTTGAAACTGAAAGAAATCACCTACGCCCACTGCGAAGGGATGCTCTCGACCGAGTTCAAGCACGGCCCGCTCTCGGCGGTCAGCCAGGGCTACCCGATTCTGTTCGCCGCCGGGCCCAGCGACATCCCGCTGATTGTCAGTGGCCTGAACGAAGTCACCTGCCGCGGCGCACGCGCCATCGCCATCGGCCAGGATGACCCGCGCCTGCACGCCAACGCTAGCGATGTGATCGTCATCCCCGCCTCCACGCCCGAAATCGCCCCGCTGCTGGCGGTTTTGCCCCTGCAACTGCTTTCCTACCACATGAGTGTCCTGCGCGGCTACGACCCCGATTTCCCGCGCAATTTGTCCAAAACGTTGACGGTGGATTAGCTTATGAATCTCCTCTCCGTCCTGCTCGCCCTCGCCCCCGTCTTGATCGTGCTCATCCTCCTGCTCTGGCGGCGCATGGCTGCCGATACCGCCGGACTGCTGGGCTGGGTGACAGCCGCGCTCGTCATCTGGCTCTACTTTCAGACGCCCCTGCCGGTCATTTTCACCGCCAGCCTGAGCGGCGTGGTCGCCTCTTTCCCAATCACGCTGATGGTAGCCACCTCCATCCTGCAAATCACGCTCATGGCTGAAAGCGGCGCCATTGCCCGCATCGTGACGTTGATCAAGTGCGTCGCTCCCCGCAATCAGATTGTCCAGATTATGATCGTCAACGTCGGTTTTGGGACGCTGCTGGCAGCGATGGGCGCCACCCCGGTCTCGATCCTGCCGCCGATCATGCTGGCGCTGGGCTACTCCTCCTTCGTGGCGATCGCGCTGCCTGCCCTGGGCTACGATGCGCTCTGCACCTACGCCCTGCTCGGCATCCCGGTGGTGGTCTTCGCCAATATCACCGGGCAAACGGTCGGCGAAGTGGGCGGCTATTTTGCCCGCTACATGCCGGTCATCAGCACCTGCATTGCCCTCGGCATGTTGTGGATTGTTGGCGGCTGGAAAATGGTCGGGAAAGGTCTGCTCCCGGCCCTGCTCTCCGGTGTCAGCGCCGGGCTGATCGCGATTGGAATGAACCGGCTGGGTCTGGTTACCCTGACCGGGGTTGCCGCCGGGCTGGGGGTGGTGCTGGTAATGCTCGCCTACCTGCTCGTCATCCGCGAACCGCTCTGGGATGGCAGCGTCCTGACCGCGGCTGATCACGCCATCCAGGAGCGGATGCCGCTCTGGAAGGCGCTCTCGCCCTGGCTGCTGCTGATCGTTTTCGCCGTCCTGACCAACGTCCCGGCCCTGCCCTTTTTTTCGCTGACATACAAACAATGGGCCATGCCGGTTGAGATCATTCCCGGCGCGCCCGAGAAACTGCGCCTGTTCTGGCAGGCCTACTTCTGGATTCTGGTCAGCACCCTGCTGGCTTTGCCCTTCCTGACCCTGCAACCGGCCCAGATCGGCCTCTCACTGCGCAAATGGATCAGGCGTGCCCCGCGCCCGATGCTGGCCTCCGCGCTTTTTTTTGCGATCGCCTACCAGATCAACCACTCCGGCAAAGGCCTGGATTGGACGCTGGCCAATCCGCAGAATAATATAGTTTTTATCCTGGCGGAAGCCTCCACCCAGGCTTTTGGACGCTTCTACCCATTTGTGGCGCCCTTCCTGGGGCTGCTGGGCGGCTTCGTCAGCGGTTCCGAGGCCTCGTCGATCGCCATGTTCACTGCCCTGCACCTTTCCACCGCCGAGAAGATCGGCGCAGTGGGATTGCTGGTGGCTGCGGCGAGCGGTATCGGTGGCGGATTGGCCTCGGTTATCTCTCCGGCCAAGCTGCAGAACGCTTCGGCTGCCATTGACCGCATCGGGGAGGAAGCCTCCGTATTGCGCGTGACGTTCGTAATCTCCGTTCTCATCACCGCAGTCGCCGCGCTGATGACGCTGCTGTGGGCATTCTAATTTCATCGCCCAACATTGCTCCGGTGATATTTCTTCCAGGGTTGCCGTTCAAGCTGCCGGTGCAGAAGTGTGCATAAAGTCACAGCCCTCATTGACGATGCGGTGTAGAATCCGGTTGAAAGGAAGAAAATCTGATGTCTACCGCTCCAAAAGCTGTTGTTTTACCCCTGGCTGATCTGGCTGCCTACCAGGAAGGCGCTATCGTCAGCCGCCAGATTACCAAAGCTGAAGCCGGCAATGTGACCCTGTTTGCCTTCGATGCCGGGCAGGAACTGAGCGAGCATACGGCCCCGTTTGATGCGCTGGTGCATGTGCTGGATGGCGAGGCGGAAGTGCGCATTTCCGGCCAGCCGTTCCTGCTGGGTGCGGGCGCGGCCATTATTCTGCCCGCCAATGAGCCGCACGCCTTGCGCGCAATCCAAAAATTTAAGATGTTGTTGACCATGATCCGCGCTTAAAAAGCACTCCCCGCCTGCCAGGCGGGGAGTTTGCTTCAGGGTCATCAGGTGCGTTTTTCCCGGAAAAGTCTTGTGATGGATCGTTTGAATGGCATGTAGAGCCAGCGCTGCTGGAGCAGGAAACCAATCAGCAGGATGGTCAGGAGCAGGTTCAGGTCGTAGAAAACATAAAGTGGTTTTTGCGGATTGAGAAAAACATAATGCGAAACCGCTGAAAGCAGGTGGAAAAAAGCCGCCACAAACAGAATCAGCGTGTGCGGGAGCAGATTCTGCTCGGTCAGGAGCAGATGCAGACCAATCAGCAGCAGGTAGCCGGTCAGCAAGACAGAAAAATACTTGATGAAATTCAGGTCGCTTTCAAAAAAGGTTTTGTACATGCCCCGCGTATAAATAATCAGGATGCCAGCCAAGATGAAGAAGGAATAGAGCTTGATCAGCTTGGGCAGGATGGGGTTGAAAAATCTGCGAATGCTGATCAGCGAGACAATCCATCCGACCAGGAAGGTCAGTCCGAGGCTGATCAACTGCGCCAGGATGTAAGCTCCTTTCAGCTTTTCGGTGCTGAAAAAATAGTCATAGATAACTTTGGCGCCGCCGATCATGGCATACGTCAGCCCAAGCCAGCCGATGAACATGACGAAAAAATTAACCGTGTCCTGCCGGGCTTGCGCGCGCAGGCGCTCTTCGTCTTCATCTACAAAAGGGGGAGTTTTTGGATTGGTTGAAATGTGATTTCCTCCATAACTACAAATTCAGAATCATTATACCACTGGCCTGTCTGTGACTTGCGGGCGGGCGTGATATAATTTTTCTGCTATGAAACGATTCCTCGTCTTCTCTGCTTTGTTTTTGACCCTGTTGCTTCTGGCCAGCTTTTCTTTGACTGCGCAGGCCTCCGCGCCAGCCCAGGCCGATCAATTTTCCACGCCCACGCCGTTGCCGGATGGACGCATCATCTACATCGTCCAGCCTGGAGACAGTTGTTTTCGCATCTCTGCCATCAGTGGTGTGCCGGAAGCCCAGTTGCGCTCCCTCAACCGCCTGGGTGAGGACTGTGCTCTGAGCATCAACCAGGAACTCTTGCTCGGGATTGGCGGCCCGGCGGCTTATACGCCCACTCCCGGCCCGGCGGCTACCCCCACTCTCGGCCTGCCTACCCCCACCGCCCCGCCGGGTGGCGCAAAAATCTGCATCACGCTCTACAACGATGCCAATGGCGATGCGCTGCGCCAGGATGCTGAAGCCCTCATCCCCGACGGCGCCCTGAGCGTCACCGGCACCTCCGGCCAATATTCGCAGACTTCGGTCACCACTTCCGGGCCTGATCCGGTTTGTTTTGACCAGGTGCCGGAAGGTACCTACAACCTGTCGGTGGCTGCCCCGCAAGGCTTCAATCCCACCACGCTGCATAACACCTCCCTCGAGATCAAAGCCGGCGACCAGATATTTGTAGATTTTGGCGCCCAGCCGGCTGCCGCGGCACAGCAGGGAGCCAACGAACCTCAGGATGCCGGCAATAACCTGCTCGGTCTGGTCGGCGCCGGGCTGCTGTTGGCTGGCATCGCTCTCGGCGTTTACGCCTGGCGTTTCTATGGCCGCCGGCCATTCTAATATCACCGCACAAATTGCACACTCACGGGGACGCTGGTCGTCCCCGTTTTGTTTTGGTTTGCTATAATCGGGATATGAATGCCACTGTTACGCAGCGCCTGCTTGAACTAAACCGTCGCTTTTATGCCGAATTTGGCCGGGACTTTTCTGCCACACGCCAGCGCATTCAGCCCGGGGTTCGGCAGATGATCACCCGCTGGCAGGGCCATCAGCGCCTGCTCGATTTGGGATGCGGGAATGGTGAACTGGCGCGCACACTGGCCCGGGCCGGGTTTCAGGGGCAATACCTGGGCCTCGACTTTAGCCTGCCTCTCCTGAAAGAAGCCGGTCCCCAGCCTGGAAATTTTCCCGTTGAATTCCGCGCCCTCGACCTGACCGCGCCCGATTGGGCGCTGCCCCACGCCGGTTGGTCGCTGGTGACCTGTTTTGCCACGCTGCACCACATCCCCTCGGCAGATTTGCGGCGGCAGATCGTGCAACAGGTCAGCCGGGCGCTGGCTCCTGGCGGGGTTTTCATCCACTCGAACTGGCAATTTCTGAACAGCGAAAAACTGAAAGCGCGCATCCAGCCCTGGGAAACGGTGGGTCTCTCCGCCGCGGATGTGGATGAAGGGGATTATCTGCTCGATTGGCGGGCTGGTGGAAGCGGGTTGCGATACGCGCATCACTTCTCAGAGCAGGAATTGGGCCGATTGGCCGCCGAAACCGGCTTCCGGGTGGTCGAGTCTTTTTTCTCTGATGGAGAAAATGGCCGCTTGGGGTTGTACCAGGTTTGGGATGGGCAATCTGTATGAGGAAAATTCAACTTTTTCTACAACGCTGGGTGCTGGTTTTGCTGCTGATTCTGATGGTGCCGGTCTATTGGAACGTGGCTGTGCTGAACGAACGCCGCGTCGACTATGTCAACAACGGCTTTTTTACCTTCTGGCTGGGTGGGCGCCTGGCTGCAACCGGCGGACACCCCTACGACATGGCAGAATATGTCGGCGGCCACCATGCCCATGGCGCTACCTGGATCCCGAACCAGATTTTCCCCTATCCGCTGCCGCTGGCGCTGCTGCTTGCGCCGCTTGGCTTGTTGCCGATTGATCGGGCTTACCTGGCCTGGGATTTCGTTGCCCAGATGTTGATCGGTCTGTCGATTGTGTGGCTGGCCACGCACTGGGAGGGGACCAACCGGCGCCTGTACGCCCTGGTGCTTTTGATCGCCATCCTGTTGAACGGAAATATTTACCTCGGCCTGCTGACCGGCACAATCGCGGCACTCCTGCTGTCTTTTTTGGTGCTGTCACTCCATTTCTTTGAGTCTGGCCGGCACTTCTACGGCGGGCTGGCCCTGGCATTGTTGGCGCTCAAGCCGCCCCTGCTGACCGTAGTGACGTTGATTGGCCTTTGGCTGCTCTTGCGGCGCGCCTGGCGCGGCCTGGCTGGCCTGGCGGCGGGCGCGCTGGCGCTGCTGCTGATCGGCCTGTGGCAGGATCCGCTCTGGGTGGGCAAATTTCTGGGCGCGGGTGAGAATCTGCTCTCCATGCGCATCGGCAACCAGCCGACCCTGCTCAGCTATACCCGGCTGGCTTGTGGCGGGCAGATGACCTGCGCGCTGGGCCTGTACGCATTCCTTGCGCTGGCACTCCTGCTGATCTTTACCAGCCTGCTCTGGAAGCACCTTCCCCGCCTGAATGCGCTGGCCGCCTTCAGCCTGGCCATCCCGCTGGGAGTCCTGCTGCCGCCCTATCTCTGGTCCTACGATTACGCCCTGCTCGTCATCCCAATCTGTTACTGCGCCTTTGAGCTGGTGCGCCGCCGCTCCAGTTACCTGCACGCCACGCTTTTCCTGCTTCTGCTCGACGGGTTGGCCATGATCGGCCTGACCCTGTTTTGGCTGAACCCCGAAAGCGCCGCCCTCACCATCCAGCGCGATATGTGGAGCATCTGGACCGCGCTATACGTTCTGGGGGTGACCTGGCGGCTGGCGCTACACCCCGACGAAAAAAACTAGGAGATTGGCATGTATCTCTGGCGCGAAGACCAAATTTACGGTTAGATTTCATACGCCTCCGGCCTGTTTGTCGTTCTGACCGGACTGGCCATGCTGGCCTACCCCGGCGGAAAAGCAACCTCGAATAAATACAATTTCCAATACCTGATGCGAGTTCAGCATAATTGGCAAAAAATCGCCCCGCTTTGTGAAAAAAAGAACCAGCCAGTGGTTGTTTGTGATGGTTGATTATTATTAAATCGGAAAATTGATAGTCCTCAGCCCTTTACAGACTGGGGGTTTGTTGTATCATTCATCACCGTTGGCGTTTCCCGGCTTTTTCGAAACCGGGGGACGCTGATAATATTTAACCGCCGAAAGGATGTTTTATGAATGTACGATCAGCCGAGCTCGTATCTGTCGCCTAAGATCCAGGCCCGCCCGAAAGCCAATGGCAATGGGAACGGCATTTTTGCCCAGCAAACCCTGAAAAGGGGTGAGCTCCTGGCCGTTTTCGGGGGCGTCGTCTATGAATGGGACGCCTTCATCCACCTCCCTGAACGGGAACGTAGTTTGTGCATCCAGGTCGAAGACAGCCATTTCCTGGTGCCGCGCCCGATTGGGGATGGAGATTATGTGAATCACAACTGTGATCCAAATGCCGGGCTTTCGGGGCAGATTGCGCTCGTAGCCATGCGAGACATTCAACCCGGCGAAGAAATTTGCTTTGATTACGCCATGAGCGATACCCGTCCGTACGACGAGTTTACCTGTGACTGCGGAGCGCACAACTGCCGCCGGCACGTCACCGGGAGCGATTGGCAATTACCCGAACTTCAGAAGCGCTACGCAGGCTTTTTTTCGCCGCATGTGCAACGCAAGATTGAAGCCATGCACGCTGGCCGGCGCCTGGAGCAGTACCGCTACAGCGGCGCGCCTTCCGTCCAGCCGCCGCGTTACGAGTAACGGGAATCAAAAAGGCAGCCATCGCGCGATGGCTGCCTTTTTGATTCTACACGGTCACACGGTTGGGGTCGAGGATGTACTGCCACCAGTTGTTGGAGATGCCATTTGTGCGCCCGCCGGTGTGGGGCAGGTGCTTGAACCACCATTTATGGTGCTCGCGGATGTCGCCGTTGCCCCACTCGGCGCAGGTGACGGGTTTGAGGGTGCCTTTGAAGGCGGGGAAATTCTTCCAGTCGTCGCAGTAACTGGTGACGGTGCGGGGGTTGCCCCAGTCGTAGTCTTTGTCGCTGTTGGGTGCAAAATGGATGTTGCCGCAGTTGGCCTGACCGGGGGAGGTCTTGTCGTGGCGGATGAATTTTTGCCACAGATTTTGTGCCGCTGGCAGCGGGGTGTAGACCTTTTCCATGATGGCTTCGGCGCGGTGGCCCATGGCTTCGAGCATTTCGCCTACGCCGCGTTCCAGCGAAAAACCCATGATGATGAAGCGCCGGTTGGAGCGGGATGTGTTGGCCAGTGGATAGGAATTGCAGATGAAGGCGCCTGGCCCACCCATGGTCGATTCGTAGAACCCGGCATAGGGGAAGCCAAAGACCCATACTTCGTCAATTTGGCGCAATGCGACTCGTTGGATGATGTTGTAGCGCGTTAGAAAGTCGGGGTAGTTGACAGTATCGGGGTTGTGGGGCGGTGTGGTGCGGCGCATCACATCTGCAAAAGTTTGTGCTGTGTAGGTGAAGCCGTCCATTTTGGCTGGGAATTGGTTGATTTCCAGGCGGTCGACGATCTGGTAGCGCCCCAGCCCGCCGCTGCATTCCAGGATATCGGCGATGAATTGCGCGGAGAGGTTGCTGTAGCTTTCCCACCTGGCGATTTTGCTCAGTTTTTCGCCCGCGGGGGTGACGATGGGGTCGTAGATGATGGCCAGGACGCGTGGTGAAATGATCGCCACGGGTTCTGGAATGCGATTGGCGGGGGCAGGGGTGGGAAGGCTCATGCGGGTTCCTAAGGGGTGTTCAACGCGAAGTATAACTCCCCGTTTACAAAGACGAATAGTGATTTGTTCGGGCTGAAGGCCATGGCGCTCAAATCTCCAGCTGGCAGCGGATTTTGATCTCCGGGTTGCGGGCGCAGTTCTTTTTGCAGTTCAAGGGCCCGCGCGCTGAAGCGGAAAACGGATTGGGTGTAGGGTCTGAGCAGCGCCACGGAGGGGTCGGGCGGGGAGGTGAAAGCGATTTGGGTGAATTTGCCGTCAGAGAGGTATATGCCGCTTTGGAAGCCGGGGCGGGTATCGGTGAAAATGGCCGGGTCGTTGCAACGGGTTGGGGCGGTTGTCAGGCGGCTGAGCGTGCAGGTGGTCATGTGCCCGTCGCGGTAGAGCAGGTACAGGTCATCTCCATTGACGGCGATGCCGATGGATTCTTCCATGGCTAGGGGAATCTGTGATTCGAAGAAATAGTAGGGTTTGTCGGGGAATTCCAGTTTTTCATCGCCGAAATACACCCATACTGCGCGGGCTGAGGCATCCAGGGCATACAGGACGTTGGCATCGTAGGCGATGGCGGTGATGGTTTTCCAGCCGGTATCAGGGGTTTTCAGGTAGGAAGCGTGCGGGTCTGAGCCGGGGATGCAGTAAAGCAGGTTCCCGGCGGCATCCACGCCGACGACTGTGGCGGTGGAAGGGTTGGTGCGCGGCAGGGCAAAAATGTCGATCAATGGGCCGATTTGAATGCCATTGTATGTGCCGGGGCCGCACAGGAAGGCGGCATCCAGGTTGTAATTACGGCCGTTGAACTGGCCGCGCAGTACGGTCCCGCGGGCAATATCCAGCAGGTAAATGTCGGTGTCTGAGGCAGTCATGCGCGTGATTTGCAGGTTGTGGCTGAGCGGTGTATTGAATGCCGGTTGAAAATTCACACGCGTCACACGGTCGAGGTTGTCGATGGCGTCCTGGGCCATCTGGCGTAGTGTCTGCGAATCAGCGGTTTGGAGGCCTTTGAATTCATCAGCCCGGTCGAGCCAGTAAATGGTGTCGCTCCAATGTTTGCGCAGGATGGCCGGGTCGCTCTGGTTTTGTGTCTGGGCGGCAGATTCTTTAGCGTTGGTGAAATACAGCTCGTATTGTTTTTGCTTTCCGATGTTTTCGTACACTACTATGGCCAGGACGATGGTCAAAATTGGCACCAGCACGGCGATGAATACTGGCCAGGCGCGGCTGATCAGTGAAGGTGGCTCGTCTTCTTCGGAGGGCAGCAGGCGTGGAATGATATTTTCCACGGCGTTAATGAATTTGTGCCAAAGTTCACGCCCGCGCTGGATGGTCTGTGCCAACAGGAGCGCACTGTGGCGCAGGCCTTGCTTAAGTTGTTCTTTTTTCTCGGAGCTGTCGGGCACTTGCGGCGATGGGCTGTAGTTTGATTCATTTTGACGGGGAGCTATGCTGACAGGAGGCCGGACAGGTACCGGCCGGGGCGCTGAGATTCTTGGGCTGACAGCGACCTCTGCAGAAGCGGGGAATTTCTCCGGCTCGGGCTGTGCCACCGTTGATTGGGCCGCCTGCAGCGCTGGGGCGGGGGCGGCGGAGGGGGGATCCTGTTCCCCGGCAGGCGGGGCCGCTGGGAGCGGGGCCGGACGTGGCGGCAGCGTTCCTGTGGCCGGGGGGCTGCTGACCGGGTGGATGGGGTCCGCGATGACTGGCTTGAGGATGTTAAACTGCCCTTTTCCCTCGCTGGCATGGATCAATACGGCGCTGATATTGCCATCGTTGGCGGCCATCAGTCGGCGCCGGGTGTTTTCAAGGGAGGTGTTGCCATTGTCCTCGCTGACAACTTTTTCCCAGTTGGGGGGCAGCGCCGCGCAGAACAACAGCCGGTCGCCAGCTGTGAGCTGTACCTGGGCGAAGTACATGCGCGTGGTCTGGCTCAACCCCAGGCCTTTGCCCGAGAGCAGGGAATCGTGCAAGTGGGAGGGTTTGCTGCCAAGGGTGAAGACATGCGTCGGCCCGCACTGGACGAGGTAGAGCGAATCTCCGCGCAGGGAGGCCAGCACGAGTGCGCCCAGGCTGTATTGGCCTTTGCCGGTCGAGGCCATGTTGCGCTCGGTCAGCAGGTTGTTCAGGGCTTCTGTGGCGCTTTTCAGGGCATAGGTGAGCGAGCCGGGAGTGTTGTAGAAGGTGTCGGAAATGCGGGTGATGATCTGCTTGTATTCGTTGCTGGAATACATCACATTCCCGGCCATCGTCAGGTAGATGATCAGCCGGTCCTGGTCGCGGCCGCGGGCGGTTTTTTTGGGTGGAAGTTGCGTCACCAGGCCGGGAAGTTGGGGCCATTCCTGGCCGTTGATGCGGTACAGGCTGAGCAGGGTCAGGTCTAGAGCACTCATAGGATGATTATAAACGATTCGGCCTTTTCACAAACTGCAAGACGACAGTGATTTGCAGAATTGTATCCCATTTGGCTTGATTTGGAATTTCTGTCAGGAGGGCGGATTTTCTTTTGCCTCGCTTATAATCGGCGCATGAAAGAATTTATCTATTCGCGGAACGCTGTTTATGAGACCCTGCGCGCCCGGCGGCGGCAGGCTTTCTCTTTGCTGCTGGCTGATGGACTGAAGCCGACCGAGCGGCTGGCCCAGATCCGTCGCCTGGCGCTGGAGCAGAAGTGCCGGCTTGAGCAGGTGCCGCGCGCCAGGCTGGAGAAAATTCATCCGAATCATCAGGGTGTGGCGCTGGAGGTGGCGGCCTACCCGTATGCCGATCTTGCGGATATTTTTGAGCTGGCCGAACAACGCCGTGAGCCGTTGTTTGTGCTGCTGCTCGATACGTTAAACGACCCGCAGAATTTCGGCGCGCTGCTGCGTACTGCTGAAGCGGTCGGAGTGCATGGCGTGATTATTCCACTGGCGCGGACGGTGGAGGTTACCCCGGCAGTGGTCAATGCCTCCTCGGGGGCCAGCGAGCACTTGCTGGTGACGCAGGCCAATCTGCACCAGGCCATCAGCGAGCTCAAAAATGCCGGGGCGTGGATCGTGGGGCTCGAAGGCGGCCGGCAGGCGACGGGGGTGGAAAAAGTTCGCCTGGATGGGGCGCTTGGCCTGGTGGTCGGTTCTGAGGGCGAGGGCATGCGCCCGCTGACGGTCAAATCCTGCGATATCCTGTTATCACTGCCCATGCGCGGACAAATTGAATCGTTAAATGCTGCGGTAGCCGGGTCGGTGGCGTTGTACCTGGCTTCGCTGGCGAGGAGCAATCATGGCTGAGGCAACTTTCCATTTCCCCAGGGGCTTTTTGTGGGGCTGCGCAACAGCCTCGCACCAGGTGGAAGGCAACAACACCAATAACAACTGGTATTTTTGGGAGCAGGCTGGCCACACCCGGCACAAATCTGGGCTGGCCTGTGATTGGTGGGGCGGGCGCTGGAAGGAAGACATGGATCGCGCCGCGGAAACCAACCAGAATACCCACCGTCTTTCGATTGAGTGGAGTCGGATTCAGCCCGCGCCCGACCGCTGGGACGAGGACGCGCTCGACCGCTATCGCGGCATCTTGCGCGGCTTGCGCGAACGCGGCCTCCAGCCGATGGTGACACTGCACCATTTCAGCGATCCGCTCTGGCTGTACGAGCAGTGCGGCTGGGAAAAAGAGACGGTTGTCCCGCTCTTTGAAAAATACGTTCGCAAGGTGGTGGAGGCTCTCAAAGAATACACCAGTCTGTGGTGCACCATCAACGAGCCCAATGTGTATGCCCTCAGCGGCTACGTGGCCGGGGATTTTCCCACCTGCAAAAATGGCCACAAGGGGCTGGATGTGGCCACGCTCGTGCTGGCCAACCTGCTGCGCGGCCACGCCGCCGCCTACCGCGCCATTCACGAAATCCAAAAAGACGCGCGTGTTGGATATGCCCTGCATTTCCGCCCAATGTTGGCCGCACGCCCATGGTTCCCGCTCGATGCGCTCATGCGCAACATCCAATACCGGGGCATCAACATGGCCTTCCCGAGCGCCATCAGCAGCGGTGTGATGAAATCGCCGCTCGGCAATGTTCGCGTTCCGGAAGTGCGGGGATTGCAGGATTATTTAGGAATCAACTACTATTCGGTGGATACTGTTACCTTTGACATCACCCGCGCCCGCGAATTGTTCGGCAAACGCTATTACCCCGCTGGATCCGACCTCTCCCCATCCGGATTCATCGCCAACATCCCAAACGGCCTGTATGACAGCCTGCACTGGGCCGTCAAAAGCTACCCCGACCTGCCGATCTACGTCACCGAAAACGGCGTCGAGGACGACCGGGATCAGTTGCGCCCGCGTTATCTGGCCCGTCACATTGAACAACTCTGGCGCGCCATCAACTTCAACTGGCCGATCAAAGGCTACTACCACTGGTCGCTGGTAGACAATTTTGAGTGGGAACGCGGCTGGACGCAGCGCTTCGGCCTGTGGGGACTGGATCTCGAAACCCAGGCCCGCATCCGCCGCCCCTCGGTTGATTTTTATGCTGAAATTTGCAAAGAGAACGGCATTTCGAGCGAGATGGTGCGCAAATACTGCCCCGAAGTGCTCGAAACCCTTTTCCCTGGTTGAAATATCCCCCGTTGCTGACCTGCTCCGATGAAGAATGCTGATCTGCCGCTTTCCGCCGAATTTGTTCACAACATCCAAAACGCATTCGGCGCTGCCGGCCTAGCCTGGCTCGCGGAATTGCCGTCGCGGCTGGAGCAGGCGGCCCGAAAATGGGATCTGTCGCTCGGAGAGCCCTTCCAGCTTTCGTACAACTACGTCTGCGCGGCACAGCGCGCGGATGGCAGCCAGGTGGTGCTCAAGCTGGGTGTGCCCAACCGCGAGCTGATCAGCGAAATGAAAGCCCTGCGCCTGTTTAATGGCGACGGCGTCTGCCGCCTGTTGGAAGAGGACGAAGACCAGGCCATGTTCCTGCTCGAGCGCCTGCGGCCCGGTGAAATGCTCGCCGCGCTGGAAGATGATGCGGCCCGGACTGAGATTGCCGCCGGGGTGATGCTGCATCTGTGGCAGAATCCGCCCGAGCCGGCCGGGTTTATTCAACTGCGCGAGTGGTTTGCAGAACTCAATGGCCTGCGACCACGCTATCAGGGTGGCACAGGTCCTTTTCCCCGTTGGCTGGTGGAGCAGGTGCAGGCCCTGCTTCCGGGCCTGTTTTCCGATCCGCAGGCTGACTGTCTGCTACATGGCGACCTGCACCATTTCAACATTCTTTCCTCCGGGCGCGGCTGGCTGGCGATTGACCCAAAGGGGGTGATTGGCCCGCGCGGCTATGAAGCCGCCCCATTCCTGCTTAACCCGATCCCCGATTGGCCTTACCGCCCGGAGGCGCTGCGTCAGACCGGGCGCCGGCTGTCCATCCTGAGTGAGCGGCTGGGGCTGCCGCGCGAATTGCTGCGCGATTGGGGCCTGTGCCACACCTTGCTTTCGGCCTGGTGGGATCTCACCCCGCAAGATACCGGCTGTGATTATGCACTGGCCTGCGCTGACTTGCTGGCACGCGCCCCGATTTAATAGCGCAGTTCGATGATTTCTCTGTCGGCCAGCATGATGTCGGAAAAGCGGGTCTGGTTGGAGAGCGTGCCGCGTACTTCCCACTCCACCTGATAAAGGTTTTCGCCAACTTTCATACGCCGCCGCCGCGAAATTTTCAGCCGGCATTCGTGGATGGCGGCTTCGATTTCTTCCTGTTTGCCATCCCGGGCCACGAAGGTGATATCGTAGGCGCGGATTTCGCGTCCGAGGATGTCGACCAGGCGGTCGAAGCGGGTAAAGAGCCACAGGATGATAAAGACGAGCACGGCGGCCACGCCGGCCAGGGAATATTCGCCCAGGCCAATGCCCATGCCCAGCGCAGCGGCCACCCAGATCGTCGAGGCGGTCGTCAGCCCCTTGACGCGCCCCTCGGAGAGCAGGATGGCGCCAGCCCCGAGAAACCCGACCCCGGTGACGATATTGGCGATGACGCGGTCATCGCTGTAGCGCAGCGAGAACATCGTGAACAACGTCGCTCCGAGGGTGATCAGGGTCAGAGTGCGTAGCCCGGCGGCTTTGGCGTGCATTTCACGTTCCAGGCCGATCAGGCCGCCGAGCAAAATCGCAAGCAGCAGCTTGAGCAAATCTTCTTGGTTGATTAGGTACATAGGGGGATCCTTTTCTACAATCAAGCGGGCAGCCACAGGCTGCCCGCTTGATTGTACTGCAATTTACCCGGCGCAGATTATTTGACGCTGACGGTGTAGCTGCCCAGGCCGCGTGTAAAGCGCGTCATGCCGCTGACCACCAGGATGGCGTGTTCGCCTTCCTTGATGTTCAAATTGATTTCGGCAGTCTGGTCTGCGCTGACGGGCAGAGTTTGGACGGTGGTGTTTTGATCATCCAGGGTGATTAGCGCCAGGCGGAAGGTTTGCGGCAGGGCATTTTCAATGCGCATGAAGCCGTTGCCTTGCCAGCCGCCTTCGTCGCTTTCGAGCGTGGCGAGATAGTTGATTTCCGGAATGGCGAGATCGTCCAGCAGAAAGCCCTCGCCGTTGAATGCCGCATCGGTTACGTATTCAAAGCGGATCTGGACTTCCTGACCCGCAAACCGGCTCAGGTCGATTGATTCTTGTTTCCACCCGTCAGTCTGGCCATTGTAGCCCCAGCCAAAGGAATTGCCCGAGGGGTTGTCCGCGGTGCCGGAGGGGGTTTTCAAAATCTCCCAGTTTTTTCCACCATCGGTGGAGGCTTCGACGTACACATAATCGTAATCGGTTTCGAGATCGTACCAGGTCTGGTAAGTGAGCGTCAGCGGGCCGCTGGTCTGGCTGAAGTCAAATGTGCGCGTCAGGGTCATATCCGATTCGTCACCCTTGTTGGACCAGAAGGCCATTTTCCCCGAGTAGGCATTTGTCGGGAGCAGGGTGGTTTGGGTGGAGCCGGTAAAGCGCAGGGTGAATTCGCCCGGGCAGGAAAACCCCAGGTAATCTATGCCATACTGGTTGACCGTATCGGTAACTTCTGCCGGGCAGGTTTCGAATGTGGCTGTTTCAGAAGCGTAGCTGGGAGATTGGTAGGTTTGATAGCTGTAACGCCCATCTCCGACTGAGTTGTCGAGCAGATAATTGGTGACCGCCCAATCCATGAACACATCGTCGGCGCTGATGGGCTGGCTGGTCAGTGGGTCGGTGGCGCCAATGGTTTTCAATACGGAGTCGACGCTATCCATGCCGTTGGCGGGGTCGCGCACCAGGGCCTGGGTGGCTTGCTCGCCAAACCGGTCGAGGAAGTAGGCGGTGAACAGAAAGCTGGCGCCGTAGTGCGGGCCGTTGCTGCCCACATCTCCGCCCCAATCAGTTAATTGCAGGTCGGTATCATTGGAATAATCATAATCCTTGAAGCCGGTGTTGTAGCCGTTTAGCAGCACGGCCAGTTCCGAAAAACCTTCGTTCAGCCAGGAATTTTCGTTGCGATCGTGGGCAAAGTGGATCATGTGCTGGAATTCATGCGCCAGCACGCCATAGGTATATTCATCGTCGAGCGGCGAGTTCTCGGCATTGAAGACGAACATTTCGTGGGCGTTGGAATATTGTTTCACCTGCGGATGATAGGTGTCGGAGGAAGAAAAATAACCAGCAGTGGCCGAACCGATTCCGCGCGCGTATAGGATGTAGATGTGCGGGTCTTCATCCACGCCAGGATTTGGCTCGGAGCCGAAAAATTCCCGGTCAGTCGGCACAATATCGGTGGAAAAGGTATCCACCAGTTTCTTGGCTTGCGCCTGGTTGAAGCTGACCCCGTCTTCCACCCAAAAATAGGCCACATCTGTCAGGTAGGCCAGGCGGGCGCTGACTTGAAAGGTCTTGGCTGTATCTGTGTTGGTGACCCAGAAATCTTGCTGGTCACCAGTTTTATAGGGGCCGCTGGGCAGGCTGGCCGGAATGTTGCATTTATGCAACAGCCGGCAGGCCAGGTCGGCCGGATTGTTCTCGGGGACGCTGCTTTTCTTGAGCATGGAAAGCGTCTCGTCGGGCCGGGAAATGGACGCAGGCGGTTGCTGCGTCAGGCTGGGCACAGGCTGGATGGTTTCAGTGGCTGGGGCGGTGGCGGTTGAAGGCAGGGCGAAGGTCGGCAGGGAAGTGGGTTGTGGGGCAGTCTGGCTCTTATACAAGAAAAATCCACCCAGCCCGCCGGCGATGGCCAAAACGGCTCCGCAGCAGCACAAAACAACGACTGCCAGCGCGAGCAGGGCGGGGGTGGATTTAAATAAAGAAAAGTTTTTGAGGGGCATTCAGGTCTCCAAATTTCCCGGATTATACAAACTTTTTCCCCAAAAAAGCCTCCATTGCTGTAAGGAAGGCATTACAGTCTTGCAGACTAACCGGCTATAATCATGGCTGAACCAAATTTTTATCACCTTGAGGCCAAAATGACCCTGGATGCTCGCGTTTATTCTCTTTTCAAGGAAAAATTCAGCCGTGAGGCGCAGTATATCGCCCGCGCGCCGGGCCGTGTGAACCTGCTGGGTGAGCATGTGGATTACAACGACGGATTTGTTTTGCCGGCGGCGATTGACCGTGCGACCTACCTTGCCTTCGGCCCGTCCGAATCGGAAGTTACCACCCTGTGGGCTGCTGATTTTGGCCAAAAGGCAGTTTTCTCCGCTGAAACATTGGCCGCCAAAACCCAGCCGGATGGCAGCCCCCTGCCCGATTGGGCATTTTACCCGGCGGGTGTGATGTGGGCTCTGACAGAAGCCGGCCTGAAGACGCCGCCCCTGCAGGCAGTCTTTGCCTCCGACGTGCCGCGCGGCTCGGGGTTGAGCTCGTCGGCCTCGGTGGAGCTGGCTTTTGCGGTGGCCTGGCAGCAACTGGGTGGGTGGAATGTGGATCCCATGAGGCTGGCCCAGCTCGGCCAGCGCGCCGAAAATGGCTATGTCGGCGTGAACTGCGGCATCATGGATCAGTTTGCCTCGGCCTGTGGGGTGGAAAACCGCTTGCTGCGGCTGGATTGTCGTTCGTTAACCTGGGAAACTGTGGCTCTGCCCGCGGAAGTCGCGATTGTCGTAGCCGATACGACGGTGCGCCGCAAACTGACCAGCGGCGAATATAACCGTCGCCGCGAAGCCTGCGAGCTGGCGGTCCGCCTGCTGGGCGAGTCTTTGCCAGGGATACGGGCGCTGCGCGATGTGAGCCCGGAAGACTTTAACCGGCTGGCTGCTCAGCTGCCGTTGGAGGCGCGTTTGCGCGCGCGGCATGTGGTGGAGGAGATTGAGCGCACGCGTCTGGCGCAATCCTTGCTGGAGCATGGGGATGTGGCCAGTTTTGGGGCGTTGATAAATACCTGTCATGCCAGTCTGCGGGATTTTTACGAGGTGTCTTGCCCGGAGTTGGATGTGATGACGACGGTGGCGCAGTCTTTGCCGGGGTGTTGGGGCGCCCGTTTAACGGGAGCCGGCTTCGGCGGGTGTACGGTCAACCTGGTGGCGCGGGAGGCGGCGCAGGAGTTTTCGCGCGCTCTTGCGGCGGGATATGAGTCGCGCACCGGGTTTCATCCTGATATTTATATCTGTCAGGCTTCGCGAGGGGCGGGATTGCTGGGTTGAGCGCGGCAGGCTGCTAGGGCGTTTACTCGCCGAGCAAAGGCAGGCGGAGGATGAAGGTGCTGCCGGGGCAGGTGGTTTCGTCGTGGCCGGGGCTTTCCACCCAGAGTTTGCCTTCGTGGGCTTTGACGATGCCTGCGGCGAGTGCCAGCCCGAGGCCTGGGCCGCCGCCTTTGAATTTTGTCCGTCCGGAAGAGTGCAGTTCGGCCTTGCCGATCTGGTGCATTTTCTCGAAGATGACTTTGTGATTGGCTGGGTCGATCCCGATGCCGGTATCCCGGATGCGGATCTCGACCCATTTTTTTTGCCGTTCGCCGGTCAGCTGTGCGCCGCTGATGTTGATGGTGCCGCCATCTGGGGTGAATTTGATGGCGTTGACGACCAGGGCGTCGAGGGCTTTATGAAGCAGCAGCGGATCAACGATGATTTGCGGCAAGGCATACAGGCTGTCTTCGATGGTGAGCGTGATCTGGCGTGTTTCCAGGTCCTGCCGGTATTCTTGATGCACCATTTTGAAGATTCGTCCGAGCTGGGTCAGTTCGATGTGGGGAACGATGGTCTGGTTTTCGAGCTGGGCTACATCCAGCATGGTGTTGATGATCTGGTGCAGGCGGTCGGTGCCTTTCATGACGCCGTCGACGGCGAGCAGCAGGTTTTGCTGATTTCCGATGAGCGGGTCGCTGCGCAGCATGCCCAGGTAGCCTTTCATGACGGTGATGGGAGTGCGCAGTTCGTGGGCGGCGATGGAGATGAAAGAAGTCTTGTTCTTGTCGAGTTTTTCGAGGGTGGCGTAGGCGTTGTGCAGTTCTTCGACCCGTTCGGTGACCATGCGTTCCATCAGCTCGTTGAGGCGATTCTGGTCGTCATACAGGCGGGCGTTTTGCATGGAAATGGCGGCCTGCATGGCGAAGGTGGAGGCCAGCGCCACATCTTCCGTGTTGAATGCCGCACGGGCGGCGCGTGTGAGCGAGAGCATGCCGATGACGCGGTTCTTGGCGAAAAGCGGCACGCCTAGCCAGGAGTGGTGCAGGGGCAGCCAGTCGACCTGGGTCCAGCCGGCGGAGTCAGTTACATCGTCGATGATCAGCGCTTCGCCGCTGGCAGCGATCTGGTCATACACGCCGCCGGCGCTGATCGGCACACGCAGCTCCTGGACGCGTTCATCGTCGGGGAAGCCGCGCCGGGCCAGGATGCGGACTGTGCCGTCTGGTGTTTCCATCATCAGCGCGCCTCGTTCGTGGGGCAGGACGAGCGCGAGCTGTTTTAGAATCTGTTCGGGAACCTGTTCCACATTCAGCACACTGGAGAGATGCCGGGCAGCCTTGGAGAGTGAATCGGCGTCTTTGCGGCGTTCCTGTTCGTGTTGGTAAAGCTGATCCAGCTCCCGGGCACGTTCTTTGGCTTCCTGCAGCAGGCGTTCCACCTCGTGTTGGGCGGTTTCTCGTTGATCTACCAGCAGGCTGCGCAACAGTGCGCTGGAAAGCAGATTGCGCACCCGCGGAAAGATTTCCCAGTCGCCGGGCTGCATTTCCATCCATAAATAGCCGAAATGGTTCTGTGCCAGAGACAGCGGCAGGACGAGAGCTGTGTAGCGCCGGTCGGCGGGCAGGTTTTCAGGGGGAATCAAGTGCCCCGCGGCCAGCGGCAGGCGGTCCGTCAGCCGGGAACAGCTGCCCTGTTCGTAGGCGAGCACCACCTGGTGGCCGGACGAAGGCGGCCGGGTGTCACCGAGCAACACGAACAACCGTTCGATGCCCAGGGCCGGGAAGCTGCGTGAGATGGCCGCCCCGATTTCACTAAGGCGCATGGCTGGGGCCATGGCAAAGCCAAATTCCTGCAGCAGATGTTCCTGCCGTTCTAGTTCGAGGCGCTTATAAGCCTGCAGACGCTGCGAAAGCTCGCCAATCGTCAGCCGCATTTGCTGGAAGAGATTCTCAGCCGCCAGGGCGGCATCCTTATCCAGGATACCGGCCAGGGCGTGGCGGCGGAAGGTGGAAAGGACATTATGCCAGTCAGTGGCATCTTCGGTCGAGCTTTGCAGCACGCGAATGCCTTCTTCAAAGCTGCGCAAAACATCCCCGCTGGGGGTTGTGCCGCGCATTGCTGCCAGGAAGGTATTCCAGACCTGGCTGAAAGCACTTCGCAAAGTGGGGTGGGCCGCCTGCGGCGCGCCGCTGACTTCGATCAGGGCGCGCAATACCGCTTCCTGTTTGTTTTCCAGCCGGCCGGTGCGTGCCACTTCTTCTTTTGAGATTTCGGCCTGGATGACGGAGGCCGGCTGACAGCCGCACGACCAACGGATGACCGGTTCGACGGGCAGGTTGATGCGCGCTGGAACCTGCTCTCCGGCAATCAGTTTGAGCAGCATCTCAAAGCTGGTTTTTCCCAACCCGGTAAAGGATTGCCGCACGGTGGTCAGTGGAACACCCAGCGCGCGCGATTCAGGCACATCATCGAAACCGGTCACGGCAATATCGACTGGAACAATATAGCCCATCAAGTGGAGAGCTTCCATCGCCCCAAAAGCCATCTGGTCGTTGGCAGCCGAGATCGCATCCAGACGCAGCTGGCGTTCTTCAAGCAGTAGCCTGGCCGCGGCGTGTCCACTGTCCTGGCTGAAATCTCCTGTCACGACCAGGGATTCGTCATAAAGCAGACCATTGGCCTTAAGTTCGGCCCGGTAAGCTTCGAGCCGTTCCTGGGCATCGGGGTGCCCTTTGGGTCCGCCGATAAAGGCGATACGCTTTGCGCTATGCACTGTGATCAGGTGCCGAACCATTTGACGCATGCCGCCGGTATTATCCGCCACAACGCAGGGCAGATCATTCACCTCCAGGGCGGTAGCTACCAGAGGAATTCGTTGAAAATTTCTGAAAAACAGGCGCAAGTCAGAAGGGTTCAGCCCATGACCGAGATCGGCTGCCAGGAGAATCCCTGCCAGAGGAGCCGCCTGGGCCAGATCATAAATTCCAAAAGAAAGCGAATCGTTTTCGGTGGAAAACTGAGGAATGGGTTTTCCCCCCACAAAACAAATCAGATTGACATCCGCCTCACGGGCCGAGGCGGTGATGGCGGACAGATATTCCAGGCCCCAGGTACGGCCGATCTGGGCAAGGAAAACACCAATGGTTTTACGGTCAGGTGCGTTAATCGAGTTGAGCGCCATAACTCACTTTGACAATAAAGAATTCACGTAACGGAAGCAGGCTTGAGCCGTGCCAAATTGCTGGATGATCATCCAATGTGAAAAGGATTATATCCTGTTTGCCTGTCGCTGAACTCGGGGTTGTGCAATCTTTCTGCAATAAACCAACCTTGAATTCCGCGTGGAAACGGGTATAATTAGAACAAAAGTTCTAGGATAGGTCATGGCAGAGAATTATGAATATGCTCTGATGCTCAGGGCACTGTACGAGGTTCAGGAAGAAATAGGATTGTCATCCCCGTTGGGAATGGAAGTGCTCCCCAGGCTGGGAGAAGCCCTCGAAAAAATCGGCACCATTCCCGGAAACGCTCTCCTGTTAGGGATCGCCTCGGATGGGTTACCGCTGTTGCTCCATTTGAACAATCCCCGGCCAGGCCCCATCCTCATCACCGGTGAAAGCGGCAGCGGAAAAACCGCCTTCCTGAAAGCCCTCGTGCGCGCAGCCACCCAACTGAATGCACCGGGCAGCCTGCGCTTCGCCATCCTGACGGATTATCCAGAAGAATGGCAGCATTTTATCCACCTCGAGCAACGTGTTGGAGTCTGGCCCGCCTACGAATCTGCTGCGGGAGAGGTGTTGAGCGAGTTATCACGCCGCACCATGCGCCGCCAGGAAACCGAACCGATCATTCTACTTATGGATGGATTAGACGCCATTTTACACATGGGACCCGCCGCCCAAAACGATTTTCGCACCTTGCTCGCGCATGGGGCACCGTCCCTGATCTGGTCTTTTGTGGCAATCAATTCAGAATGGGCGCTGAAAATGCCAGCCTGGTTGGATTTCTTCCGCACGCGGATTTACGGGCGCATCACCAACCCACGCACCGCCGCGGAGCTCACTCCGATTCCGGGGGCACCCCTCACTCAATTGCAGCCGGGTTTTCAGTTCTGCCTGCGCCAGAAATCCGCATGGCTCAAGGTTTTCTTACCCGCTATGACTCGCTGAAAGAAAACAGGAGATTGTATGATCACTGGCATGTTATGGTTCGATAATAACCCCAAAAATACCCTGACCGGAAAAATTACCGAAGCGGCTGAATACTACCGCAAAAAATACGGAATCTCCCCCGATCTGTGCCTCGTCAACCCCGGCATTTTTCCAGCCGAAGGATTCCACGCCGGCCCCATCCTGGTTCGTCCTCTGCGCTCGGTTTTACCCGATCACCTGTGGATTGGCGTTGAAGAAAAACTTCCGACAGGAACGGACTGACCAGGAAATAACCCGGCTGAAAGGAAAGCCAGGCCGGCAGCCCAGAATCGGCCGCGCATAGAACCCTCGTGTCGAAACCTCCTTCCCTATCCCTTTCCACGGGCGGGACTTCGCACCTCCGAGGCCGCGGCTTTCATCGGGAATTCCGGCAGCTCTGAAACGGTGTTGCGCCACGTGGGGGTCTTGTGCAGCGCCTGACTCTGGCACAAAGACACGGGCGGCCACCCTGGTCGCCCGTGTTCAATTTCCGCTCGCCACCACTGAAGCCATGGCCAGTTCGCCAGTATGGCTGAGGCTGACGGCCCAATCGGTCAGTCTCAGCCGGTCGGCCTCCTGACGTGCCTGGCCGTGCAAAACCAGGGTTGGTGCTCCGTTTTTACCTCGGATGATCTCAATTTCTGTAAAAGCCACGGGTCCCAGGCCTGTCCCCAGTGCCTTGGCGGCCGCTTCCTTGGCCGCGAAGCGCGCTGCCAGGGAAGCGAAATTGGCTCCGCATTGTTCCCGCTCGGTCGAGGTGAAGATGCGCGTCAGAAAGCGTTCACCGTGGCGGTCAATCGCTTCACGGAGGCGGGAAATCTCGATCAGGTCAACGCCGGTGCGCAGGGTCATGAACTTGTTCAGGGTTGGCGAAAATACCAGGCGCAGATCGGTTTCAGGCTACCGCATGGCAGGTCAGCGGGAGCCTGGATCTGGGGCTGTAGAAGAAAAAAAAGCGGGTTAACCACCTGTTGCAATCCGATGAATGGCTGGTGCAGGTCAGTATCCGCAAGCGGAATATCCACTGGAACATTCAATGTGATCGGAATGGAGGTCTTCACCGGCACGTTCAATTCCAGGTGAACCGGCAGGTTGCTTCCGGCTGGCAGAATGATATTGGCCGGGGCATTAATCACCACACCCCCGGAATTCAACGCCACCTGAGCGCCGTTGATGCGGGTCGCTTCCGTCAGGGTTACCACGGTGTCCTGGCTGATGGGCAGTGAAAACTCGACCGGGATCTGGTCAATCACCGTGATATTGGTTTTGATATGGGCCTGATCCATCAAGATGAAATTCCCATACAGGCCGCCGAGCAGGTGGTTGCCCAGCAAGGCTTTCAGGCTGAGGAGTTCGCGTCCGAGGCTGAGCAAGAGGATCATCAGCAGGATGTTCACCAGAAACGACAATGCCGCTGCCAGGTTGAAAAAAGCCGGCGCTAGTTTTAATCGTGTGGCTGTGCTGACAGCTGTTCCGCCAGCCGGCTCTTTTGACGCTGGCTCTGGAGTGGGGGAGGCGGGCTGCTCCTGCGTCGAACTGACCACGTTGGACAGACGTTCCTTGGCGCTTTTGGCGCTGGGTGGGCCAGGTTCTGGCTGGGTTTGGCTGGCCAAGCTCCTTTTTTTCTGCCTGGGGAGCAGGGATGCCAAAATCCAGCCCAAGCCGTGTCGTTTTGTTGAATCCGCCTTGTTATTCATCGGATGCTCTCCTCTGCCCGTAAATATAGCATATTTACGGAAAAACGAAATCCCATTCTGGAAAATTTCCCGGATCTGGATTCCCTGGCATCCCCTGTTTGGGTGCTTGCATGGCTTTTCTAAAACTCATATAATTGGATAAAATAAGTCCCAATTATGCTCAAAGGAGAGATGTGTGATCGAAATGAGTTATTCCGCGGCGGTGATTGGCGCCGGCCCGGCGGGGATTTTTGCTGCGCGCGAATTGGCGCGCAGTGGCGTGCGGGTTTGCCTGTTTAATCGTGATATCAAGCCCGGAGGTTTGGCTGAGTATGGCATCTACCCCGACAAGCAGGTGATGAAACAGGGTTTGCGATCCCAGTTTTTGCAGGTGTTGGATACGCCCGGCCTGGCGTACTATGGCAACGTCAGCATTGGCGGGCAGGGTGATTTGAGTCTGGAGGATCTGCGCGCGCTTGGTTTTCAAGCGCTGCTCGTCTGCGTTGGCGCCCAGGGGACGAAATGGCTGGGTCTGCCCGGCGAACAATTGACCGGCGTGGCGCATGCCAAGGATTTGGTCTATCACTATAACCAGTTGCCTTCTTACAGCCAGAGAAATTTCCACTTTGGGAAGAAAGTGGCAGTGGTGGGGGCGGGGAATGTCATGCTGGATATTGCCCGCTTCCTGATCCAAAAGATCAAGGTCGAGGAAGTTGTCGCCGTCGTGCGGCGTGGGCCGTTGGAAGTGAAATTTGATCAAAAAGAGATGGAATACGTGATCATGAATCTCGATCAGTATGCGCTGGAGGTGGAATTGGAGCGCATTGCCCCGTTGATGCATGCGGTTGGGCAGGACCCTGCAACGGCGCGAAATCTTTTGCTGGCCTCTTTGAGCAAGGCTTACCCCTCCAACTCTGCCACGCGCTTCCGCTTTGAGTTTTTGGTTTCGCCGACGCAGGTTCTTGGCAATGGCCAGGGAAGTGTCAGCGGATTGGAAGTGGAGGAAAATGCCCTGCAACTGCAGGCTGGAGAGGCGCGGGCGCGCGGCACAGGCCGCAGGCGGGTTTTACCGCTGGATTCGGTGGTGTTTGCCATCGGTGACCAGGTGGAGGCCGGGTTTGGGCTGCCGGTCAGTGGCGCGGAGTTTGCCAAGAATCCCCAGCCGCGCTTTCCAGTGGATGGGATTTCTTTTGAAGCGTATGATCCGCAGGCGCAGGCGGTCATCCCGGATGTGTTCATGGCGGGCTGGTCGCGCCAGGCCAGCAGCGGGCTGGTTGGCTACGCCCGGCGCGATGGGACTCAGGGTGCGCTGGCCGTGCTGCAGTATCTCCGCACGCTGCCGCTGGCGGCTTTTGACGACAAGGCGCTGGCCGCCCGGCTGAGAAAAATCGGCAAGCCGATCATCACCGCTTCGGATGTGCGCAACCTGGCGGAAATTGAAGCGGCTGAGGCGCGCCGGCGCGGTCTGGCGGTCTTCAAGTTTGGCACCAACGAGGAAATGCTCGCCCGCATCATGTCAGTGGGGTGAAGATCCCGTCTGCCTGGTGGATATAAGACCAGCGGGGGAGTGATAAGTCTGGCAGAAAAGCCTATACTCCGATCTATACATCAGCCCAGGGTGTTGTTGGTGTTTTGTAAGGTAGCGGTAAAGCTCCTGTAAGGAACATTTTCGCAAAAATGGTGTTTCATAGATATAGCAATTCGCAACCAAAAGCCTGCTGTCTGCGTAAATCTTTTATCCGTTTCAACATCTCGATTGGAGGAAACCATGACCCCGTATGAAGTAGTTGTCCTTTTCCTGGTAGTTGGTCTGTTCATCGTCATCAGCCTCCTGCCGTTGTTTACCAGCCGGGAAGATAAATCTCTGGTGGCGCCCCATGAGTGACCAGGATGAATAGTGTATCCGAACATTGAAGGCGGCCATGGAGTATGGCCGCCTTCAATGTTAAGCCGCTTCGAGCGCCAGGCGGATGGTTGCTGCCATCTCCCGCGCCCGGGTCGGGGCATTGCCCACATGCTGTAGATAATCCATCAATGTCAGGATTTTTTCGGGGGAAAGCACCTTCAAGAGTTCCCCATTTTTAGAGAGTTTCTCAGCAAGCGGATTCGTGTCTCCGTTTCGCAAGCTTTCCCAGGCGAGCATGGATTGCCCGCGGATGACTTCGTGCATTTCCTGGCGGCTGGCTCCGGCGCTGACAGCCGCCATCAAGACCCGCTCGGTGGCCGCAAACGGCCCGTAGCGATCCAGGTTGCGGCGCATGGCGGCTTCATCAACGCGCAAGCCTTGCAGGATGCGGTTCATCGTCGCCAGCATTTCATCAGCAGCGAGGAAGGCTTCGGGCAGGATGATGCGGCGGTTGGCTGAATCGTCGAGGGTGCGTTCCAGCAGGCTGTGCGCGGCGTTGTCCCAGGCGATGCGCGGCAGTTGGGCCAGGTAGCGCCCGAGCGAGTCGATTTTTTCGGCGCTGATCGGGTTGCGCTTGAAGGGCATGGCCGAAGAACCGACCTGCCGGCTGCCAAAGGGTTCAGAAAGTTCGCCAATGGGTGGAGATTGCAGCAGGCGCAGATCAAAGGCCAGTTTGTAGAGTGATTGTCCCAGCCCGGCCAGGGCGGTCAGGACGGTGTAATCTTGCTTGCGCGGGTAGGTTTGGGTGGCGACGGGGAAAAAGGGCAGGGCGAGTTTATCACTCAGTTTTTGCTCGAAGGCGGCGACGTGATCTGCGCCGAGTAATTCGGCGTAGCTGGCGCCTGTGCCGACTGCGCCTTTGAAGCCTTTGCCGCGGATCTTTGGTTGGATGGCCTGCAGGGTCTGGTAGTCTTCGAGCAGGTCCTGGGCGTGCTGGGCGAGACGGTAGCCCAGCGTGGAAGGTTCGGCGGGCTGCAGGTGGGTGAAAGCCATCAGGGGTGTATCGGCATATTTATCGAGAAGCAGGCTGAGGGGCAGCAGCAGGGCGCGCAGCGTGGTCAGGGTCAGGGTCAGCCCGGCGCGCAGGCGCAGCGCATCGGCGTTGTCTTCCACATCCATCGAGGTCGCGCCAAAGTGGATGATCCCGCCGCCGAGTTGGGCCTGCTCGGCAAAGACGCGCACTTCGGCCATCAGGTCGTGCTGAATCTCGGTTTCGATGGCCAGTGCGCGCGGCAGGTCGATTTCGGTAGCGTGTGCGCGCAGGTCGGCGGCCTGGGCGGGGCTGACCAGGCCGTATTCGCTCTGAACTTCGGCCAGCGCGACCCAGATCTGGCGCCAGAGCTGGCGTTTGTGCTGTTCTGACCACAGCTGGCGCATGGCGCGGCTGCCGTAGCGCCATGCAAATGGAGATTGGTAGGTGGAGAAGTCGGGCGTGGGGTGGGTGGACATTTTTCCTCGCGGCGGGCGCTGATTGACTTGGGGTTTTGCAAATGGTAAGATTTTGATGACGGTCTTTGAAACGGTCAAGGGAGCAGATTATGGCGATTGGTGTGCAGCTTTTCACGGCTGATTTTATCATCCGGGGGCAGGTTGAAACGGATGGCGAGCGTCTGACGGATGTGTTGAATCTGAAAACCGATCCGCAGCTGATTCTGTCGGAGGTGCAGTCCTCCAGTTTGTTTACGTTGGGGAAGTCTCCGCCGTTGCGCCTGGCGCGGGCGCGCCTAGAGAAGAAGGCTATCCTGATGGCCATTCCGCTGGAGCAGGATTTGACGCATAAGAGTATTTTTCGCAAGACTAACCGGGTGGGGGTGGATGTGGCGGTTTTGCTGCCGCAATTTGAGATTCATGGCATGTTGCATGTTGTTGAGCGGCTTGATATTCGAAAAGGGTTGATGATGCGTCCGGAGGATTTTATTCCGCTGACGGATGCCACGCTGACGTATGTGTTCAACCCGCAGCTTTCGCTTCACTCTGGGGCGATGATCTTCAACAAGAATCATATGTCCTTGCTGGGAGAAGGCCGGGTGCGGCCCGCGGCTGAAGGGGCGGTCTAGGCGGCATATGTCGAAGTGCGGGTTGTTCTTGCAAAAACCGTGGATGAATTCGGCCGGAGCGTTGGGCTTTGCGCCGGAGGTGCGTCAGCCGGTGCCCTGGTCTGAACTGGGGGCGTTTGTCACGGCTCCGGTCAGTTGGCGGGCGCGTTTGCCGGCGGCTGAACCGGCGCTGGTGGAATTTCCGGGCGGATTTCTACTGCATAGCGGATTGCCCAACCCGGGCTTGCCGGCGGTGCTCAAGCAGTATGCGCACAAATGGGCGCGCTCCACGCTGCCGGTGATTGTCCATCTCATGGCCGACCGGCCCGGGGAAGTGGCGCGAATGGCGCGCATGCTCGAGAATGTGGAGAATGTGGCTGCGTTGGAGTTGGGGTTTGCGCCACTACTGGCCGATGATTGGATCTATTCTGCGGTGGAGCAGGCGGTTGGGGAACTGCCGCTGATTGTCAACCTGCCGTGGGAACAGGTGCTGCGCCTGGGGCCGCGTCTGCTGGCGGGCGGGGCGGAGGCTCTCAGCCTGGCGCCGCCTCGGGGACTGCAAGAGGGTGTCAGCGGGCGGTTGTTCGGGCCGGGCCTGCTGGCCCAGTCTTTGTTGGTGACCAGCGAAGCAGTCCGGGCCGGGATCCCACTGATCGGCGGGTGCGGGGTTTATTCCAGCGCCGACGCGCAGGCCATGCTGGCAGCCGGCGCGCTGGCGGTGCAGGTGGATGCGGTTTTTTGGCGGGGAGATTTCAGCCTGACGTGAAACCGTTTTGTTGGGGGAGGGGAGATTCTGCACCAGGAAAAGTGCGATCAGGATGCCAAAATTCAAATCAAGGATGCGGATTGTGGGGTAAACCAGAACCGTTCGTCGCGGTTGAAGCGCGTGGCATATTCGCCGGCGATGAGCGGGATACGCCGGATCAACTCCTCCTGCACACTGGCATCGGCTACTGAGCGGGCGAAGGTTGACAGGTGTCTGGCGAGGAAATAGCCTTCGATCAGGCGCGCGAAATTGGGCGGCAGCGGGAAAAAGCGCGTGTAGGCTTCCAAAAACAGGGGATGATAGGCCGTGCGCAGGTTGGAGAGGCAGGTTCCCAGATCAAAGGCGAAGTGTCCCCAGCCGCACAACGAAAAATCGATCAGGCGCAGCTGGTCGGATCCCAAAATAAAATTGCCGCGATGCAGGTCGCCGTGCAGCATCCCCCAGGTCTGGCGGCTCAACCGCAGTGTTGCGGTGGTTGCAGTCAAAAGTTCGACGAATTCTTCCAGCGTTTTGAAATCCTGGTACGTCATGCGCCCATCGGCCAGCGCCGGGCGAAGCGCCTCCAGCGCCGCCCTAAAGTAGTGCCTGTCGCGGCTGGGGCGCACAAATCCGGCGGGAGGTTTCCAACGGCTGGCCTGGGCATGCAACTGCCCGACCAGGCTGCCCATGGCCATGGCGCTGCTTTCGCTTTCCAGGTCGCGGGTCAACGCCTCGCCCTCCTGCCAGGCCAGCACCGTGACGGCTTCGCCGGCCCATTCGGTCACATACGCCCCGCTGCGGGCGGCCACCGGCGATGGAACGGGCAGATTTTTCCGCCGCAACGCCCGCAGCCACAGGATTTCAGAGTGTAGCGCTGCGCGGCTCAGGCTGGCCGTCTCAAAGGTCTCAATGCGCGGATGGTGCAGACGCAGCAAATACCTGCCGTCCAACGTCTCCACGCGCCAGGTCAGGCTGTCTCCGTGTTGCAGCGCAGTGATTCCCAGCGGGTGCAGGTCATACGCTGCCAGCGCCCGCCAGGCTGTCTCCTTTCCCAGCAGATCAGCGGTTTCCATAATTTCATTGTACACTTTTTGGGGCGGATTAGCGCTCCAGCCAGATGGTTACCGGCCCATCATTGTGAATTTCCACCAGCATTTCCGCGCCGAAGATCCCCTGCCCGGTTGGAACGCCTTGCGCTCTGAGCAGTTCTGCAAAGCGATCGACCAGCGGGCGTGCCGCTTCTGGAAGACCCGCCTGCACGAAAGACGGCCGGCGGCCTTTTTGAACATCCGCATACAGCGTAAACTGGCTGACAGCAATCGCCGCGCCGCCAACCTCGCGCACCGAGAGATTCATCTTCCCCTCGGCATCCTTAAAAATCCGCAAGTTGGCGATCTTCTCCGCCAGCCAGGCCGCCTGCGCCTCGCCATCCCCATGTCCGATCCCAACCAGCACGACCAGCCCCTGGCCGATCTCGGCAGTCACCTGCCCCGCCACGCTTACTCTGCCAAATTTCACTCGCTGAACCAGCGCACGCATGAAAGCCCTCCCCAAAAAGGAGATGCGTAATCCGCGTCCTGCCGAATTACGCATCCTGAATCTAACCCATTTACAACGCCCTACTTCGGCAGCTGGATGGCCTCGCGCACGCTGACCATGGTTTCTTCAGCGATGGCGCGGGCCCGTTTCGCTCCGTCGTGCAACACATCCCACACCGTAGCCGGGTTGGCCCCAATTTCAGCCCGCTTCTCCCGGAAAGGCGCCAGGTTCTGGTTCAAATTCTCCGCAAAACGTTTCTTACAATCCACACATCCAATCCCTGCCCGGCGGCACTCCTGGTTGATCATCGCCACATCTTCCGCCGGAGTAAAAATTTTGTGCATCGAAAAAACATTGCAGACCTCCGGATTACCCGGATCCGTGCGCCGCATCCGTTGCGGATCCGTCACCATCTGCATCACCCGCAGACGGGTCTCCTCTGGGGTGGCCGCCAGCTCAATATGATTATTCAGGCTTTTCCCCATCTTTTGTTGCCCGTCGATCCCCAACACCTTGGGAATCTCCGTATTCTTCATCTGCGGCTCCTTTAGCACAGCCGCCCCGTAGCGATAATTGAACGAGCGCACCGTTTCACGCGCAAACTCCAGGTGCGGCGCCTGATCCACTCCCACCGGCACCACATCCGTGCGATACAGCACGATGTCCGCCGTCATCAACACCGGGTAACCAACCAGCCCGTAATTCACATTCTCCGGGCTTTCGCGCACCTTCTCCTTGAAAGTCGGCAGATCAGTCAACTTGCCGAGCGGGGTCACCATCGAAAGATAGGTATGCAGCTCCATCACCTGCGGCACATGGCTCTGCACAAACACAATCGACTCCTCCGGGCGAATACCCGCCGCCAGCCAGTCCAACGCCATGTCGAACGTATTACTGGTCAAATCTTTCGTCGTCTCCACCGTGGTCAGCGCATGTACATCCACGATCGAATAGACACACTCAAACTCCTGTTGCAGTGCAACATAGTTCTTGATTGCGCCCAGATAATTACCCAAATGCTGACGCCCAGTGGGGCGCGCACCCGAAAAAACACGGCCTTTCTTTGCCATTTTGCCTCACCGCTATAAAATAGTATTTACCAGACTGACCACCTCGCCCGCGTTTTCGTGGCGCCCGGTGGCCAGCTTGGAATAGACCAGTTTCCCATTCACGCTGACTTCAAATCGCCCGCCATCTGCAGGGCACAAAGTCAGCGACTCGATCTCCGGCTCGAACCGCTGCAACAACTCCTCCGCCAGGCGCACGGCCCGCTCGGTATAATGTCAGACTGCGCAGTAAACGATCTCAATTTTGAGCATTGCTACCTCTTCGCTGATGAATTGTGCGGATTATAACATAGCGGACTTGACGGCCTCCCCGAATTCTGATAGACTACTCATCCGCTTGGCTACCTGTCAGCCTGCCACCCGTCAACCAGCGGGGCACAGGCTGATAATTTTGCCGAAAAAGCCCTTGTAGGGCTGGAAAGCCTTTGGTATAATTGCCCCGCTTAACGCGGGAGTAACTTGCCGACGTAGCTCAATCGGCAGAGCACCCGCCTTGTAAGCGGGCGGTTACGAGTTCGATTCTCGTCGTCGGCTCCATTGTTGGTTGGCGTTCGAGGCCAGTCATGGCCTCGAACTCGAGTCAGCAATGACTCAAACAAAATTAAATCGTGGGCAGTTACCCAAGTGGCCAAAGGGGACTGACTGTAAATCAGTTGTCAGACGACTTCGGAGGTTCGAATCCTTCACTGCCCACCTTCCCGGCAAAACACCGGGCAGCACGAAATGCCCTCATAGCTCAGTCGGTAGAGCACAGTCTTGGTAAGACTGGGGTCATGGGTTCAAATCCCATTGAGGGCTCAGTTGCTGAAGTAACACTCTGATCTATTTCCACTAAGGAGAGTGAAAAATGGCGAAGCAGAAATTTGACCGCAGCAAACCGCATTTGAACGTTGGGACGATGGGCCACATCGACCACGGGAAAACGACCCTGACGGCAGCGATCACGAAAGTATCGCAGATGTTAGGGAATGCAGAATTCAAAGCGTAT
>CAIQVH010000012.1 GCA_903875215.1 uncultured Anaerolineae bacterium
GCATGTCATCGCAAAGACAATATATGGCTATAATTTGGGTGTCCATGAGTTCCTCCAGTATTTTTGTGTCGGGAAACCCAACTTTACTGGATACTCATGGATTTTTGTTAAAGTTCATCTCAAGGTAGCAACTTAGGTTAAATAAATAGAACCGTCCCGGAGCCTTGTTGAGCCATACGCTCGAATAAGGCTTCGGGACGGTCTTTTGCTTTTATACTGCAGCAATGCCTTTTCCCCACGAACGCGCCGGAAGAACATTCAGGGTTTTCCTTTGCATCCCTACGGCGCCAGCGTTTCCTGCTAGTATTTTCGGCATTTCCAGAGTACCATTGAAGTTATCCCCTTGAACAATAACAAGAAAGACAATTCAAGGGTAGTACTTCCAAATCTGAACTCACCAAAGTGTAGGGGCGGCCTGTGGCCCAACTCAACATCAGAAGCCTGGGGGCAGCCAATCAAACAGGAGAATCCAATGTTTAAAAAAACACTTTACTTGTATTTTTTGTTCTGCGCGCTGATTTTGAGCGCCTGCGGCCCGTCTGCGCCTCAGCCCGCGGCGGATGCCGCCCAACCGGCGCCCTTCGAGGCCCTGGCTGCCCCCACCCAGACGATTGATCCCTGTCTGCCGGAATATAAGCGTGTGTTGGCCCAGCGCGTCCATAACCATATGCGCGAGTTTGACGACGCCTCCACCCTGGCCGCGGCCCTGACCACCACTCAGCTGCCCGGCGCCATCGCCGACCTGCAGCGCATCCGGCGCGCCGCCCAGGATGAACCGGTACCGTCCGCCTGCCTGGGCAAACTGAAAGACCTGCAGGTGGCGCACATGAACATGGTCATTGATACCCTGCTGGCGCTGCTGAACGGTGCCCAGGCCGCCGATCTGCAAACCGGAATCAAGAACGCGCGCGACCTGCATAACGCCTACACCCTTGAACTGGCCGTCGTGCTCGACCTGACGGTTGTTGTTCCCCCCACCGCCACAGCGGCTCCCACTCTTTCCATCACACCGACACCCTGATTCACGCGTGGAGCGCGAGTTGGCCACCGGAAGCCCACCCTGGGCTTCCGGTGCGTATTTAATTTGCATTTCAAATGGATTACGGTAAAATCACCCCGTTCCAATCCAAAATCTTTCATCCTCTATCGAGACTCTCATGCCTTCTGATACCCAGGTCATTTATTCCATGATGCGCGTTGGGCGCATCCACCCACCCAACAAACAGGTGCTGCGCGATATTTCGCTCGGCTTTTATTATGGCGCCAAAATCGGCGTGCTCGGCCTGAACGGCGCGGGCAAAAGCACACTGCTGCGCATCATGGCGGGCGTTGACAAGGACTACGTCGGCGAAATCGCCATGAGCAAGGGCTATACGGTTGGCTACCTGCCGCAGGAGCCTGAACTCGACCCCGAAAAAACCGTCATCGCCACCATCCGCGAGGCCGTCCAGCCGATTGTGGACATGCTCGCCAAATTCGAAGACATCAACGCCAAATTTGGCGAACCCGACGCCGATTTCGACGCGCTGATTGCCGAACAGGGCAAACTGCAGGACGCGCTGGATAAGGTGGACGCCTGGAATCTCGATTCTCACCTGGAAGTGGCGATGGATGCGCTGCGCTGCCCCCCAGCGGATGCCGTTATCAAGAATCTCTCTGGCGGTGAGAAAAGGCGCATCGCCCTGACGCGTTTGCTGCTGACCGAGCCGGATATCCTGCTGCTGGATGAGCCCACCAACCACCTGGACGCTGAATCCGTGGCCTGGCTGGAACACCATCTGCAACAATATAAAGGCACGGTCATCGCCGTGACCCACGACCGCTACTTCCTCGACAATGTGGCCGGCTGGATTTTGGAACTGGATCGCGGCTATGGCATTCCGTGGAAGGGCAATTACTCTTCGTGGCTGGAGCAGAAACAGGAAGCCCTGCGCCAGGAGGAGAAATCCGAATCGAGACGCCAGAAAACGCTGGAACGCGAGTTGGAATGGATCCGCATGTCGCCCAAGGCCAGGCAATCCAAGGGCCAGGCGCGCGTGACGGCTTATGAGAAGCTGCTCTCGCAGGAAGTGGAAAAATACCGCAGCGAACAGGAAATCTACATCCCGCCGGGTCCGCGCCTGGGCGATGTGGTGCTTGAGTTAAACGGCATCAGCAAAAGCTATGGCGACCGCCTGATTTTGGATAATTTCACAGCAAAAATCGAACCCGGCTCGATTGTGGGCATTGTCGGCCCCAATGGCGCGGGGAAAACCACCCTGTTGAAAATGATCGTCGGGCAGGAAAAGCCCGACAGCGGCGACATCCGCATTGGCAAGACTGTGAAAATGGGCTACGCCGACCAGAGCCGCACGCTCGACCCTGAAAAATCGGTTTACGAGGAAATCACCGGCGGAGCAGAGACGTTGGAGCTGGGCAACCGCAAAATCAACGCGCGCGGATACTGTTCTTCGTTCAATTTTGCCGGTTCCGACCAGCAGAAAAAGGTCAGCATGTTATCGGGTGGGGAAAGGAACCGTGTGCACCTGGCCAAGATGCTTAAGGAAGGCGGAAACCTGATTTTGCTGGATGAGCCGACCAACGACCTGGATGTGAACACGCTGCGGGCGCTGGAAGACGCGCTGGAAGAGTACGCCGGCTGCGCGGTGGTGGTCAGCCACGACCGCTGGTTCCTCGACCGCATCTGCACGCACATCCTGGCCTTTGAAGGCGACAGCCAGGCGCGGCTGTTCCTGGGCAACTGGTCTGATTATGAAGCTGATTACAAGGCGCGTTACGGCAAAGATGTCAAGCCGACGCGGGTGAAGTATCGGACGCTGAAGCGCTAAAACGAGAAGTAGTTTACCCTGACCAAGGAGAGAGAGCATGAAGCTGCAAACCTTTTTATCTGTATTGGTGCTGGCCGCGCTGACGCTGGCTTGCAATCTTTCCAGCAGCACGCCCACCCCGGTGGTGATTGTGATTACGCAAGCCCCGGTTGTTGCAGCGCCTGTCACCAGCGTGCCTGCGACGGAGACGCCGGTGCCGCCGCCGACCGAAATTCCCACGCCGGTGCCAACTGCCACGCCATCTGATCCGGTTCTGACGCCGATCAAGGATCCGGTCAACTGCCGCTATGGCCCGGGGGTGGAGTGGGAGCCCGTCGGCGCGCTCAAGGTGGGAGAAACGGCGAACATTATTGGCAAGAATCCAGCCGGGGATTGGTGGAACATCCGTCTGCCGGCCAACCCCACAGCCACCTGTTGGGTGGCGGCTTCTGTGACGTCGCCTTCGGGCAACCTGGCGATGGTGAACCCGGTGGAGGTGCCGCAGGCATTGGTCACCAAGGTGACACTGGTAACCAATCCAACCCAGATGGTTGTGCCGGGTTGCGTCTTCCCCTATTCGCCGGTCGATCTGGCGGGTACGATCACGACGAATGGCCCGGCGCTGGTGGAATGGCACTGGGAAATCAGCCAGGGCAATGTTACTTCCACCAGTGTTCTGAAATTTGACAAATTTGGCACCCAGACGATCAGTGATTATGTCAAATATGGCGCCCAGGGTGAGTATTGGGTCAAGCTGGTGGTGACCAAGCCCAACAGTGTGGTGGCGCAGGCCAATTACACGGTGGTTTGCGGCCCGTAACTCACTTAAAAACCAATCCGTCCCGCCAGTTTTGAACCTGACGGGACGGATTTTGGAGGAAGAAGGAGACGCGGGCTGGAATAAGTTTCCCGGTTGGGAAGCTTATTCGGCAAGTTCCAGGCAGGCGTCGTCAAGCGCTTCGATAACCACCTCGCCGGCGCAGCGCGGCTGGAAGCGTTCTCCGGCCGTGAGCATGTGGTCGTTGTAATCGCCGGTGGAGGTGACCCAGAGCACGCCCTGTTTACATTCAATGGCCATGCCGGGCTGGGCTTCTTGCAGGCTGAGCAGCTGCTTGGTTTTCAGCAGCACGTCGATTTTGTGGGTTTGTGAAGTGAAGATCATGTGATTTCTCCTGATATGGGTAAGCCGTTGTTGATGCTGGTAGTATCCCATGCGCCCGAAAAAGAGTACAGATGCAGATTTCTTTTATTGTAATCGTTACAGTTTGTGTTAAAATAAATTGTACCGGTTAACTCGCTTATAACTGTTAGTGATAATGAATACTTCGTCGACCTCGAAAACATTGCGTTACCAGGAGCTGGCCGGCCGGCTGGCGGATTTGATTCGGCAGGGGACGTATCTGCCCGGCGACCGGCTGCCCTCGGTGCGACAGATGAGTCAGCAGCAGGGCGTCAGCATCAGCACGGTGCTGCAGGCGTATCTTCTGCTCGAAAACCGCGCCATGATCGAGCCGCGCCCGCAATCCGGGTATTATGTCTGCGCCCGGGGGCAGGATCAGCTGCCCGAGCCGGAAATGTCCTCGCCGGGGCGTGATCCCAGCCAGGTGAGCCTGCATGAGCTGGTGATGATGCTGATGCGCGATTCAAACAATCGCAGCCTGGTGCAGCTGGGCGCGGCGCTGCCCAACCCCGATTTTTTGCCCCTACGAAAGATCAACCAGATCATCTCCGAGATTGCCCGCAATAGTGGGGTGAGCGCGCACGAGTACCAGTTCCCGCCTGGCCTGGAGGCATTGCGGATGCAAATTGCCCAGCGGGCGGTGTTGAGCGGCTGCAGTCTTTCGCCGGCGGATATCCTGATCACCTCCGGGGCGGTGGAGGCGGTTGACCTGTGCCTGTTGGCGGTCTGTCGTCCGGGCGATATTGTTGCGATTGAATCGCCGATTTATTTTGGCACCCTGCAAACGCTCGAGGTGCACGGCATTCGGGCGCTGGAGATTCCCACTCATCCGCGGGATGGAATCAGCCTGGGTGCGTTGGAGTTTGCGATTGAGCACAACCCGATCCGGGCGGTGGTGGTCATCTCCAATTTCAATAATCCACTGGGCAGCCAGATTCCGGACGATCGCAAGCGCGAGCTGGTGGAATTGCTGGCCCGGCACGATATCCCGCTGATTGAGAACGATGTCTCCGGGGAAATTTATTTTGGCGAGAAACGTCCGCTGGTGTGCAAGTCGTTTGATAAAAAAGGGCTGGTGATGCTGGTCTCCTCCTTCTCGAAGGATATCAGCCCGGGGCTGCGGGTTGGGTGGGCGGTGCCGGGGCGTTTTCAGGCGCAGGTGGAGTGGCTCAAGTTCACGCTCAGTGCTTCTTCGCCGACGGTGTCGCAGATGGCGCTGGCGCAGTTTCTGGAAAGCGGCGGCTATGATCATCACCTGCGGCGCATCCGTCGCGAGTATGCCCGTAATGTCGAGTTGATGTCGGGGGCGGTCATGCGCCATTTTCCGGCCGGGACGCGTGTGACGCGCCCGGCGGGCGGGTTTGTGCTGTGGGTGCAGCTGCCCGGACAGGTCGATTCGCTGGAATTGTACAAGCTGGGGATGGCGGGCGGGATCACCCTGGCGCCGGGGCATGTTTTTTCGGTCACCCAGCAATTTTCCAATTTTATCCGCCTGAACGCTGCGGCCTTTAATTACGCCACCGAGCGGGCGATTGAGCAGCTGGGCGAGATGACGCGTGCCCTATCTGGGAGTTGAGATCTGGGCGGCAGGGAATCGAACAGACGGAGGCTTTGCCTCCGTCTGTTCGTTGTGGGGTATGGCGGGCTTGTTTACAACTTTTCGCCGCAGTGCGGGCAGGCTTTCCAGCCGGTTTCGATGGCTTCGCCGCAGTTGCCGCAGCGGATTTCCGGCGCGGCAGGGCTGGCAGGATGGTTGCGGTTGAACAGCGCCAGGGCTGCGTAGACGACGCCGAACAGCAGCCCGAGCGGAATCAGCCAGGCGAAGAGCATGCCGGCGCCCATCAGCAGGCCGCCGAACATGGCGTAGCCCGTTCCGCCCATGCGACCGGAACCCCAGTTGTGCAGGCCGTCCCTCATCATCGGGTGTTGCCCGCCAAAGCCAAACAGATTCTGCCACAGGGTCGGCAGGAAAAAGAGGATTACCAGTAAAACTACCAGGCCCAGGATCCATTTCCAGTTTGTTTTCATCGTGATTAATCTCCTTGAATTGAATTGTCTCCATCATAACGCGCCATTGTAAAGGGAGTGTGAAGGCTTGTGAAAACTTTGATAAAATTCACGCATGTCCAAATTCAAATCTGCCCCGTTGTACCAACTGCTCGGTGTTATTGCTGTCATTCTCCTGGCCACCCTGTTTGGGCCCGAGGAAAAATCGCTTGGCGCGAATGTGCGCATTGTCTACCTGCACGGTGCGTGGGTGCTGGCTGCGGAAGTGGCCTTCATTGCCGCCGGGTTGGCCGGTTTGATCGGGCTGCTGACTCGTCGCGAGGCTTTCCACGACTGGTCCGCGGCGCTGGGGCGCACCGGTACCGTCTTCTGGATCACCTACCTGCCGCTCTCGCTGCTGGCGATGCAGACCAACTGGAACGGTCTGTTCCTGTCTGAGCCGCGCTTTCGGCTGGCGTTGACGTTTGCCATCGTTGGAGCGCTGATGCAGACCGGTCTGTGGCTGGTTAATCACAAGGTGCTCACCTCCATAGCCAACCTGGCCTACATCATTGCCCTGCGGATCATCTTTTCCATGGCAGCCAACGTCATGCACCCGCCGCCCTCGCCCATTTTTAACAGCGGGCTGTGGGATGTGATAATTTTCTTTGTCCTTCTTAACCTGCTCGCCTGGCTGGCGGCCTATTTCCTGACGCGCTGGTTCTTGACCTTGCAAAAATCCGCGTGATTTTCTGCCAAATGAGATTGACCCGGGTTTCCACAGGGCGCCTGCCCTGTGGAATTTTTTAACGTCCTGGCATAACCTCCACAATCTCTGACCGGGGATTCCAGAATTTCTCCACAATTGATTGGTATCTTTACCCCGTACGCTCAAACCAACCTGAATATTCTGGAGGCAACATGAAAATCAAATTTGTTCTTTTACGGGTCATCGGCATTCTGCTGATCATCGGCCTACTGGCTGGCGGCGGATTTGCGGCCTATCGCTATGGATACAGCCAGGGTGTGGCTCAAAGCCCGGCCGTGGTGGAGGCGCTCAAGCAGTATCAGCAAGCGGATTCTGCGGCTCCCTTCTTCCATCACGGTTTTGATGGCAGGTTTATGCCCGATGCCGGCCGCTTTGCCATGCGTGGCGGCGGGCACTTCGAATTCGGCGGGCTGCTCGGCTTGCTGTTTGCGGCCCTGCTGATTGTTGGATTGGTGCGCCTGCTCTTTGGCCCAACCTGGGCCTGGCGCCACGGCCCCTGGGCGCAGTCCACTCCAGCGACTCCTGCCGCCGCGCCCCAGCCTGAAGCCCCGGCTGACGAAAACAAGTAAGTCTCCTTCCTGGTTTCCCCTGCCTCGTTCCCGGGGCAGGGGATTCTGTTCTTCTGGTAAACTTGACCCATGCAGGAATTGATCCTGGTTGTTGATGATGAACCCCGGGTGGTGCGCCTGGCGCGCGATTACCTCGAAAAAAGCGGCTTCCGCGTCATTTCTGCCGCCGACGGCCCCTCTGCGCTTGTCATGGCACGCCGCGACCACCCCGATTTGATCGTCCTCGACCTGTTGCTCCCCGGCCTGGATGGGCGCGAAGTCTGCCGCCACCTGCGCCGCGAAAGCGACGTGCCGGTCATCATGCTGACAGCCCTGGCCGAGGAAAGTGACCAGGTTGTCGGGCTGGAAATCGGCGCAGACGACTACATCGTCAAACCCTTCTCGCCACGCGCGCTGGTGGCGCGCGTCCGCGCCATGCTGCGCCGCTCCCATGGACAGGTCAAGGCTCCGGCGGTTTTGCGCAGCGGCGGGCTGGAGATTGACAGCGAACGCTACACCGTCAGCCTGGATCAGCTTCCCATCCACCTCACCCCCAACGAATTCAAACTGCTTTACAGCCTGGTGCGCCGCCCCGGCCAGACGCTGACCCGCGAACAGCTGAGTGATGACCTGTACGGCGCCGCCCCGACCGGCCTCGACCGAAGCATCGATTCGCACATCAAAAATCTGCGCCGCAAGCTCGAAGCCGGCGGGCGTCAGCCGCAGATCGAAACCGTGTATGGGGTGGGCTACCGCTTCATCGAAACGGAGTCCCGATGAAGCCCGCTGAACCGTCCACCCGGCAGGAGCGCGGCTTCGTCTTCTGGGGCTTTGTCGCCCTGTTTGGCGGGCTGGCTCTGCTCTTCCTGCTGGGGGTCGGCGCCATCATCGTGCTGGCGTTTGGCCCGCCAGGCCGCGAGTTCCATCATCCGCCGGAAGGCGACTTCCTCCTGTGCGCTGTTCCGCTAGGCATTCTCTTCCTGGCTTTTGGGCTGGGCCGGCTGGGCTTTCGGCGTTTGGGCCGCCCGCTGGCAGATATCATGGCGGCTGTCGAGGCCGTTGCGCGCGGCGATCTTTCCGTGCGCCTGCAGGAGCATGGCTCGCGCCAGGCGCGCGCCCTGGCGCGCAGCTTTAATCACATGGCCGGGGAACTGGCCCGAGCAGAACAACAGCGCCGCAACCTGACCGCCGACATCGCCCACGAATTGCGCACGCCCCTGCACATCATCCAGGGCAACCTGGAAGGCATGCTGGACGGCGTTTATGATCCCAACCCGGAAACACTATCGGCCACATTGGATGAGACCCACCTGCTCGCCCGCCTGGTCACTGACTTGCAGACCCTTTCACTGGCCGAAGCCGGGCAGCTGCCGCTGCATCCCACCCGATTCCTGGCCGCCGACATATTGGCAGACGTCGCCACCAGTTTTGCACCGCAGGCCGCCGAACAGACCCTCACCCTGGCCTGCGAGGTGGATGAAGAGGCCCGCACGCTCGAACTCTTTGCCGATTATGACCGCCTCGACCAGGTGCTCTCCAACCTGGTTGCCAACGCCTTGCGCTACACTCCCGCCGGCGGGAAGATTGGCCTGCGCGCCGAAAAAATCCCCACCGGAGTGCGCCTGAGCGTGACCGATACCGGTCCCGGCATCCCTCCACAGGACCTGCCCTTTATCTTCGACCGCTTCTGGAAAGGTGACCGCTCGCGCACACGCGGCAGCGCCGGCAGCGGGCTGGGGCTGGCCATTGCCCGCCAACTGGTGCGCGCGCATGGCGGGAGCATCCGCGCTGAAAGCTTGCCCGGCCAGGGCGCAGCCTTCTTGCTCGAACTGCCCCCCGCTCCCTGAAATTTCCCTGCCGCCGCGCGCCGCCAATTTAGGAACAACAGGCGATCTCTCCAGCCCGGCATTCCTTGGAGAAAACCTGCCGGGTGTGGGAAAATAGAGAGATGAAAAAAATCACCCTGCTTCCCGGCGATGAACGCAGTGAGTCGCTGGCTGTAAAAAATCGTCGTGCCCTGACTGGCGCGTATTACGGCCTGTTAGGTGGCAGCGCCTTGGCCGCCTGTTCCACTTTTCTCGTCCTGTTTCTCAACCCCTTATTGCCTCTCGGGCCAGATTGGCCGCTCTTCTGGTTGCGCTGGGGCTGGATCGCCGGCGGGCTGACCGTGACCGGCCTTCTTTCTGCCTGGTGGCATGAAAGTTGGCGCGGTGGGTTTAGCGGCGCCCTGGCACTCACGCTTTGCATTCAAGCCTCTTTGCAGGCCCAGGCCGCTCCGGGTGAATCAAAAATCGCCGCCTTGTTAATTATCATATTGCCCATGCTCGCCATCTGCCTGGCACCGGCCCTGGGGCTGCGCTGGTTGGCCCGCTGGCATGTTGACCTGCTCCAACAGCCTTCCCGCTCCTGGCGGATTGTCCTGCTCACTGGTTTGACTCTGGCGCTTGGATGTATCGCTGGCGCCTTTCTGCGCCCGCCCTCCATCCATATCGACGCAGCGCAATTTGTCCATCAAACCTTGCAGGATCCAGGGGAACCGCCCCGCGCATTTGACAGGATCCCCAGCCTGGCCGATCAACGCGGGCTGGCCTACCAGCTCTATTACGCGCCTTCCAGCCGCTCCACTGTCGGCGTGGTAGTGCGTGTTGTCTATGCCAATGGCTATGTGTTGACCTGTGAAACGGTGCTCTACCCCGGCACCCCTCCCCGCCTGGAGGACTGCCAGGCCCAGCCATAACTGCGGCTCAATGATTGCGCCTGTCAATTTTGGTGATTGACTGATTTTTGCAAGCATGATAATATTTTGAGCGAAGGATACCAGTTGGTTCACGTTAGTAAATAATGAGGCCCCGGTTCAAATCCGCGGGCCTTCTTTGTTTAACTGCCGGGGCAGACGGGATCCCTTAATCAAATTCCGTTTTTCGTTTTTGCAATAAGGAGCAAACACAATGTCAGAACGTATCACCGGCACAGTCAAATGGTTCAATGGAAGCAAGGGCTATGGCTTCATTTCCCGCTCCGGCGGCGAAGATGTCTTCGTCCACTTCTCTGCGATCCAGGGCGATGGTTTCCGCAACCTGAATGAAGGCCAGAAGGTCGAATTCTCGGTGGAAAAAGGCCCCAAGGGTCTGCAGGCCAGCAACGTCGTCGTCGTTGCCTAACCCAGCTACAGCCTGAACAAAATCCCTGCCACACCCGTGGCGGGGATTTTTTTATGAGTTCTTTTGCTTCCCGACCCGGAATCCGATACAATCAATGCGAAAGCGATTCACGCGCAGAGGTCTGGATGATGACGCCTGCTCTCAAACACAAACTGCTCGCTCTCGGATTTTACGCACTTGTGGCTGTCGGCCTCGGGCTGATTGGTTACTGGTTTGCGCCTCCGCCGACTCCTTTTCTTCCTCAGGCCGCAACATCCCCCGGCGCAACGCTTACCGCAGAGCTGGTGATTGAGCTATTGCCCTGCGTAGACCTGACCCAATCCATCTGTCTGCGCTCGACCGGCTTTGATATGCAGGGCAATCTGCTGGTGAACCTGAAGGTCAGGCGTTCTCCGCTTCCGGCGTTGCGGATGCGCGTCTCGCAGGAGCAGTTTGAAACCTGGCTGACCTGCCAGCCGGTAGAATTCTCTCCAATGACGGTGTACTGCCTCGGGTTGTATCCCAACCAGCCGGCCCCGACGGTGCTTGAGCTGTATGCGCTCGAGCCGGAGCGGATGCTTGCCGCGGTCACTCTTCCTGCCGGGGAACTTGTCTACATCCCGGTGGATACCCCCACCCCGACCTTGACCCCCTCCAGGACGCCGGAAAGCGAGTCGACACTCTCCGCCACGCCCGCCGCGGATGAGACTCTGGCGGGAAGGTCTGCCACACCCACCGCAAATCAGACTGGCTCTGGCACGCCTGGCACGCCTGCTGCCAGCCTGACCCCTACGGGCACTCCCAGCCCGTCTCCGACTGCCCCGTGAGAGGTTCTGCGGGCTGCGGGCGGAGTACAATGGAAGTTAGTCCAGCACGCGCCGCACAGCGGTTGTGCGCTGTTGATCCCACATTTCTTAAGGAGCGATTGCATGCCCATTTCCCTCGATGGTTCTTCCCTGACAATTGAAAAGCTGGTTGCCATTGCCCGCCACGGCGAAAAAGTAAGTCTCGACCCGGCGGCGTTGGAACGCATCCAGGTTTGCCGCGCCATGTTGGAGCGCAAACTGGCTGCCAGGGAGGTCATGTATGGCACCAACACCGGCATAGGCGAATTTTCCGAGCATTTGCTTTCGGATGATGAAGTCACGCAGTTTCAGCGTTACCTGGTCTACAATCACGCGGCGGGCATTGGGGCGCCGGCGCCGGTCGAGTCTGTGCGCGCGGCACTGGCCGGGCGCATCAACGTCCATGCGCATGGCAATTCAGGCTGCCGGCCCGAGATTACGCTGACGCTGGTCGAGATGTTGAATCGCGGCGTCACGCCGGTCGTCTGCCAGAAAGGTTCGGTAGGCGCAAGCGGTGACCTGGCGCCTATGGCGCAGGCCGCGCTGCTGTTGATGGGGGAGGGGGAAGCGTTTTTTAATGGGGAACGACTGCCGGGCCGGGAAGCGATGGAGCGTGCCGGGATTCCCATCCCCGGTTTGCAGGCCCGCGACGGGTTGGCGACCATCAATGGTTCCAATTTGCTGACGGCGATGAGTGCACTCCAGTTGTATGACATGGAACGCTTTCTCAAACAGGCCGAAATTGCCGCAGCGATGAGTATTGAAGCACTGCTGGGCAACTTGAAACCCTACAACACCAAACTGCACGAACTGCGCGGATTCAAGGGTGCAATTTGCTCCGCCGCCAATATTCGCCAGGTTGTGGAAGGCTCAGACCTGGCGACCGGCAAGATGAAAACCAAGGTACAGGACGCCTACTCGATGCGCTCCACCCCGCAGGTGATCGGCGCTGCGCGTGATGCGCTCGCCTACGCTCGGACGCAGGTCGAGATCGAACTGAACGGCGTTGGCGATAACCCGATTTTCGTCCCCGAACAGAACCTGACGCTGACCGGAGCCAATTTTCAGGGTTCGCCAGTGGCGCTGCCGATGGATATGGCCGGCGCGGCCATTACGATGGTCTGTGTTCTCTCCGAACGCCGCCTGAACCGCCTGACCAACCCCGCCCTGAGCGCCGGTCTGCCCGATTTCCTGGCCCACAACCCGGGCTTTTACTCCGGCTTGATGCTCAGCCAGTACACCGCCGATCATTTGATCGTGGAACAGCGCCTGCTCTCCGCCCCGGCCAGCATCCAATCCATCCCCGCCGCCGCCGACCAGGAGGACTTTGTTTCGATGGGCATGAATACCGCCATCAAAAACGGCCAGATCCTCGATAACGCCTATGGCATCCTCGGGATCGAGTTCATGGCCGCCGCCCAGGCGTTGGATTTCCGCGAATTTACCCCCGGAAAAGGCAGCGCCAAAGCCCGCGAAGTCATCCGTCGTCATGTAACGCATCTCGAAGTCGATCGGCCGCTCTATAACGACCACAATACCATGCAAGCACTGGTCAAATCTGGCGAAATCCTGACCGAGGTTGAAGCTGCCATTGGACCGCTCGGTTAGCTATTGCTCATTGATTATTGGAGCCATCATGATTCTCACCGACATTAACTTTTTCTCCGAAACCCTTGGCATGCGTGTCACGATGAATGTCATCCTGCCCCAGCGCACGCTCAAAGATGCCCAAAGCAGCGCGAAGCCAAAATATCCCACCCTGTATCTGCTCCACGGCCACTCCGACGATCACACCGCCTGGCAGCGCTGGACGTCCATTGAGCGTTATGCCGAGCAGTACAACCTGGCCATCGTCATGCCGGCTGTCCATCTCAGCTTTTATACCGATATGGCGCACGGAGGCCAGTACTGGCAATTCATCAGCGAGGAAGTGCCAGCCGTGGTCCGCGATCTGTTCCCGCTTTCTGCCGATCGCGCCGATAACTTTGTCGCCGGGCTTTCGATGGGGGGGTACGGCGCCTTCAAGCTGGCGCTGACGCATCCGGATCGCTTTGCCGCGGCTGCCAGCCTCTCTGGCGCCGTTAACATGAACGAGGTGATCAAGCCGAACCCGGCCGATCCCAATAACGGCGCCTGGCTTGAGCACATGCGCAATATCTACGGAGATCTTTCCAAAGTCCCCGGCAGCGGTAACGACCTGTTTGCCCTGGCCAAAAAAGCAGCCCAAGGCCAGGTCAAGCCCAAACTCTATCAATGCTGCGGCACCGAAGATTTTCTCTACCAGAATAATCTCAGCTTCCGCGATTACGCCCGCACCCTGCCGCTCGACCTGACCTACGAAGAAGGCCCCGGTGAACACAACTGGGCCTACTGGGATGCCATGATCCAGAAAGTGCTGGCCTGGCTCCCGCTCGAAGTCTGAGTGAATGAACCCTCGCCGCGCCCTGCCAGGCGCGGCTTTTTTTATCCGGATGACTGTCATAGGGATGGATTCAGCGCCTAATGACGAAAGCACCAAGAATTTCCAGGTGTTAGCCCCACGGCTCTTTATCCGGGTGATTCCGCGCTGAAAAACATCCCATCACTCTGTGGGCCCACCTTTTAATATAATATTTAGACTGATCTGGTAGTATTTGCACTTCAGGAGAAACCCATGGCTGACCAACTTAAATCGAACCCGGTAAAACCTTCCGAAATCACCCCCAAACATGTTTACCTTTCTCGCCGCGACTTTATCAAGGCTGCCGGAGTGCTGGCTGGCAGCATGGCGCTGACCTCCTGCCTGCCCCAGACCGTCGAACCGCCCTCCGCGTCCACCGCCGACCCGGCCATCGCCAAAAAAACCGACGAGCTCGGCGACCCGGTCAACTCCTTCGACGACATCACCCACTACAACAATTACTACGAATTCACCACCGCCAAGGAAGGCGTCGCCGGCCTGGCCGCGAAGTTCAAAACATCCCCCTGGCAGGTGGAAGTCTCCGGGCTGGTCAGCCAGCCGCGCACCTTCAGTGTGGAGGAACTGATTAAACGGTACCCGCCTGAAGAGCGCATCTATCGCCTGCGCTGTGTCGAAGCCTGGAGCATGGTCATCCCCTGGGTCGGGTTCCCGCTTGCGAAACTGCTTCAAGAGGTCGAGCCGACCTCCGCCGCAAAATATGTGCGCTTCGAGACTCTTTTCAACCCTGAGGAAATGCCCGCTCAAAAGGAAAAGTGGTATCCCTGGCCGTACCAGGAAGGGTTGCGCCTCGATGAAGCCCGCCACGACCTGACCCTGCTCGCCACCGGCTTGTATGGCGGCGAATTACCCGCCCAGAGTGGCGGCGGCCTGCGCCTGGTGGTGCCGTGGAAATATGGCTTCAAATCCATCAAGGCAATCGTCAAAATTGAATTGACCGCTACCCAGCCTGCCACGTTGTGGAGCACCATCCAGCCCGGTGAATATGGTTTCTACGCCAACGTCAACCCGCAGGTCGATCATCCGCGCTGGAGCCAGGCCAGTGAACGGCGCATCGGTGAACTGGCCCGCCGCGAGACTCTCCCGTTCAACGGCTATGCTGAACAGGTGGCGGAATTGTACGAGGGCATGGATTTGAGAAAGAATTATTGATGTCCAGGCCCCGCATCACCCCTCTCCAATTCATCGTTCACCTCGCTGGCGGGGTACCGGCCGCCCAAATGCTCTTCGCCCTGCTGGCTGACCGTCTGACCGCCAATCCCATTCAGCGTCTCGAACAGCTGACCGGCCTGACTGCCCTGACGTTTCTGCTCCTTTCGCTGGCCTGCACGCCCGCTGCCGCCCTCTCTGGCTGGCAGGAACTGACCCGCCGCCGCAAAGCGCTCGGCAATTACGGCTTTCTCTACGCCGCCCTGCACGTCAGCATCTTCATCGCGCTCGACTACGGCCTGAATCTGAACGCCCTCCTGCGCGACGTGGGCTCCAAGCGATACATCCTGCTGGGCGCCGCCGCCTTCCTCCTGCTGATTCCACTGGCCAGCACCTCCTTCAACTACTGGATGAAACGCCTCGGCAAAAACTGGAAACGTCTGCATCGCCTGGTCTATCTGATCTCACCACTGGTGGTTTTGCACTTCTTCCTGGCAGTAAAAGGCAACCCGCTCAATCTTTCGGGGAATATTTCCCAGCCGATTCTCTACGCCGCCATCACCAGTCTTCTGCTGCTCTTGCGCCTGCCCCCGTTAAAAAAAGCCCTGATTCAGCTTCGCACCCGCTGGTTGCCGCCCGTCAAACCGGCCTGATTCCAGCCGCCGCAGATCTTCGGGCCATCCCTCGCACCGCTCACATTTCGCAAGTGATAGATTCAAATGTCACACCAGGGTCTGGAATGGGGGGCAAACGGGTATAATTTGGGCATGCCAACCACTCCCCCCACTCAGACCGCTGATCGCCGCACCCGCCTGCTCCAGGCCCGCAAAAGAAGCCATGAATCCCTCCTGATCGCCGCCCTGCCGCTCATGTTCCTGCTCGGGCTGGGATCTGGCTGGTTGATCTGGGGTTCCGGGTTTGCCCAACAGGCTGCCAACCCAACGGAGCAGAAGCGCTACACCGTCACCGATGGCGGCAACCCGGCCATCGGCCCGGACGATGCCCCCGTCACGATCATCGAATTTAGCGACTATCAGTGTCCCTATTGCAAACTCTGGTACGACCAGGTCTACCAGCGCCTGATGAAAGAATATGCCGGAAGAATACGCTTCGTTTACCGCGATTTCCCGCTCGAAGGCATTCATCCGGATGCCGGGCCAGCTGCCCAGGCCGCCAATTGCGCCGGAGAGCAGGGCCACTATTACAGCTTCCATGATGCTCTCTTCAGCGACCAGTATGGCCTCGGCGAGAAAGCCTACCAGCAATATGCTGCCGACCTGGGGCTGGATCTGACCGCCTTCAACACCTGCCTGAGCGAGAAACGCTTCGCCAGCGAAGTGCAGGCAGACCTCCAGGCCGGTTATGACAATGATGTCACCTCCACGCCGACTTTTTTCATCAACGGCATCATCATCGTTGGTGCGCAACCGTACTCGGCTTTCCAGCAAATCATTGACCAGGAACTGGCCGGGGGTCAATAACCTGCGAGCCAATTGGCGGTGCGGGGCCAGCCTGCACCCGCCTGGGGAGTTTCTTGCATGAAGAAATATGTAGCCGTTGCCGGCAACATCGGCGTGGGAAAATCAACACTTGTTAAACTGCTCTGTCAGAAATTGGGGCCCGGTTGGGAGCCTTTCTACGAGCCTGTCACCGAAAACCCCTACCTGGCCGATTTTTATGCCGACATGTCGGCCTGGGCATTTCACTCACAGGTCTTCTTCCTGACCCACCGTCTGCGCATCCACCACCGCATCTCCATTTATCCCACCTCCGTGCTGCAGGATCGCAGCGTCTACGAAGATGCCGAGATTTTCGCCCAGAACCTGTTTTTGCAGGGTTACATCCACCCGCGTGATTATGAAACCTACCGTGAATTGTACGAAACCCTGGTGCAGTTCCTCCCACCCCCCGACCTGGTGATTTATCTGCGCGCTGAGGTGCCCACCCTGCTGACGCGTATTGCCCGTCGCGGGCGTGAGTATGAACGCACCATCACCGGCGAATACCTCGGCAGCCTGAACAAACTCTACGACAAATGGATTTCCGGCTTCACCCTCTGCCCCGTGCTGACAGTGCCCACCGACCATCTGAACTATGTTGCCCATCCCGGACATCTCAACCTGGTGGCGCACAAAATCGAAGAAAAACTGACTGGCAAAGAGGAAGTTATCTTTGAGCCTGAAGAAATGGCCCGCGCCGCGGATTGATAACTTGCGAACTTTCTCAGGGAGACAGCGATGAAAGCTCTTGATCTCAGCCCCACTGCCCCTTGGCGCCAGCGCTTTCGCGCGGCCAGCGTCGCCTGGGCCGATATTGCGGCGGCCAACCCCAGGCGCGGCTTGGTTTGCACCAACAAGGATGGCATTTACCAGCTGTACGCCTGGGATATTCCGGCTGGCAGCCTGCGGCAAATCACCGATCAGCCCGCCGGAGTGATGACGGGCGTGATCACTCCGGACGGGCAGTCCATTCTCTACCTGCTGGATGAAAGCGGGGATGAAATCGGGCATTTTGTCCGCGTGCCGTTTGCAGGCGGCGCGCCGTACGACCTAACCCCCAATATGCCGCGCTACAGTTCCGCTTTTGCCGCCCAAAGCCGTTCCGGGCGCGTCAGCGGATTCCTGTGTGCCGGGCCTGACGATGGCTTCATGGCGTGCGTGCTCAGCCAGGGCCAGGAGCCGCGCATTCTGGCGCGCAGTCAGCGCGTCTGCAACGGGCCGGTTTTTTCACAAGATGGCGAAATTACCGTCATTGCCAGCACCGAACGCTTTGCCAGCATCGACTATTCGCTCTTGGCTTTCGACACGCAGAGTGGGGAATTGCTGGGCGAGCTGTGGGAAGCCGGTGCCAGTATCGAAGCCGGACCCTTTTCCCCGCGACCCGGCGATCTGCGTCTGCTGGCCACCACCACCCAAACCGGGTTTGAGCGTCCACTGATCTGGAACCCGCGCACTGGCACACGGCACGACCTACGCCTCGAACACATCCCCGGAAGCATCTTCCCCTGGGACTGGTCGCCGGATGCGCGCAAGATTCTGCTCTGCCAGTTGTACCAGGCGCGCTACCAGCTTTATCTTTATGACCTCGAAACGGAAAGCGTCACCCCGCTTGCGCACCCCCCGGGCGACCTGGGCGCCTCACAGCCGGGCTATTTTGCCGCCGGCGGGCAGGAAATTTGGGTCACCTGGCAGGATGCCTCGCACCCGGCCCAGCTTGTCGCGCTGGAAGCCGAAAGCGGTGCGCTCAAGCGCGTTTTGCTGAGCGCAGGTCAGGCTCCCGCCGGGCAGCCGTTTCGAGCGTTTGAATTTCTCTCGGAAAACGGCGATACGGTGCAGGGCTGGGTGGCCACCCCGCTCGAACCGGGGCCCTACCCGGTCATTCTCCACGCTCACGGCGGCCCCAACGATGTTCAGACTGCCTATTTTTGGCCGGCCGCGCAGGCCTGGCTGGATCATGGCTTGGCCGTTTGCTCGATCAATTACCACGGCTCGATCACCTTTGGCCGCGAGTTCGAGACTTCCATCCGCGGTAACCTGGGCGACCTGGAAGTACAGGATCTGGCTGCAGCCCGCCAGTGGCTGATTGATCAGCACATCGCCAGGCCCGACGCCGTCTTTCTGACGGGCGCTTCGTATGGCGGTTACCTGACTCTGCAGGCTGTTGGCCGGCGCCCTGAACTGTGGGCGGGCGGCCTGGCGAGCGTGGCCATTGCCGATTGGGTGCTGATGTATGCCGACCAGGCTGAACGTTTGCGCGGCTACCAGCGCGCCCTGTTTGGCGGCACACCGCAGGAAGTGCCCGAAGCCACCCGTAAAAGCTCTCCCATCACGTATGCCGGGCAGGTGCGCGCGCCGCTGCTGGTCATCCAGGGCACTCATGATACGCGTTGCCCGGCGCGACAAATGCAGGCATATGAAGCCCGTCTCACAGAGTTGGGGAAATCCATCCATGTGCACTGGTTTGATGCCGGGCACGGTTCGCGCGCGCAGGAACAGCAAATCGAGCAGCAGGAGTTAATGCTGCGTTTTGTCAGCCAGTTGTTGGGTTGATGAGGAGTGCCCGCCAGGGTGGAATTACATCAGACGTGGCGCGTCAATCGGTGAAGAGCGGTAAATGCCCCAGCGCTATGATGTGCAGCCATTTCGATTTTTCGCCCTCGGTGAAGATGGCGGCCTCGGCCACTGCTTGCGCCCCGGCTTTATCCAGGATCATGCGCATTCCTTGCAGTGTTGACCCGGTGCTGATGACATCATCCACAATCACCACCCGTTTCCCGTTCACCAGATCGCGGTCTTTCTCGTCCAGAATCAGCACCTGGGGCTGTCCCGTGGTGATGGATAACGTCTCGGCCTTCAGCGCGTCGCCCATGTAGGGCTTGTACGCCTTGCGCAGCACCACGTAAGGTTTTTGGGTTTCCACCGAAAGCGCGTACGCCAATGGAATTGACTTGGCTTCGGCAGTGACGAGCACATCATACTCAACCGCGGCCAGTTTCTTGCCCAATTCGCGCGCGCAGGCCTGGACAAGCTCTGTATCTCCCAGAATATTCAGGATTGCGATGCGCAGTTGCGGGGCCACTTCAAACAGGCGCAGGTCGCGCTTGAGCCCGGCAATTTCGACAGTGTAGAATTCTTTTTCAGACATGGGTACGCCTCCGTAGAGAATCTTAAGACCGCCGGGTAGTTTATCACATTCTCCCGGCCTGAAAAATGTCTCTTCCCGTTACGGTATAATCCCTGCCATGCTGCCCGATCTGCAACTCAACGAAATCGTCCGCCTGCGAAAACCGCATCCCTGCGGTGGAACAGATTGGAACGTCACCCGCCTGGGCGCCGACATCGGCCTCGAATGCCGCACCTGCGGGCACCGTGTCTTGCTGACACGCCGCGAACTGGCCCGGCGTATGAAAACCCGCCTGCCGCCTGCCGGCTCTGCGCCCCTGATATAATCACACTGCCATGCCCGAACTCACCAGCTCAACCCCTCAAACCACCCGGCAGCTCGGCGCCCGCCTCGGCGCTCTGCTCCAGCCGGGCGATCTCATCTGCCTGCAAGGCGATTTGGGCGCTGGCAAAACAACCTTTGTCCAGGGTCTGGCCGCTGGCTGGGGCGCGCAGGATGAAGTCTCCAGCCCAACTTTTGTGCTGGTCAACGTTTACCGTGGAGCGGCAGGCGGCCTGCTCTATCACCTCGACACCTACCGCATTGAATCGCTGGCCGAAGCCGAAGAACTGGATTTCGACGCCATGCTGACGCAAGGCCCGCTCCTCATCGAATGGGCCGAACGCGTCCGGCCTGCCCTGCCCGCCGAAAACCTGTGGATCAGCCTCACCTATCGTGACGAAAACACCCGCACGCTGCGCTTCCTGGCCAGCGGCGCGCGCTATCAATCCCTGCTGGAACAACTTCTCGCATGATCCTGGCCATCGACACCTCCACTCCGCAGATTGGCCTGGCGCTGTACGATGGCGCCCAGGTCCTGGCCGAATCCTTGTGGGTCAGCCAGGCGCGGCACACCGTCGAACTGGCCCCGGCCGTTGCCGAAATGCTTGCGCGTGCCGGGCGGACCATCGCCCAGGTCAGCGCCCTGGGAGTGGCGCTTGGCCCCGGATCGTTCACTTCCCTGCGGGTGGGGCTGGCATTTGTCAAAGGACTGGCCCTCAGCCGGAACCTGCCGCTGATCGGAATCCCCACCCTGGATGTGGTCGCCGCGCCGGTGGCCCGCGATTCACGCCCCCTGGCCTGCCTGCTGCCCGCCGGGCGCGGACGCCTGGCTGTCGGCTGGTACCACGCTCAGGGTCACGGCTGGCAGGCTTCCGGTGAGTTGAGCGTCAGCACTGCCGGAGAGCTGGCCGCTGCGCTGCAACGGGATGCGCTGGCAGCGGGAGATTTAACCGCCGCAGAGCGTTCCACCCTGCAAACCAACCGTCATATCGAGCTGGTTTCACCCGCCTTTTCCACCCGCCGCCCCGCCATTCTCGCCGAACTGGCCTACCTGCGCCTTCAGGCTGGTGCGGTGGATGCCTTGCACAGCCTGGCCCCGCTCTATTTACACGTCGCCGAGCCCATCCCTGATTTCCCCGGAGCGCTGCCGCAATGACCTTTGAGATCCGCCCGATGAAGCTGGCCGATGTCGTTACGGTGACGCTGGTGGATGCGATCGCGGGCATCCTGGTGCCCTGGGGGCCGTCGGCCTATGCCGGGGAACTGCAAAAATCGTCGAGTTGGTGCTGGGTGGCCGAAACGATTGCCGATGCACCGCTCGAATATATTCCGCCCTTTTCAGCGCCGATGGAAACTATCCGCTATGCTGTTGGCGACCGGGCGCTGATCGGCTCGCTGACGCTTTGGGATCTGGCCGGCGAGGGTGAGATTGCCAACATCTCGGTGCATCCGCGGTACTGGCGGCAAGGCGTGGGCCGCGCGTTAATGCTGACGGCATTGGCCCAGGCACGTCAGCACAACCTGAAAAAGGTGATGCTGGAGGTGCGCGCCAGTAACGAACCCGCCAAGAGCCTGTATGCCAGCCTCGGTTTTGTGGAGGATGGCCGCCGCCCGGGTTATTATTCGAATGGCGAAGATGCGATTTTGATGTCAAAGGTCGAAAGTTGAACGTCGGGTTGACCTGCGACCTTTGACTTTCGACCGCTTTTGGAGGAACCATGACCACACACGAATCCCTCGCCCAGATCGCCAGTGAAGTTTCGGGTTGTAGGGGCTGCGCTCTGCACAAGACGCGCACCAACTCTGTCCCGGGCGAAGGCCCGGAAAATGCCGAAATCATGTGCATTGGCGAGGGGCCGGGTTTCAATGAAGACCAACAGGGGCGGCCGTTTGTGGGCCAGGCAGGAAAATTCCTGGGTGAGCTGCTGGCCCTGGCCGGTTTGCAGCGCGAGCAGGTTTGGATCGGTAACGTGGTGAAGTGCCGCCCGCCGAACAACCGCGACCCGCTGCCTGAGGAGCTTTCCGCCTGCAACCTGTTCCTCGAGCGGCAGATGGCGGCACTGGCGCCAAAGATTATCATCACACTCGGGCGGTTTTCGATGGGCAAGTTTGTTCCGGCCGCCAAAATCAGCGTCGTGCACGGGCAGATGCGCAAGATTGGTGACCGCTTTGTCATCCCGATGTTCCATCCGGCGGCGGCGCTCCACAACCCGACCTACCTGCCGCTCATCAAGGCAGATTTTGCCAGACTGCCCGAATTACTCGAGGTGGCGCGCAAAGCCCTGGATGCTTCTGCCAGGGAAGAACTGGCCAAAGCCGCCCCGTCAGCGCCGCAGCTTGCTGAACCGAAACCGCTTTTTGAAGCACAAAAGGATGAAGCGCCGAAACAGATGAAATTATTTTAGCCGGCTGGTTGACGGGTCTCATGGCCATCTCGACCAGACGACCAGTGGACCAACCGACGTACCGAAAGGATACTATGACTACCAAAGACACATTAATCGCAAAACTGCAAGACAAAACTGCCCGAATCGGCATTCTCGGCATGGGCTATGTGGGCATGCCGCTGGCGGTGGTTTTCGCCGAGAAGGGCTTCAACGTTCTCGGCATTGACCCGGACCCGCGCAAGGTGGAGACCTTCAAGCA
>CAIQVH010000013.1 GCA_903875215.1 uncultured Anaerolineae bacterium
ATCCTGCCCGAAGCGCTCGCCAATTTCCAGGGCGCTTTCACCAACCTGAGCAGCGTCGTCTCCGGGGTCTTTGTCATGCCGGTCACCTGGCACGAAATCCCCGGACGGGCCTTCACGGCTGGCGAGACCGCCCGCTACAAAACCTCCCAGATTTCGGCGGCTTCCCAGCCCGCCGCGCCTTCGGCCTTTTCGCCGCAGGGCATGGCTCCGATCGTGACCGGCACCAAACGGATTGCCGTACTCTCGCATGCCGGTGGGGCCGGGACCTCAACGATTGCCGAGAACCTGGCTTACGAGCTGGCCGCGCGGCTCTCGGTGCGCACCCTGCTCTTTTCCCTGGGGCTGCCGCCCGCCGCCGCCGCGCACTTCCGCCTGCGCTACATCCCCAACCTGACCGAGTTCTTCGAGCGTCCGGGCAAACCCGCCATTCAATCCGCCATCCACAAAGTGGAGGGGCTCGAGATCCTGCTTGCCCCTGAAAACAGCCTGGAATATCTCAAGGCCGCCACCCATTCCGCCGATTTGAAAGCCCAAAACAGCATTTATTCGATGTTCCTGGCCGCCGAAGACGGCTCTTACGCCGCAATGGTCATGGATTTACCGCTGGCCGAATCCGAATGGCTGTTGCACCCGCTCTTTTTCGCCAACCTGGCCCTGATCGTCGCCCGCCCAACGATGGCCGATCTGTTCGCCGTGCGCCATACCCTGAATTTTCTGGGCAGCCTGGGCAACCGCCTGCCGCGCGAGTCGCTCTACCTGGTTTTGAACCAAGCCTCCGAAGCCAGCGCCCTGACCCCGCGCCGCTTCCTCGAGGAGCTTTCCGGCGATCTGGGCTGGGCGCCGCCGATTGCGGCGGTGGTCGAGCACGACCCGCAAATCCAGCAGGCGCAAGACCAGCGCCTGCCGCCTGTCACCCGTTCCGAGAAACTCGCACGCGGAGTGCGCCAGGTGATTGGGACGCTCTTTCCAGGGATGGAACGCGCGGTGCAAATGGCCCCTGAGGGGCAGGGGTCGAAATCTTTCCTGCGCCTGCCGAAGTTCAAGTTGGGATAGGAGCGACGATGACCCTGCTCTCTTTGTATGCCACCCAGGCTGTCGACACCAACGCAGACGCCGAGCGCGGCGCGGTGATGAATGAAGTCATCGACCAGGTCAACGCCGAATACCCACCAGCCCGGTTGGCCGGCCCCTCGGCCACCGAGCGCGCCGATATCCAGGAACGGGTCACGGTGCTGGTGGCGAACGCCTTCCGCCGCCGCACCATGCGTCCTGGCCCGCAATATGAAACCGCCCTGGGCGAGGAAATTACCCGCCGCCTGCTCGGGCTGGGTTTTCTCGACCTGCTCCTGCCGCCCGTCCGCACGGATATTTCCGAAATCGCGGTCTATTCCAGCGGCCTGCTGCAGATCATGCGCAAGGGCGCAGTGCGTTTCGATAACGTCGATCTGCACCCGGACGCCGGTGAAATCTGGCGTGTGCTGGATCGCGTGCTTGGCCCGCAGAACAAAACCCTGAACGAAGCCAACCCGGTCGTCTACGCCAAGCTGCCTGCCACTGAACATAACCCGGGCGGCGGGCGCATCACCGCCCTGCATCCCACCATCGCGCCGCCGGGCAAAAACCCGGCTATCAACCTCCGTCTCTTTGAACAAAAGCCGGTTCTGCCAGAATGGCTGATCGAGCGCGGAGCGCTCTCGGCTGAGATGATGGCCGATCTCCAGCTGGCCATGCAATCCGGCAAACGCATCCTGGTCTGCGGTGGGACGCGCACCGGCAAAACCACCCTGCTCTCGGCGATGTGTAACTTCCTGCCCGAGGGCTGGCGCATCGTCAAAATCGAAGACCCGGAGGAAATCTGGATCAACCGCCAAACGGTGCAATCCTTCGAAGCCCGTCCCAAGGCCATCGGCACCGAAGTCGCCGCCGTGACCCTGGCGGATGGCGTCAAAGTTGCCATGCGTCTCTCCCCTGACTTCCTGATCGTGGGCGAGGCCCGCAGCGGCGAGGCCCTTGAAGCCTTATTTTCGGCCATGACCACCGGCCATTCCGGGGCATCGACCTTCCACGCCGAAAGTCCGCGTGACACGGTGGAGCGCGTCATCACCGAGATGGGCATGCACAGCCAGGCCCGCCCGGCGGAAATTCAGCGCACCTTCGCCAGCGCCATCGACCTGCACGTCCAGATCGGCATCCGCTACGACAAACGCCGGATCACCTCGATCATGAACGTCGCCAAGGAACTTAAAGATGGCAAGGTTTTCTTTGAGCCCATCTGGAAGTACGACGAGGACTCGCCGCTGGAAACTCCGCGCTGGAACCGGGTCGGTAAGTTGAAACAAATCTGGCAGGAGGAAAGCTGATGGGCACCGATGTTTTCGACCCCGACAACGAGACCGTGGCGGATTTCTGCCAGGATGTCCTGGGACTGCCCCCAACAGAAACTACAGCGGTGCAGGCAGTGCCCGCCAGTCTCAAATCTTTTGTTTCAATCTTTATGGGCGCGTTCTTTGGCCTGGCGCTTGGCTTCACGCTCGGCACCTGGCGCGTGCCCGCCCTGGTGATGGAGGCATGTAAATAACATGGCCGGATTGATTTTCCTGATTGCCCTTTTAGCGGCCCTGCTGGTGCTGTGGCTGTTCTATCCGCGCCAGCAGAAAACCGGTGTCTTGGCCGATATGTATACGGTGGACTCGGCCAAAAGCCTGCAAAGCCTGGACCCGAAATCCCTGGAATACAAGCTGGTCGCGGCCGGTGTCCAGTTGAAGCCGGTCACCTTCCGGATGTTCAACTACGCCGGGGTGCTGGCCGCCTTTGTCCTGGGGGCCGTCAGCCTCGGCCCGATTGTCGGGCTGGTGCTGGCCGGAATTGCCTGGTACGCACCGCAGGCCTGGTTAACAGACAAGGCTCAAAGCCGTGGCAAAGAAATCGACAAAGTCCTGCCGATTGCCGTGGGCCGCATTGCCGCAGGCCTGCTCGCCGGTGGTTCTCCCTCAGATGTGCTCCAGCAGGTGGCCGCTTCCCTGGAATTGGAAGGCGCCAATCCCTTGTCGCCCGAACTAGCCCTGACCGCCACTGAGATGCGCACCAAGGACCGCCGCGAAGCGCTCTATTCTCTCGGCGCGCGCTCGCCCTCGACCTCGCTCTCCAACCTGGCCACCCTGCTCGAAGGCTACCTGGATGCGGGCGGCGGCAAGTACGCCGAAACCCTGATGGACATCTCACAGCGCGTCCAGGAGATTCTCTCGGCCCGCAACCGCGCCCAGGCCAAAGCCGGGGATGTGATGGTTTCGGTCGTGACCCTGCCCGCCGTGCTCGGCCTGCTGCTGGTCTATCTCTCACAAGATCCACTGATTTCGCAATCCCTACGCGCCGGGCCGGTGCAGCTGGTCATCGGCGGGGCCATGCTGGCGATGGTAGCCGGATATTTCATCCTGCGTTCGATGGTTCAGGAGGCCGTATGACGCTCGCTCTCATTTACTTGATCGGCATCCTGGTGGCGGCCTTCATCGCCTACTTGCTGGTGGAAATCGTCTGGGACCGCACCCCGAAAGGCGCACTCTCCGAAGCCTACAGCCCCGAAACCAAAACCGGCTCGCGCCTGCAAGGGGTGCTCTCGCCCCTGGGCATTCCGGTGCAGAAATACGCCCCACCCGCCCTGCTGCGCAAGACCCAGGCCAATTTGTACTGGGCGCAAATGGCCGGGAAGTGGCATGACTGGAACGCCGTGCAGTTCACCGCGCTGCAGCTGGCCACAGCCGTGGGTGGTTTCCTGCTCGGCATGTTCGCCACTCAGGATGTGATGATGTCGCTCGTGGCCGGGTATATCGGCTGGGCCTATCCGGGCATGTCCGCGAACGGGGTTGCCCGCCGCACGCGCCGCCTGTTCGTCTCGCAGCTGCCGGAGTTCGTCCAGCTCGTCTCGGCCCAAATGGCGGCTGGGGTCAGCATGGAGGAAGCCATCCAGCGCACTTCGAAATCGCCCGGGTTGGTTGGGCAGTGGATGCAGAAGGTTTTGCGTCAGGCCCAGGGCCGCAACCTGATCGAACAAATGCAACGGGAAGCTCAGGAGTCTTTACTACCTGAGTTGATCGGGATGAGCGTCCAGATTGCCTTCATCCGCCGCGGGACGGCCCAGCAGGAATTGATGAGCCAGATGGCCATGTCGATTGCGGCGGCTTACATCGGCGAAGCCGAACAACGCGCCGAAAAACTCGGTTCGGAGATGGTCGTGCCGATGGTGATTTTCTACTTCGTGCCGTTTCTTGCCACCCTGTTGATGGTGATGGCCTACCCGGTCATGACCAACCTGTTCGGAGGCTTTTAGCCATGCGCAACCGTCTTGGCCTGGCCTTCTTCCTGTTCGCCTTTATCGCTTCGGCCCTGGTCGCCCTGGAGCACCCGACACTGCTGGCCTGGCTCTCAGCCTTGCACAACCTGGCCCTGGCCTGGTTTTACGCCCACCGGAAACCCGAAACAGCCTATGACCGCACCGGTCTGTGGCTGGGGTTGATGGCCGCTTTCCTGCCAATGCCATTCACCCCTGACCAAACCGCCGCACCGTTCCTGGCGCTCGGCCTGGCCGGATACGGGCTGGTCTTTTGGTCGCTGGTTACGCTCGGGCCGCGCTTCGGGATTGCGCCCGCCGATCGCGGGCTGGTAACGACTGGCCCCTACCGGCTGGTGCGCCACCCGATGTACCTGGGCGAACTCGTCCTGCGCGGCGCGCTGGTGCTGTCCAATGCGCCCCTGGCAGGCCTGCCGCCTTTCCTGATCCTGGTTTTCATCCAGGTCTTGCGCCTGCTGCGCGAGGAAAAGATCATCGCTGGTTATCCAGGCTACGCCAACCAGGTGCGCTGGCGTCTGGTTCCCTTCATTTTTTGACCCAGAAAGGTATCGGTATGCCTGACCCGCCCTACTAACGCCACCTCTGTCCGTTCCTTTTTTGCTCCCCGGAGCGCCACTTATCCAAATCCATTCAAGGAGTATTTGTACCCATGAAATTCAGTAAGAAGTTCCTGCTCGTTCTCACTCTGGTGGCCCTGCTGACCACACTCTTCGCCAGCTCGGCCTTTGCGGCTGGCGGCAAAGAAGTCTACCAGCAGCACGCCTCGGTGACGAAAGCCAAAGTCATGTCCACCGGCCCCGGCGCGGCGACCATCCGCGTGATGGGAAGCTACACCTGCGACAAAATCCGCACCAACACTTCTGTCTCCGGGAAAACCATCTATATCGAAGTCTGGGATGTCAAGAATAAGGGCAAGGATTGCAACAATAACCAGACCTATACACGCGACCTGTCCTTCAAATCCCTGGTACCCGGCAAGTACACCGTGCTGGTCAACCTCCATCCCAAAACCGGTCAGGCCCAACGCAAACTCAAAGACCTGGTCATCCCGGTCTATCCTGCCACTTCCACCCCGGCTCCTTAACCCATCCCTACCCGTCCTGGCGAGGAAAAACCTCGCCAGGACCTTCCCGAGATTGCCATGCCTCGTTCACTTTCCATCCTGCTTTCATCGCTCCTGGTCATTTGCCTGACCTGGCTGACCGCCCCCACACTTTCAGGGGCAGTTGTCGCCCAGGCCAAAGCCAAGAACCAGGCACCCTTCCTGTTCAACGTCACCTTCGAGGGCGACCTCGATGCGTCTGGCTGGTTCAGCGGCCCGGCCCTGCTGCGCGCCACCGCGGACGACCCGCAGGTCGTGATTACCTATTCCATCAACGGCGGACCCGCCATCCAAGGCAGCGAAATCCTGCTCGCCCAGCCCGGCAAGTACCAGGTCGTCTGGAACGCGTGCAAGGGCGAAACCTGCCACGACTCGTTTACCCAATTCATCAAAGTCGCCTTCATGGAAGCCCAACCGCTGGCCTACGATCCCGCCAAACACGAGTGGTCTTTCACCGGCCGGGTGTTGGAGGTGCGCGAAGTCTCCCTGATGGGCTTTCCCGGCCAGGTCGCGCAGGTACAGTCCCGTTTTTTCGACCCCTGGGTGGTTCTAAAAGTAGACCAGGTCAGCCTGGCTGAAGCGCCGCTAAAAACCGGCCAGTGGGTGCGGGTCTCCATCGCAGGCGCGCACGTCTCGAAAAAGGCTGTGGATTGGACCGCCTGCGCCTCCGAACAGCGCGATTATTGCTACTTTGGCGCGGTGCTGGACAGCGGTCTTGAGTCCCCGGATACCGATTTTCCGCTCACACCCAGCAACGAGTTGATTCACTTTGGGCGCGCGACTCCCTACTGGTGGCCACCCGCCGCACTGTACTGGAACACAGCCAGCCTCGAGGAGAAATCATCCCAGGCAGACCCTGATATTGATGAACAAGGGCCGCACCTGGTCGGGCAGATGGCCGAAGGTGAATACAACGGCAACCCCGAAGGCTGGTATCGCTCGCCAACCGTCCTGGCGCGCATGAAGGTTATCGGCGGGCAGGCCCGGCTCTACTACCAGCTCGATGACCAGCCCCAAACCCGCACCCGCACCGGCCTGGTGCCGGTCTCCGGGGATGG
>CAIQVH010000014.1 GCA_903875215.1 uncultured Anaerolineae bacterium
AATCAAAATGGATAAGATGCTTATGGTATGATTCGTCATGGTAATGGGTTCCTGTGAAATCAGTTTTGTCCAAAAACAAGATTATCACGTTTGGAACCCTTTACCTTCTTTTTTATCCGAACGATTTAGCGGAAACTAAAGTTGAACAGGATCGTGAATTCTTCGGGATGTACTTCCAGGTAATCCTGGTAGGCGGAAAAGCTTTCCGCCTTGACGGCCGCGACGCGTTTCATGACGCGCCGGATCAGGCTGGTGCGCTTATACCCGCCATAATCGAATCCGCGATTATGAGAAAGGTAGTCGAGCAGTGCTTCAAACTCAGGGGTGGTTCCATTATTGCTCATGTTATGGTTCCTTTGGTTACCAGGCTGATCAGCGCGGGGGCGATTTTTTCCAGCGGAAGGATGAAATCTACGTGACCGGTTTTAATGGCCGCGCCGGGCATGCCAAAAAATTCCGAGGAGCCCTCGCTTTGGGCGATGACAATTCCGCCGGTGGCCTTGATGCCCGTCACGCCCATGTTGCCATCGTTGCCGGTGCCGGTCAGTACCACTGCGATGGCGCGCTCGCGGTAGCTGGCGGCCGCTGATTCAAACAACAGGTCAGCCGAAGGACGGACAAAATGGACCAGGTCAGATTGCGAAAGTGAGAGGGTGCCATCCGGGTCAACCAGCAGGTGCCGGTCGGGCGGGGCGATAAAAACGGTTCCAGGGTGCAGGCGGTCGCCGGCTTCTGCTTGTTTTATTTCCAGCGTGATGCGCCGCGAGAGGATATCGGCCATCAGGCTGCGGTGGTGCGGGTCGAGATGTTGGACAACCGCCAGTGCGGCGGGGAAGCCCTCCGGCAGGTCGGCCAGCAGCCGGCTCAGCGCCGTCAATCCGCCGGCTGAGGCAGCCATTACGATCAAGTCAAAGTGCGTGCCGGGAAAATGCTTTGGGATGAGTTTGGGTTTGGTTGGTTGATCCAAAGTTCACGCGCCTTCCTGAGAATAGGGAAAACCTGCCAGAAATTTCCTGGTTCGTTTCCATTATAGCGCGTATGCCGCGCGGATTAAACTATGAAATTCATGCACTGAAGTCAAAACCCGCCTGCGACCAATTTTCTGCGCAGGCGGGTTTGGGTCGGGCTCTTTCAGGCTCCCGTTTCAACGAAAATGTAGCGTGCCGCGGTATACCCGAGCGTCACGCTCTGCCCGCTTACTTCCAGGCTGATGGTCTGGTTAAAAGGCAGGATTTCCGTCACGGTGACAAGTGTGCCGGGAACCAGGCGCCGTTTCTCGAGAAAATCCAGCAGCGGGGCATTCTCCTCTGCCATTTCGTGGATGCGCCGGATCGTGCCCTGCTGGCTGGTGCCAAGCTTTGTCAGCGGAATCCACTGCGCCACAGCCGCCTCGCAGCCTGGCAGTGGGTTGCCGTGCGGGCAGGTTTGCGGGTGCCCGAGCTGTTCCATCAGCGCCGATTCGGTCAGCGCAGAGATGGCATGTTCCAGCTGGTGGGCCTCGCCGTGCAATTTGGACCAGGGCAGGGTGCGCAGCATCATCCATTCCATCAGCATGTGGCGCGTCATCACGGTGCGGGCGGCGTTCCATCCGGCTTCAGTCAGGTGTGTGCCGTCCTTCGTCATTGTGATCAGGCCATCGCGCGTCATGCGTTTGAGCGTGTTGGTCACTGTGGGGGGCGTGACCCCCAGCAGTTCAGCCAGGTGCGCGCCGATGACGGGTTCTTTGTCCCGCTCGAGCACATAGATCAGCGAGAGATAATCCTGCACGGTGGCGCTCAGGTTGGGGAGCGGGCTGGTGGTTTCCAGAGTTGTGACATTTGTCATAGTGAATACCCATCAATGGGTATATGCTAAACTAAGAAATTAGCATATACTAATAAAATACCGATTAATTCATTATATCATTTTTAGCGGGGCGGCACGCCGTCCCCCAAAAAACGGAGAAACCATGAGTTCCAGACCCATTTCCATGTCCGAGTTAGGTGCCGGCGAGCAGGCGACGGTATTGTCTTTCGGCGGCGCGCGCGCCGTGAATAATCGTCTGGCTTCGCTCGGGTTTACACCTGGCGTGGGGATTGATATGACCCAGAATTTTGGCTTTGGCCCGTTAATCGTCACGGTGCGCGGCACGCGTGTGGCGCTGGGCCGCGGCGAAGCGGCCCAGATTTTGGTGCAAAGGCAGGCCGGATGAGCGCCTTGCCCGAAACGGCCGTGCCATTGATCGCTTTGGCCGGGCAGCCCAACATGGGCAAATCGACCGTCTTCAATTATTTAACCGGTTTGAATCAGCATGTCGGCAACTGGCCGGGGAAAACGGTTGAGCGGCGTGAGGGCCTCTTTCTCCTTGATGGGCACGAGTGCCGCCTGGTGGATTTGCCTGGCACCTACAGCCTGACGGCCAATTCTCCCGAGGAAGTGATTGCCCGCGAGTATATTTTGCGCGAAAACCCGGCTGTGGTGGTGGCAGTCGTCAGTGCCGCCAACCTGGAGCGCAGCCTGTACCTGGTGGCTGAACTGCTGGCGCTATCGGCGCCGCTGGTGGTGGCGCTCAACATGATGGATGTGGCCGGGCAGGAAGGGCTGCTGGTGGATCCGGCAGTGTTGGCTGCCGCCCTGGGTGTGCCGGTCGTCCCCATGACGGCCAGCAAGGCACAAGGAATTGATGAATTACTGCGGGTGATCCAGTCTGTCGTGCGAGGTGAACTTCAGCCTGCGCCACAAAAACCGGCCATCCGCGCCGATCACCGGGAAATCCTCGAAAAGATTCAAGACCTGATTGCAGGTCAGGTACCCGCGCCGTATCCACCCGCCTGGGTGGCGCTCAAACTGCTCGAAGGCGATGCCGAGATCACGCAGCTGATGTCAGTGGAACTCGCGGCAGGCCGATGGGTTGAGGTGCAGGAGGTCCTGCGCGCCCATGATGATGCTTTCCTTGCAGTCGCCTCCGGCCGCTATGAGTGGATCGGGCGCATGGTTCGCGCGGCTGTTACGCGTCCGCGCCTGGGGCAGATCGGTCTGACCGAGCGGTTGGATCGCTGGGCGGCGCACCCATTCTGGGGCCTTCTCATCCTGGCCGGCATTCTCGGCCTGGTCTTTTGGGTGACGTTTGCTCTGGCTACCCCCGTGCAGGATTTTCTCGATGCGCGCTTGCTTCAGCCACTGGCTGGCCTGGCTGGCGCCAGTCTGGCCGGCGCGCCGTTCTGGCTGCGTGGCATGCTGGTGGATGGGGTCATTGGCGGCGTGGGTTCGGTGCTGACCTTTCTACCGGTCCTGGCGATTTTCTTTGCCGCGTTTGCCTTGCTCGAAGACATCGGTTACATGGCGCGCGCCGCTTATGTCATGGATAATCTCATGCACCTGATGGGCCTGCATGGCAAATCCTTCCTGCCGCTCTTCCTTGGGTTTGGCTGCAACGTCCCGGCCGTCATGGGGACGCGCGTAATCGACTCGTGGCCGGCGCGTCTGCTGACCATCCTGATCGCCCCGTTCGTGCCCTGCACGGCGCGAATGGTGGTGGTGGCCTTCATCGCTCCGGCATTTTTCGGCTCCAACGCGCTATGGGTTTCCTGGGGATTGGTCATCCTTTCGCTGCTGGCGCTCGTCTTCAGCGGGGTTCTGCTCAATCAGTTGATTTTCAGGGGCCAGCGCTCCGCTTTTATCATGGAAATGCCGCTCTACCATCTCCCCAACGCCCGCACCATTGGCTTGCTGGTCTGGCAGCGCTCGATGTCCTTCGTCCGCAAAGCCGGCACCGCCATTCTGGGCATGTCGCTGGCCATTTGGGTGCTCTCGTACCTTCCCAATGGTGACCTGAACACCAGCTTTTTGGCCAGTTTTGGGAAACTGCTTGCTCCGTTGGGCCGCCTGATGGGTTTCGACTGGCGCCTGACGGTTGCTCTACTCGCCAGTTTTCCGGCCAAGGAAAACGCAATTGCCACGCTCGGCGTGCTGCTCGGAAACTCATCCCAGGTTGGGCTGGCCCAGGCACTGGCGGCCAACTTCTCCAGCGCCTCTGCACTCTCCTTCCTGGTCGTGGTCATGTTATTCATCCCCTGCGCGGCCACCGTGGCGGTCACCCGCCAGGAGACGAACTCCTGGCGCTGGACTTTTCTGAGCATTTTCCTGTTCCTGGGTCTGTCACTGGCGGCTGGCAGCGCCACCTACCAGCTGGCTACCGTTTTTGGATTTTAGGGTATTAATTTATGTTGGCACAATTGCTTTTCGAAATCCGCTCTGGCGGCACCCTGGAAGTGGGCAGCCTGGCCTCGCGCCTGAACACTTCCCCGCAAATGATCGAAGCCATGCTCGAACATTTGCAGCGAGCCGGATACATCCAGCCCTACCAGGCCTGCGACTCGGGCTGTGATGGCTGTGGCTTGCAGTCAGATTGTCACAAACCTCCGGCCCCGCGCTTGTGGCAGGGATAAAAAAAGAGCCACCGGATTTTCTCCCGTGGCTCTTTTTGATTAACCTGAAAAATCAATTACTTCCGCAGCCGCAGGATCCGCCGCAGCCGCAGCTCGCTCCCTCGGAATGCGCATGGCCCTCACCTTTGGAGGAACCGCACGAGCACCCGCCGCCCAGGCTGACCGGGCTGTTGACGACAAAGCCCGCGCCGCGCTGCGGATCGTTGACGTAATCAATTTTCGCGCCGCGCAGATACTCAATCGACATTTCGTCCACGATCAACTGCACTCCCTCGGCCTGGAAGGTTAAGTCGGTGGAGCGGATGTTGTTGTCGAGCGCCATGCCAAATTGGGCACCGCAGCAGCCGCTGCCCGAGACGTAAACACGCAAAGCGTAGCCATCCAAATTTCGTTCAGCGAGAATGGTTTTCACAGCTCCGGCTGCCTCCGTCGAAAGGTGGACAGTCGTGTCGGTGGTCGTGGTTTGGGGGTCAAGTTCTTGGAGCATAATCTTTTCCTTTTTTTCTTTCTCGAGCAGACAGATTATAGTGGATAAATCATATCAAGAATGTCGAAGCTTGTCAACAGAAAACCTCGCCCACCAGGGCGAGGTCGTCTGTCTGATGAAAAGAATCAGGCGGTTGGGAGGCGGTTCTTTAAGGTTCGATCCAGCAGGTCTTCCTGGTCGAGCGTCGCAGTTTTTAATTTCTTGGCCTTGGCGGCTTTTTCAGCCTTGGAGCGGTTCAGGGCTTCCTTCCAGGCCAGTTCAAAGGCGGTTGGTTCAATTTCAACCGGGGCATCCGAGTGCATTTCAGCCTTGTCGGCTCCGGACGACCTGGTTTTCTTGCCGCCGCGTTTGCGGTCCGTCCGTTCGGGGCGGGGGGCTTCTTCAGGCACTTCTTTTTCTTCGGGTTTGGGCAACACGGCTTTCATGCTCAGGCGGATTTGCTTCTTCTTGCGGTCGATGTCGAGCACCATCACATCAATTTCATCGCCTTCTTTCACGACATCGCCGGGGGCTTTGACATAGCCGTGCGCCATCTCGCTGATGTGAACCAGGCCGGGGCGTTCTGCGCCGATTTCTACGAAGGCGCCGTAGGTTTCAAGGCGCACCACTTTGCCTTTGAAGACCATTTCGGGTTTCAGTTCACGCCAATCCACGCCGATTGGTTCGATCATGGTCAATTCGACGCGGTCGGTCTTGGATTTGCGTACCCAAACGTCAACTTCCTGCCCAATCTGCAGCACATCTTCAACGCGTTTGATCGGGGTTTCGGACATCTGCGAGATGTGAATGATACCGGGGACGTCCTGCCCGATATCCAGCAGCGCTCCTGCCAGAGTGGTCTTAACAACTTTCCCCGTCAGCTTGGCTTTGGGCTTGATTTCGCTGGCGGGGGAAAGGGGATCTAGCGTTGTTGTCATAACTTTTCTCCTGAACACGGGAATAATGCCGAAGGTCAATTATACCGCTCTTTATTGTTCTGTCAACAACCAACCCGCCTCTTGGTGACAATTGTCACTATTATTGAAGGACTGGTTGACTTTACGGCAGGAAAATTGTAAAATCTTGTTCGAAACGGAAATAAAAAGAGTGAATTATGTATAAAATCGACAAGATTGACCTGAAAATCATTGATTTATTGATGGAAGATGGCCGTATCCACGCTGCGGAGATTGCTCGTCGCATTGGAAATCTCTCAGAACGGGCGGTTCGGTATCGGATTGAGCGGATGTCTGAGAACCAGGTGATCCGTGTCAGCGCGATTGTCAACCCCAAGGCGATAGGGCTGGCCGTCGTGGCGGATGTCTGGCTGACCTGCGATTCTGATGCGATCCAGGATGTGGCCAGGCAGGTGGCGCAGTTTGAGAATGTCAGTTATGTCGCCTGCGCCATTGGTGAGACGGATGTCAGCGTGCAAATCCAGGCGCGCGATACCGCGGAAGTTTACCGCTTTGTAACGGAGGTGATCGGGAAGGTTCCAGGAGTGCGCAAGACGACTACTTCGATCGTTCCGCTGGTGTTGAAGGATATCTATCAGTGGAGAATCCCGCCGCTAGTGGTGCAGGATGGCCATGAATAGGCTTAACAAGTGATCCTAAAATCCAAAGGAGAGTAGATTATGCATAATTTTTCGAAAAGCCAGGCGCTGCAGAAGCGCGCTCAGCGGGTGATGCCGCTTGGCGTCAATTCAAATTTCCGCTATTGGGGCGAGGGTGTCACTCCATACATGGCGAAGGCCAAGGGTGGTTATCTTTGGGATGTGGATGGGAACCGCTACATTGATTATCGTATGGCCTTTGGCCCCATCATCCTTGGGCACGCTTACGACGAAGTCAATGCCAAGGTGGTCGAACAAATTGTCGACGGGACGATGTCGGCGATGACATACGAGCTGGAAGTGGAAGTCGCTGAAAAGATGGTCAAAATGTGCCCCGGCCTGGAGATGGTGCGTTTCGCCTGTTCTGGCACCGAAGCGACGATGCACGCCATCCGGGTTGCGCGGGCATACACCGGGCGCGAGATCATTCTGAAATTCGAGGGAAATTATCATGGTTTTCATGATTACACCCTGTGGAGCACCTACGCCCCGGTTGAAGCGTACGGCAACCGCCGCTCGCCGATTCCGGTGCCAGCTTCCTCGGGCATTCCCAAAGTCCTCGGCGAAAAACTGATCACCCTGCCGTTTAACGATGTGGAAGGCTTTGAGCGGATGATGAAATCGTACGGCCACCAGATTGCCGCGGTGATCAGCGAGCCCTGCCAGGGCAACTGCGGTGCGATCCTGCCGCAGCCGGGCTTCCTGGAACTGATTCGGCAGCGCACCGCCGAATATGGAATTGTCTTTATCCTGGATGAAGTCAAGACTGGGTTCCGCATTGCCAACGGCGGCGCACAGGAATATTACAACCTGAAACCTGACCTGGCGACTTACGCCAAGGCGCTCGGCAACGGGTATCCGTTGGCCGCGTTGGGCGGCAAAAGAGAAATTATGAGCATCATCGGGCAAGGTGTGGCGCAGGGCGGCACCTATAACAACAATAAACCCGGTGTCGCGGCGGCCTGGGCAACCCTGACCGTGCTGGAAAATGAGCCTGTGATGCAAAAATTAAACGAGCGCGGCACGCGCCTGATGGCTGGCATTGATCAGATCCTGACCGAAGCAGGCCTCGTTCACTGCATGAACGGCTACCCGGCCATGTTCAGCTACGCCATTGGCGCAGAGAAGGTCACCTCGCAGCGCGATTGGAGTGTTACAGATCAGAACCTCTACCTCGAGATCATTGACGCACTGATTGAACGCGGCGTAATGCCTGATCATGACGCCCGCGAACCCTGGTTCCTGTGCTATGGTCACGGCGACAAGGAAATCGATGACACCCTGACGGCTTTTCGTGAGGCGGTTAAGGCCTGTAAAAAATAATGGCTATCCGGTTGTTCCGTGATCAGGCTGCCGGTTTAACTGAAAAGCAGGAGCAGCGGACAACCGCCAGACAAGGTTCTCATGACAAAAAAAATAACCTCGCAAGAAATGGTTGACCTGAGCAAAGAATATACCTTTTTCTCCTGGTCGGTCCAGGGGCAGGTCAATCCGATTCCCGTAACGCGCGCTGAAGGCATCTATTTTTGGGATGCCGATGGCAAACGCTACATCGATTTTTCATCGCAACTGATGAATACCAATATCGGCCACCAGCATCCTAAAGTGGTCAGGGCCATCCAGGAGCAAGCCGCCGAAGTGTGCTTTGTGCACCCTGGCAATACCACCGCTGCCCGCGCCCTGCTCGGCAAAAAATTGGCCGAAGTGACCCCCGGCAATTTAAAGAAGACCTTTTTTGCGCTGGGCGGTTCCGAAGCCAATGAAAACGCCATCAAAATCGCCCGTTTTTATACCGGGCGGCACAAAATCCTGGCGCGTTATCGCTCCTATCACGGCGCGACGCATGGTTCGATTGCCCTGACCGGTGATTACCGCCGACTCGCGGTTGAACCGACCATGCCCGGCGGCGTCCACTTCCTCGACCCGTACTGCTATCGCTGCCCGTTCGGGCAAAAGAAAGAATCCTGCGCCCGCGAGTGCATCAAGCATCTCGAGGAAGTCATCCGCTATGAAGGCCCCGATAAAATCGCGGCCATCATCATGGAAGGTGTGGTCGGCTCCAACGGGCTGATCGTCCCGCCGGATGATTACTGGCCGCGCGTCCGGGAGCTCTGCGACAAATACGGCATCCTGCTCATCTCCGACGAAGTGATGAGCGGCTGGGGCCGTACCGGTGCGTGGTTCGCCGTCGATAACTGGGGCGTCACCCCCGATATTATCACCACCGCCAAAGGCATCACCAGCGGATACCTGCCATTAGGTGCGGTGATCGTCTCCGAGCCGATTGCAAAATTCTTCGACGACAAATACCTCTACGCCGGCCTGACTTATAACGGCCACGCACTCTCCTGCGCCGCCGCACTGGCCACCATCGAAGTCTATACCGAGGATCACCTGATCGAAAATGCCCGTGAAATGGGCAAATACCTTGGCGAGCGGCTGGAAGCCCTCAAAGCGGCGCACCCATCGGTGGGTGATGTCCGTTATATCGGCCTGTTTACCACGCTCGAGCTGGTGCAAAACCGCGAGACGAAAGACATCATGCCAGCCAGCGTCATGGGCGAAGTTGGCAAGTACCTGCGCGAGAATGGCCTGTTCACATTCATCATGGCCAACAACCTGGGCAGCATGCTCTTCGTTGTTCCGCCGCTCTGCATCACCAAAGAACAACTGGATGAAGGCCTGGCCATCGTCGAGAAGGCGCTTGAAGTGGCGGATAAATCGGCAAGTGGTAAATAGTGACCAGGTTGGAGAAAATATGCAGAAAATATTAAATTATATCAATGGCGAATGGATCGACCCCGTCGTTTCGGAATATGTGGAGGTAATCAACCCGGCGACAGGCGCCGTTATCGCGCAGACCCCCCTGAGTCATGCTTCCGATGTGGAAGCGGCGGCCAAAGCTGCGGCGCTGGCGCTGCCGGCCTGGCGGCGCACCCCGGCCAATGAGCGGGTGCAGTACCTGTTCAAGCTGCGCGAACTGCTCAAGGCCAATAACGATGAAATCGCCCGCACCATCACCAACGAGTGCGGCAAAACCTTCGAAGAAGCCAAAGCCGAGATGGTACGAGCCATCGAGAATGTGGAAGTGGCCTGTGGCATCCCAATGATGTCGAAGGGTGAAATTGCCGAAGACATTGCGCCCGGCATTGACGAGCTGATGATCCGCCAGCCGGTCGGCGTCTGCGCGACGATTGCGCCGTTCAATTTTCCGGGCATGATCGTTTTCTGGTATTTGCCCTACGCCCTGGCGACCGGCAATACCTTCATCGTCAAGCCCTCCGAAAAAGTGCCGATGACGATGCAGTTGATTTTTAAGCTGATCGACCAGATTGGGCTGCCGAAGGGTGTCATCAACATGGTCAACGGCGCCAAAGAAGCGGTCGATGCGATTCTCGATCACCCGGTCATCCGCGCCATTACTTTCGTGGGTTCTTCAGGGGTGGCGAAGTATATCTACAGCCGCGCGTCTGCCAACGGCAAGCGCGTTCAGGCGCAGGGCGGTGCAAAGAATCCGGTTGTCGTCTTGCCGGATGCGGATATGGAGATGGCCGTCAAAATTATCGCCGATTCGGCCTTTGGCTGCGCCGGGCAGCGCTGCCTGGCGGTTTCGTGGGCGGTGACGGTCGGTGAGGCGCGGAATCTTTTTAATGAAGCCATTTGTGATGCCGCGGCTAGCCGGTCGGTGGGTTACGGTCTCGATAATGGAATCCAGATGGGGGCGGTGATCAGTTCAGCCAGTAAGAGCCGCATTGAACAGTTAATCGGCCTCGGGGCGTCTGAAGGCGCATCGGTGCCGGTGGATGGCCGGGGAACGGTCATCAAAGGCTATGAAGGTGGCAGCTTCGTCCGTCCGACGATCCTGATGGATATGCAGCCGGGCAGCGAAATCTGGAAAACGGAGATTTTTGGCCCGGTGCTGGGACTGATGCACGTCAACACGATTGACGAGGCGATTGCGCTGGCAAACAGCCAGGCGTTTGGCAACCAGGCCAGCTTGTTCACCAGCAGCGGCTCGGCGGCGCGCAAATTCCGCTACGAGGTCGAGGCCGGGAATATCGGCATCAATATCGGCGTGGCGGCCCCGATGGCGTTTTTCCCCTTCTCCGGCTGGAAAGAGTCGTTCTACGGCGATAATCACGGCCAGGGGATGGATGCGGTCGAGTTCTTCACCCAGAAGAAGGTGGTGGTGGAACGCTGGCCCAAGGAGTGGACCAGGAAGTTCTAAGGTCGTTACCCGGTTATCCAGCGCTGTGGTTTGGTGAGGCAGCTGGTTAACTGACAAATTGGATAACAATAAAGAGGAGCGAGACAATGTCACAGAATTTGCAGGCTGCACAAGAGTATGCTCAGAAATGGCTCGAGATCATCGAAAAGCCGGAACGCCCGCCCGAGGAACTCGGAAAGTGGATCATCGAGGAGTCCCTGCATAACTTTGCTGAACATTTTAACAAGGGCTGGCTGGATTACCGTAAGTCAGTCACCCAGGCCGGGCAATGGGCTGCCACCGAGTGGACCGGTCATGGCGCGACCTTTGAAGATGTGTTGGGCCGCAAATTTCTCGATTTTCTGGGCGGCTTCGGGATGATGGATCTGGGTTGGAGCCATCCGGAAGTGGTGGCGGCTGTCCAGGCGCAGTTGCTGCGGACTCCGATGCCCAGCCAGGAGCTGATCGATCCGCTGCGTGGTGTGCTGGCCAAGCTGCTGGCGGATATTTCTCCCGGTGACCTGAAATTTGCCTGGTTTGCGGCCAGCGGCACCGAGTCGATTGAAGCGGCCATTAAATTGGCCAAGGTTTATACCAAGAAACCAGCCTTCATCGTTGCGGTCAAAGCATTCCATGGTAAGACCATGGGGGCCCTTTCGATGATGGGTAAGGCCGACTATCGCGTCCCACCCGGAGTGCTGTACGGCGGCCCGGTCTACCATGTCCCCTTTGGGGATGCCGATGCCGTGGAAAAGCAGCTCGAAATCTGCGACAAAATTGGCGTGGGTGTAGCTGGAGTATTGATGGAGCCGATTCAGGGCGAGGCGGGAGGAATTGTTCCGCCAGACGATTTCTGGCCGCGAATCCGCGAGGCGACGAAGAAGTACGGCACTCTACTGATCGCTGACGAAGTTCAGACTGGTCTGGGGCGCACCGGCAAACTGTGGGGCGTCGATCACTGGAATGTGGTTCCCGATATCATCGCTGTGGCGAAATCGCTGGGCGGAGGCGTGATGCCAATCTGTGCCGTCATCACCACCGAAGAGATTTTCCAACCCTTTATGTACCCGAATCCGTTCCTGCAAACTACCACCACCGGCGGCGGTGCGCTGGCTTGCTCGGCGGCGATTGCGGCGATCAACGTCACCGTGCGCGACCGCTTATGGGAAGCTGCCCAGGAAAAAGGCGATTATATTCTGCCCAAGGTGCAGGAGCTGGCCGAGCGCTATCCAAAAGTTTACAAAGGCGTGACCGGGAAGGGCCTGCTCATTGGACAGCACTTCCAGACCCCGGAAATTGGCGGGGCGGTGGCGGCAGCCCTGTTTAAGCGTGGCGTGCTGGTGGCCGGGACGCTGACAAGCGCCCAGACCATCCGCATTGAGCCACCGCTTGTGATCACGTATGACGAAATTAATCAGGGCCTGACGGCGCTCAGTGAAGCTGTTGCCGAAGTAAACGGGACGCTGTAGCGGTTCAATCAGGTCTCTTCCATATCGTAGGCGCTCTCTGCGAGGGGAGCGCCTACATCCTATTGAGAAAATACACCTGTGCTTTTAAGGTAAATTATGGTTCGAAATTTTGCGCTGTTGGCAAAAAACAATTGACTTCTCTTCTTAATCGTTATAAAATCTCAATATGGATAACATAATTGGTAATCAGCGGCCGGATGATCTCGATAATGTTGATCTTTACATCATTGACGCGATGCGCGCCGATGGGCGGATTGCCTTTGCTCAAATTGCTCAACAGTTGAACGTTTCTCCGGGAATGATTCGGGCGCGCTACAACCGGTTGGCAGAGATGGGCATGATGAAGGTTGTAGCCATCACCAACCCACTCCGCTTGGGATACACCACCATGGCGATGATCGGGATCCGTACCGACGGGGAGCGGATGCTTGAAGTGGCTGAAAAAGTCTCAGCTTTTGAAGAAGTCATCTACCTGATTGTGGTCAGCGGGCGCTACGATATCATGGCTGAAGTGGTGTGCCGGGATCACGCTGACTTGCTGCGATTTTTGACCGAGAAATTGTACAGGGTTGAGGGCGTCAGAGAGTCGGAATCGTTCATGCATCTGAAAATTCAGAAGGAAGTCTATTTCTAAACACGGGCACAAATTTAGTGGCCGTGTTTTATTTTATTGGTTCGTAGAAATTCTACCGGCGATGCCGGTATAAAATCACAAGGAGAAAAAGGAATGAAAGTATTGCTCGTTGGTGTTGGCGGTGTGGGTGAAGCGATTGCGCAGATTGCAAAGCGCCGCCCGTGGATCGAACAGATCGTTCTGACCGATTACAACGTCAAGCGCGCCACAGAAATTCAGACTAAACTGGGTGATAATGCGCGCTTCCCGGTCGAGTTCATTGATGCCAGCAAACAGGAGATGATCGAAGATTTAGCCAGGAAGTACAAGGTTGACCTGATCATGAATGCGGTCGACCCGGTTTTCAATGAGCAGATTTTCGACGCAGCTTTCAACGTGGGTGTGACCTACATGGATATGGCCATGACGCTTTCCACACCACATCCTGATGACCCTTTCAATACCTGCGGGGTCAAGTTGGGGGATTACCAGTTCGAACGCACCAAGAAATGGGAAGAAAAAGGCCTGCTGGCGTTGGTCGGCATTGGCGTGGAACCAGGCATGGCGGACGTTTTTGCCCGTTATGCTCAGGACCATCTCTTTGACGAAATTGAAGAGCTGGGAATTCGGGATGGAGCCAACATTGAAATCAAGGGCTATGAATTTGCCCCGAATTTTTCGATCTGGACAACCATTGAAGAATGCCTGAATCCACCCGTTATTTGGGAAAAAGAAAAAGGTTGGTACACCACTGCGCCCTTCTCCGAGCCGGAAGTGTTTGAATTTCCCGGCGGGATTGGCAAGGTGGAGGTGGTCAACGTAGAACATGAAGAAGTATTGCTCATGCCGCGCTGGCTTAAAGCAAAACGCGCCACCTTCAAATATGGCCTGGGGGACCAGTTCATCGGCGTGCTGAAGACTTTGCACATGCTCGGCCTCGATAACAAAGAAAAGATCAATGTCAAGGGTGTTCAGGTGGCCCCGCGTGATGTGGTTGCCGCCTGCCTGCCCGACCCGGCTTACCTGGGCGATCGGATGTCTGGTAAAACCTGCGCCGGGACGTGGGTCAAAGGCAAGAAAGATGGTAAAGATCGGGAGGTCTATCTCTACCAGGTAGCGGACAACGAAGAATGCATGCAGGAATGGGGCTGCCAGGCGGTTGTGGCGCAGACCGCTTTCAGCGCCGTGATCGCCATGGACCTGCTCCAGCATGGTCAGTGGCAGGGCGTTGGCGTGCTGGGCCCCGAGGCTTTTCCGGCCGATTCCTTTATGGCAAAAATGGCCGATTACGGTTTCCCGTATGGGATCAAGGAAATAAAGTAAACAAAGGTATAAATTACCCCATGCCCGAATCGAATCTACGGGCATGGGGTAATAATTAACATATTCCATAGGAGACGGTGGAGGAACCGCAACATGTCACAAACCAATGGTGCAAAAGTCATTAGTACTGAGGCTGGAAAGCTCAAACGCAGCCTGACGCTCATTCCGCTTTCGGGTCTGATTTATTTCACCGTTTGCGGGGGGTCTTTCGGCATCGAACCCTTGATCGGCTACGCCGGGCCGGGCCTGGCGCTGATCTTGATTGCCCTGACCCCGCTCATTTTCAGCCTGCCCAATCTTTTGATTGTTCAGGAACTCCAGACGATGATGCCCGTCCAGGGCGGTTATTACCACTGGATTAAACGCGCCTTTGGACCTTTCGCCGGGTTCCTGGCGGGTTGGAACAACTGGGTCGTTTCCTGGCTGGATGTCTCCATCTACCCGGTGCTGGCAGCGCTCTACTTGAGCGCTTTCATCCCCGCGCTGGATTCAGGCACGACCCTGTTTGGATTTGAGCTATCGGCTGGGTTCTTGCAGTGGCTGGTAGCCGTGGTGATGATCTGGTTTGTGGCCTGGCTGCAGATTCGCGGCTCACGCGCGACGGGCTTGTTCACCAACTCTTTGGGTGTTTTTATGATCATTCCGCTGGTGTTATTGGCTTTGCTTGGGTTCTACGCCTGGTTTAAATCGGGTGTCACCCCGGCACTGCCATTTCTGCCCGGCGGCGCGGAAGTCAACTTTGGCTCGCTGACAGCTGCTTTCAGCACCGGCCTGTTCGTGGTGATGTGGAACTACATGGGCTGGGAACTGCCATCCGCGGCAGGGGATGAAGTGGTTGAGCCTCGCAAGACTTACCCGCGCGCAATGGCGATTGTGCTCGTGCTGGCAATTTTGACCTATGCCTTGCCGGTGACTGGAGCTTTGTTTGGTGGCGCCGGGGAAGGGGGGCGTTATACGGTTTGGGGCATCGAAGCGAGTGATGAAGAAGCTGGAATTGCCGCGGATGTGGCTCCCTACGGTGTCAGCGCGGAGCAAATTGACAGTTGGGGTGTCTCTGGTTCGACCGACGCCACTGGTTGGGAATTCCCACAAATTGGGCAGGCGGTGGCCGCCAAACTGACGGGGAATTCTCAGTCTCCGCTGGTGATGTTCATGGTCACGATCCTGACCCTTTCAGCGGTGCTTTCGATGATTGGGTTGTTCATTGGGAATAGTTTAGGTGGCAGCCGCGTGCCCTTTGCGCTGGCGGAAGATGGCATGTTCCCGCGCTGGATGGTTAAAGTACACCCGAAGCATGGCTCGCCCTATGTCGCCATCCTGGTCGTCAGCGTCATCTACACCCTGTTTGCGACCAATGCCTTCGAATTCCTGGTGGTGGCGGATGTGTTCCTGCAACTGCTGGTTGTACTGGCCGAAGTAGCGGCCCTGTGGATGTTGCGCCGTACCGAGCCGGACCGCCCCCGCACCCGCGTTCCGGGCGGCATGTTTGGCCTGGTGCTGGCCTCATTCAGCCTGTCGGCCATCATTCTGATTGCTTTTGCCAGCCAGGTCATTGATGCAGGCTGGGGTTCGATCGGCGTTGCGCTGAGCTTGATGGCGGTTGGCGCCGTGTTGTATTTCCCCTTCCGCAAGCTTTACAAGCCCGGTGTGCCGGATGTTGACCCCTTTGAAGCTGGACAGGGTGATGATTAAAGTTGCCTAAGGTGCAGCGCGCCAACCGGCTGGGAAAACCCGGTAAACAGGGAAGCTTCACACTGGTCCCCTTTCTGAAAAAAAACGGAAAGGGGACAGTTTTTTGTCGAAAAAAAGCATTAATTATTTACTTAATGTCGTTTTCGGCAGGCGGCGTTTGCCTTTCACCCCTGCCAGTTTTATAATAGGGGCGATCTATTTTCGCTCAATTCTTTTCAGGAGATGCAGCCATGCCTTACGGATATAACGGAAAAATCCTGCACGTCAATTTGACCACCGGCAACCTGACGGTGGAGGAACCAGCCGAATCGTTTTACCGCACCTATATGGGCGGCAGCGCGATGGGGCTTTACTACATCTTGAAGGATATGCCCGCCGGGGCCGACCCAACCGGCCCGGAGAATGTGCTGACGCTGATGACGGGCGTCACCACCGGGGCAGCCATCAGTGGGCAGAGCCGTATCAATGCCAATGCCAAATCTCCCATCAGCGGCGGGATTGGCGATTCACAGGGCGGCGGATTCTTCCCGGCGGAGTTGAAGTTTGCCGGGTTTGACGGAATCGTCGTCAAGGGAAAAGCCCCGAAACCGGTATATCTCTGGATTAAGGACGGTGTGGCAGAGTTGAAAGATGCTTCTCATCTTTCCGGCAAAGTGACCGGGGCGGTCGAATCCGCGCTGAAAGAAGAATTGGGCGAGGAAAAAGCCGAGGTGCTGCAACACGGCCCAGCCGCCGAAAAAGGTATCCTTTTCTCCAGTTTGTTGAGCATGTCGAACCGCAATAATGGCCGCACGGGCATGGGCCTGGTGATGGCCTCCAAAAATTTGAAAGCGGTGGTGGTGCGCGGAACGAAGAAACCGTCGCTGGCTGACTCGAAGGCGCTGACGGCGCTCAACCGCGAAGGCCCGAAGATGCTGCCCGAAAACGCCGATATGGCCGGGCTGGGCAAATATGGCACGGCCAGCGTGGTGCTGCCGCAGCACAGCATGGGCACGCTGCCAACCCGCAACTATAACGAAGGCTCGTTTGAGTTCGCCGAAGACTTGAGCGGCGAGAAGATGTATGACACCATCCTGAAGGGCGTGGCGCAAGGCAAACAGGATAAACAGGGCCGCGATACGTGCTATTCGTGCGTGGTGCGCTGCAAACGCGTGGTGGAGATGGAAGGCCAATACAAGGTTGATGAAAAGTACGGCGGCCCGGAATATGAAACCATCGGCACATTTGGCTCATACTGCGGCGTGAAGGATTTGGGCGCGGTTTCGCTGGCGAACCAGATCTGCAACGAGCACGGCGTGGATACGATTGCCTGCGGCGCGACGATCGCGTTTGCAATGGAATGCTACGAAAAAGGCATTTTGAGTAAGGATGACACCGGCGGAATCGAGTTGAAGTTCGGGAATGCCGAGGCGATGCTGGAAACGCTCAACCAGATCGTGACTGGCGCTTCGGATTTTGGGCGGCTGCTGGGGCAGGGTTCTGAACGTGCCGCAAAAGCCATCGGCAAGGGCGCGGATGAGTGCCTGATCACGTTCAAGGGCGGCGAGGCCCCGGCGCATATGCCGCAGGCCAAGCGCAGCCTGAGCCTGATCTACATGGTCAACCCGTTTGGCGCAGATCACCAGTCCAGCGAACATGACTGGATGATTGAAGATGGCATCGCGTCTGACCTGTATATGAGCCGCCTGGCGCAGTTGGGGATGACGGAAAAGCTCGAACCGATGAGTCTTGGGCCGGATAAGGTGAAATTTGCCTACCTGACGGAAGTTTTCTACTCGATGCTGGACTCGCTCGAACTCTGCCAGTTTGTCTGGGGCCCCGGCTGGACGCTCTATGGCCCGGCAGAAACCGTCGAACTGGTGCGCTCGGTGACTGGCTGGGATGTAACGCTCGATGAGTTGATGGCCGTTGGGATGCGCCGCCTGAACCTGATGCGCACCTTCAACGCCCGCGAAGGTCTCAACCGCAACGCCGATAAGATGCCGAAGAAATTCTTCAAGGCGCTGCAAGGTGAAGGCCCCACTGCTGGCATCGCGCTCAAGCCGGAAGATATGGAAGCGGCGCTGGATGAATATTATCGTTTGGCCGGTTGGACAAATGACGGCAAACCGACCAAAGCCCAGTTGGAGAAACTTGATTTGGCCTGGGCGGGCGAATTAATCTAAAAACGTGTCAGGTTTTTAGGTGTCAGGTATCAGGTTTTTGATACCTGACACCTGATTTTGTTGAAGGACGGGTTTAATGGCATTGATCGAGCGGTTTGAAGATATTTTGGCCTGGCAGGAAGCGCGAAAATTGGTAGGCGAAATCTACAAGCTGACCAATGTGGGTTCGCTTGCGAAAGATTATGGTCTGAGAGACCAGTTGCAACGCGCAGCAGTTTCTGCCATGACAAACATTGCCGAAGGTTTTGATTGTGACTCGCAAGTTGAGTTTGCTCGTTTCCTTGGAATTGCCAGACGTTCAGCGGTGGAAGTTCAATCTTTGCTCTATGCCGCTATTGACGTTGGTTATATTGATCAGAAAACATTCGATGCCGAATACGACCAAGCCAGAAAAACCAAAGCCCTGATTGGCGGATTCAAAAACGCCCTCAAAAAACGCAACCCCTAACCTGATACTTGACACCTGACATTTTCTCACCTGACACTGGAGAACCTGACACATGACACAGTTATATGACCAAAACTTCCCGCATCTATCCCCGGTCTGGTCGCGGATTTTCCCGATTGAAGCGGAACGCGCCGAGGGGAGCTATATCTACGGCACCGATGGCCGCAAATATCTCGATTTCACCTCCGGCATCGGCGTGACGAACACCGGGCACTGCCACCCCAAGGTGGTGGCGGCCATCCGCGAGCAGGCCGGGCTTTTCCTGCACGCCCAGATCAATATCGTTGTCCACCAGCCGATGCTGCAACTGGTCGAGGAACTGCGGACGATTGTCCACCCGTCAATTGATGGGTTTTTCTTCAGCAATTCCGGCGCGGAAGCGGTAGAAGGCGCGCTCAAACTGGCGCGCTCGGCCACCGGGCGCTCGGCGGTGATCGTTTTCAGCGGTTCCTTCCACGGGCGCACCGCCGGGGCGATGGCGCTGACCACATCCAAGACGGGTTACAAAGGCGCGTCACAGTTGCTGCCCTCGGGCGTGTACGTGGCCCCGTTCCCATATGCGTACAAGCTGGGGATGAGCGAAGCCGAATCCAGTGATTATTCCCTGAACGCGCTGGAAGAGCTGTTGGTCTCGCAGATCGCCCCGCACGACGTGGCCGCCATCCTGATCGAGCCGGTGCTGGGCGAAGGCGGTTATGTGCCTCCGCCAGCCGCCTTTATGAAGGGCTTGCGCGAAATCTGTGACCGCACCGGCATCCTGCTGATTTTTGACGAAGTCCAGAGCGGATTTGGCCGCACCGGCAAGTGGTTCGCGCAGGAACATTATGGCGTCGTCCCGGATATTATGACCGCCGCCAAAGGCATCGCCAGCGGGATGCCGCTCTCGGGCGTTTTCAGCCGCCTTGACCTGATGAAAAAGTGGCCGACCGGTTCGCATGGCGGCACGTATGGCGGGAACGCGGTCGCAATGGCGGCAGCGGTAGCCACCGTCAGGGCGATGAAAGAAGAGAAGATGATTGAAAACTCTGCGGCGCGCGGAATCCAGCTCCAGACGGGACTGCGCAAACTCCAGGAAGAGTATCCACAAATTGGCGATGTGCGCGGCCTGGGCCTGATGGTCGGCACCGAGTTCGAGGTGGATGGCAAGTTCCAGAAATCCAAGGGACTGGTCAAGAACATCATCAACGCCGCCGAAAAACGTAACCTGCTGCTGCTCTCCTGCGGGACGTTTGACAGCACCATCCGCTGGATCCCGCCGCTGAATGTGACCAGTGAGCAGATCAATGATGCGCTGGGGATTTTTGGCGAGTCGTTGAAGGAAGTAGCGGGATAAATCCCTGCCTTATGCGAGGAAGTCCGCTTAAGCGGACTTCTTTTTGCTGAGAAAGGGCTTCAGCCCGCATCGGAGCTTGTCGACATGACCTACTGGCGGCTGCACTATCACCTTGTCTTTTCGACCCTCGATCGCCAGCCAACCCTGACTGCGGAACGTGAAAAGGTGTTTTACACCATCCTTTACCGCAAAGCCAAAGAGTTGGAACTGATTATCCACGCTGCCGGGAATGTCGAAGACCACGCGCATATCGTCTTGTCCATTCCGCCCAAGCTCTCTGTGGCAGATTGTGTCCGACACCTGAAAGGCGCAAGCGCTCACGCAATTAATCTGATGCCCGGAAATACCGAGAAATTCGAATGGCAGCGCGGATATGGCGCATTGAGTATCGGCGAGCGCTCCCTTTCAATGGTGATGGAATATGCCGCAAAGCAAAAAGAACATCACCGCGAAAATCGGTTGGTGCAGGTTTATGAGCGCTTTGATGATGAATAATCGTTCCGGTCGGGCTGGAAGCCCTCCCTCAAAGCAAGGAAGTCCGCTTAAGCGGACTTTTACGAACTGAGGAAGGGCTTCAGCCCGCACCGTACCTAAAAAAAGGAAATCCCCCCATATGATCGACCGTACCCGCCTCGAATCCCTGCTCAAATCTGAAGAAGCCCTCTTCCACAAGACCCACCCCCAATCCCATGCCCTCTATCAGCGCGCCAAAAAATCCCTGCACGGTGGCGTGCCGATGTTGTGGATGATTCGCTGGGCAGGTTCCTTTCCCGTGTTCGTTAAAGAAGCCCATGGCGCACACTTCACCGACGTGGATGGCCGCGATTACATCGACTTTTGCCTGGGCGACACCGGCGCGATGACCGGTCACGCCCCCGCTGCCACGCTGACCGCCATCGCCGAGCAGGCCGCCAAAGGCATCACGCTGATGCTGCCCTACGAAGACGTTCTCGCCGTTGGCGAGGAGCTTCAACGCCGCTTTGGCCTGCCGCTCTGGCAATTCACCCTGACCGCCACCGACGCCAATCGTCACGTCCTGCGCATGGCGCGCATGATCACCGGACGTCCCAAAGTGCTGGTTTTCAACTACTGCTACCACGGCACCGTGGATGAAACCTTCATCGTGCTCGACGAGGAAGGCACACCCATCTCGCGCCCCAACAACATGGGGCCGCAGGTCAACCCGTTGCATACCACCAAAGTCATTGAGTTCAACGATGTCGCCGCGCTGGAAACGGCCCTTTCAGCGGGGGATGTGGCTGCCGTTTTGGCGGAACCCGTCATGACCAACATCGGCATCATCCACCCGAATCCAGGCTACCACGACGAGCTGCGGAAACTGACCCGCAAATATGGCACCTACCTCATCATCGACGAAACCCACACCATTTGCACTGGCCCGGGCGGATACACCGCAGCGCACAACCTGGAGCCGGATTTCCTGACCATCGGCAAGCCCCTGGCTGGAGGCGTCCCCGCCGCTGTATATGGCTTCACCCAAAAAGTAGCCGATGAATTCGTCGCCCGGCTGGATATCAACGACTCGGATGTCGGCGGCATTGGCGGGACTCTCGCTGGCAACGCACTTTCCATCGCAGCGATGAAAGCCACGCTGGAGAACGTGCTCACCCCCGAATTCTACGAAAAAGCCATCGCCTTGCAGGAAAAATTCACAGCCGGGGTCGAATCCGTCATCGCAGAATTCAACCTGCCCTGGATCGTCAAACGCCTCGGCAACCGCTCCGAATACTGGTTCCGCCCCAAACCACCCAAAAACGGCGGCGAGGCCGCTGCGGCCATCGACCACGAACTGGATCGTTACATGCACCTGTACATGCTCAACCGCGGCATCCTGATGACCCCCTTCCACAACATGGCGCTCATCTCCCCCGAAACCACCCAGGCTGATGTGGATTACCACACCCAGGTGTTTAGGGATGCGGTGAAGTCGCTGGTTTTGGAGTCCGATGTCTCCTGACATCGGACTTTCAGAAATCGGGAGATTTTTGAGTCCAGGATTGGTTGATGATGTATAATGTGATGTATAGAGAAAGGATTCTATATGTCCCAAATGGTGCGCAAGCAGATTTATATCTATAAACGGCAGGAAGCGCAGCTCAAGAAAATTTCAGAAGCGCGAGGTGTCAGCGAGGCTGAAATTATCCGGGAAGCGATTGACCGTGAGGCTCGATCAATCGTGCCTGTAACATTTCATCCCGACCCCGAGGCTTTTGATAAGCTAATGAGATTTTTGGATGAAAGAAAATCGTTGGGAATTACCGGAGAACCTTATCGCTGGAAACGCGAAGACGCTTATGATGATCCCCGAACGAAACGCTTGTTAGGGGAAGAATGACATGCCCGCCATTTTGCTGGATACAAACATCCTGGTCTATGCCAACGATCAAAATAACCCTGCCAAGCAGGAGTGTGCACAACAAATTATTCGTGTTTTGTACACCGAAAGCCAAGGATACCTGAGCATTCAATCTTTTTCCGAATTTTCGAATGTAGCGATTCGTAAATCGCGGCTTTCGCTCTCTCTGGAGCAAGTTGTGGAGCAGATTTCCTGGTTTGTGCGTATCTTTCGGCTGCTTGACCTGACGCCATTGGTTATTTTGGAAGCAGTACGAGGTGTTCAGACATACGGCCTAGCATATTACGATGCCCAGCTTTGGGCTTGCGCCAAACTGAACCAAATCCCCATTATTTTTAGCGAAGATTTCCAGGATGGACAAACCATCGAAGGCGTGCGGTTTGTCAATCCGTTCACTGAAACTTTCCAATTGGAGAAATGGCTGTAATTATGTTGTAGGGGCTGCGCCCTACGGGATGGAATAACTATGCAAATCTGGCGAATTAACGTAAAAACTCAAACCTTAACCCAAGAACCCATCCCACCAACCTGGGAAAAACTCGGCGGGCGCGGATTGCTGGCGCGCATCATGCTCGATGAAGTGCGGCCCGATTGTTACCCACTGGGGCCGCGCAACAAGCTGATTTTCGCGCCCGGCCTGCTGGTGGGACACATGATTTCGTCCACTGACCGCATCTCGATTGGCGGCAAATCGCCGCTGACGGGCGGCATTAAGGAAGCCAATGCGGGCGGGCGCACCGGGCTGCACATGGCGACGATGGGCATCAAGGCGCTGATCGTGGAGGATGTTCCAGACGACAAAGAGCTTTGGGTGCTGCACTTAAGCCTGGGCGGCGCGAAGTGGGAAAAAGCCGCAGGGTTGACCGGCCTCGGGGTGTATGACACTGCAAAAAAGTTGGTCGAACGCTACGGGGAGAAAGTCGCCATTTCGCTGATCGGCCCTGGCGGGGAGATGAAAATGCTCTCAGCTGGTATCCAAAATATCGACAAAGACAAAATCCCCAGCCGGATTGCTGCGCGCGGCGGTTTGGGCGCGGTAATGGCATCCAAAGGGTTAAAAGCCATCGTGTTCGACAATGCCGGAGGCCAGAAGCCGCCCATCCACGACCCCGAGGGCTTTAAATCGGCCCAAAAAGAGTTCACTACCGCGCTAATGAACCACCCGCAAACAGCGATTTATCGCGATTACGGCACGGTGGCGATGGCGCAGATGTGCCAGGGCTTTGGCGGCCTGCCCACACGCAATTTTTCGTCCGGCGTGTTCGAGCATGTCGATTCGATCGGCGCCGAGGGTATGCGTGACCTGCTGCTGCGGCGCGGCGGCGATTCGAATACCACACATGCCTGCATGGCGGGCTGCACCATTCGCTGCTCAAACATTTTTGGCGGAGAAGATGGCAAATCGATCGTTTCGCCGCTGGAATTTGAAACCGTTGGTCTGATGGGTTCCAACCTGGGAATCGACTCGCTGGATGTGATCGCCCGCATGAACTGGGAAGTTAACGACCTGGGGCTGGATTCCATCGAAATCGGCGCAGCGTTGGGCGTGGCCTGTGACGCCGGGCTGATGCAGTTCGGTGACGGGGCGCGGGCGCTGGAACTGCTCGGCGAAATTCGCCAGGGCACGCCGCTGGGACGTATTTTGGGCGCGGGCGCAGCCACGGTTGGCAAAATCTATGGTATTGAGCGCGTGCCGGTTGCCAAGGGTCAGGCCATGAGCGCCTACGAGCCGCGCGCCATCAAAGGCATCGGCGTGACGTTTGCCACATCGCCGCAAGGCGCCGACCACACTTGCGGACAAACCATCCGCGCCAAGATCAACCACCTCGACCCGGCGCCGCAAAAAGCCGCATCGCTGGGCGCGCAGTTGAACATGGCTGGCTACGATACGCTCGGCGCGTGCATTTTCTCGGCGTTTGGCTATGCCACCGTTCCGGCGGTTGTACCGGCGCTGGTCAAGGCCCGCTACGGCTGGGATGTCCCGGCAGATTACCTGCAACAGCTGGGCCGCGAAACCATCAAAATGGAGCGCGAGTGGAATAAACAGGCCGGTTTCACCAAAAAGGATGACCGCCTGCCCGAATATATGACCCGCGAGCCGCTGCCGCCGCATAATGTCGTTTTTGATGTGAGCGAGGAAGACCTCGACTCGATCTATGATGGGTTGTAGAACCAGGCCCAGGACGGGAATTACGTCCCCACCACAATCCCTCCGTCCACCCGCAGCGTTTCGCCTGTGATGAAAGATGCTTCGTCGGAGGCCAGGAACAGGTAAGCGTTGGCGATATCACGCGGCTGGCCCAGGCGCCCGAGCGGGGTGCGCGCTTTCATTCCGTCAAGGATTTTTTCGGGCATGGCGGCGATCATTTCGGTGGCGATGAACCCGGGGGCTACGGCATTGACACGGATGCCGAATCTGCCCAACTCGCGCGACCAGACCTTGGTCAACCCCACCACGCCGGATTTTGTGGCAACATAGTTGGTCTGCCCAAAGTTCCCGTCCAGTCCAACGATGGAGGTGGCGTTCAAGATCACGCCACTGCCCTGCCGGGCCATGAAGGGGGCTACGGCCTGCGTGCAGTTGAACACGCCTTTCAAATTAACGGAAATGACTGCATCGAAATCGCTTTCGGACATCTGCCCGAGGAGCTGGCCTTCCTTGAATTTGATCAACTGGCCGTCGCGCAGAATGCCGGCATTGTTGATGAGCACGTCGATGCGGCCAAACCGGGCGAAGACCGCTTCGACCCAGGTCTGCACATCGGCCCGGCTGGTGACGTTGACCGGGTAAAAGGTGGCTTTTTCGCCGATCAGCCTGACCGTCTCTAGCCCGGCGGATTCATTCAGGTCACAGATCACCACGGTCGCGCCGGCTTCGGCAAAGCGCCGGGCGGTGGCCTGGCCAATCCCGGCGGCTCCGCCGGTGATGAGTACGACTTTCCCATTCATGTTCATGGATTCTCCTTGGGGGTGATAGACGAGTTTTGTTACCAGTGCTCGTAACGTACCAGCTCGGTGAGGGGCTTGCGCAGTTTGGGGCCGGGCGGTTCGGCGGGAACCCCGAGCGGGGTGAAGATGACCGGTTCCACTTCGGCGGGCAAACGCAGAACGCTGCGCGCCGCCTCGACGTTGAAGGCGGCGATCCAGCAGGTGCCCAGCCCCAGGTTGGCCGCCGCCAGGATCAGGTGGTCGGCTACGATGGCCGCGTCGATCAGGCGGGCGTTGAAGCGGTCGCTTTCGCGCACCCAGGCCTGGGACGAGAGGGCGCATACGGCGATGATCAGCGGGGCCTGGGTGAACCAGGCGCGGGAATAGATGCGCCTGAGTTCGGCTTCGCGCCCGGCGGTGTGAATGACGATCAGTTGAAAGGGCTGGCGGTTGGCCGCGGTGGGCGCCAGCCGGGCTGCTTCCAGTACCTGTTGCAGCAGGCCCGCTTCGATCGGGTCGGGGCGGTAGGCGCGGATGCTGGTACGGGATGCGATCAGTTCTGAATATTCCATCGTGGGTACTCCAATCTCGCGGCGCGGCTCAGGGTTTGTGCGGCGCCTCGAGCAGGTCGTGGACGCCGAAGACCTGCCCGTACACTTCCAGCAGGGTGGCGGCCCGGGTGAAGAATTCCTGCTGGGTAGGGGAGCGGGCCGGGGCGGGGGGCAGGCTTTCGATTTTTGCCACCAGCCGTTCGCGGAATCCGCCCGGCCCTTGAGGCAGGTGCTCTTCCAGAGTTTGCATGTGCTCTTTGGCCTGCCGGGCCTGCATCAGCGCGGCGGGCAGGGGGATTTCTTCGGCTTGCAGGGCTTTGAGCAGGGTGCAGCGATAGGCGCGGCAGATGTGCGGGTATTGCGGGGAAGTGTAAATGGCGCAGCGACCCTGCCAGAGTGGGCAGGGCTGGCTGAAGCCGCGTTGGTTTGGATCGGCGCGGAAAACGGTCAGGCCGAGCGCTTCGGCTGGATCCAGCTCGGATGGTCTGAGTTTGGCCCAGATGAAGAGGTGACCGGTGCAGCATAATCCGCAATCCTGGCAGAGCAGACTGGCGGGGGTGGGGGGCGTTTTTTCGGCTTCCGGCATGGTTCAACTTGGGTCCGGCGCGAGTGTTTCAGCGGACTTCGCTCATCAGCGCCAGCAGGTTCGAATCGGGGTCGCGGAAAAATGCCATCCAGAGTTCATGATCGGGCATGCGGGCGATGAGCGCGGGTTGTTGTTCAAAGATCACGCCGCGCGCGCTGAGGGTTTGGCAGGCGGTGGGCAGGTCGGCGACTTTATAGTAAATGATGGAGCTGAAGGTTTGGGTCTGTTTTTTACCGGGGGCATCCAGCAGCAGGCGCACGCCGTTGCAATCAAAAAAGGCCAGGCCGGGGGGCGCCTGGAAGAGGAAGCGCATCCCGAGACTATCGCGGTAGAAGGACACAGCGCGTTCCAGATCGCTGACGGGGACGGCGATTTGGCCGATAGCTGTCAATCCGAAGGGTTCTGGGTGGGAGGGTGTCATCCGGTTTTCTCCATTTTTGAGGCGTCGTTGGTGATGGCTGGCAAGTCGCATAGCAGGCTGGATGGGCGGATGCGGACGGTCTGGTTGATCGCCATGGTTTTCTCCTGGTTGGGCGGAAAGGGGCGCTTTACAGCCAGGCGGCGTGGAGGCGACGGTAGGAGTCTTCCAGGGTTTCGGGCAGGATGCGCACCTCGCCGACGGTGGACATGAAGCTGGTATCGCCGCCCCAGCGCGGCACAATGTGCAAGTGAACGTGTCCCGGCACTCCGGCTCCGGCCACCGCGCCGATATTCGCGCCGACGTTAAAGCCCTGCGGCTGGTAGACCCGCTGCAGCGCGGTCAGGCTCTGCGTGGTCAGCTCCATCATCTCGGCACGGGTCGGGGCATCGAGCAGTTCCAGCGAGGCCTGATGCGCGTACGGGACGACCATCAGGTGCCCGCTGGTGTAGGGATATTTGTTCAGGATGACGAAGGCCAGCCTGGCGCGGTGGAGGATCAGGTTTTGGTCGCCATCAGCTTTGGCGAGGGCATTGCAAAAGACACAGCCGGTTTGATGATCGGCATTGGTGACGTACTTCATGCGCCAGGCGGCCCAGAGATGTTTCATGGCTTTTGTCCCGAAAAATTACTTAAGGTTGATGACGATGGTGAAGACCTGGCCAAAGAGTGTGCCTTCATCGGAGGCCAATTGCCAGCTGCTGATGACCTGCCCGGTGACATTGGGCGCCACCATTGGCAATGAGATTTCACCCGTGGCCCCCGGATTTACGTTCAAGCGGATGCGGGTGGTATCTGAGCCTAGCAAATCTCCGCCGACGTAGGTGATTTTGAAGTTACTGTTCCAATCGCAGGTGCCGGTGTTTTTCACCAGCCAGGTCTTGGTGAATGAGTCTCCGGCAGCAAGTTCCGCTCCATTGGGGATGGTCACATCGGAGAGCAAGGCCGAATTGAGACAGCCGGTTGCGGTTGGCGCGGCGGCAGCCGGCAGTTCGATCGTCACTCCCAGCAGACTTCCAAAGGGTTTGCCGGTCTCGGTGGTGAGTCGCCAGGTGCTGGTAATTGTCCCGGAAAGGTGGGGCGCTGTCAGCGGCAGAGAAATTTCGGCGGTGCCGCCGGCCGGGATTTTTAGATTCAGCGCCTGCGAGCTGACGCCAAAGCTGTCGCCGCTGTTCAGGGTGACCAGGAAAGTCCGGTTCCAGTCGCAGGTGCCGGTGTTTTTCACGCGCCAGGTCTTGGTGAATTTGTTGCCTGGCTCAAAGGTGCTGCCGTATGGCACACTGAGATCGGCCAACAGGGTGGCGTTGTAACAGCCGAAAGCCGTTGCCGGGTCGATGGTGGGGGATGGTTTCACAGCAGATGTGGCCAGCACCGGCACGGTGGGCGGCAGGCTGGTGGCCGCCAGTGTAGCCGTCTGCAGGCCGAGGTCGAGGGTGGCGCTGGGCGCCGGGGTAATGCTGGGCGGAATCGGCGTTGCGCTGGGCGCTGCCTGGGCGGTCTGGCTGATTTGTACGGAGATGGTGGCTGCGGCCTGGGTGTATAGCGCGTTAACATCCAGGGTCGGAGCCGGGGCTGGAGTGGGGGCGCAGGCGCCCACCGCCAGGCTCAGGGTCAGGCCTGGCAGGAGAATTATACGGGTAAGGAAGGTATGCAAGTTCATAAAAATCCTTTCACTTGTTTTCATTGTACACTTAACCGCCAAATGTTGACACATCCCCTCAATAAAGGTATCCTCGACAGACACAGACTGCGATTCCCATGAACCAGATGCCCCTGTTTGAGACTCCCCGATTGACGGTTACAGAATTCACCCGCCGAGTGCGCCGCTTACTGGAAGGCGACGAGGCGCTCAAGGACGTCTGGGTGCAGGGCGAAATCTCCAACTTCTCGCGGCCAGCTTCCGGGCATCTGTATTTCACTTTGAAGGATGCTGGCGCGGCCCTGCGCTGTGTGATGTGGAAGGGTGACGCCTTGCGCGCGCGCGGCCTGCCTTTGGAAGATGGTCTCTCGGTGGAGGCGCATGGCCGGGTGGGTGTTTATGAACCTTCAGGGCAATACCAGTTGATCATTGACCTGCTGCGCCCAGCGGGTCAGGGCGCTCTCTATGCCGAGTTTATGCGCTTGAAGGCCCTGCTCGAAGGTGAAGGCCTGTTTGATCCGGCACGCAAGCGCCCCTTGCCGAACTTTCCACGCCGGATCGGGATCGTCACCTCACCGACTGGAGCCGCGCTGCAGGATATGCTGCAGGTTCTCAGCCGCCGCCTGCCACTGGCAGAAGTGAGCATCGCTCCCACGCTGGTGCAGGGCGAGGAAGCCCCGGCCGCGCTGGTGCAGGCATTGCAAAAACTCAATAGCCTCGTTCACCCCGATGTGATTTTACTGGCCCGCGGCGGCGGCTCCATCGAAGACCTGTGGGCTTTCAACGATGAGCGCGTGGTGCGCGCTGTGGCGAATTCGTCTGCCCCGCTCATCAGCGGGGTGGGACATGAAACCGATTTCACCCTGGTTGATTTTGCCGCTGATTTGCGCGCCCCCACGCCGACCGCCGCCGCCGAACTGGCCACGCCCATCACCTGCGCCGATCTGTCTGCGGCGCTGCGGGCCGACCGCCAGCGTTTGGATGAATTGCTGGCGCGGCAAATCGTTCAGCGCCGACAGGGGTTGAATACAACAATTGCCGCGCTTCGTTATGAATCTCCGCTGCGGCGGCTACAAATTGAACGTCAGCGTGTGGATGAGCAGGCGCGCCGGGTTGCCCGGGCGCTGCATCAGCGTCTGGCGCTGGATTCAGCCCATTTGGCGGGGCTGGGACGCAGGTTGGAAGCGCTCAGTCCGCTGGCTGTGCTGGGGCGTGGCTATGCCGTGGTGACCCGCTTTCAGGATGGGAGCCTGATCGTAGCAGCAAAACAGGCTCCCGTCGGATCCATTCTACAGGTCAGGTTGGCCGAAGGCTCGTTAAAGGTTACCGTTCAGGAATCCGGTCAGGAGAGATAAGATGTCTCAGAAATTTATCAAGCTTGAAGAATTATCGTATGAACAGGCTTTTGCCGAACTGGAAGGCATTGTCGCGGCCCTGGAGACGGAAGGCCGCACGCTCGATCAGGCCATCACGCTTTATGAACGCGGACAGGCCCTGGCAGGTTGGTGTGCCGGCCTGTTGGATGCGGCTGAATTAAAGGTCCAGGCGTTGGGCGGCGCCGCCAGGCTCGAAATGGTTGAAGAGGACTGATATGTTTACCGAATTGCTGAAAAATCATGCCTTGCATACGGCCGTGCTGGCCTGGCTGATGGCGCAACTGCTTAAACCGCCGATGGAATATCTGCGCCACGGCAAGTGGAATTGGGGTTTTTTGCTCAGCGCCGGGGGCATGCCCAGCTCACATTCTTCGCTGATGGTTGGCGTGACGCTGGGTATTGGCCTGCATGAAGGTTGGAGTACGGGCGTTTTTGCGCTGGCTTTTGCCATTACCATGATCGTTATTTACGATGCCGCCGGGGTGCGCCGCGAAGCCGGCCGGCATGCTGAAAAGATTAATATTTTGATCAACGAATTGCTGGCCGGGCATCCCATATCAGATAAGGCGCTGCGTGAAGTGATCGGTCATACTCCCATGGAGGTGACCGGCGGCATTTTATTGGGCGTGCTGATCGCCGTTTTGTACAAGCTGTTCGTGGGCTGACGGCTGGCATACCAGGCCCGTCGCTTGTCCTATCTCACAAAAAGTGATATGCTTTTCATAACCAAATCGAAACGGAGGCTTACATGGAAGAACTCATCAACCAGATCGTGAAGAAAACCGGCCTGCCCCGGGAGATGGCCCAGAAAGTCGTGGCAGTGGTGATCGAGTATATCAAGAAGAAACTTCCCGCGCCGGTGGCGGCGCAGGTGGAAGCCGTTTTAGGCGGCAAAGTCGCAAGCAGCGCGCTGGCGCACGAAGCCTCCGACCTGCTCGGCAACCCGGCGGTGACAGGCGCTGTGTCGCATGCGTTGGATGACGGCAAACTGGACGCCCAGGATGCCGCCAATTTGCTCGGCGATCTGTTCGGCGGCAAGAAAAAGTAAGCGCCAAATGCTTTCCTGCTCCGCACCTGGCATTCGCCGTGTGCGGAGTTTTTCATTCCCCCGGCTGTTCAGGAATCGGCCGTCCGCGCCGTTTAATCAACTCCCACAGGCTTTGCACTTCGGGAATTTTAAGCAGGATCACCCCGCTAGCATAAACGACCGACCCTGCCAGCACCCCGCCCAGGCCTCCCACCCACGGATTCTCCGCTACGGGCAGCCTGATCCAGGCCAGTAGCGCGACCGCCATACCGAGCGCGGCCAGGCTGGCGCGCAGCGCTCCATCCGCAATCTGGCGGCCTGCCAGGCCGTTCAAGCGCCGACTCATCAGTGCGAACAGGAGTGCCGCTTCGAGCGCAGTTGCCAGAGAATTGGCCAGCGCCAGCCCGCCATGCGGCATCCATCCGATTTGACGGAACCAAGCCGCCAGCGCGAAGCTGAAAAGCGCGTTCAGGCCCATCGCCAAGACTCCGATCGTCACCGGGGTTCTGGTATCGTGCAACGCGTAGAACGCTCGCGATAGAATCTCGACCAGCGCATGTCCCACCAGCCCGGCGGTGTACCAGAGTAATGCCCAGGCAACCATCTCGGTGGAGCGCGCATCGAAGTTGCCATACTGGAAGAGCATGGCCGTCACTGGCTGGCGTAACAAGATCAACCCCAGCGCAGCCGGGATAGACAGAAGCAGTACCCCGCGCAGGGTGGCTGCCAGCGAGGCGCGCATGTCTTCCAGCTCGCCGCGTGCCACCTGCGCTGAAAAGGTTGGCAGGGCGGCGGTGGCAATGGCCTGGGCGATGATAAAGAGCGGCATGGTCATGACCATCCTGGCCACATTGATGGCTGAGAGACTTCCGGCGGACTGACCGGCGGCTACCATGGTATTGATGACGAAATTTAACTGTACGGCGGCCACGCCCAGCAGGCGGGGCGCCATCAGCCGACCAACCGCGCGCACAGCCGGGTCACGCAGGCCGAGCGTGGGCAGATATCTGCGGCCGGCGAGGCGCAGCAACCCGGGCAGTTGAACGGCCAGATGTAACACCGCCCCGAGTACGTATCCCCAGGCCAGGCCAAAAATTCCCATGTGCGGAACGAGCAGGAGCAAGCCCAAAATCCAGCCCAGCCAGTTGAAGACCGGCGCCAAGGCTGGCAGCCAGAATTCCTGGTGGGTGTTCAAGATGCCCATCACCAGGCCACTGGCTCCGAAAATGGCCGGGGCGATCAGGATGATGCGCAGCAGGTCAATGGTCAGTGTTTGCAGGGCCGGATCCAGCTCGGGACGGAAGAGGAAGATGACATGGCGGACGATGGCCGGCGCGAACAGGGCTGTCATTCCGCTGACCAGGCTGAGGGCCAGCGCGGCCAGATTGGTCACTGCGGAAGCCAGTTTCCAGGCGGAAGCACGTTCTTCACGGGCCAGGTAGCCTGTGAAGGTGGGGATGAATGCCGAGGAGAGTGCGCCTCCCGCCAGCAGGCTGAAGAGCAGGTCGGGGAAGGTGGCGGCGGCATAAAAGGCATCCAGCGGCTGGCTGGTCCCGAAGGTGCGCGAGACGAGCACCTGGCGTAGCAATCCGGCCAGGTTGCTGAGTACAAAGGCGAACATGACAGTCCCGGCGGCGCGGGCGATCTGGCGGTTGGCTGAATCGGCAGGGGTGGTCACAAGCGGTTGGCAGGCTTTCTGAGCGGGAATCATGCCTGGGCGCGGCCGCCCAGGCTGTGGGTAGTATATCGTATTCGCAGCCGGAATAAAACCGAACAGCCGTGCTATAATCGCGCTGCCGCATGCCCTCGCGGGCAGTTCTTCAATTTGGAGGTGAGTGCGATGAAACGCTGGTTGCCTGTTCCCCTGGTTTTGATCCTGGCTGTGCTGGCCTGCGTGGCCGGGCCGGCTGTTCCCATCCTGGTGACGGTTGCTCCACCGGCAGCTGGGACGAGGGCCAGCTCAACCCTGCCGCCGGCAACCGTCGTTGCCGGGTCGCACGCTGTCGAGCCGATTCCCCTGCAGGCTGGTTATGGCGCGCGCGGTTCTTTTTATGAAGTCTATTTTACTGATCCCTTCAGCCCGGGGGCCGGCTACGAAGAGGGCGGTCCCGATCAGCCCCTGGCACAGGCCATTGACGAGGCGCGCATCTCGGTGGATATGGCGGCCTATAGTCTGAGCCTGCCTTCAATCCGCAATGCGCTGCTCGCCGCCAACAACCGCGGTGTGCGGGTGCGTGTGGTGATGGAATCGACCAATCTGGATGATGAGGTTCCCCAGCAGTTGGCTGGTGCGGGCATTCCCCTGATGGGTGACGGGCGCGAAGGCTTGATGCACGATAAATTTGTGGTCATCGATCGTTCGGAAGTTTGGATGGGTTCGATGAATTTCACCACCAGCGGCACTTATGCCGATAATAACAACCTGGTGCGCATCCATTCGACCCAGGTGGCCGAGGACTACACCGTCGAATTCGAGGAAATGTTTCTGGATGACATGTTTGGCCCCGACGCGGTGGCGGTCAACCCACACCCGACTCTCACCATTGGCGGAATCCCGCTCGAGATTTATTTCTCTCCCGATGATGGCGTGGCAGCGCATGTGCTGGAATTGCTGCGTGGGGCGAAAAAGAGCATTTATTTCATGGCCTATTCCTTCACCGCCGACGATTTCGGCGCCGTGATGCGCCAAAAAGCCCAGGAGGGGCTGATCGTTTCGGGCGTGATGGAAAAGGATCAGGTGGCATCCAATAAAGGCACCGAATACGATCCCTTCGTGGCGGCCGGTTTGCAGGTTTATCAGGATGGCAATCCGGGCCAGATGCATCACAAGGTCATCATCATCGACGATCAAATCGTTGTGACGGGTTCCTACAACTTCAGCCTTAGTGCTGAGAAAAAGAATGACGAGAACGTGGTAATTTTCGTCGATCCGGCCATTGCCGCTCAATACCTGGCGGAATTTGAACGCGTATTGCGCGTAGCTCAACGGTAAATGTAGATTTACGCTCATGCCGTAACTTTTAGACGGGCAGTTCGACAGATTCAGTGTGTTTAATAAACCTGCATAGGTGGATCCTGATATGAGAGTGGCTCTTTTTTATTGTGGTGTGTTGTTCCTGGTTTCCAGTGTCTTTCTGGCTGGCTGCGGGGCAGGTGTGCCGGCAGTGGGCCCGACTCAGCTTCCTGGCAACTCTACGGCGCAGGTCGAGTTTTCCGGCAGAGTGGAAGCCATCAACGGCAGTCAGTGGACCGTGAATGGTCAGGTCGTCCAGATCAGCGGGCAAACCCGGCTGGGCGGGAATTTTCTGGTTGGGGATGAAGTGCAGGTCAGTGCCACGGTCAATGCAGATGGGTCCGTGGCGGCGGATGAAATCCGCCCCCTTTTTCTGACGCAGGAGCCGGCGAGCACGCCTTTACCGGCCCCCCTGGCAGTGGAACCGACTCGCGCCCCTGAGATGTCACCCACGCCCGAGCCGGCCCCCACTCAGAATCCAGTGCGGCTTCCGGCGGGTATCCTGGCGCCTGATTACGTCGGCTGGGTGCAAGAGATAAGCCCCAGCCAATGGACGATCGACGGGCAAACTTTTTTGATTACCAGCGCAACCCGGTTCACAGATGCGCTTGGGGTGGGCGTGCTTGTCAGGCTGCGCCTGGTCGTCAATGCGGATGGTAGCTATACTGTTCAGACGATTGGGCTGGCACCCGTGGACGCTGTGCCCGGTTGGACAGATCCCTATCTTCAGGTTAACAAACCGGGCAATTCTGGCCTGGGCGCAGAAAATGGTTCTGCAAACGAGAATGAATCCAAGGATGGGTACGAAAAGGAAGATAACGATTGAAATCGGCGGGCGCTGACAGCGTGGTTGCCCTGCTCCCAGGGACACGCGCCTCGACCCGTGCCGGGGTTCCGCGCGCAGCATGCGGTATACTGGAGTCCATCTTATTCAATCCCAGTTGCCTGCCGCCCCCATGCCCAATCCTGTATCCGATGACCTTGAAGGTCTTAAACGCCTTGATGCGCACACGGTCAGTGCCATTTATGATCGGTATTTTCCGGATGTGTACCGGTATGTTCGTTTTCGTCTGAATGACGATCGCCAGGCGGAAGATATTGCCAGTGATGTTTTTGTCCGGCTGCTGGAGGCGGCCCGGGCCGGGCGCGGGCCAGAAACCAACTTGAAAGCCTGGCTGTTGGCAACGGCCTCGCATATCCTCACCGATCACCTGCGGAAATCCTACCGTCGTCCGGAGAGCGAACTTCCGGAAGACCTGGCGGATGAGTTTCACAGCCTGACGATCAATTTGGAAAATAAGGAACAGGCGCGTCGACTGAAAACTGCCCTGTCCAACCTGACAGGGGAACAGCAAATCGTAATTGCTCTGCGCTTCGGCCAGGCCTACTCGCTGGAGGAAACAGCGCTGTTGATGAAGAAAAACGCCAATGCCATAAAACAATTGCAGTTTCGCGCACTCGCCGCGCTTAACCGCTTTCTTTCTGAAATGCCATGAGATCTGGAACCCTATACGACTCTTTGGAAGTTTGCCTGACTGCCCTTGACCAGGGGGTGGATGTTGAAACCTGCCTGGCGCGGTTCCCGGCCCAGGCGCAGGAACTGCGTCCGATCCTGCAGGCCGCGCTCCAGGTGCGGTCTTCGGCGGTGACGGAGGTCCCGGATGAAGTGGTCAGGCGTGGCCGGGCGCGTGTGCTGCAGGCCGCCGCCGAACTGCGCGAGCGGAATCTGCCCGCGCCTGGCCGGGTTCCGGCGCTGCGACTTTTTCGGCTGGCTTTCTCTGCCCTGGTCGTGATGATCTTTGTGCTGACCGGCGGCACCAGTCTGGTGCGCGCGGCCTCCGGCTCCCTGCCGGGTGATCAGCTCTACCCGGTCAAACGTTCCTGGGAGGACCTGAACTTGTGGCTGACATTTGATGCCCAGGCGCGCCAACAACTCGAAACCCGTTATGAGCAGGAACGCGAGGGTGAAATCATTGAGCTGTTTGGTGCCGACCGCGCTGAACAGGTTAGCATTAAGGGCACTGTGCAAATTCGGGCCGATGGGCTCGTGACCGTCGGCGGTATCCCGGTTGTATGGGGGAGCTCCCAGACAGATGGAGAATGGCTGCCGGGTGCTTATGTCGAAATCGAGGGCGAGACTGGCGATGACAAGCTTGAAGCCGCGCGGGTGACGTTGCTGGCCACACCAACCAGCCCGCGGTTCCAACCTGTCACGACGCAACCGGAGCCACAGGAAACGCAATCCAGCCAAGATTCTCCATCGTCAGAACCGTCAGAGACTGAACTGGACGATTCACCGTCGTTCCTGTCGACTCTCGTGTCTGGATATACTTCGACGCCTGTAAGTCAATTGCAGTTAACAAATACCCCCCGGCCCGCTTCCACTGATTCTGGCAGTTACTCCGGATCCACCGGCACATCTGGTACGGGCAGCGGGTCAAATTCCGGCCAGGCGATAGAAAAAAACACGCCGGGCCCGGGTAGCGCTCCGGAGGATGCTTCGACCCCCAACCCGCCGGATGATAGCGGGAAAAGTGACGATGATTAGGGCTGGTGCTGCGCAAATATATCAACTTCATTGCCCCGAAAATTAACCTTGCAGTTCCAGTCAAAATGACCTATGATGAAGGCATGGCTGGTTCCGGGGATGAATTTACTGGTATCCTGGAAGCGTGCCTGCATGCCATTGGTCAGGGAGCGAGTGTAGGGGATTGCCTCGCAAAACATCCTGAATTCGCCGACAAATTACGTCCCTACCTCGAAACCGTGGTCCAGATGCGGGTTGCTTCCGCATCGGAACGTCTCCATCCGGCAGACATTCCGATTGTTATTTCTTTTGAGACAGCTCTCAATCATTCCATTGAAATGGTCCTGAGGGGAAAAACACCCGAATACTGTTACATTCAATATCCTGAACATGCCTCCCGGCTGCAGCCCTGGCTCATCACTGTGAAGGATGTGCTCCAGAACGGCTATATAGGGCAGGTGCAGACTCTGGCGTTTCCCAGCGACCTGCTGACCCCCGAAGTCACTTTCCAGCAAGCCCTGGAATATTGCCTGAGCGCGCTGGAACGGGGAGTTCAGCCCGAAGTCATTCTCTCACGTTATCCTTATTATGCCGACCGGCTGCGAATCTGGGTCTACTACATTTCTGCCATTCAGCCCGACCCCGCCGCAGGGCAGTACGCCACGAATACATCATCGACGATTACGGCGCTCAACAGTGCGCGCGCAACGCCGATTGCCTTCTCAAACCTGGCTGCCTCGCTGATGTTGGCAATTGTCTTCTTTCTGGGCTTCACCGGCCTGATCAATGCCGCCGCAGCCGCGCTTCCCGGCCAATCGCTTTACCCGCTTAAGCGCACCATCGAAAACGTCCGCTACACCGTCGTTTCCCCGGCTGATCAGGATTTTCTACTCGACTCCTATGTGGGCGAACGTTATCAGGAAATCTCCGCGGCGGTGGATTCAGGACAGGCGGTTGACCTTGAATTCGTCGGCAAGGTCAGTGACATCTACCCCGATCACGTGGTGATTGCCAATTTTGGACCCATCTACCTGCAACCCGGCTATAAAATGCCCGCCATCCAGGCTGGCGCCAAGGTCGATATCATCATCCACGCCGACCGCAAAGGTGTTTCGACTGCGGCAATTACCATCGTAGACGATTCAACCGCGGTGGCAGCCCATGGAATCAACCCTACCCTGACCAGCCCGCCCGTGGCGACCACCGTCCAGACGGCTGTTGCGCTGCCGGTGACAGAGCTGCCGATCTCCCCGACAGTATTCCTGGTTGTTTCCATCCCTACCGCCTGGCCGACGGAAGCTCCCACCGAAGTTGAGATCGCCCCAACTGCCACCGAACTGCCGACTGAGACTGCGACCCTCTTTCCGAGCATTACCCCCGCCCCAACCGGGACGGACACACCTGAACCCAGTGAAACGGCCACCCCTGAGACAGTCATTCCGCCCACCGAGATCTCCACCGCCACCGACCAGCCCGCCACCGACCAGCCTGCCACTGATCAGCCCGCCACCGCGACGGCTCCAGTTTTCGCACTGACCGACCTCCCGTAAGCCAGACAATTCAACGCCAATTTCCTCAGGATACACTTGCCGGGAGGTTTTTAATTTCCCATTAATCCTCTTTGTGTTATATTTATTCCAATTCACTCTGCATTTCCAGCCCGGGCGGGGAATGCCTCCCGCCCATGACCCATCCAGGAGCCGCCATGCCGGAACCCCTTTTTTATCTTGGACGCCATTACGACCTGCGCGCCGGCAAACTTACCGATCAATCACTCCAATACGACCCGGTTGATTTGACCACCCACGCCGTCGTCACCGGCATGACTGGCTCAGGCAAAACCGGTCTGTGCCTGGCGTTAATGGAAGAGGCTGCCCTGCTGGGTATCCCCGCCATCCTGATTGACCCTAAAGGTGACCTGACCAACCTGCTGCTACACTTCCCCGATCTGGCCCCGCAAGATTTTGCCCCCTGGCTGGATGCCGACACCCTGCGCCGCCAGGGCAAATCGCTTGAACAGGCCTCCACCGAAACCGCCCAACAGTGGAAGCAAGGACTGTCCGAGTGGGGCATCACCCATGAGCGCATGCTTGCCCTGCAAAACGCTGCCCATTACAGTGTCTTCACTCCCGGTTCCGATGCCGGGCTGCAAATCAGTGTCCTCTCCTCGCTCGAAGCGCCCGAAATTCCCTGGGAGGGCAACAAGGAGATCTTGCGCGAGAAAATCGCCAGCACTGTCACCGCATTGCTGGGCCTGGTCGGCTACAGCGAAATTGATCCGCTGCGCTCGCGTGAACACATCCTGCTTTCCAACATCTTCGAATTCGCCTGGAGCCGGGGCAAACCTCTCGATCTGACGGAACTGATTCTGCAAGTCCAAAACCCGCCCTTCGAAAAGCTCGGCGCTTTCCCCGTGGAAACCTTCTTCGCCAGCAAGGACCGCACCGATCTGGCCATGACGCTCAACAATATCCTGGCCTCACCCGCCTTCCAAAGCTGGCGCGAAGGCCAGCCCATGGTCATCCCCGATCTGCTCTTCACCGCGGAGGGCAAGCCACGCCAGAGTGTCTTTACCATTGCCCACCTCAGCGAAGGTGAGCGCATGTTCTTCGTCACCCTGCTGCTTTCGGCCTACGAAACCTGGATGCGCACTCAGTCCGGCTCCACTTCCCTGCGCGCCATCCTGTACTTCGATGAACTCTTCGGCTACCTGCCACCCACCGCCAACCCGCCCAGCAAAACCCCCCTGCTGCGGATGCTCAAACAAGCCCGCGCCTTTGGCATCGGCCTGGTGCTCGCCACCCAAAATCCGGTTGATGTGGATTACAAAGCCCTCTCCAACGCCGGAACCTGGTTTGTGGGCAAACTTCAAACCGAGCGTGACAAGGAACGCCTGCTCGATGGCTTGCAAGGCGTCAGCGCTGACCTCGACCGCGAAAGCTATGCCCGCGTCATATCCGCGCTGGGTAAGCGTGTTTTCCTGCTGCACAATATCCACGAAAACAAAGCAGTGCTCTTTCAGACCCGCTGGACGATGAATTTTCTGGCCGGGCCGCTGACTCGCGCGCAGATCCCCGCGCTCAACCGGCTGGCTGGCGCCTCCCTCCAGGAGTCCGCGCCGGGTATTTCCAGCGCTTCCAGCCTCGATTCTGCACCCGGAGCTGGAAGCCCGGCCCCGGCTGAGTCTGACCTGGCGCGTTTTCAGCCGGTTTCCCTTAAATCGGGTAATGGCTCTGCTCCAGCCGGCTCCCGGGCCTCATCTTCCACCGACTTGCCGGGCAGTTCCACCCGCCCGGCGCTCCCTGCCGCCATCCCCGAATATTTTCTACCGCTCAACTATTCGCTGACTGGCGCTTTTAAGGCTGCCGGCGAACCCCTGCCGCTCGACGCTCAACCGTTGGGTGTGCTCTACCGCGCCACTTTGCTTGCCGGGGCGCGTGTGCGCCTGTTAGACCGGCGCTATGGCGTCGACAGCGAAATTTTGCGCACTGCCCTGGTGGATGTTCTCGACCGGCGCGGCGTAGTCCGTTGGGAAGAATTTCCCTATCGCGGGCCGGCCCTGGAGCGCATCGAAACCCAACCCCAGCCTGGCTCCCGTTACGAAACGCCCGAAGCGCCTTTGCTGGATGCCCGCCTACTGGCCGGTCTGCAAAAAGACTTTGCTGACTGGATCCTGCGCACCACCAACGTGATTGCGCGCGCCAATGAAGCCCTGAAGATTTTTGCCGGGCCGGATGTCAGCGTCGCTGATTTTCGCACGGCCTGTTCGGACGCTGCCCGCGAGGCCCGTGACCGCGAAACCGCCCGCCTGACCGCGGCCATTGACCGGCAGCTGGCGGCGCTCAAGGACAAGCTCGCCCGCGAACAGCGCGAACTGGCGCAAGATCAAGTCGAGTACGAGCATCGTAAATGGGAAGAACGCGGCAACATGGCTGAACTGGGCGCCAGCCTGCTGGGCCTCGGGCGTAAAAAGAGCCTGACCTCGCAGTTGAGCAAGAACCGTCTGACTCAGCAGGCCAGGGCGGACGTGGACGAATCTCTGGAGACCATTCAGCAGTATGAGCAGCAGATTGCCGAAAAAACCTCCGAACGCGAAAGCATCCTGCAGGAAGTCAATGACCGTTGGGCTGCAGTCGTCAACCAGGTCAGCGAAATCACGATCCCGCCTAAAAAGAGCGATATTTTTGTCGAAAAATTTGGGGTCGCCTGGATGCCGTTTTATCTGGTGCGTGCGGCGGATGAAGTCTATGAACTGCCCGCATTTGGCGCGGAGTAAGCCCTTCGTACGGTATTTCTTTCAGGAGTACTAGAATGCTTGGAACCTTGTACCTGGCTGGCGCGGCTGTTTTGTGGGGTCTTGTTCACTCCATTCTGGCTGCAAACACCGTGAAAGCTGCCGCCCGCCGCTTCTTTGGCCCGGTCGCGGACCGGATTTATCGGTTTTCATATAATCTTTTTGCCCTGGCGAGTTTTTTCCCGTTGGCCCTGATGCTCTATACCTTCCCCGACCGGCCTGTCTACGCCATTCCTGAGCCCTGGGTTTATCTGACCATGCTTGTGCAGGGTGCGGCGTTCTACGCCTTGTTGGCTGGAGTGATGCAGACTGGCCTGTTCGAATTTGCCGGGCTGACCCAACTGAGCCGTCTTGACAGGCAGGCCGCCCCACAGTTGGTTACCGATGGTCTGTATGCGCATGTGCGTCATCCGCTTTATACTGCCGGCCTGATTCTCATCTGGCTCAACGCCGAAATGACCATTAATCGCCTGGTGCTGTGGGCTTTTCTGACTCTCTACCTGTTGATTGGCGCCTGGTTTGAAGAACGCAAGCTCCTGAAAGAGTTTGGGGCGGTCTACGCGGAATACCAGGCCCGAACTCCCATGTTCCTTCCGCGCCTCCACCTGGCTCGCAGCCGAAGTTGAACCGATGAATAAAGCCGTTCCTCCCCGCAATTCCACCGAAAGAAATGCCGCGACCGCGCCCATCCGCTTTGCGCACCCGCGCGGCGGTCGCAATGAGCGCCGTGACCGGCGCGAAAAACCCGAACCGGATTTCCAGATTGTCCAGTGGGGGTTTTCGCTTGCTGGTGGGCTGCTGCTCTTTCTGATCGCGCTGATGATATTTTCAGTGGGCTATCGAGGTGTTTATAACGGACGCATCTTCCCAGGCATTTCTGTCGCCGGGGTCGATTTATCCGGGTTGAAGCCGGTCGAAGCGGCGGTCAAGTTGCAGACTTCCCTCAGCTTTCCATCCTCCGGCCGGATCGTGCTGCGTGATGGTGCCAACGTCTGGGTTGAAACCCCATCCCGCCTGGGGATGTCTTTAGATTCCGCTGCCGCGGCGCAGGCCGCTTTTGATTATGGCCGCACCGGCGGGTTGTGGGCCAGCTTTTCTGGTGAGTTGACTGCTCTGCAGCGCGGCACAGATCTGCCGCCGGTTGTAATCTTCGATCAGCGTCTGGCATATGTCTACCTGCAAACCCTTGCCGCGCAGATTGATCAACCCGTTACAGAAGCCAGCTTGCAGCTCCAGGGTGTTGAGGTGGCCGCCCTGCCGGGGAAAATCGGCCGCAGCCTGAACGTGGATGCCACGCTCGGCGCGCTTTCCCAGCAGATGCAGCTATTCCGTGACGGGGAAATTCCTCTCGCTGTGGATGAACAGGCTCCGGAAGTATTGGATGCCAGCTCGCAGGCCGAATTGGCCCGTCGCCTGCTCTCGGCGCCGTTGGTCCTTTACATTCCCGATGCCCATACAGGCGATCCCGGCCCGTGGGAGATCACGCCGGAAGAGCTTGCCCCCATGCTCCGCATCGGCCGCGTACTGGATAATTCCGGGAATGCCCAGCATGTGCTCACCCTGGATCCTGAGTCGCTTACGCCCCTGCTTGAAACCATTGCCAGCCAAACCGACCGCACCGAATCCAATGCGCGTTTCATCTTCAATGACCAGACGGCGCAGTTGGAATTGATCGAGCCGGCGACAATTGGCTTGAAAGTTGATCTGCCCGGCACGCTGGAAGCCCTTAATCTTGCCATCGCGGCCGGTCAGCAATCGGTTCCTCTCAGCATTCTTGCCACTCAGCCTAAAGTTGCCAGCGACGCCACTGCCGCACAGTTGGGCATTAGTCAATTGGTCAGCATGCAAACCACGTTTTTCTATGGTTCCAGCGCCGCCCGCCTGCAAAATATCCAGACCGCTGCCGCCAACTTTCACGGCGTGCTGGTTGCACCGGGAGAAACCTTCTCGATGGGCCAATACCTGGGCGATGTCAGCCTGGATAATGGCTATGCCGAGGCGTTGATTATCTATGGCGGAAAAACCATCAAAGGCGTTGGTGGCGGCGTCTGCCAGGTCAGTACCACTCTCTTCCGCACCGCCTTCTTTGGCGGGTTTCCCATCAATGAACGGTATGCGCATGCCTACCGCGTCAGCTATTACGAACAACGCGCCGATGGCAGTGTGGACAACCGCCTGGCTGGAATGGACGCCACCGTCTACTTTCCCCTGGTCGATTTCAAATTCACCAATGACACTCCTTACTGGCTGCTGATGGAAAACTACTTCGACGGTCCAGGCCGTTCCTTGACCTGGAAGTTCTACTCCACCTCCGACGGGCGCACCGTCACCTATGATACCAGCGGCCCAATCAATATTGCGCCCCCGCCGCCGCCCGTCATCCAGGAAAATCTCGCTCTGGCGGAAGGCGAAATCAAACAGGTGGATTGGGCTACTGAAGGAGCTGACGTCAGCATCAATCGGGTGGTGATGGTGGATGGGAAAATCCACTTTGCCGACCAGTTCCAGACGCATTACGAACCGTGGGGCGCTGTCTGTGAGTTCGGTCCCGGTATCGAAGACCCCGAAAAAGTATTCAAAAAGAAAGGCCTGTGCCAGGGCACCTAAGCCAGAATTTCAGTTCGGGCGACTGTGGTACAATTTTCCCCCGGACTTGATTAAGGAGAAACCATGGTCTCACAAGATTTACTTGAAATATTGCGTTGCCCAGCCTGCGTGCGAGAAAAACCCGGCCTGCTGGTACGTACGCACGATGTCTGGCTGATCTGCCAGGATTGCGGCCGCAAATACCCCATTGTCGATGACATCCCCGTCATGCTGATTGACGAAGGCGACAAATGGGTAAACACCGCTTCGGAGTTATTGCCTGTTCCACCCCCAGCTCGTTAAAAATGGACGCCCTTGCCGGCCACCTGGCAGACCTCGCCTCCGGCGCCGATGACCGCGCCGAAGCGGCCGCTCTGAGTTTGCCTGCTTTCGGACAGCCTGCCATCACAGCCCTCGCTGAATTGGCAACTGCGGAATCGGCAGACACCCGCTGGTGGGCGCTGCGCGCGCTGGCCGGTTTTGAACAAAGCGATGAAATCACCCAGCTGCTGCTGGCGGCGCTGGAAGACGAATCAAATGACGTGCGCCAGTGCGCCGCGCTTGGTCTTTGTCATCAGCCACACCCCAGGGCAGTGACTTCGCTCATTTGTGCCCTCTCCGGCCCGGATGCCATGACCGCAAAAATTGCAGCTGATGCACTGATTCGTATTGGTGCTCAAGCAGTTCCAGCTCTGCTCAATATTCTGCAAACTGGCTCTGCCGCCGCCAGGCTGGAAGCCGTGCGCGCACTGGCTGAAATCAAGGACCCGCGCGCCATCCCGGCCCTGTTGGCCGCTCAGAATACTGATTCTGCCGTAACCCAATACTGGGCCAAACAAGGCCTGGATGCCCTCGGGCTGGGCATGGTCTACCTCAAGCCCGAATAAGAAAAAACCTATGAACACTTCCCCAAAAAACACCAAGAAAATCACCCCCCGTTGGATACTCCTGTCGGTACTCAGCCTGATCTTGTTCTTCGGCCTGACGTTCGTAGTCAACGGACTTGTCACAACCTGGTGTCTTTCTCCGCTGCCCGGGAAAGCCCTGAATGATTGCAATGCCGTCTCTGATCCGCAATTCACCCAGGATGGCCAGGCGACCCCTGAAGGCACACCCGAAATCAATATCGCTGACCTGCCCACCCAGGCTCCCTCGGCCCCGCAGGTGGAACTGCCTCCTGCCTGGGATGGTGCCAGCCGGGTTTCGGTTCTGATCCTCGGGCTGGACTATGACGATGACATGGTCGAACGCCAGGGACCTTCCCGCACCGACACCATGATCCTCCTGACGATAGACCCGCAATCCAGAACTGCGGGCATGCTCTCCATTCCCCGCGACCTGTGGGTCAATATCCCTGGCTTTGGATATGGCCGCATCAATACTGCCTACTATAACGGCGATGCTTATAAAGTCCCCGGCGGCGGCCCGGCGCTGGCCATGAAAACCGTCGAACAGGTGATTGGCGTACCGGTGCAATATTACGCCCAGGTAAAATTTTCTGCATTTGTGAACCTGGTTGATGCGATTGGAAAAATAGAAGTCTTTGTCGACAAGAAAATCTTTATTGATCCACGCGGCCCCGGCAATGACGAGATTATGCTCTCATATGGCCCCCATATTTTGGGCGGTGTCGAAGCCCTGGCATATGCCCGGCAGCGTTATACAGATGGTGGCGATGTTGATCGAGCCTTGCGTCAGCAAAAAGTCATTATGGCCATTCGTGAAAAAGTCCTTGATCCAGCAAATCTCCCATATTTGTTGGCCAATGCGCCCGATATCTATGCTCTTCTGCAGCAGGGCATGAATACCAATCTCACTTTTGATGACGTCATGAAATTGGGCATGCTCGCCAAGGATATCCCGGTTGAAAACATCAAGCGCGGCGTCATAGATTACTCCATGGTTACCCAGAATACAGTGACCGTTAATGGACAATCGCAGCAAATCTTCAAACCCATGCCAGATAAAATCCGCGTGCTGCGTGATGAAATATTCACCTCCGCCGGGGCGATCAGCCCGCTGGCTCAGGGTGCCGATGCCCTGGATCTGGCCAGGCAGGAAGGCGCCACCATTGCCGTCTATAACGGGACATACACTCAGGGGCTGGCGGTCAGGACCTCCGAATTTCTAAAATCCCAGGGCCTGAACGTCACCATTGCTGACAGTGCCACCACCTTCCCGGCTGCTACCCTGGTAATTGATCATCGCGGACGCCCGTATGCGCTTAAATATTTCCGGGAACTGTTCAAACTGAATGGCGCCATCCAGGTTCAGAGCGAGTACCAGCCGGATGCGCCTGCCGATATTGAGATCATCCTCGGCCCGGACTGGGCCGCATCAAACCCGATGCCCTGACCTGTCCAGCAAAAAACTCCGCGTTCTCAAAAGCGCGGAGTTTTTTTACTTCCTGCCATGTTCCCCACCCTGCGGGTCGAGGAAATCGCATTTTTTAACGGAGTTGCCGAACAGGCACAAGATTTGGATGTGAATCGGGCGCAAGTGGAAGGAACAGCAGGGGCGTGAAATGTGGGTTCTTAGCGCCTGCGGCGGCGTTTGAATTCCCCGGTCTGGTTGGCGCGGGGCGCAACCGGAGCTCCATCCGGCTGCAGAGCGGGAGCATGCAAACTCCGCTGGTAATACTCATCGAGCAGCATAGTAATGATGGCCGATTCATCCTCATTTTCCGCTAGGCTGCGCGCCAGCGGCTCGAAACGGCGCGACCGTTCGGCCTGGAGACGATCGCGGCCGCGCAGTTTGGCTTCGAGCAGCGCGGTCAGGCGTTCGGCAACCACCGCCTGCACATCTTCCGGCGTGGGGATGACCCGTTCCTGCATCGGGATGCTGAATTCCTTGGCAATTTTTTCCAGCGCAAAGCGCTCCCCTTTGTTGACCAGCGAGATGGCCACCCCGCTGGCGCCTGCCCGCCCGGTGCGCCCGGCGCGGTGGATGTAGGCTTCCGTCTCCTCGGGGGGCTCATACTGGATGACATGACTCAGGCTGGGAATATCCAGCCCGCGCGCGGCCACATCCGTGGCGACCAGGAAGCGCAGCGTGCCTTTGCGGACGCGCTCCAGCACCCGCTCACGCTCAGACTGCGAAAGGTCGGCGCTGAGTTGGTCGGCATCGTACCCGAAGCGCTGTAAAACCGTGGCAACGTAATTCACCTGGGCCTTGGTATTGCAAAAAATGATCACGGAGACGGGATTTTCGACCTCGATCAGACGCACCAGGCTGCGGTCTTTGTCCATGCCGTCGACGACGTAATAAACGTGCTCGGTGTCGGTCACGTGGATGTGATCAGTGCTCAGGCTGAGAAACTCTCCCTCGGTGATGAATTCTCGCGCGGTGCGCAGCACTGCCTCCGGGAAGGTGGCCGAAAACATACAGGTGTGGATCGCGCGTCCGGGCAGGTAGCGCTGCACTTCGCGCATATCCGGGTAAAAACCCATTGAAAGCATCCGGTCGGCTTCGTCGAAAACCAGCATTTTCAACTGTTCCAGTGAAAGTGTGCGCCGCAGCAGGTGGTCGAGCACACGCCCCGGCGTGCCGATGACGATTTGCGCGCCTTCTTTGATGGCGTTGGTCTGCGGTCCGTAGCCAACCCCGCCATAAACGGCCACGGCTCGCAAGCCGTCCGGACCGGCCAGTTTTTCGGCTTCCTGCCAGACTTGCTTTGCCAGCTCGCGGGTGGGGACGAGAATCAGCGCCTGGCAAGACGAGCGAGCCGGGTCGAGGCGCGCCAGCATGGGCAGCAGAAAGGCGCCTGTCTTGCCGCTGCCGGTGCGGGCCTGGATGAGCATATTGCGCCCGGCCAACAGATAGGGCAGCCCGCGCGCCTGCACGGGCGCCAGCGCCGTCCAGCCGGCGCGCGCGGCGGCTCTTTGCAGGGTGGCGGGTAATTGTTCAAGGGTCAAATCAGCCAGCGGGTTGCGCGGCCCGTTTTCAGAGGTGGGGGTAAGGTTCAAGGAGTCTCGCTTTTCGAAAATGGATTCATACATGGTGTTATTTCAAGTATAGCATTTTTACCCACATTTTTTCTTCCCTCCGCCAACTTGGGTGCAAAAAGGCAGTATAATTGCACTCATGCAACCAGAACTGCGCTTCACCCTCTCCGCCTCTGCTCTTTGCCCGGCTATGGACGCCGGGCTGCCTTTCCCCTTGTCATTTGAGCCGGTTGTGGCGTGAAGCTGTTCTCTCTCCGATTAAATCCCGGCTCACTCCCTGAGGCTGGGATTTTTATTTGAAGAATGGTGAATGGCTACGCTTAAGAGAAATTCACATCGTCGCCCCGGTCACCTATTCACCACAGCCTCTGCCTTTCCATTTCCCATTCACCATTACCACCTCACCTGGAGTTCTTATGACGAAAAAACTCACCGGCAACGAAATTCGACAGACCTTCATCGACTATTTTGTGGAACACGGACATACCGCCGTCCCATCCATGTCCCTCGTCCCCGGCGGAGACGCCACCCTGCTTTTTACCAACTCGGGCATGGTACAGTTCAAAGATGTTTTCGTCGGCACTGATAATCGCCCCTACACCCGCGCCGTCGACTCGCAGAAGTGCATGCGCGTGGCTGGAAAACACAACGACCTAGACGATGTTGGCCGTGACGATACGCATCACACCTTCTTCGAGATGCTGGGCAACTGGTCGTTCGGCGATTACTACAAAAAAGAAGCCATCGCCTGGTCATGGCAGCTGCTGACCGAAGTCTGGGGCCTGCCCAAGGATAAACTCTACGCCACCTGCTTCAAAGATGACAAGGGCAACGTCCCGCAGGATGACGAAGCCGCCGAAATCTGGAAGCAGCAGCCCGGATTCGACCCCAGTCACGTGTTGTTTTTTGGCCGCAAGGAAAACTTCTGGCAGATGGCCGAGTTCGGCCCCTGCGGCCCCTGCTCCGAAATCCACATGGATTTGGGCGAGGAACGCGATAACATGGCCGGCAAACCGCACCAATGTGGCGTCAACGGCGAGTGTACCCGCTACCTCGAACTCTGGAACAATGTTTTCATCCAATACAACCTGTTCGATGATGGCCGTCTTGAACCCTTGCCTGCCAAGCATGTCGATACCGGCATGGGCTTCGAGCGGATCGTGTCCGTTTTACAGGGCGTAGATTCAAACTACAAGACTGACCTGTTTAAGGGTGCGCTGGACGTGCTTTCCGCTCTAACGGGCAGATCACACGAGACCATGTATGCCGACTTTACGCCGTATCGCGTGATCTGTGACCATGCCCGCTCTGCGGCTTTTCTCATCGGCGATGGAGTGGTTCCCGGCAATGCGGGGCGTAACTACGTCTGCCGCATGATCATCCGCCGCGCGGCCCGTTTTGGGACCAAGATTGGCATGAAGGAACCGTTCCTCGCCAAAGTTGCAGATGCGCTGATCAGCGAGTACGGGGAAGCCTACCCGGAGCTGTTCAAGCACCGCGAGGCGATCCTCGATAACCTGACCCGCGAAGAAATTCGTTTTGCGCGTACCGTGGAGGCTGGTACTGCCCAGTTGGAAACGCTTTTGAATAAACTCCTGGCACAGCAAATCGCCATCCAATGGGCGATTGAAGCTGGAGATTCTCCTGAAAAACATGCCGATGCTTTGAAAGCCGCCAAAATCCTGGATGGTCGTGATGCCTTCGATCTATATGCCACCTACGGCCTGCCGCTCGAAATCAGCCGCGACATTGCCCGCGAGCAGGGCCTGGATGTGGATGAAGCCGGGTTCCGCGCTGCGCGCGAGGAGCACAGCCTGGCTTCCGGCGGGGGCAAGGCCATGGGCGCCATGGGCGGTGAGGATGCCGAATTTTTCGCTGGCATTTATAAAGAGTTGGCAGGCGCCGGCAAATTGGGTGAAAAAGGTGTGGCCTATGATCCGTACACCAGTCTTAAAACCGAAGGCGAAATCCTGGCGATTGTCGTGGAAGGTCAATCTGTGACAGAAGCGCAGTTTGGCGATAAAGTTGAAATCATCCTGCCCAAGACCGGTTTCTACATCGAATCCGGTGGTCAGGTTGCAGATACGGGCTATATCCGCTCCCTCACCCCTAACCCCTCTCCCGCAGGGAGAGGGGGACTCCCTGCCCCCCTCGGGGGAAGGGCTGGGGATGAGGGCGCTTTCGAGATCGAAATCAGCGAAGTCCGCCGTCCCGCCGCCGGGTTGATCTCTCATATCGGTGAAGTGGTCAGCGGCAAGCCCAAAGTTGGCGACCAGGCTGTTGCCGAAGTCGACGAAGCTCGCCGCCATGATATTCGCCGTAACCATACGGCCACTCACCTGCTTCATGCCGCGCTGCACCAGGTTTTGGGGGAGGGTGCGCGCCAGGCTGGTTCGCTGGTTACGCCCGATCGATTCCGATTTGACTTCAACCATCCTGAAGCGATGAAACCGGAGCAGATTGAGCGGGTTGAAAAAATCGTCAACCAGTCGGTGGTGGCCGATTATCCCGTCACGCCGCGCACCAAATCACGCGAAGAAGCGGTGGCCGAGGGCGCGATGGCGCTGTTTGGCGAAAAATACGGCGATGTGGTGCGGACAATTACCGTCGGCGATTTGGACGAGCGTTATTCTTACGAGTTGTGCGGCGGCACGCATCTCGACCGCACAAGTGATGTGGGCGCGTTCATCATCGTCAGTGAGGGCTCGGCGGCAGCCGGGGTGCGGCGTATCGAAGCGGTGACAGGCCGGGGGGCGTATGAGTTGGTGGCGAAGCGTTTCCGGATGCTGAAATCTACGGCGATGGTGTTGAAAGCCAGCGTGGATGAAACTCCTTCCAAGGCGGAAATGCTGATGGATGAGCTGGCAGGCCTCAAGAAGCAGCTGATGGCGGCCCGCGTGGAGCTGGCTCTTTCGACGTTCTCCCGGCAGCTGGAAGCGGTGACGTTTATCCAGGGGGTTAATTTGCTGGTGACGCAGATGCCCGGCCTCGATAAGGAATCGCTGACGAAATTGTCGGATGCCTTCCGGGCCAGGTTTGCGGAGAATGGGGTGTGCGTCATTGCTTCGCCGGGTGAGGCGGTGACGGTGATGGTGGCGGTGACGCAGGATCTTGTCAGGCGCGGCATCAAGGCTGGTGACCTGGTGGGGCAGATTTCGCGGCAGTTGGGGGCGGGGGGCGGCGGCGCGCCGCACCTGGCATTCGGCGGTGGCAAAGAGTCTGCCAGGCTGCCGGAGGCGCTGGCGGGTGTGGCGGGTTGGTTGGAAGAAAAACTGAAATAGCAGGAAGGGCGGCGCCGGCCGCCCTTCCTTTTTCTGATGAAAGCGGCTGGATAAAGTAAAATAGGATTGTGTTGATTTACGTATGAAAACGATTTTGATTCAGCTTGAGCGCCATGATGATCTCATCTCCATCCGCGACCGGATGGCCTGGGCCAAGGGGCCGCGCGTGCTGCTCGTCTGGCCGCGTCGCGGCCGGGTGGGGATTCGCCCGCTCGATCTGGTGTTGTTGCGTCGTCATGCCGCGGCGCAAGGGGCGCAGTTGGGGTTGGTGACGCGCAACCAGCAGATGCGTGCTGCGGCCCGTGGTTTGAATCTGCCGTGTTTCAAGTCGGCGGCGGAGGCGCAAAAAAAAGACTGGCCGGAGAACGCACCTGTCCGCCCGGTGAGGCGCTTTTTGCGGATGGATTTGCGCGCGGCGCGGAAAAATCTTCCGGGTAATCCGCTGGAGGTGCAGGCGGAGGCGGGCCTGGTGCGCCTGGGAATCTTTTCTCTGGGTGTTCTGGCGCTGCTGGCGGTCATGCTGGTTTTCGTCCCTTCAGCCCGCATCCGCATTGCGCCGCCTGATCAGGTGCAGCGTACGGTTATCTCGGTCAGCGCCGCGCCGGGCGTTAAAGGGGCACAGCTTTCGGGCGCCGTGCCCATGCAAATTCTATCTGAAACGCTGGAGATGACCGACACCGCCCTGGCAACCGGTCAGATTAACCAGCCGGAGAAAACCGCCCAGGGCCGCGCTTTGTTCACCAATCTGACACAGCAGACGGTCAGTGTCCCGGCCGGTACCGTGCTCCTGACTCGGGATCAGCCGCCGGTCGCTTTTGTTACTCAGGCCGCCGCTGAAATCCCGGTTGGGAAGAAAGCCGCCCAACTGGTTGACCTGCGCGCCGTTCAGCCTGGCAGCGCGGCCAATGTTCCCGCCGGGGCTATCGGCGCTTTCGAAGGGCCGCTCGGGCTGACACTGCAAGTCACCAACCCAGAGCCAACCAGCGGCGGCTCAGATTTGCTGGTATCGGCTCCCGCCGAGCAGGATTGGGCTGCGCTGCGCGCCCGTCTGCTTGGCAACCTGGAGCGCCAGGCTCGAGTGGATTTCTCCAACCAGGCTTCCACGCCGCAGGATGGCGGGCGAGTGGCAGGCAATCTCCTGCTGCCCTCCACCTTCAGGCAGGTCAAGATCCTGGCCGAGAGCGCTTCTCCGGCCCCAGGCCAGCCCGGCGCCAAACTGACTCTGACGCTCAAAGTGGAATATGCCTGCGCGTATTTGGCCGAATCAGACCTGGAAGCCCTGGCCGCGCTGGTGCTGGATGCCGCACTGCCGGCGGGTTCCGTACCCGCGCCGGGTACGCTCCAGCTGAAATCAGTATCGGAGTTGGCCCCAGCCCAGGAATCTATCCACTGGCAGATGCAGGCGGAGCGTCAGGTGCGGCAGGCGATTACGCCAGAGCAGATCATCCCACTCGTTACCGGGAAGACAGCTCAACAGGCGGAGATTCTACTGGTGAAGACCTTCGGGCTGAAAGAAACGCCCGAGATCAGCATCCTGCCGATCTGGTGGCCCTGGCTGCCCTTCCTGCCCATGCAAATTACCGTGGTGGATTGATGCGAATCCTGGCAGTGGATCATGGTCAAAAAAACCTTGGCCTGGCAATCAGCGAAGAAACCGGCACCCTGGCGCGCCCTTTGGCCGTGTTGGCGCATGTTTCCAAAAATTTGGATGCTGCCCGTGTGGCGGAACGGGCCGTGGCGGAAGGCGCCGGGTTGATTGTGGTGGGAGTTTCCTACGATGAATCTGGCGATCCCAACCCGGCTGGGCGACGGGCAATGAACTTTATCGCCGCCCTGCGTGAGCAGACTGACTTGCCAGTGAAGCCCTGGGATGAAAGCCTGACCACGCAGGACGCGCGCGCGGCGCGTCTCGCTGCCGGAGCCTCGCGCAAGCGCCGCGCCGGGCATCTCGATGACCGCGCTGCCGCGGTTATATTGCAGGATTATCTGGACTCTCAGGAGCAACGATGACAGAACGCCGCCCGCGCAAGCGTAAAACCTTCCTCGCCTGGGGCTTATTGGCCCTGTCACTTTTGCTCTGCGGGTTGTTTCTCGCCGCTTATTTTGTCGTGCCTGCCTGGGTTGCGCAAACCTATGGGCCGGCTTCAGCAAGATTAGGCGGGGTTCAGCGTTTTGAATACGCCTTTCAGATGTTTTGGTATGATTCATTCCTGAGGCGTCCGGCCAACTCTATGGGCAGTGAAATCCCGTTCAGCGTGGCAGAGGGGGAGGGGGTTGCCTCCGTTGCGGCGCGTCTCCAACAGGCTGGTTTGATTTGGGATGCGACTGCGTTTCGCGCTTACCTGATTTACGCCGGACTGGATACCGGTTTGCAGGCCGGGGAATTCATCCTTAACCCGGCACTTGCCCCGGTGCAGATTGCCCATGAATTGCAGGATGCCACTCCCGAACAGATTAAATTCGGCGTCCTGCCGGGATGGCGCGTCGAGGAAATTGCTGCCAGCCTGCCGACTTCAGGCTTACAGATCACCCCGCAGGAATTCCTCATGGCTGCGCGCGACCCGCGCCCCGGTTTTGATTTTTTCCCCCCTGGCGCGCCGGCGGAAGGCTTTCTGATGCCCGGCGAGTACATCGTCCCGCGTGAAATCAATTCTGAACAATTGGTGCAGATGTTGATGCGCAATTTTGCGCTTTCCATGACCCAGGATTTGCGCGCGGCTTTCACCCGCCAGGGTCTGGATGTGTACCAGGCCGTGACCCTGGCCTCCATCGTCCAGCGCGAAGCCATACAGGTCGAAGAACAACCCCTGATTGCCTCTGCGTTGCTGAACCGGCTGGTGGCCGGAATGCGCCTGGAGACTGACCCAACAATCCAGTATGCCCTTGGCTATGTGGCCGCCTCCAATTCATGGTGGAAGTCGCCATTGAATCTTAATGACCTGCTGATCGATTCGCCCTTCAATACTTACCTGCATACCGGCCTGCCCCCGGGCCCCATCAGCAATCCTTCCCTGAGCGCGCTTCAGGCGGTAGCCTACCCGGCCCAGACCCCTTACTATTTCTTTCGCGCCCGCTGTGATGATTCGGGACTGCACAATTTCTCCGAAACCTTTGAGCAGCACAATCAAAACGCCTGCCCCTGAGCCAATCTAAAATCAAAACGCGCCAGCGATACTCCCCGTCGCTGGCGCGTTTTGATTTCCAGTGAGAGAAAATCAGTGGGTCAGAGTCACATAATCGCTGGTGATGTGGATATCGCTGCCCGCTTCCAGCAGGGTTGCCAACTCTGCCGAGAGTTTGGCCTTGCTCTCGGCATCTTTCCGGCTCCAGGTGCGGCTCTTGATCTCGACAAAATGTCCCATGTCCGGGCGTTCGATCGCATCCAGGTTGATGTAAAACTCCTCGCCTTTATATTTCACCAGCCAGCGCAGGCGATCTTTCTCGATCACTTTTTCACTGGCAGGTTTGAAATATTCGCGGTAGAAGCGCAGCGTCTGTGTAGCGGGGGCCAGGTAACGCGAACGCGAAAGCAGCACATCGCGCTCAAATTCCCCTTCGCGGTTCAGGCCGATCAGCGTCAGCCGGGCCCGCACATTGGTTACCTTGCCTTTGCTGTCGATAAAGTCATCCTCACGGTAGCGCAGGCGGCCCTGGGCCGGATCATCAAAGAAAAAGTAATTATCGTATTGACGGTAATGACGCTGGTACATGATTTCCAATTCTGGCGACTGGAGCGCCGTCTGTACCCGTGCCGGGTCGCTGACCTTGACCTTGATCTGCACCTCGTAGGATTCCTCCTCGCTGGAACCGCCCAGGGCGATCAGCTTGCTCAAGACCGATTGTTCCCGGGCCGACAGGAAGGCGTCGATCTTATTTGCGTATTGGGCCGCCTGTTCCAGCAGTTCGGCCTCGTTGAGCGTTAACAGCTGGCGGTCGCGCATCAGCCATTGGCCGTTAACCATCACGTCGCTCACATCGGTGGATTTTCCGGCGTAGACGATCTGGGCATAGGCGCCGTTTGGGTCGCGTTCAAAGCGCGGTGAATTGTGCAGCGGCGAGAGATCGACCAGGATCAGGTCGGCGCGTTTGCCGGGTTCGAGCGATCCCGTCAGGTGGCCGATGTGCAAGGCCTGGGCGCCGATGCGGGTGGCCATGGCCAGCGCCTGGGGAGCGGGCAGGCTGGTCGGGTCGTTGGAGACGGCTTTGGCCAGGAAGGCTGCCAGGCGGACTTCTTCGAACATATCCAGGTCATTGTTTGAGGCCGGGCCGTCGGTGCCGATGCCTACGTTCAACCCGGTTTCGAGCATCTTGGTAACCTGGGCAAAACCCGAGGCCAGCTTCAGGTTGGAGGAGGGGTTGTGCGCCACGCCGGCGTTGTAATGTTGCAGGGTGCGCATTTCGCCTTCGTCAATGTGGACACAGTGAGCGGCCAGAACTTTGGCTTCGAGCAGGCCTTGTTTTTTGATGTAAGGCACGACCGGCATGCTGTTCTCGTTGCGCATGTTTTCCACTTCCAGCGCGGTCTCGGAGATGTGGATGTGCAGGGGCACGTCAAATTCGGTGGCCAGTTGGGCACAGGCTTTCAGGATTTCGGGTGTGCAGGTGTAGGGGGCGTGCGGGGCCACGGAGGGCACAATCAGTGGGTGGTTTTTCCAGCGTTCGATGAAGCCGCGGGCCAGGGCGAGACCATCTTCGTAGGAGGCGGCGTCTGAAGTTGGGAATTTCATCACCGATTGCCCCAAAACGCCCCGCAAACCGGCTGCGGCGGTGGCCCTGGCGACTTCTTCTTCGAAAAAGTACATATCGGCGAAGGCGGTGATACCGCTGCGGATGAATTCGGCGCAGGCGATTTGCGCGCCCAGGCGGCAGAATTCGGGTGAGACAAATTCACGTTCCACCGGCCACATGTATCCCAGCAGCCAGACATCCAGGCGCAGGTCGTCGGCCAGCCCGCGCAGCAACGTCATGGGGACGTGTGTGTGGGCGTTGACCAGCCCCGGCATCAGGATTTTTCCGCCGCAATCGTGTACTTCTGCGGCAGTGTATTGGGCCGTGATTTCTGCTTCAGGCCCGATGGCCAGGATCGCATCGCCCCGCACAGCCAGTGCTCCGTGCCGGTATTGACGATATTCTTCGTCCATGGTCAAAATGTGGGCGTTGGTGAGCAGGATGTCAGCGGTTTGAGTCATTCGGTCTCCTTTTGGGTTGGGTTAATCGTGTCTCTATTATGTCCGGGTCTGGAGAGAAAGTCAACCGCAGGATTTTTGGGCGGGAAAGCGGGTGGAGTGTTGTACAATGGGAGCGGGCCGCCGCTCTCCGGCTGGCCGTTCCCGAGGAGTTGTATGGCCAAATTGATTCCCTCCGCCGAGCGCCTTCTTCGCGCCCGCGCCATGATCCAGAAAGCCCGCGACCTGCCGCTGCCAGCCGAAGGCGGCAAATATGATTTTTCCTACATTGCCCGTGTTAAAGATTTTTTGCAGCAGGCCCGTGACCTGGTCAAATTTATACCGCTGACGCCCACTGCCACCCCGGCAATGAAAGCCGAAGTCAAACAAATTTTCACCGAAGCTGATCAGGCCGACCGGGAATTGTTGCATTGATGCCCTGAGCACCTCTGCCTGGGTGGCTGGAACTGATTCTGCCCGCCGGGCGTCCTGAGTTTATGCGATCGCGCCCAAGACTGTTCCTGGTTGTTATGCTCGCTGGCCTGTTTCTCGCCGCAGGCTGGTTTTTCTCGATATTCTACGACCTGCCCTCCATCGCTTCCCTGCCCGAACAACTCCATACCCCCTCCATCCGCCTCACCGACCGCAACGGGCGTCTGCTCTATGAGATTTTACCCGCTTCAGGCGGGCGTCATGCCGTTGTGGGGCTGGAAAGCCTGCCCGCTTGCCTGCTCCAGGCCACCATCGCTGTCGAGGATGAGAACTTTTACTCCAACCCCGGCATCGACCTGCAGGGAATCTTGCGCGCATTGTGGATTAATTTTCAGGGCGGCGAGACGGTCGCCGGCGGCTCGACCATCACCCAGCAGGTGGTTCGCAGCCTGCTTTTAACCGACGAGATGGCCGAGCGTAGTCTGCGTCGCAAACTGCGTGAGAGTGTGCTGGCCTGGCAAATGACACAGCGCCTCTCCAAAGACGAAATCCTGGCTCTTTATCTCAACCAGACCTATTACGGCGGTTTTGCCTATGGGGTGGAAGCCGCGGCTCAAACCTACTTTGCCAAACCTGCCGCCAATCTGCTTCTGCCGGAATGCGCCCTGCTCGCCGGCCTGCCGCAGGCTCCCGGCCTGTATAACCCCTTTGACCACCCGGAAGCCGCCAGAAAACGCCAGGAAATCGTCCTCGGCCTGATGGAAAAAGACGGCTTTATCAGCCCTGAAGAACACCTCCAGGCCACTCAGACCCCGCTGGCGTACAATCCTTCGCCTTTTCCCATCCGCGCCCCACACTTTGTCTGGATGGTCAAAGATGAACTCGATCGCCTCGGCCTCGACCCGCGCGCCAGTCTCATCATCCGCACCACGCTTGATCTCGACGCCCAGACGCTTGCTGAAGCCGCCATTGCCCGCCAGATCTCCCACTTCAAAGACGATCAAGGCCTCGATCATAACGTCAACAACGCCGCCGCCGTCGTGCTGGATGCCCGCCGTGGAGAAATCCTCGCCCTGGTGGGCAGCGCCGATTATTTTGACGCCTCCATCTCCGGCGCGGTCAATATGGCCATTACCCCGCGTCAGCCTGGTTCCGCCTTCAAACCCTTCATCTATGCCGCGGCATTTTCCCATGGCACCTTTGCCCCGTGGACCGCCGCCACTCCCCTCCTCGATGTGCAGACGGGTTTTACCACCCATGACGGCCTCTACCTGCCGCAAAATTATGATGGCCGGGAACATGGCCCCGTCACCGCGCGCGTAGCGCTGGCCTCCTCGCTCAACATTCCTGCCGTGGCCACCCTGCAAAAAGTTGGCGTCGCCTCCATGACCGGCCTCGCCAACCGCCTGGGAATCACCACCCTGGCTGATCCGCAGGAATATGACCTGTCGCTGGCCCTTGGCGGCGGGCAGATGAGCCTGCTTGAGCTGACCGGGGCTTATGCCGCTTTCGCCAATCGTGGCTACCTGCCTGGTCATTCCGCCATTCTCGAAATCCGCGACGCTGACGGTAACCTGCTCTACCAGCCCGCCCGCCCAGCCCAGCCGCAAATCTTCGATCCCCGCGTGGCCTGGCTGATTAGCGACATCCTCAGCGACGATAACGCCCGCCTGATCGGGTTTGGCCGTAACAGTACCCTGAAAATAGACCGTCCGGCCGCCGTCAAAACCGGCACGACCACCAATTTCCACGACAACTGGACGGTGGGATATACACCTAGCCTGGTGGTGGGCGTATGGGTTGGCAATAGCGACTACCAGGCCATGCGTGCTGTCAACGGCCTGACCGGCGCCGCTCCAATCTGGCAGGAGATACTCCGCGCTCTGCTGCGCGGCCAGCCGGATGAGCCTTTTGATCGCCCAGACGGGCTGCTGCAAAAAGAAATCTGCACCTACTCGGGATTGCTGCCAACGCCGCTCTGTCCGCTCACCCACCTAGAATGGTTCCTGGCTGAAACGGTTCCCACCCGGCCGGATACGCTCTACCGCCAGGTCTGGCTGGATGCTTCGACTGGAAGCCTGGCGCAGAGCTCCACACCGGCCAGCCAGCTCCAGCCGCTGACCGTGCTCGATCTGCCTCCCGCTGCCCAGCGTTGGGCGCATTCCCAGGGCTTGATTCTGCTTTCGGATGTTTCCCCCGCGGCTGAAACCGCGCTCCCCGCGCTGACGCTGCTCTCGCCCCAGCCGGGAGCGGTGTACCGGCTTTCAGACCAGCTAGGTCGGGCGGCGCAACAGCTGCCGGTGGAGGCGCTGGCCGGAGCGGGGATGTCGCAGGTCACGCTCTGGGTGGATGGCCGCCTGTTGACCAGTTTGGAGGCTTCGCCCTATGTTTTTTGGTGGCCGCTGCTTGAAGGGACGCATCGCTTCCAGGCGCGTGGACAGACTGCCAGTGGGGATGCACTGGAGAGTGAATTGGTTGAGATCACGGTGATGCCTTAGTCGCCGGCTTAATCTTTCGCGGCGTGGTCATCCGCCCAATTTTTTCAAGAGTTCCTGCGCTAATTGTATTTGTTGGGGGTCGCTTTCCAGGGTGATGTAAACCTTGAGATCCTGGATGGATTTTTGAAACTGGCCGGTGTTGGCGTAGAGTACTGCGCGGCGGTAATAAGAAGCGGCGTAGTTGGGGTCGAGGTTGATGGCGCTGGTAAAATCTGCCAGGGCCAGGTCGTTTTTCTTTTCGTTCAAATACAGCACGGCGCGCATGTTGAGGGCCGGCACACTGGTAGACATGTTTTGGGCGATGATGGTGCTGAAATCTGCCACGGCGAGTTCAAAATTCTGGAGCTGATAATTGGCCAGGCCGCGGTTGTAATAGGCATCTGGGGTATCCGGTTTTTGTTCGATGGTGCGGGTATAGTCCTGAATCGCCAGTTCGAGTTGCTTGTTTTGCATGTAAGTGTTGCCGCGATTGAGGTAGCTGGCGGTATAGGTTGGATCCAGTTGGATGGCCTGGCTGAAATCGGCAATAGCTGAGTCAAATTGCTGGCTGAGGTACTTTGCCATGCCGCGGTCGTTGTAATACACGGCCACATCGGATTTCAGTTGGATGGCCTGGTCGTAATCGGCGATGGCTTTTTCGAACTCTTTCAGGTTGGTGTAAATGATTCCGCGGTTGATGTAGGCAATTGAGTCCTTGGGAGAAAGCTCGATGGCCAGGTTGAAATCAGCCAGCGCCAGGTCGGTTTTGTTCATGGCCATGTAAATCCGGCCGCGTTCGCTGTGCAGGGCGGCATTCTTAACGTCCAGCTTGAGGGCCTGTTCAAAATCGGCCAGGGCTTCGGCGTTTTGGTCCTGGTGAGCGTACAGCATCCCGCGGCGCAGATAGCTCTGGCCGGCGTCCTTGCCAGCCAGTTTAATGGATTGGGTGTAATCGGCCAGCGCGGCGGTGAATTCTTGCCGGTCTTCGTAAATGATGGCGCGGTAGTAATAGGCGTTTGCTTCACTGGGTTTGTCTTGCACCACCCGGTTAAGGTCACTGAGTGCTTTTTCGGTATCCCCGGTTTGCAGGTAAACCAGCCCGCGCCGGAGATAACAATCCACATCTGTGGGAGTCAGCGCCAGGGTTTTTGTAAAAGCTTCAATCGCCTCGGGAAACTTCTCCAGCGCGGTGAGCAAGTTGGCTTTTTGCTTGAGAAGACTGGCGTTTTCGCCGTTGAGCGCGATGACTTTCTCCAGGTCGGTCAGCGCCTGAGGGAAAAAACTGAGCGCCTGGTAGGCCTGACTGCGCTGCTCCAGGGCTGCCGTATTCTCGGGCAGTAGGGCCAGGATCTTCGAATAAGATTCGATCGCTTTCGGGTAAGATTTGGCCTGCATGGCCTGTGCGCCGTCTGTAAAGAGATTCAAAATCTCGGGCGGCAGGGCCGTGGCGGTTGGAGTCTGAGCCGCCTGGGTCTGGGAAGCGCCAGGCGCGCCCGGGGTGGGTGTTGGCAAAACCGATAAAATGACCGAGATGGCGATAATCAGGGTAACAATCGCAGTGATGACGGTGGTGGTCCGGTTGGTTTTTTCAGAATTCATGTTGATTTGCCAGCAATACAGGATTGAGCCGATTTTAACATATCTGTTCCCAACTGCTGGTTTTGGCGGGCAGGTTTTACCCGCCGGTTTGCCAATATTCGTCGGGAAAAATATTAATATGCAATGATTCTCCCGCGCCCAAATTGCTATAATGAAAATATGAGACCCGATACAGGTTATTTACTCGTAGTAGAAGACGTTCCAGATATCCTGATTTTGCTGGATACCACGTTGAGATTTCGAGGCTATCGCGTGGTAACAGCCTATAACGGCATGGAAGCCATGCAAGCCATCCACAAGGAACGCCCGGCGCTGATCATCACCGATATCTTGATGCCCAAAATGGATGGGTTTAGCCTGGTACACCGCCTGCGCCTGGACCCCGAAACTCGCGATATCCCGGTCGTATTCCTCTCTGCCACATATGTTGCTCCTGAAGATAAAGTGTTTGCCCACACCCTTGGCGTCACCCGCTTTATCGAAAAACCGGTTGATCTGGAAACCTTCCTACCCATGATTGACCACCTTCTTGAACAGGAACTGCCTCCCAAGTTTGAACCGCTCAACGAAGTCGAATTTTATAGCGGTTATCGTAAACGGCTTGAAATCAAGTTGAGGCAGAAAAACACCCAGATTGTTCGCGACCAACACCTGCTCGCCACCCTTCCGGAAAACGAGCAATCCACCATCAAGGCCTCGCTTCAAATCGCCACCGAAGAACGTGAAGAAATCCAAAAACTGCTGGATCAAATCTACAAAATATTGAAAAATCATCCGAACGGGTAACCACTCCCCTTATCTTGCAAAAAGCCGACTCACCCGAGCCGGCTTTTTCGTTAAACTGGCATTTCCCTGGCGGAAAATTAATAAAGCGGCAGCTGCGGATCAATTTCCCTGGCCCAGGCGTTGATGCCGCCCTGCAAGTTTTTCACTTTTCTGAACCCGGCACTGACCAAGAGCTCAAGCGCGCGCGCCGAACGCGTGCCACCCTTGCAGAAGACCACCATTTCGCGGGCGCTGTCCAGCTCGGAGAGCCGGGCGGCCAGCGCGCCGAGTGGAATGTTGAGCGCACCCGGCAGGCGCGAAATCTCCAGTTCGTGTGGTTCGCGCACATCCAGCAGCAGCGGAGCGGAAGGCTCCCTTAAGCGGCGGGCCAGCCCCGGGGCATCAATATCCCAATCAGCGCCAGCAGAGCCGGTCTCGTGGTCGTGGCCAGGGACGCCGCAAAACTCCTCGTAATCGATCAAGGTATGAATATCAGCCTGCGGGCCGCAGATCCGGCAGCGCGGGTTTTTTCGCAGGGTGACGAAGTCGAAGGACATGTCGAGCGCATTATAGAGCATCAGCTTGCCAATCAGCGGCGACCCGATTCCGAGCAGGATTTTCAGCGCTTCGGTGGCCTGGATTGTGCCAATTGTGCCGGGCAGTACGCCCAGCACGCCGCCTTCAGCGCAGGTCGGCACCAGGCCGGGCGGGGGTGGTTCGGGGAACAAGCAGCGGTAACAAGGGCCTTCTTTGGCGTAAAAGACGCTGGCCTGCCCGTCGAAGCGGAAGATGGAGCCGTAGACAAGGGGTTTGCCCAGCAGGACGGCCGTATCGTTGGTCAGGTAGCGGGTGGGGAAGTTGTCGGTGCCGTCGATCAGGATATCGTAAGCGCGGGCAATATCGAGGGCGTTGGCGCTGGTGAAAGGTTGGTTGTAGGTTTCAATCTGGATGTCTGGGTTGAGATCGGCCAGGCGGCGGCGGGCACTTTCGACTTTAAGCTGGCCGACCGTGGCAGTACCGTGGATGATCTGGCGCTGTAAATTGGTCTGGTCAACCACATCGAAGTCGACCAGGCCGATACGCCCTATCCCGGCGGCGGCAAGGTAGAGCGCCACCGGCGAGCCTAGGCCGCCGGTGCCGATGACCAGAGCCGAGGCTGCTTTGAGTTTGGCCTGCCCTCCCAGGCCCACCTCGGGGATCAGCAGGTGGCGCGAATAACGCAGGATTTCTTCATGGTTCAATTCAGTGGACAATGCCTTTTTCTCCTGTGCCGCCAGATGTCATCCATCAGGAAAATCTCAACGTAATAAGATTGGAAATTGATTAACGGATTATAATTGGGATATTCGCCATTATTGGTTAACAAATTTAAGAATCGTTTGAAGTTCATTACAAACTGCTGTACAATTTATCGCATTAACTAACCACCTCTGTTGTCCACGTCACGCTTATTCAGGAGGATTCCATGTTCAAGACCAGTAACCTTTATCAAAATGATCCCAAGTGGAAGGATAAATCGCTTGGGTTTTCCAATGAGAAGATCGGCGGATGGGGCTGTCTATTAACCTCCATTACGATGATGCTGAACGGGATGGGATATAACGAAACTCCCGATACGGTGAATGACAAGATGAAATCAATTGGTGGGTTTCAGCAGGCTTTCTTTGTCCCCAGCGCATTATCATACGCCTATCCCAATGTTGCTTACCGGGGCATTCAACCCTGCGAGGGCTCTCCTGCCCCGATCGGGTTGATTGACGCCGCGCTGGCTGCCGGGAAGCCGGTCATCTTGCAGGTGGATTGGAATAAAGAGGCCGGCATCCAGACCCACTTTGTGTTGGCCAAAGATCGGTTGGATAGTGATTATGTTCTGTATGATCCCTACATGTACCGGGGAGATGGCCCAGGCAAGGATGTACTTCTGACAAAACGGTATAAATATAATGGCGCCACAATCGAAACAGAAATCAGTGGCGTGCTCTGGTTCGATGGGTACATTCCCCCCAGCCCACCGGAGCCGATGAAAGAGCCCCTTCCTGCCGAAAAATTCATCATTTACGCTGCGGAGGACGACCTGGCGTTGCGCGCCTCGCCCTCTTCCGGTGGTTACCTGTGGAAGCGCATGCTCGGCGGTTCCGAGCTGATCAGCCTGGAAGACAAGGCCACCACGCTATCCATGCTTGGCCAGCAGGGCAAATGGCTGAAGGTGCAGGATCCCAATGGCGACCAGGGTTATGTGGCTGCATGGTATGTGGCTGCTGAAAAAGGCGCGCCGCCCCCAGCCAGTTCCTCCCCGGTGACGGTGACTACCTCGACAACGACAACGGCTGCTGCACCGGCTGCCGCGCCTGCCAAGCCGCTGAATGCGCCTCCCGGTTCCTTATTATTGACCCCCACCGAAGAAATGTCCTTCCGTTCTCAGCCTACGGTTTCTGCCGACACCCTGATTCGACGCATCCCGATGACCGAGCAACTGATCTGCATCGAACCGGCCAGCCAGGCCATTTCCAAGGTCGGAGTACAGAATCAATGGCTGAAGGCCAAGGATGCGTCCGGCAAGGAAGGCTATCTGGCAGCATGGTATGTCAAATATTCCGGCGGGACAACTGCCCAGGCGCAGACTGCCCAGACCCCTGCCCCGGCGGCAGGGGGGGCAGTCAAGGTTAAAGCAGCAGTGGAAGGGGTGGCCTTCCGCAAACAGCCGGTCATCAGTGATTCTTCCCTGATCAAGCGTGTTCCGATTGGGACTGAGTTTTCTCTGACAGATCCTGCCACGGCCAGCAAAGTTGGGTTGAATGATGCCTGGTTGAAAGTCAAAGATTCCGGTGGCGCGGAGGGGTATGTCGCCGCCTGGTTTGTGTGTAAATAAGCCCCAGGAGAAGTCAACTGCATGGCGACAGAATCCGACCAGCTTACGAACGGGAGCGTATTTATCTCCTATTCCCGCAAGGATAAGGAGTTTGTGCGCAAACTGTATGATGGATTGGTCTCTAAAAATGTCAAAGCCTGGGTCGACTGGGAAGGGATCCCGCTCAGCGCGGATTGGATGGAAGAAATTACCCGTGCTGTGAATGGCGCGGATGCTTTTTTGGTCATCCTTAGCCCAGATTGGCTGGCCTCCAAGGTTTGCTTGCAGGAACTGGAATTGGGGCTGAAAAACGATAAGAAACTGATCCCCATTCTCTATCGCCCTCCGGAACCGGGCACCGACCTGCCTGATAAGGTGGCCGCCACAAATTGGGTGTATCTGCGTCCCGAAGATGATTTCGATTCGACTCTGCTCCGATTGGTGGAGGCCATCAATACGGATCTGGATTGGGTGCGCGACCACACGCGTCTGTTGCAGCGCGCCGTGGAATGGGATTCCAAAGCGCGCAATCCCAGTTTCCTTTTACGCGGTACGGATTTACAGGAGGCCGAGGGCTGGATGAACCAGGCGGCAATGAACGCCAAGCGGCAGGTCCTGGCTTTGCAATCGGATTACATTTTAATTGGGCGCAAAGAAGCGGTGGCTCGCCAGCGCATCACTACCATTGCGATCTCGCTGGCCCTGGTGGTCAGTGTAGTGCTGGGAGTAATCGCGGTTTTTCAATGGCGTGAAGCTGATATCGCCAAAACGGAGGCATTCGCCCAGCGCAATGCTGCCGAGGCGCAGTACTATCAGGGCAAAGGTGGCAGTCTGGATACCAGTACTTTACTGGCAATAGATTCGTGGGAAACGGCAGATACATTTCAGGCGGAGGACATTATCCGGCAAAATCTCAGCTATATGCCGGTACCTGTCAATCAGATGCAGGAATTGCCCAACAACGAAATTACCAACATCGAATTCAGCCCCGATGAAAGTACTTTTGCCACCAATGGCTTAAGCGGTCAGGCCTGTTTATGGCGCGCGGATACCAATGTCAAGCAGTACTGCGTTACTCAGGGAAAAGCGATTTATGATGCCGTGTTTACCCGGGATGGAAAATTCCTGGTCACCTCCAGTGATGACGGGTTTGTTAATTTCTGGAGCATGGGGGATGGAAAGCTGAGTCATCAGCTGCCTGTGGCTGGTCAACTCCCAGATTTGGAAGTCAGCCAGGATGGCAAATGGTTGGCCATAGCCGGGGAAAGCAAAATCACCCTGGTCAATTTACAGGATGACCAGGCGTTGCCTCAGGAAATTTTGCAGCAGGGGTTGGTGGAAGTGGTACGAATCTCCCCTGATAGCCAATGGTTGGGTGCAGGAACCTATCAGGGTCAGGTGAGCTTGATTCGGCTGGGGAGTAATGTTTCGGAGCCGGTAATCAACCATGATGGCCAGGAAGTGCTGGCGATTGCTTTCAGCCCGGATAACCGGCAGATGGTCTCTGCTGGAGCTGATAACAAGGCCCGGGTCTGGGATCTTCAGGCAAAGAAAGAGATTCTGACGCTTTCACATGGCGATTGGGTGGAAGACGTCATTTTTAGTCCAGATGGGAAAATGATCCTGTCTGCCGCCGATGATAATCGAGTCTGGCGTTGGAATGTCGCCAGTGGTCAACCACAGCCACGGCTCCATCATGATGGTTTCGCTCTCAAGGCGCGATTCAGTCCTTTCGATGGCCGTTGGATTGCTTCAACCGGCGCGGACAAGACAATGCGCGTCTGGGATACCGTCTCTGGTAGCCAAATGCTGGAGGCCTCGCTGGATGATAGAGGCTCATCCCTGGCTTTTTCTCCGGATGGCAGCCGTGTGATTGTTGGTGATCGCAGTGGTCATATTACCGTCTGGCAGATCAGCTCGATCAATGCTCGTGTGAGCACCATCCAATTTTTAGATTTAATCCATGAAATCAAGGCCGCCCCCACCGGAGAATTCTTTATCGTCAATACAGATGATAAAAATGTCCGGGCATTTCCCTTCGCTGATTTGTTGCAGATCCGTTCCGACACAGAAGGAAAAGACCTGTTTTCTGCAGGCGGTCTGACCTATAGTTTGGAAATCAGCCCGGACGTGAAATGGATTGCTGCGGCTGAAAGAGATCAATCGCGCACTTTGCTTTACCATATAGAGGATGGCAAAACCACGCTCCTGCAACAGGGGAGCAAGGTGACAGACGTGGCCTTCACCCCCGATAACGCGAAACTCTTCACGGCTGGTATGGATAATAAAATACTGATTTGGGATGTACACTCTGGGGAGAAACTTGCCGAGTTGGTGAGTACCGCGCCTGTGCTTTCCATCGGGGTCAGCGTCGACGGACAGTATCTGGTGGCTGGACTGGATGGCCGCGAGGCAAACATGGTCTGGGATTTGTCGACCAATCAACCCCTGGAAGCCGGCCTTCCGCAATCGGGTAGTGCCGGACAGATTGCCTTCAGCCCGGATGGCCGCTGGCTGGCTACCGGTGACAATAAGGGTTATATTTTGTTATGGGATATGAGCAGGATCTCCGAGCCGGAAATTATCAATGTGCACGAATATAAGCAGAATGGCGAAGTCAAGAGTCTGCTGTTTAGTCCAGATGGAGCCTGGCTTTTATCCGGCAGCGATGACGGATTTGTTCACATTTGGGATATTACCAGCAATAATGAACTTGCCCGGCTTCCTCATACCAATCCCGTTACCGGACTGGCTTTTTCGCAGGATACGAAATATTTGATGGTGGCTTCATTGAAAGTGATCCAGATTTGGAACCGGGATGGGATCGAATTGATTCAACATGAAAACCTGGTGGATGTTGCCTGTCAGCGCCTAGTTGTCAACCTGAGCCAAACTGATTGGGAAGACGTATACGGTGACGCACCCTATGAAAAGATATGCCCGGGCCTGCCACAGGCCAAGAATTGAATTTTCACCTGATTTATTCTTTGAAGGAGTAGCCTGATGGAAACAGAGACTGAGAACAAACTGCCTATCCTTGAACTGGCCTGGACGCGTTACGCTCATTTTGATGCTGCGGCGAATGAACGCAATAAAAGCCACATCAAATTTCGCCGCGCGATCGCTGTTTTGGGCGTTCTGGCAACTTTCTTTGCCATTCTGACCCAGATTTACCCGGATAATTTCCCCGCAATCCTGGCCTTGTTGCTCAAGTTCGTATTCATCGCCACGCCGATTGTTGCTTCCGCCATGGCGGCTTTTACCAACTGGTTCTTTGGAAAAGGGGACTGGTTGGTGATGCGAGCCGGAGCCGAAGAAATCTTGAAAGAGATTTTCGTCTTCCGTACCGTGCTGCAAAAATCGTCTGATCGGCGCGCCTGGTTGGAAAAGCGTATCACTGACATTCAGCGCAATGTCTACCGCGGGCTGGGCGGCGAGATGATCCTCAAGCCATACAAAGGCCCAATTCCTCCCTATGATGATCCCGATGACCCGACTGATGACGCCGGCTTCAGCGATCTGACAGGGGATGAATATTTCAACTTTCGGGTGGAGGCACAGCTCTCCTGGCACATGAAGAAAGTCAACCAGTTCCAGAATGAGCGGGTGCGTTTGCAGTTGTACATCCTGCTCTTTGGCGCGTTGGGAGCCATCCTGGCGGCTTTTGGCGGCCCCTTCGGATTGTGGGTGGCGCTTACCGCTTCGACGGTCTCTGCCCTGGTGGGCTGGCAGGAGCTTCGCAATCTGGATGCTTCTTTGAAAAACTACAGCAAAGTGGTGCTGGAGTTGATGGTTATCTACGATCATTGGAATAACTTAACTCCGCAGGAACGCAGCGAAGCAGAGTTCTATCAGATGGTGCGCAGCGCCGAAGATTTGCTCTGGAGCCAGAACGTGGAGTACATCAAGTCGATGCAGGAAGCGTTGAAGTCCATCGACCAGGAAGAAGGCGAGCTCGTCAACCAGTTGATCAAGAAATCCATCGACGAAGATGCCCGTTTCAAGCAAGGGTTGCGGGATACCATTGTCGAACAGACCACCCAGACCATGCGCACCTCGCAGGATAGCCTGGTGGAAACCTACAAACAGACGTTTGGTTCCCTGGCAGAAGAAGCCGCTTCGCCCCTGGTGCAAGCCGAGTTGGAGGCCATGCAGCAGGCCGCAGCCCAGGTTGTCGAAACCATCCTGGTTGGCACTTCGCAGTTGGGAATAAAACTTCAGGCTATTGCAGAAGAATACAAGGGAGTCAAAATCAATCAGGAGACCCCGGCCACTATTTTGCATGAAATGATGGCAAAATTCCCCACGACCGGCGAAGTGAAAGGCTAAAGGCGCGCATATGTTCAAAAAATTAGTTGGGACACAACCCGAGAACACCGAATCTACCGGGAGCGAATCCAGGCAAGCGATTCAGCAGGCCGTCAGCGAAATTGTGGATGAGACCAAGGCCAGCCTGCGTCAGGCTGTGCGCGAGGTAATCAGCGAAGAAAAAGATGCCCAATCGCAGGCAACCGGCCAGGCCGCTGAAGCCTTGCAAGAATCGCGCCTGGTCTTGCAGCAGACGATAAAAACCGTGGTTGATGAAATGGTGAATGATACTCAGAAAGGCGTTCGTGAAGCCATGGAAAAAGCTCAAAAGGCTTCGGCCGAGCAAAAGAAGGCTGAAAGTGCCCAGGCTGCCGAAAAAATGTCCGCTGCCTCCGGCTCGTCCCCCATTGTCCGCCCGATGGTTCGTCCGCACGCTTTCGTGGTGATGCCTTTCGGAAAAAAGAAGGGCGGCGATGGGTCACTCTACGACTTCAACGCCATCTACACTCAATTAATCAAGCCGACTCTCGAAAGCGCCGGGTTTGAATCATTCCGCGCTGACGAAGAAACGGTGAGCGGCGACATCCTGACCGATATGTTCCAGGAATTGCTATTGGCTGACCTGGTATTATGCGATATGAGCATCGATAATGCCAATGTCTTTTACGAACTGGGCATCCGGCACGCGTTCCAAAAACGAGGCGTGGTCCACATCCAGGCCGGGCGCGCATACATGCCGTTTGATATTTTCAACGTGCGGACTATTCCGTATCACGTTACCCCCGAAGGTGTCCCTGATCCCGACTTCGTCAAGAAAGACAAGGCTGCGATTGAGCGGGTTTGCATCGATACCTGGAAGTCTGATCGGGCCTTGGTTCATAGCCCGGTCTACCGCCTCCTGAATGGTTTGCAGGAACCCGATCGCAAATCCTTGACGACGCCTCTTGCAACCGGTTTCTGGCGTGAATATAACGAGTGGAAACAACGCATTACCATTGCCCAGCGCCGTCACCGGATTGGCGATATCCTGCTCCTGACCGAAGAAATTACCAACCCCCTCATCAAGGAAGAGGCTTTTGGTGAAGCTGGAAAAGCCCTGCAAAATATGGGCCGCAACGAACTCGCGCTTCAGCAATATCAAAAAGGTCTGGAGCTTAACCCCCGAAACATGATTTTCCGCCAGCAGGAAGCCATTTTCCTGAACCGCCTCGGCAGAGTGGATGAAGCCATTGTCAAGCTGGAAGCAATTCTCGAAGGCGCTCCGTCGAACATCGAGGCCATCGGAACGCTCGGCCGCATCTACAAGGACATGTGGTCGGATTCGTGGAAGTGGATCCAGGATAAAGACAAACGCCGCCAGACCGCTTTTGATTCGTACCACTGGCTGGTGAAAGCCTTCAACACCTACCTGGCAGGGTATCGCTTCGACCTGGATAACACCTACCCGGGTGTTAATGCGCTGACCCTGGGCACCATCCTGGTTGATTTGGCTGAACAATATGACGACAAGCAAGACCCCGATCCAGAGATTATGATGGTCCGTACCATTTTGCCGGAATTGCGCGGAACCCTGCTTTTTGCATTGGACAGCCAATCCGTCAATGAAAAAATTGATTATTGGACGCTTGTCTCCCTGGCCGAATTGCATGTCATGACTTCCGATCGAACTCAGCGTGTCGTGCGCGCTTATCGTAAAGCGTTGACAGCTGCAAGGCGCAACCTGTTCTACCTAGAATCGTCCCTCCAGCAGCTGGAAATGCTCCAGACACTGGGCTTGCGCGGGGAATACGTCTCGGCGGGTATACACGCGATTCAGGATGAAATTCGACGCCAGCGCAAGCAGGAGCAGGAAGAAGCTCAAGACGAGAAAATTACCAAGGTCACTAAAAAAGCTGAAGGGAATGTCTTCGTTTTCACAGGTTACATGATCAACAATTCGCGCAAAAAGGGCAATCACTTCCCGCTCGAAATGGAGCCCGAAATACGGCATGCCATTCGGAAAATTCTCGATAAATACGACGCCAATGCGAATGATCTGGCCTTCAGCACTGGCATGGATGCGGGCAGTGAGATCATTTTCGTGGAACTATGCATCGAACGCGGTATGCAAGTCCAGGCCTATTTCCCGACCCCTGAGGCTCCTTATGTGCGCGATTTTGTCAGCCCGGGCGGCGAGCAGTGGGTGGAACGCTTCTACCGTAACCGCAACAACCCGCTCTGCGACGAGTTTTACATGCCCGATATTCTGGGCCAGCCCAAGGAAGGGGACGACCTGTACGAGCGCAATAACCGCTGGACGTTGTACTCTGCCCTCGTGCGCGGGATTGATAAACTGCGCCTGATCGCACTCTGGGATGGCAAGAACGAAACTACCACTGATTTGGATGCGCGCCTGGTCAAACACATGGTCGATCTGATGCGCGATATGGGCGGCCAGGTTGAGCATATCAATTCATCCAAACTGTTGTCGGAGGCTTTATCCACTTCCCCGGAAGAACCCGAAACGAAAAAAAATGCGCCGGATGAAGGAATGGAGAAGTCGTAACCCAACCATTCATACAAGAGACCGCCGGTTGCGGCGGTCTCTTGCTCACTTTTCCTGTTTGGCCTGCAAGGCTTGCTCCACTGGCACCAGCGAACTCCCAATTCGCTCGATCGGGTAAGGCCAGATTTCACCTTTGACCCCGCGCGCCAGGTAAAAATCGCCCGCGCGAACAGTAAGTTCACCCTCCAGGGTTTCGATCCTGACCAACCGGTCGGGATCGCCATCCGTAAAATCCAACAAGGGAACCAATTCAACGACTGCTTTCTTCAGGCAAAACCCGGGCCTGATGAAAATATACGATTGCTCGAAAACTTCCCGATCCACCACCCAGCGATCCTCCGGCTTGTCCACATCATTGACGATAAAATCACCTTTTTTGGCCGTCAACTGCGCTCCCCATGGAGTTAATACATCCAGCTTTTGCGGTTCGCCAGGGCCCGGATCGAACTCAAATGCCTGGCGTTCCGTCGAATTCAAAAACTTTTTAAACTTAAGCCTGGAAAGGCGAGGATCATCAGCAGTAACAAGAATCGCTTCGCTCATAGAGTTTTATGGTTCTCCATCAAAACAATTCTACTTCAAACCTGTCTTAAAACTCGAACAATTTCATAACGAACCAAGCCCAGATAACAGCTAAGGTATAATTCAAGCCATGGAAGTTCTTAAATCTTTTCGCCCCTACCTCGTTTCAACCCTCATCCTGATCATCTCTGGATGGGCTGGCCTGTACCTGCTCCTCAACTTCACCGAACCCACCCTTTGGCCGCGTTGGGGCTTTTACATCCTGGTCATCTTTGCCTGTACTGGCACCACACTGCCGCTGGTTTACCTTGCCAATACCATCCTGCCAACCAAACCACCCGCGGCCCCGTCAGTCATCACCCGTCAGGCTCTTTGGATTGGCGTGTACTGCGCCAGTCTGCTTTGGCTCAGCGTGGGGCGGATCCTAAATTTCTCATCCGGCCTTTGGCTGGCGTTGGGTTTTGGCGCTGTCGAATACTTCCTGCGCACCCGCGAAACATTCCCATCCAATACTGAAGACAATGCCGCTCCGCAACCTCCCGTCAGTTGACGCATTGCTCCAATCTGCTGCTGTCCTGATCGAAACTTACGGCCGCCCGCTGGTTGTTCAGGCGATCCGTGCAACGCTAAACACTCTTCGAGAGCAGATCCAGGCCGGGGCAGAAGTCCCGCAAAACCAGGCCATTCTGGCCTTTGCTGCTGACCGTCTCGCCGGGTGGACAAAACCCACTCTCGAGCCGGTTATCAACGCCACGGGCGTTATCCTGCATACCAACCTCGGACGCGCTCCGCTCAGCCAAGCTGCCATCGCTGCCATGCAAATGGTGTCCCAGGGTTACTCCAACCTTGAATATGACCTGGCGACTGGAAAGCGCGGCTCCCGCCTGCTGCATGCCGAAGCCCTGTTGCAACAACTTACCGGCGCTGAAGCCGCCGTAATCGTCAACAACTGCGCGTCAGCAGTTTTGCTGACGCTTTCTGCTCTGGCCAGCCGGAAGAGCGTCATCCTGGCCCGCTCACAACTGGTCGAAATTGGTGGCGGCTTTCGCATCCCCGATGTAATGAAACAAAGCGGCGCAAAACTGGTTGAAATCGGCACCACAAATAAAATGCGGCTGGAAGATTACGAACAAGCCCTGCTAGGGTTTTCCACACCAGCTACCCAGCCCATCCTGATGCGGGTGCATCGGTCCAATTTTAAGTTGACCGGTTTTACGTCTGAGCCAGAACCAGCCGAGATTGCCGGGCTGGCGCACCGCCAGGGTACTTTGCTGATTGATGACCTGGGTTCGGGTACACTGATCGACGTCACGCCCTATGGCCTGTCCTACGAGCCCACGGTTCAAGCCTCGCTGGCTGCCGGAGCTGATATCCTCCTGTTTTCGGGGGATAAGCTGCTGGGCGGGCCGCAGGCCGGGATTATCCTGGGTCGGGCAGAATTGCTGGGAAAAATCAAGCGGCATCCGCTGGCGCGCGCGCTGCGCGCTGATAAACTGTGCCTGGCGGCTTTGAATGCCACCTTGCTGCATTATTTGAAGGATGAAGCGGTGCGGGAAATCCCTATCTGGCGGATGATTTCACAGACGTCGGAAAATTTACGGGACAGGGCGGAAGCCTGGCAACGGGAGATCGGCTGCGGCGAGGTGGTTTCGGCTGAGTCGACGGTGGGTGGTGGGAGTCTGCCGGGGGAGAGTCTGCCGACGTTTGTTCTCAGTCTGGCAGTCCAATCGCCCGATGCGTTCCTGGCGCGGTTGCGCGGCCTGGCGGTGCCCGTGGTCGCGCGCGCCGCGGATGGGCGAGTTTTGCTCGACCCGCGCACCGTCCTGCCGGGACAGGATGGCCAGCTGGTGCAAGCTTTGAAATTTTTGCTGTTGTAACGGGGGCTTTACTGCCAGTCCAGGAAGACCTGCAAAACGCGCAGGTTCATGTCAAAGTCGGTATCCGTGTGGTTGGTCAGTTCGATGTCTACAGATGGAATTTGGTGTGTGTTGGATGCCCAGTCAGTCAGGTTGCCGGTGTAGTCGCAGCCGGTGTTGATGGGCGGGTAGGGGTAGGTGGTGACTGGCGCGATGGCCTCGGCCAAGAGGATGGAATCTGGGAAATCTGGGCGGCCGCCGGGGAAAATGCCCAACCCTGCGCTGTGGTAGCTGATCAGGGCGGCGGGTTTTATTTCGTCGATGAAATTGATCAGCGCCTGCACTTCCGGTTCGGAGCCGGGGCCGGTGCCAGCTGTGGTGGGGCGGTAGACCCAGCAGCCGTCGCGTGACCAGTCGGGTTTCCAGTTGTAGGGGAAATTGTGATTCAGGTCGACGTTGTTGGCGTTGGCGCGGCCCTCCACGCCCAGGTCGCGGTCATAGCCATCGGGGTTCAGGCTGCGTAAAATGTAGAGTGTACTTTTGGCGGGGAGCCGTTCCGGGTGGTCGATCAGGTAGGCGATGATTTCATCGGCCAATTCAATTGTATTGTGTTCATAGCCGCCATGGGTTCCAGCCACGATCAGTTTGACGACCGGGCCATTGCCAAACCGGATGATTTCCAGTGGGCGATCCTCCACCGACCGGCCAATTTCGCGCACGTTGCCGGGGGGAGTAACCCAGGGTGTCAGGCTGGGGCCGGGAGAGGGGGTTGGCCAGGGTGTGATGGTGGGCCGTTGCGTGGGGGGTGGAACGGGTGTGATGGAGGGTTTGGGGGTCCAGGTGGGTGGGTGCGTGGCCATGAGAATGGGCGCAGGGTTGGCTTCCACTTCCCCGGCGCGGGCCGGGAAGGCGCTGTTGAACAGGTACCAGCCGCCTGCCAGGAGCAGGATCAACACCAGGTTGCCTAGCCATAGGCTTGTGGCCAGCCTGTTCAGCCCTTTTTTATTCATGCGCGTCCAGTTGGCGGCGCAACCAATCGAGAGCGGCGTTGGCGCCCCAATTGGCGACATTTTTGGGATGCCCACCATAACCGCGTGTTTGTGTGGATTGGGAATTTGCGCTGACCAGGGTAAGTTCTGCGCTGGACCCAGCGGTGGCTGCGTTGACTGTCAACCCGATCGCCAGGCTGGCCCCGGAAATTTTCTGCTGCGCTGTGGCTGCTTCGGCAAGCACTTGGCCAGATGGCAGGCTGGTGAGCACCTGTCCGCCGAGAAACAACCCGTTTTTCAGGCTGGCCAGCCGCCGAGTCAATTCTCCGCCGGTATCCACTTCCACCACCGTCAGCGATTGCCCGTCCCTGGTGAGAGCAGACATGACCACGGATTCGAGGGTTTCTTCATCGGCACCATAAATGACGTTCCCCAATCGTTGCCGGAGTGTGTTTTCAACTCCTGAAATCAAGGTGTCGGCCTGGGTCTCGCTCTCGGCCTTGGCGGTAATGCGAATATCGACGACGCCATAATGTGCTGCCAGGCCAACGGTCGGGTTGGAAAGGGTTTCCAGATCGCCAATTTGCTCGTCGATGACCGATTCGCCCATCCCGGCAGTATGCAGAACCCGCGCCTTAATCGTACCAGTCAACTGGTAGCGGCGGCGCAGATAGGGGAAGAGCTCATTTTCAGCCAGGTATTCCATTTCACGCGGCACGCCAGGAAGCGAAATCAGGCATTTGTGACCTTGTTCAACGATGAAAGCTGGGGCGGTGCCAACAGGGTTTTTTATCGGCAGTGCGCCAGCGGGAATATAGGCCTGCCGTTTTTGGTTTTCGGTGGGAATGCGCCCAAAGCGCTGCATGCGCTCGTTGATTTGCTCCCACAAGGCTGGCAGGTAAACGGTTTCGACGCCGAAGGCCAGGGCGACGGCTTCGCGGGTTGGGTCGTCTACGGTTGGGCCAAGGCCGCCGGTGGTGATGATGATATCGGTGCGCTGCAGGGTTTCGCGGATGATCTCCGCGATGCGGGCGGTATTATCGCCGACTGTGGCGGTGCGAAAAACGTCCACGTTCAGGTCGCGCAGCCGGCGGGCCAGGTAGGCGGAGTTGGTGTCAACGATTTCCCCGAGCAGGATCTCAGTTCCGATGGTGATGATTTCAGCAGATGGCATGTTTTTAATAAGGAAAAAGAACAGGATGATGTATAAGGTAATTTTACCGTTCAGACCTGATTTTGCGGCAGGCAATATTCTAATTCAAAAGCGCAGAGATGGGTTCTCTGCGCTTTTGAATATTCGGGGGGGAAGGAGTTTATTCCACGCCCAGGTAGGATTTTTGCACCATTTCGTTTTCCTGAAGTTTGGCGGCGTTGTCTGTCAGGATGATTTCGCCGGTCTGGATGACGTAGCCGCGGTGGGCGATGGAGAGTGCCATCAGGGCATTTTGTTCGACCAGCAGGATGGTGGTGCCTTCCTTGTTGATCGCGACGATGGTGTCAAAGATCAGATCAACGAGGATGGGGGAGAGGCCCATGGAGGGTTCATCGAGCAGGAGGATGCGCGGGCGCGCCATCAGGGCGCGGCCCATGGCCAGCATCTGCTGTTCGCCGCCAGAGAGGGTGCCGCCTTTCTGCTTGATACGTTCCTTCAGGCGCGGGAACAGGCCGAAGACGCGTTCCAAATCTTGTTGGATGCCGTCTTTGTCGGTACGGGCGTAAGCGCCCATTTCCAGGTTTTCCAGCACGCTCATGCGTGGGAAAATCATGCGGCCTTCGGGGCTTTGCGCAATTCCTTTGGCGGCAACCTGGTGCGAGGGGAGTTTGTGCAATTCCAGGTCGTCGAGTTTGATGCTGCCGCTGCGAGGACGCAAAAGACCCTGGATGGTGCGCAGGGTGGTGGTTTTTCCTGCGCCATTGGAGCCGATCAGGGTGACGATTTCGCCGTCATCAACTTTGAGCGAAATTCCCTTGAGGGCATGGATGTTGCCATAGTAAGTGTGTACATCGGTTAGTTCGAGCATGAAAACATCACTCCTCAGGGTTATGTGTGGTGCTTGGAGGCTTTGCCTTTGCCCAGGTAGGCTTCGATGACCTGGGGGTTGCTCTGAACCTCGGCAGGGGCGCCTTCAGCGATTTTTTCGCCATGGTCAAGCACGGAGACGCGGTCTGATATGGTCATGACCACGCGCATGTGGTGTTCGATGAGCAGGATGGTCAGACCAAGTTCGCTGCGCAGGCGCTTGATGAAGTTGGTCAGGTCAACGGTTTCGTTGGGGTTCATGCCAGCGGTGGGCTCGTCGAGCAGGAGCAGCTTGGGGTTGGTCGCCAGGGCGCGGGCGATTTCCAGGCGGCGCTGCAGGCCATATGGCAAGTTCTTGGCGTAGGTTTCGGCGTCCGAGCGGCGCAGGCCAACAAATTCGAGCATGTCGAGTGCTTCAGCGCGGGCAGTGGCCTCTTCGTGCATGGTGGCCGGGCTGTGCAGGATCTGGCCGATCAGGGTTGAGTGCAGCCGGACGTGTTTGCCGACGAGAACGTTGTCGATGGCACTCATGTTGGCGAACAGGCGGATATTTTGGAAGGTGCGGGCGATGCCCAGGGCGGTAATGTCGAAGGATTTTTTACCGATCAGGCTGTTGCCATCGAAATGCATTTCACCGCTGGTGACAGGATAGATGCCGGTGATGGTGTTGAAGAAGGTCGTTTTTCCGGCGCCATTGGGGCCAATCAGGCTGGCGATCATGCCTTTTTCGATGACAAAATCAACTTTGTTGACTGCTGTGAGGCCGCCGAAGGTTTTAGTGATGCTACGGGCTTCAAAGAATTCCATTCTGGCCTCCTACGCCTGTGCCTCTGCGGCAGCCTGGTCCGCAGCTATTTCTTCATCGCTGCGCAGTTCAGCTTTGCGCTGGGCGCTGGGGATCAAGCCTTCCGGACGGACGGCCATCATAATGACCAGGGTCAGACCGAAGAGCAAGAAACGGTAGAGGATGGGGTTGGCATTTTGCTCAACCGCAGCTCGCAGGGTGGGATTGGAAGACAAGGCGGGCAGAATGGTCGCCTTCAACAGGCCGGCAAGAAAGTCCTTGAGGGCCGGCAGGAACAGGCGGTCAGCGCTCATGATGACCATACCGCCGACAATCACGCCGTTGATGTTGCCCAGACCACCCAGAATGACCATACAGAGCACGATGATGGATACGCTGAAGTCGAACACGCTGGGGAAAATACCGCGCACATAGGCTCCGTAGAAGGCGCCGGCAAAACCGGAGAAGGTGGCGCCCATAGCGAAGGCCAGCAATTTGGTGCGGACGGGATCGATGCCCATTTGGGATGCGGCCAATTCATCTTCGCGGATCGCCATCCAGGCGCGTCCCATTCGGCTGTCGCGCAGACGCTGGATGAGGAACACGGAGAGCAGGATGATGGCGATAATCAGGAAATACCAGGGGATGGGGTTGTTGGACTGGAATTCCCCGATGATCGGGAGAATTGGGCGGCCAATTGGGCTGATGCCTTTTTCGCCGGCAGTCAGGTCAACGTCTTGCATGAAGGTGATGCAGGATGTCTGGATGCGGAAGAGCGGCAAAATCCAGCAGGTGAAAGGTTCCTGGATGGTGACTTTGATCAGGTTCTTGAAGAGTACGGGGACGATTTCGCCAAAGCCCAGGGTCACAATGGCGAGGTAGTCACCGCGCAATGGCAGGGTGGGGGCGCCGAGGATCAGGCCAAAGATGCCGGCTACTCCCGCGGCGATCCAGATGACCAGCCAGAAGTTCAGGAAGATGCCATGCTGGGGCGAGGAGAGGATGCCGGTGGTGTAGGCGCCAATGGCAAAGAAAGCGGCGTATCCCAAGTCGAGCAGGCCGGCAAACCCTACGACGATGTTCAGACCGAGGGCCAGGATGGTGAAAATCAGGGCAAAGATGACCTGGGCCGTCCAGCGCAAGCCGGTGAACTTGTCGATGAAGGGGAAGGAAATGACCACGAAGGTCAGTAGGACAATTTGGGCAATTCTTTGCCAGCGCAGGGGCAAGATATGCATCAACGTGAGGGCGAAGGAGAAGAATATCAGGCCTCCTATCCCGGTGGCGTTGGCCTGCAGCATGGTATTGAATGGGATGGGCTTCTTCCCGATGGCAGCGGCAACGTAGTAGTTTTGGAAGATGCTGAGCGCTAGCAGGATGACCGCGGTGATGAGTGTCGGGAGGAGGGCTTCCTTGATGGAATCTTGCCATTTTTGGGCTTTGGATTGGCCGAAAAGGTAGTATCCCAGACCCAGGCCGGCGATCCCGCCTGCGACCACAATCGCCCAACCTCCAAACAGGAAGGCGACGAATCCGGCTGCGAGTGCAATGCTGATGCTTGTTTTGATGTGTTTATTCATCGCGGGCCTATGCTTTCTCGCCAACTTGTTCTCCGAGCAGGCCGGAGGGGCGGAACAGGAGGATCAATACCAGGGTTGCAAAGACCCAAGCATTGGTCCAGCGGGCGTTCAGGTAGCCGTCACTGAATGAAGCCAGCAGGCCGATCAGGATGCCGCCCAGCATGGCGCCGGTGATGTTACCGATGCCCCCCAATACAGCGGCTGTAAAGGATTGTAGACCGGCGCGGAATCCCATGAACCACCAGGCGGTGTTGTTGTAGAGCCCGGCCATGAGCCCGGCTGCGCCTGCCAGTCCACCGCCGATGAGGAAGGTGGTGCTGATGACCCAGTCGATGTCGATGCCGAGCATTTTGGCAGCGTCACGGTTTTGGGCGGTGGCGCGCATGGCTTTTCCCATTTTAGTGTTCTGGACGAAGAGGCGCAGGGCCAGCATCATGGCACCAGCCAGTACCATCACCATTAGGTCTTTGATGGTAAAACGCAGGGCAATCCCGGTGTTGGCGAGCAGGTTGACATCTAACCCGTAGGCGGCCATGATTTTTCCCAACAGGTCGGGGAAAACTTTTTGGGATGCGCCGCCGGTGGTGCCAAACGAAGGAACCAGCCAGGATTGAGCGGCCCAGATCAGGCCGGTATTTTCAAGGATGAACGACACACCGATTGCAGAAATCAACGCAGCCAGGCGGGATGAATTTCGTAACCGGCGATAGGCCACGCGTTCGACAGTAGCATTCAGACCGGCGCCAACTGCAATGGCAATTACCAGAGCCAGGATCAGGCCCAGGATGATTTTTCCGGGCGAATCGGTGTCGAGGGTGCCTGTCAGCGAAAGGACGGTCAAAGAGGTGAACACGCCAATCATATAGACATCGCCGTGGGCGAAATTGACGAGTTCGATGATGCCATAGACCATGGTGTAGCCGAGACCGATGATCGCAATGATCGCGCCATTGGCCAGACCGATGATCAGGAATTGGACGAGTTGCAAGGGATTGGCCTGGATGGCCGCGGCGATGTTGGGGATATCGAAACCTGCAATTGGCCCGAGCAAAAGAACAATATACAGAACCAGCGCAGCGATAACGATGCGTCTGATATTCAATTTGGAAGCCTTACCCATGTTCCTCCCATTGGTTGTTGCACCTTTGTGGTGGAAAAAAAAGGGAGGGGGCGGCATGTGGAATGCCGCCCCCTTTGGATGCGAGATTTCTTACCGGAAGGTGCCGACGGAGACGTAACCGCCACCCTGGACCTGATAGAAGGTCATATCGGTCAGGCTGGTGTCGCCATTGGCATCAAAGGACCAGGTACCCAGAGCGCCACCGAAATCTTTGATGGCGAACACGGCGGCGCGGACGGCTTCGCGGTTGGTGGGATCGCCACCGGCGGCGCAGACATCTTCGATCGCCTTGAGGGCAACGTTCATGGTCTCATAGCCGTACACAGCATAGGGCTCGGTCAGAGGGCCGAACTTGGCTTCGTAGTCCACAACGAACTTCTTACCAGCTTCGGGCAGTTCGGTGAGGGGAACGCCAGCGACGGAAGCGTAAGCGCCTTCGGCAACATCAGCGCCGGCGCCGTCAATGAAGGCCTGGGTCTGGATGCCATCGGGACCAACGTACTTGACGGTCTTGTTGTCACCCATGATCGCGACCTTGTCTTTGAGCAGCTGGGAAGCGTTGTTGTCAACGACCATGCCAACATAAATGGCATCCGGAGCGCCGCCATTGTTGCTGGTGGAGATTTTGGTCATCAGGGCTTTGTAGTCAGCGGCCTTCGGGTCGATGCCTTCGTGGCCGAGGACGGTCAGGCCAATTTCCTTGGCGGTGGCTTCGAACACATCCGCAACACCCTTGCCGTACAGTTCCTGGTCGTCCAGGATATAGACGGAAGTGGCGCCGAGGGACTTGACGAAATTGGCGGCAACTTTGCCCTGGATGTCATCCGCGGCAACGACGCGGGTGTAGGAGCGGACACCGGTGGGATAGTAGGAGTCGGTCACACCAGGCAGGTCTTTATCGGCTTTGGTCAGACCGGGGTTGGTGTTGGCGGGCGAAACCATGACCAGCGGGCCAGCGCCATTCAAAATCGGAATGGACAGCTTGGCAGCGCCAGAGTTGAAGGTGCCGAGGTAGGCCACGATCGAGCTGTCGGCGGCAGCTTTGTTGGCGTTTTCGGTTTCAACGGCGGGATCCCACTTGCCCAGGGCGGCGGAAGCGTCATCCCAAGGTTCGTATTCCAGGGTGTATTTGCCACCGCAAGCCTGCATATTGGCCTGTTCGAGGCGCAGCTGCATGGCGTTGACGATGGTCTGGGTCTGGGTCAGCGACGAGCCGGTCATCGGCAGGCTGGAGACGATCTTGAGCGTGCCAACCGGGCCAGCCGGCGCAGCCGGGGCTTCAGTAGCGGCGGCGGGGGCAGCCGGTTCGGCCGGAGCTTCGGTGGCAGCCGGGGCGCTACCGCAGGCAGCCAGAATCATGCTGGCGGCAACCAACAACGTGAACAGAGCGAACAAACGTTTGGACATTCTTCTTCCTCCTTGAAAGAGTGAACGGTTTTTTTTGCCTGTCTTATAAGCCCGGCTGATGAATAATGCCGAATTATTCAGCAATCGTAACTGACAGGCTTAAACAAACATGTTACTTTTTAATTCAAAAAAAAGCAAGGGTCTCTTTGGGGTGAATTTTTAGCGAATCAATTTCTCTTGCTTCAGGATTTAGGGCGGCTGTATAAGACCTTCTCGCGGACGCGTAAATCGGTGTTGCGGATCTTCAACGCCAGGTCTGCCGCCAGGTTGTACATCAACCGGTAGCCCAGCTGTGGGTAGGTTTCGCAGAGCATGATCAGTTTGTCGCGCGGAATCACCAACAGGCGCGTATCTTTGTTGCAAGATTGAGCGGTGGCTGAGCGCAACCCCTCGTCACAAAGAGCCACCTCTCCAAAAGATTGCCCTCGCCGCAGCGCTGCCAGGGTGATTTTTTCGGTTTTCCCTTTTGGGTTAGCCGGGCCGGCGTTGACCAGGATGTTGACCTCGCCCTGGACGATGATGTACAACTCTTTGCTGGTGCTGTTTTCTTCGAAAATGGTTTCCCCTGCGGCATAGGACTTTTCCTGGCAAAGATTGGCGACCAATTCCAGTTGTGTTTGCGTAAACTGGTAGAAAACGTCGCTTTGTTTGAGAAATGTGATCAGATCGCTCATAAGGGCCTTTTGCGCGCGAGGTTGATGTTGGGGCAGGTGGTTAAGGATAAACCGCGTCCAGCCAGTTCATTGGGTTGACCTGGACGCCGTTAACCCACACTTCCCAGTGCTGGTGAGCACCTGTGACCCGGCCGGTGCCGCCCACCAGGCCGATGACCTCGCCCTGTTTGACGGTTTGCCCGGTCTGCACTTTGATTTCGGATTGGTGCCAGAATCCGCTGTACACCCCCCAGCCATGATCGATGAGAGTGGCATTGCCACGAACGGTGAGCGGCCCGGCGAATACGACCACGCCGTCGGCCGGGGCGGTGATGGGCAGGCCTTCGCCGCCGCAGAAATCCAGCCCGGAGTGGAAGGATTGGATCTGCTGATCGGTGCCCTGGCCCTGGTAGATACGCCGGTTGCCATAGCGCGAGGTGAAACAATCGGTGAAGCTGGCCGGAGATTGGAATTTTCCCTGCCAGTAGCGTGTTGGTGTGGCGGGAGCAGTCAGCTGAGTCAGTTGTTGAAATTCAGGCTCGGTAACGGCCGGGTCAATCGTGGCCGGGTCTACGAGCAACAGGGGGTCGTTTGGGTAGTAACCCGATTGGACGATCACCATCTGTTGGTACGATTGCTTGGAGCCATCGGGCAGGGTTGCTTCCAGTTCCAGAGGGTAAGGCCCTGGCTCCAGCATGGCGTGCAGGCCTTGCAAAGCGACATGGCTGCCGTCTTCCTGCGGGAAGAAGTGCAGGGGCATATCCGCCAGGGATCCGCCCAGGGTGACCCCTGGCTGGGATTGGATGATGATTTCGCTGGTGCCGCCCTGGGTCATGGGTAGTGGGGTGACGGTGACGCTGGCAAAGGCCGTGGGCATGCCGTTGGGTTCGGACGTTTCGGCTGCTGCAGAAGGGGAGTAGAGCACTTCGCCTGGGAGTGCTTCCCAGGTGCCGTTCAGGCTGTTGACTTGTTGCAGGGTCCAGGGATCGCTGCCAGCCCGGATGGCTGCTTCCAGAAGGCTTTCGCCGGCATTCAGTGTTGCGCGGTGATTTAGGGGGTTGGCGTCGGTTTGTTGGGGCAGGACGATCCCGGCGCCTGCATAAAGCTCTGATGGGCTGGTAATGTGGTTCAACTTGCGTAGAAAAGCTTCAGAGATGCGGTTGCGACGGCTCAGGCTGTGCAGGGTTTCGCCGTAGTTCAGAATTTGAGTGACCAGAACCCCGTTGATTCCTTCCAATCCGGGGATGATGATTTGGGCGCCTGCCGAAATATTGTTGGCGTCGCTCATGTTATTGGCGGCCATTAAATCATCCAGGGATACGCCAAAGCGGCTGGCGATCAGTGACAGGCTGTCGCCGGGTTGGATGATATAGATCGGGCCGGAGGGTGGGGGGGTGTCTTGTGCCCGGGCGGCGGAGCCCGGCAGGAGCAGGTAAATCAGCAGGAGGCTGGTCAGAATCCGTTTGATCATGTTATTCAGTTTCAAAAGTGATCCGGTCGCCTGGCTGAAAATCGCCATGACGGCTGGGATGATATTCGATCACATAGCAGGCGGGATGGGTGGGGGCATAAAAAGGCCGCCAGGCTTTGGCCAGCGTGATATCCACCACTTCGTTCTGTGAGTTCACCCAGGCAATTGACAGGTCGGTCCAGACAAAGAACATGTGGATGGCGGTGTCGATGCGGTTTTCGCGCGCTTCCACCAGTACCAGGCCTTCATCAATCTCCAGGCTGGAACGGAAAGTAAACCCGCGCAGGCGGGAAAAAAAAGACTGGCACCATCTGGCCCGGATGGGGGCCAGGTTGGGCCGATTCAGGTTGCGAATGAGGATGGGGTGCGTTTTCATAACATTAGGATTTTCAAACAAATGAGCGGCTCTGTGATGCTCAAGAAGCCGCCCCTCAGCCTGGTACAGGTGATTTATTTGCGCGCCAGTACCTGTTGTATGACGGCCAGCAATTCATTGGGGGTAAAAGGCTTGTTGATGTATGCATCCACTTTGGCGATGCGCAGACCCAGAACTTTGTCTATGGGTTGGGCTTTGGCAGTCACTACGATCACCGGCACATCCCTGATATTTTCATCTGCTTTTATTTGCTGGTATACTTCCCAGCCATCCATGCCCGGCATCATCAGGTCCAAGAGCAGCAAATCAGGCTTTTTCTCGTGGATCATTCTCAAGCCTTCCGGGCCATTGGCTGCACCAAAGACCAGAAATCCTTTCCGGCTCAGGATGATCCGGACCAGTTCAATCATTTCCGTTTCATCCTCTATATATAGAATGCTCTTTTCCGATTTATCCATAACTGTAATTAAGCCTCAAACATGCCACAACGAAAAATAGAGTTTACCATAAGCAGGCTGAGGTGATGACATGAAAATCACGACATGGAATGTCAACGGCATACGCGCGGCACTGGGGAAGAACCTCAAGCCTTGGGTGCTGGAAAATGCACCGGACGTCCTCTGCCTGCAGGAGATAAAAGCCAGGCCGCAGCAGTTGACGGCCGAGCAACAGGATTTCCCCGGCTATGACATTGTTTGGAACCCGGCCCAGCGCCCCGGCTACAGCGGTGTGGCCACCTTTTCACGTCTTGCCCCGGCGGCCGTAGAAATTGGCCTGGGCGAGGAACGCTTTGATATCGAAGGGCGCGCCATTTGCACCCGGCAGGCGGATTTTTTGCTCTATAACATTTACTTTCCGAACGGGCAGCGCAGCCAGGAGCGGGTGGGTTACAAGCTCGATTTTTATGCCCGCCTGCTCGACATTTGCGATCGCCTGCTGGGTTCCGGCGAAAATATCATTATCACTGGCGACTTCAATACCGCGCACATGCCGATCGACCTGGCAAACCCGAAGGAGAATGAAACCAACTCTGGTTTTTTACCGGAGGAGCGCGCCTGGGTGGACCGCTACCTGGAGCATGGGTTTGTAGATGTATATCGTCGCCTTTATCCCGAACAGGAGCAATACACATGGTGGACGTACCGCATGGGCGCACGCCAACGGAATATCGGCTGGCGGATTGACTACTTTCTGGTCTCTGAAGGCCTGGCTGGGCGGGTCAGGGATGTGCAAATTCATGATCAGGTGGCTGGCTCTGATCACTGCCCGGTGTCACTTTGGTTGGAGTAATCCACTGGTTGGATGCAATTTGAACCTGACGGTTTTTGACAGAAAACTATTAGAAAATCATATAAGTTCTAAACCGGCCAACCGTCAGGTGAATGGCATGGTATATAATCACCCTGACCGATATAGGAGGTCTTTGTGAATAATTCTCGAAATCAGTCATTGCTCATCTATGCCCTGTTGTTTATCGCAATCGTTGCGATGGTCTTCTTCAACATGCGTCAGGCAGCCGCGACCAGCGAAACGCTTACCATTAATCAGCTGGCTGCGGACCTTCAGCAAGGAAAAGTGAAGCGGATTGTTGTGGAAGCGGATAACCGGCTGCGGGTGATTTATCCTGGGGGTGCGGATGGAGAGTTTGAACGCACCGCTCAAAAAGAAGAAAATACCTCGCTCATCGATGAATTGTTGATGTTGGGCGTCTCGCCTGCTCAATTGTCGTATGACAACGTTCCGATTGAAGTCAGCCCTCCCAGTTCCTGGATGACCATTCTGGGTGTGCTGGGGTATGCCTTGCCATTTATTTTGATGTTCGGTCTGTTCTGGTGGATTTTTCGCCAGGCGCAGGGTTCTAACAATGCCGCCATGTCCTTTGGGAAATCGCGGGCGCGCATGTTTACCGGTGAGCATCCCACTGTGACATTTGACGATGTCGCCGGCGCGGAAGAGTCAAAGGAAGAGCTCAAGGAAGTGGTTGAATTCCTGCGTGAGCCACAGAAGTTCATCCAGTTGGGCGCGCGCATTCCCAAGGGAGTGCTGTTGGTCGGGCCTCCCGGCACGGGCAAGACGCTGCTGGCCAAGGCGGTTTCTGGTGAGGCAGGTGTACCGTTCTTCTCGATCTCCGGTTCTGAGTTCGTGGAAATGTTCGTTGGCGTGGGCGCCAGCCGCGTGCGCGATTTGTTTGAGCAGGCTAAACGTCACTCGCCCTGTATCATTTTTGTGGATGAAATTGACGCGGTCGGACGCCAGCGTGGAGCCGGCCTGGGCGGCTCACATGATGAGCGTGAGCAAACCCTCAACCAGATGCTGGTCGAAATGGATGGTTTCGATACCGATACCAACGTGATTGTGGTGGCCGCCACCAACCGCCCCGACATCCTCGACCCGGCCCTGTTGCGTCCTGGCCGTTTCGATCGCCGCGTGACCCTCGACCGCCCCGATGTGAAAGGCCGCGAAGCCATTCTGCGGGTGCACGTCAAGGGCAAGCCGCTCGATCCCGAATTAGATTTAGGCGCGATTGCCCGCGGCACCCCCGGTTTTGTGGGCGCTGACCTGGAAAACCTGGTCAACGAAGGCGCCATCCTGGCTGCACGCCGCAACAAGCGCGCCATCGGCCAGTCTGAGTTGGAGGAAGCCATTGAACGCGTCATCATGGGCCCCGAACGCAAATCACGCCTGATCAGCGACGAAGAAAAGCGCATCATTGCTTATCACGAGGCCGGTCACGCTGTGGTGGGGAATGCCATCCCCGAAGCGGATCCGGTACAGAAAGTGACCATCGTCGGGCGTGGGCAGGCGGGAGGTGTGACCTGGTTCCGGCCGGATGACGATCGCATCTTGATGAGCCGCCGGAAAATGGTTGCCATGTTGACTTATGCATTGGGCGGTCGCGCGGCTGAGGCCGAAGTTTTTGATGACATCACCTCCGGCGCCTCCAATGACATCGAACAGGTCACTCGTATTGCCCGCTCCATGGTCACCCGCCTCGGCATGAGTGAACAGCTCGGGAATCGGGTGTACGGCCAAAAGGAAGAGCTCATTTTCCTCGGGCGTGAAATCTCCGAACAGCGAGATTATTCTGAATTGGTGGCGGAACAAATCGACCAGGAAGTCCGCAAAATTGTGGATGAAGCATATTCCAGCGCGCAGCGCATTCTTAAGGAGTACCGGAAGCAGTTGGACGATGTTGCCAACTTGCTCCTGGAAAAAGAAACCATCACCCGTGAAGAATTTGAGCAAGCCTTCCCGCCGCCCTTCCCCAAGAAAAGCGGCACGCCGCAGATTGCCTGAAAATCAAAAAGCCTCCCGGATTTGGGGAGGCTTTTTTGATTAACCTACGGTTACTGGTTCGCTTCCTTGTGCTGACGGACCAGTTCGCGCCGCAGAATTTTTCCCACCGTTGTCTTGGGCAGTTCGCCGCGGAATTCAATATGCGTGGGGACCTTATACGCCGCCAGGCGCTCCTTGCACCAGGCCTTGACCTCGTCCTCGCTCAGCGACTCGTCCTTACGAACAATCCACGCCTTCACCGTTTCGCCGCGATACGGATCCGGGATGCCTGCCACGCCTGCTTCAAGCACCTTTGGGTTGGCTGTGATGGCCTCTTCCACCTCGCGTGGCCACACCTGGTAGCCGCCCGGTTTGATCAACTCTTTCTTGCGATCCACGATGTAAAAATATCCATCCTCATCCATGCGGGCGATATCCCCGGTGAAAAGCCATGGCGCGCCGCCATCGTTCATGTCGCGCAGGGTGTTGGCCGTCTCAGTCGGCATATTGTGATAGCCCTTCATCACCTGCGGCCCGCGGATGGCGATTTCGCCAATCTCACCGGTCGCCATTTCTGTCACACCGTCATCCAGGCTGATGATCTTGCATTGCACATCCGGCAGTGGCATGCCAATTGACCCGGTTTTATTAATGCCCATCATTGGGTTGCAGTGCGTTGCTGTTGGCGCTTCCGAAAGGCCGTAGCCTTCAAATACCTTGCCGCCAGAAAGTTTTTCAAATTTCTCTTTTGTCTCGCGCATCAACGGCGCCGAGCCGGAAACGCAAGCTTTGATTGAGCCCAGCTTCACCTTCCCTGCAGCCACATCCGGGTGATTGTTAATGGCCGTATAAAGGGTTGGCACGCCGGGGAAAATGGTTGGAGAATACTTGTTGATATTCGCCAGAACATCCGGAATATCGCGCGCGTTCGGGATCATTACCATGGTCGCCCCGGAAGCCAGCGCAAAACTCATCCCCGCCACCATGCCATAGACATGAAAAAGCGGGATAGCCATCAGAACAGTTTCCTCGCCGTCTTTTGCGCTCGTAATCCAGGTCTTCAACTGAAGTGTGTTCGCCACCACATTGCGGTGCAGCGCTACCGCGCCCTTTGAAACCCCAGTTGTCCCGCCGGAATACTGGAACATGGCCGTATCCTCCGGCCCCACATCCAGCTTCGGGCGGTCGGAAGGTTGGTATTTTGACAACAAATCGGGCAGCCAGAAATCACTCGCCGGTAATCCGCCCTCGATCCGGAATCCGCCTTTTTTTTCTTTGGCCAGCGTAAACAGCAGGCGTGTGACCGGAGGCAGGGTCTCTTTCAAATTGCTGACGATCAGGGTTTTGATCCGGGTCTTCGGTTGAGCAGCCTTCATCTTGGCATAAAAGTTGCTCATGACGAACATGATCTCAATCCCCGCATCGTTGACCTGATGTTCGATCTCGGTGGGCGTGTAAAGTGGATTGGTCGCCACCACCACGCCACCCGCCTTTAAAATACCGAAATACACCATCACAAACTGCGGCGTGTTCGGCATAAAAATACCCACCCGGTCGCCTTTTTTGACGCCCAGCGCTGCCAATGCTCCCGCAATTCGATCGGAACGTTCATTCATCTCCTGGTAGGAAATTTTTGCGCCTTTGAAGATCGTACAGGGGCGGTTGGGGAATTTCTGCGCCGAATCTTCCAGAAAGTGGAATAGCGGCACTTGCGGGTAATTAATGCTTTGAGCTACACCCTGATCATAATTCTTCACCCACGGGCGGTTTTCCATCGTCACTCCTCCTCAAAAAAAGTGTTTAAAATATTTCATAAAGTATAGAAGTAATAAAAACAAAAGTCAACTGTGGGAAATATTTCACAAATAGATGCGCAAATAGGTTTCCACTTCATCAAGATTGATGGAACCGGCCTCGAACCAATGTAGAGATGGGTCGCTTTCTTTGAACCAGTTGGCCTGGCGGCGCACAAAGATGCGCGTCAGCCGTTTGATTTGAGCCTGGGCGAGTTCTTCGCTCAGTTCGCCGCGTACCACTGCTGCCGCCTCGCGGTACCCTATGGCAGACATTCCTGGCAGGGTGGGGGAATACCCCTTGGCCAGCAACCCTGCGACTTCGTTGACCAGTCCCCGCTCAAACATTGCCTCAATGCGGCGATCAATTCGCTCGTATAGTTCTGCGCGCGGGCGCTTCAAGCCGATTCCAATTACCCGATAGCGGGCTTCTTCCTGGCTCCGCTGGGTTGAAAACGGCTTCCCGGTAGTAAAGATCACTTCCAGCGCCCGGATTGTGCGGCGCAGGTTGCGCGGGTCGATTTTCGCGGCTGCTGGAGCGTCCAATTTTCTCAATTTGTCGTGTATCCAGTGTATATCATGTTCGCTGGCCAGGGTTTCGAGAACAGCACGCAGGCGGGCATCTGGCTCTACTTCAGGTGGAGTCCAACCTTCAGTGACGGCGCGCACATACTGGCCGGTGCCTCCCACCAGGAAGGGCAGGTGGCCGCGCCGGGTTATTTCTTCGATGGTCTCATGCGCTTTCTGCTGGAACAGCGCCAGAGACCAGGTTTCATCTGGATTTGCCACATCAATCAGGTGATGAGGCACGCCGCGCATTTCCTCGCAGGTTGGTTTGGCGGTGCCGATGTCCATGCCCCGGTAAAACAGGCGCGAATCAGCCGAGATAATTTCACCGTTCAAGCGCAGGGCAAGTTCAATGGAGAGTTCTGTTTTACCAACTGCGGTCGGGCCGATGATGACGATCAGGGGAGGTTTGGGGGTGGGCTCGGGCATGGCGGCTCAATCGGCGGTGACGTTTTCGAAGTGTTCAATGCGCGGGGGCAGGCCAGGCTGGCCCTCCACAGCGAGCGCATCACATTGCCAGGTGTCGATTTCGTGTTCGGCGGCGTAATGTCCGGCAGCAGCGCGCATGTGTTTCAGCTTGGCCGGGGTCAGGGCGGTTTCGGGCAGGCCGAAGCGGCGCGAGGTGCGGGCTTTGACTTCCACAAAAACAGTTAAATCTTCGAGGCGGGCGAGGATGTCGATTTCGCCGTAGGGGGTGCGAATATTTTTTCCCAAGATCTGGTAGCCGCGTTCCGCCAGGTAGGTGGATGCGACGGTCTCACCCCACTTCCCAATTTTTTGGTTGTGTTTCATGATTTGAAATATTCCAGGAAATTGCGCAGGTGGAAGCTCAGGCTGCGTTTGCGGGATTTTCCAGCGTGGGCAAGCCGCTCGTAGTGGTCGAGCATTTGTGCGGTGGTGCGCCGGATATCGTAGCGTTCGGAGGCCTGCAGTGCTCTGTAGCCCATGGCTTGGCGCCCGGCAGTCTCGAGGCACAGGCGGGTCAGCCGGGCAGTGAAGGCGGCCAAGTCTTCGCTAGCCAGAAAACCGCTGATGCCGTCTTCCACTGTGTCTCCGACGCCGACCGAACGGATTCCCATGATGGGTAGCCCGGCGGCCATGGCTTCGATGACTGAGAGCGGGTGAACTTCGCTGACCGAGGCGGTTACGAATATGTCGCACATGCCCAGGTAGTCGGGCAGTTCTTCGTAAGGGAGCCGCCCGGTGAAATGGATGTGGTGCCCGTTGTGGAAATCATAGGCGAGGTCTTCCAGGTTTTCGCGTTCCGGGCCGTCTCCAGCGAGGAACAGGTGGGCGTTTGGGATGGCTTCCTGGAGGCCGCTGAAGGCTCTTAGCAGGAAGGGCAGGTTTTTTTCTGGGGCCAGGCGTCCGGTGAAGATGAGCAGCAGGTCGTCGGGAAGCAGGCCAAGGCGTCGGCGCAGGGATTTTCCGCGGTGGTTGTGGAAGTTGCTCAGATCAACCCCGTTTGGGACGATGGTGATGGGTGCCTTGATTTTGAAATGGCGCAAGACTTCGGCCATGCCGGGCGAGGGAGAAATGACCATGTCTACCGCGGTGCAGAAATCGGGCATGTAGGATTCGATCAGGCTTTGGCTGATTTCTGGTGGCAGGCCGGGCAGGTAAGCCTGAGCGTACAGATCATAGCGGGTGTGGTTGGTAAAAATGATGGGAATGTTGAGCGGTCGGCAGTAGCGCAGAGCCAGCCGTCCACTCAAGAATGGGTGATGAACATGGACGACGTCCATGGTTTGCAGCAGGTTTTTCGCCGGGCGGCTGTAGCGAAAGGATAGATAGTAGCCTGTATCCACCAGCGGCAGGCCGGGCGAGCGAATTACGCGTGATTCTGTATCCTGGTAATCTTCATCGCCAAAGGTGAAGATAAACACTTCATGTCCGGCCATTTCCAGATGGCGTTTATTCAATTCGATATAATTGGTAATTCCGCTGATGTGCGGTTTATAAGTGTCTGCCATCATGCCGATGCGCATGAGTTTTTAGCCTCCGCAATGTGCATAGGTTCTCTATGAGTGTACCATGAAGGGGGCACGGTCCGGCGGATTTTTATTATCTTGCTCTCAGGGAATCGGTTCAGAGATATAATTACATGCAATTTCCAAACCAGTTTGCATTTGGGGTTGGTTCACGAGTTAAACACGGTGGGTTTTTGCGGCCTGCCTTAAATTGGAGCTTTTGTTCTTAAAAAGGATGGTGCATGTGAACACTGATTCCGCCCAGGTGGCCGTTTTCATCGATTTTGATAATATTGAAATCAGCGTGGCTGAGACACAGGGCAAGGACGCTGAAGTAGAGTGGCAAAAAATCCTTGAAGCCGCTTCGCGTATTGGCCGGGTGGTGATTCGGCGTGCCTATGCTGATTGGTCGCAGCAGACCAGCGCCCAGCGTGAACTGCTGGGGCTGGGCATTGACCTGGTTCATGTTTCCAGTCGCCGGGGGAAAAACGCTGCCGATATTCGCATTGTGATTGACGCCCTGGAGATGCTCCAGGATACCAATGGTCATGTCACCCATGTGCTGCTGGTCTCGGGGGATGGAGACTTCACCGAGCTGGTCCATCGTTTGCGCGGGGCGGGGATTTTTGTGATTGGATTTGGCGTGAGCGGCACCAGCGCTGAATACCTGGTTAATGCCTGCGACGAATTTATCTTCTACGACCGGCTGGTCGCGCCGCCAGTGCCTGCGCAGAAGAAGAAGGTCTCTGTGACAGAAACGCCGGCTCCTTCCTTCGACATCACCGAGGCGCGCCTGTTGCTGCGCCGCGTTCTGGAATCCTGGGAAGACGATTGGATGCCAGCTTCCGAGCTGAAAAAATCCATCCTGCGCCTGAACCCCTCTTTTAACGAGCGCAATTACGATTTTTCAAGTTTCAAGGATTTCTTGCAAGCCCAGCAAGAGATGATCACTCTGCGCACGATCGGCCTCTCGCTTGAAGCGCAGTTGATTCCCGAGGCGCCGCCTTCGGCTGAATCGTTGATGGAGCAGTATCTGCAGATTTTGGGCACCCAGAAAATTCGCATGGCACCCAATGAATACCGCCCGGCGATCATCTTCAAGTTCTTTGAATTTGGCAAGGTGGGCGGTTACTCGCTGACCCAGCTTAAAGACAAGGTTCATGCCCATTTTGAAGAGACCGCCCCGCATGTTACGGGGGGGCACATTACAGAGACGGCGCACCAGTTGTTTCACACTTTTTGCTTCATCTTCGACGCGGAGCAGAATGGTTACCCGCCTGATACCAAACTGTGGGACAAGCGTGTGACCTTTACGACGGATGTCACCCGCGCTGGGGAATTGCTCGATAAATGCGACCGGGGCATTTTGCAGAAAATCGGCAAGGCGCTTGGCGGCCTGGAAAAAATTGACCGCGAAGTGGCCGGGCGATTGCTTTATGGCAATTTCCGGGGCGAACCGATGCTCGAGCATGTCAACCAGTTGATCGCGGCGATCAAGTAGTCGGCGTGAAAAAAGGCCATCAGCGCCGGGGAGCGGGAGCAATCCAGTTCCCCGGTGTTTGTTTGCGGGTCTGAATGTCCCAATCTAATTATGGTAGAATGACGCCCCGGAAATGGTTGAGTAGATGGAGTTTCCTATGACTGTGAAATTGATCCTGCGTGGAAAAGAATATGAAGTCAGGGCGGGGATGACCCTGTTGGATGCGTTGAAGAAAATCAATGTTTTGTCTGAAGCGGTGCTGGCAGTGCGCGAGGGCGAGATGATTCTCGATGACGAAATTCTCAAGGATGGCGAAACCATCCGGCTGGTGGCGGTCATCTCGGGTGGGGCACAATGAAATGCCGCGCCTGTGGCGGCAAGGCTGTTGTTAATATGCGCCAGCACAAGCTGGCTCTATGCAAAGAGCATTATCTCGAATGGGTGCCCGAACAGGTTGCGCGGTTTATTAAAAAATACCGTATGTTTGGGCCGGATGAGAAAATCCTGGTGGCGGTCTCGGGCGGCAAAGATTCACTCTCGCTTTGGGATATTCTGATCCGGTTGGGATATAACGCGGATGGGTTGTACCTGGGCCTGGGTATAAATGAAGGCCCGGACGGGGGGGCTGATTCCGGCTATTCGGCAGAATCCCGGCGTATGGTGGAGCAGTTTGCCTTGGGGCGTGGTCTTAAACTTCACGTGGTGGACATTCAGCAGGAATATGGTCACTCCATTCCGGCGCTTTCCTTGATGACGCACCGCGGCCAGAACCGGCCCTGTTCGGTTTGCGGCGTGACCAAACGTCACGAGATGAATCGCATGGCCCGTGAACTGGGTTACGATGTGCTGGCGACCGGTCACAACCTGGATGATGAAGCCGCGGTGCTCTTTGGCAATACCCTGTCCTGGCAGAAGGATTTTCTTTTGCGCCAGGGGCCAATGTTGCCCGGGCATGATGGGCTGGCGCGCAAAGTCAAGCCGCTGTGTCGTTTCTACGAAAAAGAGATGGCGGCATATGCGTTGCTGCGCGGGATAGACTATATCTATGAAGAATGCCCGTACTCGGTCGGATCTACCTCGATTTATTACAAAGAACTGCTCAACCAATTGGAAAGTGAGCGTCCCGGCGCCAAGCTGGCTTTCTACCTGAAATATCTTGAGGCGCGCGTGAGCGGTCTTTTCATTCAGCCCGAGGAGCAACCTCAGGCGCTCCATACCTGCCCGGTCTGCGGCCAGCCGACTCAATATGAGGGTAAGTGCTCCTTTTGCCGCATGCTGGAGAAAGCCAACTCGGAAACATGAAACCTGCCAGCGATCCCACTCTCGATTACAAACGTCTGGTGGCCCAGGGTTATGATCAATGTGCCGCTGCTTATGAACTGGCCCGGCGCGAGAAAACACACCCCGAAATCAAGTGGTTGAAGAAACAGCTTCCCAACCAGGCCCAGGTGCTGGATTTGGGCTGTGGCTGCGGCCTGCCGGTGACTCGTGAACTGGCCAAGCGATTTGTCGTTACCGGGGTTGATATTTCTGCCGAACAGATTCGGCGCGCGCGGCGGCATGTTCGCCATGCCACGTTTCTGCACAGTGACATCATGGCCTTGGATTTTCCAGCCGCCAGTTTTGATGCGGTAGTTGCTTTATATGCCATCTTTCATCTGCCGCGCGGTGAACACGATCGCCTGTTTCACAACCTGCGCCGCTGGCTCAAGCCGGGAGGATATCTCGTCGCTACCCTTGCCCAGGATCCAGAAGAACCCTATACCGAGCCCGATTTTTTCGGCGTGGAGATGTACTGGAGCCATTACGGCATGCTGGAGTACAACGCCATGCTGGCCGAAGCTGGTTTTACGATCCTCTCAACCAGCCTGATTGGACATGGATATGGCCTTGAAGCACCTGTCGAAAGTCATCCGCTGGTGATTGCGCAGGCGCGGGAGTAAGCCTGGCGGCTGCGCAAAGCCCTTCGGGTTCAAGGAGTTTTCGTTGCAAACTGAAAAGCATTACCGCTTTTTTGACGTGATCATGGCCTTATTCGTGACCGTGCTGGTGGTCTCGAACATTGCTTCTTCGGCGAAAATTGTGGATCTGGGCTTTAGCCTGTTCGGCGTGCCGTTGGCTTTCGATGCCGGGACGCTGCTTTTTCCGGTTTCCTATATTTTTGGCGATATTCTGACGGAAGTCTACGGCTACCAGCGCTCGCGGCGCGTCATCTGGGCTGGATTCCTGGCTCTGGCGCTGGCTTCGGCTGTGTTCTGGTTCGTCAGCATTCTGCCAGGCGAAACCACCTGGCAGGGTTATGCCGGTGATGCGGCTTACGCGTCCATCCTGGGCGGTATGTCGAGCGGCGGCATTGTGCTTGGGTCGCTGATTGGTTTTTGGGGCGGGGAATTCTCTAATTCGTTTATTCTGGCCCGTCTTAAGGTTGCGACTCATGGCCGTCTGCTCTGGTTGCGCACTATCGGCAGTACACTGGTGGGAGAGCTGGTGGATTCGCTGCTGTTCGTGCTGGTGGCTTCGCTGTTTGGTGTTTTTCCCTGGGGCTTGTTTGCCACCCTGGCGCTGACCAATTATTTGTTTAAGTGCATTGTCGAGGTGCTGATGACCCCCATCACGTATGCCATTGTTGGGGCGCTGAAGCGCAGCGAGCGAGAAGATTTCTATGACCGGGAGACGAATTTCAATCCTTTCCGGCTCTGAATCGGTGTGGGATACAACAGAAACGCGAGCTGGATTGTGCAGACATCCAGCTCGCGTTTCTGTATGATGCGTCCCGGCGCGTGTTTTAGAAAACGGATTCCTGGGGCAGGGCGGCGCTGATGCGTTTTAACTGTTCTGCTGGCAGGGGGTTTTCTTTGGCGGTTTTGCGCAGGTAGTCTTTTAATTGTTCCAGTTTCAGGGTGGGGTGCGGGGCATTTTCAGCCTGGAGCTGGGCGCGGTCATCGGTGAAAACCAGCGAGGCGTGCAGGGGCGGAAGGTCGTCGCCGAGGTTCTTTTTCAGGGAGGCGGTTAATTCATCCATTTCTGCTTGAATTTCCAAATCCGGACGTCCCAGGCCTTCCTGGGCAAAGATTTTAAGATAGCTCAGCATCAGGCCGCCGCCGGTTTGTTTCCAGCGGTTTTTTTCGAAGGTGATGGTGCCGCGCTGGTAATGTGGGGATAAGATCCACACGCCGGCCGGGCCAACGAGCAGGTGGCTGACGGGGGTCAGGTAGTGATAGAGGGTGTAGTCTTTGGTCAGGCCTTTCAGGGCGGTTGTCAGGCGTTCGTCGGCGCGCGGGCTGCGGCCCCAACGATTGCCGTAGTAGATGCCAATTTGCGAGAGGATGAACCCGACCATCAGTGCGGCGAAGGAGAGGTAGATTTGTTGTTGCATGGTGAAGGAGATGACCATGCCGCCTGCCAGGATGAGCAAGGCGATCAGGCTGGTATATTGGCCAATTCTGGCGTTGCGCTTGATAATTTTTTCGTTCGTCAGTACTTTCATGCAGACCTCATCAGTGGGGGGATGGCGGCCCGGCGCGGGCCGGCGCCGCGTTTAGTGCTGTAAGCGTTCGCGGATGCCAGCTTTCATGGCTTCAAGGACCTGTGCTTCGATGGCGTTTTTGGCCACCCGAATGGCGTTTTTGATGGCGATTTCATCTGAGCGGCCGTGACCGATGAAGACCAGCCCGTTGACGCCCAGCAGGGGCGCGGCGCCTTCTTCGCTTGGGTCGAGCAATTTTTTGATTTTGCCGAGGGCCGGTTTGACAAGCAGGCCGCCCAGCATGGCCAGGGGGCCGCCGTTTTTGATGGACTCTTTCATCTTGTCAACGATCAATTTGGCGACTGCTTCGGAGGTTTTGAGCATCACGTTGCCTGTAAAGCCATCGGTGACGGCGACATCCACTGCGCCGCCGATGAATTCTTTGCCTTCGACATTTCCGTAGAAGTTGAGCCCGGCGTTCTTTAGCATGGGGGTGGCTTCTTTGACGTTGTGATTGCCCTTGCCCTCTTCTTCGCCATTTGAGATTAGCCCGACTTTGGGATTAGGGATGCCGCGTACTTTTTCGGCGTAGATGCTGCCCATGATTGCGAACTGGTACAGGTTCTCGGGTTTGACTTCAGGGTTGGCGCCGATATCGAGTACCACGCAAGAGCCAGTGGCGGTGGGGAAAACGGGCGCCAGTGCTGGCAGGTCCACGCCTTCGATGGTTCCCAGGCGGAAGTAGGCGGTGGCCATCCCTGCGCCGGTATTTCCGGCGGTGACGAAAGCCTGCGCCTGGCCGTTTTTCACCAGGTCAATACCAACCGCCATCGAATTTTTTGCGTTGGGGCGCCGGGCTTTCAGGGCCAGCGCCATGCCTTTATCTTCCATGGTGAGCATTTCGGGTGCATGGACGATGCGGATGGGTAGATTGCCGGGGTTTTGGGTGGCAAGCACGGGCTTGATCCGGTCTTCATCTCCGACGAGGATGATTTCAACGCCGTATTCGCGCGCGGCCATTACCGCGCCGGCCACGTCTGGGGTGGGGTAATTGTCACTGCCCATGGCATCGAGAACAATGGTGGTCATGAATTGGCTCCTAGTAAAAAAGCGGATTGCTTGACAGGCAAACGAACACGATTATAATACGTCCTTGCCCGCGCTGGTGCTGGAATTGGCAGACAGGCATGGTTGAGGGCCATGTGGCGAGAGCCGTGGAGGTTCAAGTCCTCTCCAGCGCACAAAAAGACCGGAATAATCTCCGGTCTTTTTTTTTCGAGGGGATTGAGAGGGCTTACGCCCCGCCATCACCGTAGAAGGAAGGGTCGGTGGGGGTTTCGCCGCTGGGGTCATGCACCCAGACCCAGTCGCCTTCGGTTGCCCAGTTGTATAGCCAGTGAGAATCTCCGACGGATAAGTTGACACAGCCATGCGAGGCGTTGTAGCCGAAGAGCGTGCGCCAATAGGCGCCGTGCAGGGCGCGGGCTTTGTCAAAGTACATTGTCCAGGGGACATTTTCGAGGTAATAATAATCGGAGCGGTTGGCTTCGAAGGCGCCGCTCATGGTTTCCAGCTCGGTTTTTTTGTAGATTTGGAACAGGCCGGGGCGAGTGTAGTAGGGTTTGACGCCGGTGGCGACCAGTGTGGCGAAAACCATTTGGTTATGGTCGTAGACTGCCAGGGTTTGTTGAGCCAGGTTGACATCCACCCAGCGACCGTTGGTGACTCCTTCTGGTGGGGTGGGGTTGGGTTCGATGACTGCCAACATTCGGCTTTCGATCCACTCATCCGGGCCGATCAGCGTCCAGTCGTTGCCTTCGATGTTTTGCCGGGAATAGACCTGGACGACGGTGAAGCGGGGGAGTTTTTGGGTGGGAGGGTTAATCTCCAGGTAATTTGGTTGGGCGCGCACATCTGCCGGGGAGAGAATCCACCCGAAGGGTTTTTTTGGGGTGGTGTGAATTTCGAGACCCTGGAAAGAGCTGGCTGCCTGGGCGGTGGAACCGTCTCCGGGCATGTAGTAGCCGGAGGGCAGCTGGAAGTAGGTGCCCTGGTTTGGTGTATCCAATCGGAAGGAGTAAATCACGTATAGGATTGAACCGGGCGGGATGACCCGCACCGGGCCGGTTTTGGCGATGGCTGCGTCCAGGGTGGGGTAGAAAGCGGTGCCGGTATCAGGGTTGATGCGGTAATACTGGTAGGGCAGGGTATTTAAAGCGAGCGGTGGTTGGGAGGTTTGCAGAGGCCTCAGGGGAAATTCCAGCCCCAGAAGCGCCATATTGGTGAGGGTTTCGGAGGGGCCAAGTGGAGCGCAGTCATCCGGCATTTCGAGGTAAACTCCGGGCTGACAGAGGATGGAGCCGGAATTGTCTTCGGGGGGCAGGGTTGTTTCTGCGGATGTGGCTGAGAGCGGGATGAGGGAAATCAAGAGCCAGAAGAAAGTCAAGATGTAGATGTTATGTCTCATAAGGATTTTTCACCAAGGATGTCCAAATTATACTTGTATATCGGGTGGAAATATATTGCGGAAGTACTCTCGTGCTATAATTACAAAGTCGACGCCCTGGTCGGGCGATAGCATTTTATGCCAGGAGGATGATTTTGTCTAAGTCTCGCACACAGATAATGGTGGACCGCTTGCGGGCTTTGCAGGCTTCTTCGCCGGATATCGAAGCTTCGGCAATTGTCAGTGTGGATGGGTTGAGTATTGCCTCCGCGCTGCCGCAGGGCGTCGAGGAAGATCGGATTTCGGCCATGTCTGCTGCAATGCTTTCTCTGGGTGAAAGAATTTCCAGTGAATTGGGGCGCGGTTCCCTTGAACAGGTGTATATTAAAGGTGAAAAAGGTTTTGTGGTATTAATGTCGATTGGACAGGAAGCTGTGTTAACCGCCCTGGCCAGAGAGCAGGCGAAATTGGGTTTAATTTTTTTAGATATTCGCCGCACCACTGAAGATCTCGAAAAACTTATCTAAGGCGGAGTCTGTTATGAGTCCAATCCAAAAAGCTGGTCTGTATTATCCGAGCAAATTTGGCTTGATTACTATCAAAGCCCTGGAAGATGTGATGGGGAAAAATGGCCTGAACGCGATTTTAAACCTGGCCAGTTTGAATATTTATGTTGATAACTATCCTCCCGATAGCCTGGAAAAATCGTTTGATTTTGCCGATCTTTCGTCGATCAATGTTGCGCTGGAAGAGATGTATGGCCCACGCGGCGGACGCGGACTTGCTTTGCGCGCGGGGCGGGCGACTTTTGCAGATGCCCTGCGGAATTTTGGTGCCCTGGCAGGTGTAGGCGATCTGGCGTTCAAGGTGTTGCCCTTGCAGGCCAAGCTGCGGATTGGCATTCCGGCCATGGCAAAAATCTTTTCGCAGGTCAGTGATCAGCTTAGTACGGTGGAAGAACGCGAGAATGAGTTCGTTTATACGATCCATCAATGCCCGGTCTGTTGGGGGCGTTCGGATGTTGATAAACCGGTCTGTTTTATCGCGGTAGGGCTGCTTCAGGAAGGCCTGAAATGGGTTTCAGGTGGGAATGAGTTCCGTGTCAATGAATCCCGTTGTATTGCGTTGGGGGATACTGTTTGCGAATTCATTATTCAGAAAGAGCCGATTGCCTGACGGATGTCGGGCAGACGAGGCGCCTTGTGGTTGAAGCGAAATCAAGAATCCTGATTATTGAAGACGACCTGGATGTGGCGGACATGCTGAACGCCTATTTTCGCGTTCAGGGCTTTGAAGTTTATGTTGTCAATTGGGGGGAGGATGGGGTCCGCGCAGCCACGACAGCCCGCCCGGATTTAATTATTCTCGATATTCGTTTGCCGGATATCGATGGGTTTGAAGTTGCGCGCCGTGTGCGTTCCGACCGCAAAACCGCCGAAATCCCGATCATCTTCCTGACGGAAAAACGTGACCGACAGGATCGCCTGCTGGGATTGGAGCTGGGCGCTGATGATTACATCACCAAACCTTTTGATGTGCAGGAACTGCGGCTGCGGGTGCGGAATGCGCTGCGCCGCGCCAGCCAGGATACACTGACAAACCCGGTGACTGGCCTGCCCGAAGGCACCCTGATTGATGAAAAACTGGGTGATTTTCTCGCCAGGGCTGGCGGCGCGCTGGTCCTCGTTTCTTTGGAAAATCTGGATGTTTTTCGGGACAATTATGGATTTGTGGCATCGGATGACGTTCTGCGCGCAGTCAGCCTGATGACGCATAATTCCATTCAAGAAATTGCCGGGGCTGAGAGTTTTCTCGGGCACCTGGCGCCGACCGTTTTTTTGATGATTATTGATGCGGAGAAAGCTCCGCTGCTGGAGGAACGTCTGCGCTCGCGGCTGGCGCAATCGCTCGATCGCTTTTACCCGATCAAGGATCGGGAGGAGGCGCTTGCGCGGGGCACCCGGCTGAAGATTGAAACAGCCCGTTTAATCGGTGGCGAGATGCAGTGCGAGACTCTGGATGATCTCAAAGCGAAGCTGCTGGAGCGGAAAAAATAGGAGATTTATCTTGCAGGTTACAGTCATCATTCCAACGTATAACGAGGCGGAGAACCTTCCCAGACTGGTCTCCGCTATATTTTCGCTCCCAATCCGGGGGATCAAGCTCCTGATTGTAGACGATAACAGCCCGGACGGCACCGGGCGCATTGCCGATGACCTGGCCCGTGAAAATCCCGGCCGGTTGGAGGTGGTGCATCGCACCGGGAAGCTCGGTCTGCGTACGGCCTACCTGGAGGGTTTCAAGCTGGCCATTGCGCGTGGTGCCGAAGCTGTCGGGCAGATGGATGCGGATTTTTCGCATGATCCGGCCCGGCTGGTGGAGCTGGTCGCGGCGTTGCAGACCGCGGATGTGGCGTTTGGCTCGCGGTATGTTCCCGGGGGGAGTGTGGATGAGCAGTGGCCGTTGTGGCGCAAAGGGCTTTCGGCCTTTGGGAATTTTTATGCGCGGACGATTCTGGGGTTTTCGCTGCGCGACGTGACGACCGGCTACCGCCTGTGGCGGCGCGAAGCCATTCTGGGAATGCCGCTGGAGCGTATTCAATCGAGCGGATATGTATTTTTGGTTGAGATGGCGTATATTGCCTGGTGCCTGAAGTATCGCACCGCGCAGGTGCCGATCTATTTTGCCGACCGGCGCTTTGGGAAATCGAAGATGTCGCTCAAGATCCAGCTGGAGGCGGCTTTTCGTATTTGGCAGGTGCGCTGGCATTTCCGCGATTTGCGGCGTAAAGGCGCAAGTGGTCGTTTGTTAATTGAAGGGCTGCCTTAGTAGGCAGCTCTTTTTATTTGGATTCGGCCAGGCGGCGCCATTCTTCCAGCGAAAGGGTTTCGGCGCGGCGCATTGGGTCGATGCTGGATTTTTCGAGGAATTGCTGCGCTTCTGACGGAGAGATTCTTAACCCTGCCGAGAGACTGTTGCGCAGGGTTTTTCTTTTCTGGCTGAATCCGGCTTTGGCGAGCTGGAAGAAGCGTTCCAGCTGGGGGATGACGGGCTGCGGGTACAGGTCCACGCGCAGGACGGCGGAATCTACTTTGGGGGCGGGGTAGAAGGCCCCGGCGGGGATGGTGGCGGCCAGGCGCGGCTGGCCATAGACTTGTACGCTGAGGGCAAGCAGACTCATGTCTCCGGGACTGGCGCAGATGCGCTGGGCAACTTCTTTTTGAATGGTGAGGACGATGCGTCGCGGGCGGGGCTGGGCTTCTAGCAGGTGCCGGAAGATGGCGGATGTGATGTAGTAAGGGACGTTGGCGACGACCAGGTATGATTCGGCGCTGACAAGTTCGGCGGGTGGGAAGCTGAGGATGTCGCCGGGGACGATGCGGGTGTTTGGATAGGGTGCGAGAACGGTTTGTAAAACGGGAATCAGACCGGTGTCGAGTTCTACGGCGATGACGTTGCGGGCGGCGGCGGCCAGGTAGCGGGTCAGGCTTCCCAGGCCGGGACCAATTTCGAGGATGGTATCTTGTGGCTGAATCTCTGCGGCGTGGACGATTTTTTCCAGCGCGGTGGCATCTTGCAGGAAGTTTTGCCCGAGGGCTTTATCGGGCCGCAGGCCGTGGGCGCGCAGCAACGCGGCGATATGGATGGGAGGAATTGGAGTCATGGGCAGGTGAAGGTTTCTCCCCGGGAGGTTTTGCCCGGGGTCAGGGTGATTGGGAGTGCGGGTAGCGGGGCGGGCCACTGGCCCAGGGTGAAGGCGTTAACGTAGGCGCGCAGGGTTTCAAAATCGGCCTGGAAGATGTAGACGTCTTTTTGGACGCCTTTGTCGTAGGTGCGGGTGGCGCGCAGGGTTTCGAGCGGAAAGGTGACGAAGTTGATGTTCTGCGCTTGGAGCTGGGGCAGCAGGCAGGCGAGCTGGCTGATTTGCTGGGGGCTGAGGTCGGTCTGGATGGCGCCGTCGAAGGCGGCGATGATTTCGGGCAGTTTGGGCAGATTAGACGGGGTCAGCAGGCTTTTGCGCACGGCGCACAGGACGAGATTCTGGTTATCGGCGCGCTCGAAGGTGCTGAGCTGGCGCAGGCGAGCCAGGGTGAGGGCCTGCTGGCCATTAAGATGGTGGCTGCCAGCCTCGAAGTACAGGTCGGTGCGGCTGGATTGGTCGGCCTTGCGCCCATCGACAGAGTTGGGCAGGACAACATCGACGCCACCGATGGCATCCACCAGCCGGACGAAGGTCTGCATGTTGGCGGCCAGGTAGTTGTCGGGCCGGGCGCCGAAGTTCAGGTCGAGGGTGCGCGCCAGCAGGCCGGGTCCTTCGCCAGGGCCGGAGTAATAGCCCATGCCTTTGTTGCCATACAGGTAGGCCTGGTTGAGTTTGCCATGGTCGATGCCGAATTTTGGATCCAGTTCCGGGATTTCGACCCAGATATCGCGAGGGATTTCGAGCACGGTCAGGCGCGGCAGGGTGAAATCAACCCGCACCAGGCGGATGACGTCTCCAAGGCCGTACAGGTAGCCGGAGCCGCGTGAATCTGATCCAACCGCCAGGATCAGCAGGGTGTCTGGCCCGTTGCAGCGTGGCGCGGCGGGAAAGCTGGGAATTTCGGGAAAGGGCGTCTGCTGGCCGGGGAGAAGGGTGGCGCTGGGCGCGCTGGTTACCGCCGGCAGGCTGCTGGGGGCCGGAAATGCGGAAGTGGTTTGAGCGGGGGAAATCTGGCCGGGCAGGTCCAGCCGTGGGCCGAGGGGCGTCTGCCAGCCACTGTGATAATAATCATAACCGACCAGCCCCCACAGCAGGATGGCGATCATCAGTAACAGGAGACGCGCGCCGCGTTCCATACGGGTCATGGCTTATTGCAACGCCGCGGGAATGGCCGCTGGGGCCGGGCCGAGGAAATACACCGTCACCCAGCCGCTCCAGGTCTGCCAGTCCTCGTCGCTATATCCCAGGTCAATCCATAGACGGCCATCCGGGAAGCCGCCGCCCACATCCCCGATTACGCCCACGCCATAGCCCGGCACATAAACTTGCGACCCGCCCAGGGCATAAAACAGGTCGCGGGTCATCGCCACCACGCCATGCCGCACAGGCACGCCGCTGGCGGTGCCATAAGAGCATTTACTCGTTCCAGAGCGGCAGGGAGAATACGAAGTGGCGTACATTTGCACGGCACGCCAATACTGCACCTGTCCGCCGGCCATGTCCAGTTGTTGTACTGTTACCTGCGAACCGCGTCCCATGATCTGTTCAACAGGCTGACGCACCACCACTTCAGCCTCCGTGGTGCGTGCCACCTCAACGCCATTTTCATAGCGGACGCGCTCGGTTGTGAGACTCAGTCCCGGCTCACCCGGCTGAATCAGGGTTTCAGAACCAATCGGCAAATCTGCAGCTGGCTGGTATTTTGTGGAAAAAGGGAGCGATTTTTGCGCCACGGTGACGGTTTCCTGCACCCGCACAATTTCGATTACCCCATCCGCTGGGGCGGGATCAGACTCAGCTGGCCGGCTTTGATCCAGCCCGAGCAGAGGAATCCCGGCCGAGGCCAGGATCTGCCCCACCGTGCCCGCCGCAGATTTGACCGGGATGGCCAGGTTATCCACGCGGATGATATAATCCCGCGCCGGGCGATACGTGATAGTCAACGCATTGGTCAAAGGCGTTTCGGGCAGCGGAGCAATATAATCGGCGCGATACAACTGCAAACCGGTTTCTGCCAGTGCCTGGCCGACGGTGGGCGCGGTGGTCTGGAAGGTGGTTTCACCGTCGGGTGTTAACAGGGTCACCAGTCGGGCGCGCACAAGCTGAAGGGTGTGAGTGCCGCTGGCCGGGAGAACCTGTTCGGCCGGGATGGGTTGCCCATCCAGTAGAAAACGGTCTGCGGCTGAGAAGATCAGCCCAGCCTGGGCGGCCAGCGCGAGCGGAGTCGGGCCCTGCGCGGTCAATGCGTAGCTGCTGCCAGCCTCCACCAGCCAGATTTGTGTCATAGCTGCTGTTTGTGGCTGACAGGCAGCCAGGCTGGTGGCCAGCACAAGCCAAAAAATACGTCTCATACGATTGATTCTAGCACAAACCCTGTTCTACTCCGCCGGGTTTCCCGCCGCCCACCCCGAAATCCAGCCTCTGTCCCTTTGGAGAAAAATCTCATGGTTGAACAATTCTATTCCCGCCTGCCGCGCGAACTGCAAGCCCGCCTGGAAAGCCTGACGACGCCTTTTAAGATCCAGCAATATTTGGATGAAATGCCCTATGTAGCCGAAGAGCGCGATCGCTCAGCCCTGAACGTCATGCTGGATGGTCAATCGCACTGCCTGGATGGCGGTTTTTTTGCCGCCCTGGCACTCTGGCGGCTTGGCCAGCAGCCGTTGTTGATCGATCTGGTGCCCGAACCAGGCGCGGATGATGATCATGTCCTGGCGCTGTACCGTGGGCCGGGGGGCTGGGGCGCGGTGGCCAAATCCAATTATGTCAACCTGGGTTTTCGCGAACCGGTGTACCGCTCGTTGCGCGAACTGGTGATGACGTATTTTGAACATTACTGCAATACTCATCACATGAAAACCCTGCGCGGATACACCCGCCCCTTTGACGCCTCACGCTACGACGCCTTGAACTGGCCCTGGGATGAATCCGGCGCCAACCGGCTTTACCGCCGCTTCTACGCCCGAAGAAAACCCATTCCGCTGCTCAGCCTGGAAGACGCCGCGCGGCTCAACCCCCTGGCCGACCGGGCCTATACCGCCGAAACCCTCTACACTTCTCTCGCCTGGGCTTACGGCAACCGCGCCAACCCATAAGGCGCTTTTCCCCGAAAACTCCACACATTCTTCACATGAGCCTGCTATCATGACGGGATCCCAGGCGATAGCAGTGTAAGAGTTTAATCAGACCCAACAAATGGCCGGGTACAGAAACAAGCCCCCGGGAGTACAATAAAATCAAGGAACGAAATTGGCAACCGTTGAACAATCTTCCGCTCAAAAATATTCTCCTCCGTTGATCGAGTTGCGCGAGGTGGTGAAAACTTATACCAGCGAAGCCGGGGATTTCACCGCTCTCAAAGGCATTGACCTGAACATTCAAGCGCGGGAATTTTTAGGCGTTATCGGCAAATCTGGCGCCGGGAAATCCACGCTGCTGAACATGATTACCGGCGTAGATCACCTCACTGCTGGCGAAGTCACCATCCGCGCCGGCGACCGCCCGGTATCGGTTCATGCCCTCACTGAAAACGAACTGGCCCTGTGGCGCGGGCGGACGCTGGGCGTGGTGTATCAATCGTTTCAACTGCTCCCCATGTTAACCCTGCTCGAAAACATCCTGCTGCCGATGGACTTGTGTGGCATGTATCAACCGCGTGAAAGCCGCCGCCGCGCCATGGAATTGCTTGAACTGGTGGAAATCCCCGAACACGCCCACAAACTGCCCGCCTACATATCCGGCGGCCAGCAGCAGCGCGTTGCCATTGCCCGCGCGCTGGCCAATGACCCGCCCATCCTGGTCGCGGACGAACCGACCGGCTCACTCGACTCGGTCACCGCCGATCACATTTTCGATGTTTTTGAACATCTCATCGAAGTGGGCAAAACCATCATCATGGTCACTCACGACATGGGTTTGATGCCGCGCTTCTCGCGCCACCTCCTTTTGGCAGACGGGGAAATCGCCCCGCCGCCTGCTCCCGTTACCCCGGCCATTCCAGCGCCTGGGCGCGCCCGCCGCTAAACCATGGACTCAACTTCCCGCCACCGCACATCCAAGAAACCAACCAGCCCCGCAGCCGGTGAAGCCGCCGTTGCGCCCTTGCCGATGATTGACATGCGTCGCATCGTCAAAACCTTCAAAAACGCCGCCGGAGAATTCACCGTACTCAAGGGCATTGACTTGCAAATCGGTCACGGCGAATTCGTCTCCATCGTCGGCAAATCGGGCAGCGGAAAATCCACACTGCTCAACATGATCACCGGCATAGATCATCCCACCTCCGGGCAGGTTCTGGTCAATGGCACCGACCTGTACACCAGCCTGGATGAATCGGGCCGTTCACGCTGGCGCGGGCGTAACCTGGGCATTGTTTTCCAATTCTTTCAGCTTCTGCCCATGCTCTCGCTGGCAGAAAACGTCATGCTGCCCATGGATTACGTTGACCTGTACGACTTTGACGAGCGTCCCAAACGCGCCATGGAACTGCTCGCCCTGGTTGGCCTGGAGAAATTCGCTCACAAGCACCCGGCCTCCGTCTCGACCGGTCAACAGCAGCTGGCCGCCATTGCCCGCGCCCTGGCCACCAACCCGCCGCTCCTGGTCGCCGACGAACCGACCGGCAACCTCGACTCACGCTCCGCCGACACAATCATCCAGCTCTTTGATCAGCTCGTCGCCGAGGGCAAAACCGTTGTCATGGTCACCCACGATCCCTCGCTTACCGAGCGCACCACCCGCAACATCATAATTTCTGATGGCGAACTCGTCAGCGAAGCTGTGGCGTGCGCTTTGCCTCTGCTTTCGCATCGCCAGATGCTCGAAGTGACCCGCAAAGCGCAGCGCCTGACCTTCCCGCCCGGCATTTCGATTTTAGGCCGCGATCAGCATGTCGACCAGTTTTACATGATCGAGCGCGGCGTGGTGGAAATTGTCCTGCAAGGCCGGGATCGTGAAGACGTGATTGTGACGCGCATGGCCGCCGGAGAATTTTTCGGCGAGGTTGAGTTGTTACGCGGCGGAAAATCCATTGCCGCGGTGCGCGCCGCCCCCGTCGGCCCGGTGGAATTGCTCACTTTGAAGCGGGATGAATTCAAACAACTTTTGGATACCTCCCCCCTGACCGGAGACGCGCTCGGGCGTATCGTTCAAACCCGTCTGAAGGAACACCGCTCCCTGGAGCCGCGCGGAATCCGCTGGTGGCCCTTCAAAAAATAGAAATGGCAGATGATGAGACCTCGCTGGCGAAAAGTATTTCTCGACCTGTTTGAAAACAAATTGCGCACCGCGCTGGTGGTATTTTCCATTGCGGTGGGCGTGATTTCGATTGGAGTCATCACTGGCGCCTATGTCATCATCGCCAACGACATGAGCGCCAGTTACTCGGCCAATCATCCCATGAACGTGGAACTGCGCACCGAAGATTTTGGCAGTGACCTGGTCACCACGGTGCAGGGCATGCGCGGCGTCGCCGATGCCGAAGGCCGCCGCATTTTTGCCATGCGCGTGCGCATGCCGGGCACTGTGCAGTGGAAAACGCTCGATTTGGTGGCCATTGATGATTTCAAGAAAGTTAACATCAACCTGTTGCGCCCTATTTCCGGGAGTATCGCGCCGGCCAAGCAGGAAATACTGCTCGAAAAGAAAGCTCTCGCCAGCCTGAACCTGAAACCGGGCGAGATTCTCGAACTACAACTGCAGGACGGCACCACCCGCCAGCTGACGGTCGTTGGCGTGGTGCAAGATCAAACCACCGGCGCCGGAGATTTTCTCTCGCCACCCTTTGCCTACATTCATACGGATACGCTTGAATATCTGCGCCAGCCGAACCAGTTCAACCGCATGTTTGTTACTCTTTCTGAAAACCAGAACAACGACGAACATCTGCGCGCCATGGCGGCCCGGATCAAGGACAAAATCGAAAAAACCGATGTGGGCGTTGGCCGCTCGCGGGTGACCAAAACCAATGAGCATCCTATGGCCTCAACCGTGCAGGCCATCCTGGGCATTTTGCTGGCCCTGGGCGTGTTGATCCTGTTTCTTTCCAGTTCGCTGATTGCCAACACGCTGGCAGCGTTGCTCAACCAACACCTGCGCCACATCGGCGTGATGAAGCTGGTGGGCGGGCGGCGCAACCAGATTTTCGCCATGTACATCACGCTGATCGTGGCCTTTGGTGTAATCGCGCTGCTGATCGCCGTTCCGCTGGGCGGGCAGGGCGCTTTCGGGCTGGCGGCATTCATTGCCGACAAGCTGAATTTCAGCCTGATGGGCTACCGGATCGTGCCGCTGGCCCTGGTCATCCAGATTGTTGTTGGGATGGCGGTGCCGCTTTTGGCCGGGCTGTTGCCCGTCCTGAACGGGTCGCGCATCACCGTGTTGCACGCCATCAGCGGAGATATTGCCGAGGAAACGGCCCCACCGCTTGCGGGTGGAAAAAAACGGGAAGCGGTCGTCGACCGCGTCCTGCACCGGGTCACCACCGGTCTCGCCCGGCGGGGATACCATCTTCCGCGCCCGCTGTTGATCTCGCTGCGTAACACTTTTCGCCGCAAAGGCCGCCTGTTGTTGACACTCTTCACCTTGACCATGGGTGGGGCAATTTTTGTGGCGGTTTTCAACGTGCGCGTGACGCTGTTTGATTACATTGCCGCAGTGGGTAATTATTTTAAGGCCGATGTCACCGTCAGCTTTGACCGGCCCTACCGCCTGAGCGAAGTTCAGCGGGATGCCCTGCGATATCCCGGCGTGACGGCGGTGGAAGGCTGGGCCTTTGCCAATGCCGAAGTGCTCTTTCCGGATGGCACGGTGGCCGATAATATGCTCATCCTGGCGCCGCCGGTGGATAGCCAGCTGGTGGAGCCGACCGGTCTGCAGGGGCGCTGGCTGTTGCCGGGCGATGAGAAGGTGATCACGATTAGCGAGAGCATTCTCGATAAGCTCCCCACCCTGAAAGCCGGAGATATGCTGCGGATGAAGGTGGATGGCAAGGAAGACGACTGGCGGGTGGCTGGCATTTTCAAGTTTGTCAGCCAGCAGGGCACGATTGCATATGGCAGCTATGATTATTTTTCACGGCTCACCAACCTGGCAAACCGCTCGGTTTCGTTCCGCATTGTGGGCCAGGCGCATGATCCCGCCTCGCAGCAGATTCTTTCTGACGGGCTGGATAAATACTTCCGTGATCTGGGCTATCACGTCAGCGAGACGCGCACCGGCAAATCCACGCTGGCAACAGCCTCCGAGAGCCTCGACATTCTCGTCACCTTTTTGTTGATCATGGCCCTGCTGACGGCTTCAGTCGGCGCGATGGGGCTGACCGGCACAATGGGGATGAACGTCCTCGAGCGCACGCGTGAGATCGGCATCATGCGCGCGATTGGCGCGGTCGATGCCGAAATTATGCGCACGGTCATCGTCGAAGGCGTGGTGATTGGGACGATTTCGTGGTTCCTGGGAGCGCTGCTGTCCTTTCCGTTCACCTATATGCTCTCGACAATCGTCAGCCTGGCTGTGTTCAATTCGCCGGTGGAAGTGCATTTTACCTGGCTCGGCTACCTGATCTGGCTGGGAGTGGTACTGGTGCTTTCAGCCCTGGCCAGTGTCCTGCCGGCGCGCAATGCCGCCCGGCTCACCATTCGCGAAGTACTGGCGTATGAGTAACTTCTGGCAGGCTTTTTAGATTTTGTCTGCCCAAGGAAGAAAATAGATGAGGTTCCTTATGAAAAAAATGTTGATATTTACCCTGATAATTTCCTCCCTGTTGCTGGCAGCTTGCTCTGCCACGCAGGCAACACCTCTGCCTGTTGCTGCTCCTGAAACCTCCGATCTGGTGGTGGCGGAGGGACATCTTCTCCCCGCCCAGGATGTCCGGCTGACCTTCCCGGTGCGCGGCCAGGTGGGAGAAATCCCGGCGCTGGAAGGGCAACCAGTTTCAGCTGGAGCAGTTCTCGTCCGCATGGCAGATCGCCAGCAAGCCGAGGCTGCCCTGACCGCTGCCAACCTGGAACTGGTGCAGGCGCAGCAGGCCTACGATGAACTGATCCGCCTGCAGGGGGCGAATGCTGCCCAGGCCTGGGAAGCCTACCAGAAAGCACAAATCGCCCGCGCCGCGGCGCAAAAAGAATGGGAAGCGATTGATCCCAATACCATCCAGGATGACATCGATACCGCCCAGACCGATGTGCGTGACAAGAAAAAAGCCCTCGAGGACGCTCAAGATGCATTGGCCAAATATCTGGATCTGAAATCTGATAACCCCACCCGCCGCCAGGCTGAAGACGATGTCCGCAAGGCGGAAGCCGAATATAACGACGCCCTGCGCCAGGTGGAACAACTTCAGCGGGATGCTGATGGACCACGCGCCGCCTTGGATGCCGCCCTGGCGGCTGAAACTGAAGCCAAACGGAAGTATGAAATGAGCAAGGACAGCCCGGATCCGGACCAGAAAGCCCTGCTCGAAGCCCGGTTGGATAACGCCAGGGCCCAATCTGCGGCGGCGCAACATGCACTGGAAAATTATGACTTGAAAGCTCCCTTTGCTGGCGTGGTGACCGAAGTCAATGTCAGCCTGGGGCAGTTAGTCGGCACCGAAACCTGGGCCGTTCAGATGGCAGATTTCAGCGCCTGGCATGTTGAAACCAGCGACCTGACCGAGCTGGAAGTGGTCAAGGTCAAACCAGGGCAGGCGGTCGAAATCCGTCCGGATGCGCTGCCCGATGTCGTCTTGAAGGGCGTGGTGGAAAGCATCAGCCAGGCATACAAAACCCAGGGAGGCGATATCCTGTACACCGTCAAAATCAGCCTCGTGGATACAGATCCCGCTTTGCGCTGGGGCATGACCGTCGAAGCCACTTTCCTGCCCTGAGCCACGCCGGGCGAGGCGCGTGCCATTTTTCACATTGTTGACAGCAGTTTTCATTCTGTGTACACTGGTGCAATATCTTATTCAGAGGAGACTGCTATGACGATTGTGCGCGACCTGCTGAAAGCAAAAAGTGGTGGAACGATCTTTCATGTGACCGCCGGAGCCACCGTTTTGGAAGCCATGCAATTGATGGCCCAGCATAACATCGGGGCTGTGCTGGTTATGGATGGCGAAACGATTACCGGCATCCTTTCCGAGCGTGACATCGTACGCAAGGTGGATCTGGCTGGCAAAACCAGCGCCGCCACGCTGGTTGGAGACATCATGACCGGGCGCGTGCTCTATATTGAGGCTGGCCAGTCGCTGGAAGAATGTATGGCGCTGATGACGGAAAAGCGCATTCGCCACCTGCCCGTACTGGAAAGCGGACGTCTGCTCGGGCTGATCTCAATCGGAGATGTGTTGCGCGAAGTCATTCACGAACAAAAATTCATCATCAGCCAGCTCGAACACTACATCCGCGGCGGATAAATCCTTCCATCTCACAGACAGACACGACAGCGGGACAGATTATTGTCCCGCTGTTTGATTCTCGTTCCGCAATACATCACCAAGCGGATACATCACCTTCCACCCCTGAAAGTGTATTGAGCCGTAACTATTGATAATAGGCTGGGTTGTAATGATTGAATTTCAAACAAGTAGTTGACAATCAAACAAATAATCAGTATCATATTTTCAAAACCGAACATTTCTTGAGTTATTCTGACACTTAAAGCCAATTTATCATATTCCTTGTCCATAGGGCGGTTCTTAACACTGGCTTGGCAGAATAGCAATTAAGCGCAGCGAACATGGCGTATTTATTGGATCAGGTTTTCTAAACTTCAGGTTAGAGGTACTGTGGAATTCTTTTCCAGTCCAAAAGCGATAGCCCCTTGAAATAAGGGAATGAAGTGTCCAGTCACCAGTTCTAAGCGTTTTTATACTGAAGAACTAAAAAGTACACACCTCCTCTTTATTTTTTGCGAAGATAACCTACTGGTAGCGAAAAGGAAAACATTTATGCCCGGAAATGGCATCGAACGCGAAACCATAATTTAATAATCGCGTTTGGGTTTGGCTAAGTTTTCAGCATCTCAATTGATGCGACAGGAATCCTGATGAACGCTGCTGAACGGCAAAACAAAATTGTTGAGTTGGTCATGGCTCAAGGTGGTACTTCAATTCCGGAGCTGTGTGAACTTTTTGATATCTCCGAGATGACCGCTCGGCGAGATCTTACCGAACTTGACAGGCAAGGTCTCTTAAGGCGAGTTCATGGAGGGGCAGTATCCAATCTCGGACGAAGTTACGAACCGCCATTTCCAATCCGCGCCTCCAAAAACCAATCAGCCAAAGTAGCGATTGGATTGAAGGCAGCCGAACTGGTTTTCGATGGTGACAGCATTGCCCTCGATGTTGGTACAACCACCCTCGAAATTGTTCCGGGTCTGGTTGAAAAGCGCAATCTCACAATTGTGACATCCTGTCTTCAGATCGCCAATCTGGTTGTGGATAAATTATCCCTGGAAGTGAATGCTCGCCTGATCCTGACAGGCGGCATTGTTCGCCCGCGTGAACTCTCAATGATTGGTTCCATTCCTGAGCAGATTTATCGCGATTTGCATGTCGACAAAGCTTTTATCGGTATTGGGGGGATCAGTTTGGAAGATGGCTTAACTGAATTCAGCATGGAAGACGCGCATGTTAAGAAAATGCTTATCCACTGTGCAAATGAAAAAATTATTGTAGTAGACGGAAGCAAGTTTGGGGTAACAACTTTTGCAAATGTTGGTCCTTTGAACCTGGTGACCCGTATCATCACAGATGAAAGCGCTCCTCCGGGCATCGTGGCGGAAATTCGTAAAAAGGGCGTGGATGTAATCATCGCCAGGTAAAAGAATTAATGCATTTCGTTACAAGGAGACTGAACAATGCCAGGCCCAAAATCCCCAGAAAAGCTTTATAAAATCGTCGTCGCGTGTGGTACAGGGATAGCGACATCAACGCACGTTGCCATGAAAGTTAAGGAGATGCTTGAGGAACGTGGTTTGCAAGTGCATACTATTCAATGCCGCGTTGTTGAAGTGCTCAATTTAGCTCCGGATGCTGACCTTCTGATCGCCACAGCTCAGGTCCCGTTTGATATAACCATCCCAGTGGTGAATGGCATCCCGTTCTTAACCGGAATTGGAGTAAAGGAGGTGATCGACCAGATCGAGAAAATCTTACGCAGTAAATAATTGTTTTTTCAAATTCAAACTTTCGTAACCCTGAGGAGAATATGATGGAAGCGATAAAATCAGTTTTTGACTTTCTGACCAGCCTTGGTTCACCGGTCATGTTACCGATTGTGATTTTTATCCTTGGCCTGATATTGGGACAGAAAATCAGCCGGGCTTTTGTTTCTGCAATGACTGTCGGGGTAGGCTTTGTGGGTCTCGGCCTGGTGATCAGCTTGCTATTTCAAGGATTGGGCCCGGCAACAGATGCGTTTGTAAAGGCTCGCGGTTTACAGCTAAATGCTCTTGATGTTGGTTGGGGCGTGGCGGCAGCCATTGCCTTCGGCACCGCCATCGGCTCGCTCGTCTTTATCGTTGCCTTAGGCGTGAACATCATTATGCTCGCCTTCCGCTGGACCAAAACCCTGAATGTGGATATGTGGAACTATTGGCATTATGCTTTCACGGGGTCCCTGGTCTATCTGGTATCCGGAAACAACATGGTGCTGGGTTTACTCGCTGCCGCAATCCATGCTGCAGCATCCCTGTTGATTGCCGACTGGACTGCTAAAGACGTACAGGAATTCTTTAAAATTCCGGGTGTCTCAATCCCGCAAGGTTGGGCTATCACTAGCGTTCCGATCATTAAAGGCTTGAATTGGATCGTAGAACAGATTCCTGGGTTGCGCGACATTCATTGGGACTCTGAATCACTTCAAAAACGGTTGGGCGTATTTGGGCAACCCATCATCATGGGCGCTATCCTTGGTCTGCTCTTCGGCCTGCTCGCCTATGGTTTCAGCACACAGGTTTTGACCCTGGCAGTGCAAATGGCCGCCGTGATGCTGCTGATCCCGCGCATTATCGCCATCTTCATGGAAGGGCTGACGCCGCTCTCCGAAGCAGCTCGCGAATTCATGAAGAAGCGCTTCGCCGGTCGGGATTTCTACATCGGCCTCGATTCAGCCATTCTGATTGGGCACCCGATCACCATCTCTGCGGGTATTCTTCTCATCCCGATCACCTTGCTCCTGGCCGCTATTCTGCCGGGAAATAACACTCTGCCTGCCGCTGACTTGGCCGCCACTGCCTTCTTTGTCGCGATGGTTCCGCCGCTGACCAAGGGCAATCTGTTCCGCTCGATTCTGTATGGGATCGTCATTATGGTGGTGGTACTCTACATTTCCAGCGCCTTTGCGCCATTGCTGACCCAGGTAGCAGCGAGCATCAAGTTTGCCATCCCCGAAGGGGCAGTCCAGATTACTGGTTTATCCGGTGGTAACTGGATTGCGTGGGTCTTGACCTCGGTTACCAAACTGGTCTTCGGTCATTAATCTATAGATTTCCCGGTTGGATGACGGGATTGAATGTAAGAGTTGGAGGAGGGCAACGCCCTCCTCCAACTCGAAAAAGACCCCTTTTATTCGCATAAGATTATAATTGAGAACAGCTATGCCCGATTTTGACCTGGATTTGCTGGAACAACTTTGCGCCATTCACGCCGTTTCGGGCAGAGAAGACCGGATGACGGCTTTTATTCGAGACAGGATACGCCCGCTTGTGGATGAAGTAAGCGTGGATAATCTGGGGAATGTAGTGGGCATTTTGAAAGGAACGAAATATCCAGATTATCGTCTGATGCTTCAAGCGCATATGGATGAATTGGGATTAATCATCCGCAATATCACAGAAGACGGTTTCCTGAGAATCGAACGTGTGGGCGGAATTCCGGAAAAAACTCTAATGGGGCAGCGGGTTGACATCCTTACGGATGATGACCGGCTGTTTCCGGGTTATATTGGTGCAAAATCGCACCACATTACCAGTGCTGACGAAAAATACAAGGTTCCGAGCGTCCACGACATGTTCATTGACGTAGGAATGATCAGCCGCGAGCAGGTTGAGAAGGCGGGTATCCAAGTCGGTGACCCGATCACATATTTTCCGAATTTTCAACGCTTTGGGGATGGGATGATTTGTTCCAAGGCGCTGGATAATCGCGTGGGTGTTCTGATTTTGCTGGAAATTCTTAAATCTTTCTCTCAAAACCGTCCAGAATCAACGTTAATTTTCTCTTTCACTGTGTTGGAAGAATTCAGTATTCGCGGTTCATTACCAACCGTGACGGCCACAAAGCCCAACGCCATTATTTCGTTTGACATTACGATTGCCACCGATACTCCCAGCGATAAACCTTTGCACCCCGTTGCCATGCGCAAAGGTCCGGCCATCAAGTTAATGGATTTTCACGGACGAGGCACCCTGGGAGGCTTGTTTTCTTCGCCAAAGCTGCGCCGTTTTATCGAAGCTATCGCTCGTAAAGAAGGAATTCCTTTACAGCGTGAAGTAATTGTAGGTGTGATTACGGACCCGGCTTTTCAATTGTACCTGGATGACAAGGGTTATATTATTGCAGCGCTATCCGTTCCGCATCGTTACAGTCATGCCCCAATACAAATGTGCCATGAAACTGATATCGCAAGCACGATCCAATTGGTTCGTGCGTTTGTCCCAGCTTTTAGTCCGGCGATAGATTTGAGCCGGGGATAGCCAACTGATTCACTTTATGGCATGCTCTTTTGCATATCATCAGGAGGAATACAAATGATAGACTGGATAAAGGAATTATTTAGGGTTGAAAAGCCGATTATTGGAATGTGCCACATGCAAGCGATGCCCGGCGATCCTTCCTACGATTCATTGAAGGGTTTGGCGTGGGTGTTCGAGCGCGCGCGCCAGGATCTACTGGCCCTGCAAGAAGGAGGCGTAGATGCGATTCTTTTTTCAAATGAATTTAGCCTGCCTTACCTTACCAAGGTTGAGACCATTACAGTCGCTTCGATGGCAGCCATTATTGCGGAGTTGAAAGCAGATCTCAAGATTCCTTACGGAATCAATGTCTTGTGGGATCCGTCTGCTTCCATCGATCTGGCAATGGCGACTGGCGCACAGTTTGTGCGCGAGATTTTTACCGGCGTATACGGCAGCGATTTTGGCTTGTGGAACACAAACGCGGGTGAGGTTATCCGCCATCAGCATGCTATTGGTGCGCAACATATCCGCCTGTTTTTTAACATCGTCCCCGAGGCGGCCGCTTATTTGGGTAGTCGCCAGATCGCCGATATCGCCCGGTCGACTGTTTTCAATGCCCAGCCCGACGCGTTGTGTGTATCAGGGCTTATTGCTGGTGCTGAAACTTCCACGCAGACTCTCAAACAGGTTAAAGATGCCGTGCCGCAAACGCCCGTTTTTGCTAATACCGGCGTGACTGTCGAAAACATCGCCAATCAATTGTCCACTGCTGACGGTGCCATCATCGGTACGGCCTTTAAAAAATCAGGCCACACCTGGAACTCAGTGGAAGTGGAACGCGTGCGGGCGTTGATGCAGAAAGCCCACGAGGTTAGAAAATAAGCATGTCTACCAGTGGGTACTGCGAAGCTTCGGGAAAAGTCAAATGGGATTAAAGATTGCCCCTTCCCTGGCCTCTGCGCCGCTTGATCGCTTGGGGCAGGTCATCCATGAATTGGAACAATCCGGCGCGGATTCGATTCACTTTGACATCGAGGATGGCGTCTTTACCCCGGTGATGACGCTGGGGACCAAGATCATCGCCGACCTGCGGCCGCTTACCCGTTTGCCCTTTGATATCCACTTGATGATGGTCAACCCGGAATGGTTGATCCCCAGCCTGGCACGGATGGGAGCGAATCGCATCTCGGTTCACTACGAGACCTGCCCATATCCCCGCAGAATTCTGCGCGCAATAACAACCCACGGCGTTCAGGCAGGCCTGGCACTCAACCCGGCAACTCCCCTGCCCGATTTGGCGTTTTTGCGCCCATACCTTTCTTTCGTAGTTGTGTTGACCACCGAACCAGAGATACCCGACTCTCCTTTTTTGCCATCGATTCTGAACAAGGTGACCAGTGGAAAAATGAACCCGGCGCTGGACGGTATTGAGTGGATTGCCGATGGCGGCATCGATGCGAATAATCTATCCCAGGTCATTCAGGTTGGCGCAGGTTCCATCGTGGCGGGGCGGGCGGTTTTTAAAGATGGGACGATAACAAAAAATCTACAAGCTCTGCGCCAGGCAACAGCCCAACCATAGGATACCATGCATTACACACTGGTCGATTTACTTAAGTCCGAGCATATCATGATGGCTGTACAGGCCGCAGATGCTAAAGCCGCCATTGAGCTTCTTACAGCTGCACTGGTTGAAAGTGGATATGCCGAACCTGAATTTTCTGTGGATGTGTGGAAACGAGAGCTTGCATTCCCAACCGGTTTGCCGACCCAGCCAGTGGCGATTGCTATCCCGCATGCAGATCCCGATCATGTCAATAATTCGGCCGTCTGCATTGGAGTTTTGGCAACCCCGGTAGAATTTGGACAAATGGGAACGGATGGTTCTATAAAATTGCTGGTCAATATTGTTTTTTTGCTTGCGATCAAGGAACGCGAGAAGCAGGTTGCCATGATCCAGCAATTAATAACCCTGATACAAAGTCCAGCTCTGCTGGCTGGATTAATTTCCGCTAAGGACAAAAATCAGGTACTGGATTTGATCCAACAAACATTGAATGAAGAGCATAAATGATAAATAGTATATCGAAGGTAATAAACGATGTCGGGTTGCATGCTCGTCCAGCCGCTGAATTTGTTAAATTAGCGTCTGGATTTCAGGCTTCCATCAAGGTTCGGAATTTAACCAGCGCTTCAGCTTGGGTGGACGCCAAAAGTATTATAAGCATCCTCATGTTAGGCGTGTCCAAGGACCATGAAGTAGAATTAATGGCGGATGGTTTGGATGAGGAACTGGCCATTACCACTCTTCGCAATCTGATTGAGTCTAATTTTAAATAATCCTTGGGCGATCGTTGCGTCTACTACCGGCCAGCGCGAGTTTAAGCTCGCGAGATCAACCGGCAGCCGGGGGATGCAGAAGGTGGAATTTTGGGTTGGAAAAAAGGGTGACCCAAAATCACAAATTATTTTGACCTTTTTGGTTACAATTCTCATTACTTTTGTCACTCAACCGGTCGGGGGCTTTTGACTAACATTACAACATGCACGAACTAGCTGTCACCGAAAGCATTTTGGAAATCGCCTTGCGACACGCCAGCCAGCAAAACGCCCGCAGGATTACGGATCTGTTCATCGTGATGGGCGCCTGGTCATCCACGGTGGATGATTCTGTCCAGTTTTACTGGGAGATGATCAGCGAGGGCACTCTCGCTCAAGGCGCGCAACTGCACTTTCGGCGCATTCCCACCCGGCTGGAGTGCAAGAGTTGCGGGCATTCCTATCAGCCGGATGGACGCCAATTGCAATGCCCAAACTGTCAGAGCCTCCAGGTCAAGGTCAAAACCGGGGAGGAGTTCTACCTCGAAGCGATTGAGGTGGAGACAGAGCCCGGCGACGCAAAAACCAATCTACAGAAATCAAGCCAATCCCTATGACCCAACGCATTCCCATTGTTGAAAAAATCCTTTCGGCCAATGATCGGCTCGCGATTGAAAACCGTGCCAGGTTTGACGCGGCAGGCGTCTTTACGTTGAATGTGATGGCCTCGCCCGGCGCAGGGAAAACTTCGTTGATAGAAAAAACCGTCAGCGCCTTAAAAGGTTCGCTGAGAATCGGTATGATCAACGGCGACATCGCTACCAGCCTGGATGCCGATCGGGCGGCGGCGGCAGGCGCGGCGGCTGTGCAGATCAATACCGGCGGCGATTGTCATCTGGATGCCGTCATGCTCCAGGCCGCCCTTCCGCAGCTTGATCTGGCCCGGCTCGACCTGATCATTGTCGAAAATGTTGGCAACCTGGTCTGCCCGGCAGAATTTCAACTGGGCACCCATAAAAGTGTGTTGGTGGCCTCCATCCCCGAAGGCGACGATAAACCCTATAAATATCCGGGCATGTATCGCGGCGTGGATGCGGTGGTGATCAACAAAATTGACCTGCTGCCGTATGTCCCCTTCCGCAGGGAATTTTTCAAAAATGGCATTGAGGTGCTCAACCCTGGTGTGACCCAGTTTGAACTCTCCTGCCGGACGGGTGAAGGTTTGCCAGCCTGGCTGGCCTGGCTGGTGGCGCAGGTCTCCAGCACCAGGCAGAATTCCGTTTCTGGCCATCTGGCTTCCTGAGTTTTCCTAAAAAAACCATGACTCACGCGTTTGCCATCCATGTTACCGGCATTGTACAAGGCGTCGGTTTTCGACCCTTTGTTTATAACCTGGCCCAGCGTCACCATCTGACGGGCTGGGTAAAAAACACTTCGGGCGGGGTGGAAATTGAAGCGGAAGGGGGGCAGGCCGAACTTGTCGCTTTTATGGAAGGACTGCGGGCGGAATTGCCACCCCTGGCGCGACTGGAAACCTTCAACGCGAGCGAACATCCGGCCTCAGGCTTCCGCAGCTTTGAAATTCTGCATTCCGAAGCACAGCCCGGCGCTTTTCAGCCGATCTCGCCCGACGTGGCCGTCTGCCCCGATTGTCTGCATGAAATGAACGATCCGCGCGACCGGCGTTACCGTTACCCTTTTATCAACTGCACCAACTGCGGCCCGCGCTTCACCATCATCCAGGATATTCCCTACGACCGCCCGCAGACGACCATGGCGCCTTTTGTAATGTGTCCCGCCTGCGCTGCCGAATATGCTGACCCGGCCAATCGCCGCTTTCACGCTCAGCCGGTGGCCTGCCCGGAGTGTGGCCCCAAGATTTGGCTGGAGGAATTTCCCGCCGCTCAAAATGGCAAACGCTCGGTGCTGATTTCGGTCGGTGAAGAAGGCTTGCAGCGTGCCCGCCGCCAGTTGGCCAGTGGGAAAATCCTGGCCATTAAGGGTCTGGGAGGCTTCCACCTGGCCTGTGATGCCACCCAGCGCGGCGCAGTGCTGGAGCTTCGGCGCCGCAAGCTGCGGGTGGATAAACCATTTGCCGTGATGATGCCTGATTTTGCGATGGTCAAGCGTCACTGCCACGTCAGCGAGGCAGAGCGCGCTCTGCTGGAATCTCCGGCGCATCCCATCGTATTGCTGCGTCGCCGTTCCACTTCCAGGATTGCCCGCGAAGTAGCTCCCGGACAACGCACCCTGGGTGTAATGCTGCCTTACACACCTTTGCATCACCTTCTGCTTGAACGGGCCCGGGATATTTCCGAAGTCCTGGTGCTGACCAGCGGCAATCTTTCTGAAGAGCCGATCTGCACCGATAATGTTGAAGCCCGCACCCGCCTGGCCGACCTGGCGGATGCTTTCCTGATGCACGATCGGGATATTTATATCCGCGCCGATGATTCAGTGGTCCGGGTGCGGCGCCAGCCGTTGGCCGGCAGCCCGGAAAGCGTCGCTCCACTCTATCCGTTGCGACGGGCCCGCGGTTACTCGCCTTTCCCGGTGCGCCTGCCCTGGCCTGTGGCTCCACTCCTCGCTGCCGGCGCAGAGTTGAAGAACACCTTCTGCCTGACGCATGACCACTACGCTTTTCTCAGTCACCACATCGGCGACCTGGAAAATTACGAAACCCTGCAATCCTTCGAGGCCGGGATCGCCCACTTCGAAAAATTGTTCCGCGTCCAGCCGGCGGCCCTGGCGTGCGACCTGCACCCCAATTACCTGGCCACCCGCTACGCCCAGGAACGCGCCCGGCGCGAAAACCTGCCCCTTTTCAGCATCCAGCATCATCACGCACACCTGGCGGCACTGATGGCAGAACATGGACTGGATGGCTCACATCCGGTCATTGGGGTGGCATTTGACGGCACTGGCTATGGCAGCGATGGTGCAATTTGGGGCGGTGAATTTTTAATCGCGGATTACGCCGGTTTCAAACGCGCCGCACACCTGCAATATTTTCCGCTCCCCGGCGGAGATGCCGCCACCCGCCGCCCGGCTCGCGCCGCTCTGGGCCTGCTGCACGCCCTCGGCCTGGAATGGGATGAAGCCCTGCCCACCCACACCGAGCTGTGCTACGAAGACCGCACGGCGCTGCGCTCGCAACTACAGCACCAGATTAACTCCCCGCTTACCTCCAGCATGGGCCGGTTGTTCGATGCCGCCGCGGCGCTGGCCGGAGTCCGCCAGCAGGTTAATTACGAGGCCCAGGCTGCAATCGAATTTGAAGCCCTGGCAGACCCCGATGAAGCCGGCTTCTATCCTTTTGAAAGCGGGAAACAGATCAATCCCCGCCCCGCAATCGAAGCCCTGGTGAGCGATTTCCGGGCCGGGGTAACCGCCTCGCGAATTTCGGCGCGTTTTCACAATGGCGTGGCGCGCATGGTGCTCGAGACCTGTCTGCGCCTGAGCGACCTGTATGACCTTTCGGAAGTCGCCCTTTCAGGAGGCGTCTGGCAAAACATGACCCTGCTGGAAAACACGCTGGCCCTGCTGGAAAAAGCCGGCTTCACGGTCTATCTTCACGCGCAAGTCCCCACCAATGACGGCGGCCTGGCACTCGGGCAGGCTGCCTGCGCGGCCAGCCAGTTGAAAATCGGCTCACATTCTTAACCTGTCTGCGTTCATGCTTTTGGAGGCCCCCATGTGTTTAGGCGTACCGGGAAAAATCATCAACATTTTTGAAAAAGACGGCCTGCCGATGGCCAAAGTGGATTTTGGCGGCGGCGTTACCCGCGAAACCTGCCTGGCATACATCCCCGAAGCGCGGGTGGGCGATTACACCATCATTCACGTTGGCTTTGCGCTCAACCTGCTCAGCGAGGCCGAAGCCCTGGAAACATTGGCCCTGTTGCAAGAAATCGCCGACCTGGGCGAGGAACTTGGGCCTGAACTGGGGAGCGGCGATTTGTGAAGCGGACGCCTTCACTCCCCTTTCACCAGCCAGATCACGGAACTGCCCAGCCATGACCAACCCATCTTTCGATTTTACCAACTCCTTTCGCGACGCAGCGTTGGTAAAAAAAGTGATCGAAGAAATTCGCCGCACGGTGACGCGCCCCTGGGTGCTGATGGAAATCTGCGGAGGACAAACCCACTCGATCGTGCGCCACGGTCTTGATCAGCTTCTGCCACCGGAAATTGAGCTGGTTCACGGCCCCGGTTGTCCCGTCTGCGTGACTCCGCTGGAGCAGATTGACCGCGCCCTGGCGATCGCCAGCCGCCCTGAGGTGATTTTCACCTCCTACGGCGACATGCTGCGCGTTCCCGGCTCAGGGCGTGACCTGTTCTCGGTCAAAGCCTCAGGCGGCGATGTGCGCGTGGTCTATTCTCCGCTCGATGCGCTGAAAATCGCACGCGAAAACCCTCAAAAGCAGGTGGTTTTCTTCGCCATCGGATTTGAGACGACTGCCCCACCCAATTGCATGGCGGTTCGGCAGGCCCAGGCCCTCGGGCTGGATAATTTTTCGGTGCTGGTTTCGCATGTGCGGGTGCCCCCGGCCATCCGCGCTATCCTGGGCTCGCCTGCCAACCGTGTGCAGGGCTTTTTGCTGGCGGGGCACGTTTGCTCGGTGATGGGCTACTGGGAATATCCGCCGCTGGCGCAGCAATATCGGGTGCCGATGGTGGTGACCGGTTTTGAGCCGCTTGATCTGGTGAATGGCATTCTCGAAACGGTGAAACGGCTCGAGGCGGGTATCGTCGAGGTGGCGAATGGCTATTCGAGGCTGGTCACGTTTGAGGGTAACTCATCCGCTCAAAAAATGATATCTGACACCTTCATGGAATGCGATCGCGCCTGGCGCGGAATTGGCGTCATTCCACAGAGCGGCTGGTGTTTGCGGCCGGAATATGACCTGTTCAACGCGGAGAAGCGCTTCGATGTGGCTGCGATTGCGCCGCGTGAATCGCCGTTGTGCGTGGCCGGGCAAATTATGCAGGGGTTGAAAAAGCCGCATGATTGTCCCGCCTTTGGCCGCGAATGTGCGCCCGAACATCCCCTGGGCGCGACGATGGTTTCCTCGGAAGGCGCCTGTGCGGCGTATTACAAATATGGACGGTGAGCGCATGGATATTCCTGATGTTACTGGCGCGGTTTGCCCGGTGCCTTTGACCCATGATGAGCAGATTGTGATGGGGCATGGCTCGGGGGGAAAAATGGCGGCGGATTTGATCGCCAAAATTTTTCTGCCGGTGTTCGATAACCCGGCTCTGCGCGCGGGAGATGATGGGGCGGTGGTGGAATTGCCAGCCGGGAGAATCGCCGTCAGCACTGATTCGCACGTGGTGTATCCGCTATTTTTTCCGGGTGGGGATATTGGCCGGCTGGCTGTGTGCGGCACGGTCAACGATGTGGCCATGATGGGGGCCCAGCCTGCTTTTCTGACGGCGGGTTTTATCCTGGAGGAGGGGCTGGCGCTGGCCACGCTGCAGCGGGTGGCCGCTTCGATGCAGGCCGCCGCGGCTGAAGCGGGAGTCCAGATTATCAGCGGGGATACCAAGGTGGTGCAGCGCGGTAAAGCGGACGGGTTGTATATCAATACGACCGGCCTGGGGGCTGTGCCGCCGGGCCGCAAGCTTGGCGGCGCGCAGGCCCAGCCGGGAGATGCTGTTTTGTTGAGCGGTTCGATGGGGGATCATGGCATTGCGGTGCTGGCGGCGCGCGGCGAACTGGGGTTTGAAACGGATGTGCAGAGTGACTGCGCACCGTTGAATGGCCTGATCGCTGATTTGTTGGCTGCCTGTCCTGCTGTGCATGTTCTGCGAGACCCGACACGCGGCGGGGTGGCGACCACGCTTAACGAGATTGCTACGCAATCTGCGACGTGTATCACGTTGTTTGAGAAAAACCTGCCGGTGCGCCCGGCGGTGGCGGCGGTGTGCGAGATGCTCGGGTTTGATCCACTCTACGTGGCGAATGAGGGCAAAGTGCTGGTGATTTTACCGCGCGAAAATGCCGATCTGGCGCTGCAAGTTTTGCGCCGTTCGAAATATGGCGCCGACGCGGCTTTGATCGGCGAAGTGGGCCAGTCTCCACAGGGGCGGGTGCTGATGAAAACAGCGCTGGGCACAACCCGGGTGGTGGATATGCTGGCCGGGGAAATGCTGCCAAGGATTTGTTAAAAAAAAGGAGCGGCGATGAGCCGCTCCTTTTTTTTCTACTTTTCGGTGATGGTGATGCTTGTGATGGCATCGCCTGTGAAGTGGGGGTTTTGTTCCGGGTCGCGGCGGGTGATGCCATTGACGACGTCCATGCCTTCGATGACCTGCCCAAAAATGGTGTAGCCGCCGTTCAGGGATTCCGCCGGGCCAAAGGTGATAAAGAATTGGCTTCCGTTGGTATCGCGCCCGGCATTGGCCATTGCCACGACGCCGGCCTTGTCAAAGGTCAGGTCGCTGTCTTCGTTGACGAATTCGTATCCGGGGCCGCCCATTCCGGTGCCGGTGGGGTCGCCGCCCTGGGCCATGAATCCATCCAGCACACGGTGGAAGGTTGTCCCGTCGAAGAATTTTTCACGCGCCAGGAAGACGAAGCTATTGACGGTGATGGGGGCTTTATCGGGGTAGAGTTGGATGACGAATTCGCCGCCGGTGGCCATTTTGACGGTGGCAAAATATTGCTTGGTCACGTCAATGCTCATGGCCGGAGCCGAATCGTATTGTTTGGCGCTGACAGGCTGACTTTCTGTGGCGGTTTGCGTCGGGGCGGTGCGGGGCACAAAGACCCAAACCAGGGCGGCGATGAGCAGCAGGATGATCCCAGCGGCCATCAGGCGGATGTTGCGGGTGCTTTTTTCGCGCTGGCGTTGCAGTTCTGCGCGTTTGTTGGGCATGTTGTTTCTCCTTGAAGTTCAAAATGAATGGGTTTGATTTTATCTCATAACTCGCGCGGCAGGCCTTAGAAGCCGAGCAATCCGCGGCCCAATTGGTACAGGCCGAAAGCCGCCAGCGCCAGGGCAGAAGAACCCAACAGCGCACGGCTGGCGCGTTCTCCAAACTGCCGCGCCGCGCCGAAGAGCGCCATCAGGGTCATCAGGCCGCCGATCAGGACGGTGTAAAAAACCGCCAGGAACCCCAGCCCGTACCAGGGATTTTTCTGCCAGCCGGAAAGCAGGATCGGGCCGGTGACCAGGCTCCAGTAGAGATAGGGCAGCGGGCTGAGAGCATTCATCAGCGCGGCCCGTAACACGCTGTAGCCGGTTTCCGTGGCCGGGGCAGTTGTCAGGCTGGAAAATCCTCGCCATTGCTGAAAAGCCCCCCAGGCCAGAAAGAGAATAAATCCGCCCCCGGCCAGGTTTAATCCGCGCTGCAGCCATTGGGGCAGCTGGCTGAGCAGCAACAACGAGATCGCAATGATCGGCCCATCGCTGAGCAGTGGTGCGAAAGCGTTGACCCACGTCCGCTTGAAGCCGTGCGCCAGGGTTTGCGAGATCAGGTAGGCGATGAACGGCCCAGGCTGGACCGCGGCGGCAAAGCCCAGGGTCAATCCTTGTAAGAGAAAGGGGAGCATGATTCAGGGTTGCGGGGAGGGGATGGGGGTTGGCTGGCTGGCGCGCAGGATCCGCGGGGCGATCCACAGTGCGCGGTCTCCGGTGGCCGGGCCAAAGGCTTTTATTTGCAGGATGAATTTGACTTCCTGCCCGCTCAATGCAGACAAATCTACATCCACCGGGAAGGTCTTGCCGTCATAAATCTCACCGATGCTCCACAGGTTGGTGATTGGGCCACTGCCGACCTGGGAATCGAGGCTGAACATCACCAGGCACGAACTGGCGCCGCCTTCGCAGCCAACGGTGGATTGGAAGTGGTCGCCGGCCTGGATTTTGAAGGGTGGGTAGGCGCCGAAGATATAGCCATCCTGGGTATTTTGTGGGACAGTCAACAGGCCTGGCAGGGTGGAAATGGAGCCATCTTCCTGGGTTGGGTTGGCGAGATTCAGGATAAAGCCTTGTGCGTCTCCGTCGTTACCGGGGCAGGCCAGGACGCCCGGGCCGCTCAGCCAGGTCGCAGCGCAGGCGTTGGCTGACAAATCGAAGGCCGTGCCGCTGAGACTGGTCGAGTTGACGTTGATATCGACCCATAACGGTCTGTCTGACAGGTCTCCGGCGCCGAAGGTTTTCCCTGCAGCATTTTTGAGCAGCCACAAGCCGCGGTAATGGCCGGGGTACGCCGGCGAGAGCAGGTTGGCGGAGATTTCCACGAGTTGGCCGGGTGCCACTTCTTGCCCGAGCGGGATGGATGTGACGAGGCCCATCTGGTCGCCGCTGCTGAAGTTCAGGCTGTAGTCGGTGCTCCAGGAGCAGGTGCCGACGTTTTTGAACTGCCAAGTCTTGGTGAAAAACTGGCCAGGATCGATCGTGGTTCCATCCGGGATGGTTACGTCGGAGACGAACAGGATGCGGTCACAGCTCAGGTCGGGTGTGGCGGTGGGGGTTTTGGATGGGGTTGGGGTGCGAGTGGCCGTCCAGGTGGCGCTGGGCGTGAAGGTCCTGGTGGGTGTGGAAGTGCGCGTGGCCGTAGGAGTGTGGGTGCGCGTCGGGGTGCGTGAAGGAGTCCGCGTTTGGGAAGGCGTGCTGGTTGGCGTGTTGGATGGGGTAAGGGTGGATGTTCGGGTGTGCGTGGGCGTGAACGTGCGCGTGAAGGTAGCCGTCGAAGTGCGGGTGTTGGTGGCGGTGCGCGTAAAGGTGGCGGTGGGGGTGCGTGTGAAGGTGGAGGTCGGTGTGGCGCTGGCGGTTCGGTTGGCGGATCGACGAGCTCAAGCCCAACTCCTTGATTGTGCGAACCGCGGTGGAAGGGCCAGGCAACACGGCGGGTAAAAAATTGACGATCAAGTTGGCGGATCTGCCTGATGGCCGGACTGAGGTTTCGCTGGAGGATGGGGAGTTTTCCAAGGACGACCCGCACCTGGCGTATTGCAACACCTACTGGGGCGGGGTTCTGCATCGCCTCAAGTCCTTCGCCGAAAAGTCCTGAGACGGCAAGGGCCGGGCAACGGCGGTGTTTGACCGCCGAGGCCTTGAATCTGGATTGAGAGGTGATCCAGGTCTCAGTCCTGGGCACGAACGACGTCGACGATCCGTCTTGAGCTTGTTGGCGGTTTTGGATTGAACAGAAAGAGT
>CAIQVH010000015.1 GCA_903875215.1 uncultured Anaerolineae bacterium
ATACGCTTTGAATTCTGCATTCCCTAACATCTGCGATACTTTCGTGATCGCTGCCGTCAGGGTCGTTTTCCCGTGGTCGATGTGGCCCATCGTCCCAACGTTCAAATGCGGTTTGCTGCGGTCAAATTTCTGCTTCGCCATGAATACTCACTCCTTGTTAAACCTTGAGGAAAGATTACGATTTGAGAATTTCCTGCGCCACTGACTCGCTGACAGGCGCATAATGGTTGAATTCCATCGAGAACACGCCGCGCCCCTGAGTAGCGGAACGCAATTGCGTGGCATAACCGAACATTTCACCCAACGGGACCATGGCATTTACAGCCTGGGCATTTCCCGGGCGCATTTCCATGCCCTGGATCATCCCGCGGCGGCTGTTCACCTGCCCAATCACATCTCCAAGATACTCTTCTGGAGTTACAACTTCCACTTTCATGATCGGTTCCAGCAAAACGGCACCGCCGCGCTGCACGCCTTCTTTGAAAGCCATGGATGCAGCCATTTTGAAAGCCATTTCGTTTGAATCAACTTCATGATAAGAACCGTCAAACAGGCTGACTTTCAAATCGACAACCGGATATCCGGCCAGCACACCGCTTTCGGCTGCTTCCTTGATGCCTTTTTCCACCGCCGGAATATATTCCTTCGGGATTGATCCGCCAATGATTTTGTTTTCGAAGACTACGCCCGAGCCGCGTTCGCCCGGTTCAATGGAAATCACCACATGCCCGTACTGACCACGCCCGCCCGATTGTTTGGCATACTTATGGTCAACTTTTTCAACACGGCGGGTGATGGATTCACGGTAGGCCACGCGCGGTTTTCCAACATTGGCCTGGACCTTGAATTCGCGCATCATGCGATCCACGATAATATCCAAATGCAATTCGCCCATGCCAGATATTTGGGTCTGACCGGTTGTTTCATCAGAGCGAACACGGAAGGTTGGATCTTCCTCGGAGAGTTTGCGCAATGCCTCGCCCATCTTCTCCTGATCGCTGGTGGTTTTGGGCTCCACGGCAATCGTAATAACCGGTTCGGGGAAGGTGATGCTCTCCAAGGTGATGTTTTTCGTATCACACAGCGTATCACCGGTGAAGGATTCTTTGAAACCCAACGCGGCTGCAATATCGCCCGCGCGTACTTCTTCAATATCTTCACGCCGATCGGCGTACATGCGAATCAATCGGCCAATCCGCTCGCGCTTGCCCTTGGTGGAATTCGTCACCATCGTTCCCTGAGTCACCACTCCCGAATAAACCCGGAAATAGGCCAGGCGACCGACGTAAGGATCTGTTACGATCTTGAATACCAGGGCGCTCAATGGCGCGCCATCTTCGGCGGGCAGTTCAATGCTTTCCTCGGGGCTATCTACCAATGTTCCGCGTACCGCTGGAATATCGAGTGGTGACGGTAGGTAATCAATTACCGCATCCAGAACGGGTTGGACACCTTTGTTCTTGAGGGAAGAACCACAAAAAACGGGACAGGCTTTGCCAGCGATGACTGCCTGGCGGAGTGCCGCCTTAAGTTCTTCATTGCTGATCGCTTCCCCTTCCAGATATTTCATGGTCAATTCATCGTCAGTTTCTGCGATTTTTTCGACCATGGCATGACGCATTTCGGTGGCCTGATCTACCAAGTCTGCCGGGATTTCAACAACTTTCGGCTCTTTACCCAGCTCATCGTCAAAAAGAATTGCCGTCATGGTCAATAAATCAACCATGCCCTTGAAAGCAGCTTCACTACCAATTGGTAGCTGCATCGGGATCGGGTTAGCGCCTAAGCGCAGACGAATGGACTCAACCGAGCGTTCAAAAGAAGCACCAACGCGATCCATTTTATTGATCAGACAGATCCGTGGAACTCCATAGCGATCTGCCTGGCGCCAGACGGTTTCTGATTGGGGCTCGACGCCTTGTACTGCATCAAAAACGACCACGCCACCATCCAGCACGCGCAGAGAGCGCTGTACTTCGGCCGTGAAGTCAATGTGGCCGGGAGTATCAATTAGATTAAACTGATAGCCCTTCCACTCCGCTGAAACAGCCGCGGAGACGATGGTTATGCCACGTTCGCGTTCCTGCACCATCCAGTCTGTGACGGTGGTGCCATCATCCACTGAACCAATACGATGCGTCTTGCCTGTATAAAAGAGAATACGCTCTGTTGTGGTCGTTTTACCGGCATCAATATGGGCAATGATGCCGATATTCCGATACTTTTCGAGCGGGTACTTACGTGCCATTAAGCTAAACCTCTATCTGACCAAATCCGGTAAATGATTAAGCGCGGTAATGAGAAAAAGCGCGGTTGGCTTCTGCCATCTTGTGGGTTTCCTCGCGTTTGCGAATCGAGGCCCCTTGATTGGTTGCGGCATCCATTAATTCGCCGGCCAGTTTTTCGGAGAAGGATTTCCCCGAGCGGGACCGCGAAGAGGCGAGGATCCAGCGAATCGCCAGGGTCAGGCGGCGATCGGCCGGGACTTCCATCGGAACCTGATATGTGGCACCACCCACGCGGCGCGGGCGAACTTCCATGGCCGGGCTGACATTCTTGATAGCGGTATCGAAGGTTTCGATGCCGGGTTTGCCGGTTTTTTCTTCGATCAAATCAAGCGTGTTATAGACCAAACGAAAGGCCAGACTTCTCTTGCCACATAACATCATGTGCTGGACAAAAGTCGCCAGTGCCACGCTGTTGTGGCGCAAATCTGGCAAAATCGGACGAATTTCAGGCTTTCCTCTACGCATTTTCTATCTCCAATTACTTTTTCTTGGCGGGGGTAGCGGCTGCGCCTTCTTTCGGGCGTTTCGCACCGTACTTTGAGCGAGCCTGGCGGCGCTTGGCAACGCCAGTGGTATCCAGAGAACCGCGAACGATGTGGTAACGCACACCGGGCAGATCTTTCACACGTCCGCCGCGGACAAGCACCACGGAGTGCTCCTGCAGCTGGTGGCCTTCCCCAGGGATATAAGCAGTCACTTCTATGCCATTGGTCAGACGTACGCGGGCAATCTTGCGCAGCGCCGAATTTGGCTTTTTGGGCGTGGTGGTGCGCACGACGGTGCAAACACCCCGCTTCTGCGGTGCCCCGCCAGCCTGGCGGAAACGGCGCTGCTTTTGCGAATTCAGGGTGTATTGCAAAGCCGGGGCCTTGCTTTTGGCCTTCTTGGATTGACGACCTTTGCGGATCAGTTGATTAATTGTGGGCACGTTCGCCTCCGAAAAAAAATCTTGCAATTTTATGAATAGCTCATGATAATTCGAGCAAATAATGAGGCCATCATTTTCTTGCCTGATGGCCTCATTTGTTCTGCGCACCGGATAAGAATGACTTACCTATGGGCAACGGCTGAATATTTTATCACAACCGAAATTTACCGTCAAGGAAGCTATTTCATTTCCATCAGGTCTTCGCCCAGACCGAGCAAGCCGGTTTCCAGCTTGGGTGGATGAATCTTCTCTTCATCCTTTCCGAACTTGACCACTTCACCACCTTCATTGACCGCTTCGACTGCCAGGCCCAGCGATTGAAGCTCTTTGACGAGAACGCGGAACGAGGCTGGGATGGATGGTTCTTCAATCGGCTCTCCCTTGACAATGGCCTCATAGGTGTTGACACGCCCGGTGACATCGTCCGATTTGACGGTCAACATTTCCTGCAGGGTATATGCCGCTCCATAGGCTTCGAGTGCCCACACTTCCATTTCGCCAAAGCGCTGGCCGCCGAATTGGGCCTTGCCACCCAGCGGCTGCTGGGTCACCAGCGAGTATGGGCCTGTCGAGCGGGCATGAACCTTGTCTTCCACCAGGTGGTGCAGCTTTAGAATGGTCATTACGCCCACGGTCACAGATTGGTCATACCGCTCGCCGGATTTGCCGTCGCGCAGGATTTGTTTACCCAGAGTTGGGATCGGGATTCCAGCCGTCAGCATCACTTCGCCGGCTTTCTGCATCAGTTCATCATCCGGGATGTTTTCGTGGCCGAGACTGCGCAGCCAGAGCTTGAGACAGGCTGTAACAGCTTTCGGGTCCTTGTCATCTTCGCTGCGGCGGTAAGGTGCATTTTCGAAGCTGATTAATTCTTCGGGAACGTAACCTTCTTCGATCAGCCACTGCCGGACGGTCATCATGCGCGCGTAATAGGGATCAAGTGCAATACGTGAGACGTCATAGCCCTGGTTGCCGAGCCAGTTTTCCAGGTAGAGCAAGCGCACTTCATCGTCGTCGCGGATGGTTTCGGGGTCATATTCCTGGTCGTGGAGCCAATCCCAGGCTTTGGCAGCGGTCACTCGCCAGGCTTCATCGACCAGCCAGGCGCGAGCGAGTTCGGCTTCGATTTCTTCTTCTTTTGCGCCGTCAAATACGGGGGTGATGGCGCGGTAGCCCAGCCGCTTGGCCGCCCAGCCAAGGTGAACTTCCAGTACCTGGCCGATATTCATACGACCCGGAACACCCAGGGGATTCAAGATCAGGTCCACCGGTGTGCCATCTTCGAGGAAGGGCATATCTTCCACGGGGACGACGCGGGATACCACGCCTTTGTTTCCATGGCGGCCGGCCATTTTATCGCCCGCGGTGATTTTGCGGCGCTGGGCAACCGAAACGCGCACCATTTTATCGACACCGGCGCTGAGATCGGCGTTGTCTTCACGGGTGAAGACTTTCACATCGACGACTTTTCCGCGCTCGCCGTGCGGCATGCGCAGGGAGGTATCTTTCACGTCGCGGGATTTCTCGCCGAAAATGGCGCGCAACAGGCGTTCTTCAGGGGTGAGTTCTTTTTCGCCCTTGGGTGTTATCTTGCCTACCAGGATGTCATTGGGGCCGACTTCGGCTCCGATGCGGATGATGCCGCTTTCGTCGAGATCCTTGATGGCGTCTTCGCCGACATTGGGAATATCGCGGGTGATTTCTTCGGGGCCGAGCTTGGTGTCGCGGGCTTCCACTTCATATTTTTCAATATGAACGGAGGTAAAGCGGTCTTCCTGCACCAGCCGTTCCGAGATCAGGATGGCGTCTTCGAAGTTGCCGCCTTCCCAGGAGAGGAAGGTAACGACGACGTTCTGACCCAGCGCCAGTTCGCCACCATCGGTGGAGGAAGAATCGGCGATGATATCGCCTTTTTTGACGATCTGGCCCTTGACGACGGCCGGGCGCTGGTCGATACAGGTCGACTGGTTGGAGCGATGGTATTTGCGCAGGGTGTAGGTTTGCGATCCTCCGTCCATGTGACGTAAAACGATTTCTTTGCCGGTAACGGAGGTTACTTCACCGTCATCGTCTGCTGCTACCACCTGCCCGGAATCCAGCGCGGCGTAGTATTCCATGCCGGTCGAAACGGTGGGGATTTCGGGACGGACGAGCGGGACGGCCTGAGCTTGCATGTTCGAGCCCATCAAGGCGCGGTTGGCGTCGTCGTGTTCGAGGAACGGAATCAGGGCGGCGCTGATGCCCACAACCTGGTGCGGCGCCACATCCATGTAATCGAGATTCTGAGGGGTTGAGTCAATAAATCCAGAGTGGTAGCGGCAGGAAACCCGGTTGCTGACGTATTCGTTATCGTCGGTCAGGGGGGCGTTGGCTTGAGCGATGACGAATTTGTCTTCAGCGTCGGCGGAAAGATATTCGATTTTGGAGGAGACAAACGGGACAACGAGGATTTCACGCTTGGCGTCAGCCAGTTTCGCGGCGAGGCTGGCGTCGATCTTGTCGCCAGTCCTGGCAATCTGTTCCCCGTTGAGAGAGATGTCTTCGCGCAGGGTGCGCCCCACGAGAGCGGGGTCACTTGATGATAGGGTTTTGATGACGCGCCGGTAGGGGGTTTCAATGAAGCCGTACTCATTGACGCGCGAGAAGGAGGCCAGACGGCCGATCAGGCCGATGTTCGGGCCTTCCGGGGTTTCGATCGGGCAGATGCGGCCATAGTGCGAGTGATGCACATCGCGGACGTCGAACCCGGCGCGTTCGCGGCGCAGGCCGCCCGGGCCGAGGGCTGAGAGGGTGCGTTTGTGGCGCAGTTCGGCCAGCGGGTTGGTCTGATCCATGAATTGGGAGAGCTGGCTGGAGCCGAAGAATTCGCGCAGGGCAGCAACCACCGGGCGGATATTGACGAGCGTCACCGGGGAGAGTTGTTCCTGGTCGCGGATGGACATGCGTTCTTTGATGACGCGTTCCATGCGGCGCAGGCCAATGCGCAGCTTGTTCTGGATCAGCTCGCCTACGGTTTTGACGCGCCGGTTGCCGAGGTGATCGATATCATCAGGCGGTTCAACTCCGTTGTTAATCTGGATCATGCGGCGCACCAGGCGGATAATATCGCCCTTGGTGATGGTGCGATGCGGGATCGGCACGCTCAAATCGAGTTTCTGGTTGAGTTTGTAGCGTCCGACACGTTCAAGGTCGTAGTGGCGCTGATCAAACAGTTGTTCTTGAAGGAAGGCGCGGGCGTTATCGAGCGTGGCCGGGTCTCCGGGGCGCATGCGCTTGAAGAATTCGATCAATGCAGCCTGGGCGACAGAAAGCCCATCGTGCACGGCCCATTCGGGTTCCTGGCGCAAGGTGGTCGGGATGAACATGCGCTCGGGGTTGTTATCCACATCCTGGAAGAGCGAGATGATTTCTTCGTCTGAACCAACTGAGAGAATATCATCCGGACGACCATCGCCCACTGCGGCGAGCGCGCGCAGGAAGACGGTGATCGGTACGGTGCGTTTGCGGTTGAATTTCAGGATGATGTAGTCGTTTTTGCGGGTTTCAAACTCCATCCACGCCCCGCGATCGGGAATAAGCTTGGACATGGCCAGGGCACGGCCAGTGGCGCGATCGGTGGGAGCTTCGAAGTACACACCCGGTGAGCGGATCAGCTGGGAGACGACGACGCGCTCGGTACCGTTAATGATGAAGGTCCCCTTGTCGGTCATTTCGGGGAAATCGCCCAGGAAGATATCCTGCTTGATGGGTTCCGGCACATCCGGCCCGGCCAGCAATACCGAGACGTACAGCGGGCTGGAATAGGTCAGATCACGTTCGACACATTCTTCAATGGTATGTTTCGGCTCGCCAAACCAATATTTCAAACCCCATTCCTGCGATTCTGGCCCGCGGCTGGGAAAGTAGAGTTTCATGCCTTTGTTATAAGACTCGATCGGGGAAATCTCGTGGAACAAATCCCCCAGCCCATCCCGCTTCAGCCGCTCGAACGAGTCGAGTTGGACCTCGATCAGATTGGGCAGCTTGAGATCAACCGGGATGCGCGCATAGTTTTTGCGGGACAAATTGGACGTCATCGTATTACTCCTGCCTTAAGTGAATGCACTCTATAAACACAAAAACCATCATGCCACACAGCATGACGGGGAAAGGGCATTATATCGAACTTTTCCGGGTTTTGTCAAATGTTTGCGGGGGTGGTTTCTGCCAGCCCGGCTGGGCGCCGTCAGCCGGGGGGAATAATCAGGTTATATTCCTGCATGGCGGTGCGGCAGGGCGCGATCAGGCGCTGGGCGCTTTCGCGCACCAGCCCGCCCAACAGATCGGCGCCCAACAGGGCTTCGGCCTGGTTAAAGAGGGTTTCCAGCAACTGAGAATAGACTCTGGCGGCTTCTGTTGGGGATGAGAAAATCATCTGATCAGTGACGCTGGTGCCGGAGAGGCTGATGTTCCAGCCATGGGCCGCGGCAGTGAAATTGATTTCACGGATGATGGTATTCACCAGCATTAAGCCAATCAGGTCGGAAAAACGTTCGAGTAAATGCGTTGTCATCTGGGAGAAGGAGTAATACAGCAGGTATTCTTCCCAGGCGCGGGTATGCGTTTCGCTGCGCAAGAAGCTGACCAGTACAGGGAATTCCTGCCATCCATATAAAGCCTGCATCCCACCGGCAGAATGCAAAATCTGGTTGGCGGAGATGAATAAAGTGTACAACGGAGGGGCATCCTGGCCTGGGATCAGAGCCAGGGCTTCGGCATTTGGCCAGCGGATATGCGCCAGCGCCGGGCCTGGATTCTTGATCCAGGTTTCGAATTGTTGTTCGAGGCTGACGCCTTGCGGAAGCGGCTGCATGTCAACTCTTTCCTGTTCGAGCAGGATCTTCACCAGGCGGACTGCCTGGGGTGTGAGCGCCAGAGCGCGTACATGCGCCGAGTGGCGTTCACTTTGCATAGATTGGAACCAGGCATCAGAGTTAAGGCGCTCAATTTCCTCGCCATGATGATAGATGTTGACCAGCTGCCCACGGGCAAACAGGAGATGGTAAACGGACCGATCCCCAAAATTCAGCTCGACCACGCCGGTTTGCAGATCCTGCTGATAAGCGCTGACTGACCCCGGAAGTTTATCCGGGGCAATCAAGTGGGTTTCGGTCGAAGCGGGTGAGAATAGAAAATCAATCATGAGCAGGGAACCTGCGCTGATGTTAACATGACCAGCCAAAGTGAAACCGTGCAAAGGCGTTTCAACAATGAGGCTGGGCGCAAACTGGGAACGGGCGAACAGTGTTTTTATCAAAACGGGTTTTTGAATTCCCACCGAAAAGACCCACAAATGCAGGTATAGCGGGTAGAATCAATCATCTTTTCCAGAGGAGTGAGGACAAATGAGCACAGTTTCAACCAATGATAAGCGTGAAACCTTCGGTTGGGCCATGTACGATTGGGCCAATAGTGCCTTCAGCACCACGGTCGGCACCGTCTTCCTCGGGCCATATCTGGCCTCGCTGGCCACAGAAGCCGCCAAAAGCAGCCCCGATGGGATGGCGCGCCTGGCCGGGATCCCGATTGCGCCGGATTCGTTCCTGCCCTATTGCGTTTCTTTTTCCGTTGGGATGCAGGTATTGTTTCTGCCCATTTTGGGCGCAATTGCCGATTACTCACACATGCGCAAGCAAATGATGCAATTGTTCGCCACGCTCGGCGCTATTGCAACCATGCTGCTGTTCGTGGTTTCTGGGGATTTATGGTGGCTGGGAGGGCTGCTGTTTATCCTGGCCAACCTGACCTTTGGCGCGGCCATGGTCTTCTACAACTCCTATCTGCCGGATATTGCCAGCGAGGAAAAGCGCGATAGCGTCTCTTCTTACGGCTGGGCAATGGGCTACCTGGGTGGCGGACTATTGCTGCTGCTTAATCTGGTTTTCTACCAATTGCGGGAGAAACTGGGCATTCCAACCGGGCTGGCAGTGCGGATCAACCTGGCTTCGGCGGGTCTCTGGTGGTTTGGGTTTTCATTTTTTACCTGGGCGCGGTTGCGCCCGCGGCATGCCCACCGCAATCTTCCAGCCGGGCAAACATACGTCAGCGTGGGGTTCAAACAGCTGCGACACACATTGGGAGAGTTGAAGAACTTCCCCGAAACGTTGAAATACCTGCTGGCTTATTTCCTATACAATGACGGCATACAGACGGTGATCGCCGTCTCGGCGACTTTTGCCGCCGCGCCGATCATCCGCGGCGGGCTGGAAATTGAAACCGGCACCCTGACGATTGTCATCTTGATGATCCAGTTCATGGCCTTTTTCGGCGCTTTGTTCTGGGGCAAGCTGGCGAACTGGGTCGGCGCGAAACAGGCCATCCTCATCAGCCTGGTAATCTGGGCCGGCGTGGTGATCTACGCCTACGGCGGGCTGAAAGGCGATACGCGCGTAACGCAGTTCTTTATCCTGGGGGCTTTGATCGCGCTGGTGATGGGCGGCTCGCAGGCCATCAGCCGCAGCCTGTTTGCGCAGATCATCCCCACCGGGCAGGAAGCCGAATATTATTCTTTCTATGAAGTTTCGGAGCGCGGCACATCCTGGATCGGGCCGCTGCTGTTCGGCTTGATGAACCAGTGGTTTGGCAACCTGCGCCTGGCCATTCTCTCGCTGATCTTCTTTTTCGTCATGGGCCTGATCGTGCTGCCGTTTGTCAACGTCCAAAAAGCGATGGCAGATGTGAAAAAGTTCGAAATGGAAAATGGCAAGTCATAAATGATGATTAGGAAGTGGTGACAAGTAAAAAAACAGCCCTCGGGATTTTCCCAAGGGCTGTTTTTATTACAGCTTCGGCAGCACAATCGACTGCTGTTTCTGGTACTTGCCTTTTTTATCGGCATACGAGATTTCGCACGGATCATCCGCTTCGAAGAACAACACCTGCGCCAGGCCCTCGTTGGCGTAGATTTTGGCCGGAAGCGGGGTCGTGTTCGAGATCTCGAGCGTCACGTAGCCTTCCCACTCCGGCTCAAAGGGCGTGACGTTGACGATGATGCCGCAGCGGGCATAGGTCGATTTGCCCAGGCAGACGGTCAGCACCCCGCGCGGGATACGAAAATACTCTATCGAACGCGCCAGCGCAAACGAGTTCGGCGGGACGATGCAGACCTCGCCAACATAATCTACCATCGACTTCGGGTCGAAATGCTTTGGGTCCACCGTAGCGCCGAAGACGTTGGTAAAAATCTTAAACTCGTCGGCCACGCGTAGATCGTAGCCATACGACGAAACGCCATACGAAATCACCCCTTTGCGTTCCTGGGTATCGACATATGGCTCGATCATCTTCTGTTCGAGCGCCATCTTGCGGATCCAATGATCAGGTTTTAAGCCCATAATTTCTCCTCTTCTTGATTTTAGACATCAGGATTGGACTGAATGGTTTTAGCAACGCCAGCGTGCCTCTTGTTCACTTCGGAAATGCTGACAGCCAGTTGAGCAAAAGTTCGTGAGTGACTCAGCCCCAGGTGGTGAGCCAAAAGGATGGGGATTCCAATTCGACCGCCGAACCGGAAGCGATATACACAAAACGCGCACATTCGCGCCTCCCGTTCCTTACCAACAGCCAACGTATATTCGCAAACACCTTATCTTACAACAAAATTAACAAACGTCAGCCTGCCGGCTTCTATTTTTACCACCTGTTCATAAACCATGCCATGATGAACCAATGACAAACGCACCTCGCCCACCGGCAGACCGCCGAACACAAAAGACTCCTGCCAGAGATCATCCGGGTTGATCGTCTCTTGCGGATACGTGGCCGACGAACCCACCGAAAGCGGATTCAGCACCCCGTTTTCCATGCGCTGAATGTTAATACGGCCCCGGATAGGATTCCCGGCCTCATCCACCAGCCGCCCGGCCAGCACGCCGGTGGCATCCAGCGGAACCAGCCATAGCTCGGGGTTGCGCGTGGATTTGTAATCATTCGTCCCGCGGCGCACCTCGAAATGCAAGTGACTGCCAATTGCCGCGCCGGTGGCGCCCACCTCGCCAATCTGCTCACCTGCCGCCACCTGCTGCCCGACGCTGACGCCCACCCGGTAAAGATGCCCGTAGAGCGTGAAGAATGTCTCGCCGCCCATGGTATGACGAAGCACAATCACGTTGCCATAAAAACCGGTCAGTGGGCCAATCAACGTCAACTGGTCTGCACCGGCAAAAACCACTTCGCCCGCGGCAGCAGCCAGCACCGGAGTGCCCTGCGCATTATAGAACTCCACACCGTGATGGACTTCGCGGGTGTTGTTCTGTGTGCCGCCATAGGGGTAGGAGCGCTCGATCGAGCGTGTGACCGTTTCGGGTGCGGGATTCTGCAACCAGAAATGTCCCGTCAAATAACAGACTGGATTCGCCGCCGGGCACGCCTCGCTGGGGGTGACCGTTATGGTAGGGGTGACCGTAACCGTAGCGGTGGCGGTCGGCGCGGGCAACGAGGTGGCTGACGGGATGGACGCAGGTGTAGCAGAAGGCAATGCCAGGGCAACGGTAGCCAGGGTCGGGGTGGGGATGGCGGGCGCGGGCGGGCTGGCGCAGGCTCCACAAACGGTCAACCAGCCGAGGGCCAGCAGCCAACCGGTAAAGCGGTACGCAACCCGCGCTTTTTTTCCAAAAAAGATCACAGGGCAATGCCCCCGCGCGTACCCAGCGCCTGGCGGATTTCGGCTTCGGAGGCGGCGGCCTGCGCTTCGAGGGCGGTCAACTCGGCCAGCAGGGCGGCTCCGGTGGAGGGGTTTGGCAGGCTGTTGAGGTTGATGCGCACGTTGTACCCGGCGGCGGTCAGGGCGGCGCGCGCCATGGCGGCGCCTGAGGCGCCGTCGCTGATGGCGTTAAGGTTGCCAAAGCTGACGACCTGGGCGGCAAGCGCGATGGCGCGCGCGGCCATGCCAGCCACGCGTAGTGGAACCTGGGCGGCGGCCAACGTGGCTTTTTCGATTTCTGCGCTGCGCTGGGCTTCCTGGGCAGGCGTTTCTTTGGGCAACTTGAAGGCGGCCAGAACGGCTGCGAAGGCGGCGGCGTCTTCGGCCACGGCGCAGGTCAGGCTGGCGCGCAGGGTTTCGGCTTCGGCGACAATGGTCTGGGCGCGGGGTTCAAAGTCGGCATATTTTTTCTTGCCCAGGGTCAGGCCGGCCATCATGGCCACCAGGCCAGCGCCCATGGCACCGGCATAAGCCGCGGCGCAACCGCCGCCCGGCGCGGGTGTGGCGGCGGCCAGCTGATCGAGAAAGGTTTCGGCCTGGGGCGCGGTTGAGGCCTGCTGGGCGGCAAACAGACGGGTTTCGAGCACCTGGTCGGGCTTGAACTGGTCGAGTTGGGTGTACCAGACGGCGGTTTCAATCAACGCATCCTGCGGAATCAGTCCGACGAGTTCGCTGTGATGAATCCCGACGCCATAGCGGATGGCTTCGCGGCGAATGGCTTCGACGACGCGCGCGATGGGCGTCTGGCGGTAGTCGGTCAGGTTCATCGAGACCTGGGCGCGGCCCTCCACCAGGAAGCCGGCGGCTTTCACAAAGCGGAATCCGCCCGAGGACTGGCGCATGGCTTTGGCAATGGCTTTGGCAATGGCAACATCGGACGTGGTGAGGTAGACGTTAAAAGCCACCAGCGGCGCGCGCGCGCCGATCACGGTCGCGCCAGCCGGGCCAAGACGGGACGGGCCGAAATCGGGCTGGCGGTTGGGATCAGTTTCGATTTCAGCTTTCAGGCCTTCATATTGCCCCTTGCGGATGGTTTCCAGATTGGCGCGCTCGGGACGGCGAGCGGCAGCTTCATACAAATACACGGGAATATTTAATTCACGCGCCACGCGCTCGCCCAGGCGGGTCGCGATGGCCACACAGTCAGCCATCGTCACGCCAGAAAGGGGCACAAACGGCACCACATCTGTCGCGCCAATGCGTGGATGTTCGCCAGTGTGCGTATTCAAGTCAATCAGCTCGGCGGCTTTGGCAATCGCGCAAAAAGCAGCCGCTTCCACCCCGGCGGGCGTACCGGCAAAAGTCAACACCGTGCGGTTATGGTCAAGATCTGAGGAACAATCAAGGATGCTGATGCCCTCCACCGCGGCAGCCACGGCGACGATCGCTTCCACCACCTGCGGGCGGCGGGCTTCCGAAAAATTGGGGATACATTCGATCAATGAATTCATACTCTAGGGGGTTCCAGTTTTCTCGTTTTGGGATTGGGCGATGCAATTATAAACGGTATAATTTCTGGCATGGAAATTCCCGAACGCACCATTTCACACATTGAGCTACGCCGCAACACCGGCGAGCGCGGCAGCCGCAAGTGGATCGCCCACAACGGGCTGGTCTACGACGTCAGCGACTGCGCGCGCTGGCGCAAAGACCTGCACGAAAACCTGCACTTCCCCGGCCAGGATCTGACCAGCGAACTCCCCGACGCGCCGCACACCGAGAGCGTTTTTTCCAACCCGTGCGTAAAAATCATCGGGCGGCTGGCCTCCCCAGCCAAGTAAATTAACCCTGCCGCGCTTCCCATCCCCTTCCCAACCTCACGGAGTACCGCATGACTGACTTCAAATGGTGGCAAACCGCCCTCTTTTACCAGATTTACCCGCGCTCCTTTGCCGACGGCAACGGCGACGGCATCGGCGATTTCCCGGGCATCACCGCCAAACTGGATTATCTCAAAGACCTCGGCGTAGAAGCGCTCTGGCTCTCGCCGCACTTCCCCTCCCCCAACTGGGACTGCGGCTACGACATCAGCGACTACTGCAACGTCGCCCCGGAATACGGCACCCTGGCAGATTTCGAAACCTTCCTGCGCGAAGCGCACGCCCGCCAGCTGCGGGTCATCCTCGACCTGGTGCTGAATCACACCAGCGACGAACACGCCTGGTTCCTCGAATCCAAATCCAGCCGCGACAATCCCAAAGCCGATTGGTACGTCTGGGTGGACACCCCGCCCAACAACTGGCAATCCTGCTTCGATGGCGACGCCTGGACCTACGTCCCCGAGCGCAACCAATACTACTACCACTACTTCATGAAACAGCAGCCCGACCTCAACTGGCACAATCCCGCCGTCAAACAAGCCATGTGGGATGCCGTGCGCTTCTGGCTCGATCTGGGCGTAGATGGCTTCCGCCTCGACGCCATCGGCACCATCTACGAAGACCCTCAGCTGACTCCGCACACCGTCCCGATGAACCTCGCCCAGCTGCGACACTTCTCCGATACCGCCCGCACCCCCTCCGAAAAACAACAGCGCGACCGCTACTGGCACGACATGTTCAAACACCAATGGGGCCGCCCCGAACTGCATGACCTGATGAAAGAACTGCGCACCATCCTCGACGAATACGACGGCGACCGCATGCTCGTCGGCGAAGACGACAACATCGACTACATGGGCTACGGTGACGACGAACTGCACCTGGTCTTCAACTTCCCGCTCATGCGCACCGAACAACTCAGCCCCGCGCACATCCGCAAAAACCAGAAAAACCGCCTTGCCCGCCTGGATGAACTCCCCACCCGCGGCTGGGGCTGCAACACCCTCGGCAACCACGATAGCTCGCGCATTTACTCACACTACGGCAACGGCCAGCACGACGCCGAACTTGCGCGCCTCAACGCCGCCCTCGTGCTGACCCTGCGCGGCACACCCTTCCTTTACAACGGCGAAGAAATCGGTATGCAAGATCTGATCATCACCGACCCAGGCAAACTGCGCGACACCATGGCCACCTGGTATCACACAGCCCTGATCCACGACCTGCACATCGACCCGGTTGAAGCCGCCCGGCGTGCCGGAGAAATGTCCCGAGACAAAAACCGCACCCCCATGCAATGGGGCCCGCTCGCCAATGGCGGATTCTGCCCCGAGGGCGTTGAACCCTGGCTGCCTGTCCACCCCAACCACCTGGAAGGTATCAACATCCGCGAACAACAAGACAACCCCGATTCGCTCTTGCATTACTACAAACGCCTGATCCGCACGCGCAAATCTACCCCTGCCCTGCTGACCGGCGAATACCAGCCCCTGCACACCCAATCCAACGACTATATCGCCTTCCTGCGCACCTGCCCCACACAAACCGTCCTGGTCATCCTGAATTACTCACCAGATCACCGCAACCTGAAATTCAGCGGTACCGGCAAAAAAACCGCCCGCGGGCTGTTTTCATCCGCCGGGCGCAGCCAAAATGACCAGCCGCTTGGAAAAATCAGCCTGGGTGCCTTCGAAGTCTTCATCGCAGAGTTGATCTGACCCGTGCCGCAAGAACCTCCGCCCCTGGTTACCGTCTGCCGGCGGGAGCTGACCAGCGCTCCTGAAAACTACTACCTTGCCGAATACCACGGGCAGACAATTTACTTCTGCACCTCCTTCTGTCTCGACGCCTTCAACGCCGACCCGGAACGGTTCTACCAAGCACACAACCGCGAAAGAACACCCTCCCGCCAACCTCCGGCGGCCTGAAACCAGGCCGCCGGTTTTTTTCACCCCGGGTGATTGTAAAACCGGGCAACATGACGCATAATGATTGAGACAGGTTTCGTCAACACCAGCTTTCCAAACACCCTTCCGGCGGAAAGCAACCGAAAAAACGGTAGAAACTCTCCGGGGGAGAGACGCAGAAAAGCGCTCCATTGCAGATTATTCTCAAAAGAAACCCAATCCCCCGCTGTGTTGTGGTTGATTTAATGGTCTGGAGCTTCTTTCGCAGAGCAGGAAAAATGTACAAGAAAATCAGGATCTCACTTATTGGATTGGCTTTGCTTTTTATTTCCATTAACCTTCTCAACCAATCCGCCGGAGCCCAGGGAACCAGCCTGACGCTGGCCATCATCGGAGACTATGGCATGAATAACAGCGCCGAAGCCAGCGTCGCCGCGCTGGTAAAAAGCTGGAACCCAGAACTGATCCTCACCACTGGAGATGATTATTACGCCTCCGCCGGCGGTACCGGCGCAGACAAATACGACCTATCCACCGGCGCATATTTCTGCGAATACCTGCGGGATATCACCACCACCGGCACCCTATGCCCGGCCGGCCAATCCAGCCTCAACCGTTTCTTCCCTACCCTGGGCAACCACGACTATTACGACGCCGGCCTGTCTGGAACTTTGCCCGCCACTTACCTGAATTACTTCACCCTACCCGGCGAAGGTTACACCAACAGCAGCGGCAACGAACGCTACTACGACTTTTCCTACGGGCCGATCCACTTCTTTATGCTCAACAGCCTCCAGGACGAATACCTGAGCGACCCGGATGGCGCCACCAGCACCTCTGCCCAGGCCGCCTGGCTGCGCACCCAGCTGGCCGCCTCCACCGCCACATGGAACATCGTCCTCTTCCATCACCCGCCCTACTCCTCCGGCTACCATGGCTCAAGCACCTGGATGCAATGGCCCTTTGCCGAATGGGGCGCAGATGCCGTCTTAAGCGGGCATGACCACCTGTATGAACGCCTGCTGGTGGATGGAATCGTCTACATGATCAACGGCGCCGGCGGCAGCGGATTGTACCCCTTCAACACCCCGCTCGCCGAAAGCGTCTTCCGCTACAACAGCAATTACGGCGCTCAAAAAATCACCGCATCCGATACCACCCTGACCTTTGAATTTTTCTCCATCGAAAACGGCGGCCAATTAATAGACAGCGTCACCCTCGCCGCACCCGGCGTCACCCTGACGCCCATCCCGCCTACCCTCACGCCCACCGCCCCACCCAACTCGGGCAGCCTCGACCTGCGCATCGCCGCCTCCGCCGATGACATCGAACAGCGCCTGAGCGACGGCGCCATGTACCTCACCAGCTCCGACCTCGAACTGGTCAATGACCCGTACTACTTTGGCGACCAGAACGTCGG
>CAIQVH010000016.1 GCA_903875215.1 uncultured Anaerolineae bacterium
GGAAGTTAATAAGAACACCATTGTATAAGCCAGAAAAAACGCAAATATTTTTTTCATTTGTATAATCTCTCCTTAATATTCTTTGATGTATCAGCCGTATTTTTCGCGCCAGCGCCCAACGGTTTGCGTTACCTGCGCTGGGGCGGGGACGGCGAAGCCGTCCAGCCAGAAAAAGGATAAGGCGTATGAAAATGCTTGGGATGTGCGCAGAATCCCCAGCGTCAGGTGCACGCTTTGTTGGGCGCATTTTGGAATAGTTACTTCACCTCTTTTATAAGATTGCCTTCTTTATATCTGAATTTGCGTTGAGACGATGGTATTTTTTCAAGGTCAATGACGCCAACAATACACTCTGTATTTATATTTTCGAGTTCACTAATATCATTCGATGGAATGTTTAACCAACTACTTCGATAATACTGGCTTGGAGATTTCATAACAAATGCTTTGCGTTTTTTATTTTGTGCAGTACTTTCAATGTCAAAGGACACAAAATTAGTGACTTTGAATTCAACACTTTTGAACAAATCACGAAGTTTGGCTATGAATTTTTGTTTGGCTGGTGCTTTCTTCAAATTGCGGAATTTCTGAATGCCATCAAATAAATTTGATGCTGGCATTGCTCCCATATTTAATCTAAACAACTTGGGAGTAAGATTCCCTGTGTGAATAGTTACAGATATGATGCTGTGGAATAAAAACTGAAAACGTGGGTTTAGGGTTACATTTTCAAGTTTAACGGGAACAGATATTTCTTCTAATGTTGGCAAAAAGGAAAACGGCAAAACTATTTCAAACGCTGCTTTTGGAGATAATGGTGGAATTGAGAAAGAAATTAACGTAAAGTTTCCAATCTCATCAACCGACTGTTTGATATTCTCGCTTGCGAGACTTGGATATGTTGAAGTTACCATTTCGTTTGGTTTAGTTTTCCAAAAAATGTGATTAGGAACGTGAATCGAAATAAGTATCTCATCGGTTGCGGCGTCTCCTATGTTATAGATAGTGAATTTGATAGGGTAAACGGCGTAATCGTTTGAATCTCCTGGGTGAATGAAAAGCCAATCTTCGTTGTCGGGATAACCTTCACCTACCTTGCAGTCAAATATAGAAAAGCCAATTTCTGGTTTTCGCAATGCCCCAGATTCTTCTGCAAGTTGGCGGTCATGTCTCATTGTCATTCTGGCAATGCGTATGCCTACCAGAATCCCAATAATGGTAAAAAATAACCCACCAATACCAATGAGTAAGTTTGCTATTTCCATAATTTTTAGACTCTCAGCGCCCAACGGTTTGCGTTACCTGCGTGTGGGCGGGCGTGGACAATGCTTGGGAGCAGGAAAAACTCGAAGCCAGAAAAATGCCTGAAAATGCCGCAGAATCCCACACGTCAGGTGCACGCTTTGTTAGGCTGCGTTTTATGGGCTAGGCGTTTTAACTTTAGCACAGTATTGACCATAATCGCCATAACCATTCCAATCAATCAGTCTATCAAAAGACTCGTTTTCTGCGGTTTCATTTGCAAGCCATGATTTGGAGAAAAATATGCTTGAAATGTAATCGGACTCTTCAATTTTCTCTGTGTTGTCACCCTGCCAGATAATGACAAATAGACCAAGTTTAGGATAATGTAATTTCCATACACCACATGGTGAACCAGCAGGGTAATTATTGAAATTAATAATAACCGCTAAATCTGGTTCTCCTACTAAAGAAATCAAATCTCCAACGGTAAACCACTGTTCTTCGAACCAAACATCAATCGAATCTACTCGCCCATCTTTATTTAGCGTTACTCCACCATATTGTTGTGGGATGCTATCGGACTTGGTATTAATTCTCCAGATAATACTTTCAAAACCATTCTTTGGATTTAATCCACCAGTATTGAGGGCGACATTTTGTTCGCCATAATAACTTCTCAAAATCTTTTCAACTTCATCAACTTCTAAAGTCATTCCTTGCTCAATCCCTAACCAGCAAGGCTTGTTACACTTACTTAAATCAATTACATCTTTTATGGATTTGCTATGTTCCGAATTAGAACTGGCACAACCATAAAATAACAACATCATTAAGGCGAATACTAGAATGCGCTTGGTGTGATTATGAAACATTGCTTACAAAGCCAGCAGCCTAACGGTTTGCGTTACCTGCGTGTGGGCGGGCTGAGATTCGGTTTGAGAGGTAGAAAAAACTCGAAGCAAGGAAAATGCTCGAAAATGCCGCAGAATCCCACACGTCAGGTGCACGCTTTGTTGGGCAGTTTATCATGCTCATAAATACTTTTCCTGTCACTACCAACCTTTACGGAAACCATGATTGGGTACTAGTAAAAAGAATCATATTACTCAGTTCGGGTGGCAAACTTGGAATTAAATAACTTCCAGGGTTGGTTTCAGCGTCAAACGGTTTGTTGTATCCCTTAATAAGCCCCTTAATCTGATATTGCGTCGTGTCTTCAAACAAAGTTATCATATTCGTGTCAAGTAATAATGCAACATTAGGGTTAGGCTTGTCATTGCTATAACTAAAGGTGTCGGGAGAAAACTGATTAGTACCGTAGTTATACGGGAACACAGGCACTAATTCTCCTGGTGGATGCGATTCCCCGTCCAGAAACTTGAAAATCAAAGGATATTGAATTTGTTCTTCATACCGTTTCTTATCAAAGCCCATGTTCATGATAACAATACCATTTGGATTCTCTGTCGTTGGGTTCCAACTTGCTCGTTTGATGATATAGATGGTGTTACCCCTCTGGTCGGTTGTTTGCTGCATCCCAAAATAGGTAAAGGGCTTATTTTGATTTCGTGATACTTTGGTAGTATTTTGCTCAGTCAAGAGATATTGATTAGGACCAGTTAATGCAACGATATATCCGTTTGGTCCTGCTTTATTTACTGACAAAGAAACACGGTAGTATGGATAAAAAGCATCAGCAGCAATCATGCCAGGATGCTCGGCAACATAGAGCATGTTGCTTAATGCAACTGAACTTGGAGTGTATTTTTCATCTCCAGGTTTAGAACCATCATAAAATGCTTCAAGCGGTACAAACGGGGAAATTTCGGGATGTGCATAATCTGTGTTTGTTAAAAATTCTGGTACCCATGCTGATAAATGATTATTCCAGATAAATCTTGTTCCCGTAGCATCGTCCATATACCAAAGAATTTCCCCGACAAGGGTTTCGATAAACGGAGATTGGGTTATTCTTACTTTTATCGGGTCTATATTTAGTGTCTTAGTATTTTCTGAATACAACAGCCTTTCCGTAACAAAGTATGTTTCCGAATCAGAATTTATCAATATTCTCGGATCAGGTGTGGATGTTTTGGTTGGTGAAGGTGTTGAGGTTTCTATTGATGTAAGAGTAACAATAGCCATAGGGGTGGGTGTAGAAAGCGGCACACATGAAGTTAAAATAATAGCAACAAGCGAAACTGTGACACTGTTTTTGATTTTCATTGATTACCTTATTTTGAAAGGAACTGCCCAACATGCAAATGGACTGCCAGTCCAATAGCTTATGGGCGGTGTGAAGCGGTCTTGCGCCGCCTAATTCCTAAATTAATTTGGGATTTTAGACGGCAACAAACACATTCACAGGGTAAAATACGATATCACCGTCTAAAATTTCAGTTTATTGGGGGAATTCTTGCATGGCCCCCACATAATAAGTATAACATTAACCCATATTAAGAGAAACCAATGGCAGAGAAAAAACTCCTCGACCAGCTTCGTGATGTTCTTCGCACCAGGCACTACTCCTACCGCACCGAACAGACCTATGTGGATTGGTGCCGCCGCTTCATCCTATTTCACGACAAACGCCACCCAAAAGACATGGGGGAATCAGAAGTCCAGGCCTTCATCACCCACCTCGCTACGGAGGATAAGCTTTCTTCATCCACCCAAAACCAGGCCCTCAGCGCAGTGCTTTTCCTCTACCGCCACATTCTTAACCGCGAACTTGCCTTGCCTCCCGAGCTGATTCGCGCCAAAACTCCCACCCGCCTCCCAACCGTCCTCTCCAAACAAGAAGCTCTCACCGTCATCAGCAACATGCAGGGAACATCCAAACTCATGGCACAAATCCTCTATGGCGCTGGGCTGCGTCTCATGGAGTGTGTGCACCTGCGCGTCAAAGATATTGACTTTGAAAACCACCAAATTATCGTGCGGGGAGGCAAAGGCGACGAAGACCGCTACACCATGCTCCCCGATTCGCTGATTGCTCCCATCAGGGAGCACCTTCGCAAAGTAAAAATTGTGCACGAACAAGATATCAAAGATGGCTACGGCGGCGTTTCGCTGCCTTTTGCGCTCGACCGCAAATACCCCAGCGCCCCCCAGGAATGGGCCTGGCAATACGTCTTCCCGGCATCCAAGCGCGCCCGCGACCCTCGCGCCCCCATCACCCCCGGCCCGGCAGGTGAACTCCGCCACCATATCGATGAAACTGTCCTCCAGCGTGCCGTGCGCCAGGCTGCCCGCATTGCCAAAATCGATAAACCTGTTTCCCCGCATACTTTTCGCCATAGCTTTGCCACCCATCTGCTGCAAAACGGATATGATATCCGCACCGTCCAGGAACTCCTCGGCCACAAAGATGTCAAAACCACCATGATCTACACCCACGTCCTGCAGCGCGGCGGGCTGGCCGTCAAAAGCCCGCTGGATTAAAACCCCTCGCCAGGCACAAAAGCTCAAAAATGGCAACAGACTAAACAGCCGGGCTGGCGCAGTAGCGCAAAAATTCCCGCGCCGGGCGGGTATTTTTCGCGGCCATATGCCAATATGAGCAGCCGGCAGGACATTTTACGGGGTAGGAAAGACATTTTACGCGGTAGCAAAGACATTTTACGCGGTAGCAGGCCCGGTTCACCTCTTGAGCGGGTTGTTGACCAAAGGAATCCATTCACCACAAAGACAACAAAAATCACCAGGAATTTCCGGGTCAACGCAGCGCCCGGCCGCCAACCAAACGCCCCTTTTTTCAACACTTTCAACACTTTTGGGTATACTTCGCCAATCTGGCTGACCATGCTTGCAGCCAGACCAGCCCGCAACGGCCCCACCCTCATCCACCAGGAGCCCCTTATGCCCCAGTTTTTTAAGACCGCCGATACCTTCATCGCTGGCGACATGACCCTGCCGCAGCAATATTACACCTCCGCCGAGATTTTTGCCCGCGAAAAAGAGCGCATCTTCGACCGCTACTGGTTTTGCGTTGGCCACCAGAGCCGCATCCCCAACCCCGGCGATTATTTCGTCCAGGAATTGCTCGGCGAAAGCCTGATTATCCTGCGCGACCGCGAAGGCCAGATCCGCGCCTTTTACAACGTCTGCCGCCACCGCGGCACGCGCATCTGCGAGCAGGCCGAGGGCCAGTTCAAGAACAGCATCCAGTGTTCCTACCACGCCTGGACCTACGGGCTGGATGGCAGGCTGATTGGCGCGCCGTTCATGAAGGAAATCGCCGACTTTCGCTGGGAAGATTTTCCGCTGCGCGCCGCGCCGGTGCGCCTGTGGGAGGGCTTCATCTTCCTGAATACCAATCTCCAGGCCGGGCCGCTGCCCTTCGACGAGTTGTTCGCCCCCATGCAGGGCCGCATCAGCCAGTGGAACGTCTCCCAGCTGCAGGTCACGCACCGCGAGCGTTACGAACTGGCCGCCAACTGGAAGTATATTTTCCAGAACTTCAACGAGTGCTACCACTGTCCCACCATCCACCCGCTGCTGAACACCATGACCACCTACGTCAGCGCCGAAAATGACCTGGTGGATGGGCCTTTCCTGGGCGGTTTTCTGGAACTGAAACAGGAAAGCATGACCGTCACCGGGCGCACCTGTGCCCTGCCGCTCGGCCAGCTCAGCGCGGGCGACGAAAAGCGCGGCTACTACTACACCCTGCTGCCCAACCTGCTCCTGAACATTCACCCCGATTACATCATGTACCACCTGATCTTTCCCCACGCGCCCGGGCGCAGCACCATCGTCAGCGAATGGCTCTTTCACCCCGAGGCGGCCGCCCGCCCCGGTTACCACCCGGCGGACGCTGTCGACTTCTGGCACGAAACCAACCTGCAGGACTGGCACGTCTGCGAGTTGAGCCAGCAGGGCGTGCAGTCTGCCGCCTACACTCCCGGCTGGTACACGCCGCGCGAGAGCCTGCTGGCGGCCTTCGACCGCGATTACCTGAAAACGATGGGTGACTGAAAAACAAAGCCGCAGGCGCAGGGAATTCCCTGCGCCTGCGGCTTTTTCTACTGCCCTTTGGCCTGCACCCGCGCCATGAATCTGGCTTCGTCGATGATGAAGCGCTCGTGCGTCGCCTCGCCGATTTTTTCAACTTCATCCCAGGCCTCGATCTTGAACACCAGTTTGCGGCCCTGCACCTCCACCAGCTCCGCCACGGCGCGCACTTTCATCCCAACCGGGCTGGGCGCCAGGTGCCGCACATCTATCCGCCCGCCGACGGTCGTCTGCCCGGCGGGGAGTTGACCCGTCAGCGCCAGCACGGCGCTATGTTCCATCTGCCCCACCAGCGCAGGCGTGCTGTAGACGGGCACCAGCCCGCTGCCCCAGCGCGCGGCGCTATCCGCTGCGGTCACGATGATTTCAGTTTCGGCATTGAGCCCGATCGTCAGTGCGCTCATGGCGTCTCCATTTTGGCTAAAGTCATTTCCACCGCGGCGCTGGCCTGGATCCGGGTGGTATCGAGCGAGGCTGGCTGAGGGCTAATGCCAGATATTCTCGTAATTACCCTGAACCATTTTCCCTGCCGCGAAGCGGCCCGGCGCCAGCGACGAAATATCCACCGTTTTTGAGACGCCATCCAAAATCAATTCGGCCATGCACAACCCGACGGCGGGTGAAATCTTGAAGCCGGTGCCGCTGAAGCCGCAATCGAGATAAAAGCCGTCCAGACCGGCCAGCCCGAGCAGCGGGTGTTGGTCGGGGGTGATGCCGTCATAGCCGCCGTGCGCGCTGTGCAGGCTGCCCTTTTCCATCACCGGGACGCGCTCGCAGATGCGGTCGATGGCCCGTTCCACGAATCCGGCTTTGGCGTGGTCAGCGTCGCCATCGGGTGATTCGCCCAGCGGGTTGCCATCCTCCAGCCCCACCAGCGTCAGCCCGCCTTCAGGGCGGAAATAAATCTCCTTGGGAAAGTCGATCACGGTCGGGTGCGAGGGGCCAATCTCCGGCGGGCGGACGACGAACATCGTGTCGTGCCGCCAGGTGTCGTAAGGCAAATCCAGCCCGGCGAGTTGATTGAGTTTTCCGGCCCACGCGCCCGCCGCATTGACCACCACCGGCGCCGAGAACAGTCCCTGGGCCGTTTCCACACCGCTCACGCGCCCGCCGCTGGTTTGAATGCCCGTCACCGGGCAGTTTTGCACCAGGCGCGCGCCCATCTCGCGCGCCGCATTCATCAGCGCGTTGGCGGTATCGCTCGGCATGGCGTAGCCTGATTCCGGTTCGTAGGCGGCGATGTCGAAATCATCGGTGACAAAAGAGGGCGCCAGGCGTTTGACATCCTGCGCGCTGATGATGAAGGACGGGATCCCGACGCGCTGCTGCATCTCGGTATTTTTGCGCAGTGCGTCCTGGTGTTCGCGCGCCACAATCTGGATGAAGCCGGTGCGCGTGAAGCCCGAGTCCCCGCCGACCAGTTCCTTCCAGTTGCGAAAATAGCGGAAGGATTCCCAGGCCAGCTGCGAATCGACCTGCGTGTCGTAGTGCATGCGTACCAGTCCGCTGGAGCGGCCGGTGGCCCCGGCGGCGACAAAGCTCTTTTCCAAAATCGTCGCTTTCACGCCGCGCTGCGCCAGGTGAAAGGCCAGGCTGGCGCCATGCACCCCGGCTCCGATAATAATAATATCTGCTGTGCTGCTCATAAGAACCTCCCGATCAAGCGTTTGATTTTCGCAGGACGAAAAAAGAAGCGCCCTGCACGATGAGCGTGGTGACCACCGCCGCCAGAAAAGCCGGGACAATCCCGGTGCGATCCAGCAGCAGCGCCAGAGTCAGATAAAAGCCTGAAAAGCCAAACAGGCCAAACAGCAAGCCGCGCAAAATGCCGACCGCCCCGGCGCGGCCCTGCTGGCGCTGCGCGAAAACGGTCAGGATGGCGGTATACAGCGGAATGGTCGAGAGCAGTCCGGTCAGGCGCGCGCCGATGAACGGCGCGCTGCCGGTCAGCAGCAGGATGAACGAGGTGCCGAGCAATATCCGGCTTGGAATGTCCCAGCGGCCGGGACGGGCCTCCGTGGCGCTCAGGGGCTGGCTGCGCGGCATCAGCGCCGTCCCGGCCAGGATGGTCAGCAGCACCAGCACGAACAGCGGCCCGAGCGGCAGGATGACATTCTGCATCAGCAAGGTCACGCTTCCAAAGGCCAGCATGCTGACCCCCAGCGCCACCGGCCACCTGAAGCGCTGCGCCGTCCAGGCGTAGCCCAGGCAAAAGGCCACCAGCGCAAATCCGCCGCTGAGCGTGCCCAGCACCGTCGAGGCCAGGAAAGAGCGCTCGTGGCTCAGCGCCACAAAAAAAGCCACCGGCCCGGAGGTCAGTGGCAGGCCAATCAGCCAGCCGCTGACGGTGGGACCCCACTTGCGCCCCGCCAGGCTCGCGCCGCCGATGATGACCGGGGCCAGTATTAGCTTCAACGCCAGAATATTCATTGGATGATCGTAATCAGGGTGGATTTTGCCCCGGCGGATTTTAACGCGGACGCGACAGAGTCCGCCGCTGCGGGCTTGACCAGCGCGAGCATATTCCCGCCGCGGCCGCCTCCCGATAATTTGGCGCCCAGCGCACCGGAAGTTTTCGCCGCCAACACCAGCCGGTCGAGTTCCGGCGAGGAGACGGTCATTTGTTGCAACAGGGCGTGATTGGCGTCCATCAGCGCGCCCAGGCTGTCAGTTGCGCCAGTTTCAATCGCGTTTTTGGCCGCCCGCACAATTTCCCCCACCTGGTCAAAGACCACTTCCCAGTGAGCTTTGTCCGCTTCCCACAGTTTGCGCACGTCGCCGACGGATTCCTTCGTCGGGGCGGCGATGCCGGTATCGGCGATGACCAGGCTGAAAGGCCGGGCCACGTTGAAGACTTGCCCCTCACCCCCGGCCCCTCTCCCATCGGGCGATGGGGACTGTCGCACGAAATAAACCGGTTTGGCGTAGCTGATGACGGTGTTGTCGATGCCGGAGGGCGTGCCGTGATGTAGTTTTTCAATCTCATAAGCCAGCGCGTTGACTTTGTCAGCCGGCAAGGGACGCTGGAAGTACGAGGCCAGCGCCCGGATCAGGGCCACGGAAACTGCCGCGCCCGAGCCCAGCCCGGAAGCGACCGGGATGCTGGAATGAATTGTGATGCGCAGCGGGGGAAACGGTGCAATATTCAGGGCTGCGCAAACGCTCTCGATGGCGGATCGCAGCGGGTGTGTCGGAGCAAGCGCGGAAAATGTCGTGTGGAGTGAAATGTCCGGGGCCTCGATCCAGGTCTCAGCCTCAGCCGAATCCACCACTTCCACGTTGGCCTGCACCTGCGTGACCGGCACCGCCAGCGCCGGTCGGCCATAGACGACGGCGTGTTCGCCAAACAGGATGATTTTTCCGGGCGCGGTGGCGAGGCTCATTGCAGATAAAAGACGCCCAGGATGACCAGCCCCGTCAGCGTAACGGCGATCTGGATGGGTCGGTCGGCCAGCAGCACTTCCTCGGGGGCGCCGGCGTTGTGCGTCATCTGGATAAGGTACAGGTAGCGGAAAATGATGTAGGCCACAAACGGAATGGTCAGCATCATGCTGTGATTGGCAGGCAGGTTGGGCGCGGAGAAGGTGTACAGCGAATACGAAAGGATGGTGGCAGCCGAGACGATCGTGATGTACTGGTCGAGCAGCGGGATGTTGTAACCTTCCAGCACTTTGCGGTGCGTGCCTGCGCCCTGCGCCAGCAGGTTCAACTCGGAGCGCCGTTTGCCGAAGCCCAGGTAAAGCGAGCCGAGCGTGGTGACTACGTACAGCCACGGCGAGAAGCGCTCGACGACGATCAGCGCCACGCCCGCTTCCACGCGCAGCACGAACCCGGCGGCGATGATGAACACATCCACAATCGGGACGTGTTTGAGCCATTTGGAGTAGGCCAGGTTGATGACCAGGTAGGTGGCCAGCACGGCGGCAAAGCCGGGCGCCAGCCAGTAGGCCAGCGGCAGGCAGAGCGCCGTCAGGACGGCGGCGGCAGCCCAGGCCAGCCCGACCGGCAGTTTCCCCGAGGGCAGCGGACGCTGTTTCTTGGTGGGGTGCAGGCGGTCGGCTTCGATGTCGGCGATGTCGTTGACCAGGTAGACCACGCTCGAAATCAGGCAGAACAGGGTGAACCCGCCCAGGGTGTGCAGAAAAGCCGGAAGGTGAAAAAGCTGCTTGTCAAAGACAAGCGCAAAAAAGACGAAGGCGTTCTTCGTCCACTGACGCGGGCGCATGGTTTTGAGCAGGGCAGTAAGCATGGCTGTATTTTAATGCAGAAAGCCGCACCCTGATTGTGGAATGTGCAAAGATGGATGATAGAATCGCGGCATGCCCAAAACCCGTCTCGATCTTTTGCTGGTGGAACGCGGCCTGGCCGAAACCCGTTCCAAGGCCCAGGCCATCATCATGGCCGGGCAGGTGCGCGTGAACGGACAAATGGTGGATCGCGCCGGAGCGGCCTACGCGCCCGAAGTGCTGCTGGAAGTGGATTCAGGCCCGCGCTTTGTCTCACGCGGCGGCGAAAAGCTTTTGGGCGCGCTGGAAGCGTTTCCTGTCAACCCGGGCGGCCTGACCTGTGCCGATGTCGGCGCTTCGACGGGCGGATTCAGCGACTGCCTGCTGCAACATGGCGCCGCGAAAATCTACGCCATCGACGTGGGCAAAGGCATCCTGCACTGGAAACTGCGCTCCGACCCGCGCGTGATCGTCATGGAAGCGACCAACGCCCGCTACGTCGAATCTCTGCCCGAGCCGGTGCAGCTGGTGGTCTGCGACGCATCCTTTATCTCACTCAAAACCCTGCTGCCGGTATTTGCGCGCTGGCTGAGCGCCGACGCCAACGTCATCACGCTGATCAAGCCGCAGTTCGAGGCCGGGCGCAGGGATGCGGCCAAAGGCGAGGGCGTCATCCGTGACCCGGCGGTGCATCAGCGGGTGCTGCTCGACGTGTTGAATTTCGCCATCGAAACAGGATTCGGCTTGCGCGGGCTGATCCGCTCGCCGCTGCTCGGGCCGAAGGGGAACAGTGAATTCCTGGCCTGGCTGGATCTGAATCAAAACAGCGCGGACCTTGCCGCGCTGGTCAGGGCTGCCCTTCATTCTTAACGCTTCAACCGGCTAGATCGATTCGCGCGGCTCAAAGACCTGCCGGCGCGATTCGGCCAGGACGTCATCAATCGTCATGGGCTGGCCGGGCTTGACGGGGTGATAATGCACATGTACCCGGCTGACATTTGACAATCCCTGGCAGACGAGCGCCTCGGCGCTGTGGGCAATCTGGTTGCCCTCCTGGACACTGATCTGCCCATCAACGCCGATTGTCAGGTTCAGGACGATGTGCGGGCCGAAGCGATGCGCCTGCATCTCCTCCAGCTGGAGGACGCCCGGCAGTTCTTTGAGCAGGGCGCTGGTCTGTTCGGCCAGTTCGCGGCTGGGCACGGCATCCATCAGCGCAACCGATGATTCGCGCAGGATGTAGATGCCGGTCCGCAGGATCAACAGCGCCACGATCGCGCCTGCCAGCGGATCCACCCAGGGCAAGCCGCGCTGGCCGAGGAAAATGCCAATCGAGGCGGCGCTGGCTGAGAACAGGTCATTGCGATGATCGTAGGCCATCGCTTCCACCACCGGGTTTCTGGTCTCTCTGCCCAGCTTGCGAACGAAAAAAGTCAAGAAGATTTTGATGGCCACTGTCAGCAGCGCAACCCACAGCGCCATGTTGGAAGCGCCTTGCGAAACCATGCTGCCAGAAAAGATATCCCAAATTTTGTCGATGGCATCCCAGAAAACCGCCACAGCGGTGGTAACAATGAAGGAACCGACCACCAGCGCAGCGATGTTCTCGAGTTGTTGGTGTCCGTAGGGATGTTCATCATCTGCGGGCTTGTTGGCCATGCGGACGAAAACACTGGCCACGACATAATAGGCCACGTCGGAGGTGGAGTTGATACCTTCCGCCAGCAAGGCCGGGCTGTGCCCCGCCACACCGATGAAGGTCTTCAGCGCAGCCAGGCCAATATTGATCCCCAGGCCAAGGTTCACTGCCAGCAGGCTTTTTTGATCGCGTTCGTGAGTCATTGCTTGATTGTAATTCATTCGGACTGGATGGAAATCACCAAAAGGCCGCTCTTCTGTCACTCTGGCAGGGATGCAGCTGGATGTATAATCACACCATTCCGGTTATATTCTGGATTGAGAGAATAGGATGTTGTGCCCGAAATGTTCCACCCCGTTGACCGAAAAATACTACAAAGGCATGCTGCCTGTCGATTACTGTCCCCTCTGCCGCGGCATGTGGCTCGATTTTGATGAACTCGACCGGCTGGAAGACGCCGCCTTCGACCAGGATGCGCTCAAAGGTTCCCTGCTGCACCGCGAGACCGACTCTCTCCGGGTCTGTCCAAGCTGCGGCGGGGAACTGCGCGAATTTCAATATCGCCTGTACGATCTGAAGCTGGATTGGTGCCCGGCCCGGCACGGATTCTGGCTGGATGCCGGCGAAGAGGAACGGGTGCAGGCGCTCATGCTCCGCCGCGCAGGGGAAGTTCGACGCAAACAGGCCGCGGAGGGTGAATGGCAGAATCTGCTCAAGGGTCTGCACCAATTCTTAAAACAGCGGCCATAACCCGGTAGGACTAATGCGTCTCTTCGCCCTGCCCCCGCTGAAAACAACGCTCAGCCCCAAAATCGGGTATACTTTCCCCGCTTAAGCCTATGACAGACACCATCCGAAATTTTTGTATCATTGCCCACGTGGACCATGGAAAATCCACGCTGGCCGACCGCCTGTTGCAGGTCACCGGGACGATTTCGGACCGCGATATGACCGAGCAGGTGCTCGACAGCATGGACCTGGAACGTGAAAAGGGCGTAACGATCAAGGCCTCCGCGGTGCGTATGAAATATGCCGCCCGCAATGGCCGGGACTATGAATTGAACCTGATCGACACGCCCGGACACGTTGACTTTGGCTACGAAGTCAGCCGCGCGCTGGCGGCCTGCGAGGGCGCCATCCTGGTGGTGGATGCCACGCAGGGGATTGAAGCCCAGACGCTGGCGAATCTCTACTCCGCGTTGAATGCGGACCTGGAAATTATTCCCGTCATCAATAAAATTGACCTGCCCTCGGCGCATGCCGACGAGGTGGCCGAAGATATCGCCGCCCTGCTTGGCGGCCGCGCCGAAGATGTGATTCGCATCTCGGCCAAGGCGGGGATCAATATTGAACAGGTGCTGGAAGCGATCGTCCAGCGTGTTCCACCCCCCAAGGGGCTGGATGCCGACCGCGCGCGCGCCCTGATCTTTGATTCGCATTATGACCCGTACAAGGGCGTAATTTGCTATGTGCGCGTCATCGAAGGTTCGTTTGCCGCAACCGAATCGGTCCACCTGATGGCGACCGATATTGATGTAAAGCCGATCGAGGTGGGCATTTTTGCGCCGACGATGAAACCCGTCAGCCGGTTAAATGCCGGGGAAGTCGGGTATGTTGCTACCGGCCTGAAAACCGTCCACGAGGCCCGGGTGGGCGATACGCTCACGAGTACGCTAAATCCGGCCAGTGATCCGCTCCCCGGTTATTTCCATCCCAAACCGATGGTTTTTGCCGGAATCTACCCGGTGGATGCGGATGATTATGCCGATTTGCGCGACGCGCTGGAGAAATTGCAGCTTAATGATGCTTCGCTGACGTATGCTCCTGAAACCTCGCAGGCCATCGGGTTTGGCTTCCGCGCCGGGTTCCTGGGGTTGTTCCACATGGAAATCATCCAGGAGCGCATTGAGCGCGAGTATGATCTGGATGTGCTGTTTACCGCGCCCTCGGTGGAATATGAAGTGGTGGTGGGCAGCGGCGAAACCCTGCTGATTGATTCTCCGGCTCAATTGCCCGAAGAAGATATGCTGCTCGAAATCCGCGAGCCGTGGATGAATATTGAGATCATCACGCCGACCGAGTTTTACGGCACGATCATGGATCTGGTCATCAACCGGCGCGGTAGTTTTAAGAGCCAGGAATATCCGGCCCCGCACCGCGTTCAACTGAATTTTGAGATTCCGCTGGCCGAGCTGATCGTGGATTTCTTCGATACGCTCAAATCGCGCACCAAGGGCTACGCCTCGCTCGATTACCAGTTTGCCGAATATCGCGCCGACAAGTTGCAGAAGCTGGAAATCCTGGTCAATGGCGACGCAGTGGATGCGCTGGCGGCGATTGTCCATGAGAAGGACGCCTATCACAAAGGCCAGCGGTTGATCACCAAGCTGAAAGATATCATCCCGCGCCAGCTGTTCGAGGTGGCCATCCAGGCTTCTTCGGGTGGGCGCGTCATCAGCCGCGCCAATGTCAGGGCCATGCGCAAGGATGTGTTGGCCAAATGCTACGGCGGCGACATCACCCGAAAGAAAAAACTGCTGGAAAAACAGAAAAAAGGCAAGCGCCGTTTGAAGATGGTGGGAAATGTGGAAATTCCGCAGGAAGCCTTCATGGCGGTGTTGAAACTGGAAGCGGAGTAAGATGAAAGAGTTTCGCCGCATGCTCCCCGGATTGCTTGTCAGCCTGGTGCTGATTGGCGCAATCCTGTATTTTGTAGATTTGAAAGCCATGTTCGTGGCGCTGCAGTCTGCCAATTTTGCCCTGGTGCTGGTGGTGTTTTTATTGGGGCTGGCCTGGCTCTTTGTGCGCGGATGGGTCTGGCACACCCTGCTGCGGAGGCGCTTCGCCTACCGGGATGTTTTCCTTACGCTGATGGAAGGCTACCTGCTCAACAACTTTCTCCCGTTTCGGCTGGGCGAACTGGGCCGGGCTTTTCTGCTCAGCCGCAAAGCGCCCGCCGCGGCTAACCCCGGGCAGGGCATGACCTTTGTGGAGATCCTGCCGACGATCATCATTGAACGCGTCACCGACCTGGCTTTTTCAGCGGCGATTTTTATCGCCGCTGTGCCGTTTGTGGTGGGCGCCAGCGGCGCGGAGCGCATTGCGTGGCTGGTCGGCGGGCTGGTGCTGGTTGGGCTGGCGGCGCTTGTGCTGCTGGCGCGCCAGCGTCAGGCCGCGCTGGATCTCTTTCACAAGCTGAGTCGGCGCTGGCCGGGCCTGCAGCGCCTGGGCGGGAGCTTCCTCGAAGCCTTTTTAACCGGTCTGGAAGTGCTGACCGACCCCTGGCTTTCACTGCGCTTTTTCGTTTTAATGACATTCAACTGGGGCATGGCCATTGTGCAGTATTTCCTGCTCATCCGGGCCTTCTTCCCCGCGGCGCAGCTGGTGTGGGGACTGTTTGGGTTGGGCGCGGCCGCTTTCGGCGGCGCAATTCCCTCGCTGCCGGGCGGAGTCGGCACCCTGGAAGGAGCCATGGTCGGCGCGCTGACTCTGCTTTCGGGCAATGAGTCGACTGCGCTGGCGGTGGCGCTCACATCCCGGTTGTTCAATTACATTTATAGCGGCACTTTTGGCCTGTACGGCCTGGCGCGCGAGGGCCAGACCGTGGCCGGGATTTACCGGCAGTTGATGCAGTTCCAGTCGCGTTCGAGTGTGGAAGACCCGGACGGTTCTTCCAGGCCAGATTCTTCCAAGTAATAGTTCTGGAGTGCAAAGTCTCCGGGTTGGGGACGCCAGAATCAAACCATCCCGCCAGAACCATGCGGGACTATGAAATTTCCAGGAGTTGGCATGTCGCGCAACTATTTTGTGACCGGCGGGGCCGGGTTCATCGGTTCCAATTACGTTTATCGCCTGCTGGAACGCGGCGAAAAAGTGACCATCTACGATAATCTCAGCCGCGCCGGTGCGCCGCGCAACCTGAAATGGCTGCAAGAGACGTTTGGCGAACAGGCCTTCACCCTGGTCGTTGGCGATGTGCGCGATGCCGGGCAGCTGGTCGTGGCGGCGCGATCTGCCGATGTGATCGTCCATCTCGCCGGGCAGGTGGCGGTGACGACTTCGGTCGTCAAACCGCGCGAAGATTTTGAAATCAACGCCCTCGGCACCTTCAACGTGCTCGAAGCAGCGCGATTAAACGACCGCGACCCGATCTTTCTGTATTCCTCCACCAACAAAGTCTACGGCGGTATGGAAGATGTGCGCGTGGTGGAACGCGGCGGGCGCTGGGAATACGACACGCTGCCCTTTGGCGCTCCCGAAACCCAGCCGCTCGACTTTCACTCGCCCTACGGCTGTTCCAAGGGCACCGGCGACCAGTACGTCCGCGATTACGCCCGCATTTACGGCCTGCGCTCGGTGGTTCTGCGCCAGAGCTGCATCTATGGCCCGCGCCAGTTTGGCGTGGAAGATCAGGGTTGGGTGGCTTGGATGGTGATCGCCGCCGTCACCGGGCGGCAGATCACCGTCTATGGCGATGGCAAGCAGATCCGCGATCTGTTGCACGTCTACGATCTGAATGACGCCTATGACGCCGTCATCGAAAAAATTGACCAGGTGCGGGGCGAAGTCTTCAACCTGGGCGGCGGCCCGCAAAATACCATGTCCATCTGGGCTGAGTTTGGCCCGCGGCTCGAAAAATTGCTCGGGCGGCCGGTTCCCGTCGCGCATGGCGACTGGCGTCCGGGCGACCAAAAAGTCTTCGTCGCCGACATCCGCAAGGCGGAACAGCGCCTGGGCTGGAAGCCGCAGTACGACGTCGAAAAAGGCGTGCGGCAGTTGTTTGATTGGGTCACCGTCAACCAGGGAATTTTTTAACCATGCCGAAGCGACAGACCCTGCTCCTGATCCTCCTGGCTGCGCTGCTGGCGGCCTGCGCCACCGCGACACCCGCCGCCCCGGCCACCGCCACCCCGCTCGCAGGCGCCGCCGACCTGGCCGCGGATGCCACCCTGGTGCCAGCCGACCCGGCCCTGGCCACTCCGGTCGCCGGCTGGGTCAAGGTAATTACCTCCAGCCAGATCAAGGCTGTTTTGTTGCGCAGCCAGCCCGAACCAAAATCGGCGGTAGCGGGGCGCGCCCTGCCCGGCGAGAGCGGCGAACTGCTCGGCCAGGACGCCTCGGGAACCTGGCTGCTCGTCACCATCCGCCAGCAGACTGGCTGGCTGCCGGTGGAACTGCTTGAAATCACCTTTGAACAATAAATGCGCATCCTGACCGTTCTGACCTATTACCGTCCACACACCTCCGGCCTGACGATTTACGCCGAACGCCTGGCCGAGGCCTTTGCCCGGCGCGGGCACCAAGTCACCGTGTTGACCTCGCATTTCGACACTTCCGTGCCGGCTGAAGAAATCCGCAATGGGGTGAAAATCGTCCGCGCCCCGGTGATGCTGCGCGTCAGCAAAGGCGTCATCATGCCCACTTTTGGCTGGCTGGCCTGGAAATATGTTGCCGCGAGCGATGTGGTGCAAATGCACCTGCCGCAGTTTGACGCGCCCGGCTTTGCCGCCCGCGCCCGGCTGATGGGCAAACTGGCGATCCTCACCTATCACTGTGACCTGCAACTGCCCAAGGGCCTGTTCAACCGCCTGGTCAATACCGTGGTGGATTTCCAAAACCACATGGCGGGTGTCCTCTCCAGCCACATTGTCACCTACACCCAGGATTACGCCGACCACTCACCTTTTCTCTCGCGCTACAAAAACAAGCTGACGCCGATCCTGCCGCCGGTGCAGCTTCCCACCCCGCCTGCCGGGGCCATTGCCGCTTTTGCGCAAGAGCACCAGACCGCAGAAAAACATCCCGTCATCGGCATGGCCACCCGCTTTGCATCTGAAAAAGGGGTGGAAATCTTGCTGGAAGCGCTGCCCGCCGTTTTTGCAAAATATCCCAACGCGCAGGTGCTGTTCGCGGGTCAGCATCTCAACGTCATGGGCGAGGAAAAATACTTCGAGCGGCTGGCCCCCAAAATCCGCGAGTATGAAGCCCGCGGGCAGTGGACTTTCCTCGGCAACCAGAATCCGACCCAGATGGCAGCCTTCTATCCCAATCTCGATGTACTGGTCGTCTCCAGCCTGAACTCCACCGAGGCCTTTGGGCTGGTGCAGATCGAAGCGATGATGAACAACATCCCGTGTGTGGCCTCCGCTTTACCGGGTGTGCGCCGCCCCGTGCAGATGACCGGCATGGGCAAAGTCACCCCGATTGGTGATTCCGCCAAACTGGCTGAATCCATCCTCGAAATTCTCGCCGACCCCGCCAAATATCGCCGCGACCCGGCTCAGATTGCCCGCCCCTACGACCCCGATTCTGTGGCAGCGGAATACGAAAAGCTGTTTGCGAGACTGAAATAAAAACCGCCTCCACCCTTCCTGATTCTTGAGCACGTCCTTCGGTGACCCATGTCCGCTTTGCAATCCAAAGATTACCTTTTTCTGCACACCCGCGACCTACCCTATTTCCGCGCCCTGCTGCGCGCGGTCGAATCGCGCTTCTACCAGGAGATCGACCTGCCTTCTCCCACCCTCGACTTGGGCTGCGGCGACGGGCACTTCGCCCAGCTGACTTTTGACCGCAAGCTGGATGTCGGCCTCGACCCCTGGACAGGCCCCATCCACGAAGCCGGGACGCGCCACGTTTACAATCTGCTCACCGAAGCCAACGGCGCGCACATGCCCTACCCAACGGCATATTTCTCCAGCGCCTTGAGTAATTCGGTGCTGGAACACATCCCCGGGCTGGATGATGTGCTGCGCGAAACCGCCCGCGTGCTCAAACCTGGCGCCATTTTCGTCTTTTGTGTGCCCAACCACAACTTCCTGCCACAGCTTTCGGTGGCGAAATTCTTCGATGCCATCGGCCTGACGCCGCTGGCGCGCGCCTACCGCGCCTTCTTCAACAAAATCTCGCGCCACGTTACCTGCGAGGATGCCGAACAATGGGCCGCCCGCCTGGAGCGGACCGGATTCAAGGTGGAAAAATACTGGCATTACTTCTCGCCTTCCGCGCTGGCCGCGCTCGAATGGGGTCATTATTTCGGCCTGCCCTCGCTGATTTTGCACTTTTTCACGCGCAAGTGGCATCTCAGCCGCGCCGCCTGGAATTTCGCGCCCATCCTGGCGCTCATCCGCAAATACTACAACGAGCCTGTCCCGCAGGAACAGGGTGCCTACACCTTTTACATTGCGCGCCGCGCCTGACCCGCCTGCCCCCAGCCCCGGAGAAAGCCATCCATGAGCGAACCCACCCAGGAACCCAGCGTCCTCGATTACCTGAAATCCAAACTCAATCCCTGGCAAAAAGAAAAGATCGAACTTCCCTCTGTTGAACTGCCTGCCCTGCCGGAAAGCGAAATCGCCGCCCTTTCCGAGCCGCCTGCCCGGCGGAATTCCATGCGCTGGGTGCGCACAGTGCTTGCTTTTGCACTGGCCCTGTTGGGCCAGTCGCGGCTGGATGTGACCGTCAAACCGCTCGAAAGCATGACCATCCTGTTCTCGGTCGGGATGTACGCGCTGGCCTTTCTCCTGCTGCTTTGGGCCTGGTGGCTGGGCGAATTTTCCCTGCCCGCCGCCCCAGACACCTCCCCGCAGGAAGACCCGCAAACTTTTCGCTCCCGGCCGCTCCTGGCTGCGGCGGTGCTGGCCATCCTGGCCTTTGGCCTTTTCGGTCCAAACGAAGTTGGGCTGCACCTCTTCACACCGCTCAACGTCACGTTCTGGCTTGGTTCCATTGCCCTGTTCTTGTGGGCGCTGTGGCTGCGCAACTCGCAGCAAGCGGGGTTGATATCGCGGCTGGTGGCTTTCTTCCGGCAGGATAGCTGGCAGATTAAGCTGACCCGCTTCAGCCTGCTGCTCCTGGGCGTGATCGCCCTGGTGGTTTTCTTCCGCGTTTACCGGCTGGATGCGGTTCCCGCGGAACCATTCAGTGACCACGCCGAAAAGCTGCTCGACGTCTTCGACGTCAGCCGCGGGCAATACGCGGTCTTTTTTGAGCGCAATACCGGGCGCGAGTTCATCCAGTTTTACTGGACACTGCTCATCGCCAGGGTTTTCTCCACCGGGCTGACTTTTCTCAGCCTGAAAATTGGCACGGTGCTGATCGGCCTGTTTGCCCTGCCGTACATCTACCTGCTTGGCCGCGAAGTGGGCGGACAGCGGGTGGCCGTCTTTGCGCTGATCCTGGCGGGCACGGCCTACTGGCTGAATACCATCAGCCGCATCGGGCTGCGGTTTCCGCTGTATCCGGCATTTACCGCGCCGGTGCTGTATTACCTGGTGCGCGGGTTGCGCCGCCAAACGCGCAATGACTTTATCCTGGCCGGGCTGTTCCTGGGGCTTGGCCTGCACGGATACAGCCCCTTCCGCTTTGTGCCAGTGGTGGTGATGGTAGCCGTTGGCCTGTATCTTCTCCATGCGGCGGCGCGCGGGCGGCGGGTGCAGACGCTGGCCATGTTCCTGATGCTCGTGCTGGCCGCGCTGCTGGTCTTCGTCCCGTTGATGCGCTACGCGCTCGACCGCCCCGATATGTTCTCGTACCGCGCCCTGACCCGCCTGGCTGGCGATCATCCCGATGGGAACGAATCCCCGCTGCAGGCGGCCTGGCAGAGTTTCTTTGTCGCTCCCAGTGACCCGGCGCAGCCCGGCCCTGGCTGGAAGATCTTCGTCGAGAATACTTACAAGGCGCTGATCATGTTCCAGTACGATAACGGCGAGATCTGGGTCCATTCGGTTCCGCACCGCCCGGCGCTGGAGTTCGTTTCGGCGGCGCTGTTCACGCTGGGAGCTTTGTTCCTGCTCGTGCGTTACCTGCTGCGCCGCGATTGGCTCGACCTGTTCCTGCTGCTGGCGGTGCCGCTGTTGCTGATGCCCTCCATCCTTTCGCTGGCCTTTCCGGGCGAGAATCCCTCGCTCAATCGCACGGGCGGGGCGGCGGTGGTGGTCTTTGTCATCGCCGCGCAGGCGTTGGAGGGTCTGTATCAGGCCTGGAGCGGGGTTAATGCGGGCGGGAAAAGCTCCGGAATACGCCAATCCTGGGTCGCGCTGGGCATGGTCAGCCTGCTATTACTGGTTTCCATCCAGCAAAATTACCGCCTGGTCTTTGAGACGTTTGCGACTGAATTCCGCGATGGGGCCTGGAATACTTCGGACATGGGCCGGGTCATCCGCGCTTTTGTGGCGGAGGGCAATTCGGTGGAGCAGGCCTGGGTGGTGCCCTTTCCGTATTGGGTGGATACCCGCCTGGTGGGTATTCAGGCTGGTTACCCGACGCGCGATGCCGCGCTCTGGCCGGATGCGTTTGCCGGCACACTGGAGCTGAGCGGGAATAAGTTGTTCCTGGTGAAAGAAGAAGACCTGACCGATTTGGAGCTTTTGCGCCAGCTATATCCCTCCGGCCTGGTGGGACGTTTTGACAGCCCGCTGGAGGGCAAGAGCTTTTGGATTTTTACCGTACCCGATTCCGTTTCTGTGCCGCGGCCCTGACTATGAAAAATCTTCGTTCTCGTTTCTATGATGTTTTGTTCGTGCTGGTGCTGCTTGGCGCCGCCAGCCTGCGCCTGATGGGGTTGGATTGGGATCAGAGCCAGCATCTGCACCCCGATGAGCGCTTTATGACGATGGTTTCGACGGCGCTCGAGCCGGTGAAAAGCGTCTCCGAGTTTTTTGATACCGCCAATTCGACGATGAATCCGAACAACCGCGGCTATGGCTTCTATGTTTATGGCACGCTGCCGGTCTTCATCGTGCGCTATGTGGCCGATTGGATGTCGCACCAGTCTGTGGCGGCGGCATCGTATGTCCTGCAATCGGGCACGAGCGGCCTGTGGGGCGGCCTGATGAGTCTGCTTGGGCAGAAGCTGAACTGGGCCGGGTACGATGAGATTACCCTGGTCGGGCGGGTTTTCTCTGCGCTGTCCGATTTGGGCTCGATTTTTTTCCTGTACCTGATTGCGGCACGCCTGTACGGACGCAAAGTGGCCCTGCTGGCGGCGATTTTTTCCTCGCTGGCGGTGATGCAGATCCAACAGGCCCATTTCTACACGGTGGATAGTTTTGCCAACTTTTTCATCTTCCTGGCGACGTATTTTGCTGTGGAAGTGATGATGGGCGATGAAGACTTCCCGGCAGGGTTCGGGCAGGATGGACAGTCTATTTTGCGCCTGCTTTTTTCTCCCCTGGTGCTTAATTCGATCGGCTTCGGGTTGGCGTTGGGCGCTTCGGTGGCTTCCAAGTTGAACGCGGCGCCGCTGGCCATTTTGCTGCCCGGCGCGCTGCTGCTGCGCTATTTCCGCACCCGCCCGGCGGCGCAGGCCGAATCTGTTGCGGCGGATGAATCTGCGCCGGTGCAGCGTACGTCGGGGCTCGCGCTGGAAGCGGCGCTGGCTCTGCTGGTGCTGGGCGGACTGTTCACGCTGGTTGCTTTTCGCGTTTTTCAGCCCTACGCTTTCAGCGGGCCGGGATTTTTGGGTCTCAAGCCCAACCCGCATTGGGTGCAGAATATTGCCGATCAACGTGCGCAGGCCGGCGGCGATGTGGATTTCCCGCCCGCGCTGCAGTGGGCCCGCCGCCCGATCTGGTTCTCTGGCTACAACCTGGTGGCCTGGGGCCTGGGCTGGCCGCTTGGCCTGCTGGCGGCAGCCGGCTTCGTGCTGATGGGCTGGCGCATGCTCAAGCCCCGCCCCGATTCGACAGGACAGGGCGACTGGACCCGCCATCTCCTGTTGTGGGGCTGGGTGGCGTTCTACTTCGGATGGCAGTCGCTGCAGTGGAATCCGACCATGCGGTACGAACTTCCCATCTACCCGCTCCTGGCCATGCTGGCCGCCTGGGCGCTGGTGGAAAGCAGCCAGTGGCAATGGCAGAAACTCCAGGTGAAATGGATTTCCGCTGCCCTGGGGCTGATTGTCCTGCTCGGAACGCTGGCCTGGGCCTACGCCTTTACGCGCATCTACACCCGCGATCACAGCCGGGTGCAGGCCACGCACTGGATCTTTCAAAACGTCCCCGGCCCCATCAATCTCCAGATCCGCCTGGCAGATGGCAGCACCATGACCCAGCCGCTTCCCATGACCTATGGCTACCTCATGGCTCCCGGCATGCCCTACGAAACCCAATTCAACGCCTTTGCCAGCGGCACGCTGACCGGAATTACCCTCGGCCATGCCGTTGATTCGACTGCGGGCGGCATGCAAACACTGACGGCGCTGATCGCCTCCGAGCCGGGTTTCCCACCCGAGAAAACCCTCGGCCTGACCACGCTCAGCGCCGATTTTGCCCCCCAAACCGACGCGCGCGGCGCCTCCTACAACCTGGCTTTTGCCCAACCGCTGGCATTTACCAAGGGGCAGGTCTACTACCTGCGTCTGGCCCCGACCGGATTCCTGGCCCTGGCCGGTTCGGCACCGGTGCATGAGACTTCCTGGGACGACGGATTGCCGCTGCGCATGGATGGCTTTGACGCCTACGGCGGTATTTACCAGGGCGAGTTGAATTTTGAGATGTACTGGGATGACAACCAGGAGAAATTTATGCGCTTCACCAGCAACCTCGACGCTGGTGACTACATCTTCATCACCTCCAACCGCCAATGGGCCACCACCACCCGCCTGCCCGAGCGCTACCCGTTGACGACAGCCTATTACCGTACCCTGATCGGTTGCCCCGCCGATAAGGATGTCATCTGGTGTTACAACGTCGCAGAGCCGGGCATGTTCCAGGGCCAGCTGGGCTTTGAACTGGTCAAGACTTTCACCTCCTTCCCGGAATTGCCGGGGGGCTACCAGATCAACACCCAGTTCGCCGAAGAGGCCTTCACGGTCTACGATGCGCCCAAAGTGCTGATCTTCAAGAAAACCGCCGCTTACTCCAGCGCCAACGTCCGCAGCCTGCTTGGCCAGGTGGATCTATCCAAGGTGGTGCATATCACACCGCGCCAGGCCAATAATTATCCCGGCGATCTGATGCTCCCGCCCGCTCGACTGGCCTCTCAACAGCAGGGCGGCACCTGGAATCAGCTTTTTTCCTATGAGACGCTTCAGAACCGCTACCCCGTCCTCGGTCTGCTGCTCTGGTACCTGACCTTGGCCATTCTGGGGCTCTTCACCTGGCCGATTTTGCGCTACTTGCTGCCGGGGTTGAGCGATGCCGGGTACCCGCTGGCGCGTCTGGCCGGCTTGCTGCTGCTGGCCTGGTTCGCTTGGCTGGTGGGCTCTCTCGGCGGCGAATACAGCCGCGGGGTGATTGTGGCCGGATACGGGTTGATCGTTCTCGCCGGGGCGTTGACGTTCTGGTGGAAACGGGAAGTCTTCGCCGCGGAAATCCGCTCCAGAGGGAAATATTTCCTGCTGATCGAAGGCCTGTTCCTACTCTTCTTCCTGATCGATCTGGCCATTCGCCTCGGCAACCCCGATCTGTGGCATCCCGGGCGGGGCGGTGAGCGCCCGATGGATTTCTCCTACCTGAATGCGGTGCTGAAAAGTACATCCTTCCCGCCGTATGACCCCTGGTACGCCGCTGGGTACATCAATTATTACTATTGGGGTTTCGTATTGGTGGGCACGCCGATCAAAATGCTCGGAATTGTGCCTTCGATTGCGTATAACTTCGTGCTCCCCAGCCTGTTTGCCCTGCTTGGGCTGGGCGCGTTCTCGGTGGCCTGGAATTTGCTCTCCGGGGTGCAGCCTGGTAAAGATCCCCAGGCGCTGAATCGCTTCAGCTTGCAGCTGCTCGCTGGCCTGGCGGCAGGCGCAGGGCTGGTGCTGATCGGCAATCTGGGCACGATCCAGTTGATTTATCACGCCCTGCAAAAAATGGTGGTGGCCAACCAGGTCATGGAAGCGCCTGATGTTTCCATTTTCCAGCATCTGGCCTGGGCAGCCCAGGGGCTTGGACAGTTGCTCTCTTTCAATGGGGCCACGCTGCCCATCGGCTGGGGAGAATGGTACTGGAGCCCCAGCCGCGTCATGCCGGTCGGTGACCTGGCGATTACCGAGTTCCCGTTGTTCACCTTCCTGTATAGTGATCTGCACGCGCATATGATCGCCTTGCCGTTGACGGTGCTGGCCGTGGCCTGGGCGCTTTCCACGCTGATGGCGCGGAATTTGCCGCGCTGGCAATGGCTCGCCACCCTGGCTTTTGGCGGGCTGGTGATTGGTTCTCTGCGCCCGACGAACACCTGGGACTTTCCGACCTACCTGGCTTTGGGGATGCTGGTGACCGGCTACGCCGTCTTCCGCTATGTGGAAGTTGGCGAAACCCAGCGTTTTGGCCTCTCGCCGCTCATTCAGCGCGCCCTGCTGGCCTTGCTGGCCATGGCGGCGTTGGCCGCCTGCGCGCTGCTGTTCTTCGAGCCGTTTGCCCGCTGGTATGGGCTTGGCTATAGCAAAGTGGAGCAGTGGAAGAATGAGAAAACGCCCATCTGGTCGTACCTCACCCATTGGGGATTGTTCCTGTTCGTCATCGTCTCCTGGATGATGTGGGAAACCCGCCAATGGCTGGCGCAGACGCCGCTTTCAGCCCTGGCCAAACTCAAGCCTTATGCAATCCTGATCGAGCTGGCGCTGGCCCTGCTCGTCGTCCTGACCGTCGGGTTGCAATTCATCCTGGATGTGCGCATTGCCTGGCTGGCTCTGCCGCTCGCCGCCTGGGCCCTGACCCTGATTCTGCGCCCAGGACAGCCGGATGCCAAACGCCTGGTGCTGTTCATGGTCGGTACCGGCCTCGTCCTGACTCTGATCGTCGAATTCATCGTCCTGGTCGGCGATATTGGGCGCATGAACACCGTCTTCAAGTTCTACCTGCAAGTCTGGGTGCTGTTTGCTCTCAGCGCCGCGGCAGCCTTCGGCTGGCTGATGAATGAAATTGACCAGTGGAAACCAGGCTGGCGCAATGGGTGGACTGTCGCCGGTACGCTCCTGTTCGCCGGAGCCTTCCTTTTCCTCTTTACCGGCAGCCTGGATAAAATCCGCGACCGCATCGCGGCCGATATCCCCTTCACCTTCGATAGCATGACTTACATGGCTCACTCCTCCTATTGGGATCAGGCCGAATTCTCCCTCGACGAAGATTACCGCGCCATCCGCTGGATGCAGACCAACATCAGCGGCTCGCCGGTTATTGTCGAAGCCAATGCCGTGGAATACCGCTGGGGCACGCGCTACACCATCTACACTGGCCTGCCCGGCGTCGTTGGCTGGAACTGGCATCAGCGCCAACAGCGCGCCCTGTTCCCATCCAACTGGGTCACCGACCGCGTCGAAGAAATCGGCCGCTTCTACAACTCCAACAGCCGCCAGGAATCCGAAGCCTTCCTGCGCAAATACAACGTCCAATACATCATTGTCGGGCAGTTGGAGCGGATTTATTACCCTGGCGGAATTGAGAAATTTGAGCGTTATAACGGCGTTCTTTGGCAGAGCATTTACCAGGATGGGCAAACCGCCATTTACCAGGTAACCCCGTGACCTTGATCTATCACCTGACCTCCCGCAACGCCTCGCTGGCGGCCCGCCTCGCGGGAGAATACCGCACTGAAAGCCTGTCTGTGGACGGATTCATCCACTTTTCCCAGCGCCACCAGATTTTGGGCGTGGCCAATGCCTTTTACGCCGGGCGCACCGACCTGGTTTTATTGGTGGTTGAGCCTGCCCGTCTGCGCGCGGAATTGCGTTACGAACCACCCGCGCATCCCGGCGGGCCGACTTCTGCTCCCCTGCCGGCTGCCGGGGATCTCTTTCCGCATCTGTACGGGCCGCTCAACTTTGAGGCCGTGCTGGCCGAGATGGATTTTCCTCCCCTGCCGGGGGGCGGGTTTGCCCTGCCTGGCAACCTGCCCTGATCCGCGCCGGCCATTTCCTGGAGACGGACTATGTTCTCTTTCTTGCTCTGGTACCTTACCCTTTCCCTGCTCGGCCTGTTGACGTTTCCGCTGGCTTACCGGCTGTTGCCGGCCCTGTCCGATCGCGGGTACGCCATCAGCCGCGCGCTGGGTTTGCTGTTGTGGGGTTTTGGGTTCTGGCTGGCGGCTTCGCTCGGGCTGATTCGCAACGAAATCGGCGGTTTGCTGCTGGCGCTGACGCTCGTCGGCGGGCTTTCGGTTTGGGCGCTGACAACTCTTTCTGGCGCGGAGAGCCGGGAGCAGTTTTCAGCGGGGCTGGCTGAACTGCGAGCGTGGTTCACGTCACAGCGGGCGTTGGTCGTCAGCGTGGAAATCCTTTTTCTGGTCGCTTTTGCTTGCATGGCATTTGTGCGCGCCAACAACCCTGAAAATATCGGCACCGAAAAGCCGATGGAGTTGGCGTTCATCAATGCCATTCTGCGCTCGCCGACTTTTCCGCCGCACGATCCGTGGCTGGCGGGGTATGCGATTTCGTATTATTACTTTGGCTATGTGCTGACGGCCATGCTGGCCCTCTTTACCGCCACCAGCGGCGGGGTGGCTTTTAACCTGATGCTGGCGCTGGTCTTTGCCCTGAGCGCAGTGGGTGCATTGGGGTTGGTGTACAACCTGCTGGCCGCCTACTGGAAAACCAGGCCGGGCGCGGGCCAGTCTGCGGTGCTGGCGGCTTTGCTGGCGCCGCTTTTCCTGCTGGTCCTCAGCAACGTAGAAGGGCTGCTGGAATTTCTCCACGCCCGCGGCCTGGGCTGGAGCGGTCAGCCGGGCGAAACCAATGGTTGGACGGCGCTTGGGCGGTTGGTGCGCCCTGATCTGGCGGCTTTCAATTTTTGGACGTGGCTGGATATTAAAGATTTGCGCGATGCGCCGGTTTTGGATGGCGCACAGCGCTTCTCGTTTTGGTGGCGGGCTTCACGCGTGGTGCAGGATTATGATTTGCGCGGCAGTTTTGTCGAAGTGATTGACGAATTCCCGTTTTTCTCTTACCTGCTCGGCGATCTGCACCCGCATGTGCTGGCCATGCCATTTGGGCTGCTGGCCGCGGCGCTGGCGCTGAACCTGTACCTGGGCGGCTGGCGCGGCGAAATTGACCTGAAGTTTTTTCGCATTCCGCTGCGGCTGGAGGGGTTTCTCACCCTGGCGCTGGCCTTGGGCGGCCTGGCCTTCTTGAACACCTGGGATTTCCCCATCTACCTGGCGCTGGCAGCGGGGGCACTGTTGTTGGCGCGCCGCGAGAGGCGCGGGTGGGGCTGGGATTTGCTGGAGGATGTGCTGGCCTTCATTTTGCCGCTTGGGCTGGCCAGTATTGTGCTGTACCTGCCTTTTTATGTCACGTTTGCTTCGCAGGCGGGCGGCATCTTGCCCAATGTGATCTTTCCTTCACGCGGGGCGCATTTGTGGGTCATGTTTGGGACGTTGTGGCTGCCTTTGTTTGGCTTTATTTTATTGCGACGGGGAAATCCGGCTGCTGCAGCGCCGAACTGGAAAATCGGCTTTATCCTCGCGGCGGGGTTTGCGCTCCTGCTCGGACTCTTTTCACTGCTTCTGACGGTTTTTGCGGCCCAGACTGATTTGGGCCAGGCGCTGATCTCGGCGCAGGGTTATCTCTCGCTGGGCGCGGTCTTGAAGGATGCCCTGGCGCGGAGAGTGTATTTTAGCGGCGGGCTGTTGACGCTGCTGGCGCTGATCGGTGCGGCGCTGGCGCATTTAACGGCCTCCAGGCCGGGTCCTGCGGCTGAATCACTCCCGGCGCAGCAGGACGCTCCGGCTCCGAATCCGCTAGCATTTGTGTGGATGCTGATCCTGTTCGGCGGTCTGCTGGTGCTTGGCCCGGAATTTGTCTATCTGCGTGACCAGTTCGGTTCGCGCATGAACACGGTGTTTAAGTTTTATTACCAGGCCTGGGCGCTCTGGTCGCTGGCGGCGGCGTTTGGGCTGGCGTTGCTGTTGAACGAGTTGCGCGGTCTGCGGCTGGCGGCGGCGGGCGTGCTGACTGGCGTGGTGTTGCTGGTCGGGCTGGCGTATCCGTTCGGCAGTCTGCCGGTTAAGACCAATTCTTTTAACCGTGCTGCGCCACAGGCCCGTACGCTGGATGCGGCGGCTTATCTGCAGTCTTCCGCGCCGGATGATGCGCTCGCAATTCAATATTTGCAGACGCTGCCGGTGGGCGTGGTGGCCGAGGCGGTGGGCGGCAGTTACAGCGAATTTGCGCGCATGGCGACGTATTCCGGGTTGCCGAATGTGCTTGGCTGGCCGGGACATGAAGGCCAGTGGCGCGGTGGCTATTCCGAGCAGGGCAGTCGCCAGGAGGACATCAGAACCCTGTACCAGACGATGGATTGGGACACGGCGCGCGCGATCCTGGCGAAGTACGGAATCCGTTATGTGGTTGTTGGCGGGCTGGAGCGTACCACTTACCAGGTCTATGAAGAGAAATTCAGCCAGTATTTGCCTGAAATCTATCACCAGGGTTCCGTGGTGATCTACCAGGTGCCATAACCGGCACATTTCGACAGCTAATCCGGTAAAATACTCCTATGATCGCTTCTTCCCGTACCCGTAATGCTCAATTTTGGCTGTATGCGCTGGCGTTTGGGCTGGCGCTCTTGTTGCGCTTGCTGCGCCTGGGCTTCTGGCCGTTGACCGAGGCCGAGGCTGGCCCGGCGCTGCAGGCGTTTGACTTGCTGAAAGGCGTCCAGCCTGCGTTGGGGCCGCAGCCGGCCTATGCCCTGCTGACGGCGCTGGTCTTTTTTGTCGCCCAGGCCAGTGACCTGGCGGCGCGGTTGATCCCGGCCCTGTTTGGCGCGGCGTTGGTACTGACGCCCTATTTCTTCCGCGACCGGCTGGGTGAAAAACCCGCCTGGGTGCTGGCTTTTTTGCTGGCTTTTGACCCCGGCCTGCTGGCGCTCTCGCGCCTGGCTGGCAGCCCGGTGATGGCGCTCAGCGCGCTTGTGCTGGCCTGGGGCCTGTGGCGCGCAAACCGCTTCTCCGCGGCCGGGGCGTCGCTTGGCCTGGCTCTGTTGTGCGGCCCGCAGTTCTGGCCGGGGGTGCTGGGCCTGCTGATTGCTGCCGGGTTATCACGCAACCTGGCTGACGCGCAAACCCCGGCTGTGGACCGCGCCTCGGCGCTGCGCGCGCTGGCCTACGCTGCCGGCACTTACCTGGTACTGGGCAGCTTCTTCCTGCTTGCGCCGGGCGGATTGAGCGGCGGCGCCCAGTCTTTGATCGTCTATTTGGGCGGCTGGATCGATTTTTCGGATGTCCCCGCCTGGCGATTGCTGCTCGCCCTGGCGGTGTACCAGTTTCCGGCGCTGATCCTGGCCGGAATTGCCCTGGTTCGCGGTCTGTGGCAGCGTCAAACCCTGGAAATGTCACTCGGCGCCTGGTTGTTGGTCTCTCTTACTCTGGCGCTGGCCTACCCTTCCCGCCAGGTTGCCGACCTCGCCTGGGTGCTGATTCCGCTCGGAGCGTTGGCCGCTCTGGAAGTCTCCAGGCACCTCGGCGCGCTGATCGAACATCCCTGGGAAACCTACGGCATGCTGGCGGTCACCGCCATCATCCTGTTCTTTTGTGGCATCAACCTGACCAATCTTGCGCTGGTGCCCATGGATGCGCAGGCCATGTCCCTGCGCTGGGTGCTGCTTGCCGTCTCGCTGGCTTTGCTCGCTCTCAGTGTCGGCATGGTCGCCTACGGCTGGTCGCCCGCAGTCGCCCGGCAGGGCGCAGCCTGGGGCGTTCTGCTGGTTTTCTCCATCTACACCCTCTCTGCCGGAATGGCCGCCGCCGGCCTGCGCACCTATCGCACCGTCGAGTTGTGGTCGCCCGGAATGAATATCGAGCAGGCCCATAGCCTGGCTGGCCAGCTCGGCGAAATCTCACACTGGCGAATTGGGCCCAACCTTGCCCCGCTCGATGTCACCGTCTCCGGGCTCGATTCCGCCGCCCTGCGCTGGACTCTGCGCAACTGGAATGCCAGCTTCATCCCCAGCCTGGATATCACCGCCAGCCCGTCCGTACTGATCACCCCGGCCCAGGCCGACAGCCCCGCGCTGCAGGCCGGCTACCGCGGCCAGGATATGATCTGGCGCACCGCCCCGCTCTGGAACCAGCTGCCCGCCTCCGATTGGAGGCACTGGATCGCCCTGCACAGCCTCCCGCAGGAACAGGAAAGCATTATTCTGTGGGTTCGCTCCGATATTTTTATCGACTCTCAAAATAACATGCCCTGAGACCCGCCCTCGAAACGGAAGATAGCCTCCATGCCTGTCCCATCCATGATCGCCATAGACGGCCCTGCCGCATCCGGCAAATCTACGCTCGGCTTCCGGTTGGCAGAAGCGCTCGGATACCTGTATTTTGATACCGGCCTGATGTATCGCGCCGTCACCTGGCTGGCGATTCACCACCAGGTATCCATCAGCGCCGAAGCCGAAGTCACCCGCCTGGCCGAAGACGTGCCCATCGAAGTCACCGCCCCCTCCCAGGCCGATGGCCGCGTCTGCGACGTGATCGTGGAGGGCCGCGACATCACCTGGGAAATCCGCCAGCCCCAAATCGACGCCAACGTCTCGGCGGTTTCCGCCTATCCGGGCGTGCGCCAGGCGCTCACCCGGCAGCAGCGCCGCATCGGCCTGCGCGGACGCGTCGTCATGGTCGGGCGGGATATCGGCACCGTGGTGCTCCCCGACGCCGACCTGAAAATATACCTCGATGCCTCTGCCGAAGAACGCGCCCGCCGCCGTCATGACGAAAACCTGCAGCGCGGCATGCCCAGCGACTACCAGGAAGTCCTCGCCAAAGTGATTGACCGCGACCGGATCGACACCACCCGCGCCGTGGCTCCGCTCAGCGCCGCCGCCGATGCTGTTATCCTGGACTCCGACCGCCTCACCGCCGACGAAGTCTTCCAAAAGGCCCGCGACCTGTGCCAGCCATAGATTCTACCTACCGCGTGGCCCTGCCCAACCGCCTCAGCCGCGCTGTCTTGCGGCCCATCTTCCGGGGTCTGTTCCGCATCCTGGCTCCGGTGGATATTCAGGGCGCGGAACATGTCCCTTATGGCAAGCCCTATATCGCCGCCATCAATCATGTTTCCACATTTGACCCGCCCTTCATGCTGGCTTTCTGGCCAGAAAATATCGAAGCCCTGGGAGCTTCCGATATCTGGCAGCGCAAGAGCTTTGCCCAGGCCTTTCTCGTGCGGCTCTATGGCGCCACCGCCGTCCACCGCGGCGAATTTGACCGGGAAGCCGTCAGCCGTGTGGTCGGCGTTCTGAAAGCCGGATACCCGCTGCTCATGTCCCCGGAAGGTGGACGCTCCCACAATACCGCCATGCGCCAGGCACGGCCTGGGCTGGCCTTCCTGGTAGAGCAGGCCGGCGTTCCGGTCGTCCCGGTCGGCATTATCGGCACCACCGATGACTTTTTCCAACGCGCCGTGCGCGGCGCCCGTCCGCCCCTCACCATGCGCATTGGACAGCCCCTCGAATTACCCCCGGTTGAAGGCAAAGGCGAAGCCCGCCGCGCCAACCGCCAGCATAACGTAGACCTGGTCATGGCACATATTGCCGGGTTGCTGCCCCTCTCCTATCGCGGCTACTATGCTGCTTCAGCGCTCGAACCCGCCGGCTAATTCCCGTCTGCATCAAATAAAAAAAGGGCCTGACGGGTTCTTTTCTGACCTGCCCATGCTATAATGATTTCGAAATAGCATCGGTTATAGGCTAATTCTTCGATTTCCCTTGTCCCCCTTTATGGATGTAATTCTCTGGCTATCTGATTCCTACCCCGTCTTATTGCCCCCTTCGTTGATCGGTTTGTTGGGCTGGCTCAGTCTCCTGGTCCTTGTTGGCTGGCTGCTCTGGTCCACTCAATACCTCCAATCTGAATGGGCCAGCCAGGCCAGGTGGATTTTCGGTATCCTCATCTTCCTGCAGATAATTTTTGCCCTAACTCCCGGCTTGCGCTTGCCGATAGGCGCTTCTCCGCCGGTACCGAATTCGCCCCAGGAATTAAAAGGCCCGGCACTGATGCTGCTCTCCACCATCCCCTGGATGGTGGCAGGCGGAATGCTGGGCCCGATCGCCGGGGCATTTCTTGGGCTGATCGCCGGGCTGATACGCTTTTTGTGGGATTCTCATAGCGTCTTCACCCCACTGGAACTGGCCCTGCTTGGCGCCGTATTCAGCCTGATCGTCCGTCAGCGTTATCGCACAAGCATTTTCCGCCTGTTCAGCCAGCCACTGGTGGCGGCCGCGCTTTTGGCCCTGTTGTATATCCCCCTCTACATCATTGACGCTTTCATGGTGGTGGTTGGCCCATCCATATCCCTGGCCGACAGCCTGATTTATGCCATCTCCAGCGCCCCCTATGCCATACTGGCCGTTGCCGTTGAGGTCCTGATCGGCGGGGTGTTCGCGCAGGTCCTATCTGTCACATTCCCAGCGCCCTGGGGACGACACACCCCGCTCCAGCCTTCTCCCACCGAACGTTCCATCGAAGCCCGTTTCCTGTTCGGCACCGGCACCATGATCATTTTCCTGTTGATCGCTCTGCTTGTGGGGGATTGGTACGTGGCAGGCGCCGCTGCCCGCGATATGCTAAACAACCGCATGCAAGGCGCAGCCGAACAGGCCTCCCAGGTCGTGCCCTATTTCCTGGAAACTGGGCAGAACCTGGCCACCCAGTTCTCCCAGGACCCTCAGCTGGCTGCCGCCTCCGGAGAAGCCCTCGCCAACCTCCTTAGCCAGCAGATGCGCGCCATCCCATTTTTTGACCAGTTAATTGTGCTCGATCACTCCCAAACCTTACTGGCAAGCTACCCGCCGGAAACTACTCTCTCGACGAGCCTCTTTCCCCAGGAAAAAAAGGCTCTGGATTTGGCCCTGGTCGGTGTCATCAGTCAGACATACAGCATTCCACCGCTCGCAGCAGGGCAGCCTGCCCGAATCTCTTTCATCATTTCCATCCTTGATGTTGCCACCGGGCAGACCGGGCGGGTGCTGATTGGCCGCACCAGCCTGGCCACCAATCCCTTTACGCAACCGCTCATCCAAAGCCTGCAGTCCATGGCGCAGCTCCACGGCGAAGGCATTTTGTTGGATGAAAACCAGGTCATCCTTTACCATCCGCTTGCAAGCCAGGTAATGGGATCCTACTCGGGTCAACTGCCCACCGAAGCCAGCTTCTTCGATGACATTGGCCGTACCGGGACGCGTAATTTCATATACTATCAGCCTGTGACGGGCCGGGCTTGGGCGGTCGTCCTGACTGTGCCAGCTCAACAAGCCCAACAGCTGGCGCTGAATATTGCCGCGCCTCTCTCCGGGATGATTTTCCTGCTGGCTTTGATCGCCCTCATCTCTTTGCGCGTGGGCTTGAAGACTATCACCATTTCTCTACAGAATCTGGCCAGCGAAGCCGTGCGGATTGCCCAGGGTCAGCTTGATCACCCCTTGATCGTGGAAGGCGTCGATGAAGTTGGCCAGTTACGCAAGACTTTTGAACAAATGCGCGTCAGCCTCCAGGCCAGGCTGGAAGAACTGAACCGCCTGCTGCTTGTCAGCCAGGGCGTTGCATCCAGCCTCGAATTTGGCGAAGCTGTTCAGCCCATCATGGAAGCCGTTCTCGCTACCGGCGCGAATGCCGTGCGTCTTTACATGCCTCCGCTGAATCAAGAGTCCGAGCAGGAGGATGCCTCCATTTTTGCGCTCGGCCCATCCAAGGAAAAATACGCCTACCTGGATGCCGAGATCCTGCGGTTGACCCAGCAACAGGACCGGTTGGTTATGACCAATGTATCTCGCGCTCGTGGACTGCAACTGGGCAGCGGGCGGGCCGTCCCGGCCTCGCTGGTCGCAGTTCCCTTGCGTCACGAGAATAGCTACCACGGCGTCTTATGGGCTGTTTTTGACCAGCCGCATCTCTTTTCAGAAACCGATGTCCGCTTCCTGACCATGCTTGCCGGGCAGGCCGCGCTGGCTGCTTCCAACCATCACCTGTTTCGGACCGCTGAAGTGGGACGGCAGCGCCTGGCAGCCATCCTGGCATCCACTCCCGACCCGGTGCTGGTCACTGACCAGTACAACCGCCTGCTGCTTTCCAACCCGGCTGCCTGGCAGGTGTTGGGAGCTTCCATCGGAAACGGCACCGGCCAGCCGATCGAAAACCTCATTACCCAGAAGCCGTTGCTCGAAATTCTTCTCAATACCTCCTCTGAGAAACTCTCCGCTGAAGTCACGGTACTTAATCACCAGGTCTATCTCGCCACGGCCTCGCCAGTGCTGACGGACGGTCGCCAGAGGGGACGGGTTTGCATCCTGCGTAATATCACGCATTTCAAAGAACTAGACACCATGAAGACCGAATTTGTCAGCACCGTCAGCCATGATTTGCGTTCTCCGCTGACGTTGATGCGCGGATATGCAACCATGCTTGAAATGGTGGGTACCCTTAATGAGCAACAGCAAGGGTATGTTCAGAAAATCGTTGTGGGCGTGGAAAATATGTCTCGCATGGTCAACAACCTGCTTGACCTGGGGCGCATCGAAGCGGGTGTCGGCTTGAGGCTGCAATCGATTTCGCTGGTGGACATTCTCGAACGCGTGTTCAGTACTCTTCAGCCGCAAGCCGCGCAGAAGAAAATCGAGATCGCTGTTGAGAAACCCCAAAACACCTTCCCCATCATCGAGGCCGACCCGGCTTTGTTGGAACAAGCCCTGTACAACCTGGTTGAGAATGCCATCAAATATACACCGCAGGGCGGCAGGGTGAAGGTGCGCCTGACTCTTACTCCGGACCAGGCGCTCTTTGAAGTGGAAGATACCGGGATTGGCGTCGCGCCCATCGACCAAACGCGCCTCTTTGAAAAATTCTATCGCGGCGGACAGCGTGAGGCGCGTGAACAAAAAGGTTCCGGGCTGGGGTTGGCGATCGTCCGCTCCATTATTGAGTGGCACGGCGGCCGGGTCTGGCTGGAAAGCCAGCTGGGGAAGGGGAGCACCTTCTTCCTGCAAATTCCGCTGCGCCAGCCAAAGCCTGCCAGGGAAAACATCTCCTGAGCCGCCAGGCTTTTATTACCTTTGAGTTTTAAGAACTTTACGGTATAATGGCATGCCGCTCAAGCTTTTGAACGGCATGCTTTTTTGTTTTTCACTCCAACAGGTGAAAACAGCCCCAGGGCTTTGTGCGAGAAAACGTCTTTGCTGAATGCGTTTCCCAGGCAAACGTTCTCATCCTAATCATCGTGAGGTATGGAATGGCTACAAAACGTACTTATCAACCAAAAATTCGTCGGCGTGTGCGCGTGCACGGGTTTCGCTCGCGCAACTCCACTGCCGATGGTCGTGAAGTTTTGCGCCGACGGCGCCAGCGCGGCCGCCAGAAGCTGACGGTCACCTCCAATAACCACGTCAAGCGGATTCGCTGGTAGGCTCCTTTTTGGAGCGCTTGTCACCATCAAGCGCGAGGCCCGGGTGAAACGCCGCTTTCGCCTGACTCGATCCATCGATTTCAAGCGGGTGCGAACCGAAGGAAAATCCTACTCGCACCCGCTTGTTGTGTTGGTTGCCTCCGCCGCAGAGCAGACAGAATTGCGCGTCGGTGTCAGTACCGGGTATGCCCTGGGCGGGGCGGTGCAGCGTAATCGCGCCAGGCGTTTGCTGCGCGAAGCAGTTCGCCCGTTGGTGGAACAGATGCCCTCCGGCTGGGAGATTGTCCTGATCGCCCGTAAACCACTGCTCGGGGCAGGTTTTTTGGAGATTAAGGCTGCGGTGCAGGGACTTTTTCTGCGGGCCGGGCTGGGAATTCAGGAGCAGTAAATCAGTCGTATGTGCGCCGACCATTTTCTCCCGCATGAATATCCCGAAGAACCGCGCCTGAAGGACTTGCCGCGCACACTGGCCAACTGGCCGCGGATGGCCTTGCTTGCGCTGATTCGCCTCTACCAGATGACCATTTCCAAGGGCCTGCCGCCCAATACCTGCCGGTTTTATCCATCCTGTTCTCATTACAGCTACCAGGCAATTTACAAATATGGCGCAATAAAAGGGTCGCTCATGGCCACGCAGCGCGTGGTGCGTTGCAACCCGTTCAACGAGGGCGGATTTGACCCCGTCCCGTAGGGAGTTTTGATGAAGTTCAATCGCCTGATCTTTTTTGCACTGCTGGTCATCCTGTCCTTCGCGTTGAGCGCCTGCGGATCCGCGCCGGCCACCAACTGGCCAGGACTGGCCACCGATGGCAAAACTATTTACCTGGCTGATGGCCGCCATGTTTACTCTGTTCAGCCGGAAACTGGAACCGACTTGACCATCCCGGTCGAAGGCGTGAACTCACCGCTGCGCTTCCCTCTGCAGCCTGACAGCAAAATGAGCTTCTATGCTGTTCCCGCCCTGTCTGCCGATGGAACCACACTGGTCATCGGCAATGCTGCGCCGGGTTACCATACTCTCTACGCCGTGGATACCGTTACCGGCAGCATCAAATGGCCCTTCGAAGGCTCTAACAAACCCTGGCTGGGCGGCGCCCTGATAGTCAACCAGACGGTCATCGCACCCGGCGGTGATGGGAAACTCTACGCCTTTGACCTGTCTGGCAAAAAGCTCTGGGAGCAGACGCTTTCCGAACACGCGCTGTGGACGATGCCCGTAAGCGATGGCACAAACGTCTACGTAGCCACGCTCAACCATGAGATTTTTGCCTTCAACCCCGCCTCGAAAGAGCCCCTTTGGAAAATCGAGCTGGATAATGGCATTATCGGTCACCCGGCCATTCTAAACGGCGTTTTATATGTCGGCACCCTTTCCGGCAACCTCTACGCGCTCAACGCTGAGAATGGTTCCCAGATCTGGAAACAGACCCTCGAAGGCAACATCTGGGGCACACCGGGGCTGGATGCCGACGGAAAAACCCTTTACATCGGTACCGTCTTTGGCATCGCGGGAAAATTCTACGCCCTGGAGGCTCAATCCGGGCAGATCATCTGGTCGAAGGATGAAGAAGGATCCATCATTGCCGGGCCGCTTGTCACCGCTGATCAAATCATCTATGTCACCGAGCTTGGGCGCGTCCAGTCGGTCGATAAAAATGGCGCGGCCAGGTGGCTGGCTGATTTCCCCAAAAACAAAATCTATACCTCCCCTCTGCTCGTGGGTGACTTGATTGTGGTCGCCCCCATGGGTTCACAGTTCATGCTGGCCGCCTATGATATAAACGGCGCCCAAAAATGGACGTTTACCCCCGCAAAATAGGATAATGAACTTATGTGGGATCTTCTGATCGTCAATCCGTTTACCAATGCCCTGCTTCTCATCTATGCCCTGGTTGGTAATTTTGGGGTTTCAATCATTCTTTTCACCATCCTGGTGCGTCTGGCTACGCATCCGATCATGTCCAGGCAGATCAAATCCAGCGCAGCCATGCAGGAATTGATGGCCTCGGAAGAGTGGAAAAAGATCCAGGAAAAATATAAGAACGATAAAGAGAAACTGGCGCAGGAGCAGATGCGCATTTACCAGGAAAAAGGCATCAGCCCATTCGGTTCCTGCCTCCCGACGCTGATCCAGTTCCCAATCCTGATCGGCTTCTACCAGAGCATTGTGCGCGCCATATCTGCCACACCCATGCAGCTGATTGCCCTGGTACGCAGCATTTACCCTGGGCTGGAGACTGTTACCGCCAAAGCCAGCCTCTCCGCGCTGATCCCGATCCACAGCCAATTCTTGTGGATGGACCTCGGCCAGCCGGAGCGGGTCATTATTCCCGGGCTGGCTTTCGGAATCCCGATCCTGGCCATTATCGTCGGCCTGACAACTTTTGTGCAGACCAAGCTGACCATGGTGCCCTCATCCAGTCCCAACGACCAATCGGCCATGATGAACCAGCAAATGAGCCTGATGATGCCACTCATGCTGTTTTACTTTGCGCTTAATTTTGCCTCCGGCCTGGCGGTTTACTTCATCACCAGCAACCTGGTTGGGATTGCCCAATACGCAGCGCTTGGCAAAGTCAATTGGAGTAACTTGTTCAGCGGCAGCAAGTCGTCTGACGCAGCCAAAAAGTCGATCAAGCGTTAATAAGGAGGTTTCGTGGAACGGACAACGTTGGAAGTAATCGCTCCTTCAGTAGAGGAAGCCGTCGCGCGAGGTCTTGAACAACTGGGCGTGTCGCGCGAAATGATCGATATCGAAATTTTGGACGAAGGAGCCAAGGGTTTTCTCGGAATTGGTTCCCGGCAGGTACGCGTCCGCTTGATGTTGAAAGCGTTGGATGAAACTCAGAGCCCAGATGAAACCCAGTCGCCAGCCATCGCGGTTGCTGGAACAGACGACCACCTGCTCAATTTTGCCGTGCAAACTGCCCGCGAATTGCTTGGCAAAATGAAGATCAACGCCCGCGTCTCGGCCAGCTACGGCGAAGCCGATGCGGAGGGTGAAGTTCCGGTTCTCCTGGATATCCGCGGCGACGACCTGAGTGTGCTCATTGGCCGCCGGGCCGAGACGCTGAATGCGTTGCAATACATCCTGGCGCTGATCATCAGCAAGGAAGCCAATGACTGGGTGCAGGTGAGTGTTGACGTGGAAGGCTACCGGGCCCGCCGTGAGCGGCAGCTACGCCAGTTGGCCATCCGCATGGCTGAGCAGGCGCAGCGTACCGGCAAGCGCCAGGTGTTGGAGCCGATGTCTGCCGCAGAGCGGCGCATTGTGCACCTTGAACTGCGCAACCATCCCGATGTATTCAGTGAATCAGTGGGTGATGAACCCAATCGCAAGGTCACCATCCTTTTGAAAAAATAGACGCCTTTCGGCGGGCTGATGCCCCTAAGCAAAAGATGAAAGAGGAAATATGCTTCCCTCTTTCATCTTTTTTGAAATCAAAACCTTTTCATCTATTACGGTTATAATTTAACTACTATGTTTCACATGGTTTCACTGGAACCGGTCGATTACCTGGTGATCGGCCATATCACGGTAGATATTACCCCTGCCGGCCCGGTTATGGGCGGGTCGGCGGCCTATGCGGCGCTGACGGCCCGGGCGCTGGGTTTGCGCGTCGGTGTGGTAACGGTGCGCGGGAATGAGATTCCGCTGAAGGATTTGGATGGAATCCCCGTGGTGCTGGAAGAAGCCGAACACAGTACAACGTTCGAAAATTTGTATACACCCGCAGGGCGACTCCAGTTTATCCGTAGTGTGGCCCCGCAGATTGATTTTACGCTCGTACCTGAAGCCTGGCGGCGCGCGAAGATCATCCACCTGGCACCGGTGGCGGGTGAGATTGAATCCATCCTGCCGGATACCTTTCACCCGGAATTGCTTGGGCTGACGCCGCAGGGTTGGATGCGTGTTTGGAGCGGCGATGGTCTTGTCCGGCCGTGTGAGTGGCCGGAGGCCGATGCAGCCCTGGCACGGGCAGGTGCAGCGATATTCAGCGTGGAGGATGTTGGGCGTGACGAAGAAAGGATCGAGCGCTATGCCCATGCCTGTCGTCTGCTGGCGGTAACAGAGGCAGCTTCAGGTGTGCGTTTGTTCTGGCATGGCGACAGCCGCCGCTTCCGTGCGCCGACCATGACGGAGGTGGATGCCACGGGCGCGGGCGATATTTTTGCCGCCGCTTTTTTTGTGCGCCTGCTCAATACCCGCGACCCGTGGGAAGCGGCCCGTTTTGCCAACCGCCTGGCCGCCTTTTCGGTCACACGGCCGGGGCTGACGGGTGTGCCCACCCAGGCGGAAGTTGAACGCAGCTTGCTGGAAGTTTTACATTAATCATCCTTAGAACGCAGGGAGTTTGCATGGCCCGTATTTATACCTTGGTCAATCAAAAAGGCGGTGTGGGTAAAACCACGACGGCCATTAATCTGGGCGCATACCTGGCCAAATTTGATCAGAAAGTGTTGATTGTGGATCTGGATCCGCAGGCGAATGCCACCTCCTGCCTGGGGGTGGATAAACATTCGGTCAAGAATGGAACGTATGAAACCCTGCTGGGGCTTTCCCCGGCGGCGAGCAATCTGCTGGCCAACCCTGATTTGAAGCTCTCACTCCTGCCGGCTTCTCCGGCATTGGCGGGCGCCGAAGTGGAGCTGGTAGCGACCGATGGGCGGGATTTGCGCCTGCGCAAGGCGCTCGAGACGCTCGACAAACGGTTTGATTACATCCTGGTAGATTGCCCGCCCTCCCTGAGCATGCTGACTGTCAATGGTTTGATGGCCGCCCGGGAGGGGATCATCATCCCGGTGCAGTGTGAGTATCTGGCGCTGGAGGGGCTGGGGCAGTTGATCACCACCATCCAGCGGGTGCGCACTGCGCGCTTCCCCGATTTAATGGTGCGCGGAGTGGTATTGACCATGTACGATGCCCGCGCCCATCTCTCGGCGGATGTGGTCATCGAAGTGCGCAAGCATTTTCCGGGCCAGGTGTTCAGTTCCATTGTGCCGCGTTCGGTGCGCCTGGCTGAAGCTCCATCATACGGCTTGCCGATTTCGGCATACGCGCCTCTTTCAACCGGCGCACAGGCTTACGAAGCGTTGGCCCGTGAATTGCTCGGCGGCGATGGCGTTGTTCTGAACGCATAAGGCTGTTTTGTGATTTAATGATTACAGGAGGCAGGATGCCCAAATACTCTGGTCTTGGCAAAGGTTTGGATGCTCTCATCCCAACCGGGACGGGATTTATTGCACAGCCGGCCGGGGATACCGACACAACCGGCCTGTTGACCGTGCCGGTTGAGAAGATTATCCCCAATCCGCGGCAGCCACGCTCACATTTTGACCCGCAGGCGCTGGACGAGTTATCTCAATCGATTCAGGAGCACGGCGTTATCCAGCCTTTGCTGGTCAGTCGCGACGAACAGGGCGGCTATGTGCTGATCGCCGGAGAACGCCGCTGGCAGGCCAGTAAACTGGCCGGGCTGAAGGAAGTGCCGGTCATTGTCCGCCAGACCACCGATCAGCAAAATCTCGAACTGGCCCTGATCGAAAACGTCCAGCGGGCTGATTTGAACCCGCTGGAAGAAGCCAATGCCTATTACCAGCTTTCGGATGAATTTCATCTCTCGCACGAGGAGATTGCCGTGCGGGTCGGGAAAAGCCGCGTGGCTGTCACCAATACCTTGCGCCTGCTGAAGCTGCCAGAAGCCGCTCTGCAAGCCCTGCTGGATGGCACCATTTCGGAAGGGCATGCGCGCGCCCTGCTTGGCCTGGCCAATCCACAGGCGCAGGAAGCCGCCCTTAAAAAAGTCGTCGAAAATGATCTGACCGTGCGCCAGACGGAAGAACTGGTCAACAAAATGAAAGGCGAAAAACCGCAGCCGGTGGCCAAACCAGGCCTTGAGCCGGATGTCAGGGAATTGCAGGAACGCCTGGAAGCCAGCCTGGGCACCAAGGTCAGCCTGAAGACCAATAAAAATGGAGGCATCGTCTCGCTGTATTATTTCTCCAATGAAGAACTCGATGCCTTGTTAAATCGATTAATCCAATAAGGTGGCAAGGTTCTGGCCGCCGAGAAAACCGGACTGATGAAACTACTCTACAACGCCCACATTTACACCCTCGACCCGGCCATGCCGCTCGCCTCCGCACTGTTGGTGGAGCATGGCCGCGTGGCTGCGCTGGGCGGTCCGGAATTGTTGCAGGCTTTCCCGGGCGCCAGTCGCGAAGACCTGGCCGGGCGTGTTGTCCTGCCCGGGCTGACAGATGCCCATCTCCATCTGATGCATTATGCCCTGGGCCTGCAAAAAGTGAATGTGGAAACCGCCTCCAAGGCCGAAGCGCTGCGCCGCGTGATCGAAAAAGCCGCCCATAGCCCGGCAGGTGAGTGGATTCTTGGACACGGTTGGCAGCAAAACGACTGGGGCGGCGAATTCCCAACAGCCGCCGATCTGGATGCGCTCGTCCCCGACCGCCCGGTATACCTCACCGCCAAATCTCTGCATGCCGGTTGGGCCAATTCTCTCGCCTTGAAGCTGGCTGGAATCGGCCCTGCGACACCCGACCCGCAAAATGGAAAAATCCTGCGCGACGCAAACGGCCAACCCAACGGAATCCTGCTCGAGAACGCCATGATGCTGATCGAGAGCAGCCTGCCGCAAGCCTCCAGCGCTGAAATTGCCCGCGCCCTGGAGGCCGCCCAGCCGCTCCTGTTTGAATACGGCCTGACCGGCGTCCACGACTTTGACACCCGCGCCTGCTTCATGGCCCTCCAGCAGCTGGATGCCGAGGGCAGGCTGAAACTGCGCGTCACCAAGAGCATTCCGCTCGAATTGCTCGAGCAGGCTCACGGCCTCGGCCTGCGCAGCGGATTTGGCAGCGAGCATCTGCGCATCGGCTCCATCAAAGCGTTCATGGATGGCGCCCTCGGCCCGCGCACCGCGGCCATGCTGACCCCCTACGAACACGAACCCGAAAATCGCGGCATCCTGAACATGGATGGCGAAGAATTGTTTGAGCATGGCCGCCAGGCAGCGGATGCCGGCTTGAGCCTGGCCATTCATGCCATCGGCGACCGCGCCGTGCATGAAGTCCTCGAAGGATTACAGCAATTACGCGCCTACGAACGCGCCCAGGGACTTCCGGCCCTGCGGCATCGCATCGAACACCTGCAGGTCATTCACCCCGATGATGCCGCGCGCCTGAGCCAGCTGGGCGTGATTGCCTCGATGCAGCCCATCCACGCCACCTCCGACATGTTTGCCGCCGACCGCTTCTGGGGCGAACGCGCCAGCCTGTCTTATGCCTGGAAAACCCAACTGGAAGAAGGAGCGCCGCTCGCCTTTGGCTCCGACGCCCCCGTTGAAAGCCCCAATCCGTTTTGGGGATTGCACGCCGCTGTCACGCGCCGCCGGCTCGATGGCGCTCCCGGCCCCGCAGGCTGGCGACCGCAGCAAAAAATAACCATCCAGCAAGCCGTGGAAGCCTACACCCTCGGCGCAGCCTTTGCCGCCGGAGTGGAAGACAGGCGCGGGCGGCTGGCTGTCAATTTCGATGCGGATTTGATCGTTTTGGAGAAAAACCCATTCACCTGCCCGGCGGAGGAACTCTCTGGCTTGAAATCAAGCGAGACCATGATCGCCGGGGAATGGGTCTGGAAGGCCTGAGGATAGCATGACCACCAAACCCCTGATCAGCCCTGAAATCCTGGTACCCCGCCTCGGCGACCAGTTGGTCGAAACGGGTTTGCTGACTGCCCGGCAACTCCAGCAGGCGCTCGAATATCAGGAAAAATCTGCCAACACTGGGTATCCCATTCTGCTTGGCCAGGCCTTCATCGAGATGGGCTTTCTTGACCGACCCACGCTCGACCGGGCGGTGACCGAACAAATAATGAGCCTGCGCAGCGCTCTGGTAGATGCCAATCGCGGCCTGGAAAAGCGTGTGCAGCAGCGCACCACCGAGTTGGAAAATGCCCTGCGCCAACTGGAAGAGCTGAATCAACTCAAGGCCAACTTCATTGCCAACGTCTCACACGAACTACGCACCCCGCTGACTCACATCCTGGGCTACATGGAACTACTGCAAAGCGAAGCACTGGGAGAACTGACCCCCGATCAAAAAAAGGCGGTCGACGTTTCCACCCGCTCCGCCAACCGTCTGCAAAGCCTGATTAACGACTTAATTTTATTCTCGATGGCTTCCCGCGGCGAGTTGAACCTGGTCCTGCGCCCGGTCAATTTCCCCTCGCTGGCTTCAGCAGCGCTGGAATATGTGCGCTCACGGGCCGAGGCCGGGAAAATTTCCCTGCAGCTTTCTCTGGCCCCGCAGGTAGGCCAGGTCAATGCCGACCAGGAAAAAATCAGCTGGGTGCTGATTCAGTTGCTTGAAAATGCCGTCAAGTTCACCCGGCCGGGAGGCAAAGTCCGCCTTTCAGCGGCCGTGGAACCCAAAAGCCCGGATGCTGTCACCGTTATGGTGGCAGATAACGGCATTGGCATTCATCCAGAGCGAGTTAAGGAAATTTTCCAGCCTTTTTATCAATTGGATAGTTCTGCCACCCGGCAGTATGGCGGCACGGGGCTGGGGCTGGCCCTGGTTCAGGAAATCGTCAAAGCTCACGGATCGATTATTATTGTTAACTCAGTACCTGATAAGGGGACGGCCATTTCGTTCCCGCTTTTAATTGCAAAAAGGGATGGCGTACAATGACAGACGAACACATACCGGATATCCTATCTCTGGCTGAAGCGGTCACTCAAAAAACAGATTGGAAAGAAGCGCTCGATTCGGTCATGGTGGCGGTCCGCTCGGTATTTTTATTTGACAACCTGGCGCTGTATGTGATCGAAAATAGCTTTACAGACCTGACAGAAATTGCCTATGCCCGCGCGGTTGGGCGCGGCCAGACTGCCGGAGCAGACGCAGCCTGGGGTGTGGAAATCGCCAGCCAGGTCATCGAACGAGATGAAATGGTCGTCACGGTGCCGGGTGAGCTGCTCGCCAGCGACAATCGCATTAACGAGCCCTTTCTGCTCGGATTGCCGCTGCGCACCCACGAAGGGCTGCTGGGCGTCCTGGTGTTCGTCCGTTTTGGCGGCCCGGCCTACACCGAGGGACAAATACAGCGGGCGCAGTTCATCGCCACGCAATTTTCCAGCCTGTTTGTGCGCAAGAAGCTGAAAGAAGAGGTTGATGCGCTCGAAAATGCCCGCCGCTTGCTCGAGATGCAGGAAGACTTTATTGCCACGATTTCGCACGAACTGCGCACCCCGCTTGGATTCATCAAAGGCTATTGCACCACCCTGCTGCGCCAGGATACCGTCTGGGACGAAGCCACCCGCCGGGAATTTTTGCAGATCATCGATGAAGAAGCCGATCACCTGAATGAGTTGATCGAAAATGTGCTCGAATCGGCCCGGCTGCAAAGTAATACCCTGCCGATGCAGTTCCTGCCGGTGCGCCTGGATGCGCTCATTCGCGATGCCACTCTACGCAGTCAGACCCGGTACAAAGACCTGAATGTCCGGTTGAATTTTGCCATCTCCCCCACGATCAAGGCAGACAGCGTGCGCCTTTCGCAAGTGCTGGAGAATTTATTCAGCAACGCAGCCAAATATGCGCCTGGCGCGCAGATCACGGTATATGTAACCCAGGAAGAAGACTCCTTCCGCATCCGCTTCGTTGATAATGGCCCGGGCATTGCGCCGGAATATGTTGAGCACCTCTTCCAGCGTTTTTACCGCGTGCCTGGGCAGGGCGGCTCCGGCTCGGGGCTGGGTTTGTTTATCTGTAAGCAAATCGTCGAAGCGCACGGCGGCAGAATCTCGGTTCAATCGGCGCCCGGCAAGGGCACCACCTTCAAGATAGACCTTCCCGCTCGAAATGGGCTCACCTTTTAAGGAGATTGCTATGTCTAAAATCCTCGTAGTTGATGACGAACCGCGTTACTTGCGTTTACTGGAAGCCAATCTGCGCTCGGAAGGGTACGAAGTTGTGACCGCCATGGATGGGCTGCAGGCAGTGGAAGCATTTTCCATTAACCCGGTCGATCTTATCCTGCTGGATGTGATGATGCCCAGGCTGGATGGCTTTGCCACCTGCCAGCGCATCCGCGAATTCTCCAACGTCCCGATCATTATTCTTACCGCCAAAGGCGAAGAACAGGATCGCGTCCGCGGCCTCGATTTAGGCGCGGATGATTACCTGATCAAACCCTTCTCGGCCACCGAACTGCTGGCTCGTGTTCGAGCGGTGCTGCGGCGCTCGCTCGTTTCGAAGGATGTCAGCCAGAGCCGTTTCTTTGAACATGGCAATCTGCGGATTGACTTTGCCCGCGCGGAAGTCTGGCGCGGCAACCAACCGGTCTCGCTTTCTGCCACCGAATACCGCGTCTTGCTGCAATTTGCACACAACATCGGTACCGTGCTCAGCGCCGAAGATCTGCTCGCCAGCGTCTGGGGTGCGGAATACCGCAGTGATAAAGAAATCCTATGGGTGAGCATCGCCCGCCTGCGCCAAAAACTGGAAGATGATGCCCACAATCCAAAACACATTGTCACCCGTTCAGGCCTGGGCTATTTGATGCCCCCCATCGAAGGCTAAACCAGAGGTCGCGTGGAATTTCTCGCACTTTCGGTACTGGTGATCGATTCAGATCCCCCCAGTGCCACATTCCTTACCAACCTTCTCACCCGGCACGGCTACACTGTGCAGACCTGCACATCGGCCCGCGAAGGCTATATTTGCGCACTCCGTGACCGTCCAGCGGTGATCATCATTGATCCGGCCCGCACAGATATGCCGGCCAGTGAAATGCTGCGTAAACTGCGCGCTGACCGGCGAACTTCCACTGCCATGCTGATTGTCCTGACCCAATTCTCCAACGCTGGCCAAATGGGAGAAATTATGGCCGCCGGTTGTGACGCCTACCTGCTCAAATCGCAGGAAGCGCTGGATAAAATCATCAGCTTGTTGGCAGAATATCACCAACGAATGATGAGCAATTCCTCGCCGGTTGCTCTTAACAAGAAAACCCTGGGAGGCCTGTTGATCGTTTTCTTCAGCGCCAAAGGCGGAACGGGCACATCCTCCCTGTGTGTCAATATTGCCCATGCCGTTGGCCGGCTGAACCCCGAGCAGGAATTGGCCGTCATGGATTTGGCGCTGCCGATTGGATCGCTGGCTGAAATCGTCGGCTACGATGGCAATATTGACCTGGCACAGGCTGTCAAACAGCCCTTGAATGGCCTTGACCCTGAATTCTTGCGGCGCACCCTCCCCGTGCTTAAATTATGGGATTTCCGCCTGCTGGCGGGCGCGTTTGACCCGGAAGCAGCCAATACCCTGGATATCGCACGCATCCCGGTACTGGTCAACGCCATGCGGCGCACCTTTGACCTCACCTTCATTGACCTGGGCAGCTCACTCCCGCGGCTCGGCCTGCCACTCCTGCGCGAAGCTGACCTGATTGTCATGGTGACCTCCGCCGACCCGATCTCAGCGGTGCAGACCCGGTCAGTATGGAAGCATCTCCAGACCAAGGAGATTGTCAAAGAAAATATTTTCCTGCTGCTCAACCGCACAATCGGCCTGGAAGGCCTTAGCAAAAGCGAAGTGGAACAGGTCACCGGGCTGTTGGTACAGGCTACCCTGCCGTATATGGGCGTTAATCTCAGCCAGGCCAACCTGCGCCACACGCCAATTTTGCGCACTCAACCAACCGACACATCATCCATCACACTGGAACGAATTTCCGCGCAGATCTATAACGCTGCTTATAATAATCGCAACTGATTCCCCAAGGAGCCCCGCATGAGCGTTGAATTTAACGAAAAAGGGAAATATTTTACCGATATTATTTCCAAGGTGGCCGTACCATCCATCATCCAAACGACCCTGCACCGCATCGAAGGATCGATCCACGTCCGTTTGGAAGGCCGTGTCAAGGATGAACTGGATCGGATCGAACCTTTTCTGGCCGTCACCAATGCCAAAATATTCAGCGCAGATGGCGCCCTGCTGCACGAAGCAGACTTCATCACCGTCGCGCGCTCACAAATTGTCTGGATCGTCCCCAGCGACGACACTGCCTATGCAGCGGGAGAACGTCCATGACGCTGTTATCGAATTCTGCTTCCCCGGGGTTATCTGCCGCTGATTTGTTGAAATTTAAGCACTTCGTGCTCGATACTTTGACGCGTGACCTGGAGAGCGAGAACCCCCCTCTAAAACAGCGTGACGCCTACGTGCAGCAAAAATTACAGGAGGTCTTCAACCGCCTGAAGATTAACATCCCGGAATCTGTTCGCCAGCAGATTATACAGGAAGTAATGGATGAAGTGCTTGGATATGGCCCCATCCAGTCTTTGCTGAATGACCCCGACGTCAGCGAAGTGATGGTGAATGGCCCCCGCAAAGTCTACGTCGAAATGAAGGGCAAACTTGTCAAGAGCGGCGTGACATTCGAAAACGACGCGCACGTCATCCGCGTGATCGAGCGCATTATCCTGCCGCTGGGGCGCCGCGTCGATGCCGACAGCCCGACCGTGGATGCACGCCTGCCAGATGGTTCCCGTGTGAATGCAATTATTCCACCCGTTTCGATTGATGGTCCTTCAATCACCATCCGCAAATTCCGCAAAGACAAGCTGGGGATGCAGAACCTGGTCGATTTCGGCTCCATCTCGCCCCAAATGGCTGAATTTCTCAAAGCCTGTGTCATCAGCCGTTTGAACATCGTCATTTCCGGCGGAACCGGCTCGGGGAAAACCACCTTGTTGAACGTCCTTTCAGGCCTGATCCCTGAAGATGAACGGATTGTCACCATCGAAGATGCAGCCGAATTGCAACTCCAGCAGGATCACATTGTGCGCCTGGAAACCAAGCCCGCCAACCTGGAGGGCCGCGGGCAGGTCACCATCCGCGACCTGGTGCGCAATGCACTGCGCATGCGCCCCGACCGCGTGGTAGTGGGCGAATGCCGCGGCGGCGAAACCCTGGATATGCTGCAAGCAATGAATACGGGTCACGACGGTTCGCTGACCACCCTGCACGCCAACACTCCCCGTGATGCGCTCTCCCGTCTTGAGACGATGGTCCTGATGGCAGGGATGGAACTGCCCATCAAAGTCATTCGTCAGCAAATTTCAGCGGCCATCGACTTGATTGTCCAACAAACCCGCCTGAAGGATGGCTCCCGCAAGGTCACAGCCATCAGCGAAGTGGCCGGCATGGAAGGGGATACGATCGTGCTGACCGATATTTTCCGCTTTGAGCAGACCGGGATCGATGCCGACGGAAAAATTGTCGGCCAGCTCAAACCGACCGGCATCCGCCCACTCTTCACCCCTCGTCTGGATGCTGCCGGCTTCAAACTTCCCCCCGAAGTCTTTGGTGCCAACGTGGCCGATATTTTGCGGCGGCGATAGAGCGGCTGGAATGCCAAAAGAGCTCGGTTTTTCTCGTGTATAATTTGAACAGACCTGTGTTCTCAGGTACTTTAACGGAAGAAGATTATGAGTTTTCAAGTCCAAATCGCCATTCGCACACGCAAACTGGGTGTTCTGATTCGCGATGCACGTCTGGCTGACCGCCGTACCATTCCTGAGACCGCCAAGGCCATCGGGATAACTGCCACGCAGTTGCGCGCTTATGAGGAAGGCGCCCACGCTCCCTCTCTGCCTGAGTTGGAAGTGCTGGCCTATTACCTGGATCTTCCCGTTCAGCACTTTTGGGGAAGCGATGCGCGCTCTGAAATCGGTTCACGCATCGAATTGCTCGATCTGACAAAACTGGCCGCTGTGCGGCAGCGCATCATCGGCACCCTGCTGCGTCAAAAGCGCCTGCAGGCAGATCGCTCGCTCAAAGCCCTGGCCGCCGAAACCGGCCTTTCCATCGCGCGTATTAAGGCCTACGAGCTGGGCGAACGCCCAATTCCTGTGCCCGAGTTGGATGTCATTCTCCAGGTGCTGGGCGGGCAGTTGGAAACCTTTTTTTCCCAGGCCGGCCCGATTGGAACCTGGATGAGCGAACAGGCGCTGATCGATGAGTTCATGGATCTGCCTCCCGACTTGCGCGCCTTTGTGTGCATGCCCATCAACCGCCCCTACCTTGAACTGGCGAAGAATCTTAGCCAGATGCCCACCGACAAGCTGCGCGCCATCGCCGAAGGTCTGCTCGATATCACCTTATGAAGAGGCGTCCATGAGCGAGCTGGCACCGAAAAATGTTGCCGCGCAGGCTGTAACGGCCTACCAGGGAGGCGACTATGCAACTGCGGCGCGCTTGTTTGGCGAAGCCGCCGAGTTTTTTTTAGCCGCTAACCAGGCGCTGGATTCCGCCGAAATGAAAAACAATCAGAGCGTGGCCTTTCTGCAAGCCAAAAACGCCCGAGCCGCCTTTGAATCAGCCCGCGGCACGGGCAATCTCTTTGCCAGTGCCGGCGATGACCGCCGCGCAGGCCTGGCCTTTGGCAACGAAGCCTCTGCCCTGCTGGCGCTTGGGCAATCCGGCGCAGCCGCAGAAAACTTTCAGCATGCCGCGCAGGCCTTTCAGCGTGCCGGCGAAGATCAACTCCGGGCCGAAGTCATGCAGGCCATCGCCGGAATCCAGCTCAAGCAGGGGAAAATCATGGCGTCACTCCTCAGCCTGCAAATTGGCCTGGCAGGAGTGCGCGCTCCAACCCTTAAACAAAAAATCCTCTTATTTCTGCTCCGCTTCCGCGCATGATAAATACCCAGGTACTCATCCGTCCCGCTGTCACCACCGATCAGACGCGCATCGCGAACCTGATTTACTTCGAATCCAAAGTCCACCGCCATTTGGATTGGCGTACCCCGCTCGACTGGATTGGCGCACCCGAATACTGGCTGCTCGAACAAAACGGCATCCCATCTGCCGCTCTGGCCTGCCCGCCAGACCCCAAGACAATTGCCTGGCTGCGATTGTTCGCTGTTGCATCCAGCCTCCCAGCCTCCACCGCATGGGACATACTCTGGGGCACCGCCCAAAGCGTTATGCAGGGCCGCGGGTTGACAGTCGCCGCCATTGCCGTTCACGACTGGTTGCAGGAATTGCTCAGCACTTCAGGCTTCATCGAACGCCAGCAGGTTGTTGTGCTGGCGCAAAACAATCTCCCCTATCGCCTCAAACCCAACCGCCTTGACCTGGTGATACGCCCCATGACCCAGGCTGATCTGCCCGAAGTGGCCGCCCTGGACGCCGCCTCCTTTGAACCAATCTGGCAGAATTCGCTTACATCCCTGCGTTTTGCGCTCGGCATGTCCGAAATATCCACGGTCGGCCTCCTCAATAATCAGATCGTCGCCTACCAGCTGAGCACACGCAATCCTTTTGGCGCGCACCTGGCCCGCCTCGCCGTCCAACCCGGTTTGCAGGGACATGGCCTCGGGTACCTGCTTGTCCAAGACCTGTTGCAAAATCTCCACCAAGCAGGCTTTTCACGCCTGACGGTCAACACCCAAAACAACAATTCTGCCTCGCTCGCCCTGTATGAGAAAATAGGTTTTCGACGCACCGGCGAGCACTATACCGTCTTTACCCGTACCTTATAGGATGTACAGGGGAAAATCGTGAAAGAATCCAGCCCCCGTCCCACCTCCCTGCGCTTTTTCCGCCTGTTTTGGGATACTCTGGTGACTGAACTGGGCCCCGAAACGCTGCGCCTGGTCCTCGAAAAAGCCAACCCCCCAGTCGAATTTGACGACCCTGACACCATTTCCCGTTATACCCCCGTCAGCGCCGCTGAAAAATATGCCCGCATCCAGCAGGCCATCCGCTCCTACTACGGCCGCGGCGCGCGCGGCGAACTGACGCGCATCGGGCGTCTGATCTGGGGCCGCCAGCTTGAAACCGCCTCCTATGTCGCGAAAGCCCAGGCCCAGCTTGTGCGCAACCTGCCCCCTTCCCTGCGGATAAAACCCAGCCTCGACCTCCTGGCGAGTTTCCTGCGCGAACGTCCCGACGGGGTCACCGTTCACAGTCTTGATCTCGATCTGCTGCTTGTCGACCATTCCTCGTCAGTCACGATTGGGCAAACTGAAGTTCACCCAATCTGTTTTGTAACCCTGGGCCTGATTCAGGAAGCATTATATTGGGCCTTCGGACGCGAATTCGACGTGGAAGAACGCTGTTGTCGCGCCGCCGGCGCCGCGCAGTGTGAATTTAAGATCACGCTGGCCGCCAACTGAGCGGCCAGCGTTCATTCCAGATAAAATCCGCAAGTGACGAGAAAATTACTCGGGCTCCATTGTGAATCGCAATGGATACCCTTCCAGCCCGGCGGCGAAGTGCGCCCGCCCCACCCGGCGCTGGGCCTCGCTCTTTGGCAGAGTCTGCACGTAAGCAGCGCCCGTTTTATGCGCGTGGAGCATGACCTCGAAAGCTTGCGACTGCCCAAGCAGGAAAATTCTCTCCAGCAAATGCACCACAAAATCCATCGGCGTCACTTCATCGTTGTGGATGATGACGCGGTAGAGCGGTTCCAGTTCCGTTTCCGAAAGCCCCTTGGGGCGGGGCAGAACCTGTGTCTTCGGCATATGGAAACATCAGGACGCAGTTTGAGCCGCGAGATGCTCTCTGGCAAAGTCGCAGCCGCGCTGCAGGGCTTCAAAGTTCTTGGGCAGCAGGTGCTTGTGGCGGGCTGAGAGATGGTTGCTCAATGCCGTTTGAACATCTTTGAGAGACAGTTCGGGTAGGCAGGCCAGCATGGCGCCCATGGCGACCATGTTGGTCAGCTTTTTATCGCCAAGCGCCTCGGCAATTTCGTTGGCGGGGATGAAAATACAGGTGATGTCTGTGCGCCGGGAAATGCGATCCACCATGGATTGGTTGACCACCAGCACCCCGCCGGCCTGCATTTCCGCCTCGTACTTGTCGAAGGATGGCAGATTGAGAGCGACCGCATACGGTGGGTGCTGTACCAGCGGTGAGCCAATTTCCTCGTCGGCGATCACGATCGTGCAATTGGCGGTTCCTCCACGCATTTCGGGCCCATACGATGGGATCCAGGTCACTTCAAAACCCGAATCCATGGCGGCGTAGGCCAGCACCTGGCCGGCAAATAACACACCCTGGCCGCCAAAACCGGCAATGATCAGTTCTTTTTGCATGGCGGTCTCCTAGATACGAATATCGCCCACGGCGGCTGACACTTTGAAATCGCCCAGAGGAAAGACCGGGATCATGTGATCTTCCACCCATTGCAGCGACTCGACAGGGGTAATGCCCCAGTTGGTCGGGCAGGTTGAGAGCAGTTCGACCATGGAAAAGCCCAGGCCGCGCACCTGCGTTTCAAAGGCGGTACGGACAGCTTTTTTTGCTTTGCGGATATTGGCCGGGTCGTGCAATGACCGGCGCACTACGTACCCCGCGCCATCCATTTTGGCAATCATCTCAGACATGCGCAGGGGATAGCCCTGTAATTCCACATCCCTGCCCAGCGGCGAGGAGGTGGTTTTCTGGCCGGGCAGGGTGGTGGGGGCCATCTGACCGCCGGTCATGCCATAAATGGCATTGTTGACAAAAATAACGGTGATGTTTTCGCCGCGCCCGGCCGCATGCATGATTTCGGCCATGCCGATCGAGGCCAGATCCCCGTCCCCTTGGTAGGTGAACACGATTCTGTCGGGCAGGACGCGCTTGATGCCGGTTGCCATGGCCGGGGCGCGACCGTGTGCTGCTTCGACGAAATCGGTGTCGAAGTAATTGTAGGCAAACACCGAGCAGCCAACCGGCGCGACGCCGATGGTTTTCTCTTTGAGCATCATCTCGTCCAACACTTCGGCGATCAGGCGGTGGGCGGTGCCGTGTGTGCAGCCCGGACAATAATGGGTGCTTACCTCGGTAAAAGAGGCTGGCCGGCAGTAAACAGCATTTTCTGGTTTAATGATTTCGGGATTCATAGATTTTCTCTACTTTGCCAGCATGCGTTCCAGCCAGGCCTGACGCGGATCGGCTGTCAGGCTCAGTTTCGTGGTCGCCATGCGTTGAATTTCTTTCAAGATTTCTCCGGGGAATGGCACCATCCCGCCGGTGCGCCCATAGAATTCGACCGGGGCGCGGCCTTTAACCGCCAACTGTACATCCTGCAGCATCTGCCCCATATTCATCTCGGTCACCAAAAAACCCTGTGCGCGGCTGGCCAGTTCATCCAACACTGCAAATGGGAATGGGCTGACGGTGATGGGACGCAGCAGACCGACTTTGATGCCCTGTTGGCGTGCAGTGCGCACTGCGCTAAGCGCTATCCGCCCGGCGGTACCGAATCCGACCACGACGAAATCGGCATCCTCGATGAAGTATTCCTTGTAACGCACCTCGTTTTTCTGAATCTCCAACCAGGTTTTGAGCATGCGCAGGTTCGCCACTTCCTCGGCGGGTGGGTCAATGTAGATTGAGCTCAGGATGCGCCGCGGACGTCCCAGGGCTCCGTTGGTCGCCCAGGGCCAGTCTTTGCGGAGCAGCGGGCGCATTTCTGGAAGTTCGGCAGGCTCCATCATCTGGCCAATATTTCCGTCGGCGATCAGCATGGTGACGCAGCGATATTTTTCTGCCAGGTCGAAGGAGGCTACCGTCAGATCAATGGCTTCTTGTACCGAAGCCGGCGCCAGCACAATGCGCGGAAAATCTCCATGCCCGCCGCCATGTACGGCCTGATTGTAATCACTCTGGGCCGGAGCAATGTTGCCCAGGCCCGGCCCGCCACGCATCACATTGATCAGGACCACGGGCACTTCGGTCCCGGCGATGTATGAAATCCCCTCCATCATCAGCGAAACACCCGGGCTGGAGGAAGATGACATCACCCGTACGCCGGTGCAGGCGGCGCCGTAAACCATGTTAATGGCGGCCACCTCACTTTCTGCCTGCACAAAAGCGCGCCCCAACTCAGGCAATCGGCGCGCAAGATGCTCCAAAATCTCGGTTTGGGGCGTGATCGGATATCCAAAATAGGCTTCAAGACCGGCGCGCACGGCGGCCTCGGCCATGGCAACATTACCTTTAATTAATTCGCGAGTCATCTCGTCTCCTATACTCCGGCCAGTCTTGTCTTGATGACTTCTCTATAAACAGTAATGGCTGCATCCGGACAAACCAGCGCGCAGATTGCGCAGCCGGTGCAGCCCTCCTTGAAGATATGGGCAGGGTGATACCCCTTGGGGGTGAGCTTGTTCATTTCAAGTTCAATCACCTCCTGCGGGCAGGCGCTGATACAGAGTTCACATCCCTTGCAATATTGGTCCGATACTTCTATCCAACCTTTTGAAGGCATTCCCGGATCTCCTTTATGAGAAGTTAGACAAAATTTGGCAGATATACTCTGCGTGCTGATTATGACGTTTTCGGAAAAAAGTGGGTAGTGCAAAGCGTCATAAAGAAGAACGTACGAACATCATTCTTTTTATGCAGGCTTTGTTCGGGCGATTGGTATAATCCCATTCGTATCGTCAGAAGACGAACGGAAAGTGAGTCAATCATGCCCCGTTTATTCAAGCTTGGCATTCTGATCGTGATGCTGGCAATTTCCAGCGGTGTTCTTTTGATTGCCCCGGCATGCAGCGTACTTAATCCCCCCGGCAACCAGGATCCGGCCAAGCCCAACGTTATCTTGATCATCACTGATGACCAGCCTGTCCATACGCTCGATTATATGCCCATTGTGCAGAAAGAGTTGGTTGCGCGAGGCATCAATTTTACCCAGGCTTATGTTACAACTCCCCTCTGCTGCCCCAGCCGCAGCAGCATCCTGACCGGGCTGTATGCCCAGCATACGGGCGTCTTAACCAATCGCCCCGGAGCCCCGGCCTTCGAGAAGAACGACGCGACGCTTGGGGTCTGGTTCCACCAGGCCGGATACCGCACCTTCCTGCTGGGAAAGTATTTCAATAATATTGACCTTTTACCGGTCGATTTTGTCCCGCCTGGCTGGGACGATTATCAGATCTTCTGGAACCGCGATAAAAATTATGCCAACTTCTCGTTCTATAACGGCTACAATTTTAACGAGAACGGCAAAATCATCTCGTATGGCGATCAGCCGGAAGCCTACAGCACCGATGTGCTGACCCAAAAAGCCCTCAACTTCATCAGTAGCAGCGGCAGCCAGCCTTTCCTGATCTGGTTGGGGTATTATGGGCCGCACTACCCCTACGAGTCGGCGGCGCGCCACCAGAAAATGTTCAAAACCGATGCCGAGTGGAGCCCATACCTGCCGCCCAACTTTATGGAAGATGACCGCAGCGACAAACCCGAATGGATGCGCAACCAGAGCATTCGGATGGATGATGCTTTTGACGCCGACCAGGCCATTTTACGCTCTCTGCAATCGGTCGATGAAGGCATCGGGAAAATCCTGGCCTTGCTCGAAAAGCGCCAGATCCGCGACAATACCATTATCATTTTCCTCTCTGATAATGGTCTGGCGATTGGGGAGCACCAGATCATCGGCAAGGATTGCCCCTACGAAGAGTGCATCAAGGTGCCATTCATTATCGACTACCCCGCGCTGATCACTGCTCCCCGCGTCGAGAGCCAGTTCGCTCTGAATATTGACATCGCGCCCACGCTGGCCGACCTGGCAGGAATCCCCCTCCCCACCGCGGTGGACGGCGTTAGCCTGGTTCCGGTTCTCCAGTCCGCCTCGGCGCCCGGGCGTGAGAGCTTCTTCTTTGAACATTACCGGGACACGGAAGCCGACGACCCCAGCGGGCTGGGGACGACCATCCCCTCATTTTGGGGCATCCGCACCGCCGGGTGGAAATACGTGGAATATGAGACTGGTGAAAAAGAACTCTACAATCTGGTGAATGATCCGTACGAGATGCAGAATATCATCAACCAGCCCGGCACCGAACAGATCGTTGCCACCCTTTCTGGGCAGTTGCAGGCCTTCAGACCTTGAAGGTGGTCATTCCTGCGGGTTTTCCCAGATCATCCAACCTTTGGAGAGCCATTTGCGCCGCAGGTTGATGCGATAGCCGTGCCGCGCCAGCCCCTCGGCGGCAGAAACGTACCACTGGCGCAAGCCCCAGGTTCGCATTGGGCTTGTTTCGGCGCAGGCGGCTTTCCAGGCGCTGAAAAATTCTCCAATCGATTCGCCAGGCAGGACGTGGTGAATGTAGTTCTTGGGGAGAATGGTTTGAAATTCTAACGGGTCAAAGCCGAGATGAAAATTGGTGAAGAAGACCAGGGCTTCGCGCTGCCAGCCGGCTTCGTCACGGCGTAGTAAATTGGCGGCCCAGATGGCTCCGCTGGGATTGGAGGTGCCTTCAATCAGCAATCCGCCTGGCAAGACATAGCGCCCCAGCTGTTCCCAGGCTGGGGCGACTTCGTTTTCTTCGTACTGTCTCAGCACGTTAAAAGCGCGCATGGCGCGCACTGTTTCGCCGGGTTGCAGCGGCAGGTTGAAACCGCCCAGACGGAAAAAGGTGCGGGCATCGGAATATGGCAGGGCAGCCGCGACGCGTTCCGGTTCAATTTCCACCCCCAAGATTTTCAGGGTCGGGTTCAGGCGCCGGAATCGCGCGGCAGATTCGAGCGTGGTGACTGCTTCGGCGCCGTAGCCCAGGTCGACGAAGAGCGCGTCGGCAAATGGGCCGTCCTTGCGTGTCAGCAGGCCGGGTTCGTAGAGCAGGAGGAAGTTATCCACCTGGCGCAGGCGGTTGCGGGCGGTTTTCCCGCGCGTGACCTGTCCCTGGGGTTTTTTGGAGACGGCGAGGGGGTGGTTTTTGGGTCTCAAAATCCGAGTAGAAATTTGGTTATCAGGCCGTTGGTGGCGGAGGCGGCCTCGAGATGCGGGCGGTGCCCCACGCCGGGCAGGGTGACCAGGGTGATTTCTGCATGGTCGACCAGCAGCGGGGGGAGCAGGGACATGTCGAAGAGTGGGTCTGCTTCGCCGGCGATGAACAGGCTGCGGGTGGGCAGAATTTCGAGATTCATGCTCAGGTCATTCAGATGGGTGGGGATGCGCTGGTTCAGCGGAGCCGTGCGCCGGTAATTTTCCCAGACCTGGTTATACAGGCCCGGGCTGGTGTTTTTTATCAGGCCGAGGAGCTGGCGGCGGGTCCAATTGGGGAAGCTGCGCCAGGCCAGGCTGGCGAGCCAGGGAAGCTGGTTGAGCAGCCTGGCGGGTCTGGAGATTTGTTCGGAAGTAAGCAGGGGGTTGATCAGGACCAGGCGGAAGACGCGCTGGGGGTGGTTGAGGGCGTAGCGCAGGCACAGGTAGGCGCCAAAGCCGTGGCCGATCAGGATCGGGGCACGGATGAGTTCGAGGCTTTCGACCCAGCGGTGAAAGGCGGCCAGGTAGAGCGCGGTCTGGAAGTGCGCCGTCTGGTTGAAGGGCAGGCTTTGCCCGTGGCCGGGCAGATCGCAGGTATAGGTGCGGTGCCCGGTGATGGTGAGCGCCGGGATGAGCGCCTCCCAATCGGTCAGCGAGGCGCCGATGTCGTGGACGAGCAGGGCCGGGTGGCCGATTTCGCCGTCGACCAGGTGTTTCATCAGCAGAGGGTCGGTGGGTGACATGAGGGTTATTATAGCAAGAGAAGTCCGCGCCCGAGAGCGTGGACTTCTCTTGTGTGGGGGCTTTGTGCGTATCAGCTGCGCCGGCGCCCGCCTACCAGGTTGGTGTAATAAAGCAGTTGCAGGATGGCGGTCACCAGGGCGGCGACGTAGGTGAGAGCGGCGGCGTTGAGTACGGCATTGACTCCGCCCTGCTCTTCTTCGCCGGAGATGATGCCTGAATCGGCCAGCAGGCGTTTGGCGCGCGCGGAAGCGTCAAATTCGACGGGCAGCGTGGCCAGGGCGAACAGTGCGCCGCCGGCAAAGAAGATGACCCCCAGCCAGGCGAGCTGGGTGAAGTTCAGGAACAGGCCGATCATAATCAGGAACCAGCCCAGGTTCGAGCCGATGTTGACCGCCGGAACGAGGGCGGCGCGCAGGCGTAGGGGGAAATAATCTTCGGCATCTTGCATGGCGTGGCCCAGCTCGTGGGCGGCGATTGCGAGCGCCGCGACTGACGGGCGGTTGGCCACTTCGGTGGACAGGCGCAGGACTTTGTCGCGCGGGTCGTAGTGGTCGGTCATCTTGCCGGCAATCTGCTGGAGTTGGACGTTATACAGGCCGGCAGAGGTGATCAGCCGCCGGGCGGCATCGGCGCCGGTCAGCCCGCTGCGGGCGCGCACCTGGCTCCACTTGTTGTAAGCCGATTTGACGTACCAGGAGGTGAGCGCCATCAACAGGAAGGCGGGCAGCATGTAGATCAGGTAGTTCAGGTTAAAAAACATGGGTTCCTCCAGAATTCTTGAAACAATCAACCAACATCATAGCAGGTCTACGTTTGAAGAAAGTCCGAGTTGCATCAGCGTTTGGTTAATGCCGGGCAGTTTATGGTCTGGAGAGCAGTTCCACGGCCTTGTCGAGCTGCGGATCCAGCTTGGCGTCAAAATCTTCCTTGGTCAGCTCAACAGTCACATCCGGCGTCAGGCCGATCTTGTGGATGGCGCGTTTGTTTGGGGTCAGCCATTTGGCAATCGTAATGCGTACCGCGCCCTGCTGATTGGCCAGTTCTGACCAGTTTTGTACCGAGCCTTTTCCGAACGTAGTGACGCCGACGAGCTGACCGCGGCCATAATCCTGGATCGCTCCGGCCACGATTTCGGAAGCCGAGGCCGAGCCTTCGTTAACCAGCACCACCAGCGGAATTTCAGTCGCCACGCCGCTGCCATCAGTTTTATACGATTGTTCCTTTCCGTCGCCGTAGCGTTCGTAGAGCACCACCTGGTTTTCTGGCAGGAACAGCGAGGCCACATCCACCGCCGAGACGAGCAGACCGCCGGGGTTATTGCGCAGGTCAAAGATCAGACCCTTGGGGTTTTTAGAAAGCAGGTCGGTCAGCGCGGTTTTTAGTTCGGCGGCGGATTTTTCGCCGAAGGAGTTTAACTTGACGTAGGCAATATCGCCCTCGAGCATTTTACTTTCCACGCTGGGAACGACGATGCGGGCGCGTGTTACCGTTACATCAAACGGATCCTGCCCTTCGCGCTGGATGGTCAGGGTTACCTCTGTGCCAGCCGGGCCGAGCACTTTTTGGATGACCAACTCGCCGGGGGTGCCGGTCATATCGGCGCCATCCACCTTGATGATCTGGTCGCCGGGCTGCAGGCCGGCCTTCTCTGCCGGGGAACCGGGCATCGGGCTGACGACGGTCAGAAATTCGCCCTGCGGGTCGACCCAGGCGCCGATGCCGCTGTATTCGCCGGAGATGGAGGCGTTGGCCTGCGCGTACTGGCTCGGATCCATATAGGAGGTGTGCTGGTCGCCGAGTGAGTCGAGCATGCCGCGGATGGCGCCCTGCATCAGCTTGGTGTCATCCACGGGCTGGTCGACATAATTTTTATGGACCAGGGTCCAGGTTTCCCAAAATGGGGCAAACAGGGTTTGCAGATCAGCCGGGGTGCCGGATTGTGTGGTGTGGGGTGAGGAAAGGTCGGGGCCGCCGGGCAGGTTGAAGCCGGTTCCGAGGGAACCCAGGGTTGAGAAGTGCCCGACGATGAATCCGCCGGAGAAGGATCCTGTCAACAAGATCAGGGCTGCCAGGATGATAAGGATGATTTTTACGGGTTTATTCATTAAGCCTCCAAGTTTGGAACCCTAGTTATAGCAGTTGCGGATTAATTCAGGATGAATACGGGCCGGATGCGTCCGCGTTCTGCTTCTGGCAGCGGGGCTATTTCTTGTCGTTGTTTTGCAAGTCTTTGACCCGCTGGTTGAGTTCTTTGAGTTTGTCATTTTCTTTCTTCCAGGGGTGGCTCAGGATGTCTTTATCCAGGCTGCGGCCGAAGCGTATTTCGCGGAATCCGCGCGCGGCGGCGAACATGATCAGGTTGGAGCCGGCCAGGATGACGATCAGGATGACGATCACGATCCAAATTTTATCGGGGTGCATGTTCTCTCCCATTGAGCAGGGCGGGTAGCAGGGCCCAGTCGGTGAAGGTGGCGTCTGCATCGGGGTGTTGGGCGGCGGCGTGCCCGCCAGGGCAGGTGTAGAACAGGCCGCAGAATCCCTGCTGGCGTGCGGCACGGATGGTGTGCGGCAGGTCGTCGATCATCACGCAGCGACGCGGATCGGGTTCGGCGGCGCGTTGTTGGGCGATGTCAAAGGCCTGGGGCATTGGTTTGCAGTAGGGGGTCAGGGCCAGCACGTCGATGATGCCTTCGAAGTGCTGGCCCAGTTCCAGGGCGCGCAGGACGCGCCGGGCGTGGTGCACGTCGGCATTGGTGAAAATCCACTTGCGGGCCGGGATGGATTGTAAAATGGCGCCCAGCGCCGGGTTGGGAGCCAGGTATTCGTCGAGTGGCACGTCATGGACGTAGGCCAGGTAGTGTTCGGTGTTGACGTGGTAATTGGCTTGCAGCCCGCGCAGGGTGGTGCCGTATTCCAGGAAGTATTGGCGGCTGAGAGCGGGAACCGCTTCGAGCGGCAGTCCCAGCTGCTCGTGCATGTAGGTCTGGATGCGGGTTTTGATCGCCAGCCAGAGGCCGTTGTCTCCGGGATAGAGGGTATCGTCGAGGTCGATGAACAGGGTGGTGAATTGCATCCGGCGATTATACTCTCAGGGGCCGGGTGTGGCGCTTGGAGCGGGGTTTTTTAAGTGGGTGGTGAAGAAATTCAACATGCGCTGTTCCAGTTTGAGGCCGGCGTTGCCGCTGAAAACGTGGTCGGAGTTTTCGTAGTAGTAGCAATGCACGGTTTTTCCCAGCCGGGTCAACTCTTCGCAGGCCTTTTTTGACCAGTCGACCGGGATGGCGCGGTCGGCGGTGCCATGGTGGATGTCCACTGCGGCTTGAATGGCGGGGTAAAAATTATCGGGCGAGAGGCTGGCAAACGCGTAGGCGGGCAGGGTGAGGACTTTTTCGGCTTCCGGGTCGGTTCCACTGGCTGCCAGGAAGGCGGCGTTCTGAGAATCGTTGGCGCTCATGGGGGAATACAGAAAGGCTGCTCGGATATCTGGGCTGATGACCAGTACGCGCCAGGCCAGCGCGCCGCCCATGCTGAAAGCCCACAGGCCAATTTTTGCGGGCGCAGCCGCTTGGAGAAGCCCCGGCTGGCCGCTTTCGGTCTTGACGAGTGCAATCAGGTTGAGCACATCCACGGCCATGCCGGCCAGGAAGTAGTTTTCACCCGGGTCGGAGGGAGGGTAGTTGCGCAGGTTGGGGTGCAGGACGATGAATCCGTGGCTGGCATACAGGCGGGCGTATTCATCATTTTCTTTCAAGGTCTCATACCCGTCGAGGGCGGCGCGGCCATGTAACATGATGATGACCGGGAAGGGCCCCGCTCCGCGTGGGAGGTTGGCGTAGCCGTAGATGGTCAGATTGTCGCTCGGATAGCGAATCAGATAGCGGCTGAACGAGTCGTTTTCCTCCACCTGTTCAACGATCTCCAATTGCCCCGTGCCATAGGGACGCTCGCGCAGGCTGGGCACAGAATAGCGCAGATACCAGGCCTCGGGCGTGGGGCTCAGGGTGCTTTCGGGCGTCCAGGTGGGGGCGCGGGTGGGAGTGGGGTAGGGGGTGACGGTGGGGCGCGGCGTGCGTGTGACGGGTGGGCGGGTTGGCAGCGGCGTGGAAGTCGCTTCCACAGCCGGTGACAGACAGGCAGTCAGTAAACATAATTCCAGCACCCATAAAAATGCGCGCATTAAAAAGATTATACAATGTTTGCGCGGGGTATAATCGGCCGCATGCCGATCCGTTTGCTTGCCCCCGAAGTCGCCTCGCAAATCGCCGCCGGAGAAGTAGTGGAGCGCCCGGCTTCTGTCGTCAAAGAATTGGTGGAAAACGCGCTCGATTCTGGCGCCAAAACCATCCAGGTTGTCATCCAGGAAGCCGGCCGCCGCCTGATCGAAGTCGCCGACGATGGCGCGGGCATCCCGGCCGCCGAACTGCCGCTGGCTGTTGAGCGGCACGCCACCAGCAAGCTGGCCTCGGCTGCCGACCTGTTCCAGATCGTCACGCTCGGCTTTCGCGGCGAGGCGCTGGCCTCGATCGGCTCTGTTGCGCGGCTGACCATCACCAGCCGCGTACAGTCTGCCGCCGCCGGGGCGCGCCTGCGGGTGGAAGGGGGCCATTGCGGCCCGGTGGAGCCGGTCGCAGCGCCGGTTGGCACGCTCATCCGCGTCGAGGATCTCTTCTACAACGTTCCGGCGCGCCTGAAATTTTTGAAACAGGATTTGACCGAACGACGCGCCATCGATGGATTTTTCACCCGTTACGCGCTCGCCTACCCCGCAGCGCGCTTCCGTTTAACCGACGGCGCCACCACCTCGCTGCAAACCAGTGGCGATGGCGACCGCCGCGCGATCATGGCCGCGCTCTACGGCGTCGACGTGGCCCGCCAGATGCTGGAAGTATACGCCCAGGAAGACCAGCTCAAATTGACCGGCTACATCTCTCCCGCCGCGCTGACCCGCTCTAACCGCAAAGAGATGACCTTTTTTATCAACGGGCGCTGGGTTTCGGATACCCCGCTGACCCAGGCCGTGCTGCAAGCCTACCACACCCTGTTGATGGTCGGGCGCTACCCGCTGGCCGCCCTGTTCCTGGAAATTGACCCCAGCGAAGTGGATGTCAACGTTCACCCGGCCAAGGCCGAGGTGCGGTTTAGAAGCCAGGAACGAATTTTCAGCTTTGTGCAACGCTCGGTGCGGCGCGTGCTGCTGGCTTACTCGCCCGTGCCGGCCCTGCCCCCGGCTCAAGCCCTGTGGGGCGGTGCGCCGCGTCCGGCACAATCCCCGTCCTCTGCCGCCGGGCTGGATTGGATGCTGGGACATCCCAGCGAGCTGGCTTCTTTGCCGGGAGAAGAGACCAGCCCGCTGACCGCCCTGCCCGTTTCGACGGCCAATCTGCCCCCAGAAACGTTCAACCTGCCCATCCTGCGCCTGATCGGGCAAATTGGCGCCACCTACCTGATTGCCGAAGGCCCCGACGGGCTGTATCTGATCGACCAACACGCGGCTCACGAGCGGGTGCTGTTTGAAAAGCTGATGGCCCAACACGACCAGAAAAACATTCCCGCCCAGGCCCTGCTGACGCCTGCCGTGGTCACGCTGCCGGCCTCCAGCGCGGCCATGCTCGAGTCGCAGATGCACCTGTTGAGCCATTTCGGTTTCCAGGTGGAGTCGTTTGGGCCGGGCACTTTCCAGGTGCGGGCCATGCCGGTCTTGTTTGGCAGTGCCGACCCGGCGGCGGCTTTACGCGCTTTGGTGGAAGATTTTGAAGAGGATGAATCACCCCTCCAGAACGAATTGGAGGCCAAAATTGCCGGGCGGGTTTGCAAACGGCTGGCGGTCAAGGCTGGGCAGGCGCTGACGCCTGAGGAACAGCGCGGCCTGCTGATTGACCTGGAAAATTGTGATTCTCCGCGCACCTGCCCGCATGGCCGCCCGACGATGATCCATCTCTCGGTGGATATGCTTGAGCGGCAGTTCGGCCGCCGCGGAGCGAGGTGAGCAGGATGCGGGCCCTATGGTTGGAAAATAACCGGATTCAAGTTCGAGAAAACCTGCCCCAGCCTGACAGGCCAGGGGAAGCCCTGCTGAAAGTGCGCCTGGCTGGTGTTTGCGGGACAGATTTGGAACTTGTAAAGGGTTATTACCCATTTACAGGCATTCCGGGGCACGAATTTGTCGGGGAGGTGGTCTCTATCCCGGCGGGAGCCAGCCCGGAATGGTTGGGCCGGCGCGTGGTGGGGGAGATCAATGCCTGGTGTGGGTCCTGTGAGCAGTGCCTGGGCGGGCGTCCGACCCATTGTGAGCGGCGCAGTGTGCTGGGAATTAAGGATCGCGACGGGGTGTTTGCAGAATATGTCAGTTTGCCGCTCGGTAATTTGCACCTGGTTCCAGACGCGGTCACTGACCGGCAGGCGGTTTTCACCGAGCCGCTGGCGGCGGCGTTGGAGATTCAACAGCAGGTGCAGATCAGGCCGTCTGACCGGATTTTATTGGTGGGTGCGGGCCGGCTGGGGCAGTTGATTGCCCAGACGCTGGCGCTGACGGGCGCGGGCTTGCGGGTGGTGGCGCGTCATGCCGTGCAGCGAGAATTGCTGCGCGGGCGGGGGATTGCGCTGATTGATGAGGCGGAGGTGCAGGACTGGCGCTATGACCTGGTGGTGGAAGCGACCGGGTCGCCGCAGGGGTTTGACCTGGCGCGCCGGGCGGTGCGTCCGCGCGGGACGCTGGTGCTTAAGAGCACGTATAAGGGGGCGCTGACACTCAATTTTTCGCCGCTGGTGGTGGATGAGGTGACGTTGGTCGGCTCGCGCTGCGGGCCGTTTGCGCCGGCTTTGCGCCTGTTGGAGCAGGGCCGGGTGGATCCGGCTGGCTTGATTGCGGCGGAATATGGCCTGGCAGAGGCGTTGCAGGCGTTTGCAGAGGCTGAAAAACGGGGTATGTTGAAGGTGCTGGTGAATTGTCAGCCTGCGGGGTGATGGGGCCTGGTGGCAGCGGCCAGCGGGGTTTCTTTTTTCAGCGTAAGATAACGTCTCCGGCGCGGGGTTGGCCGGAGACGGGGTTTTGTCTTGCGGGGGATTTTTCCTTTTTCTTTTAGTTGGGGATGTGGACGATGAAGGTGGTGCCTTCGCCGACTTTGCTTTTGACTTCGATGCGCCCGTTGTGCCCCAGGACAATCTGTTTGCAGATGGAGAGCCCCAGCCCGGTGCCGGTGGTTTTGGTTTCCATGCCTTTGAAACGGTAGAATTTTTGGAAGAGGTTGGGCAGGGCTTCTTCGGGGATGCCGGGGCCGGTGTCGGTGACGGAGAAGTACCAGCTTTTTTCTTCCTGTCCGGCGCGGAGCGTGACCTGGCCGCCGGGCCGGTTGTATTTGATGGCGTTGCTGACCAGGTTCATGACGACTTGTTTGATTTTTTCGCGGTCGGCCTGGACGATGGGCATGTCGGAGGGGATTTCCAGATGGATCTGGATCTGGGATTCTTCGGCCTTGGAGTTCATCACGCCTTTGCATTCTTCGCAGACCAGCTGGAACGGGAAGCTGGATTTCTGGAAGCGTACGCGGCCTGATTCGAGCCGGGCCAGGTCGAGGAAGGAGGTGGCCAGGGCGTTGAGGCGGTTGGTTTCCTGGTGGATGTTGTGGATGATGATTTCGCCTTGTTCGCGGGAGATTTCGGGGCGTAGCAGCAGGTAGGTGGCGGTGCTGAGGGAGGCGAGCGGGGTGCGCAGTTCGTGGACGAATTCGGCGATCAGGTCGGATTGTTGGAACAGGCGGGTGTTTTCGATGGCGATGGCGGCCTGGGCGCCGAGGACGCTGAGCATGTCTTCATCGGTGGCGGTGAATTCTCCGCCAGATTTGTTGAGTACTTCGAGCACGCCGATGACTTTGTCTTTGGTGATGAGCGGAACGCCCATGATGGATTGGGTGGCGAAGCTGAGGGTTTTGGCGATGTTTTTGAAGTAGCGTGTGTCGTTTTTGACATCGCCAATGCGGACGGCTTTTCGATTGGCGACGATCCAGCCGGCGATGCTGTCCATTGGGATGACGAGCCCGCGCATCATGGGGCTGGGGTTGGTGGCAACCTGGAAGTAGAGTTCGCGGGCGGTGTCGTCGTAGAGCAGGATGGATGCGGCCTGGGCGTCGGTGATGTCTTTGGCGGCGTGGATGATGCGGTTGAGGAGAGGGTCCAGGTCTAGGGTGGAGGCCAGGTCGCGGGAGATTTCGATCAGCCGTTTGTAGCGCTCGAGTCGTTGGGATGTGTTTTCAATCATGGAGTACCTGTTCTGAGATGGCGGGGAGGATGGCGGCCACGTTTTCGCGCAGGACGATATCGGCGCGGACATTGATGTAGGTGAGGTTGTTGTTGATGATGATCAGGTGCGCGCCACGGTCAATGGCTTGCATGGGCAGGCCAGCCACGGGCAGGACTTCCAGGGATGAGCCGGCGACGATCATCAGGTCGCACTGGCGGGCTTCACGCTGGGCTTCGAACCAGGCTTTTTGGGGTAGTTGTTCGCCAAACAGGATGACATCTGGTTTGAGCAGGGCGCCGCAGCTCTGGCAGCGCGGCAGGGTGCCGTCTTCGACAAAGGGTGCCAGGTGGGTTTCGTAGCCGTATTGCTGGTAGCACTGCGTGCAGGAAAGAGTGCGCAGGGTGCCGTGCATCTCGATGATGTGCCTGGAGCCGGCTTTATGGTGCAGCATGTCAATGTTCTGGGTGATGATGGCATGTAATCGCCCGTGTTGTTCCAATTCTGCAATGGCAAGGTGTGCCGGGTTGGGTTGGGCATTGAAGATCTGGTTGGCGAGTGGGCGAAACCATTGGAAGAATTGCCCGGGGTTGGTGCGGAAGGTGGTCAGCGAGGCGGCTTCGAGGGGTTCGTCGCGTGACCACAGGCCGGTGCCTTCCGAGCGAAAGTCGGGAATTCCAGATGGGGTGGAGAGGCCTGCTCCGGTCAGGATGACGGTGTGCCGGGCTTTACGGAGCAGCTCGGCGGCATAGTTGATTAATTCCGGCGTCTGACCTGTGAAGGATGACCTCATGACGAAGTGATACGCGGGGCGCGTGTCTCAATTTTAGCGATCAGGTTATTGTATTGCTGGCTGGTCAGGCTTTCTTGTTGAAACAAGTAGGCCATGGTTTGCATGCGCACGGCCTGCAGCAGCAGTTCGGGGGCGGGCGTAAAGGTGACGTCGATGCCGTATTTCAGGCGCTCTTGCACCTGCGGCACGGAAAGTTGCGCTTCGGATCGCAAGCGGTAGTTTGTGACGATATGCAGACGGGTTTTATCAATGCCGAGGGATATTAAATCATCAATCAGGGTGCGGGAATGTTGCAGGGAGTGTTCAAAGGGTTCCACGACGATGATGATTTCGTTCAAACTGGAAATCAATTTTTGGTTGACCGGTCCCAGCCCGCAACCCAGATCTGCGATTACGAAGCGGGCCATGAAGCGCAGACGGTTCAGGATGGTTTCGAAGTTTTCCACTTTGGCCTGGAGAATTCCGTCTTTCGGGTGCGGGGACGCCACCAGGATATCCACGCCGGAGGCATGGAAAAGCAGTTGTTCCTTGACGGCTTTGCGGGTGATCAGGTTTGGCTGCATCTGCAGCAGTTCGGATAATCCCTTGGTTTTGCTGAGGCTCAGATCGTGTGCCAGTGTTCCCTGGCCCGAGCGGCATTCCGCCAGGATGACCGGCACTTCGTACCTTTTTTGCAGGGCAACCGCCAGATTGGCCGAAATCGTGGTTACGCCCAGGCCGCCGCGTGCCGCGATCACTCCGATCATGTAGGCGGTTTGTTCGACGACCCCGGCAGACAGTTCGCTGGTTTTCTTTGTGGAACGTGACAAAAGGGCCTTGACGTGTGCCTGCAATTCGGAAGGATGGGTGGGCTTGGTGAGGTAGTCATCCGCGCCGGCTTCGAATCCAGTTACTTTATCATCGAGCTGACTTTTGGCCGTGAACATCAAAATTGGGATGTGCGCCGTGGAGGCGTTGGCGCGTAATTTGCGCGCCACTTCGTAACCATCCATGCCCGGCATCATCACATCCAATAAAACCAGGCTGGGGATGTTTTCCAGGGCCAGTTCCAGCCCTTGCATGCCCGAGCTGGCAGCCAGGATGTTATAGCCTTGTTTTTGAAGCATCAGGCCAACCAGGCGCAGGGTATCCAAGTCATCATCAATGATTAATATTTTTTCAGCCATACCATCTCCATGGAGAAAACCTACATCAGTTTAGCATTAAGAGAATATTCAATCAAGCCATTTTTTGTCAGCCGCGATGAACTTGTAACACATCAGCTCTAATTTTATCCTTACAGCCTATAATATGGATGAAATTCTTTCCATCGGAGGCCCAACATGGCATTTTTGGTAGCTCTTTTTTTTGGTTTCGTCCCCATGTTCTTTTTTGCGGGAATTCTCTACTGGCTTGATCGTTACGAAAAAGAGCCGTTACCCCTGCTGGCGGGGGTCTTTGCCTGGGGGATGATCGTTGCCGCGGGTGGCGCTTACGTCCTGAACACGCTCTTTGGCCTGAGCGTTGCGGCCATCACCGGCTCCGATGCTCTTTCCGATCTGACGACCGGCTCGATCAGCGCCCCGTTTGTGGAGGAAGGCCTGAAAGGTCTGGCCGTCCTGTTGGTTTTCCTTTTCTTCCGTTGGGAATTTGACTCCATTTTGGATGGCATCGTTTATGCCGGCATTGCCGCCCTGGGCTTTGCCGCCACTGAAAACAGCCTCTACATTTGGCGCGGCTACGAATCGGGAGGCTGGGCCGGGCTGATGGCGCTGGTGGGCATCCGCGTCCTCCTCGTTGGCTGGCAGCACCCGGTTTACACTGCTTTTACCGGGATTGGATTGGCCATTGCGCGCAACAATCGTTCCACGCTGCTCAAGCTCCTGGCCGGGTTCGGCGGCTGGGCGCTGGCCATGTTCACGCATTCTCTGCATAATACCCTGGCATCCTTTACCTCCATCGAGGATCTGACCTGCCTGATTGGTCTGTTCCTTGACTGGATGGGGGTGGCTTTTATGTTCCTGATGATTGTGTGGGCCAACTGGATGGAACGCCGCAACATCGCCCGCCACCTGCAGCCCGAGCAAGCAGCCGGGTTGATCAGCGCCGCGCAGTATCAGACCGCCTGCTCTGCCTGGCGGCAATTTTACGCCCGGCTGGCCGCCCTGATGAGCGGTAAATACCGGGCGACGAATCGCTTCTACCAGGTGGTGGGGGAACTGGCCCATAAAAAGCAGCAGCTCAAGGCGGGCGATGAAAGCGGCGCGAGCCTCATCGTTGAAAAATACCGCGCCGAACTGGCCCGCCTGGCCCCGCGGGCCGAAGCATAATAAACGCCGCCCTGCAGGCCTCCCGCCCGCCACAATATGGTAAAATCTCCTGCGCGCCCCTGTAGCTCAGTGGATAGAGCGTTGGCCTCCGGAGCCAAAAGCGACGGTTCGAGTCCGTCCAGGGGTACCACAAACCCGCTTACAGGCGGGTTTTGATGATTAAAATGGCTACCTCTGGGGCCGGTTTTTCCGCCGCGGAGAGAATTCGGGTATATTTAGCTCAATATCAGATTTTGAAAAGGAGCCCACCATGCGGAACCTTCTCCCCTTTGAATTTCATGTTTCCCGCAAAGCCAGGGACACGTACCACTTCGACGCCGCGCTGTTTTCCAGCGATGGACGCGTGCTACTGGCTGATTTTTCTGCCGCGCGGCGCTTTGCGGCCCGGATGTCTGAGGTGCGCGGTGCGCCTGTTCCGGCTGGCGAGATCAATGCGATGGGGCTGATCGATGAAATCCTGCACATTATCATTCGCCAGTATGAATTACAAAACCCCGGCGCGCTGGAACGCGCTTTCCGCTGGATGCATGAGCGTGTGGGGCATGAATCTTTTGAACAGGCGCAACTGCGCTTTGTGGAGGAGTTCCCCCCGCTGGCGGTGTATCAGGATCAGATGCGGGCGAGTGACTACCTCAACGGCCAGACCGGCGGGCGCCAACATCGCCAGGTTGTGCTGGAAGAGATGCTCATCTTGCACATTACCAACCTGAACCCGGCAGCTTCGGCGTACCGGGAATTGTTCGATGATACACCGTTGAAGTACGCAACTGCCTACGAGGCGCTTGTCAGCGGGGTGGTCGATTTCTTTAACGGCGAGCCCGGATTCGGCGGGAAAGGTTCACCGGAGACTTTAATCAGCGTGCTGCGCGCTCCGGCGCTGGCGTCGCCTTATTCACTGGAGGGTCAGCTCCAATTCCTGCTGAAAAAATGGGCGGTGATGTTGGGTGATGCGTTTGTCCAGCGGATTTTGCGCGCGGTGGATTTTGTCAAAGAAGAAGCGATCCGTGGGAATTTTGCGGGTGGTTTTGCGGGCGAGGCGCAGGTGATCAGCTTCGGCGGGGCGTATGAAGAATATGAGCGTTTCAGCCCGGATAAGGACTGGATGCCGCGCTGTATTTTGATGGCGAAGAATTCATACGTCTGGCTGGAGCAGCTGAGCCGCCAGTATCAGCGGGATATTCATACTCTCGATGCCATTCCTGATGAGGAGTTGGATACTCTGGCGGCGCGCGGGATCACCGGGCTGTGGCTGATTGGGCTGTGGGAGCGCAGCCGCGCCAGCCAGCGCATCAAGCAGCGCATGGGCGATCATGATGCGGTGGCGTCGGCGTATTCGCTGTATTCTTATGATATTGCGGCTGACCTGGGCGGCTGGGGCGCGCTGGAAAATTTGCGTTGGCGTGCCTGGCAGCGCGGCATCCGGCTTTCGGCTGATATGGTGCCCAATCATATGGGGATTGATTCGCGCTGGGTGAATGAACATCCCGATTGGTTCCTGTCGCTGCGGCAGACGCCGTATCCGGGGTACAGTTTCAACAGTGAGGATTTATCAGAGGATGGGCGGGTGGCCGTGATCTTGGAAGATCATTATTATTCCAGGTCGGATGCGGCGGTGGTCTTCAAGCGCATTGACAAGTGGACTGGCGATGTGCGCTATGTCTATCATGGCAATGACGGCACGTCGATGCCGTGGAATGATACGGCCCAACTGGATTATCTCAAGGCCGAGGTGCGCGAGGCGGTCATTCAGACGATTTTGCATGTGGCGCGCAACTTTCCCATTATCCGCTTTGATGCGGCCATGACGCTGGCCAAGAAACACATCCAGCGCTTGTGGTTCCCCGAGCCGGGTTCGGGCGGGGCCATTCCATCGCGCTCGGAACATGGCCTGACGCGCGAACAATTTGACGCGGCCATTCCCGAAGAATTTTGGCGCGAAGTGGTTGACCGTGTGGCTGTGGAAGTGCCCGACACTTTGTTGCTGGCCGAGGCTTTCTGGTTGATGGAAGGCTACTTTGTCCGCACGTTGGGGATGCACCGCGTCTATAATTCGGCCTTCATGCACATGCTGCGCGACGAAGACAACGCCAAGTATCGTTCGGTGATGAAAAATACGCTGGAATTCGACCCGCAAATCATGAAGCGTTATGTCAACTTTATGAGCAACCCCGATGAAAAGACCGCCATCGAGCAATTCGGCGACGGCGACAAATATTTCGGTACTGCAACTCTGATGGCCACCCTGCCGGGCCTGCCGATGTTCGGGCATGGTCAGTTTGAAGGTTTTCGTGAGAAGTACGGCATGGAGTTTCGCCGCCCGAAGTGGGAAGAGTGGCCCAACGAAGGCCTGCTCCGCGGTCATGATTGGAAGATTTTCCCGCTTCTGCACAAGCGCCACATCTTTGCCGAAGTTGAGCATTTCCTGCTCTACGATTTCTTCACTCCTGATGGCCATGTCAACGAGGATGTCTTCGCTGTCAGCAACCGCCTGACCGAGGAGCGCGGGCTGGTGGTTTTTCACAACAAGTACGCCGAAACCAATGGCTGGCTGAAGACCTCGGTAGGCTACATGGACAAAGCCGGCGGGCAGCTCGTTCAGCGCACGCTGGCTGATGGGCTGGCTCTGCCCGAGGGCGGCTACGCCATCTTCCGCGATTACACCACCCACCTCGAATACATCCGCGCCTGCGCCGAGCTCCGCGAAAAGGGCCTGTATGTGGCCCTGGGCGCTTACCAGTGCCATGCCTTCCTCGATTGGCGCTTTGTGGGCGGGCAGGAGTGGCAAAAGGTTTTTGAATCGTTGAACGGCGCCGGGGTTGATTCGCTGCAAGCCCGCTTCGACGAGTTATTCCCGCCCGTAAAGATCGAAGTCAAAGTGGAGAAGAAAGCCAAATCCGCGCGGAAGCAGGTTCCCGCCGCGAAGAAATCATCGGCAAAAAAGCCGCGCGCCGGGAAAAAATCCACTGCCGGGTTGAAGTGATCCATCCAACAAGGAGATGAAATGATCCGCACCTTTTTGAAACACTACCTGTTGACTTTGCTGCCCTTCGTCGTGCTCGACGCGCTCTGGCTGGGCACTGTGGCCCCCAAGTTTTACCAGGCCCAGATCGGTCACCTGATGACTCCCACTCCCAATTGGCTGGCGGCAATCCTGTTTTACCTGCTGTTCATTGTGGGGGTGGTGGTGTTTGTCAGTGGGCCGGGCATCCAATCGGGAGATTGGAAGGGTGCCGCGCTGCGCGGGGCTTTGTTCGGGCTGGTAAGCTACGCCACTTACGATCTGACCAATCTCGCCACGCTGACGGGCTGGCCGGTGCTTGTCACACTGGTGGATCTGTGCTGGGGCACCTTCCTGAGCGCGACAACGGCCATTCTGGCTGTCTGGCTGGGGCGCAGATTTTGAATTATGCTATAATCTATGCACCAAGTTTTCCCAGTCAAAATTTTCTAAAAACATCAACACAGGAAGGTGGAAGATGTCACCCAGAGTTCAACCTCACAAATTCATATTGTCTATGCTGGTCCTGTTGTTGCTGGTCACGCTGACGGCGGTCAATGTTTCGCCTGCGCGCGCCGATGAAGCCAAGCCGCTGCCCGGGTTTGGCAAGGTTACGGATGCCGAATTGACCAAAATGCTGTTGAAGAAGCGCGCCTGGTATCAGGATCAATATACCATCGTGGTCAAGTCCAATCAGCTGGCGGTTGTGTTCAATGATCTGATCACCAACATGAAGGGCAAGAAACGGGAAGTCTCCACGCTGGAAGATGCGCTGGCGCAGTTCCAGCAGGCTATCCTGGAGACAGAAGCGGCGCGCACCGATCAGCTCAATATCATGAACCGGAACGCCGGGTTTAACGGCTTCTTCAATGTCCTCGACCGCACCCTGGCCGGGCAGACAATCCTCGACCTGCACACCTCGTTAAGAGGCACCCATGAGAAGTTTGAACTTTCGGTTCAGGCCTTCTACAAGTCCTTCCATGACTGGAAAGTGTGGATCCTGGAAACAGGCAAAAAATAACAACCCCATTCCATGAGAAAATTCTTCAGTGGGCTGGCGCTGGTGAGTTTGATGGTGTTGGTTGCCTGCGGTTCTGGCTCAGATTCTGAAGCCAGCCAGGCCACCAGCCTGCCCGCGCCGCAAATTCGCGTGGAGTTGCTGCCTTCGGCCACGCCGCTGCCGCCTGTGCCGACCGACACACCCGCCCCCGATACACCTACGCCTGCCCCCACCGTCTACGTCCAGCCTTTGCCGACCCTGGATGAAACCCAGTACCTGGTGGACCAGGTCGAAAGCCTGCTGAGCGACATCACCTCGAAACTCAAGCAGGCCGATACGCGGCTAAAACCGTAGCACAGTCCTGATCTGATGAAAGCCATTTCCCGAAGGCGCAGTCCGCTGCGCCTTCGGGGCGTTAATCGGGCCAAGGCTTGGCAGGGGGTGGCCGTGCCAAATCGGGTATACTTCGGCGCATGACGGAAGCGCTCGGAGTTTTCGGTGGCAGCTTTGACCCGCCTCACCTCGGACATTTGATTTTGGCTGCGGAAGCATTGCACCAACTCAACCTGGCCCGTGTGTTATGGGTGCTGACGCCCCAGCCGCCGCATAAGCCCGGCCGGGCCCTGAGCTCGCTTGCGCACCGCCTCGAAATGTTGCGCCGTACGATCGCTGGCGCGCCTGCCTTTGAACTCTCCACTGTCGAAATTGATCGCCCTGGCCCGCACTACACCATCGATACGCTCGATATGCTTCAAGCCAGGTATCCCGCCGCGCATCTGACCCTGCTCATCGGGGGCGATTCGTTGCGAGACCTGCCCGATTGGTACAGCCCGGCTGAAATCATCAGCGCGGTCGTTGCACTGGGCGTCATGCGCCGCCCCGGCGATGCCGTGGAAATTGACCGGCTGGAAAAACTATATCCTGGCCTGCGAACCAAACTCCGGTTTGTCGATGCTCCACAGCTCGAAATCTCCTCCACCACCATCCGCCAGCGGATCGAGGCCGGGGGCCATTATCAATATTATCTCGTCCCCCAGGTTTATGACTACATCCAGCGAAACCACCTTTACCGGTAAACCCACCACGCCCCTGAAAATTTTTCGCAACGGGGTATTTTCCTCCATTGCAATCGGCCACTTCAGCGTTGACCTGTTGAATGGCACACGTCCGGTCTCACTCACCTTCCTCAGCACCGCGCTCGGATTGAACAATACCGCCCTGGCCGCCATCAGCACCGGCTACGTCTGGGCTGCTTCAGCCTCGCAGCCCCTTTTTGGCTGGCTGGCCGACCGGCTGGGAACGCGCTGGCTGGCCTCGTTGGGCATCTTGTGGATGTCGGTATTCTTCAGCCTGGCCATGCTGATCAGCGGGCCGCTCTCCATTGCCTGCCTGATCCTGGGCAGCCTCGGCTCGGCGGCTTTTCACCCCGCTGGGACGATGGAATCTACCCTGGTAGGCCGCGAGCTGTATGCCGGGCGGGAGACCACCACCGCCTCGATCTTCTTTTTCAGCGGACAATTGGGTTACTTCCTCGGCCCGATCGTCAGCGGCCCGATTTTGGAGCGCTATGGCGACATAGGCCTGGTGGCGCTGGCTGTTCTACTCCTGCCGGTTGGACTGAACACCGGCTGGCAATTGCGCGACCGGCAGACAGCCCATCTTGCCCACAAAAAGGCCGAAGCCGATCATCCGCGCGTTGGAGCTGGTTGGCAGACCCTCACCCTGCTGGCGCTGGCCGGCGCACTGCAAGCCTGGGCCCAGCAGAACATGATCACCTTTGTTCCAAAATACCTGCACGATCTTGGCCAGTCGCCCATCACCTACGGGCTGATTGCCGGGTTGTTCATGGGCGGATCGGCGTTTGGCAATGTGCTGGGTGGCAGCCTGGCGGATCGTTTTGGCAAACAACGTGTCGCGCTGACCGTGCTTATCCTGGCTTCGATTCCCCTCTTTTTTATCTCGCAAATTGGCTGGTCGCCCTGGCTGTATATCCTGGTTCCGCTGGCCGGGGCGCTGACTGGTTCTGTGCATAGCATTGTGGTCGTACTGGCCCAGCGCGCCCTGCCGATGGGAATGGCCACTGCCTCTGGGTTGACGCTTGGATTTATCTTCTCTGCCGGGGCACTTGGCACGCTGCTATGCGGCCCACTGGCTGATCGGGTTGGCTGGCCGCCGGTCTTTTTGCTGACCTCTGGCCTGACATTGGGCGCGGCGCTGTTGATGCTTGCTCTGCGCGACGAATAAACAGCCTGACCTTTCCACCGCGGAAAGGTCAGGCTGACTGAAATTTAGATTGGAGCGTTGGGGGCTGATTTAGCAGCTTTTTTCTTCCAGCAGTGTGGTTACATCTGGCAGGTTGGGGATGATGCACAGAAATTCAAAAACATCGTCGCCGGTGTTCTGGTACCAGTGGGGAATGCCGCCCGGGATGAAGACCACATCCCCTTTTTTAACCTCGAACGTTTCCTCGCCGATGCCGATGCGCGCCCGGCCGCCCAGGATAAACTGCTCGTGTTCCACGGTGTTGGTATGGCGGGGCATGCCGCCGCCCGGCTCCATAATGAAGCGGCGCATGGCAAAATTGGGGCCTTCCTGCGCCGATATCAGGACTTGCCGGGTGGTTTTAACGCCGCTGGGGACAACGGTTGCTTCAACATCACGGGTGTGTTTGACGGACATGCGGGCCTCCAGGGTTGGTTTGACTTTTCAGATTTGCTTTCATTGTATCAATTTCCGGGCGGCGAAACTACCCCCGCGCCGTTACCGCGCCATTATGAACCTGCCAGAGGGTGGAATCTTGCAAAAAGGTGGGTGTGAAGAAGTGCTCGTCGGTAGTGGTCAACAGGGCCTGGTCGGGGTCGGAGAGTGTGGAGAGTAAATCGGCGCGGCGATCCTGATCCAGCTCTGCCATGACTTCATCGAGCAGGACGACCGGCCATTCGCCGGTTTTTTCTTTCATCCAGGCCACTTCGGCCAATTTCAGCGCCAGCAGGGTGGTGCGCATTTGGCCGCGTGAGCCGTAAAGGCCCAGGTTAATGCCATTGGCGAGGAATCGCAGTTCATCGCGGTGCGGGCCGATGGTGGTGATGCCGCGTGAAATTTCTTCGGGGCGGAGCTTTTTCAGTGCCTCGGTAAATCCTTTTTTAATGGTGGGCAGGTCGAGGCCGGAGCGGTCGGCGGGGGTATCAAGTTTCAGGGCGAATTGTCCGCTTGGGCGTGGCAGTGGGTCGTAGGCCGGGTCGTAGGCCAGCCGCAGGACTTCCTTGCCGCGCGTCAGACTCAGGTGGGTGCGCGTGGCCAGCCGTTCCAGCTCCTGAATGGCCTGGATGCGCCACAGGATGATTTGCGCGCCAGATTCGACCAGGTTGCCATCCCAAAAATCGAGCTGGGCCGGGTCGCCGCCGCGTTCGGCGAGCTGTTTGAGCAGGGCGTTGCGCTGTTCGAGCGTTTTTTGGTAAACCCCCAGGGTTTGGGCGTAGCCGGGGATGATCTGGGCCAGCGTCAGGTTGAGATTGCGGCGGCGTTCCTCGGGGCCGCCTTCCAGCACCTGTGACATTTGTGGAATGTAGAGCGCCGCGTTGAACTGGCCGATGATTTCGCTGGATGGTCGTTTGACGCCATCCAGCAGGATTTCTTTGCGGGTGCGTTGTCCGTTGAGTACGCCGACCGGTTCGACGATGATGCGTACCTCCAGGTGGTGGGAGCGTCCGCCGCGCACGAAGTCGGCGACCAGGCGGGCCACGGCCAGGTTTTCCTGGGCGGCGACGAAGTTGACCAGCTGCCGGTCGGTGTGGGTCTGGAAGGAGGCAAAGGTGGCGAGGAAGTAAACTGCTTCGAGAATGCTGGTCTTGCCCTGGGCATTGCTCCCAACCAGCAAAACAGCCCGCCGTGGAACATCAAGATCCAGGCGGGCAAAATTTCGGAAGTTGGTCAGCGAGAGATGCTTCAGGTGCATGCGATTAGACGCGGTCTTCCACCGGGCCTTCAGGTTTCCAGATGCGGGTGGCGCGATCGGTGAACAGCACGCCGGTCAGGTGGTCAATTTCGTGCTGGAAAATGCGCGCTGTCCAGTCTTTGAGTTTGAGCGTGACGGGCTGTCCACGGCGGTTTTGGCCTTTGACGGTGATGGTCTCGAAGCGTTCCACTTCGCCCAAATAGCCGGGGATGGAGAGACAGCCTTCGGGGCCTTCCACTGTTTCGGTCGATGTGCGCGTGATTTCGGGGTTGATGACCACATACAGGCGTTTGGGCGCTGATTCGGCATCCTCCGCTTCTTCGTCTTCTTCGTTTTCGAAATATTCCACCACGATGACCTGTTCCAGCACGCCAATTTGTGGTGCGGCCAGGCCGACGCCGGGTGCGGCGCGCATGGTCTCGATCATGTCATCGACCAGCGTTTGTAGTTTTTCGTCGAATTGCGTTACTTTCTGCGTTTTTCGGCGCAGCACAGGGTCGGGAACGGTTACGATTTCTCGGATTGTCATGGATTTCTCTTACCTTTAGGGTGGTCTCAGGCCCCGATTTTACCCCGGATTTCCAGGGTGGGATTGTTTTTTCTCGGCTTCGATTTCTTGCATGGTTTTATGATAATACGCCAGCCAGGAGGCCATCCGGTCACGCTCCACGGCGGTTTCGGCTTCTTTTTTTCGGATGAGCTTGATTTCCTGGCGGCGCAAGATGTCCTGCAAAACGGTTGGCGGATCTGCCACGTCTTCAAAATCAAATTTTGCGCCGCCGACGTTGATAAAGACCGTCCCGTAGTTGAATAGATATTGGAACAGTCCGGAACGTTTATATTCGGTGCTGAGGATGCCTTCCAGCGGGGCGGCTTTGCGGTCTTCCACGCCAAAGGGCCGTTTGTAGACATCAATAATCTGGTCGGGGGTTACCTGGTACTGGTCATTCCGCCAGTCTTCAAACCCATAGATCCACCAGCCAATAATCCCGAGCAGGATGGCCAGCTCAATCAAGACCAGCCAGAGCGGCGGCGTGCCGATCACAAACGGGGATGCGAAACTCGCCACCAGCAGGCCGAGCAGGCTGATGATCTGCAGGAAAGTGTCGCGCAGCAGCACCACCCAGTGTTTGCGGTAGGTGACCAGATCTCCGGTTTCGCTGCGCAGCGTGAACAACTCGCGCCAGGATTTGGCCAGTTTGCTTTCTCTGGTTGCCGGCCCGGAAGTGGCGGTGGACAGGGCGGGCGGCTGGGCGGGGCGCGCCACACCCAGCTTGGTGCGTATGGCGTTCTTGATGCTTTCTTCGTCCATCTGGCGCGTGGCGCTCTTGGCGCGGTTCCAGTATTCTTCGATCATCCCGGCGGCCTGCTTGGGATGACGTACATAGGTCATGCGAATCTGACCGGTAAAAATCCGTACGATGACGGTGCCATAATCCAAATAGCGGCCCCAGAAATCTGATTCGGTGTTAACCGACAGGATGGTGCTCATCGGCGCTTCCTGGCGGCTGTCATACAGACCGATCACCTTCTCCAGCCAGATAACGCGCTGATTGGTGACGATGTAGAAGTCATTGCCCCAATCCACATAGCGCCAGAGGCCCCAGGCCAGGTCGATGACCAGAAAGAACCCTCCAGCAGCGCCCAGCCATAACCATTGGAATAAATAGGCCAGCATCAACAGCCCCAAAATCCCTGACAAGCCCAAAACGGGTAGCACCAGCGCGCGCACCAGCAGGAAAACGTGCTTGCGCGCCAGAAAATAGATTACCTCGTTTTCCTTCAGCCAGCCAAATTTTAACTGCGTTGCCAGTTGGCGGCTGTCCATCATCAGGTCAAAGTTTTCCCACAGGTGCGGCGCTTTTTTCAACAGCTTCTTGAAATCATCGCGGTAGAGGATTAACAGCGTGGTCGCCTCGGCCGCTTTCACCGTCGCATTGCGGAATGCCCCCTTGATCAACCCGCGCTCACCAAAATAATCTCCTTCAAACAGGGTGGCCAGCCGTCTGCCCTGCTCCCGGTTTTGCCGGCTCAACTGCACCCGGCCCTTGTAGACCATGTAAAACGCATCCGCTGCGGCGCCCTCGGTAAAAACCAACTCGTTGGCTTGATACGAATTTTCCTGCATCGTTTCGGCTACCGAAACCAGTTCCTGATCGCTCAGGCCATGAAACAGGTGCGATTTTCTTAAAAAAGCAACGCGGAACGGAATATCGGGCATGCGCTGATTCTAGCATTAAAACGGCAGCGCGGGATGCTCTCCCGCGCCACGTTAAAATCTCACAATCGTGCAGCCATAGGGCGGCGCTTCCTGCAGCGGCGGCAGGCGTTTTTCCAGCAGCGCTTCCACCGCTTCTTTAACGTAAAACCGCTCCGGGGTGCGCTTGCGGAAGGTGACATCGTCGACTGCGCCCTGGTAGCGCAGCAGGCCGGATGGGTCGATGACGAAGGCGTGGGGCGTGGTCTGCGCCTGCCAGAGATCCGCCAACCCGCAGCCGGAATCCCGTAAAACAAAACTCAGGCCACGCTGAAGAATGGCCTCGTTAATCAGCGCGTCTGATTCGTTTCCGTTGGATGCGACGGGCAGCAGCGCCACCTGATTCGGGTGTTGATTGCAGATTGCCAGCAAAGCCTGATCGGCGCGTTCGCTCCACGGGCATTCCGCTGACCAGAAATTGACGATCGTCACTTTGCCGGGATAGTCACTCAAACGATGCACCTGTCCATTTTGGTCTGGCAGGGAAAAATCGGGGATGGGTTGGTTGAGTTGCATGGGGAAAATTATACCTTCTTGCAGACATGATAAAATCACCGGACTATGAAAAAATGGCAATTCTGGCTCGGTGTACTCATCAGCGTATTTTTTGTCTGGATTTCCCTGCGCGGATTGCGCCTGGGAGAGTTCTGGGACGTCGTCAAAAGCGCGAATTACTGGTGGATTTTGCCCGGTATCGCGGTTTATTTTGTGGGAGTCTGGGTGCGGGCCTGGCGATGGCATTATCTGCTCAAGCCCATCAAGGAAATACCCACGCGGAAGATGTTCCCGATCACGGCCATCGGTTACATGGGCAATAACATCTACCCGGCGCGCGCCGGGGAAATTTTGCGCGCGGTCATTTTGAAGCGCAAAGAAGGCGTGCCGGTTTCGGCTTCGCTGGCTACCATCATCGTCGAGCGCATTTTTGACGGCGTGGTGATGCTGGCGTTTGTGTTCATCAACCTGCCCGAACTGGCCCGGCTGACGGGCGACTCCGGTTTTGTGGGCAATATTCAGCAGGTGGCGGTGTATGGCACGGCGGCTTTTGTGGCGGCGCTGATTATTTTCCTGCTGGCGGCCATGTTCCCGGCCATCACGGCGCGCATTGGGCAGTGGTTCATTGACCGTGTACTGCCCGTTCGCCTGCGCGAAAAAACGAGCGGCATCATGCACAAATTTTTGGACGGGCTGGCCTCGCTGCGCTCGCCGCTCAATATTTTGATGGTTTTTGTCACGTCTGTCATCATCTGGTTGTTTGAAACCATGAAATACTGGTTTGTGATGCACGCCTTCGGTTTCACCGTTTCCTTCTTTGCGCTGATGCTGATGAACGGCATCGTCAACCTGGCGACGACCATTCCATCTGCGCCGGGGTATATCGGCACCTTTGACGCGCCCGGCATCGCCGTCTTGGGCGCGTACGGCGTGGAACAGGCCACAGCGGCCGGGTACACGCTGACCCTGCACGCTGCGCTGTGGATTCCGATCACCGTTCTGGGAGCGTATTACCTGGCCAAAGAAGGCATCAAATGGAACGATTCACTGCGCGCTGAAGCGGAATAAGAAAAATACATGTAGGGGCGAGCCGACGGCTTGCTCCTGCTACGGAGGATGAACATGAAAATAGCAATCATTGGCGCGGGGTACGGCGGTATGTCGGCGGCGTGGGATTTGCGGAAAGCCGGGCATGAAGTCACCATTTACGAAGCGGCGGATTATGTCGGCGGGCTGGCGAGCGGCTTCAAGGAACCGGGCTGGAAGTGGTCGGTGGAGAAGTTCTATCATCACTGGTTTGCCAGCGACAGTCACATGCTCGGGCTGATCGAGGAGCTGGGGCTGAGCGACCAGGTGCTTTTTCCGCGCCCGTTCACCGTCATGTACCACGAAGGCAAGTTCTACCCGCTCGATTCAATCGTCAAGGCCATTCTCTTCCCCGGTTTGGGCTGGGGGATTAACAAAATCCGCTTTGGGTTGGTGGGGCTGTACCTGCGCCTGACGACCAACTGGCGCGAATTGGAGAAGTACACCGTCGACGAGTGGATGCGCAAATGGTGCGGTGAAACCGTCTACAAGCTGATGTGGGAGCCGCTGGTGATTGGCAAGTTTGGCGAGAAATACTACAAACAGGTCAACATGGCCTGGATGTGGGCGCGCTTGCATGCGCGCACCACGCGCCTGGGCACGTTTCAGGGCGGTTTCCAGGCGTTTGCCGACCAGTTTGCGGAAAAACTCAAGGCGGCGGGTGTGGAGATTAAACTTTCAGCACCGGTGACGCAGATTGAACGGAATGCAGGCTCCGGCTTGTTTGAACTTGCGACGGCTGATGGAGTTGAATCCGCCGATCAGGTGCTGGTGACGCTCTCGCCGGGAGTCGCCGTCAAAATGGTTCCGTCGCTTCCGAAAGAATATCTCGACGGTTTGTTGAAATTAAAGTCGATGGGCGCGGTGGTGCTGACGCTTTCGCTCAAGCAGCAGCTTTCGCGCGAGGGTTATTACTGGTACAACATCCCCAAGAGCGCGGGTTTTCCGTTTTTGGCGGTGGTGGAGCATACCAATTACGTTTCGCCGGAGAATTTTGGCGGCGAGCACATCGTTTACCTGGGCGATTACATCGAGCCGGAACACGAGTATTTCCAGCTGAGCAAAGATGAACTGCTGGCAAGGTTTGCGCCCAGCCTGAAAAAGTTCAACCCCGATTTTGACCTGAGCTGGGTCAACAAGAGTTGGCTGTACCGCACCACCTACGGGCAGCCAGTTCCGCTGGTCAATCACTCGCAGAACATCCCGGCCATTGAGACGCCGATTGAAGGGCTGTATTTTGCTTCGATGAGCCAGGTCTATCCCTGGGATCGCGGCACGAACTTTGCGGTGGAGATTGGGCGCAAGGCGGCGCGCTTGATGATGGCGCAGGGGCGCGTTTGACCGGTGCGCCGGATTGAGGGTGAAATGAAAAAACTCCAGCCGGAGGCAGGTTGCCGGCTGGAGTTTTTGTGGGCGGGGGTCAGGCGGCTGTCTTGTGTAAGGGTTTCTGCCAGAAGATGCGGTTCCGTCCGGTTTCTTTGGCCTGGTACAGGGCGGCGTCGGCGGCAATGAGCAGACTTTCGAGATTGGGATAGTCCTCGGTTAAGTTGGACAGGCCCAGGCTGGCAGTGACGGTGACGCTGCCGGCGCGGGTGGTGATCTTGCGGGTGGCGATGTTCTCGCGCAGGCGTTCGGCTACTTGCATGGCGGTTTCGATGTCAATTTCAGGCAGGAGAAAGATGAATTCTTCACCGCCGTAGCGAGCTACGATGTCGACTTTGCGGGTTTCCTGGCGGCAGCTTTCGGCTATTTCCTGCAAGACCTGGTCCCCGATGATGTGGCCGTAGGTGTCGTTGACCATTTTGAAGTCGTCAATATCGAGCATGATCACGGATAGTTCACGCTGATAGCGATGCGCGCGCTGAAATTCGAACTCGGCCAGCTCAAAAAAATGGCGGCGGTTGTAAAGGCCGGTCAGGGCATCGATGATGGCCAGCTTTTGCACTTCTTCGAGGGCATTGCGAAGCGCTGTTTCGCTTTGTTTGAGGTTGCGGAACAGGACACGGTGCGGGCGTTCCAATCCCATTTTTACGATGGCCTGGTAGACAAAATAGAAGGCGATCAGTTTGAGAAAGTGGCCGATCATGTTGGCTGGCCCATAGACGCTGACGTAGGATGTAAAGGCCACTTCCGCGCAAATGGTCAGGAATTGGGAGGTCATTAACCAGCCCAGCACTTCACTGTCGAAGGCCTGGCGCTGGCGCCACAGGATGAAATTTCCGGTAAGCATGATGGCAATGATGATGTATTCGCTGACGATTTTGAAGCGTGTCAGACCACTGCCTTCCACATAACAGGCGGGAAAAACGCCGGTGAAAATGGAGATCACCAGACCAGCGGAAATGATCAGGGAGATCCAGATAATGGCAACAGGATTGAGTTTACGCTGAAAAAATAATGCCGCAGCCAGCATGGAAAGACTTTGCAGGTAGCGCGACGCGATCCAGAGTTGGGTGGGCAGGTTGGCATCATAGCCGGTGAAAACGCCCATGCCCTTATACGCCAGCGTATGGATCAGATCGAGGCTGGTGACGAATAGCAGGGAAATCCCCAACCAGATCATGTAATTATTGTCGAGCTGGTGACGGGTGTTCCAGGTAATCACAAACGCGGTAAACCCGATTGTGATGCTAAAAAATTCTGCCAGGCTGTGAAAAAGGATGTAGCTGATATGGCTGGTCATGTACAATCCCCAAAGCGCCAGCCCAAAAACGACCACGGTGCGCATCTTGATCATCCAATAATTAAAATTGTTTTTCATCCCAATCCTTTGATTTTCAGCTCTGGTTTTACCGGTAAGAGGAGTTGAAAATCGTCGTTTCTGTAACCCGATACCATTATTAAATAAATTATACCGTATCGGTCAAAAAATATCTCCGGGTTTATTTCAGCTCGCGTAAACGCTGTGCCATCAGGAAAAATGCGGTGACCAGCAGGCTGCCGATCAGGATCCAGTACCAGAAATGCAGGAGCAGGATCACACTGCTGACGACCGCCAGCAGCGTGGTGATGACCGTTACCGTCTCTACAAAGGCCCCGCGCAGGAACGACTCGAGCACCACGAACAGCAGCGTGATGACGGCCAGCCCGGCGGGCAGGTAATGCGGGTCGAACAGCATCAATCCCACGATGGCCAGAAGGAGCAGGCTCAGGCTCATCGCGGCCCAGGTTTGCGCGGCGCGTTCAAAGCGCATGTGCGCCGTCTTGACCGGCTCTGCCAGGTGGCGGAGATGTGCCTGCGGTTCATCTGCCTGGCCCAATTTGAGCTGTTCCAGACGCTCATTCAGTCCCTGCAGCAGGGCGGCATTTTCTGAATATTCCCGCCGCAGGGTGCGCACTTCTGCCGCCAGTGTATCCTTTTCCTTTTCGAGCGCGGCATGCTGGCGGGCGAGATGGGGATTCCCCTCCATGCTTTTGAGCTTGATCCCCAGCGCCTGCAATTCTCCCCCCTTTTGGGGAATCAAGGTTTCCAGCCTCGTCTGCCGGGTGGCCGTTTTCGAGCAGTTTTCTGCCAGCAGGCGTAAGGCAGCGGGCGGCGGTGGGACTTTATCCAGCCCGGCAAAGCCGAGCGGGTCGTACCAGGCCCCGCGCGGCGAGCCATCGCGGTTATACATGGGCCCGGCGGGCGCATTCTCACCCGAGATTGGGTCACGCGCGAACAACCCCCACAACCCGCGATACTGGCTGACCCAGGGTGTCGTTTCGTCGATCAGGACCGGCGCCCAGGGGGCGGGCTGCCCTGCGCCGATGGAGAATCCATCGCCGCGGGCGTAATCTACAAACGGAATGCGGAAGGGATCGACCGGCTGTTGGCCGAGAGTTTCCGTCCACAGTTTGCTGAAGGCCGCAAATCCGCCTCGCACCCAGGCGGGCAGATCGAGGTTGACTGTCGCCATATATTCGCCATGGCGGAAGTAGGAGGCGTGCGAACCGGCGCCGACATACACGACCGGGTGCCCGTCTACGAACTCGAGTTCGCTGGAATCATCCCAGCGGCGGCGCAGGTCATCGCCCTTGAAATCATGCGAGGCGTAAGCTGCCCAGGCCGGGAGGTAGCGTCCCTGCTCCTGGTACAGATACACATTGACCAGTTCCCAATCTGATTCGTGATCGTTGACGCCATTAAAGCCCGAACGCCAGCTGTTGTAGCAATAAAAATACCAGTATTGCAGCACTGTCCAGCCGTTGTGCTGTACCACGCGCGCGTAATATGGGTAGGGTTGGTCGACCTGGTGCAGGCGTTGGTAGGCCAGCTCTGCGGCGGCGGCCAGGGCAGCCGGCACGCGCCCGCGCAGCAGAAACGAAGCTGAAAATAGCGCATCGACGATGCGCGGCAGCAACCCGCCGCGCGCCAGACGGCCAAGCCCGGCATGGAAGGCAGCCTGGCGGTTACTGTGCAGCGCGGCCTGCTCGGCCAGGGCCTGGGCAGCTTCGGAAAGGCTGAGAGGCTCAATGAAGCGTAGATAATGAACGGTGCCAAACTCAGCCGGACGCGGCTGGATCAGCTTTTCCAGGTCCAGCTCGCCTTGCGCGATGAGCAGGTTGTCACGCCCATCGGGGGCGTGTGCCCACAGGCTGGATTCTTTCACGTAGGTTTCAACGTCAGTAGGGAGGAACTGCTCTCCCTGGGTGAAGCGCAGCACCGGTTCAAAGTGGCGCAACAGTTCCAGGGCGGTGGAATCCGTTGGCAGGCCGGGCAAGTCAGTCGAGTCGTTCACCTGGATCCATCCTGATCTTGAAAATGCGCTGGACATCGGCCTGGTTCAGCGCGAAGGCGATGACGGTGTCGGAGGCCATGACGATGTAGTTTGGTTGCTGGTAAAAGTAGGCCAGCAGGCTGACGGTGAGTGAAATGGCTGTCCAGACCATCAACACGATCCAGCTCCAGCGCTGGAGGCGCAGGAAACCGACCAACACGCTGATACCGCTCAGTGACAAAAAGGCATACACGGCACTGGTCAGGATGGCTCCGCCCTGCGTTGTCAGCCACAACCCCTCCACGAGCGGGCCGCGCAGGCCTTTTTCAAAAATGCCTGCCGTGACGAGCGGTTCAAAGACCTGATACAGGCGTACCAGGAACAGGATGAAGATAGCCCAGGCAATAATGGTCACGGCGATCGGGCGCTTGGAGCGATTGCGTCGCAGTTTGAACATAAGAGTCCCCGTTCAGGGCAATAAAGGTTCCAGCTTGCGAATGTGCTTGATGTTGAAGACTGAAATGAATTCTATGCGCCCGCCCTGGGCTGAGGTGACGGCCTGATCCAGTTCCACCCAATAAAAACTGCGGTGTGTCGAATAGGGATCAATGCGCACTACGCTGCCAGAAAACCAACCCTGATTTTTCCATGCTTCTCCGCCGAGATAGATTTCCACCCGATCGCCGGTGTGAATGATTTCAGACATGGCCAGCTGCCGGCCGGAAAAGGAAGGTTGCATTCATCTGCTTGATTTTATCCTTTTCCGGCCGATTCTGCCAGCGGGTTACGCTTGCTCTTCGCCGGGGCTGGTTTCCTTTGGGGCGCCGCCCAACCGGGGGTGTTCTTTGGGTTGTTGTTCCAGGTAGTTTTCCAGGAAGGTTTGATTGCCGGAGTGATTCAAGGCGGATTCAAAATCTCCCGCCGGGGATGGGATCGATTGATCAAAGCGCAGAGGTTTCATGACGCCAAACAGGGCAAAGAACCTGGCGATGCTCATCAGCAGGGTGTAACGATATTCCTGCATTTTGAGCGATTGCCACTCCACAATATTTCCCATGGCGCCCTGTACGCGTGATTTTTCGCGGATAATGCGGTGAATATCGCCCGGGTCGCGGTAGCCGGCGGGGGAGATCAGAATCAGGTTGGCGAGCACGATCAGCACCGAGAAGGTGATCAGCACTACCCAGCCGCCCTCATTCCACTTGCTGACAATTTGCCCAACGAAAATAAAAGTTGCCAGGGCTGTGGCAAAGGAAGCGCCAAACAGGCCCCAGGCGCGGGCGCGGGCGGTCAGATGTTGTTTGATGTGCTGGCGCAAAGCCAGCCCCATGACGGCGATGGGCATGAAAACGCCCACGCCGTAATAGGGCACGGCAGCCGATGTGCGTCCCTGCACGAGGAATTGGATCAAAATGGCGGTAATTGCTGCTGCCGTTACCGGGCGGGTGAAGGTGCCTTTGGGATTGCGATAGACCACGATTTCAGGAATCTCGCCAATCGCCACGTTGCGCCAGGTGATGGCCTGTAAGTCTTGAAAAGCGGTCATCGAGGCGGCCGTTAATAGCCCGACAGCCAGGATCTGGTAGGCCCAGAACAGGATGACGCCTCCCGGCAGTTGGGTAAAGCCAATGTAAGCCAGGTTCCCTACCAGCGAGCGGCCTTCCACACCATCAAATGCCTGAAAATGGATGGCGAAATAGGTCAGCAGCAGGGTGGTGATGGCGCCATAGAACAGAAAAGTGGTCTGCACCACGCGCCCAATGCCCGATTTCCCGCTGTAAAAATGCCAGAGCCAGCCCAGGCGCGGCAGATGGGCTTTGCCCCATTTGACAAAACTGGCGTCTTCATCAATGACGAACTGGATGCCGTTCGACATGGCTTCCAGGCCGGTTAATGCCACCAGGCCCTTCATTGAGGCCGCCAGCAAATGGAAGAGCGCCTGCCCGATGGAAACGGCTTCGCCGGTTTTTTCGCTCGGCAGAGGGGGGACCTGTAGAGTTTTGGCAATGAACAGCCCAATGGCCATGACGATGGTCATCAGGATGAACATGGCCAGGCCGGTGAAAACCACTTGCGCTGATTCACCACGGCCGCGGATGGTGATGTACCAGGTGACGACGACCATGGATGCGCCAATCAGGAAGTGCCAGATCCAATTGATGCCGCCGGTGTTCTGGAGCGAGAGCAACTGATCCACGCCGGAAAGGGTGGAAACCACGATCGTGAAGATGTAATCCTGCAGCAGGATGACGGCCACGACCAGGCTGAGCGATGGCCCCAGGTAGCGCATGGCTGCCGTGAAGGACCCTCCGCCTTCGTTGAAAATTCCCAGCGAATACATATACAACGCGCCAAAAACCAGGTTCGCCAGGCCGATGATGGCTACGGCATAATAGGCGTAGTGTTCCAGCCCGTAGGGATGCAGGGCGTGCATCATCTCCCCGGTGGCATAAAAATAGGAGGTGAAATAATCCACCCCGAAAAGCGCCACCGCAGCGAGCATGCCAACCTGACCCGCGCCATGGATTTGGGCGCTTTCTTCTTTTTCAACCGGCGCTGCTTTATAAGCGACGGTGATGATGACAATTAAAAGCGCAACAGAGAAGATCATAAGCCTGCCTCATCGTGATTAAGATCACTTGCCGCGCCGTTGCAGAATTGTCAGAGGGTTGGCGCGGCAAGAAAAGGTCAATTTTATGGTTAATTGTATCAAGAAAATGTCAATATGCGCCGGTCAGTTATGAGAGGCAGGCTTACCCGGGTCGGTGCAAAAAAAACAGGCTGAATGGGTTTTCTATTCAGCCTGTCGTTTTCTACCAGGTGGCTATTCGTGCGAGTCGGTTTCCTTCGGCGCACCGCCCAGCTTGGGCTCGGGTTTCTCGAGATACTGGTCGAGTAGTGAGGGCGCTTCCGGGTGATCGACGTGCAGGGCGTGGTCGTAATCTCCGGCCGGGATGGGAGCGGCCAGCTCGAAGCGTACCGGCCGGCGCACGCCAAATAATCCAGCAAATCGAGAAAGTGCTTCAACGATCCGGCTCAAAATGTTATAGCGATATTCCTGCATTTTGAGCGACTGCCATTCCACGATCGAGGCCATGGCGCCTTGCACGCGCGCTTTTTCGCGCACGATGCGGTGAATTTGGGTTGGGTCGCGGTAGCCGCCGGGTGAGAGCAGAATGGCATTGGCGATTAAGACCAGCACGCTGAAAGTGATCAGCACGACCCAGCCGCCTTCTGTCCACTTGCCCACAATCTGGCCGACAAAGACCAGCGCGCCCAATGTCCCGGCGAACCCGGCAAAAAAAGCTCCCCAGCGGCGTTTGCGGCCTGTGAATGTGGCCAGGATATGTTTACGGATGGCGAAGCCCATCACTGTGATGGGCATAAACACGCCCACGCCGTAATAGGGGACGGCGGTGGTGGTTTTTCCACGCACCAGCAACATCAAGGCCACCGAGATGATAAATCCGGCTGTCACCGAACGGGTGAAGGTGCCCGCCGGGTTGCGGTAAACCACGATTTCTGGAATTTCACCAATTGCCACGTCGCGCCAGGCAGTTGCCTGCAGATCTTGCATGGCGGTCATCGAGGCAGCTGCCAGCAGGAAAACCGCCAACAACTGGTAGACCCAGAACAGCAGCGGCCCTTCAGCCGTCACGCCGCCCGCCAGAGGAATGGCAATGTTCCCGCCCAGTTGATTGAAGCCGATAAAGGCCAGGTTGCCGACCAGGGTCCGCCCAAGCGTGCCATCAAACATATTGAACCGGATGGCGAAGGCCGTCAGCATGAACGTTGTCACACCGCCGTAGAATAGAAAGGAGGTCTGCACCATCCGCCCGATGCCCGATTTGCCGCTGTAAAATTCCCAGACGCCAGCCCATTTGGGCAGGTGTTTCTTGCCCCATTTCACCAGGCCGAAATCTTCGCTGCGGACAAACTGAATGCCGTTGGACATGGCCTCCAGGCCCGAGAGCGCCACCATGCCTTTCATCGAGGCGGTCAGCAGGTGGTACAGTGCCTCCCATATACTGGCTGGCTGGGTAACCGCTTCGGTGGCGGGCAGTGCCGGGATGCCTTTCAAGTGGGCGATCACCAGGCCGATCAGCAGAACAATCGTCAATAGGATGAAAATTCCCAGCAGAATAAAGACGACCTGCGCCGATTCGCCGCGCCCGCGGATGGTCAGCCAGTAGGTGACCGAAGCCAGCACCGCGCCGATCAGGAAATGAAGCCACCAGTATTTTCCATATAGGTTCAAGATTGAAAGCATCTGGTCGCCGCCCGAAAGCGCCGAAACGACGATGGTCAAAATGTAATCCTGGATTAAAACCACCGCAACGACCAGGCTTAATCCCGGGCTGAGATAGCGCATCGCCGCTGTATACGCTCCGCCGCCTTCGTTGAAAATTCCCAGCGAGTACATGTAAAGGAATCCGAAGGTCATGTTGGCTATGGCGATAATCGCTGCCGCGGTATAGCCCCAGTGTTCCAACCCGTAAGGATGCAGGGCGCTCATCATTTCACCGGTGGCATAAAAATACGAGGTGAAATAATCCACGCCAAAGAGCGCCACTGCGGCCAACAGGCCAATCTGCCCGGCGCCGTGAACGCTGGCGTGCTCTTCTTTCTCAACCGGGGCGGCCCGGTAAGCCAGGAAGGAGATAACGATTAATAGTGCGATTGAGTAAATCATAAAGGTTCCCTTTTTGGTGTTTCGGCTATTCGATGTCTCGAAGCCGGTATCCAACGCCCGGCTCGGTGATGATGTGCCGCGGGCGCAGGGGATCTGGCTCGATTTTTTTGCGCAGGTTGCTGATGTTGACCCGCAAAAGGTGCGAATCGGTGTTGTAATCACTCCCCCAAACGAGTTGGATCAACTGTTTGTGGGTCAGCACCTTCCCGGCATGATTGACCAGGACGCGCAAAATCTCATATTCAGTGGGTGTTAGTGCAATGGGTTCGCCTCCCACGGTGACCAGGCGCAAGGCCAGGTTGATTGTCAATCTATCGCTCTGATAGACAGGTGTATTTTCTGGTTGGGAGCGATGCCGCAACGCGACCCGGATCCGCGCCATTAACTCCACTGTACTGAAAGGCTTGGTCAGGTAATCATCGGCTCCGGCATCCAGGGCGGCCACCTTTTCCTCTTCGCGATCGCGCACCGAGATGACGATAATGGGCATCTCAGTCCATTCGCGCAAACGGCGAGTCACTTCCAGCCCATCCACATCTGGCAGGCCCAGGTCAAGAATCATCACATCGGGTCGATTGGTGGAAACCATGCGCAAGGCTTCCTCGCCATTTTCAGCTTCGAAAACGAGATAAGTGCTGGCCAGCGAAGAGCGCAAAAAACGCCTGATGGGGCGCTCGTCATCCACCACCAGGACGCGTAGGGGTTGGGGTTCGGTCAAGGGTTATTTCCTGAAAATTTCAAGGAGAAAAAGGGTCTGGAACCAAATTAGAACAATCATGATCAGAAATTGATGCGCCTGCCAAGAGATGGGGAACAGATTGGCGATCGCTGCTCCCGCCAATGGCAGGCCGCGGAATAGATAACGTACAACCTGCCTGAATTTTCCTTTTGACATGCGAGCCCAAGAGTGGTGAAAGCCTTCCTTAAATTGCCTAACAAACTAATGACAAATTTCGGCATGCTTACATCAAGAGATTGTCAAGATGATGGCTATTCTACGTTGGGCGTCATCAAATTCTGCGCAAGAAAATTGGAAAATATGTCAAGAATATGTCAAGATGCCGTTTCGCATATGAAAACCCCGCAAGGTGCTTTTGACACCTGCGGGGTTTTGGGTTGTTTTTTTCACTATCGGGAAGACGGTTTTACTTTTCTATTTCAGGTATTTCAGTCACGTGGGGTGCTCCGCCCAGTTTGGGTTCTGGTTTGTGAATATATTGTTCCAGTAGCGATGGCGCTTCGGGATGATCAACATGCAGGGCATGGTTGTAATCGCCAGCGGCCACCGGGGCTTCACGGACAGAGCGTCGGAGGCCGAATAGTTCCAAGAAACGGGCCAGGGTCACCAGCACCGTATACCGGTATTCCTGCATCCGCAGCGACTGCCATTCGACGATGGAAGCCATCGCACCCTGGACCCGCGCCTTATCACGCACGATGCGATGGATGGTGACCGGATCACGCGCGCCGATCGGCGAAATCAGAACCAGATTGGCGACAATGATCAGAACGCTGAACGAAATCAGCACCACCCAACCGCCTTCCTGCCACTTGCCCACAATCTGCCCGATAAAGACAAATCCGGAAAGGACTGCCGCGAAACCAGCCGCCAGGCTGCCCCAGCGACGGGAACGACCGCTAAAAGTAGCCAGGATATGTTTGCGAATGGCAAAGCCCATCATCATGATTGGCATAAAGACGCCAATCCCGTAGTATGGCACACCAGCCGAGGTTTCACCTTTGATCAGGAAGGTAATCAGAATGGTCACGGCAAAGGCAATCGTCACGGAGCGCGTAAAGGTGCCGCGCGGGTCGCGGTAGACAATAATTTCCGGGATTTCGCCCATCGCCACGTCGCGCCATTCGGTGGCCTGCAAGTCCTGGAAGGCGGTCATCGAGGCGGCCGCCAATAAGCCCACCGCCAGGATTTGGTAAGCCCAGTAGAGGATATTGCCACCAGGGAGTTGGTCGAAACCGATAAAAGCCAGGTTGGCAACCAGCGAACGTCCCAATGTGCCATCAAAAACATTGAAGTGGAAGGCGAAATAAGCCAGGAACGATGTGGTGATCCCACCATAAAATAGGAAGGAGGTTTGCACCAGGCGGCCAATGCCAGCCTTTCCGCTGTAGAAGTGCCACAAACCTTGCAGTTTTGGATAATGCTTTTTGCCCCATTTAACGATCCCGGCATCTTCATTGATCACAAATTGAATGCCGTTCGACATGGCTTCGAGACCAGAGAGCGCCACCAGGCCCTTCATGGAGGCAGTCAGCATGTGAAAGGCTGCCTGCCAGAAGGAAGCCGGTTTAATATCTTCAGGGTAGATGATGGCTGGCACGCCACGTTCCTTGGCCATAATCAGCCCGATTGCCATGGCAACCGTCATCAGCACAAAAAGCCCCAGCATGGTGAAGACCACGCGCGCTGATTCGCCGCGTCCACGAATAGTCAGGTACCAGGTCACCCCCATCAGGAAAATGCCCATACCCACGCGGATCAACCAATCGATGTGATACAGATTAAAGATCGAAAGTAACTGATCCACACCTGAAAGGCTGGAAACCACGATTGTGAAAATGTAATCCTGAAGCAATACCACAGCGACGATCAAGCTCAAGCCAGGGCTGAGATAGCGCATCGTGGCGGTATACGAACCGCCACCCTCGTTAAAAATCCCGAGCGAGTACATGTACAGGAACCCAAAAACCGCATTGGCGAAAGCGATCACTAGAACGGCGATCCAGGCATATTGCTGCAAGTTGTACGGATGCAAAGCACTCATCAGTTCGCCGGTGGCATAGAAATACGAGGTGAAATAGTCCACACCGAACAGCGCCAGCGCCGCCAGCAAGCCAATTTGCCCGGCACCATGCACGTGAGCGTGCTCTTCCTTTTCGACCGGAGCGGCTTTGAAAGCAATAACGATAAAAACGATCAAGAGACCAATTGAGAAAATCATGGCATTACCTTTTTGTGAATATTTTTAGGATTGAAAAGCCGTTTCGAGGGCTTTTAACTGTTTCAATAAATGCCGCCGCGTGGATGAGTTCAACCGCGTATCCTGGCTGACCTTGGCTTGTTCGCCGCGCGAGGCGCGCACCACAAACGCTGGGATGAACATAATTCGCCCGGCCGGGATAACTTCGAAGCGCATTTCGGCCATTTCCAGGTTCTGGTCATCAAAATAGGGCAGCGAGAGGCTCAATCCCCGATTGAGGGTTCCTCGTTCGGCACGTTTCTTGATCTCGCCAACGATGGATTCTGTTTTGAAGTTGGCCAAAGCCCGCCCCTGGTTGATTAATTGCCCCAGGATGCCATAGCGCTTGCGCTGGTAGGTTTCACAGGCCACCATGTAGGAGGCCAGCGAACTGGCCCGATGCAGCACCTGCACATAGTTCTGCATCGATCGAACATGGGCTTCAGCTTCCTTCTCCGAACCGACCAGCAATTTGCCCTCCGCATCGAAGGCCACCCACTGCGGCAGGAAAAAGCGGCGCGCCGCCGGGACAAACGGCGTCTGGAGCTCTCCTCGCCCCGCCTCGGCACTCCCCTGTTCTGCAATGGCATCGCTGGCCTGGATGATGGCTGATTCAGGCATCTCACCCTCAACCGGGATGCTCGGGATGGCTTCATCGGCATCGGGACGGTAAGTCATGGAACGGCCATCGGGCAGCATGTTCGCAACCAGGTGACTGGCCGCCGCAAAACGCAGCAGGCTGGCGCTGGCCGAGATAGCCTGGTCAGGGGTCTGCTCCAGAGCTTGCAGGCGCTGCAGAACCGCCTCGCGCAACTCATGCCGCGAAAGGGCTAAGAGGAGCCCACCCGATTTTTGTTCCCGTTGAGTTTCCGGGATGGTGATGGGGGCTGCCTGCCCAACCTGTTTGACATGCAAAACCACCCGATCGGGCAGTGTGAAGCGCACCTGGACATTTTCCGAAATCAGCGCTTCAGCCAAGTGTCGTGCCTGGCTTTCGATAAAACGTTGGACGATCGGCGGTTGATTGTCGAACAGTGCTTTGTGTTGCTCATACTCCTGCCGCAAGTGAGTGGCAGGAATAGGGAATTTGGTCATAGTTTTAAGCCTCGATTTCCCGTAAACGGTAACCCACACCCGGCTCGGTGATGATGTATCGTGGACGTAGGGGATCTGGCTCGATTTTCTTCCGCAGGTTGCTGACGTTGACCCGCAGCAGATGCGAATCGGCGACATAATCACTGCCCCACACAGCCAGAATAAGTTGTTTGTGAGTAAGTACTTTTCCCACATGATTGACCAGGGTACGCAATATGTCATACTCGGTGGGAGTTAACGTGACTGCTTGATCGTTCACCCGAATTATCCGGCGCGTTAAATTAACTGATAACCCACCACTTTCATAGGCCGACTCGATTTCCGGTTTGGTAGAGTGTCGCAAGGCTGCGCGAATTCGAGCGGTTAACTCATTGACGCTGAAAGGCTTGGTCAGGTAATCATCGGCTCCGGCATCGAGGGCAGCTACTTTATCTTCTTCGCGGTCACTTACTGAGACGATAATCACCGGGATTAAGGTCCATTCGCGCAGTCGGCGGGTGATTTCTATACCATCCAGGTCAGGCAAGCCCAGATCGAGTAGAATCAGATCCGGGCGGCTAGTGGCCACGCTTTGCAAGGCTACCATGCCAGTTTCCGCTTCAAAAATAGCATACTGGCTGCCAAGGGCGATTTGCAAAAAACGCCGGATGGGCCGTTCATCATCCACCACCAGGATGCGCAAGGGATTGACCTTTTGAGTCAGTTCATTTTCCATTCGAAACCGCATTGAACAGGATGGAAGTTTGGAACCAGATCCGCAAAAGGATGACCAGCAATTTCTGCTCACCAACCGTGAGCGGCAAGAATGGGCTGGAAGAAATTCCCACCAGCGGCAGCCCACAGAGGATCGAACACCAGCTATTTTTAAGACTGAATTTCTTTAACATTGGACACACATCCTGCAGCCAAATCATTGATACGCCCGCATTTTACAGGTTGGCGTATCAAATCTTGAGCAGGAAAGTTGCCCGGATTATCAAGAATGGCTCAAGAAAAAATCCCCCAAACCCTGGAAATCGGATTTGGGGGAGGCCTGGCAGTGTGATCAATCTATTTTTAATCTGTAACCGACGCCTGGTTCAGTGACAAGATGGATTGGGCGGGACGGATCGGGCTCGATTTTACGGCGCAGATTGCTGATATTGACCTGCAGGATATGCGTTTCAGCCTCGTATGACCCACCCCAAACAGTACGGAGCAACTGGCGGTGGGTGAGCACCTTCCCGGCATGTTTGACCAGGGTTTTGAGCAAATCGTATTCATTGGGAGTGAGAGTCACCATTTCGCCATTGGCTGTCACGGCCCGAGTATTCAAGTCGACAGAGAGGCCCGGCACCTGAAAGACCGGTTCGCCAGTTTCTTGAATCGTTCGCCGCAGCACCACCCGCAGACGCGCCATCAACTCGCCGGCGCCGAAAGGCTTGGTCAGGTAATCGTCGGCGCCGGCATCAAGCGCGGCAATTTTGTCGCTTTCTTGTTCGCGAACCGAGACGATAATGATGGGGATTTGCGTCCACTCGCGCAGGCGGCGGGTGACTTCCACGCCATTGATGTCGGGGAGGCCAAGGTCAAGCAGGATGACTTCAGGGCGTTCGGTTACCGCCTGACGCAACGCATCCTCACCGTTGGCGGCTTCGAGAACAGTGTAGTGCTCGCCCAGCAGGGTTGTCAAAAAACGCCGGATTGGACGCTCATCATCCACTATCAAAACACGCGGTAAATCGACCATTCCCTCGATTGTACACCAGGCGGCTAGCTTTCGGAAACAGGCAGCGCAATTGTGATAATGGTTCCACCGCCGGCGTGATTGGCAGCCCAGATTCGCCCGCCGTGGGCTTCGATAATCCCTTTGCAGATGGCCAATCCCAGGCCGGTGCCGGTGACTTGCTCGGGGCGTTGAACGCGGTAGAACTTATCGAAGACGCGCTCCAGATCACCTTCAGGGATGCCCAAACCGTGATCGGTGACACTGATATGAATTTCGTTTTTGACAATTTGCGCGCGCAGTTCGAGCGGAGAACCTGCGGGTGAATATTTCAGCGCGTTATCGAGCAGGTTGTTGATCACATGGACGATCAGTACGAAATCAAGCGCCACCAGCGGCAAGGAATCGGGAATCGCGATCTTCAGATTACGCCCGATTAATCGAGCTTCCAGCTGCCCGACAGAAGCGCCGATCACATCCTGGATATCGGAAGGGTCCCGTTTTGCCTTGAGTGCTCCGGCCTCCAGGCGGGTCATATCCAGCAGGTTGCCGACCAGCCGGTTCAGCCGGTCGGCTTCTTCGCGGGCGGTTTCGACCAGGCTCTGGCGTGAAGCCGGGTCGAGCAGGTCGCTTTGCGCCTCGAGTGTGGTCAATGTCCCGGTGATGGAGACGAGCGGGGTACGAAGGTCGTGTGAGATGGAGTTGAGCAGTGCGTTTTGCAGTTTTTCGGCGGCCTGCAGCAGTTTCATCTGCCGGGTTTGTTCGGCCAGCGAGACACGTTCCAGGGCTTGGGCGGCCTGGTTGGAGAAGGCTTCCAGCAGGCGGCGCTGATCGGGGGTGGGCTGGATTTCAGGTTCGAGCGGTTGCAGGCTGAGTACGCCGATGGTGCGTTGGGAAGTTTTGAGCGGCAGGCAGCGGGTTTCGGCGTCTGGGAAAGCGTTGGTGCCGCGCCCGGCTGGTTCACCGTGCTTCCAGACCCAGGTGGCGATCTCCAGGTCGGGTGTTTGGGTGGGGCCTCCGTGGGGGCGCAGGCTGTCGCCTTCGGCCAGGTAGATGATGCCTTCCCGGCCAAAATCGGGGATGAGGTGCTGGCGGATGGCCTGCAGGACGGATTCCAGCCCGTCTGCGGCGGCCAGGTCGCGGCTGAGGGCGTAAAGGACCGCGGTGTCAGCTTCGCGTTGCTGGGCAGCTTCGGCCTGTTCGCGGGCGCGCGCAGTGAGCGCGCTGATGACGGTGCCAACCAGAAACAGGCCGATGAAGGTGATGATGTATTCCGTGTCGGCGATGGAGAGGGTCATGGTGGGCGGGATAAAGAAGAAGTCGAAGGCGGCCACGCCCAGGATGGAGACCAGAATGGCCGGGCCGCGGCCAAGGTACACGGCAGCGATGACCACATCCAGCAGGTAGAGCATCACCAGGTTGGTGGGTGAAATATCCAGCTCGATGGCAAAGCCGATGGCGGTGGTGACCAGCGTCAGCAGAATTCCCCACAGGTAACGGGAGAGGGGCGGGTGGGGCGTGGTGGCCGGTTCGGGTGTGACCGTTTCGGCGTTGCTGATCAGATACAGGTCGATTCCGCCGCTGCGTTGGCTAAGCTCGGAGATGAGCGAGGGGCGCAATTGGCCAAAGCGGCGCGGGTGGGCGGGTTTTCCGGCCATGATTTTGGCGATGTTGTGGCGGCGGGCATAGTCCAGGATGGCGTTGGCCATCGCTGGCGCAGAATCGTTGGCCGGGATGATTTTGGTGCGCGCGCCCAGTTCTTCGGCCAGTTGCAGGGCGCGGGTGATCTGGTCGCGCCGGGCGGGGGAGAGCATGGCTTGCGAGGGTGTTTCAACGTACAGGGCGAACCATTCGGCGTTGGAACGTTTGGCCAGGCGCTGTGCGGCGCGAATCAGGCTGTCTCCGGCGCGATTGGGGCCAACACAGACCAGCAGACGCTCGGCTGCCGGCCACGGCCCGGGAATGGAGCTGGCGCGCATATAGGCGCGCAGCTGGCCATCGACGCGCTCAGCGGTGCGGCGCATGGTCATTTCGCGCAGGGCGGTCAGGTTGCCCTTGCGATAGAATTTTTCGATCGTGCGGGCCGCCTGTTCGGGGATCATGACTTTACCTTCATGCAGGCGCGCCATCAATTCGTCGGGTGAAAGATCGATCAGCTCGAGTTCGCTGGCCTCGTCGAGCAGCTGATCGGGCAGGGTGTCGGTCACCGGCTCCCCGGTGATGCGGGTTACGATGTCGTTGAGACTTTCGAGGTGCTGAATGTTGAGAGTGGTGTAGACATCGATCCCGGCTTCCAGCAGTTCCTGCACATCCTGAAAGCGGCGCGGATGCCGCGCTCCGGGTGCATTGGTGCCCGCCAATTCATCCACCAGCGCCAGGGCGGGTTTGCGCGCCAGCAGTGCCTCCATATCCATATCCGTCAGGGTCAGGCCGTTCACTGTGCTGGTGCGGCGCGGCAAGCTTTCCAACCCAACGGTAAGCGCCTCTGTTTCGGCGCGCCCATAGGTTTCGATGTAGCCGATCACGACATCCACGCCCTGATTTTTCCGCTGGCGGGCGGCATCCAGCATTGCGTAGGTTTTTCCCACCCCGGCTGCATAGCCGATGAAAATCTTCAGGTTGCCGCGCCGGGCGGCAGAAGGGAGAGGCGCAATCGTCATCGGCGGTTCTCGCAAAAGTTCTTCATGGTTATTAATCCTAGCACAACTCGGGGATTTCGGCGCAACCTGCCTGCCGGTTGGCCCAACAGCCCTCGCGCAGAGAGTAAATGAGGATGTGGTAAAATTTTCCCACCTAGAAAGTTCAGGCAAGCCCCAAAAAGGTTCCGAATGGTGGACAGCTAATCCTTATGACCCCCAAAATTGCCATTGTTCATGATTGGTTGGTTACCTATGCCGGTTCCGAGCGGGTCATCGAGCAGCTTTTCCAAATCTTCCCCTCCGCCGACCTGTTCACCCTGCTCGATTTTTTACCGCAAGAAGATCGCGGTTTTTTAAGCGGCCGCCAGATCAAAACCTCCTTTTTGCAAACCTTCCCACTGCTCAACGCCAAAAACTATCGCAGTTTTCTGCCGCTCATGCCCCTGGCCATCGAGCAATTCGATTTTAGCGGCTACGATGTCATTCTCTCCAACTGCCATGCTGTTTCCAAGGGCATTCTCACCCACCCCGGCCAACTCCACATCAGTTACATCCACAGCCCCATGCGTTATGCCTGGGATATGCAAAACAACTACCTTTCGGTCAGCGGATTCAACAGCCTGAAATCCTGGCTGGCGCGTTCCCTTCTACACTACATCCGCCTGTGGGATTTCGCCGCCGCCTACCGCCCCGATCATTTGCTGGGAAACTCCGGCTTCATCTGCCAGCGCATCGAAAAAACCTACCGGCGCGCCGCCAGCATTTTCTACCCGCCAGTCAATACCGACGCCTTTCCCCTGCACCTCGCAAAAGAAGACTACTACCTCACCGCCTCGCGGCTGGTTCCGTACAAACGCATCGACCTGATCGTAGACGCCTTCGCCGGCCTGCCCGATAAACGCCTGATCGTCATCGGCGACGGCCCCGAATCTCACAAACTCAAAGACCTCAACCTGCCCAATGTCACCTGGCTAGGCTACCAACCCGGAGACGTTTTACGCGACCACATGCAGCGCGCCCGCGCTTTCATTTTTGCCGCCAAGGAAGATTTTGGCATTATCCCACTCGAAGCGCAGGCCTGCGGCACCCCGGTCATTGCTTTTGGGCAGGGCGGCGTCCGCGAAACCATCCTCGGCATCGACCAGCCTCAGCCCACCGGCCTCTTTTTCCACGAACAAACCGTCCCGGCCTTGCAGCACGCCATCCAGGAATTTGAGCACAATTCGGCGCGCTTCACGCCACAGGCCTGCCGCGCCAACGCCGAACGCTTCTCCAATCAACGCTTCCAGCGTGATTTCAAAAACCTCGTCGAAACCGCCTGGCGGGAATTCCAGGCCACCCAACAAGCATTCCCCGAGTCGCAATGACCCCCGTCATCCTGCACCAGGACAACGAATACTTCTCGCAAAACACCGCCACCCCGGCCTGGCTCTATCGGCGCTGGCTGATGACCGCCTTCATGCTGAGCAGTGACCTGCTCTGTGTGCTGGGTTCCATCGCCCTGGCCGTCTTTCTCTGGCAATTCATTCGCGTCGAACTGACACCCGGGCAATATAGCTCGCTCATGCTGCCTGTCGCCGGCCTCTTCATCATTATCTATCTGGTCATGGGCCTGTATCCGGGTATCGGTGTCGGCCCGGTGGAAGAATTGCGCCGCCTGTCCATAGGCTCCACCCTGGGCATGTTCGCCCTGATGAGCCTGAGTTTTTACCTGCGCAATACCACTATCTGGTCGCGGGCGGTTTTGGGGCTGACCTGGTTTTTCCTGCTGGTCAGCGCCCCGCTGGTGCGGAAGCTCTTCCGTCGCCTGGCGGTACGCCTCCGTTTGTGGGGATTGCCCGTCGTCGTGGTCGGCGAAACCAGCGGCGCAGAATTCATCTATAAAAGCCTGCGCCGCAACCGGCTGACGGGTCTTTGGCCGGTTTTGTGCGTCAAGGCGGGTTCGCTCGGCACCATTTTCCCCCCGCCTTCCGATCTGCACTCTGCAAATTGGGAAGGTCGGTCCTTATTCAAAAATATTGATATTCTCATCATTGTTCCCGAAAAAGCCCCTCTCGGAGCAGTCAAAAACGTCCTGCTCGATAAAAGCCATCAGTTCAAACGCATCATCGTCATGTTTGACGACGCCCGGATGGGGTCGGTCTGGTTCACCCCTCTCCATCTGGTCGAAAACCTCGGCCTAGAAGTCACCCATCAGCTGATCAACCCGTCTCAGCGCATCATCAAGCGCAGCCTCGATGTCCTCCTGGTGCTGATCTCGCTCCCGGTCATGCTCCCGGTCTTTCTAATTTTGGCCCTACTGATCCGGCTGGATAGCCCCGGCCCGGTCTTTTACACTCAAAAACGTGTCGGCCATGCTGGCAAAGAAATTCGCATCTGGAAATTCCGCACCATGATGGCCAATGCCGAACAAATCTTGCAAGACTACCTGGCGCGTGACCCCGAACTGCGCGTCGAATGGGATCAGAACTTCAAACTCAAAAAAGACCCGCGCATCACCCGCGTCGGGAACTTTTTACGCCGCACCAGCCTGGATGAACTGCCCCAAATCTGGAACGTGGTGTGCAAAGAAATGAGCCTGATCGGCCCCCGGCCCATCGTTGCAGAAGAGATCCCGCTTTACAGCGACGACTTCGACATTTATAAACAGGTAGTTCCCGGTATGACCGGCCTGTGGCAGATCTCGGGCCGCAATGACCTGACCTACCAGGAACGCGTCAATCTGGACGTATATTACGTCCAAAACTGGTCCATCTGGCTGGACATCCACATTCTCATCCACACCCTGATCATTGCCACACAGGGTCGCGGAGCCTATTAACCCGGGAAATTCCCCGGCACACAGGAGCGGAACCATGAAAGGAATCATCCTGGCTGGCGGGCGAGGAACACGCCTGCACCCACTGACCCTGGCCATGAGCAAACAACTGCTGCCGGTCTACGACAAGCCGATGATCTATTACCCGCTCTCCATGCTGATGCTGGCCGGGATACACGAGATTCTCATCATCAGCACCCCCGAAGACCTGCCGCTTTTCCAACGCCTGCTGCGTGACGGCAGCCAGTGGGGTCTGACATTTTCTTACGCCGAGCAGGATCAGCCGCGCGGCCTGGCCGACGCGTTTCGAGTCGGCGCGGATTTTGTGGGCAAATCTCCGGTCTGCCTCGTGTTGGGTGATAACATCTTCTTTGGCCAGGGCCTGATTGGCATGCTGCGCCGCGCAGTGGAATTAAATACCGGCGCGACGATTTTTGCCTATTCCGTGCGGGACCCCCAGCGTTACGGCATTGTCGAATTCGACCAGGCTGGGGGCGTGCTCAGCCTCGAGGAAAAACCCGCCAACCCGCGTTCCACTTACGCCGTTCCCGGAATCTATTTTTACAATTCTGAAGTCGTTGAACTGGTCAAGCACCTGAAGGCTTCTCCGCGCGGGGAGCTGGAAATCACTGACCTGAACCGTCTCTACCTCGAGCGCGGCCAATTGCGCGCTGAAGTATTCAGCCGCGGCGTCGCCTGGCTGGATGCCGGGACACACGAATCTCTGCTCCAGGCCGCGAATTTTGTCCAGGCTGTGCAGGAACGCCAGGGTTTGATGATCGCCTCGCCGGAAGAAATTGCTTATCGTCAGGGATTTATCAGCCCGGAACAACTGCAACACCTGGCCCGGACTGCCAACAACTCTTATGGTGATTACTTGCTGCGCCTTTTGCAATTTCCCGATCCATTTTAGAAAGATGATGCAAATTTCCCCATTGACGCGGTAGGCTAATTGTGCTTTAATGTAACCGGTTACACAGCCCCTACCATGACCCGTCGCTCCTCTTCTGTTACGATCCGTGATGTCGCCAGGCACGCTGCAGTTTCTGTAGCCACGGTCAGCCGTTACCTTAACCAAAACGCACCCGTTTCTCAAGAAGTTTCAGAGCGTATCCAGCAAGTCATGTTGGACTTAAGCTACAAACCCCTGGCGGTTGCGCGCAATCTGGCTACCCGGCGCACGCAGACCATTGGGCTTGTGTTGCACAATATGCATACCGATTTTTTTGCTCCGTTATTGCGCGGTATTGAAGCGGTAGTCAGCGAGTATCAATATAATTTATTGGTTGCCACGTACAAACATACTTCCCGCCCCGAGAATTTGTCGCCGCTGGGCCCGCAAAATACGGACGGCATCCTGGTCTATGCTGACAGTTTCAACGAAGAACAACTCATTGACCTTTGCCGGGTTAAATTTCCAGTAGTGCTAATCCATCGTACGTCGCCAGCCCATCTGAAAATCCCTTTTGTGACGGTAGAAAACCGGACCGCCACGCGCAAAATCATCACACATTTGATTGAAACACACGGGCGGCGTTCGATCGCTTTTTTACGCGGCCCCTTTGAACAGGAAGATTCCCGCTTGCGCGAACAAGGGTACCGGGATGCGTTGGATGCCCATGGGCTGATTGTCAAACCAGCCCTGATCATTGATGGCGAGTTTGACCAATTTGTCGCCTATCGCAATGTAAAAAAATTGCTAAGCGGAGAGGGTCAAAGGTTCGACGCCGTTTTTACTGGTGATGATGAAGCGGCGATCGGTGCTTTACGCGCCATTCAGGAAGCTGGTTTGCGGGTTCCCGAAGATGTTGCCGTGGTTGGGTTTGACGATTCTCGCCTTTCGCCATTTCTCAACCCGCCACTGACAACCGTCTGCGCCCCCACGGAAGATGTTGGCCGTACTGCTGCCAGGCTCTTATTCAATTTATTGCAAGAACAACCCGCCGAAATGGCGACGTTACTTCCCACTGACATTATCATTCGTCGTTCGTGTGGCTGCCCAGCTTCGGCAGCAATGAACTAAAAAAAATGCAGGAGGTGACCCGGTTCCCAACACATACTCTCTGACCCCGTTAAATCTGACCATCATTTCCACCAATCTATAAGAGGAGAAATTTCACCATGAAAAAGACCGTTTACATCTTGACCGCATTGGTCATGGTCGTCTCGATGATGCTGGCCGCCTGCGGCGCCCCGGCTGCCACCGAGGCCCCTGCTGCCCCGGCTGCCACCGAGGCCCCTGCCGCCACCGAGGCTCCTACCGCCGAACCGGCTGCCCCTGCCGCTACCGAAGCCCCCACGGCTGTTCCGGCTACCCCCACGCTGACCCCTTACCCGATTGCTGAATGCGCCGCCGGTAAAGTCTGCGTTCGCTGGTTCGTTGGTCTCGGCACCGGTACCGATGCTCCCCAGATCGCTGCCCAGGAAGAAGTTGTGAAAGACTTCAACGCCTCCCAGGACAAGATCCAGCTCATCCTGGAGATCATCCCCCACGCCAGCGGCCGTGACACCCTCTCGACCGAAATTGCCTCCGGCAATGGCCCCGATATCGTTGGCCCAGTGGGTTGGGCTGGCTCGAACGACTTCTATGGCCAGTGGCTCGATATGGCCCCCTACATGGGCGGTTTTGACCAGTCGATCTTCGACCCGGCTCTGATCAAGTTCTACCAGACCGAAGAAGGCCAGGTTGGCCTGCCCTTCGCCGTCTTCCCCGGCGCGATCTACTTTGTGCCTGCCATGTTCGACGAAGCCGGCCTCGCCTATCCTCCCCAGAAATACGGCGACAAGTACGTTCTCGATGGCAAGGAAGTTGACTGGAACTGGGAAACCGTTACCGAAGTTGCCAAGCGCCTGACCGTTGACAAGAACGGCAATGACGCCACCCAGGAAGGCTTCGACCCGACCCAGATCGTTCAGGTTGGTTACAATGCCCAGTGGCAGTCCCTCCAGTCGGTCGGCACCTTCTACGGTGGCGCCGTCAAGATTTACTCCGGCGAAGCTGCTGGCGAATACAAGTCCACCCTTCCCGATAGCTGGAAAGAAGGCTTCAAGTGGTACTATGATGGCATGTGGGGCAAGCAGCCCTATATGGCGAATGGTCCTCTGGCCGGCGCGACTGAATTCGGCGCGGGCAACGTCTTCAACTCCGGCAAGGCCGCGATGGGCCTGACCCAGACCTGGTACACCTGCTGCTTGGGTGACTTCGCCAAGGCCGGCAATGAATTCCAGCTCGGCATCCAGCCCATGGGCTCCGATGGTGCGGTTCACGGCCGTGTTGACGCCGACACCTTCCGCATCTGGAAAGGCACCAAGAACCCCGCCGAAGCTTTCACCGTCCTGGCCTACCTGGTCACCACCGGCGCTGACAAACTGCTGCCCGTCTACGGCGCCATGCCCGCTGTGCCCGCCAAGACCGAAGCCTTCTTCGCCGCCAAGAAAGCCCAGTATCCGTTCGTCACCGACGAAAGCTGGAACGTGTTCATCCAGGGCCTGAGCTACCCCGATGCCCCGAGCTCGGAACAGTACCAGCCCAATTCCATCAAGGCCAGTGCCCGCTTTGCGACCTTCATGGACTTGATGAACAACACCACTCCTGACAAGTTTGACTTCGAAACCGAGTACCAGAAGTTCGTTGACGATCTGAACGCGATCTACAACGAGAAGTAATCCGCTTTGAAACTCCGGGCGGGCTGGCCTGCAATGCCAGCCCGCCCGCTCTATCTTTTCACTTGACCCGCGTTTTCCCCGTGGGAAAGGAGTGTCCACATGTTTGAACAACTTAGTAAATTTCCCCAACTTCCTTCGTTGGCTGCTTTTCGCAGTCTGACCCCCTTGGCGCGCCGGGAAATGAGAAATGGATTGATTTTTCTCTCTCCCTGGATTTTTGGGTTCCTGGCGTTCACTCTGCTGCCCACCATCGCTACGCTGTTCTTCAGCTTTCTCGACCTGAAGATTACTGACCAGATCCTGAGCGCGCCAAAATTTGTCGGTCTGCAAAATTACATTCAGTTGTTCAATGATCCGCTGATTTGGAGCACAGGCTCCACGCCCGGATCGCTCTGGGTGACCGTCCTGTTTGGCCTGGTTGCTCTGCCCGTTGGCATTTTCGTTCCCCTGGGCCTCGCACTCTTAATGAACAGCCCCTACCTGCGTGGTCAATGGGTTTTCCGCACCCTGTTTTACATGCCTTATATCGTCCCCTTTGTGGCTGCCATCTATCTGTGGGGTGGCATGCTAAACACCGAATCCGGCTGGATCAATCGCTCACTCATGTTCCTGGGAGTGGCCAAAGAAAACCTGCCGGGCTGGGCCAACAGCACCAGCCTGTTGACCGGCGTTTACCCGGCTTATGTGATCATGGGCATCTGGGGCGTCGGCAACGCCATGCTGATCATGCTTTCGGGCTTGCAGGGCGTTCCCACAGAATTGTATGACGCCGCCAAAGTGGATGGCGCCAACGGCTGGCAAACCTTCTGGAACGTCACTTTCCCGATGATTTCGCCCGTAATTTTCTATAATCTCGTTCTCAGCATCGTCGGCTTATTCCAATATTTCCAGGTTCCACTGGTGGTCAACCAGGGGACCGGGCGGCCCGGCGGCTGGACATTGTTCTACAACCTGTACTTATATAAAACCTTTTTCACTTATCAAAACATGTCTTATGGATCCACTCTGGCCTGGTTCCTGTTCCTGATCGTGTTGCTCGTAACGATCGTATTGTTCAGCACGGCCAAATACTGGGTTTATTATGCCGGCGAATCGCGCTAAGGAGAAGACAAGATGAACAAGTCTATTCGACACAAGTTTCTCAAAGGCGTCAATATCACCATGGTGACCGGCGTTACCATGGGGGTCCTGGTGATTTTCCTGGCTCCTTTTGTTTTCATGGTCTTCACATCCCTCAAAACCCAGGGACAGTTGGCCCAAATTGGTGCGCCCATCTGGCCGGCCAAGCCTGCCGTGTACTCCTACAATGACGCAGAACTCGAAGTGTTCAAAGTCCCCATGGCCAATTGCAGTGGACAGGACCCTAACAGCACCGCGATTAAAGAGCTGGCTGCCAAGAAAAAAGGTCGGCAGTCCACCGTTTTTATCGACCCATCCAATCCCGAAGCTGGCGAGATCACATGCAAAGTGTCCTGGCGCGCCCTGGAACGCCCCTGGACCTGGTCGGCTGAATGGGGGAACTACTCCGAGGTGATCAAAACCCTCGACTACCCCCGTCTGCTCTGGAACACCAGCTTCTACGCCATCATGACCGAAATCGGTGTGTTGATTTCCTGCACACTGGTTGCCTTTGGTTTTTCACGTTTCCGCTTCCCCGGTCGCGACTTCCTGTTCACCCTGCTCGTCTCGACAATTTTCCTGCCGGGGTTCGTCACGCTCATCCCCACGTATACTTTCTTCCAGAAAATCGGATGGGTTGGCACCTGGCTCCCGTTGATCATTCCCTCCTTCTTTGCCAACGCCTATGACGTCTTCCTGTTGCGACAGTATTTCATGACCCTGCCGCGCGAACTGGATGAAGCCGCCATGATGGATGGGGCCGGCCCACTGCGGGTACTCTGGTCGATCATCATCCCGCAATCTTATCCGGCCCTGATTGCTATCACCGTCTTTCACATCGTCTTCGCCTGGAACGACTACTTCGGCCCGTTGGTTTACCTTTCCACCAACCGTGCCGCCTGGCCGATCTCGGTCGCGCTGCCCATTTTCAACGGCATTTACGGCTCCAAGCCCGAGCTGATCCAGGCCGGTGCCTTGATGGCCATTATCCTGCCCTTGATCCTGTTCTTCGTTGCCCAGCGCTTCTTTGTGCAGGGGATCGTCATCACCGGGGTTGAAAAATAATGCCCGGTTCACGCCCAGCCTGCTACAGGCTGGCAGCTCTCCTGCTCCTCTATGTTTCCTTCATCAGCCTGACCGCGTGTCAGGCTGTTGTTGTTTCTCCCACCCTGGTGCCGACGGTCGAACCATCCCCCACCAGCGGCCCAACCGCCACGCCGCTGCCGCCGGCCGGAGTATTTTGGGTTGACCTGACACGCGACCAGGGCGAGCTCAGCAAATTTGTGTTGGGTGTCAACCACGGCCCCTGGTCAGATTTCAGCCTCGACTCGTTCAAAAAAACCATCGCATTGGGCGTCACTTTTATGCGCTGGCCGGGCGGCAATTGGGGCGATCGCAACGATATTCGCTCTTTAATGATCGACAATTACATCGCCCAGGCTCGCACGATCGGAGCGGAACCCAGTATCAGCGTGCGCGTGCCGGGCAGCACTCCGGCCCGGGCGGCGGAAATTGTCCGGTACGCGAATCTCACCAAGGGCTACGCCGTCAAATACTGGAATATCGGCAACGAACCCAACCTGTATGAAAACGATCCCGGCCTGAACATTGACGAAAAGTGGACCCCCCAGCGTTACGCCAGAGTCTGGCGCGAATTCGCGCTTGCCATGCGCGCCGTTGACCCGGGCATTCTGTTCTACGGGCCGGATATCAGCCAGTTTGTGGATGACCCGCAAAACCCCGGCGCAGATGCGGTGGCCCGCGCATATTTGACCGAGTTTCTCAAGGTTAACGGCGATCTGGTCAACATTGTCACTGTCCATCGTTACCCTTTCCCGGCCTGTCTGACCTGTGGCAACCCCGACTGGGAAGACATGCGCGCCAATACCGCCGAATGGGATCAGATCCTGGTCAAACTGCGCCGAGTCATCCGTGAAACCACCGGAAAAGAGTTGCCGGTGGGCGTGACGGAGTACAACTCCAACTATTCCAGCGCCGCCGGGGCCGAGACTTCGCCCGATAGTTTTTACAGCGCCCTGTGGCTGGCAGATGTATACGGCCGGTTGCTGCGCCAGCAGCCTGAACTGCTGGCCTACTGGCAGATTAAAAACAATGCCGCCGGGTACGGTCTGTTGACATCGTTTGACGTGCGCCCATCCTACTATTCTTTTGTGATGTGGAAGAAGTTCGGCAATCATCTGCTGTTTGCCAGCACAGATGCGCAGTATGTTTCAGTCTATGCCGCCAGGGCCGAAGATGGCCGCCTGACCGTGATGCTGATCAATTTGAACGCCACGCCGCTCAACCAGCCGCTCCAACTGAAGGGCGGTGACCAGCTTCAGCTGGTTGAAGCCTTCCTTTTCGACGCCACTCACCCGGCTGAAGCATTGCCCATCCCGAATTTTACCAACGGCGCAGGAGTGACCCTGCCCCCCGAATCGGTCACCTTATTGATTTTCCGTTAAATTCTGACAGGAGAACAAAATGTTAAAAGTAACTGTCATTGGTGGAGGCTCCACCTATACCCCGGAACTGGTCAACGGCTTTCTCGAACGGCTTGCACAGTTTCCGCTGAATGAATTGTGGCTGATGGATATTGACCCGGAACGGCTGGATATTGTCGGCGGGTTTGCCCGGCGCATGGTGGAGTATAAGGGCAACCCCTTCAAGGTTGTGCTGACCACCGACCAGCGGCAGGCCGTCCGGGATGCCGATTATGTCACCACGCAGCTGCGTGTTGGCCACATGGAAGCCCGCCGCCGCGATGAATATCTCGGTTTGCGGCACGGCCTGATCGGGCAGGAAACCACCGGGGTGGGCGGCATGGGCAAGGCGTTGCGTACCATTCCGGTCATTTTGAAGATTGCCCACGACATGCGCGAGCTGGCGAAGCCGGGCGCGCCGCTGGTCAATTTTACCAACCCGGCTGGCCTTGTCACCCAGGCCCTTAGCAAGTATGCCCCTGAGACGCCGGCGGTTGGCGTGTGCAATGTGCCCATCTCAGCCAGGATGATGATCATCGAAGGCCTCGAAAAGGCCACCGGGAAGCGGATTGATCTGGCCCGGACGGAGTTAAAAACCCTCGGACTGAATCATCTCTCCTGGCACCGTGGCTTCACCGTCGACGGGGAGGATGTCTGGCCGCAGGTCATCAATGGTTTCATCCAGGAGCTGAAAGGCGAGGCAGAGCCCGAATGGGATCCGCGCATGATCGAGATTATTCGCATGATCCCCAATTACTATCTGCAATATTTTTATTACACCGCTAAAAAACTTGCCAGTCAGAAGAAGTGGCCGCCTTCGCGTGCGGAGGAAGTCATCGAAGTGGAGAAGGATTTGCTGCGCCAGTATGCCGACCCGGCCCTGAAAGAGCCCCCGGCGGATTTGATGAAGCGCGGCGGGGCCTATTATTCCACCGTGGCGACGCAGTTGCTGAACGCCCATTACAATGACTTGGGCGAGACGCACGTCGTCAACTTGAAGAATGACGGGGCCATCAAGGAATGGCCGGCTGATTGGGTATTGGAAATGCCTGCAACGGTCCGCAAGAGCGGGATTACACCCATTCCGGCTGAGCCGTTGCCCCCGGCGCAATTTGGGCTGATTGCGGCGGTGAAATCGTATGAATTGCTGACTGTGGAGGCGGCGGTGCATGGTGATCGGGATGCAGCCTATCAGGCTTTGCTCGCCAATCCGATTGGGCCGCAGGCCGACCAGGTGCAGGCGGTGCTGGATGACATGCTCGAAACCCATAAAGAGCATCTTCCGCAGTTCTGGAAATAACCGGCAAAGGCGCACTTAAGCAGTGCGCCTTTGTTACTTTTCTTTTGAAAGGTGCTTATGCCGTATTTTCTTGGCGTCGACCTGGGAGGCACGAAAACGCATTGTTTGATCGCGGATGAAAGCGGGCACGTCGTTGGGTTTGGCGAGGCGGGCCCAGGCAACCACCAGACGGTTGGCTATGATGGCATGTTGGAAACCCTGCGTACCGGTCTCGACCGGGCGCTCGGTCTGGCAGGTCTGCAGGCGGCGAGCCTGAGTGGCGCCGGGTTTGGGATTGCCGGGTATGACTGGCCTTCCGAACAGGCTGTCATGGCGGCAACGATTGCGCGGCTCGGCCTGTCTTGCCCGGTGCAGATGGTCAATGATGCGGTGCCGGGCATTGTGGCGGGCGCGCAGGAGGGCTGGGGCGTGGGGCTGGTTTCTGGCACTGGTTGTAACTGCTGGGGCCTGGCTCCCGATTTTCAGCGCATGGGCCGCGTCACTGGTTACGGGTTTTTGATGGGTGAAGCCGCTGGCGGCACTGAACTGGTCATGCGTGCTCTGCAGCTTGTCAATTATGCCTGGATCAAGCGCGGCCCGGCCACTGCTCTGACCGAGGCCTTTTGCAAGGCGGTTGGCGCGCCGGATGTAGAAGCTTTACTGGACGGCTACACCCGGGAACGCCTGCAGCTCGGCGCGGAACTGGCTCCACTGGTTTTCAGGGTGGCCGAAGCGGGCGATGCTGTCGCGCGCGAGGTCATCCACTGGGCTGGTTGTGAGCTGGGTGAGATGGCCTGTGCCGTCATCCGCCAGTTGGAATTTGAAACGCAGGCTTTTGATGTTGTCCTGGCGGGCAGTATGTTTGCAGGCGGCCCGCTCTTGATTTCACCATTACAAGAGACGATTTTGCAACTTGCGCCCCGCGCCCGACTCGTGCGCCTGGCTGCGCCTCCCGTGACGGGCGCTGTTTTACTCGGCATGGGGTTGGGCGGCGTGAAACCGACCGCCTCTATCCGCCAGACCCTGCACGAAAACACACGGGCTGCACGTCCGGGTGATAAGATCTAAATGTACACCCACATCCTCCGGCTTTGTGGAAAACACCATGCAAACTGATAAAATATTGACCCTGTTCGCCGGCTTTGCGCTTGTTTTTGGCGCTTGTGCTGCCCCCACTCCGCAAATCACCCCTACCTCACCCCCCATGGACACTCCCACTCCGCTTCCCTCGCCAACGGCTACGCCGCTGCCGGCCGTTTTCCGCGTCATTGGCTATGTCACCGAAGGCGTGGTCGCAGACGCGCTGCCCCTCGACCAGGTCACGCATCTCAACTACGCGTTTCTCCTACCTCGCGCCGATGGCACGGTTGAACCGTTTACCAGTTCCTGGAGCCTGAAAACCCTCATCCAGCGCGCCCATCAGCACCAGGTGCAGGTGCTGGTCTCCGTCGGCGGCTGGGGGCTCGACCAGCAGTTTGAACAGCTGGCATCCGCCGCCTCGACGCGGGCAGTCTTTATCAGCGAATTGTTGAGAGTCAGCGGCGAATACGGCTTTGACGGCATCGATATCGACTGGGAATATCCGCGGGCCGGGGTTTCCTCCCAAAATTTCCTGGCGCTGATGACCGAACTGCGCGCCGCACTGCCTGCCGGAAAACTGCTCACCGCTGCGCTGCCCGTTTACGGCGAACATGCCGACGCCATCCCCGCTGAAGCGATCACCCTGCTCGATTTTGTCAACGTCATGGCCTATGATGAACCCGGCCACGGCAGCCTCGACCAGTTTACCCAGGGCCTCGACTACTGGCTGGCGCGTGGTGTACCTCCCGAAAAACTGGTCATGGGCGTGCCGTTTTATTCCAGGCCCGGCGAAGTGCCTTACCGCAAGCTGGTCGAAGCCAACCCGGCTGCCGCCCAGGGCGATGAGCTGGAGTTTCATGGCAACCTCCAGCGTTACAATGGCCAGCCCACGATCCGGCAGAAAACCCGCCTGGCACTGCAACGCGCTTCCGGGCTGATGATTTGGACGCTCCAGAACGATGCGCCCGGCGACGCCTCGCTGCTCAACGCCATTCACCAGGTCCTGACCGGGCTCCAGCCCTGACCGAATTACCTTGTTTCGGAGAACCCATGTCCCTACGCCTGATCTTTAACTCTGACGACTACGGCCGCACCCCCGACATCTCGCGCGGCATTCGCGAATGCCACCTGCGCGGTCTGGTCACTTCCACCACCGCCATGATGAATATGCCCTCGGCCGCCGCTGACTTGCGCCTAGCGCTGGCCCAGACCCCCAACCTTGGCCTGGGCGTGCACCTCGTTCTGACAGCTGGCCGGCCGCTCCTGCCGCCCGCACAAGTCGCATCACTGGTAGACCCCGGCGGCGAATTTCTCAAGCTGGGCACACTCATCGCCCGCGCCGAAAGCCTCCAGGCCGCCGAAGCCAAAGCCGAATGGCGCGCCCAGATCGAAGCCTTCATGGCGGCAACCGGCCAACGGCCCACCCATCTCGATTCGCATCATCACTCCTCCTACATAACCCCCGGCCTGCTCCAGTCCATGTTGGAACTTGCGCGCGAATACCAACTTGCCCTGCGTCTGCCTGTCTCCGGGCGCGGCCAGACCACGCTGAATGGCATTCCCGGGCATCTGGAAGCGGCCCTGCGCCAAGCCTCGCCCCGCCTGTTGGCCCAATTCCAGCCGCGTCACCCCGACGCCTTCTTCGACACGTTTTATGATGAAGGTGCCACCCGCGCCGAGCTCGGGCGCATCCTCGCAAGCCTGCCCGCCGAGGGTGTATTCGAGATCATGTGCCATCCCGGCTATGTGGACGAAGCCTTCGCCCGCGAATCCAGCTATGCCTGGCAGCGCCAGCAGGAATTGGAAATTCTGACAGACCCGCAGGTGCGCGCCGAAATGGACCGGCGCGGCGTCCAATTGGTCAGTTTTGCCCGGCTCTGATTTCGCTTCTGCCAAAAAAAAGTCCGCCCGGAGAAATTTTCTCCGGGCGGACTTTTTAATGCGTCTCGGTCACCTTGCTGATGCTGCGCGGCTTCTCCGTATCATAACCTTTGGCGCGCGTCAGATGCGCCGCGAACAATTGCCCCGCCACGATCGCCACGATCGGGGTCAACCACTCCGGGATGCCCGCCGGCAATTGGATGGGCGACTGAGCCAGCGCCAACGCCTGCTCATCGTCCGAAACCACCACCAGCTCCGCGGCATGCTCGCGGCGCAGGCGCGTCAGCATCTCCAGCATCGAATCGAACACCCGCCCCCGTGGAGCCACCGCCAGCACCGGGAATCCGCCCTCCACCATCGCAATCGGCCCGTGCTGGAAATCTGCCGAAGAATACGGCTCGGCCACCACGTAGGTCAGCTCTTTCATTTTCAACGCCCATTCAAACGCCGTGGCATAGTTAAACCCGCGTCCCAGCACCACGCACTGCGTCATATAACGGTAACGCTGCGCCATGCGCTCAATCTCCGCATCCTGCTTCAGCAGCGTCTCGATCCAGCCAGGCACCTGCGCCAGCTCTTGCCAGGCCTGCGCCTCGCCGCTCAGCGCCGCCGAGATCATCGCCAGCCCCATCAGCTCGGTGGTATACGTCTTCGTAGCCGCCACCGCTTTTTCGGCCCCGGCCTGAATATCCAGCACCAGATCAGCGGCCTGCGCCAGCGGCGAGACCGGCGCATTCGTCACAGCCAGCGTCAGGCAGCCCTGCCGGCGACCCTCCTCCAGCACACTGACAATATCCGGCGATTGGCCCGATTGCGAAACGCCCATCACCAGTGCCCCCTCCAGGCGGGGTATCTGCCCGTAAAAGGTGAACAGCGAAGGCGTGGCCAGCGCCAGCGGCAGATGATTCCGCGCCCCCCAGACATAATTCGCATACCGCCCGGCATTATCCGAAGTGCCGCGCGCCGCCAGGAAAACATACCGCACCTGCTGTGCCTCAATCGCCTGCGCAATATGATGCGCCGCGTCGCGTTGGTGCACCAGTAAATCACGCAAGCGCTGCGGCTGTTCGAAAATTTCATCATGCAATGTCATCTGAGCCTCTTTTATTTTGAGATTTGGGAATTTGCCTCGCACCCCAGCGCGCATACACCGCCTGAGAGAGCAACCGCCCGCGGGAAGATTCACGCGTTACCAGCTCACCCGCCTCCGTTATCCCGTTAAACGGGCGCAGCAACTCCTCCAGGCTTTGGTACACATGCACTGCTGACGCGCGCACTGCGTACATCGTCAACGCCATAAACAGCGGACGGTCGCCAAGGATCCTGCGGCAATCGGCCAACAGTTCCGGCAACCCCGCATACACTTCCCAGACCTCCCCCTTCGGCCCGCGGCCAAACTTGGGCGGATCCAGGATAATGCCATCATACCGCGCCCCGCGCCGCCCCTCACGCTGGACAAATTTCAGCGCATCCTCCACGATCCAGCGGATGGGTTTTTCCCCCAGCCCTGAAAGCTCCTGATTTTCTCGAGCCCACATCACCGACTTTTTGGATGCATCGATGTGTGTCACCTGCGCCCCGGCGCGCGCCACCGCCAGTGAAGCGATCCCCGTATACCCAAACAGGTTCAAAACCTTCACCGGTCGTCCCGCTCGGGTCACCAGGTCTTCCACCCAGTCCCAGTGCGCTGCCGTCTCGGGAAACACACCCAGGTGACGGCCGGGGGTTGTCATTACTGCAAAGCGCAGCCCCTTATAGTCCAGCGTCCACTTCTCCGGCAGCTTCCGGCGCACCTGCCAGTGACCGCCGCTCTCCTCACTTGTCGGCTCAAAAACCGCGTGTGCCTCGCTCCAGGCCGCTTCAGGCAAGCCGCGCTTCCAGATCGCCTGTGCTTCAGGTCGTACAAAGCGGTAAACCCCAAAGCGTTCCAGCTTAAGCCCGTCGCCGCTATCCAGCAGCTCGTAATCCTTCCAATCCGGTGACTCTAGCAACGTGATATTCATGGTCAATCCAGCCAAGGCTCCTCAAAAAGCTCAAAACCTGCCCAAAAGCCCCCCGGTGGGGCAGATAGGGTCCCAAACCTTACAGAACTCTAACAATCTGTAATGAAATAGCAATATTAACTTGAAATACACGCAAAAAGGTTGTAAAATATGGGTGTAAGTGGGAGAAAGTGGGTCGAAGTGGAGCGCCGGGCCGGGAGTCCGGCGTTCCGTACATTAAGGAGATATTAGAACGTATGTTCTTAGGGCAGTATCAACACTCTCTCGATGACAAAGGACGCCTGACTATTCCGGCGGCTTTTCGCGCATCTCTTGCCGAGGGTGCCTTCATCTCCCAGGGCTACGACCGCAATCTCATGGTCATGACGACGGCTTACTTTCAGCAGGTTTATGCTGGCGTTAATGCCATGAGCGTCACTGACGCCACTGCCCGCTTGCTGCGCCGCATGATCTTCTCCACTGCCTATCAGGTCGAAGTGGACAAAGCCGGCCGCGTTCTCGTACCACAGAATCTGCGTGAGTTCCTTGGCATGGACGGCGAAGCGATGGTCGTGGGGCAGGGCGAATACTTTGAAGTCTGGACGCCCGGCGAGTGGCAGCGGCAAACCAAATCCATGCAGGATGTGGATACCGACCCACAACGCTTCCAGGCGCTCAACCTGGGCGTGTAAATCACAGGCAACCGCCCAAACTCATGGACGCGCCACACCTGCCCGTACTTTACAAAGAAATTATACACGCTTTACAGCCGAAAACTGCCGGACATTATATCGACGGCACTCTCGGCGCGGGCGGCCACAGCGCCGGAATATTACAGGCCAGCGCACCCGCCGGAGAAATCCTCGGCTTCGATCTAGACCCGCAGGCGCTCAGCCTGGCTCGCGAGCGGCTTTCCCCCTTTGGAGCCCGCGCCCATCTCGTTCAGGCCTCCTACCTTGAGATGCGCGCCTCCGCCCAGGCGCTCGGCTGGGAAACCGTAGACGGAATTCTACTGGACTGGGGAGTCTCGTCGATGCAGATTGATACCGCCGCGCGCGGATTCTCCTTCCTGCAAGAGGGTCCGCTCGATATGCGCTTCGACCCGCACGCCGCGCTGACTGCCGCCGATCTGGTCAACACCCTGCCCGAAGAAGAACTGGCCGACATCCTCTTTCGATATGGAGAGGAACGCCTTTCCCGCCGCATCGCCCGCGCCGTTGTTCAGCAGCGGCCTGTCAGCACCACCCGTCAGCTGGCAGATCTGGTTCTGAAGGCGGTCGGCCGGCCCGAGCGGATTCACCCCGCCACGCGCACCTTCCAGGCTCTGCGCATTGCTGTCAACGGAGAGTTGGAAGCCGTCGAACAGGTTTTGCCCATTGCGTTGGGATTGCTCAAGCCAGGCGGGCGGTTGGCTGTCATCGCCTTCCATTCGCTTGAAGACCGGATTGCCAAGGAAACCTTCCGGCGTGAAAGTACCGATTGTCTATGTCCGCCGCGTCAGCCGGTCTGCACCTGTGGACATATGGCCAGCATAAAACTGATTAATCGCAAGCCCATCGAGGCCGGCGAGGCAGAAATCAAGGAAAATCCGCGGGCGCGAAGCGCCAAACTACGCATAGCAGAGAAACTATGAACATCGTCGACAAATTCTTAAGCCCTTTTTCTCGTTCGCGCGACGCCGGCAAAACGGCTGGCACTCATCCGTATCAAGCCGTGGCTGATCTGGCTGGGTCTTTGCGTAGTTATCAAGAGATGCCCATCCATATTCAGCGCGAAGGATTGGCCATGTTCGTGGCAGGTGTGATGCTCCTGGGGCTGGTGGCTGGCATGTATTTGAATGTCACGGCCAGCGCAGCGATCGCCGGGCGCGAAATTCAGATTCTGGAGACGGAAATTGTAGTGAATCAGCGCATCAATGCCGATTTGCAGACGAAGATTGCCGGCTTGCTTTCCAGCCAGCGGCTGGCCGAGCGCGCCAGGGCGGCAGGTTATGAATCCGTGACCCGCGATAATTTGGAGTATATGGTCGTTCCCGGTTATTTCCCAGCCACAGGGCTGAACCTGATTCCGCCGGTGGCCGAGCCAGCGCGCCCGGCTTTGTTGCCAGAATATTCTGAATCTTTGTTGGATTGGGTTTCCCGCCAGCTCGATTCGGCTTCGAAACCGTTACAGTAAGGCCGAGTATTGATTTAACGATGGGTGTCTATGAAACGCCAATATCAGCGACGTTCACTTTTTCTGTCAGTCATGTTTGCCTTCCTGGCGGCCACCATTATTGTCCAAATGGTGCGTATTCAGACCAGTGCGGAGGCCAGTACGTTCAAAGAGCAGGCTGAAAAATATGGCTGGACCCCAACAACGCTCTTCCCTGAGCGGGGCCAGATTTATGACCGCCACGGCTATTTATTGGCAGGAAACAAGACTGTCTATGAGGTCGGTGTCAGCCTGAGTGAAGTCAAGGATGTTCGCACCGTTGCGATGACGATGAGTTCCATCCTCGGCCTGAACTACGACCAGGTCTACAATGTAATCCAGGCGCCTCCCGCTAACGTGATGTATCTCGTTTTGGCGGATTTTGTCAGCGCGGAGAAGGCGGATGAGCTGAAAGAGTTGAAAAAGCGCATGTCCGAGCAGTATGCCAAGGATGGCGACCCAACCCTGGCGGGGTTGGGCTTCAAGGCTCATTTCATGCGCTCCTATCCAGAAAAAACGCTGGCTTCCAATGTGATGGGCTTTTCGACCCGTGAAAATCACGGCAGTTATGGCGTGGAGCAGACCTATGACAGCCTGCTGGCCGGCATGCCGGTTCAGGCCTGGTCCCCGGAAGACCCCAACCTGGCGGGAGAATTACCTGAAACTCCGCGCGGCTCGGATTTGATTCTGACCATTGACCGCGAAATCCAGGCCATGGTGGAAGAACAACTTAAGCGTGGCATGGAAGAGACCGGTTCAAAGTCTGGCACGATCGTGGTGATGGATCCGACCACCGGGGAAATCCTGGCTATGGCATCCACTCCGCAGATCGATTTGAATGATTTCTACAACTCGTTGGATACCACCATCCCCTATAATCGCGCCATTTCGGAGCAGTACGAACCCGGCTCAGTCTTCAAGATTTTGACCATGGCTGCCGCCATTGACTCCAATCTGGTGGCGCCCAACTCAACGTATCTGGATGTCGGTTTTTACGAAATTGGTGGTGCCTATATCTATAACTGGGATAAAGGTGCCTGGGGGCCGCAGGATATGGTCGGGTGCCTGGAGCATTCGCTCAACGTCTGCATGGCTCGCCTGGCAGACCAGATGGGCCGAGACACGTTCTATACCTATATGCGCCGTTTTGGCATCGGGCATCCGACAGGTATTGACCTGGCCGGGGAGGCCAGTGGCCGTCTCAAGTCTCCGGGGGATGATGATTGGACCGAGGTTGACCTTGGAACAAATTCCTTCGGGCAGGGCGTGGCGGTCACGCCCATCCAGATGATGGCGGCAGCTTCGGCGCTGGCCAATGGTGGGCGGATGGTGTACCCGCATGTGTTGTATGGCATGGTCAGCAATGGCTATCAGTACAATACCCCGGTGCAGACTCTTGATACCCCGGTCTCGCCGCAAACAGCGCGCACGGTGAGCGAGATGCTCGCAACCGCCATGGAAAATGGCGAACTTCCTTCCAAGGTGGAGGGCTATCGCATCGCCGGGAAAACTGGAACTGCGCAGATTCCCGGGCCGGATGGTTATGACCCCAAACGTATCAACGCTTCGTTTGTTGGCTGGGGGCCCATTGATGCGCCGAAGTTCATGGTCTACATTTGGTTTGAAGAACCAACCTCGCACGAATGGGCTTCATCGGTGGCTGCCCCGGTCTTTCATGATGTTGTCGAAAAACTGGTCGTGCTGATGGGTTTGCCGCCCGATGATGTGCGCCATCAACTGTTGGGACAATGAGGTAGAGTGCTGACGCTTGCCGATGTGATCGAAGCCCTGACTCACACCCGCCCGGAGATGAAACCGTTTTTCATCACCGAAGCGGCCATTGATTCTCGGCAGGTCATTCCCGGCGGGCTATTTGTTGCCCTGGCGGGTGAACGTGTCGATGGGCATGGATTCGTCGCCCAGGCTTTTCAGCGCGGCGCGACAGTCGCGTTGATCGAGCATGAAGTTGATGTGGCCGCCACGCTCCTCGATGTCCGCGCTGGGTTCCCGCAGGAAGATTTCTCCCGGCTCAAGGTGCCCGTCTGCCTGCGGGTGGAAAACACATTGGCCGCTTTGCAGCAAATTGCCGCCTTCTGGCGGCGAAAACTGAATCTGCGCGTGGTTGGGATTACCGGCAGCATCGGTAAATCTACCACCAAGGAAGCGGTGGCACAGGTGCTCAGCCAGCGTTACACCACGCTGAAGAGCGCCGCGAACCTTAACAATGAAATTGGGTTGCCGCTCAATATCCTGAAACTCACGCCGGGGCATCAGGTTGCCGTCCTGGAGATGGGATTTTACGTTCCCGGTGAGATTGCCCAGTTGTGCGAAATTGCACTGCCGCAGGTCGGTGTGCTGACCAATGTTGGCACCGTCCATGCCGAGCGGGCGGGGTCTCAGGAAAACATTGCCCTTGGCAAGGGGGAGCTGGTCGAAGCGCTGCCGCCCGCGCCGGAAGGGGTTGCCATCCTGAACTACGATGACCCCTGGGTTCGTCCGATGAGTCGACGCACCCGCGCCCGGGTCTTCTACTATGGCTTGAGCCCCGAAGCCCATCTCTGGGCGGACGAGGTGGAGGGTATGGGGTTGGAAGGCATCCGCTTCCGCCTGCACTACAAACAGGAAGCGATCTATCTGCGCGTGCCGTTGATTGGCCGCCACTCGGTTGAGACGGCCCTGCGGGCTGCCGCCGTTGGTCTGGTCGAAGGCCTGACCTGGGACGAGATCATCCGCGGGTTGCAGGAAAGCCCGGCCCAGTTGCGGCTCTCGGTTGTGCGGACGCACAGTGGAGCCCTGCTGATTGACGATACGTACAATGCCGCGCCAGAATCGACGCTGGCCGCGCTCAACCTGCTGAGCGAAATGCCTGGCCGGAAAATTGCCGTCCTGGGCGATATGCTCGAGCTGGCTCAGTACGAGCGCGCCGGCCATGAAATGGTGGGGATGCGCGCCGCCCAGGTCGCTGACCTGCTCGTTACGCTGGGAACACGTGCCCACATGATCGCCGAAGCTGCGCGCAAAGCCGGGATGAAAAAGGCCCGGGTGCTGGAATATGAACAACCCGGCGAGATTATCGACTGGCTGAATCAAAACCTGGTTGCCGAAGACACTGTTCTGATCAAAGGCTCCCACGGCTTGCGGATGGATCAAATCGTTGCTGCGCTGGAGGCGTATTCATGAAAGACACCACCCTGGCAGCCAGCCTGGCAGGCCTGAGTTTTATGCTGACCGTGATCTGGGGCGCGCCACTGTTGCGGATTTTGCGGCACTTCAAAATCGGCAAGCTGATTCGGGTTGAAGAACCTGGCAAGCACCTGGTCAAGATGGGCACACCCACCATGGGCGGCGTGATGATCATTGCCCCCGTGCTGCTTCTGACCGTTCTGCTGAACGCCGCGGCGCTGATCGGCTTCAAAGTCACCGGTAAATCCGTTTTTGTCCCGCTCATCACCATGCTCACTTATGGCATCCTCGGCGCCATTGACGACTGGGAAGGCATCCGCGGTAAACGCAAAGGCGAAGGCATGACCATCCGGGTCAAGTTCATCAGCCAGTGGCTGATTGCCGGTGTGATTGCCTGGGCGCTTAAATACCTGCTCGATGTGCCTGGCATGTTCATCCCCGGCGTGCCAGCCGAAGTGGAGCTGGGTTGGTGGTATGTGCCGATCGCCGCCTTTATCATCGTTGCCATGTCCAACGCCATCAACTTCACCGATGGCCTGGATGGCCTGGCCGGCATGATCTCCGCCACCATTTTTGCAGCCTACGGCATCATTGCGCTCATGCAGGGCCAGACTTTCCTGGCAAAATTCTCCTTCACCATGGTGGGCGCCCTGTTCGGCTTTTTATGGTTCAACGCTCACCCCGCCCAGCTCTTTATGGGCGATACCGGTTCGCTCGCCCTCGGCGCAACGATCGGTGTGGTGGCTCTGATGACCGGCCAGTGGGTCATCCTGCCGTTGATTGCCATTGTCCCGGTGGCCGAGGCAATGAGTTCAACGATCCAGATTTTGTATTTCAAGGCCACCAAGGGCAAGCGGTTTTTCAAAATGGCACCCATCCACTTGCATTTTGAGCTGCTCGGATGGAGCGAAACACAGATCGTCCAACGCTTTTGGCTGATCGGCCTGCTCGCCACCCTGATTGGCGTCGGCCTCGCCATGGTCTAACGATGAAAATGATTAATTGGCAGAACAAACGCGTCATCATCATCGGCGCAGCCCGGCAGGGGCTGGCGCTGGCGCGTTACCTTGCCCGTCACGGGGCACAGGTGGTCATCAACGATCGCCGCACGCCCGACCAATTGCAGGCTGAGATGAAACAGCTACCCTCCAGCGCTGTGGAATGGATCACCGGCGGACATCCGCTCTCGATCATGGAACCTCGCCCCGACCTGCTCTGCATCTCCGGCGGCATCCCGCTAAACAATCCGCTCGTCGAGTATGCTCTTCAGAACGGCATCCCGCTCTCGAACGACACCCAGCTATTCCTGGATGCCGTTCCATGCCATACCCTTGGCATTACCGGTTCGGCAGGCAAGACCACCACCACCACGCTGGTCGGGCGCATTGCCCAGGCTGGCGCGGGCCGCGCCGCCCGCCGTATCTGGATCGGCGGTAATATCGGCGATCCGCTGATCAACTACGTGGATGAGATGCAGCCTTCCGACCTTGCCATCCTGGAAATCTCCTCTTTTCAGGCCGAGCAGATGACCACTTCGCCGCACATCGCTGCCATCTTGAACATCACGCCCAACCACCTCGACCGGCACGGCACCATGGCAGCCTACACTGCCGCCAAAGCGCGCCTGCTCGACTTTCAGACGCCTGGCGACACCGCCATCCTGGGCCGCGATGACCCTGGGGCGTGGAGTCTGGTTGGAAAAGTGCGTGGTAAATTATTTTCTTTCGGGTTCAGTCCCCTGCCTGCCGGTCAGGATGGGGCTTATCTCCAGGCCGGTCAGTTTTTCCTGCGCGATGGCGCGCAAGTCAGCCGCCTGGCGGTGGAAGAACATGTTGCCCTGCGAGGAGAACACAACCGCCTGAATGTGCTCGCCGCCTGCGCCATCACCCACGCGGCCGGGTTCTCGGTGGACGAGATGCTGGCCGGCATCCGCGGGTTTGCCGGGGTTCCGCATCGGCTGGAACTGGTGTGCACCTGGCGCGGCACGCACTGGTACAACGATTCAATCGCCACCGCCCCCGAGCGTGCCATGGCGGCTGTTCGGGCCTTTGATGGCCCGATTATCCTGCTGTTGGGCGGCCGCGATAAGAACCTGCCCTGGGAAGATCTGGCCCGCCTGGCGCAGGAACGCGTGGAGCACGTTGTGATTTTTGGTGAAGCTGCCGAAAAGATCCACGCCGCCCTGGCTGCCCAGCAGCCCCAAAAATGCAGCCTGACCCGCGTGGAAACCTGTCAGGACGCAGTCCGCGCGGCGGCGCGGCTGGCCCGCCCGGGTTTTTCCATCCTTTTCTCGCCCGGCGGAACGAGTTTTGACGAATTTAAAGATTTTGAAGAACGTGGAGAAAGGTATAAACAATGGGTACACGAGTTTACCGAGACACTTCCGTAGGCGTGAATCCCTCGCCGGTTTCTGTAGCGCCTGGCAAGCCGGCCGGTGAAGTGGATCTGCTGCTCCTGCTGGTAATGCTCATCTTCCTGGTTTTTGGGCTGTTGATGGTTTATTCCGCTTCGACGGATTTCTCGATGCTGATTTATAAGGCGCCGATGCATATGTTCAACCGCCAGGTCATCTGGCTTGGTCTTGGGCTTGTGGCTGCTTATATTTTGTCACGCACAGATTATCACTACTGGCGCAAACTTTCGGTGCCGCTGATGTTGGGAACCATTACCCTGCTGGCGGTGGTGCTGTTTGTCAATGAAATTCGTAACGGGGCGGTACGCACCCTGCTCGGCGGCTCCATCCAGCCCTCGGAACTGGCAAAGGTGGTCACAATCATCTATCTCTCGGTCTGGATGCATTCCAAGCGCGAGCAAATGCACGAGCTCCAGTGGGGACTCTTCCCGCTGGGCATTATCCTGGGGATTGTCGGCGGTCTCATCTATATTCAACCAGATCTTTCAGCCGCCGCGACCGTGTTTGCGCTGGGCGGGCTGCTCTTCTTCCTGGCAGGCGGCGATCTGCGTCAAATCATCTTTCTGTTGATCCTGGCCATCATCGTTGGCATGATCGTCGTCCAGATCAGCTCAACCGGTCACCAGCGTGTCAACGATTACCTGGAAGGCCTGAAAGATCCGACCATGGCCTCCTACCATGTGCGCCGCGCTTTCGAAGCAATCGTCAAGGGTGGCTGGTTTGGTCGCGGTTTGGGTAACGCCACCACCAAGCTTACCGGCCTGCCGGTACCACCCACCGATAGCATTTTCGCCGTCATCGCCGAAGAACTTGGCTGGGTCGGCGCCAGCGCAACGGTATTGCTCTACGTCCTGCTGGCCTGGCGCGGTCTGCGCATTGCCGAAAAAGCGCCCGATATGCTGGGCAGTCTGCTGGCATCCGGCCTGACGTTCTGGCTGGCGATGGAAGCCGTCATCAATATGCTCGTCATGGTCGGCCTGATGCCCTTCGCCGGGAATGCCCTGCCCTTCATCAGCGCTGGTGGCTCGAACATGCTCGCCTCGCTGACGGCCATCGGCATCCTGCTCAATATTTCCCGGCAAGCGGATGCCGGGACGGAAACAACCAACGAATGGAGAAACCTTGGTGCGACTGTTGATCTGCGCGGGCGGAACCGGCGGCGGAGTTTACCCCGCCTTGTCCGTTCATAGTGCGCTGAAAAGCCTCCATCCACAAATGGAAACCCTGTGGGTGGGCGGCGAAGGCGGCATGGAAGCCAGGCTCGTGGAACGGGCCGGACTTCCCTTTAAAGCCATTCCCGCGGCGGGATTGCATGGCGTCGGCCTGCAGCGCCTGCCGGGCAACCTGGCGGCGATTTTGCGCGGCATCTTCAGAGCACATTCCATCCTGGCCCACTTCAAACCCGATGTTCTATTCTTTACCGGCGGCTACGTCGCCATTCCACTCGCCCTGGCTGGCTGGCGCATTCCATCCCTGCTGTATGTGCCCGATATCGAACCGGGTCTGGCGCTCAAAGTTCTTTCCCATTTTGCCCGCCAGATCACCCTCACCTCGCTTGATTCCCGCCAGTACTTCTCCACCCGCGCCGATCTGCAGGTGACCGGCTACCCGGTGCGACCCGAACTGGCGCGCTGGACCAAGGCCCTCGGCCGCCAGCATTTACGCATCAGCGGCGACCGGCCCGTTTTACTGGTCTTCGGCGGCAGCCTGGGCGCACGCTCCATCAACCTGGCCGCGCTCGCCCACCTTGATACCCTGCTGGATAAAGCGGAAATCATCCATCTGAGCGGCGAACTCGACTGGCCAGCCGTTGAAGCGGCCCGCCAGACTCTACCCGCCGACAAGGCCTCCCGTTACCATGCCTTCCCCTATCTGCATGAAGATATGGGGGCCGCGCTGGCCGCCGCCGACCTGGTTCTGTGTCGTGCCGGTGCCTCCACGCTCGGAGAACTACCGCTCTTTGGGCTGCCGGCCATCCTCGTCCCGTATCCGCACGCCTGGCGCTACCAGAAAATCAACGCCGAATCGCTCACCCGCCGCGGCGCAGCCCTGCTGCTCAGCGATGCCCGGCTGAACAGTGACCTGCTTCCGACCATTACCGCGCTTCTGGAAACCCCCGCCACACTGAACGAGATGCGCGCCGCCATGACATCCCTGCATACCCCCCAGGCCGCGCAGCAAATCGCCCGCCACCTGCTCCACCTGGCAGGAGTCCAACATGATTAGCCTGATTTTCGCCTTCTGGTTGCTGGTGGTCTTCTTCGGCCTGATCGGCGTCTTTCGCGGCTGGGCCAAGGAACTGCTCGTCACCTTCAGCATCATCCTGGCCCTGGCCTTCAATCACCTGCTCCAGAGTTATGTCCCCGGTGTCAAGACCCTCGACCCGACTGACATCACCCTGTACTGGATCCGCGTCCTCATCGTCTTTACCCTGGTCTTTTTCGGGTACCAGACCGTGGCATTGCCGCGCTTTGCCTCCAAGGCCGCGCGCGAAAAACTGCAAGACAGCCTGCTCGGCTTTGTGCTTGGCGCGCTGAATGGATACTTCATCATGGGCGCCGTCTGGTTTTACATGGCCGAAGCCCAGTACCCATTCTCTTACATCACCGCCCCCGACCCCAACACCGAAGTCGGGCGGGCCGCACTCAACCTGCTGCCCTATCTCTCGCCGCATCTGCTCGGCGTCCCTGCAATTTACTTCGCAGTCATGCTGGCGTTCATTTTCGTTCTGGTGGTCTTTATCTAACCATGACACACGTTCACTTCGTCGGAATTGGAGGCAGCGGACTTTCCGCCATCGCCCGGCTCTTGTTCGAGCAGGGCTACACGGTGACGGGCTCCGACCGGATTCTCTCTCCGCTGGCAGCCGATCTCCAAAAAGCCGGAATCACCATCTACGCCGGCCACGCCGCCGAAAACATCCGCGGCGCCGATTGGCTGGTGCGCTCCTCGGCCGTGCCCGACCACAACCCGGAAGTTGTCGCCGCGCTCGCCGCCGGTCTGCCGGTCTACAAGCGTGCCGACTTTTTGGGCCGCTTGATGGAAGACAAAATCGGCATTGCCGTGGCTGGCACGCACGGGAAAACCACCACGACCGGCATGTTGGCCTGGGTACTGACTGCCCTCGGCGGCGATCCATCCTTCATCGTCGGTGGAGTTTTGCAGAATCTGGGCGTCAATGCCCGCGCCGGGCGCGGTGAGACTTTCGTCATCGAAGCCGACGAGTACGATCGGATGTTTCTCGGCCTGAAACCGCGCTACGCCGTGGTCACCAACGTGGAACACGATCACCCCGATTGTTACCCGACCCCCGCCGAGTTTCGGGCCGCCTTTGAGAGTTTTGCGCAGCTTGTCCCGGCGCAGGGTGCCTTGGTGGCCTGCGCCGACGATCCGGGCGCCTACGACCTGCTGGACGCGGCCCGTCAGCGTGGCCAGCGCGTCATCCCTTACCGTTTGGGCCAGCCGGATGCCGCCGAAAGCGAATGGGCTTGCGCGTTGAATCCGGTCTCCAATGAGCGGGGCGGTTTCAGCTTTGAGTTCCGCCTGCAACTGGCAGAGCGGGCGCCGCTGACGGTTCAGGTGCGGCTGAGCGTGCCAGGCTTGCACAATGTCCGCAATGCGCTGGCGGTGTTGACCGTGATCGGCTTGTTGAATCTCGACCTGGTGAAAGCAGCTCAGGCCCTGGGCGATTTTTGCGGTACCGGGCGGCGCTTCGAAGTGAAAGGTGAATCCGGCGGCGTGAGCATCATCGACGATTATGCTCATCACCCGACCGAAATCCGCGCCACACTGTCTGCCGCCCGCGCCCGTTACCCATCCCGGCGCATCTGGGCTGTCTGGCAGCCGCATACGTATTCGCGCACGCAGACGCTGTTTGACGAGTTCATCACGGCTTTTTCTGGCGCCGATGAAGTCATTGTCAGCGAAATTTATGCGGCGCGCGAACCTAAACAGGATTTTTCTGCCCGGCAGGTTGTGGAGGCGATGCCGCATGATTCGGCGCGCTTTATCCCTGCCCTGGCTGAAATCAGCGAATTTCTGATTTCTCATCTTCTCCCCGGTGACGTTGTGCTGGTGCTATCTGCCGGCGACGCCGATCAGGTCAGCGCGCAGGTGCTGGCCCATCTGAAGGAAAGCGAGGCAAATCATGGCTGAAAAGAAACAGGCTTACCAGGTGGATACAATCGCGCTCCCACCGCTTAAACTGGTGCTGGGAGAGTTGCCCGAGCCGGATCCTGGTCAGCGTCCTGGCGAGACGCGCGGCGGCCAGGCGGAAGTCCGCAGTGTTGTGCAGAAGTTGATTGTTCATATCAAGGATAAGAAATAACCCATGAGTCTCCCGGCCGGGTTGGCGGAGTTGCGCGCCGTTTTTGGCGGACAGGTGCAGGAGCAGGTGCTGCTTGCGCCTTATACGTCTGCGCGCATTGGCGGCCCGGCTGAGGTGCTGGTCACCGTTCGGAGTGTGGATGAACTGGCGCAGGCGCTGCAGGTGTGCTGGCAGTTGGGTCTCACTTTCCATCTGCTGGGGGCGGGATCAAATTTATTGGTCAGCGACAAAGGCGTCCGGGGCGTGGTGATTTTGAACAAGGCCCGGGAGGCGGAGTTTGTCGAAGGGTCGCAGCCGCATGTGGTGGCGGCATCCGGGGTGATATTCTCTAATCTGGCCCGCCGCGCGGCAACGCTGGGATTGGCTGGCCTCGAATGGGCGGCGACGGTTCCTGGCACGGTGGGTGGCGCTGTCTATGGTAATGCCGGGGCCTTTGGCGGCGATGTGGCGCATGATTTGTTGCGCGCCGAGGTGTTGACGGTCTCTGGGCGTGAATGGTGGCCGGTGGAGCAGATGGAGTATGGCTACCGCAGCAGTGTTTTGAAGCGCGGTGCGAAGCAGGCATTCATCCTTTCGGCTGATTTTAGGTTAAAAAATGACCAGTCTGGGCTGATACAGGCTAGAATTGATCAATTAAGCGCTCGCCGCAAAGCGACTCAACCGCCCGGAGCCAGTATGGGTTCGATGTTCAAGAATCCGCCCGGAGATTTTGCGGGCCGTTTGATTGAAGCAGCCGGGCTGAAAGGGACGCGCATTGGCGCGGCTGAGATCAGCACGGTGCATGGTAATTTTTTCGTCAACACGGGCGAGACGCGCGCCGAGGATGTGCGGGCGCTGGTCGAACTGGCGCGGCAGGCCGTCCGCGAGCAATTTGGTGTTGAACTCGAATTGGAAGTGGAACTGATGGGTGAATGGGAATGAAACAATCGACAGGCAAGCTCACCATTGCGGTGCTGTTTGGTGGCCGCTCGGGCGAACATGAGGTTTCGCTGATGTCCGCTCGTTCGGTGCTGTCGGTATTGGATCGTGCGCGGTATGAGGTGATCGAAGTGGGCATCACCCAGGCTGGCGCGTGGCTGACCGGGGAGAATGTGCTGGCGGCCTTTGAGCAGGGCAAAGTGGCAGCGTTGCTGCCGGTCTGCCTGCATCCGGATCCGTCCAAGCCGGGTTTGTATGGCATTCGTTCCAGTGGTGTGGGTGAAGTGTTGGAGAAGCTGGCCGAGGTGGATGTCTACTTTCCGGTTCTGCATGGCAGTTATGGCGAGGACGGCACCCTGCAAGGCTTGTTCGAGCTGGCCGATGTGTCCTATGTTGGGGCGGGGGTGGTCGGTTCTGCCGTTGGGATGGATAAGGGCGTGTTTAAGGATGTGATGCGCGCGCACGGCATTCCGGTGGTTGAGTCGGTGCTGGCACTGCGCTCTGAGATCGAGACTGACCTGGAGGCCGTTATTCGGTCTGCAGAGGCGGTCAGCGCGTATCCGTTGTTTGTCAAGCCAGCCAACCTGGGTTCTTCCGTGGGCGTGACGAAGTGTCGTTCGCGGGCTGACCTGGCGGAAGGATTGTTGGAAGCCGCCCAGTATGACCGGCGGGTGTTGATCGAGCGGGGCATCCCAGATCCGCGTGAGATTGAAATCGCGGTGTTGGGAAATGCGGCTCCGCAGGTTTCGGTGCCGGGCGAGGTGGTGCCGGGCGCTGATTTTTACTCGTATGATGCCAAGTATGTGCTGGACAATTCTGCGTTGAACATTCCGGCGGTGTTGAACGCGGCGCAGGAGGCGCAGATCCGGGATGTGGCTGAACGTGCTTTCAGGGCTGTGGATGCAGCCGGTATGGCGCGAGTCGATTTTCTGATCAGCCGATCTGGGGAAGTGTTTCTGAATGAGATCAATACCATTCCCGGATTTACCCGCATCAGTATGTATCCCAAACTTTGGGAGGCCAGCGGCCTGCCGTATCCTGAACTTGTCAATCGTCTGGTTGAACTGGCGCTCGAACGTAAAGCGGAGCGTGATCGTACCGTTCATCAGTACCGGAGGAATGCATGAGCCCCGATCGTCTTTCGTTGACCCGATCTGAAGCCATCCGCCGCCGCAAGGAAGAAGATGAGCAACGCATTGAAAAAATGAAGCAAAAGCGCGTCAGCACGCCCAAGCCTGTCCGGGCGGCTGCTACGCCGAAGCCGGCCCGCAGTTCTTCCGCCCGGCTTTCATCAGTTATGTCGCGCAGCCAGTTGCGTGCGCGATATGATGTCTCAATGAACCCGACCCGTGGGCAGGTGCGCGCCAATGACTGGCAGTCGCCCACCTTTTCGTTGCCGCAAATCGAGTTTGGCCCACGCTGGTTTTCTTTCGGTCTGGTGCTGATTTGCGTGGTGCTGATATATTTTTATCTCAATGAAGCGGCATTTTTGGCCCAGGAAGCCACCATTCAAGGGAATCAACGTCTGACGGGCCAGGAAGTCAACCGGGTATTAGGAATAGCGAACCAGCCGGCGGCGCTCCTCAATCCGGCTCAAATCGAATACAATATTCGTGCAGCTTTCCCGGAAGTTTATGGTACTTATGTCCAGGTCGATTTTCCCGCCAAGGTGACCATCACGATTGCTGAACGGCAGCCGGTGGCGGCCTGGGTGCAGGATGGTCAGACTGTCTGGGTGGATGCGCAGGGATATGCGTTCCCGGTGCGCGGGCAGGTGCCCGGGCTGGTGGCGGTGACTGCGGCAGGCGCACCCCCTACGCCTGCCAGTTATGACCCTACCCAGCTGATCGGAGCGCGGCCTTTTCTGACTGACGAATTATCGGCGGCGATTACTGCGCTTTCTCCGCATGTGCCCGAAGGCGCTGCGCTGGTCTACGATCCACATTATGGCTTGGGTTGGGCGGATCCGCGCGGTTGGCAGGCTTATTTTGGCCATAACAACGGTGACATGGACATGAAGTTTACGGTTTATCAAGCCATGGTGGATACGCTGTTGGCGCGCGGCATTCAGCCGCAACTCATCAGTGTGGAATATCCGAACTCTCCGTTCTATCGCGTAAGAGAATGATGAGTCAGTATGGAAAATATCGTTGTTGGAATTGATGTTGGTACCACAAAAATCTGCACTCTGGTGGCGCGAGTGGAGGAAGACGAACGCCTGCGCATTATGGGCGTCGGTATCGAGCCATCGGAAGGCATCCGCAAGGGTGTGATTGTGGATTTGACCGCCGCTTCTCAGGCGATTGCCCGGTCGGCGGCGCAAGCCGAGCAGACTTCGGGACTGAAGATTGATTCGGCCCTGATCAGCCTGGCCGGTGCGCACGTCTCTTCGGTGAATAGCCGGGGCGTGGTGGCAGTGGCCGGGCATACGGTCGATGAGATGGACGTGGAACGGGCAATGGATTCGGCCCGTAGCGTGGCTATTCCTTCCAGCCGGGAGGTCATTCATGTCATCCAGCGTGGATTCAGCCTGGATGGTGAGGATGGCATCCACCAGCCGATTGGAATGCACGGGTATCGCCTCGAGGTGGAAGCGCACGTTATTACCGCCGCTTCTGCCACGGTGGAGAATATCCGCCAGGCGGTGGCCGTGGCCGGGGTTGAGACCGTGCAATTCGTTCTCAATCCGCTGGCTTCAGCCGAGGTGGTGCTGACTGAAAGTGAACGCAACATGGGCGCGGTGGTCTGCGACATTGGCGGCGGGACGACCGATATGGCTATCTATGTGAATGGCGATGTCTGGCATACGATGGTGTTGGCCGTGGGAGGCAACCACATCACCCAGGATATTGCGCATGGGCTGCGCCTGCCGATTCCGCAGGCTGAAGAAGTCAAAAAAACGCATGGCTATGCTTTCCAATCGGAGATTGGGTTGGACGAGGTTTTTACCATGCGACCCTTTGGTGAAGAACAGCCTGTGCGCATGAGTCGCCGCGACCTGTCTCATATCATTGAAGCGCGCGTGGCGGAGATGTTCGATTTGACTCTACAAGAAATCAAACGTTCCGGTTACGACGGTCTATTGCCGGCCGGAATGGTGTTGACTGGCGGCACCAGCCTGCTGCCGGGCATTCGCCAGCTGGCTTCCAGGGTGCTTGGAATGCCTGTGCGCACTGCCCAACCCGAAAAATTGCTTGGGCTGGCTGACAAGCTCTATTCTCCGGCTTATTCGACCAGTGTGGGATTGCTCACCTGGGCGGCCGCCTTGCAGTCGCTATCTTACTCCGACGCGGGCCGGCCAGACCACAGAAAGCAGAAAGGAGATGATCAAAATTGGAACGCGATCAAAGGCTTGTTCTCACGTCTGCTACCTTAGCCGATCACTTGGTCAAAAAACTTTTACTTCTAACCGGTATTCATTTTCAGGAGGAGCAAGATGGAATCAAATAAAAATGCGGAAGCCTTTGCCCGAATCAAGGTTGTTGGCGTTGGCGGCGGTGGCACCAATGCTGTCAACCGCATGATTCAGGAGGGCATTCAGGGAGTCGATTTTGTGGCTGTCAATACAGATGCCCAGGCTCTTCTGTTATCCAAAGCCCCCACCAAAGTCCAGATCGGCGACAAATTGACGCGCGGTCTGGGGGCTGGAGGCAATCCCGAGATTGGCCGCAAGTCTGCCGAGGAAACTTCCGACGACCTGTATTCTGTCCTGAAAGGCTCAGACATGGTCTTCGTCACCGCTGGTTTGGGCGGCGGCACCGGCACTGGCGCTGCTCCGATCGTGGCCCAGATCGCCAAGGAATGCGGCGCTCTGACCATTGGGGTCGTCACCCGGCCGTTCACATTTGAAGGCGCCAAGCGTATGCAATCGGCAGAATCGGGCATGGATCAGCTCAAGGATCATGCCGATACGCTGATCGTCATTCCCAATGATCGCCTGCTCCAAATTGTGGACAAGAAAGCCAGCCTGCAGGATGCCTTCCGCCAGGCGGACGATGTGTTGCGCCAGGGCATCCAGGGTATTTCGGAATTGATTACCGTTCCCGGCTTGATCAACCTCGACTTCGCCGATGTGAAGGCGATCATGTCTGAGGGGGGTGCCGCGCTGATGGCGGTGGGCCATGCCTCGGGTGAAGACCGCGCCCGCCTGGCTGCCGAGCAAGCCATTTCCAGCCAGCTGCTGGACATCACCATTGATGGCGCGCGCGGCGTGCTGTTCAACGTCACCGGCGGCCCGAACATGACCCTGTTCGAAGTCAACCAGGCGGCGGCCATCATCCGAGAGACTTCGCACCCGGATGTGAACATGATCTTCGGCGCAGTCATCGACCCGAACATGGGCGACGAAATCCGCATCACGGTGATCGCGACGGGCTTTGAACGAGCCGGTATTCCGCGCCGCACAATTCCTCCGCTGCGCAACGAATCGCGTGTGGATCATCGCGCCGAACAGCCGCGCCAGCAGCCGGCTTTCCATCAAAGTGTGCCGGTGGAACGCCCGGCAGAATCAGTCAGCGTCACGGCGGTGCCGGTTCCTTCGCCTGCACCTGCGCCGACGGTCAAGGCGCCTGAATTCAAACCGCAGAGTTCGTACCAGGAAGATCTGGATATTCCGACCTTCCTGCGAAATCGCCGCTAGATTACCCGGCCGGGCATGCTGGTGCGTGCCCGGCTGTGATGACTATGACCGCTTTACCACCTCTTTCGCCTGATGAGATTCTGACGGCCGAATATGAATACCTGTCTGCGACCGCGTTCCAGGCCAACGAAGACCGTGCGCGCGTGGCGTCGTTTTATCTCGTCACGTTTGGCAGTTTTATTGCTGCCCTGGTTTCGGCGCAGCTCGAGGTTACGCCCGATCAGCTGACCTGGGTGCAGTGGGGTTTTTCCGGTCTGTTCCTGGCGCTGGCGTTGATGGCATTGAGCACTATTTTACAGCTGGCGCGCCTGCGCGTGGCCTGGTTTGAAAGTGTGCAGGCGTTAAACGCCATCAAGGAATATTATATTGCCCGCCATCCAGACCTGAAACAGGCCATCAAGTGGCGCAGTATTTCCAATTTTATGCCAGCCCGCTTCAAGCTGAATAGTGTTGGTTTTTTACTGGTGCTCCAGGTGGCGCTGCTCGGAGGCGCGTCGCTGGGGGCTGCGCTTTTCTTTGGGCTGCTGGCGCAATCTGGCGGCCTGCTCTTTTTACCGGCGCTGGCCTCAGGGTGGGGATTCTTCTTTATTTTGCTGATCGCCTACCGGTGGGCTTTGAACTGATCCGGGACAGGTAACTGCCATTGAGACGAAAAACACTGGAGCCCTCATCGGGATCTCCAGTGTTTTTTATCAGAAAAAAGTGTTCGCTGCCGGGTCGGCTATTCCTGCCACTCCAGTTCGAATTCGCCAATCAGGACTGTTTCGCCATCATGAATGCCGGCTTTGCGCAGGGCAGCTTCCACGCCCAGGGTTTCCATCATGCGCTGGAAGCGGCGCAGGGAACCGGCATGTTCAAAGTAGGTCATCTTGGCGGCGCGCTCGATGGCTGCGCCGGATACGCGCCAGTCGCCATTGTCTTCGCGGTGGATGCTGAATTCGTTGGGATCGTCTTTGGGTTTGTAGACAGGCAGGGGGATATCTGCTGAGTCGCTGGCGGGGGTTGTGGCCAGTTTTTGGAAGGCGGCCAGCAGTACTTCGCGCAGGTTGGTGCGCGCCATGGCCGAGATGTGGATGAACTCTGTGACGCCGCGTTTTTTTAGTTCTTTTTTAAGCCTGGGGAGCAGTTCTTGCACTTCGGGCTGGTCAATTTTGTTGATGGCGACAATTTGCGGCTTTTGGGAGAGATGCGGGTCAAAGAGCGCCATTTCGGCGTTAATCTGGCTGAAATCGGCGACCGGGTCGGGGGAAAGCCCGTCGAGCAGGTGGATGAGTACGCGCGTACGCTGCACATGCCGCAGGAACTCAAAGCCGAGACCGGCTCCCTGGCTGGCGCCTTCGATCAGGCCGGGAATGTCGGCTAGGACGACGGTGGTGTCTCCGTCAATTTCTGCCACGCCCAGGTTCGGTTCGAGTGTGGTGAATGGGTAGGGGGCGATTTTGGGCCGGGCGTTGGTGAGGGCCGCGAGCAGGGTTGATTTTCCAGCGTTGGGCACGCCAATGATGCCGATATCTGCAATCAGCTTGAGCTCGAAGCGCAGGTTGCGTTCTTCGAACGGTTCGCCTTTTTCGGCAGTGCGGGGCGCCTGGTTGCGCGAGGTGGCAAAGTGCTGGCTGCCGCGCCCGCCGCGCCCGCCTTTGCAAATGATCAGGCGCTGACCGGCACTGGTCAGATCGCCGAGCAGGTCGCCGGTTTGGGCATCGAACACTACGGTACCTGGCGGAACAAAAACCACCAGGTCTGGGCCATTTCTGCCGGACATGTTGTTGGGGCCGCCGCCTTTGCCATCTTCGGCCACATAGCGTTCTTTGTGGCGGAAAGCGGCCAGAGTGTTGAGAGTCGCTTTGACTTCGAGAACGATATCGCCGCCCTTGCCGCCATCGCCGCCATCCGGCCCGCCGCGCGGGACGAATTTTTCACGGTGAAAATGCACCATGCCGTCGCCACCTTTGCCGGAGCGGACGTAAATTTCTGCTTGATCGATAAACATACTGTCTCTTTCAACCTGCACTTGCGGATAAAAAAGGACTGGCAGCCCAGTCCTTTTATTGTACAACGAAACACACTTCCGCTCTATTTTACCAGCTTTCAGGCCTGGTGAGCCCGCCTGCTATTTCTTCCCAAACTTTTGCTTCAGGATGTCTTCCAGCGTGGGCTGGCCAATTTCTTGCAACTCATAGCGTACGCGCTGGTAGGGTTTGTTGATGTTGATGATGCGGGTCAGGTCAATTGGGGTGCCGATGACGACCATGTCGACATCCATGGCGTTGATGGTGGCTTCCAGGTCGCGGGTCTGCGCTGCGCCGTAGCCCATGGCTGGCAGGATCGGGCCGGTTTTGGGGTACTTGGCGTACGTTGCGGCGATGGATTTGACGGCGAAGGGGCGCGGGTCGACGATTTCTTTTGCGCCAAAGCGGCGGGCGGCGACGTAACCGGCGCCGTAGGCCATTTCGCCGTGGGTCAGGGTTGGGCCGTCTTCGACGACCAGCACGCGCTTGTCCTGGATGGCGGCGGGGTCATCCACAAAGAGCGGGGAGGCGCCTTCGATGACGATCGCGTTCGGGTTCATGGCGCGCAGGTTCTCGCGGACTTTGATGACTTTCTCGGGGTCGGCGGTGTCGACTTTGTTGATGACGAAGACATCTGCGGCGCGAACGTTGGTCTCGCCGGGGTGGTAGCTGGCTTCGTGACCGGCGCGGTGCGGGTCAGCGACGACAATCTGCAGGTCGGAGACGTAGAAGGGGAAGTCGTTGTTGCCGCCATCCCACAGGATGATGTCGACTTCTTTTTCGGCGGCGCGCAGGATTTTCTCATAATCCACGCCGGCATAGACGATGACGCCGTTATCGAGGTGCGGTTCGTATTCCTCGCGCTCTTCGATGGTGCATTCGTGTTCGTCCAGGTCGTCGTAATCGGCGAAGCGCTGGACTTCCTGGCGGACGAGGTTGCCGTAGGGCATCGGGTGGCGGATGGCGGCGACTTTGTAGCCCATTTCGCGCAAAATCAGCGAGACGCGGCGGGTGGTCTGGCTTTTGCCGGAGCCGGTGCGCACGGCGCAGACGCTGACGACCGGTTTGACGGATTTGACCTGGGTGAGATGCGTGCCCATTAAACGGAAATCGGCGCCGAGGGCGTTGACCAGCGAGGCTTTGTGCATCACGTACTCGTGCGGCACATCCGAATAGGCGAAGATGACCTGTTCTACGTTGTGCTTTTTGATCAGTTCGGGCAGGTCCGATTCGGCATAGATCGGGATCCCGGCGGGATACAGCTCACCGGCGAGTTCCTTGGGGTATTGGCGGCCTTCGATATCGGGGATCTGGGTGGCGGTGAAGGCAACAACTTCGTAATCCTTGTTCCCGCGGAAGAAGGTGTTGAAGTTGTGGAAGTCGCGGCCGGCGGCTCCCATGATGAGGGTTTTGATGGGGGACATGCAGGTTCTCCTGAACAGAAAAGATGAATTTCAGCGTGGTCTTTTCATTGCCGCCGGGGTTCATCTTTTTTAAATAAAAGATGACAAAGACCCTCCTGCGCTTCAAAGGAGACTCTTTGCCTGGTTTGGAAACCGCGGCTGAAACTGACCTTGCTGATTTTCGCAGGGGCCGACGGCCACTACGTCACATCACTTCTGGGGCTGTGATGCCCAAAAGCGCCAAAAGAAAGGCGGAACTGCTCTAAAAATTATAACATTCTGGCCGTGGTGTAGCGTCATGTTTTGGAGGGTACTTTTTTCCTCAAAATCTTATAAAAAAACCGGTGAGGCCTTGTTCGGAACAGGGCTCACCGGGGATGGAGATTTTCAGGCTGGTGGGCTACATCACTTCTGGCGCCGTGATTCCCAGTAATTTCAGGGCGTTGGAAAGGACCTGCTTGGCGGCTGCCACCAGGCGCAGTCGCGCTGCCCGCACAGCTTCCTCGCTCTGAAGCACCGGGACAGCATGGTAAAAACTGTGGAAGGCTGTCGCCAGGTCATACACGTAGGTGGCCACCACCAGCGGGCGGTATTCGCTGGCGGCCTGCTGGACGATCTTGGGGAAGCGTGACATCTGCTCGATCAACTCGATTTCATGGGCGGTCAATTCGTAGGAAAAAGTCGAAGGTTGAAGGTCAGAACCATTCGACTTTTGACTTTCGACCTTCGACTTCCGAAGGATTGAATTGGCGCGCACATACGCATTCTGGATGTAAGGCCCGGTGCGCCCGTCAAAGCTGAGTGCTTCGTTGATATCAAAGATGATGTCCTTGTTATTGTCCACCGCCAGCATCGAATATGCCAGCGCTCCCATGCCGACCTTGCGGGCTACACCCGCGCGCTCGCTCTCGGGCATGCCGGGATTTTTCTCGGCGATGACAGCCAGCACGCGCTGGATGGCCTCGTCATAGACTTCTTTGAACAGCACCACCCGTCCGCGCCGCGCCGACATGGCGCCTTCTGGCAGGCTGACAAAGCCATACGCCAGGTGATAGCATTTTTCGGCCTGTTTGAAGCCCCATAGCTCCAAAATTTTAAATGCCTGCTGGAAATGCAGACTCTGGCGGTTATCGACTACATAAATCGAACGGTCAACATGATATTCGTCGAATTTCTGCTCGGCTAACGCCAGGTCCTTGGTCAGGTACAAGGTCGTCCCATCCGAGCGTAAAATCACCGCCACGCGGTATTTTTCCTTGCTTAGCCCCAGCTTCTCGTCAATTTTGACGATCACCGGCCCGGCCGGGCGCTCATCGCTGGCGATGCCGCGCGCAATCAATTCATCGACGATTTTTTTCGAAGGTTCGTCCACCTCGCTTTCATAGAACCAGACATCAATCTTGACATCCATCATCTCCAGGATGTCACGCAGCTCCACCAGACTCCATTCGCGCGTTTCCTGCCATAACTGCCGCACCGCCGGGTCGCCGGCATCCCATTTGCGGTACAGGTCGCGCCGTTCCGTTTCGTAGGTCTCGCGCTGGGCTTTTTCCTCGGGCGTCTCCTGCTCTTTTTCTGCCAGCAAATTGGTAGCCTCGGCATAAATTTTCAGCAGCCATTGTCCACGTTCGTGGATGTCAACAGGCTCCCGACCCTTGTAAAACTTCTCATATGCCCACATAACGGTAATCACGCCCAGCCCCAAATCGCCCGGGTACGAAGCCCGGATCGTCTCAAAGCCAGCAAATTGGACAATCCGCGCCAGGCTCTCGCCTAAAATCGTATTGCGATAATGCCCAATATGGAAGGAGTGATGCGTATTCGGCTGGGCATACTCCACCATCACCCGTTCCTGTTTCGGACTCCCTGCCCCGAACCGTTCCCCGTCCGCCAGGGCCGAATCCACCACCCGGCGCGCCACTTCCGCAGTAGAAAAATACAGATTCAGATACCCTTTCACCGCCTCGCTGTGCGAGATAGCGGGCAGCGCACCCAGGCTGCTGCACACCGCCTCGGCAATTTTCTGCGCCAGGGCCGGAACCGGCACCCCCTGGCTTTTCCCTGCTTTTGCAGCCGCCGCGGCCGCCGCAAAAAACGACGTGGAAATGCCCCACTCCCCGCTGAAAGGGATCGGCATCCATTTTATTTCGGCCAGCGTAATCTCATTCGCCGCACAAAAGGCCTGAATCTGCGCCTCAACAGTTTGTTGCTCTTTTTCAAACATGCTTCACCTTGACAAAAGAAAATAGCGTTGGCGGATTATACCATTCCAACGCTATCTGGCTTTTGGTGCCGCGCAGGGCCTTCCGCCCTGGCTCTTACTCCACTTTCAGAAATTTCTCGCCGGGAGTATTGCAGACCGGGCACTTGCCCTCGAATTTGCCGGCGTGAGTATACCCACAGATTGGGCAGACGTAATATTCCACCGCCGGGGCATTCGGGTCCATGTGTTCCAGCGCATATCGGTAAAGCGCCTCGTGGACTTTTTCCACTTCAAAGGCCCACTTGAAGCTGGTATTGGCTTTCTTCTCACCCTCGGCTTCCGAATCGGCGATCATGCCGGGATACATGGTGGTGACTTCGTAGTTTTCGCCTGCGATGGCGGTTTTCAGGTTTTCCATCGTGGTGCCCACTCCACCCAGCGCTTTCAGGTGGTTGATGGCATGGATCGATTCGGCCATGGCAGCAGCGCGGAATAATTTGGCAATTTGAGGATATCCTTCTTCTTCGGCTTTCTTGGCAAAAGCGGTGTACTTGCGGCCAGCCTGTGATTCACCGGCAAAAGCCTCTTTGAGATCAACGGTTGTCTTGGACATTTTGTCCTCCTTGAAAATGATTACGTTAATTAAATCACAGACCAATTGAATACCTAGTGAAGAACATCACAACAAATCCGTGACAGAGTGTTGAATTTATTATGTGGAAGGGCTATTGAAGCTTCTGGGATTCCCCGTTCAGATGCACAAAAGCGGGAGCACCATTTGGCGCTCCCGCTTGATGCCTAACTCACAAGCCGGGTTACTTTGTTTCGGCCGCAGCCAGAGCCTTCATCAGGCGGCTTTTGCGGCGGGCGGCATTATTCTTGTGGATGACGCCTTTTTCAGCGGCCTTGTCCAGGCGGCTGATCGCTTCCAGCACTGCAGCCTTGTCGGGTTTGCCGGCGTCAATGGTTGCGCGGGCTTCGCGTACAGCGGCGCGGGCTGAACCACGGAATTTGCGATTGCGCAGGCGGCGCGATTCGTTCTGGCGATTGCGTTTGATCTGGGACTTAATGTTAGCCAAGGTACTTCCTCCGAGAATACTATCCTTTTTACAGCGGGTTTGGATTTTACCCGATGCATCTGGTTTTGTCCAGTCCGATTTTAGGGCGTCGGGGTCAGCGACGGGGCTTCCAGGGCCGGCGCGCTGGGTGTGACTGTGGCTCCCGGGGTAATGGTCGGGGCGCTGGTTACCGTGGGGGTGACCAGATTGACGCGCACGATGATTTCCTGGCCGATAAAGATCGTATTCGCATCGGTCAATTTGTTCTTTGCGATGATGTCTTCTTCTGTGCTGTTAAATTGGGAAGCGATTCCTGCCAGTGTGTCACCTGCCTGGATGGTGTAGGTGATTTCTTTGCCGCGTGAGAGCGTGGTCAGATCAATTGGGGTGGGGGTCGGGCAGATCAGGCCGGGGTTGGGTAGGGTGATTTTTTGGCCGGGGGAAATGTTGTTGATGTCCAGATTCGGATTGAGGGCGGCAATGGTGCACAGGAAATCGTCTGCCAGACTGTATTTTTCTTTCAACGCGTATAACGTGTCGCCGCTCTGAATCTCGTAGAGGAAGGGCGCCGATGCGGTGGGGGTCAGGGTGACGGTGGGCGTGGGCGTTTCGGTGGCTGTGCTGGTGGCAGTTGGACTGCTGGTGGGGGTGTAGGTCAGGGTGGGCGTGGGGGTGTCTGTGGCCAGCAGGGCAAGCAGGGGGCTGCCCTGGCTGAATATCCAGGTAATCAGGATGATGAGGCCGCCGACAATCAGCAGCGCAACCAGGCCCCAGATGATGAATGGGCCAATTTGCTGGCGTTTGCGATAGCTGGAAATCATCTGGGTGGGCGGTCGCTGGTGGATATAGGCGGGCGGCGCGGTTTTAGGCTGGGGTTTGGGTTCTTCCACCTCGGGTTTCGGCGGTTCGGGTTCGATCATTGCCTGGATATCTGGAATGGCTTCTGCCGGCGGAGGCGGAGCGGGGGGTGTTTCCGCGTTATTTTTGCTGAGTGGTTTCTTCTGCAACATGACAGCTTCCTTTTCGGTAGGGCGGCTGAAGGCCAGCTTCGCCGTGGATATATTTATTCTACCTGAAAAATGAATGTTTTTTTCATAAGAAATGTGCCCTGCCGTTCGGCTAAGCTGCGTTCCAGTTGGCTTTATGACAGGTGCGCGGCGTGGATTTTCAAGAAATGCCCGGTGTGACTGCGCTCGATCTGCATCACGTCTTCGGGAGTGCCTTCTGCGATCAACTCTCCGCCCCGGTCGCCTCCCTCGGGACCCAGGTCAATGATCCAGTCGGCGACTTTGATGATGTCCAGGTTGTGTTCGATGATCAGCACCGAGTTCCCGGTATCCACCAGGCGTTGAATCACTTCGATCAGTTTATGCACATCGGCGGCATGCAGCCCCACCGAGGGTTCATCCAGCACGTACAGCGTGCGCCCGGTGGCGCGGCGCGAGAGTTCCTTCGAGAGTTTGACGCGTTGGGCTTCTCCGCCGCTCAGGGTGGTGGAGGGCTGCCCGATTTTGACGTAACCCAGCCCAACTTCCTGCAACAGCCGCAGTTTGTTCATCATGGCCGGGAAGGCGCTGAAGAGCTCCAGCCCCTCCTCGACGGTCATATCGAGCACGTCGGCGATCGACTTGCCCTTGAAATGCACCTGCAGCGTCTCGCGGTTGAAGCGCGTGCCGTGGCAGATATCGCACGGGACGTAAATATCGGGCAGGAATTGCATTTCGATGCGCAGCATGCCCTGGCCCTGGCAGGCTTCGCAGCGCCCGCCATGCACATTAAACGAGAAACGTCCGGGCTTGTAGCCGCGTACCTTGCTTTCGGGCAGTTCCGCAAACAGTTTGCGGATCTCATCCCACATGCCGGTATAGGTGGCCGGGTTGGAGCGCGGTGACCGGCCAATGGGCGACTGATCGATTTCGATGATTTTATCCAGGTTGTCCACGCCGTCGAGGCGCTCGTGTTCGGCTGGCTGGGCGCGGGCGCCATTCAGTTGGGCGGCCAGCGCAGTGTAGAGAATATCGGTCATCAGGGTGGATTTACCGGAGCCGCTCACGCCGGTGATGCAGACCAGCTCTCCGAGCGGGATCTTGACGGTGAGATTTTTCAGGTTGTTTGCCCGCGCCCCGACAATGGTCAGCGTTTTCCCGTTGCCCTTGCGCCGCTGATTGGGCACCGGCACCGAGAGTCGCCCCGATAAATAGGCGCCCGTCAGCGATTGGGGGTGGTTCAAAATCGTTTCCGGGGTGCCCTCGGCGATGATTTCGCCGCCATGTGCCCCTGCCGCCGGGCCCAGGTCGATGATCCAGTCGGCGGTGCGGATGGTTTCGTCGTCGTGTTCGACCACCAGGACGGTGTTGCCCAGGTCGCGCAGCCCTTTCAGGGTTGCCAGCAGCCGGTCATTATCGCGCGGGTGCAGGCCAATGGACGGTTCATCCAGCACGTAGAGCACGCCCACCAGCCGCGAACCGACCTGGGTGGCGAGACGAATTCTCTGGGCTTCGCCGCCGCTCAACGAAGCGGCAGAGCGGCGCAGGGTCAGGTAATCGAGACCGACATTGACGAGAAAGCCCAACCGGGCGACGATTTCCTTCAAAATCCGCTCGGAGATGGCCTGCTGGCGCGCGTTGAGCGGGGTTGCGGCTCCGGCCAGCTGCTCGGCCCATTCCAGCGAGCGGTTGATTGGCCACCCGGTCACCTCCAGGATATTCACGTCGCTGACGGTGACGGCCAGCGCTTCGGGGCGCAGGCGTTTCCCCAGGCAGACCGGGCAGGGCCGGTCGGTCATGTATTCGCTGATCTTGGATCGGATGTATTCCGAATTGGTTTCGCGGTAGCGCCGCTCCAGGTTGCCAATGATGCCTTCAAAAGCGGCGTCGAAGTTGGCGGTGCGGCCCTCGCGGTTGCGGTAGTGAACGCGCACGCGTTCACCCTTCGTCCCGCGCAGAACCACTTCCTGCTGCGCGGCGGTCAGTTCCTTGAAGGGCTTGTTTAAATCAATGTGATAGTGATGCGCCATTGCCTCGAGCATTTGCCAGTAATAGCCGGGATTGCCGTCCTCGCGGACGTTGCTCCACTCCATCGCGATCAGCGCCCCGTCGGTCAGTGACTTTTCCGGGTCGATCACCCGCTCCGGGTCAATTTCCAGCTTCGAGCCCAGTCCCTGGCACTCGGGGCAGGCGCCTTGCGGCGTGTTGAACGAAAACGTGCGCGGCTCAATTTCTGTTAACGAGACGCCGTGCTCGGGGCAGGAGAGATTTTCAGAGAATAACATGTCAAAAGTCGAAGGTCGAATGTCTTTTTCCTGGTTGACGTTTGACTTTTGACCTTCGACGCTGCTTTTTGGGCCTTCGACAATTGACACCGTGACATACCCCTCCCCAAACTTCAACGCCGTCTCCACCGAATCCGTCAACCGCGTCCGGGCCTGATTCTCGTCCTCGCTGGATTCCGGGCGGCTGATGACGAGACGATCCACCACGGCGTCGATGTTGTGCTGTTTATAGCGATCCAGCTCGATTTCATCATCCAGGCTGACAACTTTGCCATCCACCCGGGCGCGGACAAACCCGGCTTTGCGGATTTCCTCGAAAACAGCCTGGTAGGTGCCTTTGCGTCCGCGCACCACCGGCGCCAGGATCAGGATGCGCGTGCCAGTCTCCAGCTTTTCAATCGCTTCGACAATCTCCTGCGCCGATTGCTTGACCACCTCCCGGCCGCAGACCGGGCAGTGCGGCGTGCCGACGCGCGCGTATAAAAGCCGCAGATAGTCGTAGATTTCGGTAACGGTGCCTACTGTCGAGCGTGGGTTGTGGCTGGTTGATTTCTGGTCGATCGAAACAGCGGGAGAAAGCCCCTCGATGTAATCCACATCCGGTTTTTCCATCTGCCCGATGAATTGGCGAGCGTAGGCCGAGAGCGATTCGACGTAGCGGCGCTGGCCCTCGGCGAAGATGGTGTCGAAAGCGAGCGAAGACTTTCCGGAGCCGGAAAGGCCGGTGATGACGACAAATTTATCGCGCGGGATTTCAACGGTGATGTTCTTCAGGTTATGCTGGCGGGCGCCAACGACACGGATCACATTTTGGGGCATAAAAACACCTATTATGGGTAAAGGGCTGATTATCAGGACTTTGAATTATAGCACATACGTTTTATGTTTTGCGCAAATAGTTACCGGGGCATGCAAAGTCAGGGGTTTTGTTGTAATTATTGAATATAAAATTGACAATCTTGAATGGATGGCTATAATAAATGAAAATACACAAAAATAAACTTCTGTTTTTTGATCGCCTGGCTCAGGCGTCAGGCTGGGAAATTCACTAAAGGAAAACGAATGCAAACCAAAACTCCCTTGCTGACCAGAACCCTGGTTGTGCTGCTGGTCAGCATGATTGCGGCGAATATTGGCGGGCAAATGTATGGGCCGCTCCTGCCGCTCTACGTCCAGCAGCTGGGCGCAGATATGAACCAGATTGGCCTGTTCTTCACGCTATCCATGATTGCCCCGTTGTTGTTCCAGATCCTTGGCGGCTGGCTTTCCGATTCTATTGGGCGCGTCCAGGCCATGGCGATTGGCAGTGTGGCGGGGCTGGCTGGTTATGTTATTTTTGTCATTGCTCCCAATTGGGGCTGGCTGCTGCTTGCCATGATCGGTTTGTCGGTGGCGACCTCTTTCGTCGGCCCCAGCTTTCAGGCCCTGATTGCCGAGGAAGCTCCGCCAGAATCGCGCGGAAAAGTCTTCGGTATTGTCCAGGGCCTTTTTTTGGTGGTGGGCGTGATCGGCGCGCCGCTTGGCGGCTGGCTGGCCGATGGCTATGGCTTTCGCAAGATGTTCATCGTTGCCACCCTTCTCTATGGCATTGCCACCATCATCCGGTTGTGGATGGCCCGCAAAATCCGCAGCGAACAAGCCCATTCCGTTGAAAAACCCTCCTTTGCCCAGCTGAAAATGACCATCGCCACCATCACCGGGCTGTTGGTGGCGGGCGGCATAGTGACCTGGATTTTCATCACAGATGGCGTCAGCGATGTCACTTTCAGCATGGTTGGCAACCTGTTTCCGCTTTACTTGAACAATATCGTCGGCATTTCCAAAACCCAGCTTGGCATCCTTGGCGCTATCACCTCGATTGCAGCCATGATCTTCATGATGCCCGGCGGGATGCTCTCGGACAAATATGGCGAGCGCGTGGGCATCATCCTTGGCAACCTTTTGGCCGGCGGTGCAATCTTCCTCATGCTAAACGTCCAGAGTTTTATCTATTTTATTGCCGCCTGGGCCTTGCTCGGCATTGGGCAGGCCTTCACAGGTCCGGCCTACAGTGCCCTGATTACCCGCGCCATTCCCAACAAAGTGCGCGGCACTGCCTTTGGGCTGTTTTCCACCAGCCTGGGAATCATCTCGCTGCCCGCGCCTTATATCGGCGTCATGCTCTGGGAGCAATTTGGGCCGCGCGTGCCCTTCTACATTCCGCTCGCTGCCATGCTGCTGATGTTGCCCATCATCTGGGTCAAATTCTACTTACCCAGGGACGAAAAAGCAGCAAGCGTGGAAAGCTGAAATCTCAACAGGATCCACCCGTTTCAGCGGCAATTCTCCAGGGGCCAGGGCGAAAAATGGAAAGCGGGCAGGGAACACCTGCGCCGGGGCCGGACAATGTTCCGGGGCCGTTTGACTGCGCGTGATATACTCGGAAAATTCTAGAAACTTCTAAAATCCGGCGGGGTTACTATTTTCAACCGCCGGTAGGATTTTTGTCTTGGCTGAATTTCAGAATGACGATGAAATCCTGGCGCTGGCGGCCCAGGGAGACCGCGAGGCCTTTGGCTGGTTGTACGAGCGGTATATAGACCGGATTTTTAATTACGTCTATTATCGTACCGGCAATGTCAGCGACGCGGAAGATTTAACGGCGCGTGTGTTTCAGCGGGCCATGAATCACATTGTCAATTATGCCGATCGGGGTGTGCCGTTTTCTGCCTGGTTGTACCGGATTGCCCACAACCTGGTTGCCAACTGGCACCGTGATCGCAGCCGCCGGCAGGAAATCCCGCTTTCGGATGCGCCGCTCGTGGCGCGGGGCGATCATCCGGAAAGCAACCTGGTGCATACCCAGCAGCAGGAATCTTTACTCAAGCTGATTCGTTCTTTGCCGGCTGAGCGGCAGACCCTGTTGATTTTGAAGTTTGTGGAACACCTTTCTAATGCGGAGATCGGCGAGATCATGGGTCGCAGTGAAGGCGCAGTGAAAAGCCTTTATCATCGGACGTTGCTGGCGATGCGCGATCAAATCGGTGATGTGGAAGAATATTCTGATTAGGAGACAGGCTTATGTTACGAATTGTGACCGACGGTGCCGCAGATTTGCCAGTTAGCTGGCTCACGGAATACGATATCCAGATGATACCGGTCAACATTCATTTTGGCGAGAAAACATACCTCCAAAATGTCGAGTTGGATAATGCCGGGTTTTATCGCCTGGTGGATGAAACCAGGAAAGTCCCGAAGACTTCGCAGCCCTCGCCGCACCAGTTTACCGAGTTTTACAAGAAAATCGCCAACCCGGGGGATACCATTCTTTCCATCCATGTCACCAGCAAGCTCTCGGGCACTTATGCTTCGGCGGTGGCGGCGGGCCGGGAATTGACCGATACCTTCAACGTTATCCCGTTTGATTCGATGACCGGCTCGGCGGCGATCGGGATTCTGTGCCGTGAAGCCCGCCTGCTGGAACGCGCTGGTCAGCCCATTGAACAGATCTTGCATAAGCTGGAGCAGATGCGCGCCCACAGTGGTGTGATTCTAGCCCTGGACACATTGGAATACGCCCGCATGAGCGGCCGTGTGGGTACTTTGCAGGCTGCGCTGGCTTCTGCGCTTAACGTCAAGCCGATCGCGGTACTAAAAGATGGCGCACTCAATATGGTCGAGAAAATTCGCACGCGCAAAGGTTCGCTGGACAGAATCCTGGAAATGGTCAAGGAAGAAGTTGGCGACCGTGAAGTATTGATGTCGGTGGTGCATGCTCGTGATCCGCAAGCTGGCGCTGACCTGTTGGAGCGTGTCCGGGCCACCTTCAACACCCGCGATTTGTTCCTGACGGATTTATCGATTTCCGTGGCCGCCAACCTTGGCCCGGGAACAGTGGGAATCATCTTTTTCCCTGTGGAGTGAGTTTCATGATGGCATCTCTTAAGCCGGCGGAAACAGCTGAATCTTTTGAAGAGGAGTTGCAGGCCATCCTGCGACCTGTTCGCCCCTCTCGAAAATTTGTCCAGACGGTGCGCCAACGGATCCATTTTACGCCGCCCGTCAGGCTGGCGGTCAAACCGCCTGAATCACGCCGCTATTTGCTGATTCTGGGCGGGGTGCTTTCGGTCAGCCTGCTCTTGATAACAACCGTCCGCGCTGTTTTTTACCTGGTCAATCGTTCAAGAGTCTAAATCAAACCTCCGCGTTCTGTGAAGAACGCGGAGGTTTTTTCTCAAGCCTTTTTGCCCTGGCGGTAGTTCATTAACCAATCCTGCACATCCACCTGCTCATCCTGCGGTTTCAGGCGGGTGTAGGTGCCATCGGGTTTCATCAGGCGTGTGCGCAGGTTATCCTTCAGATACGTGGCCAGCACATTGTCCCGGATGTGGCGGATATGGTCGGGTTTTTCGAGCGGAAAAACCACCTCCACGCGATGATCGAGGTTGCGGGGCATAAGATCTGCGCTGCCCAGGTAGATTTCTTCTTTCCCGTTATTGTGAAAATAATAAATGCGGCTGTGTTCGAGATAGCGCCCGACCACACTCGCCACGCGGATGTTTTCGCTGACGCCTTTTACGCCCGGGCGCAGGCAGCAAATTCCCCGCACCAGCAGATCTACCTTGACGCCAGCCTGTGAAGCCTGGTACAGCAGCTGGATCATGGCCGAATCAGCCACCGAGTTGACCTTGAAAATGAGATGCGCTTTCAGCCCGGCTCGCGCGTGATCCATCTCTCGTTCGATCAGCGCTTCCAGCCGCTGGCGCAGGTTCACCGGCGCGATCAGCAGTTTTTTGTAATCCTGCTTGGTCGAATAACCGGTCAGATAGTTGAACAGGTCGGTCGCGTCGGCGCCGGTATCTTCGTCGCAGGTGAAAATGCCCACATCTTCGTAAATGCGCGCGGTGGAGGGGTTGTAATTCCCGGTGGCAAGATGCAAATAGCGGCGGATGCCTTCCCCTTCTTTGCGCACCACCATGGCGATCTTACTGTGCGTTTTCAGGCCCACCAGCCCGTAGACGACGTGCACCCCGGCCTGTTCCAGCGTCCGCGCCCAGCCGATGTTGCTCTCCTCGTCGAAGCGCGCTTTCAACTCGACCAGCACCGCCACCTGTTTGCCACGTTCCGAGGCCTCGAGCAGCGCTTCCACCACGGGAGAGTTTTGCCCAACCCGGTAGAGCGTCTGCTTGATGGCCAGCACCTGCGGGTCGCGGGCGGCGGCATTCAAAAAGTCAATCACGGGCGCAAAAGAGTCGTAGGGGTGGTGCAGCAGGATGTTTTCCTGCCGGATGGCGTCAAACAAATCGCCCGGCGCTGTCACCTGCCGGAATTGCGGAGGAATGAACGGTTTCTGTGAAGCGTACTTCAGGTCGTGCAATTCCACATGATTGTAGATCTGCCACAGGCTGACCAGTCCCAGCGGGCTGTTTTGCACATACAGGTCGGCTGCGCGTACTTCAAGGTTGTCCAACAGCAGCTCACGGATTTCGGCGGGCATCTGCTCATAGATGGCCACCTGCACCACCGAGCCAAATTTGCGCCGCCGGATGCTGGCTTGCATGCTCTCCAACAGGTCATCCGCTTCCAGTTCCTGGATCTCCACATCCGCGTCGCGGATGATGCGGAAGGGGTGCGCCGAGACGATTTCCATGCCGGGGAAGAGCAGCCCCAGGTTGGCGATGATGATCTGCTCCAGCCAGACGAAGTAATGCTGGCGCGGTATGGTGCCATCACGGCGCTCTCCGCCTGAGGAGCGTTTGAGCGGCACCAGGCGCGGCAGGGTATCGGGCACTTTCAGGCGGGCGAACTTTTCGTTCCCCTTGCGGTCGCGGATGACAATGGCCAGGTTCAGGCTCAGGTTCGAGATGTGTGGAAAAGGATGCCCGGGGTCGAGCGCCAGCGGCGTCAGCACCGGGAAAACCACCTCGCGAAAATACAGATCCAGTTTTTCCTGCTGACTGCGGTTCAGTTTGGCATAATCCAGAACATGGACTCCCGATTTTTCCAGCCTGGGCAGGAGTTTCTGGTGCAGGCAGTGCTGGGCAGCGTTGTACAGTTCGTTGGCTTGCTTGCGAATGGCGGCCAGCACATCGCGCGGCATCAGACCGTCGGCGGTCACATCCAGGATATGGGCTTCCACCTGCTTCCGGATGCCGGAAACGCGCACCATGAAGAATTCATCCATGTTTGAGCCAAAGATGGCCAGGAACTTGATGCGCTCAAGCAGTGGATTATGCTCATCCTGCGCTTCCTCCAGCACGCGGCGCTGGAATTCGAGCAGGCTCAGCTCACGATTAATATATAAAACTGGGTCAGAAAGTGTCAGAGACGGGTCATTGGGGGGCAGCACCATACTTCACCTGGAAAAGAAAATGGAAAACTCCGCGCAGAATCCAATCTTATCACCAAACCACGAAACCTACCTGCTTAGTCAGATTTGAGCCTGCCAGGGAAACGCCTGGGTGGCGGCGCCCCGCCAAAAAGACACAATCTCGCCCTTTTCCTGTATGAACGCGGAAATGACTTCGGCGTGCCGCGCCTGGTAAAACGCGCGCACCGGCTGTGGGTCGTAGGCGGTTTCTTGGGTGGCAAACTCGGCCAGGTTGTGCAACAGCACCTCCACATCCTGAATGTCTCCCATCGCCGTCTGGTACGCTTGCATTTGTTTGAATTGCGCTTCAGGAAAATCGGGCAGCAGCGGGTGAACGATTTCGACCATGTAACGGAATTTCTTAAAGGCAATCCGCATACGGTGAATCGTCACAGGCTGGGCCGGATTGATCCACCCGTGGCGCTGTACTACCGTTAAATAAGCATCATCCACCGCCTGGAAGATCTGACCGATAAATGCCGGGCTGGCCGGCAGTTCCGATAAACTCGCGCGCACCTTGCCCAGGCGGGTGGACAATCCGCCCAGTTTTAGCATCTCCACCAGGTACTCGGCCTCGCGCAGCAGACGCTTTTCACGGTGTTTTAACTGGTCCTGAAAAAGTTTCAGCGCCGGCAGGCTTTCCAGCCGGGCCGAGATTTCATCCAGCATCATTTGCGTATCGCGCAGTTCATCAAACTCATCCAGCTGGCGCTTCAGCGACTGGCGGATCTTCTTCAAGCGTGGATGCGGGGACACGTCGCGGATCAGATCGATCAGTGCCAGCAGGCGGCGCGTCGCCACCCGCAGGTCATGGATCGATTTTTCAGAATATTCGCGCCGGCAAATTTTCAGCTGTTCCTGGTATATTCCCCAGCGCTGATCCAGCGCTTCTACTAATAAAGTGGGTGCATCCATTAACTCCCCTTTGTCTTTAATATCTCAGGAATGCGCCGGGGTGCTGGCGCGTTCCACCAGATAAATAATCCCCAGGTAGTTCCTGCCGGTTGCCTCCGACAGGCCCATTTCGCAGGGGATGTTGCTTGAATAATAGCCGCCGTAGTCGCGCTGGTTGGTTTCGGCGGCTTCCATTTCGGTGGCCGAGGCGGTCAGTTCGGGGAAGAGCAATCCGCGGTCGCCGGCAAAGGCGCAGCAGCCCAGGTTGAGCGGGACGGTGGCGGAGCGGGCGCATTGTTGGGCAATGGCGAGCATTTTGCCTTCCAGCCCAAGCTTGCGGGCTGAGCAGTTGGGGTGCAATACCACGTCTGCGTCAAGCGGATGGATTTCCAGGCGCGGCAGGAGCGTGTCGTGGATGAATTCCAGGCTGTCGAGCAGGGTCAGCTGTTGATAGAGGGCCAGGTCGTCAGGGCTGAGGGCCTCCTGGCAGGTGCGGAGCGATTGGAGGCAGGAGGTGGTGTCTATGACGATGGGAACTTCCCCGTGCCCGCTCCATTCCCAGAATTTGGCCAGGGTGTTGTGCAATGTGGCTTTGTAGGCGGCGGTATAGCCCTTGGAGCCAAAGGGCATGCCGCAGCAGATGCCTTCGATGTCGGCTGGGATGGCGAGGGTGAGTTTGGCGCGTTGGGCGACGGTGATGAGGGCCTCCGCAAGTGCCAGGTGCGGGGTGTCCGGGGTAGGGTGCGGGAGGCCGAGTTGGCGGGAGATGCAGGATGGGAAGTAGACAAAATCTTTTTGGGCACGGATTACACGGATATTTTTGGGAACATGGGGGATGGAGTGATTCCACTTGGGCAGGGTTAATCCTGTGATTTTTTCGGTGACGGTGGATAGGGATTTGACGCCGTCTGCGCCGATGACTTTTTCGGCGAGATGAGCGGCGCTGACGCCGAGGCCGAGCGTTTTTTCAACAGCCGCAAAGTTGTCGGCGATCCAACCGGCTGCTTTGTCGCTTTTTACCTGCCGGGCTCTGAGCTTTTTGGTCAGGTCGCCGGTGTTGATGGAAACGGGGCAGGCGCTGGCGCACAGGCCGTCGACGGCGCAGGTTTCGAGACCATCATAGAGAAAAGATGATGAGAGAGAAGTGAGCAGTTCTTTCTCCTCGTCTCCGATCCCTTTATCTTCGTAACTCTTCAACCGCGAAATTTCGCGTTGGACGACAATGCGCTGGCGCGGGGTCAGGGTCAGGCGTCGGCTTGGACATTTTGATTCGCAGTAGCCGCATTCGATACATTTATCTACCAGCGGATCAACGGCGGCGCTGCCTTTGAGCGCGGTGATGTGGGCCTGCGGGTCGGGGTTGATCATCACACCGGGGCTGAGAAAGCCCTCGGGGTCGAACAGGGATTTGATATCGCGCATCAGGGCGTAGCCTTCGGCACCCCATTCGGTCTCCACAAAGGGGGCCATGTTGCGGCCCGTGCCGTGCTCGGCTTTGAGCGCGCCGTCGTATTTGCCGCTGACAATGGCGACCATTTTGCGGATGAAGCCATCGAAGTGGCGGATTTGTTCGGGGGTGTCGAAGGCCTGGTTGACCAGGAAATGCAGGTTGCCGTCTTTGGCGTGGCCAAAAATGACCCCTGCGGCGTAGCCGTGATCATCGAACAGGGCGCGCAGGTCGGCGACGGCCTCGGCCAGGTACTGGAAGGGAAAGGCGACATCCTCGTTGACGGAAGTGGTGCCGGGCGGTCGCATGGCTCCTACCGAGGCGATGATGCCTTTGCGCGGCTTCCACAGCGCGGCCTGGCGGACGGGGTCTGCGGTAAATTCGGGGTCGTGGGCCATGCGCAGGGTTTTGAGCACACTTTGGACATTTGTTTTGAACCCTTGGAGCGTTTCCGCTTCGGCGGCCTGGTATTCGACCAGGATGGCGGCCGCCCCGGCGGGCAGTTCCCGTAAAATGGGCGGCACTCCCGGCTGATTCTCCACCGAGCGCAGCGAAGCGCGATCCATTACTTCGATGGCGCGCGCGCCCGAATCGCGCAGTGGCGCGACGGCGCTGGCGGCATCCACCACGCTCTGGAAGTACAGCATGCCGGTGTAACGGCGCGAGAGCTCGGGCAGGGTTTTGAGCGCCGCCTCGGCGATGAAACCAAGCGTGCCTTCCGAGCCGATCATCAGGTGATTCAGGATTTCGAGCGGGGAGTCGAAGTCGAGGAAGGCGTTCAGGGCGTAGCCGTTGGTATTTTTCATCTGGTAACGGCGTTTGACCCGTTCCGCCAGGGTTTCTTTTTTCTTTCCACTTTCAACCGCAAAGCTAGCCTCACTGGCTGATAAAAGCCTTTCCCGCAACTCCATCAGCCCTTTTTCAATCTCCGGAGCGCCCTCATGGAGCTGCCTGGCCGCATCTGGCGCGCCAGTATCGAGCACAAAGCCATTGGGGAAAACCAACGTCATAGACTGGATGGTTTTGTACGAGTTTTCGCTCACACCGCAGCACATGCCGCTGGAGTTGTTGGCCAGGATGCCGCCCAACATGCAGGCGTCAATCGAGGCTGGGTCGGGGCCGAGGCGGCGCTGGTAAGGCTTGAGCACTGCATTCAGAAAACCGCCGACGATGCCCGGCTGGGCGCGCAGCAATTCCCCGTCATTTTCCACCCGGTAGGAGCCCCAATGCTTCGAGATATCCACCAGTATTCCATCGGTGACGGCCTGCCCGGAGAGACTGGTCCCTGCGGCGCGGAAGGTGAGCGGCAGGTGGTTTTGCCGGCTGAAGCGGAACAAGGCCTGGATTTCGGAGAGGGAATTGGGCTGGACGACCACCTGCGGCACCAGGTGAAAGTACGAGGCATCATTGGCGTAGGCAATCCGATCAATGGGGCGGGCTTTGATGCGCCCGGATGGGAGCAGGTTGGAAAGTTGGCGTGTCAGAGTGTCCATGGCAATGGGTTTCCGTTTTTAAGGCATTTATTTCAGTATAGCAAAAAAAACGGCTGGCTGCGCAAGTCACCCAAAATAAAAACCCCGGGCATGGGTTTCCCGGGGTTTCTGGTTGAGGGGCGGCGCTTAAGCGCCGTTTGGAGTCTGGCGTGATTGCCGGCGGTTGAACAGGTTTTGGATGAAGAGCACCAGCACCACGATCACGGTCAGCTTGAGCAGGCTGCCCAGCAGCCCGAACATGCCACGGAACAGATTCGGGCCGCGATTGCCGCGTTCGTGATTTTCGAAGCCCTCTCCGCCGCGGAAGTTGGACTCTGCGCCTGGCTGGCCGGGCAGGGTGCGGCCTTCAAAATGCTCGCCGCGGGTGGGCATGGACAGGATGTTATAGTGAACGGCGGCATACAGCGCGCCCGAGATGAAACCCGCAACCAGCAGGATAAGTATGATTTGGCCGGCGATTTTTAAGATTGTTTTCATGGGAAACCTGTTTCACATCTTGTTATTCAGAGATTATTTATCCACTGCCAGGTTGCCGGGCCGGATGTCCTGGCTGGGGCGCCTGACCAGGCTCAGCAGCGGGGCCAGCATGTAGCGGTTGACGGCGTTGGCGATCCACTTCCAATGCAGCGCAAAGTGCAGGCCGAGCATCAGCATGGTCAGATCGGTGCTGAGCGAGTGCAGCGAGCGCCAGGGCGAATTTTCGGGCATTTCAATGCCGAAGAGCGGCAGGACGGCGCGCGAAATCATGATGCCCGTGAACATTGCAATCGTCATCCCGATGAAGAACAGGCTGTCCACTACAAAATTCAGGCGCGATTCGTGGAACAGCTTCTTGAAGAATTGCCCGCCAATGGTCAGAATCCATTTCCAGTGGAAGAGCAGGTGCGTGATCAGGGTGGCGATAAAGGCCAGCGAGAGCCATTCGTGGATGGCAATCCCGGTCAGGCCGGGTTCGAAGGCAATCAGGAAGGCCACAAAAATGGTCGTATCCAGGATCAGGTTGGTTTTGGTGGACATTTGTAGATAATTCCTTTTAGAGAATGGCATTATAGAAGCCCAAGATGACGGGAGAATGAAAAAACCGCCCGGCAAACCGGGCGGGACAGGTTTAATCTGGCTGTAGGGGTGGAAAATGGATTTCAAAGACTGTCCCGGTGTTTTCGGCGCTTTGCACCTCGATCTGGCCGCCGTGCGCCTGCACAATGGACTGAGCGATGGCCAGCCCCAGCCCGGTGCCGCCGGGCGTCTCGCCGCTTTCATCGCGCGCGCGGGCTGTATCGGCGCGATAAAAACGATGAAAGAGATGCGGCAGGTGTTCGGCCGGGATGCCGCGCCCGTTATCGCGTACGCGCAGGCAGATCTGTGCGCTGCGCAGTTCAATTTCCAGACGCACGAATTTCTCAGTTCCGCTGGAATATTTGATCCCGTTCTCGAGCAGGTTGCTGACCAGTTGCAGGATCAGCTGCCGGTTGCCGTTGATCGGCGCTTCGGGCAGATCGCCAGCCTCGAGCCGGACGTGATGCCGCTCGGCCAGGCTTTCCAGGCGTTCCAGGGCTTCCAGGGCCACATCGCTCAGATCGAGCGGGGCGGTTTCGAAGGCGGTCTGGGTGTTATCCATACGCGCCAGTGTCAGCAGGTCGTTGACCAGGTTGGTCATCAGTTCATTTTCGCTCTGGATGATGCCCAGGGCGCGCTGATATTCGACCGTGGAGCGTTTGGCAGCCAGGGCGCGGCTGGTTTGCAGGTTGACAATGGTCAGCGGGGTGCGTAGTTCGTGGCTGGCATCGGCGATAAACTGGCGTTGACGTTGAAAGGCCGCTTCGAGACGTGCCAGCATGGCATCGAAAGTCTGGGCCAGTTCGCCGATTTCGTCCTGGCCCTGAATGTTGAGCCGGTGGCTGAGATCGGTCTCGCTGATGGTGCGCGCTGTTTGGGTGATGGTGTGCACCGGGCGCATGGCGCGATCGGCCAGCCAGAAACCGCCCGCAATGGCGATGGCCAGTGTCAGCGCATTACCGAGCAGCAGGGTTAGCGTCAGACGTCCAATCAGGTCGTAGGCGTCAAAGGGCGTGCCAAGAATGGCGGTGAAGGATTGCCCGAGCAGGTCGGTGGCGCGGCCCGTGATCAGGGCATAGGAGCCGTAAGGGCTGAGCGTGCCAACCAGCATGGGCCGGGTGTCATCCTGATCTGGGTCGGGGGAAGCGGCCTGCTTGGTCGAGAGCAGTGCAATGACCGGCTCGGCAGGGATCTTTCCGGTGCTGGCCAGGATTTTTCGGTTGGTATCCATCAGCACCAGCACATCATTTTTTCCTATCAGCCCGTCGGGGAGCAGGATGGTTCCGTTGATAATCTGGGCGTAGCGCAGCACATATTCCAGCTTTTGTTCCAGCCGGTAGCTGGCTTCGCCGCGAATGTCTTTCAGCAGGCGGATGTAGATCAGCCCGCTGAAGACGAACAGGATCAGCGCCAGGATGAGGGTGAACCACATCACCAGCCGGAAGCGGATGCTGTGGGTGAATTGGGCGAAGCGCTGCCAGGCGGTTTTCATGGCTTTTCCTGGGGGTTGCGCAGACGGTAGCCCGTGCCGCGCAGGGTTTCGAGCAGTTTGCTTTCGTGGTCGTCGTCAATTTTGCGGCGCAGGCGGCGGATGTAGACATCGACGACGTTGGAAGCCACCAGTTGGTCGTAGCTCCACAGGTGGGTTTCGGCCATTTCGCGGGTGATGACGCGGTTGGGGTGGCGCATCAGGTATTCGAGCAGGGCAAATTCTTTGGCGGTTAATTCGATTGGGATTCCGGCGCGGCTGACGGCATGAGTGGCCGGGTTGAGCAGCAGATCGCCGGCCTGTAACAGGCCCGATTTGTCGCTGGATTCGCGCCGCAGCAGGGCGCGCAGGCGGGCGCGCAGTTCGTCAATCTCAAAGGGTTTCACCAGGTAATCGTCAGCGCCGCTATCCAGCCCGCTGATGCGGTCGGTCAGAGCGTCGCGCGCGGTCAGCATTAAGATTGGTGTGCGGACGCGCTGGTTGCGCAGGGCGCGGCAGACTTCAAACCCGTCTTTGCCGGGCAGCATTAAATCCAGGATGATGATATCGTAGCTGGGAGTGCGCCCCATTTCTTCGCCGTCCAGCCCGTCGTAGGCGGTATCCACGGCGTAGCCGTCATCCTGCAGGTTCAGGCGCAGCGAATCGCTCAGGCGGCGATTATCTTCCACGATCAAAATACGCATGGCGGAACTTCTCCCAGAGTCAGATGTCCCCATTCTACCCGCCCAAAATGACGGGAGAATGAAACCCAGGCGCATGCCCTGCGCAGGGTGATCCATCTATGTTCCCTTCCCCGGCGTGAGGGCCGGCTCAGGCTACCTGGCGGCCCTTGGGCGGGGCTTTGCGCTCTATGGAAAAGGCTGTTTCGAGCGCTTCGTACACTGAGCGCGATTCGATGATCTGAATGTTTTCGGGCCAGGGTTCGGCTTTGCGCAGGCGCTTGGGGACGATGGCGGTCTTGAAGCCCAGTTTTTGGGCTTCGCGCAGGCGGGTTTGCATTTGGGAAGGCAGGCGCAGCTCTCCGGCCAGGCCAATTTCCCCAATCAACACGGCATCGGCGCGCACCGATAAATCTTTCATGGACGAGGTCACCGCGGCGGCAATCGCCAGGTCGGCGGCGGGTTCGTCTATTTTCATCCCGCCTACCACGTTGACGAAAATGTCCTGCTCCACCAGCTTGATGCCCACCCGGCGCGTCAGCACGGCGGCCAGCATCATCAGGCGGTTGTAATCCACGCCGTTGGGGGTGCGGCGGGCGTTGCCAAACTGTGTCGGCGAGGTCAGGCCTTGGATCTCGACCAGCAACGGGCGGGTGCCTTCCATTGTTACGGCAATGGCCGAGCCGGGGACGTTGATCATGCGCTCGGCCAGGAACACTTCGGAGGGGTTGGGCACTTCCACCAGGCCGTTTTCGCGCATTTCGAACACGCCCACTTCGGCGGTGGCGCCAAATCTGTTTTTAACGGAACGCAGCAGCCGGTAGGCCTGGAAGCGGTCGCCTTCCAGGTAGAGCACCGTGTCGACGATGTGTTCCAAGACACGCGGGCCGGCAATCGCTCCCTCTTTGGTGACATGCCCGATGACGAACACGCTGACGCCTTGCGCTTTGGCCAGCTCGCGCAGCTGCGAAGAACATTCGCGCACCTGCGAGACCGACCCGGCGCTTGAATCCAGTTCGGGCTGGTAAACGGTCTGGATCGAATCGACGATCAGCAGGTCGGGTTTGACTTCACGGACGTGTTCCAGGATGGTTTGCAGGTTGGTTTCGGTGACGAGAAACAGGTCTTCGGGGAAGTGGGCGTTTTTTTCCTGCAAACGGTCGGCCCGCATTTTGATCTGGCGCTCCGATTCTTCGCCGGAGACGTAGAGCACGCGCTTTTTGCCGGCCATGGCCAGGGTCATCTGCAACATGAGCGTGGATTTGCCGATGCCGGGATCGCCGCCGACCAGGATGATGGAGCCCGGTACGATCCCGCCACCCAGGACGCGCGAGAATTCGCCGATCGGAACGTGGATGCGCGGCTCGGCTTCCACGCTGATATCGCCGATTTTGCGCGGGGAGGTGCGCCCGCCCAGGCCGCGCGCTGTGCTGTTGGTGTATTTGGCCGGGCCTTCATCGTGGACAATTTCCTCGACCATGCTGTTGAACGAGTTGCATTGCGGGCATTTGCCCATATACGAGGCGGCCACGCGGCCGCATTGCTGGCAGACATAACGGGTGAGGGTTTTGGGCATACATGACTCCCTGAAAGAATAGGCGGGCCGGATTGGGTTCAGTATAACGTGAGTTGGGGCTTTTTACACCACCGGGTCATCGGGGTGCTGGCTATTCCAGCGCTCCACCAGCTCGGCGGAGGTTTTACCGATTTTGTTGCGGATGGCAGTGATGTTTGAAGCCAAGGAAACTTCCCAGCGCAGGCAGGAAAAATCCATGCTCGATCATGATATCAAAAAATCTCGGCGAGAAATGGAATTTTCCCGCCTGGATATTAAATTTCGCTGGCGAGATTTTTGGCTTTTCAGCTGCTGGCAGGCTGGAAAGGCTTGGGGAGGATTGGGGCCGCCTGCTGGGCTTTTCTTCTTGATCAGGAAATTTGGAATTGCTGTTTTGCAAATGGGATGGTCGGGAAGGGCGGCCAACAATGCGCTATAATCTGGTAAACAGGAGTTGAGATGTCGGTTTCGATGCAAGGAAAAATTGTCTTGGTCACCGGCGCCACGGCGGGGATTGGCCTGGCAACGGCCCGCGAGCTGGCCCGCAAAGGTGCCCAGGTGACCCTGGTGGGGCGCAACCCTGCCAGGCTGGCTGCAGTGATTGCGCAGATCAGTTCTCAGACCGGGAACCCCCACCTGGAATCCATCTCCGCCGATCTTTCCACGCGGGCTGGGGTGCAGTTGGTGGCGCACGAATTTAAAAAACGCCACACCTGCCTGGATGTGCTGATCAATAATGCCGGGGCCTTTTTTAATTCGCGCCAGCTTTCTGTTGATGGCCTGGAGATGACCTTCGCGCTTAATCACCTGAATTATTTTCACCTGACCAACCTGCTGCTGGATGTGTTGCAAGCCAGTTCCCCGGCGCGCATTGTCAACGTGGCTTCGGATGCGCACCGCGGGCAAACACTGGATTTTGGCAATTTGCAGCTCGAAAAGGGCTATTCCGGCAGGTTGGCTTATGGCCGTTCGAAACTGATGAATGTGCTCTTTACCTACGAACTGGCCCGGCGGCTGGAAGGCCGGGGGGTGACCGCTAATGCTCTGCACCCTGGTTTTGTGGCCACGCAGATGGGTATGAACAACGGCCGCCTGATGCAACTGGTGATGAAGCTGGTTGCGCCGCTCGCCAGGTCGCCGGAGGAGGGCGCATCCACCAGCCTGTATCTGGCCGTTTCGCAGGAAGTGGAAGGCGTCAGCGGCCGGTATTATGTCGATAAATATCCTGTCCAGTCGGATCCCGCTTCGTATGATCTGGCTGCTGCCCAAAAATTGTGGGACGCCAGCCTGGAATTGATGGCCTGACCCCGCACTCTGTATCTCCGCCCATCCGCCCCGGAACCTGAAAACCGTTCAACCGCCTGCGCTTTTCCTGGCTCTGGTCTAGAGAGGGGCGAAGCTGTCTATGATTTTCTGAGTGAGTTGATTGATGAGTATCCTTTCTGCCAAGTCTGCTGCTGAATTTACCCTGCCACGCCCCTGGTTCAATCGCTCGGATGCGGCGCGCTGGATTGCCTCGCATGCCGGGCGGCATTGGAGCATTATACTAATGCTTTTTGTGGGCGCTTTTGGAAATGCCGCGCTGGCTGCCGTGGTGCCGTTGCTGGTGGGGGATGCGTTTAATGCCATGCTGCGCCCCGCGCCCGATACGAGCGTGTTGCTGCCGCTGGCCCTGCTGATTGGCGGCACGCAGATTTTGCGCGGTGTGCTGCAACTGGGACGCAATTTTGGCGCCGAGTTGCTGGGTCAACGGCTGGAGCGCGAGATCCGCGACGAGTTGTATATCTCATTGCTGGGCAAGAGCATGACCTTTCACAGCCTGCAGCCGGTGGGCGATACAATGGCGCGCGCCACCAACGACGTGCGCGAGGTCAACTTTATGTTCAGCCCCGGCATTAACCTGGTAATCGGTTCGTTTTTCTTCCTGGTAATGCCGATTGTCTTTGCGCCACGCTATCATCTCTCGCTGTTGGCCACCCCGGCGGTCTTCATGGTTTGCTATTTCATCGCCCTGGTGCGTTATCTGCGCAACCTGTCGCCCATCAGCGATGAGGTGCGCAGCAGTTTCGGTGAGATGAATACGCATTTATCGGAATCACTGGACGGCGTGGAAACGGTTAAAAGTGCGGCGCAGGAATCGGCCGAGGTGGAGCGGTTTGTCGTCAACGCCAGGAGAGTCCGCGATGCGTTTGTGCGGCAGGGGGATACCGAAGCGCGTTTTATTGCCTTCCTGTTATATGGCGTTGCGATTGCGGCGGGCCTGACGCATGCCCTGTTGCTCTTTCGGGCCGGGCTTCTCAACACTGGCCAGGTGATTGGCTATTTTGGCCTGCTGCGCATGCTCGATTTTCCCACGTTTACCTCCTCATGGGCTTACACCCAGGTTTCGCTCGGCTTTTCGAGCGCGCGGCGCATTTTGGAGTTGATGAACCGCGAAACGAACCTCGATCAGAACGCCGCGGGGTTTAGCGGCGCGATGCGCGGCGAAATCGAGTTCCGCGATGTCAGTTTTGGGTATGACCAGCTGAACGAGGGCGCAGCCGGGTCGGCGGTGCTGGAAAGGCTCTCGTTCAAAGTCCGGCCCGGGCAGACGGTGGCAATCGTCGGGCAGACCGGGGCGGGGAAGACTTCGCTGGTGCGGCTGGTGAATCGTACCTATGATACTTCTGCCGGGCAGGTGCTGGTGGATGGCGTGGACGTGCGCGATTGGAACCTGGCCGCGCTGCGATCGCAGATTTCGATGATTGAGCAGGATATTTTCCTGTTTTCGCGCAGTATCAGTGAAAATATTGCCTTTGGCAAGCCGGGTTCGACGCAGGAAGTGGTGGAGCAGGCCGCCGGGGCAGCTCAGGCGCACGAGTTCATCCAGACCTTTGAGCAGGGCTATGAAACGGTGATCGGCGAACGCGGGGTGACGCTTTCGGGTGGCCAGCGTCAGCGCCTGGCCCTGGCGCGTGCTTTTCTCACCGATCCGCGGATTCTCATCCTGGATGATTCAACCAGCGCGATTGATTCGGCTACCGAAGATAAGATTCAACGCGCCATATCTGCCGCCGCCAAAGGCCGCACCACCCTGTTGATTACTCACCGCCTGAGCCAGATTCGCTGGGCCGACCTGATCCTGGTTCTGCGCCAGGGGCGCATCGTGGCGATGGGTACGCACGACGAGCTGATGAGAAGCTCTGAAGCCTACGGACGCATTTTTCGGGAATAATTTCTCGCCACATCCATCCAATACTCAAGGAACCCAGCATGAAAAAGAATAATGCTTTTCGTCTATTGGTCGTCTTTTTTATTCTCAGCCTGGTCCTGGCAGCCTGCGGCGCAGCCGATGAGAGTGATTCGGACCTGGGCAGCCTGCCGGATGATTCTGCGGTGGATGCCCAGCCGGCCGAAATTGTTCAACCCACGGAAATGCCTCAGCCCACGGAGCAATCGGCCAGCGAAGCGGCTGCGCCGGATGGCGCGGTGTTCGATCTGGGCTTTCGCCCTGCCGAAAACGGCTTCAGCTTCAGCAACTACGGCGACGATCTCGAAGTCACCAACCTGACCGAAGCCGAACTGCGCCGCATGTTCGGCGACCAGGTCTGCGCTCGGCTGGAAGGGGATCAATGCACGCTGACTCCGCCTGCCCAGCAGTGGATGGAACAGCTAAACGGCGATATGGCCGGCGGACACTGCGAAGGCATGGCCGCTCTAAGCTTGTTGATGTACACTGACCAGGTATCGGAGGCGGATTTCGGCGGCGCGCAGGCCAGCCAGCTGGATATCAACGACCCCGGCTTGCAGCGTGAAATTGCGTACTGGTGGGCCACCCAGGCGGTGGATCCTACCTATGCCAGTGTCATCAAAGGCACGCCGGTTGAAATCCTGCAAACTGTTGAGAAAATGCAAGCCACAGGCGAAACCTACACCCTCGGGATTTACAAGGAAGATGGTTCGGGTGGGCACGCCATTACGCCCTTTGGCGTGCAGGATAAGGGCGATGGGCTGTTTGCCATCCTGGTTTATGATAACAACTATCCGGGTGAAACGCGCGAATTGCTGGTGGATACCCGCGACAACAGCTGGGTGTATGAAGCCTCCATTAATCCGCAGGTCGAATCGGAACTCTACACTGGCAACGCCGATACCATGACCCTCGACCTGACGCCCACTTCGGCGCGCCTTGGCCGGCAGCAGTGCCCCTTCTGTGAAGGCAGTACCGCATTGCTGGCCGGCGGCAAGCTGGCCGATGCCGCCCAACAATTCAACCAGGTCTTCCTGGATGGGGAAGGTCACCTGCTCATCACCGATGATGACGGGCATCGTCTGGGCTATGTGGATGGCAAACTGGTCAATGAAATCCCCGGTGCGCAGTACAGCTTGTATCGTATGGGAGAGGGTCTCAACGCCCCCGAGCCGCTCTACTGGCTGCCCGCCGGGCTGAATGTCACCATTACCATTGACGGCAGCACCCTGACGGAAGAATCCGTCACCGACCTGGTGATGATTGGCTCCGGCTTCAGCATTGGCGTGGAAGGCATCAGCCTGGCCCCCGGGCAGGTGGACAGCGCTTACTTCTACCCGGCGGATGAGATGATCTCCTACGAAACCAGCGCCGACGAATCGCCGAACATCGTCCTCGGCGTGGAGCGGCCCGGCAGTGCCGCGGACTATTCCTTTGAAGCGCAGGGCACCGACATGGTCGGCGGGGGCACGCTCACCCTTTCGCTCGACAGCAAGGCCGGCGATCTGCTGATCAACACCGAAAAGCTGAACAACCCCGGCTCATTCGACTTTTACATGACTCGCATCACCGACGACCTGGAAGATGAATTCTCCGCCGAGCAGATTGCGTTGCAGGAGGGTGCGCTGGTCTACATCAACTATGCAGAATGGAATAGCGCCAACCCCACCGGCATCTACTTCGGCGTGGACCTGAACGGCGACGGCACGATTGATGATGAATATGTAGTGGACGACTCGCAATAAGAACCTGGGCAGGGAGAGGCAGCGCGCTGTTTCTTGCTCTCTCCCTGCCAGATGAGGATGTATGGGCTTTTTTGCCGGATTGAACAACGAAAAATATGACCGTCAATACAGCGACCGCGAACTGGTGCGGCGCATGTTGGGCTATTTTGCCCCGCAGAAACCGCGCATCACCGGCATTGTCACGCTGGTGATCGGGATGGCCGGCCTGGGCGCGGCCCTGCCGGTCATCGTCAGCCGCATCATGGATCTGCTTAAGAGCCAGCCCACGCCGCAAGCCATTGCGCTGGTCGGCGCCGGGATGACGGTCATTGCCCTGCTCAATTACGGGCTGAACTGGCTGCGGCGCGCGCTGACCGTGCGCGCCGTCGGCGACGTGGTGCTGGAACTGCGCGTGAAAGCCTTTGCAGCCGCCGCCGAACACGACCTGTCGTTCTATGATCAATTCTCCAGCGGGCGTATCGTCAGCCGCATTACCTCCGACACCAACGATTTTGGGCAACTGGTGGTCATCGTGACCGACGTGGCCTCGCAAATCGTTCAGACGGTCATCCTTGGCGTTGTTTTAGCCCGCACCGAATGGCGGCTGTTCCTGGTCATGCTGGCCTTCATGCCGGTTGTCTTCGCCATTGCCATGGGTTTTCGCCAGCTGGCGCGCCTGGTCACACGGCGCGGCATGCAGGCCATGGCCGATGTCAACGCCGCCATCAAAGAAACCGTCAGCGGAATTGCCGTCGCCAAGAACTTTCGCCAGGAACACAGCATCTTCTCCACCTTCGATGCCGCCAACCAGCAATCGTACAAGGTCAACGTCCGGCGCGGTTTCGTGCTCTCACTGGTCTTCCCCACGCTCAACGCCGTCAGCGGCATCTTCGTCGGTGTGCTGGTGTATGCGGGCGGCTGGAGCGCGGCGGTGGGGATTGTCACCGTCGGCGCCTGGTATTTGTTCATCAACTCGCTCGACTACTTCATGTTCCCCATCCTCAACCTGACCTCGTTTTGGGCGCAAATCCAGAGCGGCCTTTCGGCTGCCGAGCGCGCTTTTGCGCTGATCGACGCCGATCCCAACGTCCGGCAGGTGGAAGAAGGCGACGTGCCCCCGTTAAAAGGGGAAATCCACTTCGACGGGCTGCAATTCCGTTATACCGACAATGAACCCATTCTGCATGACTTCAACCTGCATATTCAGCCCGGAGAAAATCTGGCCCTGGTGGGTCATACCGGCGCTGGGAAATCCTCCATTGCCAAGCTGATCGCCCGCTTTTACGAATTTCAGGGCGGAGAACTGCGCATTGATGGCCGCGACATCCGTACTTTAGATTTGCAGCAATACCGCAAACAACTGGGGATCGTCTCGCAGGTGCCGTTCCTGTTCTCGGGCACGGTGGCCGAGAATATCCGCTATGCTGCTCCCGGCGCAACGGAGGCCGAAATAACGGCCATGGCCCGTCGCATCGGCGGGGGCGAATGGTTGGAGACTCTGCCCAATGGCCTGGAGACCGAAGTGGGGGAGCGCGGCGGGAGATTAAGCATGGGCCAGCGGCAGCTGGTCGCGCTGATGCGAGTGCTGGTGCAGAAACCGGCCATCTTTATCCTGGATGAAGCCACCGCCAGTATCGATCCGTTCACCGAATGGCAGATCCAGCAGGCGTTGGAGTTGATTTTGCAGAATTCCACCAGTATTTTGATCGCGCACCGCCTGTCCACCGTCAAGGCCGCCGACCGGATCGTGGTGATGCGGCAGGGCGCCATCATCGAGCAGGGCAGTCATACCGGGTTGCTGCAAGCGGGCGGGCATTATGCCGAGTTGTACAACACCTATTTCCGGCATCAGAGCCTGGCCTATATTGAACAGGCCAAAACGCTGGCCGGGTAGATGCTCGCAGCCCGGCCCGGCGGGCTTTTGGTTATAATCACCCCATGTCTCCCTCCCTGGCCGATAAACTGAAAACGCTGGGCGTCAAAGTGGGAACCGGCGAGATTCAGCCGCCGCCCCCCAGGCCGCGGCGCGATTCAGCGCTGGAACATGCGCTGGAGGGGCGCTGGATTGAAACCCGGCGCGGTTTCGCGTTTGTCGTCGAACAGGTTTTTCCGGGCGGTTATCGGCACGGCGCAACGCCCATCCGCCTGGCCGCCGGGCTTGAAACGCTGGCTGCCTGGGCCGGCGATGAGCGCCTGGCGAGTCTGCCGGTTTCCAAACTGGCCTTTCTCGATACCGAAACTTCTGGTCTGGCGGGCGGCACGGGCACCTACGCCTTCATGGTGGGCCTGGGCCGTTTTGTGGAAGATGAATTTCACCTGGCCCAGTTTTTTATGCCCGACCCGGCGGATGAAGCCGCCCTGCTCGAGGCCCTGGCCGACTTCCTGGCTCCGTGCGCCGCGCTGGTGACCTTTAACGGGAAAGCCTTCGATGCCCCGCTGCTGCGCACGCGCTACACTCTCAACCAGAGTCCCTGCCCATTGGATGGCTTCGCCCACCTCGACCTGCTGCCGCTGGCGCGCCGCCTGTGGCGCGATCGGCTGCCCAGCCGCGCACTTAAATACCTCGAAGAACACATTCTGCAAGCCCCGCGCAGTGCCGAGGAAGTGCCCGGCTACGAAATTCCCTGGCTGTACTTCGATTTTCTACGCACCGGTGACGCCGCCCCGCTGAAAGGCGTTTTTTACCACAACGCCATGGACATCGTCGCCATGGCCGCCCTGCTCAGCCTGACGGCGCGTATGCTGGCTGATCCGCACGCCTTTGAACTGGAACACGGCCTGGATGTGATTGCCCTGGCTAAACTGTTTGAAGACCTGAACCGTTGGGAAGATGCCGCCCTGCTCTACGAACGCGGCCTGCAAACCGCCCGCGCCAACGGCGCGCCCCTCTCGGAGCAGGCCCTCTCCGAGCCGGATTTTTGGCAGGCCGTCCGCCGCCTGGCGGTGCTTCAAAAACGGCGCGGCGATCTCGACGTGGCCCTGCGGCTGTGGGAAAAGTCCGCTGCCGAGGGTCACATCTACGCCCATGTGGAACTGGCCAAATATTACGAACATACCCGCAAAGAGCCAGCCGCCGCCTTGCAGTGGACGGTTTCTGCCATGGCGCACGTGCGCGCCGATTTGTTCATGCCCGCTTACATGAAAAATCACTGGCTTTCTGAATTGGAACACCGCCAAAAACGCCTGGAAGGAAAACTCAAGTGAAACAACCTGGCTCCCGCAAAGTCACCGGCGTCATCCTGATCTCCATTTCCGCCGCCTGTTTTGGGACTCTGGCCATTTTTGGCCACTACGCCTACGCTGACGGAATGGACACCTTCACCACCCTGTTTCTGCGCTTTGGCTTTGCAGCCCTGCTGATGGGCGCGCTGCTGGCCTGGCGGCGCGAACCGCTGCCACGCGGCAAAACCCTGCTGCAACTGATCGGCATGGGGGCGCTGGGATACGTCGGGCAGTCATTCGCCTACCTGACCGCCACCAAGTACGCCTCTCCCGGGCTGGTGGCCCTGCTCCTTTACCTGTATCCAACCTTTGTTGCCATCCTCTCGGCGATCTTTCTCAAGGAACACATTTCGCGCCTGAAAATCCTGGCCTTGCTGCTGGCGCTGACCGGCACCGCCCTGACAGTGGATCCGCGCGGCGGGGAATTGCCCGGCGTGCTGATGGCCATCAGCGCCGCCACCATTTACTCGGTCTACATCCTGGTCGGCACAAACGTCATGCGCCAGGTCACCGTCGTCCAGTCTTCGACGGTTATCTTCACCGCGGCGGGAGCAGTCTTCGGCATGCTGACATTTTCCTCGGGGCCTCACTTCCCGGCCAGCTCGTTCGGATGGGCCGCCGTGGCTGCCATCGTGCTGATCGCCACCGTCATCCCAGTGGTCACCTTTCTCGCCGGGCTGGAACGCATCGGCCCGACCAATGCCGCCATGCTCTCCACGCTCGAGCCGGTGGTCACCGTTTTGATGGCCGCGCTGCTGCTCGGCGAAACCCTGCGCCTGGTGACGCTGATCGGCGGGCTGCTGATCCTGACCTCCGTCTTCCTGCTGACGCGCGGAGAATTTCAGCCTCCAGCCTCCGCCCATTCGCCCGAACCCGATCTTGCCCTGCAATCCACCCCCGTTCCCCCCCAAGAAAGCGAGAACCCATGAGCACCTTCCCCGAATATTCTCAGTATGATGGTCTCGGCCTGGCAGACCTGGTGCGCAAAAAAGAGATCAGCCCCTCCGAACTGGTCGAATCTGCCATTGAACGCATCGAGAAATTCAACCCGGCGTTGAATGCCGTCATCCACAAGATGTACGACTCTGCCAGGGAGACCGCCAAAATGCCCCTGCCCGACGGGCCTTTTGCAGGCGTACCCATGCTCCTCAAAGACCTGATCGCCACTGTGGCCGGCGTGCCCACCAGCAACGGCAACAAACTCTGGAAGAATCTCCCCGCCGGGCAGGATTCTGAACTGGTGCGGCGCTGGAAGAATGCTGGAGTGCTCCTCCTCGGCAAGACCAACACCCCCGAATTTGGCCTGACCCCCTACACCGAACCGCTTACCTTTGGCCCGACCCGCAACCCGTGGGACACCTCGCGCATCACCGGGGGTTCCAGCGGCGGTTCGGCGGCAGCCGTGGCGGCGCGCATGGTGCCGATCGCTTCCGGCGGAGATGGCGGCGGTTCGATCCGCATTCCGGCGGCGGCCTGTGGTTTGTTCGGGCTGAAGCCCACTCGCGGACGCACACCCACCGGCCCGGTGCTGGGGGAGGCCTGGCACGGATTCGCCATCGAACACGTACTGACACGCTCCGTGCGCGATTCGGCGGCCATGCTCAATGCCACCCAGGGTGCGGATATTGGCGCGCCCTACTTCGCGCCTCCCGCGGCAGACTATCTCGAAGCGGTGAAGCAGGCTCCGGGCCGGTTACGAATCGCTTTTTCGGGGCAGCCCATGCTCGGCAAAAAAGTCAGCGCCGAAGTGCTGACGGCGCTCGAGACAACGGTCAAATTATTGCAGGATTTGGGGCATGAAGTAGTGGAGGCCGCTCCTCGGCTGGATGGCGAAGCGTTTTCGCTGGCGTTTGTAACCATCCTGGCGGCGGAACTGCGCGCCGACATCAAAGAAGCGGCGCGCGTGGCCGGGAAAAAGATCTCGGTCAGCGATTTTGACCCTTCCAGCTTTGGGCTGGGGATGCTGGGCAAGGCTCTCAGCGCCGAAGACTACGCCAGCGCGGCGCGCTATTTACAGTCGTCGGCGCGTGAAATTTCGCGTTTCTTTGAAAGCTGTGATGTTTTGCTGACGCCCACGCTGGCGCAGCCGCCCGTGCCGGTGGGCGCGCTCCAGCCATCTGCCAGTGAAAAAACGCTGATCCAGCTGATTGGCAGTTTTGACGGCGGGAACTTGCTGAAAAGCCTCGGCATCATCAAGCCGCTGGCGGCTGCAACCTTCGAGTTTATTCCGTGGACGCCGGTCTTTAATGTCACCGGGCAGCCGGCCATGTCGGTGCCGCTGGCCTGGACGGAAAGCGGTCTGCCGGTTGGGATGCACTTTGTCGGGCGGTTTGGCGATGAAGCCACGCTTTTCCGTCTGGCCGGGCAGCTCGAGCAGGCTCAACCCTGGGCGCAGAAAACCCCGCCCGGATTTTAGGATGTGCCGGGGCTGATATCTGCGGCAGCGCAACTTTTTGGAGTGGAATGCATCCAAACACATATTCCACTTTACCAGAGGACAGCATGCCCAAGAAAACAACCCGCCGCCCCAGCCGCACTCCCGTTTCAACATTTTTCCGCCGCCCCGGCATCCAGATTGGCCTGGTGGCGCTGGTCGCCATCGTGATCGCGCTCCTCGTTCTGACGAGCGGCCAATCGTCCGGCGGTTTGCCCGCCGAAATTGACTCGGCCCGGGCCTACGACCTGTATCAGCAAAAAGGCGCCTTCTTTGTGGATGTGCGCGAACAGTCCGAATGGGATTCTTTTCACATTCCCGAAACCACGCTCATCCCGCTCGGTGAGCTGCCCAACCGCCTGAATGAAATCCCCCGAGATCAGCCGATCGTGGTAGTTTGCCGCAGTGGAAATCGCAGCGCTTCCGGCCGCGACATTTTGAAACAGGCTGGTTTCACCAACGTCACCAGCATGGCTGGCGGCGTGACGAATTGGAAGGCGCAAGGCTATCCAATTCAGCCATAAAACGAAGCGGGCGGCCCATCGGCCGCCCGCTTCGTTTATTTTCGGATCAGCACTTTCAGATCATCCAGCATTTCATCTCCCGTCAGGCCGTAGGGCCAGACCATCACCAGGTTACCCTGGCGGTCGAGGATTTGCTGGCTGGCGGTGTGATCGACGGTGTAATAGCCGTTTTCATCGGGAGGATTGAGCTGATAATGAATGCCAAAAGCCTGCGTGGCGGTATCCATTTCGGCCTGGCTGCCGCCCAGGCCGATGAAGTCGGGGCGAAAAGCGCTCAGGTAAGCGGCAACCCGTTCGGGGGTATCCCGTTTCCAGTCGACTGCGATGAATAGTACCTGTACCTGGCTGGCAGATTCGCCCAGGCCATTCAACGCCTGGCGCAGCGCGGCCAATGTGGTCGGGCAGACATCCGGACAACCGGTATAGCCGAAGTAGAGTACCACGATTTTGCCGCGAAAATCTGTCAGCGAGACCGGCCCGCGGGTAGAAGTCAGGGTGAAATCGGGCATCGGCTTGGGCGGTTCGATCACCGAACCATGCAAAAGCGGGGGCAGGGTGTACTGGTAGAGCCCAATGCCGATCAGCAGTAGCCCGACGAGCACGGCGAACAGGATTTTCTGGCGATTCATGCAACTCCTAGCGTTTCATTACCAGGGCCGAAACAGTGACCGGACCAGCTTTTTCAAATTGTAACGTAAGGGTGACCTTCTCACCAGCTTTCACTTCCTGCTTCAGATCCATCAACATGACGTGGTAGCTGCCGTGCTTGAGCTCCAGAATCTGCCCGGCGGGAATTTCGACAGCTTCGACTTGCTGCATTTTCATGGTATCACCGTCCATGATGGTTTCGTGCACCTGGGCCATGCCAGCCAACTCGCAGGTGGCGCCAACCAGACGGTCGGTTTCGGCGCCGGTGTTCTTGATTTGCATAAAGGCGCCGGTTGTTTCGCCGCTGCCTGCGGACATCATCACCGGATTGGAAATCTCAATCCCGTTTTGCGAGGTGACGGATTGGCCGCTCATGCCCATTGAACTGCACGCCGTCAGCAGGGCCAGCATCAGAAATGGAACCAGAAGCAGTTTTTTCATAAATTACTCCTTGACAAGTGGGAAGAATGTGAGAATATTTGATAAAATAATCAAATATTGCCTATTTTATCACAAACCAAGGAGGACGCAGATGAAAAGCCCATCCCCCCGCCAGAGGGAAATCCTGGCTGTACTTAACCAAAAGGGCTTTGTGGCGGTGGAAGAAATCTGCCGGGTGGCGGATATTTCGCAGGCCAGCGCGTACCGTGAGATCCAGGCTCTGATTCGAATGGGGCTGGCGGTCAAAATCCCTGGTGGAATTGGCCAGGTGGAGCAGCCGCTTTCGGGTTGTTTGCAGTGCGGACGTGCGGCCAGTGCCCGGCTGGCTTTCTTCATCGAGCGCAAGGAGGCCGCGCAGCAGGTGGCTTGCTGCGCGCACTGCGGCCTGCTGGCGCTGGCGGAGGGGGCCGACGTCCAGAGCGCCATGACGAGCGATTTTCTGTACGGGGTTTTGCTGCCAGCCCGGCAGGCGTGGTATGTGTTGGATAGTTCCGTCAGCCCGTGTTGCCGCCCATCGGTGTTGTGTTTTTCGGATCAACGGTCAGCCGGGCAGTTTGCGCAGGGGTTTGGCGGCAGGGTGGTGGATTTTGCCGGGGCTGTGGCGGGTTTGCGGGCGTTGATGAATTTTTATCAGCCTTGAGCAGGGTCAATTTAACGGGTGCCTGGTTGCAGCCCGGCACGGAGCGGCTGGCCGGGGGCGGTTTGACCCTTAAACGAGCCGTTTCTCAGCCTTGACCCGTGTCCGTTTCCCCTCTATAATGAAAACGATTTTCAGTAAAGAGGATTTTATGTTGGCAGAAACCTGGCTGAAAGCTTTGCAGGAACATGGCTACCGCCTGACGGATGCGCGCCGGGCGGTGGTGGAGATTGTGGCGCTGGCCTGGCGTGCGTTGACGCCGCTGGAAGTGTTTGACCAGGCGCGCGCGAAGTATCCTGAGCTGGGGCTGGTGACGGTTTATCGTACCCTGGAAAAGCTGGAGGAGCTGCACCTGATTCAGCGGGTGCATCAGCCGGAGGGCTGCCAGGCCTTCATCACGGCCAGCCAGGGGCACCAACACCTGTTGTTGTGTCAGAATTGTGGGCAGGTGATGTTCTTTGAGGGCGATGACCTGGATACGCTGCTGGCGAGTATTGCGGCGAAGACGGGCTACGCCATCCGTGAGCACTGGCTGCAGTTGTTCGGGTTGTGCCGGAATTGTCAATAAGTGCAAAGGAGTTTCCATGTGCATGTTTTGTGCTGCCATCCCCGCGGCGGGCGCGCTGGGTGCGAAGTTGAATGCGGAACAGAAACGCAGGCGGGCGGCGGGTGAGAGGAAGAGTGAGAAGCCGATCGCGGCTGTTACGATGGGTGTGATTGTTTTACTGGCGGCTGGTTCGGTGGTGGTGCACACTGTGGTGACTTCGTGAGGGTATGTTGACTCAAACTCCCCACCGGCTCGAAATCGAGAATATCAGTATTGCCTATGGCGAGAAAACGATCCTGAAAAATGTCAGTTTTCAGGTGCCGCATGGCGGGCGCGTGGCTGTCGTTGGCCCAAATGGTGCGGGGAAATCGACGTTGTTCAAGGCGCTGGTCGGGCTGCTGCCGTTTACCGGCGGGCAGATTCTGATCCATGGTTTGCCGCTTGGGCACCACCAGGATTGCGTGGCCTATATTCCCCAGCGCGAGGAAGTGGATTGGCGTTTCCCGGTGACGGTTCGCGATGTGGTTGCGATGGGACGTTATGGCAAGCAGGGCTGGTTTCGCCGCCTGGCGCGCGCCGACCGCGAGGCGGTGGATCGCAGCCTGGCGGAGATGCAAATTTCCAATCTGGCGGGTGCCTCGATCAGCGATCTTTCGGGCGGGCAGCAGCAGCGTGTTTTCCTGGCGCGCGCCCTGGCGCAGGACCCGCACATCCTGCTGATGGATGAACCTTTTACGGGCGTGGATTTGACCACGCAGGAGGCGACTTTTAACCTGCTCGATACTCTGCGCGCGCGGGAAGTGACGGCCATCATCTCGACGCATGATCTTAACCTGGCAGCCACCCGCTTCGACCTGGTTTTGCTGCTCAACAAGGGCGTGGTCTCGTATGGCGAACCGCAGGAGGTTTTGAAGCAGGAAAATCTTAAGCGCGCTTTCGGTAGTTCGCTGTTGGTGACCGAAAACGGGGCGCTGCTGGTGGATGAGTGCTGCCCACCGGATGCAGATCATCCTCACGAACATCACACCGAAGCGGAGGAGTTGTATGATTGAGTTTCTGCTCCAGCCGCTTACTTACGCTTTCATCCAGCGCGGCTTGCTGGCGGCGGTGATTGTGGGGGTGTTGTGCGCGGTAATGGGCACGTATGTCGTTTTGCGCGGCATGGCGTTTCTTGGTGATGCGCTGGCGCACGCCATTCTGCCCGGCGTGGCGATTGCCTACCTGGCTGGTGGTAATCTGCTGCTTGGCGCGCTGACAACGGCTATCCTGGTGGCATTGGGAATTGGTTATTTTTCACGGCAGGGCACGATCAAGGAAGATACTGCCATCGGAATCCTGTTTGCCGCGGCACTGGCGCTTGGCGTGGCCTTAATCTCCTCCATTCGCACCTACGCGGTTGATTTGAGTCACATCTTGTTCGGTAACGTCTTGGGCGTATCCATTGCCGACCTGTGGCTGACCGCTGCTCTCGGGTTGCTGATCCTCGTCACCGTGGCGCTGCTGTACCGGCCATTCCTGATCATCTCCTTTGACCCGGTCCTGGCGGCGACCATGCGCCTGCCTGCCGAATTATTGCGTAGCGTGATGCTGATTTTGCTCGCGCTGACAGTGGTTATTTCGCTTCAGACGGTCGGCGTTGGCCTGGCGGCGGCCATGCTTGTCACCCCGGCTGCGACAGCCTACCTGCTTACCCGCCGTCTGCTGCCGATGATGCTGGTTTCGGCGTTGATCGGGGCATTCTCGTCGCTGGCCGGATTGTATCTCAGCTATTATCTCAACGTTGTTTCCGGCTCGGCCATCGTGCTGACGGCCACAGCCATCTTTCTGGTCGTTTTTCTGCTCAAGCGCGGAAAAAGATAATCTTTCCGGCCAGGTTTCCCTGTGCAGCCAGACATGCCATCGTCCCGTCGCCGCTCCGCCGCCCTGCTCATTTTCCCGTGCCTGTTCCTGCTCGCGGCTTGTTTGTCTGCCTCCCCGGCCTCCACCTCCACCGACCCGCGCCAGGCGGGAGCCTATGTGCTGGTGACGGGCAATCCGCAGGCTTCGCCGACGCCATTCCAACCCTCGTCGCTGGCTGCGGCGCCGTTTCTGACGGCGCTGCCCACGCTGACGCTGACGGCTGCGCCGGTGCCCGCCGCCGCCACGTTGACCAGCGTTCCCCTGGCGGCCTCCCCGCTGCCGACTGATCTGCCGCTGCCGGTCGCCCCGCCGATTTCCATCACCGCCGCAGACAAACCCAGCTACAGTCTGGCCGCCGTTATGGATTATGCCAATCATCTGGTGACGGTCAACGAAACCGTCATTTACCCCAACCAGAGCGCGGAAGCGCTTCCCAGCCTGGTGTTGGCCGTCAATCCCAATCTGTGGAATGGGGTTTTCTTCTTGCAAAACCTGACGGTGAACGATGCCCCGGGTAATTACAGCCTGAATGGTCAGTGGCTGATCGTCAATTTTGCGACGGCGTTGCAGCCGGGAGCAGCCGTCAAACTCGGGATCAGCTATCAGCTGGTGTTGCCCTACAGCGCGGCAAAGTTTGAAAATTTTGGCTACACTTACCGGCAGGCCAATCTGATCGACTGGTATCCGTTCGTGGTGCCGTATGCCGGCGGCGGGGCCTGGATTCTACGCGATCCCTATCCCTATGGCGAAAATCTCGTCTACCCGCTGGCCGATTTTCAGGTGCGGCTTTCTTTTGTCGACCAGAGCCCGCCGGTGGTGGCCGCCTCGGCGCCTGCCATGCTGGAGAACGGCACGCTCGTTTACAACCTGCCCAACGCGCGCAATCTTACGCTGTCTGCCAGCCCCGATTACCTGCTGGGCAGCGCCGACGCGGGCGGCATCACAATCTACAATTATTATTTTGCCGAACACGCCACCGCCGCCGCGCAGGTGCTGGAACTGTCCCGTGAAGCCGTGCTGACGTACAGTCAGGTCTATGGCTCTTACCCTCACGCGGCGTTGAGTGTGGTCGAAACCGACTTGAACGACGGTCTTGAAACGGATGGGTTGTACTTCCTGGCCGCCAACTTCTACGCCACCTATGATGGAACGGTGCGCAACAACCTTTCGCTCATTGCCGTCCATGAAACCGCCCACCAGTGGTGGTATGGCGCCGTCGCCAGCGACCAGGCCCTGGAACCCTGGCTCGATGAAGCCCTGTGCACTTACAGTGAGCGCATTTTTTACGAGAAAAATTACCCCGATTCCCTTAACTGGTGGTGGAACTTCCGCATTTATTATTACAGCCCGAGCGGTTACGTCGACTCGCACCTGTATGACACCGGCACTTTCCGCGCCTACGTCAACGCTGTTTACTTTCAGGGCGCGAAATTCATCGAGGGCTTGCGCAGCCGGATTGGCGACAGCGCGTTTTTTGCTTTTCTGCAGGATTACTACGCCAGCAACCGCGGACGCATCGTCAGCGGGAATGACTTTTTCGCCGCTGTCAGCGCTCATTCCAACGTCGACATCGGTGACCTGATTCGCACCTATTTTCTCTACCGATGAAAAATAACTTCCATCTCCTGCTCATGATTCTGTGGATGTGCGCATCCTGCGCGCCGGGTGTTTCCACCATTGCCCCCACGGTTTCTGTTGCTGGATCTGCAATCTCCACCCCGTCTCCAGCTCCGTCTCCGACTGATCTACCCAGCCCCACCCCCACTCCGTCTGCTCCCAAACGGGAAACGATCGCCTACTCCCTCGACGTGAACATGGATTACGACGCCAAAACGCTTGCTGTCCGTCAGCAAACCACCTTTGCCAACAACACCGCAATCGCCATCCCCGCCATTGTTTTTGCGGTTCAACCCAACCGGATCCCCGGCGTTTTCACCTTGCAAAGCCTGAGCGCGGATGGCGTGCCGATCAGCGCCTACAGCCTGGAGGGTCAGCGGCTCCAGTTTACCCTGCCAGCGCCTCTGCTCTCCGGCCAGACCATTGTAGTAGACCTTGAATACAGCCTCAGCCTGCCGCGCATTGCCCAGGGCGATCCCAACCAAATCCGCCCGCAGATTTTTGGCTTTACCGATCGCCAGGTCAACCTGACGGATTGGTACCCCATGCTGGTGCCATTCAGCCCGGAAACCGGCTGGCAGCTGGCCGACCCGTGGTATTACGGCGAACATCTCGTTTACCCGCTGGCTGATTTTGACGTCATCTTGCGCTTCACCGACCCGGCCAGCCTCCCGCAGATCGCCGCCAGCGCTGCCGCCGGGCCGATCGAGTCTGGTTTTTCCTACCGATTATTGCGTGCGCGCACCTTTTCCCTGGCCATGGGCCGCCAGCTCCAGGTGATTTCCGCCGAAGCCAACGGTGTGACGGTCAATTCCTACTTCTACCCCGGCTTCGAAACCGCCGGCCAGGCCGTGCTCGATGCCACGCTGCAGGCAGTGAAAACCTACGCTGAATTGTTTGGCCCGTATCCGCACACCACACTCGCCGCCGTGCAAGGCGATTTCAACGACGGCATGGAATTTGACGGTCTGTACTACCTGAGCAACGCCTTCTATAATCTTTACGACGGTACCCGGCAAAATTACCTCGTCATGGTCGCCGCACATGAGACCTGCCACCAATGGTGGTTTGGCGCCGTTGCCAGCGATCAGGCCAATCACCCCTGGCTGGATGAATCCATTGCCACATATTGTGAGCGACTGTTCTACGAAAAGAATGATCCCGAAGCCCTGTCCTGGTGGTGGGCCTATCGCATTGATTATTACCAGCCCGACGGGAAAATGGATGGCACGGTGCCGTCTTATGGCGGTTTCACGCCCTATACAAACGCCACCTATCGTCAGGGCGCGCGTTTTTACGAGGAATTGCGCCAGGTCATCGGCGACCAGGCTTTTTTTGCCTTTTTGAAAGATTACTACGCCGTGATGAATGGGAAAATTGCCACGCCGGAAGCATTCTTCACCATTCTGCGGGCGCATACCAGTGCCGATCTTTCCCCTCTGCTGGCGAAATATTTCCAAAAAGCCGAGTAGCTGACCCGGCTGAAACATCCATCTGTGCCCGCACAGACTCAAACAACAGCTCCCGGCTGAACTCTGGCCGGGAGCTGTTGTTTAAGGGGTGGTGATAGGTCGTTACGGGATAACCTGGATTGCGTCGATATTGATCAAACGGTTGCCGGAACTGACATTCTTGATTGTCACGGTGTGGGCGCTGCTGTCGGTAAAGGCCGGGCTGGTGTATTTGCTCTGCCAGAGGATGCGGGTGCTGTAGGCGTTGAGGGTGGTGAGGGGAACGCCATCGACCAGAACCTGGATATTGCCCTGGTCTGCCATGCTGGCATAGGTCAGGACAAATTTCCCGGGTGACTGGAAGACGAAGCTGGCGGTGGCTTCGCTGGAAGGAGTATAGTGCAGGGTATTTGCGTAGGCTGCCCGGTTGCTGTAGGTGACCCATTGGCCCGCGTAAACCCAGCTGGCGTTCATGTCGTCATAGGTTCCCAGGCCGGAGGCTGTCGGAGCTTTGCTGACAGCCGATAGGGTGGTGCCGATGGGAAGTCCGCCGAGGTTGGGTTCTTCATCCTGGGCGCGAATGGCGATGTAATACGTCAGACCTGGGATCAGGCCGGTAATGCGCAAGGTTTGGGCTGTGCCGGCATTGGCAGGTGCCGGGATACCGCTGTTAATTGCCGTGGCGGCATTCCAGCTGGCTTCGTCGCTGATGGGGGACAGGCTGTAACGTGCCAGGTAGGAGGTGGCTTTGCCGGAGTTCAGGTCGTCGCCGGGTGCCGTCCAGCGCAGGTCAATGCTGCCATTAGCAGAACCGCTAGTTGCAGCCAGGTTGGTGATTGCGGCCGGGGCAATCAGATCGGGCGGCGGCAGGATTTGGATTGCATCGACGCTGATCTGGCGGTTGCCGGTGCTGACGTTTTTGATCGTGACGATATGGGGAGTTGTATCGGTGTAGGCGGGGCTGGTGTACTTATTCTGCCAGACGATCCGGGAGCTGTAGGCGTTAATGGTGGTGAGTAACACTCCGTCCACCAGCACCTGGAAGCTGCCATGATCGGGCATGGTGGCATAGCTGAGGGCAAATTTACCGGGCGCCTGGAAGGTGATGCTGGCCGAGGCCTCGCTGGCAGACGTGACATGCAGTGTGTTGGCGTACGCGCCAGATATTCGGACGATGCGCCATCCGCTGGTGTATCTCCAGGCAGCCTGGGTGTCATCGTAGGTTCCCACACCAACCGGGGTCGGCGTAAAGGTGGGGCTGGGTGTGATGGTGTTGGTGCGCGTCTGCGTTGGAGTTCTGGTGATGGTGGGCGTGCGCGTTGGGCTGGGGGTGAGGGTGGCGGTTTTGGTTTTGGTGGGTGTCAGCGTTTTGGTGCTGGTGAGCGTGGATGTGGCGGTTTTAGATGGCGTCGAAGTTTTGGACGGCGTGGATGTGCGGGAGGGGGTAAGTGTCAGGGTGTTGGTGGGTGTGTTGGTGGAGGTAGGAGGTAGAGTGTTGGTGGGTGTATTGGTGGGCAGGCTGGTGGCAGTGAAAGTGGCCGTTTCGGTGGGGGTGGAGGTGGCGGTGGATGTGGCCGTTTCGGTGGGGGTGGAGGTGGCGGTGGATGTGGCCGTTTGAGTCGGGGTGGCAGTCATCAGGGAGGCGCAGTCAACGATCGGGTTGAGCGGGGTGGTGCCGTCAGGGACGATCAATAACGCCAGGGAATTGAATAATTTTCCGGCGGTGTTGTAAGCGTATTGAATGCCCCGGGTGCCGCCGGCATATTCCATGCCGATGGTGGCGGAGCCCCCGGTTGCTGCGCTGCCGCTCAGGGTTTGGTATTGATAGACAATCTCGTTGGTGCCTTCGGTCAGGATGGCTTCGAAAGTCAATGCGCCGCCAAAGGAGTATACCGGGACATTATTCCATTCCACCACGAACTGCCGGTTGGGGGCGCTGCCGAAGGTGGCATAGTAGATGGTGCCGGCTACGGATGGATCCAGGTCATCCCAGAAGGGGGCCAGCATTTCATTGGGGCGCCCGGTGTTGGGGATGGATTGGTTCAGGTATTTGGTGCCGTTCTCGTCGAAGGAGAGATAGCCATTGCTGGAGATGGTCAGGCTGGTTTGGTCAAGGTTATTGTATTTGAAGGTGAAAGGCAGGGTGACGTTCAGGCTGCTGTCATCCATGTTGAGCGAGGTGTTGGTGCCCGTCGCGGCGTTGAGCCATTGGTATTGGGTGCAGGACAGGCTGTAATTTTGGGGCGCCTGGGTGGGGGTTGCCGTGGGCGCGGCTGCCGAGACGCGCACCTCGTCAATGGCATAGCCGTCATCAGGGATGGGGTAATTATCGTAGAACTGGAATTTGATCTGAAATTGATTGTTAAAAGCCAGCCCGTTGGCGGCGGCGGCCTGGGCGAGATTGATGACCGTATACTGGTAGCTGCTCAGTCCGTCGTTGAAAGAAAATATCTGGAACCAGTTCAGGCCGTCGGCGCTGATGAAGACGCCATCTTCGGCGTGGTTTTCGTCGTTAAAATCGCGCCACCAGAATTCCAGATCGGCGCTGCTCTGGCCGCTCAGGTCGAGCTTGAGCGTGGCCGAGGCGATGGAGTAGGCGCCGCCAGCCAGACTGTCATCGAGCAGCAGGTTGTAACTCCCGGCTTTGGGGTAGGTTGAATCTACCCGGATGCGGCCTTCGGCGGTGGAGGCAGTTGTCCACTCGCTGCCCAGGCTGCCGCTTTCGAAGCCGGTATAGTAGGGGAAGCTGGCAGGCAGGGCCGAAGTTGCGGATGGTATGGGGGTTGCGGAAGCCGCGGGGGTATAGGTGGCGGTGGGCGCCAGGGTGACGGTGGGGGTGTCGGTGGCGGGCAGGTTGCCAGGGTTGGACACCAAGGCATTTCGGGCCTGAATCAGCCCGTAGCCATAATATTGGTCCCAGCCGGCGCTGCCCAGGTCGAGGGCGGTTGATTCAATGGCGGCGCGGATTTTGGCGGGCGTATCGTATTGAGGCAGAGAAGCCAGTAGTGCAGCCACGCCGGTCACATGCGGAGTGGCCATCGAGGTGCCGCTCAGGGTGGCGTAGCCGCCTCCCAGCCAGGTGGCGTAAATGTTCGAGCCCGGCGCGGCAATATCGACAAACGAGCCATACGTCGAGAAGGAGGAGCGGGTGTTGTTGATATCAGTGGAAGCGACGGCGATGGCATTGGTATAAGCCCCCGGATAATTGGGGGTGGCATCGCCGCTATTCCCGGCGGCAGCGACCACTACCACGCCATGAGAATAGGCATAGTTGACGGCATTTTCCAGCACCGTGGCAGGTGAACTGCCGCCCAGGCTCATGTTGATGACCCTGGCTCCGTGATCGACAGCCCACAGGATTCCGGCGGCAACCTGATCATACGAGCCCGAGCCGCTCGCATCGAGCACTTTCACCGGCATGATGCGTGCCCCCCAGGCGATCCCGGTAATGCCGACGCCGTTATTGGCGCTGGCAGCTGCGATCCCTGCCACATGGGTGCCGTGCCCGTTGTCATCCTGGGCGGATGTGTCGTTGTTGACAAAGTCATACCCGGCGACGACTTTTGCGCTCAAGTCGGGGTGTGTCAAGTCTACACCGGTATCAATGATGGCAATCGTGACGTTGCTGGAACCCGTGGTGATATCCCAGGCCAGCGGCGCCTGGATGTTGTTGGGGCCGTACTGGTTTTTCCAGTTCGGGTCGGTGGGAATGGTCTCCAGCGAGTTGGCAATGTAGTTGGGCTCGGCATAATCGACCACCGGGGCGGCATCCAGACCGTTGACGACCTGGGGGACTGTTCCGGTGGGGACTTTTAGAATTTTGACGCCCAACTCGGGCAGCTGGCCATCAACGCTGGCATTGTACGCGCTGATTACTTGATTCTGCACCGTGCCGGAGACCCCGGCCTTGAATTTGACCACCACCTCGTTGCTGACGTATTCGCTGGAAAAGGCGGGCAGGGTGGCGGTATAAACAGGCGCCGGGGTGACGGTGGAGGTGGCTGTCCAGGTTTGGGTTGGAGAGGCGGTTTCAGTGGAGGTGGAAGGCTGCGTGGGCACATCCGCAGGCAGGCTGGTTTCGGTGGCGGTAGGGGTCGCCGTTGCAGTTTCCGAAATTTCCTGGGCGAAAGCCGGTGAGATGGCTGGCGAAAGCTGAAAAACCAGGGTTGCGATGATTATTGTTGCGGCGAAAAAGCGCCAAAGGACAGGGGCATTATTCAGATTTCTTTGCATTTCGTTCAAGCCTCCCGAAAACCAGCTTTGATATTATGGGGAGGTTGTTCAGGCAACTTCCCGGATGAGAAGCAGTATACCGGATGTGAGCAGTCCGGATTAGAACTTTTCCAAACTGTAATAAAACAGAAAACATTCCACTCAAAAGTTATAAAAAATGCAAACTATCTGTTCCCTGCTACTGGCAAACTGCCGGCATTTGATGTACACTTTTTGTAAATTCCGAGCTGGGAGGCTGACAATGTCTAAAGAAAAAGCATCACGTTACCGTTGGGTTGTTGTGGTTATTTTCTTCTTCTTCATGCTCCTGCACCAGACCGACCGCCTGATGATTGGCTCGATGCAGGAACCGGTGATGAAAGAGTTCATGCTCACCGATTTTCAGTGGGGGCTGATCAACACCGGGGCGTTGGTTGTCAGCACGGTATTGTATCCGATCTGGGGCTATCTCTACGATCGCTACGCGCGTGCCAAGCTGCTGGCGCTGGCCTCGTTCATTTGGGGCGCCACCACCTGGTTGAGCGCCATCGTCCGCACCTATCCACAGTTCCTGGTCACCCGCGCTTCGACCGGCATTGACGATTCGTCTTACCCCGGCCTGTACTCATTAATTGCAGATTATTTCGGCCCCGAACTGCGCGGCAAGATCTACGGAATTTTACAGCTGGCCCAGCCGATTGGCTACCTGCTCGGCATGATTTTGGCCCTGATGATTGCCCCGTTGTTGGGCGGCTGGCGCAGCGTCTTCTATCTCACCGGAACGCTGGGCCTCGTCATCGCGGTGCTGATCTATTTCGGCGTCAAGGAAATGCCGCGCGGCAAGGCCGAACCCGAGTTCGCCGGGATGGATGAAGTCGGCCAGTTCCACTTTAACTGGCACGAAGCACGCGAAATCTTCAAGAAAAAGACCATGTGGTTCGTCTTTTTGCAGGGATTTGCCGGTGTTTTCCCGTGGAACGTCATCACCTATTTTTTCTTCGGCTACCTGATGCGCGAGCGCTTCTATGATAACAATTCGGTCTTGCTGACCATGGCCCCGGTCATTCTCATCCTGGCTTCCGGCTATTTTATCGGCGGCTCCATTGGCGACTGGTTCTTCAAACGCACCAACAAGGGCCGCATCATCGTCTCCAGCGCGGGCGTCATCCTGGGCGCCATCTTCCTGTTTTTGGCCATCAACACCCCGGTGGAAGCGCGCACCCAATTCTTCGTCCTGATGTGTATCACCGCTATCTTCATGCCGCTGTCCTCCCCGAACGTCATCGCCACCGTCTACGATGTGACCGTGCCTGAAGTCCGCTCCACTGCCCAGGCCGTGGAATACTTTGTCGAAAACTTTGGCGCCGCCGCAGCTCCCGCCCTGGCCGGATACATTGCCACCGTCTATAACTTGCAAACCGCCATCCTGTGGATCTGCATCTCCGCCTGGATCTTGTGTTTCTTCTTCTACCTGGGCGCAATTTTCACGATCGACCACGACGTTCACAGCCTGCGCGCGCAAATGCAGGCCCGCGCCGATGCGTTGAAATAAGAATTCTCTGGCCGGGGTCAGCCTTTGCCGACCCCGGCAAACTTTTACTATGGATGATTCTACCGGGAAACTTCTGCACGCTGTCCACTTCTCTGCCAGCAAACATCGCGACCAGCGCCGCAAGGATCAACCGCGCTCTCCCTACATCAACCACCCCATCCGCGTGGCCGAAATCCTCTGGACGGTGGGTGCTGTTCGCGACGAAGCCACCCTGCTGGCCGCCATTCTGCACGACGTCATCGAAGACACCCAAACCACACCGGCAGAAATCCAAACCGAATTTGGAGAAATAGTTCTCCGCCTGGTGCTCGAAGTCACCGACGACAAGGATCTGCCCAAACAGCAGCGCAAACGCCGCCAGATTGAACACGCCCCCCACCTCTCTCACCCCGCCCAGCTGATCCGCCTGGCCGACAAAATCAGCAACCTCCACGACCTGCTTTACTCCCCGCCGCAACGCTGGTCTTTACAACGCCGGCAGGACTATGTGCGCTGGACTGAGAAAGTCGTCGCCGGATTGCGGGGAGCCAGTCCGGCCATGGAACAGAATTACGATCACCTCCTCAAGGAAGGAAAACAAATTCTGCAGATTGAATAGGAGACTCACATGCTGAAAATCCTCACAGACACGCTGACAGGCTTTCCACCCGAAATCATGCGCCAGCGCGGCATCCCGATCCTGCCGCAAATCGTCATCTTCGGCGAAACCGCCTACCGCGACGACAACGAAATTGATACCGCCACATTCCTGAACAAGTTGGCTGGCTCGAAAACACTTCCCAAAACAGCTGCGCCGCCCCCGCACCTCTACACCCCAATCTTTGAATCAGCCGTGCAAAATGGCGATACCCTCCTCATCCTGGCTCCCTCCGCCAAATTGAGCGGTACCCTGCGCTCGGCAGAAACCGCCAAAACCGAATTCCCCACCGCCGATATCCGCATCCTTGATACTCAAACGATTGCCTGCAACCAGGGCACACTGACCCTGCTCGCCGACGACCTGCGCCAACAGGGCCTCAGTGCCGACGAAATCGAGGTCAAAATTCGGGCGCTGCTGCCGCGTGGGCATATTTACTTTGTTCTCGATACGCTTGAATATCTCAAGCGTGGCGGACGGATTGGCGCGGCGCGCGCCCTGTTGGGCGAAATGTTGCAAGTCAAACCGATTTTACAACTGCTCGATGGCCAGATCGCCCCTTTTGACCAGGAACGCACCAAAAAGCGCGCCATTGCCCGCTTGATCGAAATTGTCAGTGAGCAGGTGAAAGGAGTCGCCGAGCCGTATTTATGCGTGGTGCATATCGATGCCGAGGCAGAAGCCATTGCCCTGCGCGACGAACTTTCCACCCGCACCGGGTTGAGAGAAATCCCCATCTACCTGCTGCCGCCCGCCATCGTGGTGCACGCCGGCCCAAAGGCGCTGGGAGCCGGGTTCTTTGCCTGAAGCCCTATGGTATAATTCTCAGGCTATTTTACTAATCCCCACAGTCGTGGTCAGTTTCGAAGGAGAAAGATTTATGTCTGGACATAGCCATTGGGCAACCATTCGCCGCAAAAAAGGGGCGGCAGACGCCAAAAGGGGCGCAGTATTCACCCGTTTGGCGCGAGAAATTGTGATGGCCGCCCGCCTGGGCGGTAGCGATATCGGCTCGAACGTGCGCCTGCAGCTGGCCGTCGAAAAAGCGCGCGCGCAGAACATGCCGAAGGATAATATCGAACGCGCCATCCGGCGCGGCGCTGGCGAAGATAAAGACGCGGCCACGATTGAAGAACTCACCATGGAAGGTTATGGCCCGCACGGCTCCGCCCTGATGGTCGAGTGTATGACCGACAATCGCAACCGCACAGTTGCCGATATGCGCCATGCCTTTAGCAAGAACGGCGGCAACATGGCCGAACCCGGTTCGGTCGGCTGGCAGTTTGAGCGCAAAGCCTACTTCTCCTTCCCCGGCAGCCAGCTTTCCTATGATAAAGCCTTTGAATTGGCCATCGAAGCCGGCGCCGACGATGTGCAGGAAGATGGCGAAAATGTCGAAATCATTGGCCCGGTGGAAGCCTTCAAAACCATCACCGACGCCCTGCATACCGTCAAGGTCAGCCCGGAAGAAGCCGGCCTGCGCCTGATCGCCAAACAGGATCTTGAACTTGGTGTCGAAGAAACCCTGCAAGTTCTCCGCTTTGTGGAAGCCATCGAAGAACTCGATGACGTGCAGAACGTTTTCCATAACCTGAAACTTTCCGAGGAAGCCCTGGCTGCCCTCGAAGAAGAATAAATCTTCCGAAAGGGCAGGGGCGTCCCCGCCGGGACGCCCCTGCTGATTCTTATGACTCTGGCGCTCGGTATCGACCCCGGCACTGCCACCACCGGCTACGGCCTCGTCCGCAGCCATCCCGATGGTTCTCTCGAAGCGGTCTCCTTTGGCGTTATCACCACGCCCAAGGAGATGCCTGCCCCCGAACGGCTGGACTTGCTCTACCAGGCACTCAACAAAATCCTGGACCAATATTCCCCCGAAACCTGCGCGGTGGAAAAGTTGTTCTTCCAGAAAAATGTTTCCACCGCCATTGCCGTTGGCCAGGCCCGCGGAGTCCTGTTGCTGGCCCTGGCCCAGAAAGGTCTGGACGTGGCCGAATACACTCCCAACGAGGTCAAGCAGGCCGTTGCCGGGTATGGCTCTGCCGAAAAGCGCCAGGTGCAGGAAATGGTGCGGATTCTGCTGGTGCTTCCCGAAATTCCCCGGCCGGATGACGCTGCTGACGCGCTTGCAATCGCCATCTGTCACCTGAACACCCACCGCTATTAGCGTTCCGAGCACCCATGAAACCCAATAATCTTGCCCTTTATTTTGCAACTGCGGTCGCTTTTGCGGCTATCGGTTCGCTTGTGGCGCTCTTCTTTCAGCCGCCGAATCAAGTTCCAGCCTGGCAGCCACTCTTTGGTTACGTGTTCCCGGCGTTGGTGCTGGCCTTTTTCCTAGTCGCGCGGCCTGCCCTGGGCGTGGCGCGCTTCAGGCAATTCCTATGGAGCGCAGGCCTCCTTTCTTCCCTTCTGATTCTGATCGGCTACCTGCCAGCCGTCACCGGCGGAGCCTTGCTGCTCAGCCTGGCCATCCTGTATAACACCCGGGGCCAGCCTGCCGCCTGAATTGGCCTGCCTGGTCCCCTTTTTTTGATACAATCAAGCCATGATCGCAACCTTGCGCGGCGAAATTACCCAGATCGAAGACGCAGCCCTGATCCTCGAAGTCGGCGGGGCGGGCTTGCGCGTGTTCGTGCCCAAACCACTGCTCACCCGCTTTCAACCGGGCGAAGTCGTCTTGTTGCAGACTCACCTGATTGTGCGCGAAAATGACCTGTCTTTATATGGCTTTGAGACAGTCGCCGATCGCCAGCTTTTTCTGACCTTACTCGGCGTGGATGGAGTCGGCCCGAAGATGGCGCTGGCAGTTCTTTCCACGCTGACTCTGGATACCGTGCAACGGGCAGTCTTCAGCGAAGAGCCAGATTTGCTCAGCCGGGTTCCCGGCGTGGGGAAAAAGACCGCCCAGAAGATGCTGCTCTATCTCAAAGACCGGCTGAAACCCGTCAGCGGACTCGAAAAAATCGTTACAATGTCTGATGCTGATTCGGAAGTGTTGGCGGCCTTGACTGCGCTCGGGTATTCCGTCATTGAGGCGCAAACGGCGCTGCAATCCTTGCCAAAGGATGCCCCGGACAGTGTGGAAGAGAAGCTGCGACTGGCGCTGGGGTACTTCCAGTAGCCGGGTGGTTGGTTTAACGGCGGGCGGTTTTCAGTGCGGAAGCCGGGCTTCCGCTTTTTTATGTAGCGCTCTCCCGGTGCAGGCAAATTGTTTGGGTGTTTGGAGGCAAAATGTCGAATAAAAAAATTGCTTTTGTAGGTTCCGGCGCAATGGGCGAGGCCATGATCTCTGGTCTGTTGCGCCAGGGGCTGGCGCAGCCACAGGATTTGATGACCGCGGATGTACACGCCCGGCGGGTGGAAGAGCTGGCGGAGCGCTACGGTACCCAACCCTTCACTGATAATCGCCTGGCGACGGCCGGGGCGGATGTGGTGGTGCTTTCTGTCAAGCCGCAACGGCTGACGGAGGTTCTGCGCGGTTTGAAAGGGGCCATCTCGCCGCAGGCTTTGATTATTTCCATCGTGGCGGGGGCCCGGATTGCCAAGATCAGTCATGGCCTGGGGCATGAGGCCATTGTGCGCTCGATGCCCAATACGCCGGCGCAGATTGGCCAGGGAATTACGGTCTGGATGCCCTCGGCGGCTGTGAGTGCGGATCAGAAAGAGATTGCCCGCACGGTGATCGGGGCGCTCGGGGCGCAGGTGGAAGTGGACGATGAGAATTATCTCGATATGGCGACGGCGCTTTCGGGCACAGGCCCGGCTTATGTCTTTTTGTTTATGGAAGCGATGATTGATGCCGGGGTGCACATGGGCTTTTCACGCCAGGTTTCCGAACAGCTGGTAGTGGAGACGTTAAAGGGGTCGGTGGCGTATCTCGAGGCCCGCAATCAAAAAGACCAGGTGCATGTGGCTGCACTGCGCAACCAGGTGACTTCTCCCGGCGGGACGACTGCCCAGGCGCTCTATTACCTCGAAAAAGCCGGCTTCCGCACGGCGATTTCGCGCGCCATTTGGGCAGCGTATGAACGCTCGCTGGAGCTTGGCAAGGAAAAAACCACCCATATTCCAGGCACTGACGATTAAAGTTGTGAGGCTGAGAGGCTTATGCTCACCCGTTTGAAGAAATCAAATTTTCCCGAGTATGGGTTGCTTCTGCTGATCACCGGGTTGGTGTTCGGGCCGTTTTTATTTCGGTTAACGTACTTCCGTGATGACTGGTATTACATGCTGGATAGTCTTTTGGGCGGGCCGGGCATTTTTCATGCCATGTTTGCCTCCGATCGCCCCTGGCGCGGCTATTTTTTTGAACTGTATGCCTCCTTGTTTGGGCAGAATCCGGTTTATTATCAGCTGGGTGCGTATTTCTGGCGGGTGACGGGCGCCGGGGCTTTTTTATGGCTCTTTCGCCTGATGTGGCCCTCCCGCCGGCAGGAAGCCCTGTGGGGCGCGTTGTTATTTGTCCTTTATCCAGGCTATTTGTGGTGGGTTTCGGCCATCGAATACCAGCCGATGTTGGCCAGCCTGTGTATTGAGCTATTGTCCATCGGGTTGACGATTCAGGCTTTGCGCTGTGAAGCGGCCTGGCGCCGGGCGTTGTGCGCGGCGGGCGCCATTTTGACGGGCTGGATCTACATCGCGCTGGTGGATTACGCCATTGGGATGGAAATTTTCCGTTTTCTGGCTGTTTACCTCGCCCTGCGCGACCCGGCCCGGGGCTGGCTGCCCAACCTGGTCAAGGCGGTGCGCGCCTGGGCCTGGATGGTGATCATCCCGGCTGGTTTTTTGTTCTGGCGGGTTTTCCTTTTTCAGAACGAACGCAAAGCCACGGATGTTGGGTTACAACTGGGGCGGCTGTTTGATACCACCGGGCTTTCGGGCGGCTGGGGGCTGGTACACTGGCTGCAAAGCTCTCTTAATGTGCTCTTTTTGGCCTGGGGAACGCCTTTCTATAACAGCATCTTTAGCTTGCGTCTGCGCGATATCGCGCTCGGATTTTTGATCACCGGCTTCTGCCTTGTGATTACCCTGTTGGCCGAGGCCTGGCTGTTCAAATCTGGCCAATCAGAGTCCGGCCCGGAGCGCCTGGATCTGGTCTGGTTGGGAGTGCTGGGCGTCTTTCTGGGCGTTTTGCCGGTGGTGGCTGCCAATCGCACCATCCTGTTTGAGCGCTTTTCGCACTACGCCTTGCCGACCGTACCGGCCGGGGTGATGGCGTTGATTGGGCTGGTATTCCTGATCAGTGACCTGCGCATGCGGCGCTGGGTCCTGGCAGCCCTGATGGCTGTCGCGGTGCTGACGAATTATGCCACGGGCGTGCAGGCCCTGGCCGAAGAACAGGCTATTCAAAAATTCTGGTGGCAGGTAACCTGGCGTGTGCCCGGATTTGCCCCCGGCACTTCGTTGATGTTCTATTACCCAAACATCAGCTATGGCGAAGATTATGAAGTGGTGCTCGGCCCGGCCAATTTCATTTACTTCTCCGAACCAGTCGATTCGCCCTCTCCGCAGGAGCAGTGGGTGACCTACCGGCTGGCATCGCTCTCTCAGACAGGTGAAACCCTCAAGCTGATTCAGGTTGGGCGACAGGCGGTGGAAAGAAACGTCCGCAGCCACCACTTTGTCGTAGATTACGGCAATGTCATCGTCGCCAGCCAACCCAGCGAAGCTGCCTGCGTCCACGTGATGGATCCGCGCTGGCCGGTCTACTCCACCGCCGATTCTGCTGAAGTTCAGCTGAGCGGGCCGCACTCAGCGATTCAAAACGTCCTTACACACAGCAGCCACCCGCCGGTTTTGCCCGAGGAACTCTTTGGCCTCGAACCGGCTCACGAATGGTGTTATTTCTACCAAAAAGCCGACCTGGCCCGCCAGCAGGGTGATTGGCAGTCCATCCTCCAGCTGGCCGCCAAAGCCGAAACGCTCGGCGCCCGCCCGGTTGACCCGATTGAGTGGCTGCCTTTTGTGCAGGCCTATGCCTATGCCGGAGAAATGCAAAAGGTTAAAGAAATTTCCACGCGCATCAACAGCGAACCTTTTTACAAACAGCAAACCTGCCAGGCCCTGACTCAAATGGAAGAAACCGGATCTGCTCTGCCCCCCGAAAACCGCGATAACATCCGCAATTTATTCTGCGGCCGCGACGAATAACCATGTCTCTGATCACGGTTTCCTCCCTTTCCAAAGCCTATGGCCACATCGATATCTTCGCGAACCTGACTTTCGGCGTCGCCAAAGGCGCGCGCCTTGGCATTGTCGGGCCAAACGGCATTGGCAAGACCACGCTGCTGCGCATCCTGGCCGGAGTGGATGAAGCCTCTTCGGGCAGCCTCCACCGCGCCCGGGGCGTTCGAATTGGTTACCTCACCCAGGAAGCAGATTTTCAGATGACAGGCACGCTTTGGGCCGCCTGCGAATCCGTTTTCTCCGATTTGATCGACCTGCAAACCGAACTTGCCCGCCTTGAACACGAAATGGCCGCCGGAAGCGAGTCCACACTCGAACGCTACGGCAAACTTCAGCACGATTTTGAACGCCGCGGCGGGTACACCTACCCCACACGCATCCGCCAGGTTCTGAGCGGCCTCGGCTTTGACGAGACCGACTACACCCTGAGCCTCGACCACCTCTCTGGCGGACAGCGTACCCGCGCCTTTCTGTCCCAACTGCTGCTCTCCGACCCGGACGTGCTGCTGCTCGACGAACCGACCAACCACCTCGACATTAAAGCCGTCGAATGGCTCGAAGGCTACCTGAGCCAGTGGGAAGGCGCGGCGGTTATCGTCTCGCACGACCGTTACTTTCTCGACAAAGCCGCCAACGGCATCCTGGAAATGACCGCCGCCGGCATCGAGGAATATCGCGGCAACTACAGCCACTACCTCAAACAACGCCAGGAACGCTGGGAGCGCCGCTTCGAAGTCTTTGACAGCGAAAAAGAAAAACTCGTCAAGGAGATGGAATACATCAAGAAAAACATCTCCGGGCAAAATACCTTGCAGGCCAAAGGCAAGCTCAAACGCCTGACGCGCGTCATCCAGGCCATCGAACAGGTTGGCCTGGATGTGGTGCTCAACTCCAATTGGTCGCAGTTGGATGTGGAAACGACCACCAGCCCCTTTAGTGTGGAAGAAGCAGAAAAACGCGTTCGCGCCTTGCGCCTGCCTAATATCCGCCCGCCACAGCTGCACCTCCGCCTGAGCGCCCAACGCCGCTCTGGCGAGCTGGTCATTCGCACCCGAGATATTCTCGTGGGCTGGCCCGAAAAAACTCTCTTCAGCGCCCCCGATATTGAACTGCGCCGCACCGACTGCGCCGCGCTGATCGGCCCCAACGGCGCCGGAAAATCCACCTTCCTGAAAACCATCCTCGGGCAGATTCCTCCGCTCGAAGGCGAAGTGCTGCTTGGAGCAAGCCTGCACATTGGCTATTTTGCCCAGGCCCACGAAGGACTCAACCCCGCCAATACGCTGATCCAGGAAATCCAGACCGCCGCCCCACAAATGCTGCCCGCCGAGGCGCGCCAGTATCTCGGCAAATTTCTGTTTAGCGGCGATGACGCCTTCAAAAAAGTAGATGTGCTTTCCGGCGGTGAACGCGGACGGCTGGCGCTTGCCAAGCTGGCGCTCGAAGATACCAACCTGCTGCTGCTCGACGAACCCACCAACCACCTCGACATTCCCTCGCAGGAAATCCTCGAAGAAGTGCTCGAAGCCTACCAGGGCACCATCCTGCTCGTTACCCACGACCGCTACCTGGTGGATGCCCTCGCGACCCAGATATGGGAAATTGACCCCGATGGCAGCCAGCTCTCCATCTTTAAGGGCACCTACAGCCAGATGAAAGAGGAAAGAGAGCGGTTGGCAGCCCTGGCAGCAGCCGAAGCGGCCCAAGAAACGATCAAAGCTCCAGGCAATCGATCGCAGGCTTCCAATTTACCCAATACCAAAGAAGAACGCCGCAAAAAGGCCCAGGTCCAGGAATTGGAAAACACCATCGCCGCCCTTGAAGCCGAATTGGCCCAACTTGGTCACCAGCTTGAAAACCCGCCCGCCGACCCCGCCAAAGTTGCGCAGTTGGGACAGGAATATGGCCGCATCCAAAAGCAGATGGATGCCAGGCTGGCCGAGTGGGAAGGCTTGCAGTCGTAACTTTCCTGATCCCAGCCTACAGATACCGCCATAATTCGACCGTGTTGTCACGCTGAAGCAGCTCTGAGTATGCCGCACTGGATTCTGCTGCCGGGCAGCGTAAGTCATTTCCCCCACTGATCAATTGTACCGGCGACTGAATCTTCTCCAGGTGGAATTTCGGCGAGCGCCCCCTGAAAAATTCCAGACGCTCAAATCAATCCCCAAAATTCTCAATTCATCTAGCAGGTAATTTGGCTCTGGCCGAGTTGACGCGCCGCGCCTATGGGTAGGGGTGTAAAAAAAAATCTCCCAGCAGCCATTGGGAGATAGAAATTCCGAGTCTTCGGTGTCGATCAGCGTGGTCAGCGCACCAGCTCCTTGTGAGCGGCGGACATGATTTCGTCGAGTGCGCTTTCCTGGGCAGGTTCGAGGGGCGGGACGTGGTGTTCGGCGATGAGCCGGTCGGCTTCGGCCTGAGCGCGGGTGGCCAGGCTGCCGCGTCCGCGCTTTTCCCATTCGCCCCAGGTGCCGCGTTCGGCCAGCCTGGTGAGCAGGATTTCACCGCTTTTCAGGTGGTTGCGGGTGTGTTTTTGGCCCAGGAAATTGCGGGTGGTGTTCATAGCCGAAGCGATGACTTCGACGGCCAGGGCTTCGGCGTCGGTGGAGAATCCGCGCAGGGTGCGGTGGATGCTGGCAGCGAGTTCGTTATCGATCACCATTTGGGCGAAGGATGAAGCTACACCGGCATCCATCTCGCCGATGCCGGAGAGTTCATCGGCGCCGGCCAGGGCCGGGATGAGGGCATTGATGGCGCGTTCGAATCCGTTTTGCAGGTCGAGGGTGTGGGAATTGGTGGAGAAGCCGTAGACGTTGACTGGCAGGCGGTAGCGATGCCCCATCGCAACCGTCCCGGCGGAGGCCAGCCCCAACTCCACGCCTCCCCAGACCGAGACACCGGTGCGCGGTTCCATCATGGCCAGCCGTCCGCAGTAGAGTACAGGCAGTCCCGGCTTGACGAGTTGGACAAGCACGATGGAAGCCAACACTTCAGCGTTCTGTTGGGCGATCGCGCCGGAAATGGTGAGTGGGGCGGTGGCTCCGGCGGTGGGGCAGGGCAGCGCTCCAAAGGGGAGTCCGCTGCGAGCCGCTTCCATCATCGCTTCGACCAGGTGTGCGGGGAAGTTGAGCGGGCTGACGGGGGAAATTGCCATCATGGTGACTTCGGATGGGTTTCCGAGCACTTCGGCCATGCGGACAAAGTATTGTGTCTCGCGGGCGGTCTGTACGCCGGGGCCGTAGACGGGTTTGGTGGTGTGCGGCAGGGTGTGGCGGTACATGGCCAGACCCATCAATTCGCCGGGGACATCCTGCGGGGTGAAAAAGGGGGTGACGCAGGTGCAATTTTCGAGCGCGTCTAAGATTTGGGCGGCAGTGCAGACATCTTGCACGGTTGCGGCGCGGATTTGGGTGGTGGCCGGGTCGAAGACATCGCGCGCGCCGCCCAGGTTGTGCCAGCGCAGAGAGCCATCGCCAAGGGTGACGGTTGTGCCGCCGCGCCCGCGTGTGCTGAGGGTGGGCGGGCATTGGGCCAACGCCCACTCCACGAGTTGTGGCGGAATCAGGACGCGGTTTTGAGCGGATATCGTGGCTCCGGCTGCTGTGAGCAGGGTGCGCGCTTCGGGCTGCTCCAGGATTACGCCGATTTCGCTCAAAATTCGCAGCGTGGCGGTGTGAATGGCTTCGATTTCATCCGGTTGCAGGGCGTCCATTAATAGTCTGCGCATGTATTCACCCAAAACCTTTGTACACGGATTGACGGATGAACACGGATAGAATTTGTAAAAAATCCGTGTAATCCGTCAAATCCGTGTACTGTTCTTAAAGCGCTAATTCTGGAAGTTTCTCCATCCCGGCTTCGTTGGCCAGGCGAGTTACCATTTCGGTCAGGGCCTGTTCCTGTTCGGGCATGGTCGGGCGTTGGTAGGCTGCGAGCAGTTTGTTTGTCTCAGCCTTGGCGCGTGACCAGGTATCGTGGCTGCCTGCATCCAGCCAGGCGCGGTGCGAGCCGCGGTCAATGACCCTGGAGGGCAGGTATTGTTCCTTCGAGAATAAGGTGCGGGTTTCTTTCTGCTTCAAAAAATCGGCTTTGAAGTTGATGCCTGCAAACAGGCTGGTTGCCAGGGTGTCGGTCAGCACGTTGACGCCACGCACCATGCGCTTGGCCATTCCGATCGCTTCGGCATCCATGACCAGTTTTTCAGGGCTGATGCAGGCCAGGAAATCGAGCATGCCGGCTCCGGAGATCATGTTGATGCCGGCCAGTGCGCCGATCATTGCCGAGACGCCGCTTTCCAGGCCGCCCTGGTAATCGGCGATTTTTCCGTCGGTGGCGCCGAGGTAGGTGTGGGTGGGCAGGCCGAGGAATTTGCCGACCTGGGCGTAGCAGGCGTCGATCATGGCTGTTTCGACGGCCCCCATTGGCGTGGTGCCCTGGCGCATGTCAAATACGGCTGGCGCGCCGCCCCAGACAATGGGTGCGCCGGGTTTGGCCAGCTGGTGGAGCACAATGCCCGCCAGGCATTCGGCGGTGTGCTGGACGACTGAGCCCAGGATGGTGACTGGAGAACCGGCCCCGGCCAATGGCATGGAGACCATTTCTGCCGGTACGCTGGCCCGTGCCAGGTCGATCAGCGACTGGGAGCCGAATTTACTCCAAATCAGCGGCGGGGTTGGGCAGACATCGAAAACGGCCAGTGGTTTTTGTGCCAGCGCCTCGCGGCCTCCGGCGTACAGCGCCAGCATGTCGATCATCGTCTGGGTGGTTTTCACCGAGAAGGCGCCGGTGACGATCGGTTTATCGGTGTAGAGCAGGGCCAGGTACAGGCGGTACAGGTCGCCGATGCCCTTGGCAACTTCGTTACAGACGACCGAGGTGGAAACGGCGTCGTAGGCGGGCAGGCTCTGGGCCACTTTCAGGACGCGCACCAGGTGCGGGGTTTCAGAGGGGATGTGTTCGAGCGTTTCAGGGTCGAGATAATGCACGCCCGAGGAACCCGGGTCAAAGTGGACGGAATTGCCGCCATAATGGACAATCGGTTGACCGGCGTGATTGTGGAGGAAAAATTCGTGCGGAACAGTCGCCAGCGCGGCGCGAACCATTTTTTCGGAGAGTTTGGCCACTTCGGCGGTTTCATCCACTTCGGCGCCGCCGGCGGCTAACAGTTGGCGCGCTTCGGGCAGCTGTACCTTCACACCCATTTCGCGCAGCAGTTGAAAGGCCTCGTCGAGGATTTGATTGACAAGTTCGGGGTTGAGTAATTTGAAGTCAGGTTTCATTTGTGCCTTCTTCGATAAAGAAACTTTGGACACGGAACCCACGGAATGCACAGAATTTCACGGAAAAGGTAAAAAACTGGGTTATTCCGTATTTGTCTGCGTTTTCCGTGTTTCCCGTGTCCAGGCTTGACGAGATTAAGATTCTTCGGCGGCGATAATTCTCTCGAACTCGCGCACAATTGCCGGGTCGAGCGGGTCGGGCTGGTGCGTTTCCACCAGTTTGCGGGCTTTTTCGCGCGCCCAATCACGCGGGCCGTCTTTTTTGGTTTCCCACATGTTGTAGGGCCGCCGGTCGAGGTAATTGGGGACGAAAATCTCGCGCATGTGGGCGCGGGTATGCTTCTGGCTGAGGAAATTCCCGCCCGGCCCAACAGACTTGATCGTCTCGAGCGCGAGCGTTTCATCGTTGACTTCGATGCCTGCCAGGGTGCGCCGCACGATTTCGTAGATTTCACAATCCATCAGCATTTGCTCAAACGACCAGATGCGGCTGCCGTGCAGGAAGCCGACGCCCAGCAGCATATCGGAGACCACAATAGACGCCATGAAGGTGGAAAGGCTGTTTTCCAGCCCGGCCTGCCAGTTTGGCTCTTTGGCGCCGGTGGCAAAGGAACCCATCGAGATCGGGATGTTGTAAAAATCGGCCAGGATGCCATTGGCCGCGCCAAACAGGAAATCTTCGGGGCCGCCTCCCGTGTATGCGCCGGAGCGCAGATCGGAGGCGGTTTGCGCGGCGGCATAAAAGACCGGCGCGCCGGGAAAAGCCAGCTGAATGAGCGCCGTCCCGGCGATCACTTCGGCGTTGCCCACCACGAGATTGCCCGCCAGCGTGGCCGGGCCGGTCGTCAGGCAGGCCGCCATCGTCATGAACCCGACTGGCAGGCCGGCTTCCGCGCCGATCAGGGCTGCATCGAGACTGCCGCCATCATGGCCGAGCGGCGGGGCGGTGCATTGCATCAGCGAAAGCACCGGTCGCTTGCGCAGGGCTTCCTTGCTCCCGGCCACCGCGGTTGCCATTTCCACGGCCGCTTTGGCTTCGGCCACGCTGTAAATGCTCTCGGTTTGGACGTGCTTGGTCGAATTGCGCCACACTGCGCCGAGTTCGTGCAGGCCGCGGGTGTGCGCCGGTTTATCCTGGGCCGATAAAGCCACCCAGTGGAAAGCCACCTGCTCGCTGGCATCTGCCACCCGCGCAATTTCCTCCACATCTTGCAGCTTCGACCGCCGCCGTTCACCGTTATACAGATCGATGATCTCTACGCCGCAGCCATCCGTCCCGACCCAGACATGCTTGCCATCCAGGGGCAGATCCTGCGCCTGGTTGCGAGCCGCCAGGCTGTAAGCGGGCGGAGCCTTCTTCAGCGCTGATTCAATCAAATGAGCGGGCGCCTTCACAATTCCGGTTTTGGCATCCACCTGGGCCCCGCAAGAAGCCCAAATCTCCTGGGCGCGTTTCGAAGGGAAGCGGATGCCGGTCTGTTCGATCACTTCCAGCGTGGCTGCGTGCAGCCGCTGGATATCCTCGGGCGAAAACATGTTCAGGCTGAGCTTGGGGTTCTCAACCGCCTTGATCGTTCCTGCCATATTGGCCTCCTATGCTGCGCCCATCATAGTCTTGGCGATGACCACTGCTCCCACGGCATCTTCACTGTAACCGTCTGCGCCGATTTCCTTGGCCCAACTCTGCGTGACGGGAGCGCCGCCCACCATGACCTTCACCTGCCCACGCATGCCATTATCCTCGAGCGCCTCAATGACATCCTTTTGCCGCACCATGGTGGTCGTCAGCAGGGCGCTGATGCCGATGATATCCGCCTTGACTTCGCGCGCTTTTTCAATGAAAGTCATAATCGGCACATCCACACCCATGTCATAGACCTGGAAGCCGCTGGCCGAAAGCATCGTCGCCACCAGCGATTTGCCGATTTCATGGATATCGCCCTCGATGGTACCAATCACCACCCGGCCCAAAATCTGCCGCTCGGTGCCACGCCGCGTGAATTCGGGCTCCAGCACAGCCACGGCGGCCTTCATCGCTTCACCGGCCACCACGAGTTCTGGCAGGAACATTTCACCCAGCCCAAATTGTTCGCCGACGTAACTCACGCCGGGAACAAATCCCTGGTTAAGCACTTCAATCGGGTCAATCCCCAACTCAACAGCTTTCTGGGCCAGCTCTGCAGCCAGCTCGGGGTCGCCGTCTATGATGCTCTGGCGCATGGCGTCAAATAATTCTTTGGACATAACTCCTCCGGTGATATTGTGTGATTTTTTTGAATGAAACACTGAATCAATAAAATTTTAGCGCGATTCGTTGTTTGGGTCAACAATCATGGAGTAATCCTTCAAATATGACATCCGTCACTACGAATATCGTATAATGTGCGGGATAATCCAATATCGCGAGGTTCCCCATGGACGAACTTGACCGAAGAATTCTCCAACTATTGCAGGAAGATGGCCGCGCCCCGTTTACCCAGCTGGCCAAGAAAGTTGGCCTTTCTGAAACGGCTGTCCGCTTTCGCTATAAAAACCTGGTCGAGCAGGGCGTTGTTCGCACGGTTTCAATTGTTGACCCGTTTGCGCTCGATTTCCAGGCTCCGGCAGTGATTAACATTGATGTCGAGCCGGGAAAAATCGAATCTGTGGCGCGTCAGATCGCCGAAATGCCCGAAACTGCCTACCTGGTTGTAACCCTCGGCCCGTATGACTTGCTGGCCGAAGTCTACTGCCGCAACCTGAAACATCTCACCGAACTGGTCACGCACCGCATCCAGGCTATCCCTGGTGTGCGCAGTACCGAAACATCGATGGTGGCCCAGGTTTACAAGCTCAGCTATCGCTGGTCGCCTTCGCAGGAGGAAAATTAAGCGCGGAGAATTATGGAAATTCCGCAGGAATTTTCAGGCTTATGGTTGCATAACTTCAAAACATTGCTATACTAAGGGTGTAATGCATACTCAAAGTTGTGTTCTTTCATCCTTTCTCTGGAGCCGATCGCCCTCTTTCCTCGCCTGCCGCGGATTAGGGGCATTTTTTTTATCCAAATCAGATTCCTGCAGGAGGTATTCCAAAAACCGACCACCTTTTTCCCACGATGTCCGTAATCTGATTGATATAAGACCAAATTCAGGAGGAGTATTATGAACAAGCTGCGTACGCTGGTTCCGCTGTTTGTGGTTATTATGCTGGTGTTGAGCGCCTGCGGCTCAGGTGCCTCGGCCCCGGCCACGCAACCCAAGGTTGCCACGCTGATTTTCACCCAGGAGCCGGATTCTATGAATCCGCTCTACACCAATATGTATTTTTCCACCATTCTGCACCCGCTCTGGGATGTAGAAGCCTGGCAGTTTGATGATCAGAATGCTCCGCATCCGGTGCTCGTGAAGGAAATGCCCAGCGCCGAAAATGGCGGCATCTCAACCGATGGGAAAGTCATCACCCTGCATCTCAAAGATGGGCTGACCTGGTCAGACGGCGAACCGCTCACCTCCGCCGATTTCAAGTTCACCTGGCAGATGGCCATGGAGCCGAAGAATGCGGTGGCGACCACCTACCCGTATGATGCGATCGCCTCGATCGATACCCCCGATGCCCAGACCGTGGTCGTGAACTTTGCCGAACCCTTTGCCCCCTGGCTGCTGCTCTTCAAAGGGCTGATTCCCGAGCATATCTTGAAACCGGTCTTCGAGAAGGACGGCACGCTCGACAATGCCGAATGGAACAAGAACCCAACGGTTGGCGTTGGCCCCTACGTGCTTAAAGAATGGCAGTCTGGTTCGCATCTGCTTTTCGTCCGTAATGATAAATATGCAGGCGAAAAAGCCGTCATCGAGCAGATCTTTGTCCGGATTGTGCCGGATGACGCCTCCCAGGTGGCGGCGCTCAAAGCTGGTGATGGCGACCTGGGAATTTTCATTGCCTATCCTGATATTCCCGCCCTGGAAGAAGCCGGCGTGACCATGATCACGGCACCCTCCGGCTACAGCGAAGGCTGGTTCTTTAACCTGGGTGATAAGGGCCATCCCGCCCTGAAGGATGTGAAAGTTCGTCAGGCCCTGGCTTATGCCATCGACCGGGAAAAGATCACCAAAGATTTGCTGCTCGGAAAAACCAAACCCGGCGCATCGCTGTGGGACAATTCCATTTATGTCGATCCCAGCCTGAAGCCCTATGCCTTTGACCCCGAAAAGGCCAAGCAATATCTCGACGAGGCCGGCTGGGTGGTGGGCGCCGACGGCATCCGCGAAAAGGATGGCGTCAAGTTAAAATTGCGCTACGGCACAACCACCAAGGAAGTCCGCCAGAGCACCCAGGCTGTCATTCAACAAATGCTGGAACAGGTCGGCGTCAAGATTGATCTGCTGAACTACGATTCCGACATCTTCTTCGCCAGCTATGGCGATAAAGGCCCCACCTACACTGGCGAATTGGACATCTACGAATGGTCAGATGCGCCGCTCTTTCCCGATCCCGATATCAGCTACTGGCGTTGTGACCAAATTCCCAGCGACGAAGCTCCCCAGGGAACGAATGCTGAATTCCTGTGCGATCAAGAGTTGGATGGATTGTTCCAGCAGCAGGCCACGCAGGTTGATTTGAATCAGCGGGTGGATACCTTCCAAAAAATTTCTAAACTGATGTTTGACCAGGTCTACTGGCTGAGCATCTGGCAGGATCCCGATATCTGGGCGGTGGGCAAGCGTCTGGCGAATGTGAAAATCTCAGGCATTACACCTCTCTACAACATTTCCCAGTGGGATTTGAAGTAGAGTCAATCGTGCGGTAAGAAAAGGGAGATTGCAGGCCGGCCCGGCCTGCAATCTCCTCTGTCTGGTCGAGGTATTATGGCCCGTTACATTCTCAGACGTATTTTGCAAGGCATCCCCCTGATTTTTATCGTCAGCCTGGTCTTATTTGTCCTGATGCAAAACATGGGCGACCCGCTGGCGACCATGGGCGGGCGCTCTGTGACTCGCAAGGAAGATCGGGAGCGTCTGGCGCGCCAGATGGGATTGGATCAACCCGTCATCGTCCAGTACCTTTTCTGGTTGGCGGGCAATGATTGGAGCAAAGTGGATTTCGATGGAGATGGCCTGGCCGAAAGTTACGGCACGCGCCGGGGCGTTTTGCGCGGCGACTTTGGATATTCCCTCGTCGCCCGGCAGCCGGCCATGGAAGTCATCGCCAGCCGCATTCCGAATACGCTGATCTTGATGCTGACTTCCGAGTTCATCGTCATCGTGGGTGCTCTGCTGATTGGCGTCTATTCCGCGCTGAAACAATACTCCTTGCTCGACAACCTGGTCACCACTTTTTCCTTTGTCGGCTACTCCATGCCGATCTTCTTCCTCGCTCTTAGCCTGATGTACATTTTCGCGGTCAATTTCAAACGCTGGGGGCTGCCGTACCTGCCCACGGTAGGCATGTACGATCCTCGCGTGGGCAGTACGCCGGGCCAGGTGCTTCTGCACATGATCTTGCCGGTCGCGGCCATTGCGGTCAACAGCTTTTCTGCTTACAGCCGCTACATCCGCAGCACCATGCTCGAAGCGCTGAACCAGGACTATGTTCGCACGGCCCGTTCGAAGGGCCTGCCCCGGCGCGAGATCATCTTTATCCATGCCCTCAAAAATGCATCCCTGCCGATTGTCACCATCGTCGGTCTCGACCTGCCCTTCCTGCTGGGCGGCGCGCTGGTGACTGAACGCATCTTTGCCTGGCCGGGCATGGGCCGCCTGTTCATTGACCACGTCTCGCGCGGCGATACCCCGGTGGTGATGGGCATCCTGATGTTGATCGCTGTCTCGGTCGTCTTCTTCCAAATTCTGACCGATATCGTCTACGCCTGGCTCGATCCACGAATTCGTTACGACTAGAGCATCGCCATGACAGAGACCTCCCCTGCTCCTGTTTCAAACATCGCAGCCTTGCCTCTCGACCAGTTGGATGCACCGCCCCTGACGCTTGGCCGCCTGGCCTGGCTGCGCTTTCGCCGCCACAAAATGGCCCTGGCGGGCATGGCCCTTCTCGGCCTGCTGATCCTGTACTGCGTCGGCGGCGGTTTCGTTTTCAGCGAGAAATACGCCAACTACAACGACACCAGCCTGGCACTCCAGCCGCCCTCCGCCGCGCATTGGTTCGGCACCGATACCATTGGCCGCGACATCCTGGCGCGCACGATCTATGGCGGGCAGATTTCCCTGCTGATTGGTCTGACTGCCGTCATTCTTGAAGTTTCCGCCGGCATCGTGGTCGGCGCGCTGGCCGGGTATTTCGGCGGCTGGGTGGATAACCTGCTGATGCGCTTTACCGAAGCCATTCTCATCATTCCCCAAATTTTCCTACTGTTGGTCATGGCCAAGTTTTTCGCTGGCGATATCCCCGATATTAACTTTCTCGGGCGCGAGTTCAGCGGCAGTGTGATCGTCATCGTCGTGATTATCGGGCTGACCTCCTGGCCCTACCTGGCCCGCATTGTGCGCGCCGAGTTTCTCTCGCTCAAAGAAAGCGAGTTCATCCTGGCCGCCCGCGCCACCGGAACTTCCACCCCCGAGATTATTTTCCTGCACATCCTGCCCAACTGCATTGCTCCGATCGTGGTCTCTGCCACCCTGGGCGTGGCCAACGCGATTACGCTGGAAGCCTACATCAGCTTCCTCGGCCTGGGTGTGCGCCCGCCGACAGCTACCTGGGGCAACATGCTTGAAGGCGCTTACAACTACATCGAGTCAGCCTATTGGATGTGGCTGTTCCCTGGCCTGCTGATTCTGTTCATTGTCCTGGCCATCAATTTTGTGGGCGACGGCCTGCGGGACGCGCTTGACCCGCGCAGTCGGGCGGTTTGAGGTGCCTATGACCAATCTTCTGCTCGAAGTGCGTGATTTGAAAACCCGCTTCCATACCCCTGAAGGGACGGTCTACGCGGTGAATGGCATTTCCTTTAACTTACCGCAGGGCAGCGCCCTGGCGGTGGTGGGCGAAAGCGGCTGCGGCAAGTCGGTGACGATGATGTCGATTTTGCGGCTGATTCCCATCCCGCCCGGTCAAATTGTCAGCGGCGAAGCGCTTTACGTGGGTCAGGATCTGCTCAAGCTCAGCGAAAACGAGATGGAGGCCAATATCCGCGGCAAGGCCATCGCCATGATTTTCCAGGACCCGATGACCTCGCTCAACCCGGTGCTGACGATTGGCCGTCAGCTGACCGAGCCGCTGCGAATTCATCTTGGGCTGGATCACAATCAGGCGCAGAGGCGCGCCATCCAGCTGCTGGAAATGGTCGGTATTTCGGGTGGCGCGAACCGGCTGGAGAGTTATCCCCACCAGTTTTCGGGCGGCATGCGTCAGCGTGTGATGATTGCCATGGCACTGGCTGCCAATCCCAGTCTTCTGATCGCTGATGAACCCACCACAGCGCTGGATGTCACCATCCAGGCGCAGATTATTGAACTGGTGGAGCGTCTGCGTCGTGAGATTGGTCTGACGATTATCTGGATCACGCACGATCTGGGCGTGGTGGCCGGGATGGCGGAGCGCGTCATCGTGATGTACGCCGGCTACATTGTGGAAGAAGCGGATGTGGATGCGCTCTATGAAATGCCCTGCCACCCCTATACACAGGCCTTGCTGGCGGCTCTGCCGCGCGCAGACCGCCGCCGCGACCGGCGCCTGAAATCCATTCCGGGTGCGCCGCCCAATTTGCTGGTGGAGCCGAAAGGCTGCCCCTTTGCTCCGCGCTGTGAGCACGTCCGCGAGCGCTGCCGCCTCGAAAACCCCACCCTGACGACCGTTTCCAGCTCCGCTGCGCTGCGGGGACTTTCTGGCGATCATCGTGTCGCCTGCTGGGTCGATCTTGCCACCGGAGCCATGCGATGACCCCCCTCGATTCCCAACCCCTTGTCCAGGTCAAGAATCTGACCAAGCATTTCCCCGTTCTGCGTGGGTTGGTGCTGCAACGTCAGGTCGGTTTGGTGCGCGCCGTGGATGGGATTTCCTTCGACATTCAGCGCGGCGAGACTCTCGGGCTGGTGGGCGAAAGCGGTTGCGGAAAAACCACCGCCGGGCGTACGCTGCTTGGGCTATACCCGCCAACCAGCGGCGAGGTGCTGATCGATGGACAGGACATGCGGCACACCCGCGGCCCGGAGCTGATGGCCTTGCGCCGCAAAGCTCAGATCATCTTCCAGGATCCATACGCCTCGCTCAACCCGCGCTGGACGGTGAATTCGATCATTGCCGAGCCGCTGCGTGTTCACCGCTTGCTCCCCACCGAAAAAGAGCGCGTGGAACGGGTTAAGGAACTGCTCCGGCTGGTGGGATTAAGCCCCACGCACTTGAACCGCTTTCCGCACGAATTCTCCGGCGGACAGCGCCAGCGCATTGGCGTGGCGCGTGCCCTGGCTTCGAATCCGCTCTTTATCGTTTGCGATGAACCCATTTCCGCGCTGGATGTGTCCATCCAGGCCCAGGTTGTCAACCTGCTTGAGGAGTTGCAGGATCAATTCGAGTTGACTTACCTTTTTATCGCCCATGATTTGAGCATGGTGCGCCATATCTGCGACCGGGTGGCGGTGATGTATCTGGGCCTGATTGTGGAATTGGCGGAACGGAACGAGCTGTACGAGAATCCGCTTCACCCGTATACTGCCGCGCTGCTCTCGGCGGTACCGATTCCGGACCCGAAGCAGGAACGCGCCCGACAGCGGATTCTCTTGAAGGGAGAGATTCCCAGCCCGCTTAACCCGCCTTCCGGCTGCCGCTTTCATCCGCGCTGCCCGCTGGCCAAAGCGCATTGCGCCGAGACGACCCCGGCCTGGCGTGAGATTTCGCCCGGGCATTGGGTGGCCTGTCACGAAGTGGCCTGATGGTGTGTGGAAGGAAAAGCGCCCGCCCTGAAATATTTCAGGGCGGGCGCCTGCTTTTTAAACGGTGTTACGCTGCCAGCTCGGTGAGAAAAACTTTGCGTACGTGGGCGGACATTTGTCGCCCGGTCATCTTGTCGGCTGTTTCTACTTTGAGCAGGCGTTCGCGCAATTCACGGTGTTTTTGCAGGATTTTTTCAAATTCGTGCTTGGCTTCGCCCGGCCCCATGACAAAGATATGCTCTGCCTTCTGGATCTGTTCCAGCACGCGGGTGTAATAATCATGCAATTGATGTTCGTAATGGTCATTGTGGCCCAATTCTGAATCCAGGCCCTGATTATAGGTGCCGCCGATACGCCGCCCGCCGCCATGGACGCGCGGCGTGAGATTGGATGGAATGACCTGGATGGTTTCTTCGTCTGGCCGGATGATGCAGGCGTTCTTATGGTCAATCCATACCCCGACGTTCTCTGACATAGTTATGCCTCCTTACTGAAAAGGAATCTGGGTCGATCGAATTCTATAGGCGAAAAACGTTGCAACCTCCTTCACTTACACTGTAGCTTGTTCAAGCGGGAAAAACAATCCCCCAAAAGAGAATTCTCAGTGCCGGCGATTGGGTCGGCGGGAAATGTTCAAAACATTGCGGCGGTTTCTGACTAGATCTTCTGGGGGATTATCAATAGGGTTGACCGGAGACCTTATTTGGATAAAATTGATCCTAATTGGTGCAGCAAAGACGGTTGGCCCTGCCAGGGTTGCATCGTTTATTGGGAAGCAGGTGAAACTATCGAAGTAAGTCGCGCAAGGAGGAGCCGGTCAGGAATTGATTGAATGGCAAGAGCAAGGTCAGCCCGCTGACGGGCAATTAACGATAGACCTATTCGATGACATTGTGGAGAATGCAACATGAAAAATCGTTTGAATTATTGGGTTCTTTTGGTGCTGGCCATGGCCGTTTTGTTCGCCGCCGTACCCTTGCGCTCGGCCCGGGCTGCAGATGCGGGTGTTAATCACGTTGTTATTAACAATAAAACCGGTGGGGTTGCCACGTTGCGGCTGTTCAACCTGGCAACGAATCAATCGATTATTTATACCCTGGTGCCAGGGGTTCAAGTGGTGGATATTCCTGCCGGCGCTCGTTACGATTTGTTTGTCTTTGATGCGAATAATGCCCTGGTCACGTCTCAGCGCAATTACTCGTTTGCCAACCGCCTGCAGATTCAGATTGGCTACGATAACGAGGATAATTTCTCTGCGGAGAAATTTGTATTCGAATTTGACACATAGACGGGCAGTCAAGCTTGTCTTGAAAAACACTGAACGGTCTCACCCGGGGCCGTTCAGTGTTTTTCTGTCAGTTCTTTCAGCACGGCCAGAGTCTCCAGCTTGCCACCCAGGCCGTTTTCGCCCGCCGGGCCGACGCAGGCCGGGCAGCCATCTTCGCACGGGCAGGCTTGCACCAGTTCGAGGGCTTGCGCCAGCAATTGTTCGTGCAGTTCGAACAGCTTTTCGCTGAAGCCGATGCCCGCCGGGACCTGGTCATAGAGCGCCACGGAGGGCTGCCCAAAGGAATCGCTTTCTCCCACCTCCAGGTGCAGGCCCAGGTCGCCGGTGTCGCACATCAGGAAGAGCGGCGCCAGGTTGGCGAGCACAAACCCCAGCCCGGCCAGTCCGCTGCGGACGCGCACATTTGCCTCGGCTTTGTGGTGACATTCCGGGCAGAGTGTCACCAGGTTTTCCATCCGGTTGGCCTGTTCGCGTTGGATTTTTCCCTCTGCATCGCGGAACATGCGAAAAGGAGTTTTGTGATGCACGTCATGCTGGCGATCTGTTTCGGCGCGCCAGCACAGCTGGCAGCGGAAGCCATCGCGCGCCCGGACGCGCGCCCGAATTTGGGGCCAGGCCGGGCCGTAATCATTGGGCGCATTCGTCCACAGCCCATCCTGGCTGAGACGTTCCACGATTTGTGGAGATACCGAAAGCCAGTAGGCGGTGGTTTGCAGGTCGCTGGGCGGCAGGTCGAGCGCTTCCTGGCCGAGCGTCTCACCGCCGAACCAGGCTCTCTGGCGGAATCCTGTGACCTGCGTCGTCACCTGCACCTCGCCCCAGGCTTTCTGCGCGGATTGCGCCAGGGTTGCCAGCACCTGCACGCTTGTTTCACGCAGCGGCTCGGTGAAATAATCCAGCGCAACCGGGATGAGAGTGGCGCGCCCTTGCGCCAGGTTCAGCTCCTGCACAAAATACTGTTGACCTTCATGCAGGTACACCGCGCGCGGGTGCACCATCCAGGGCGCCGATTCGCGATCCACTTCCCCAATCACCCGCGGACGTGGAGCAGACTCTTCCGCGGCCATCTCCCCATGCGCTTCCAGGAGTACCGTCTCGGGCGAGGCTGAACGCAGCGAAACTCCGGCCGCCGGGTAGGCATCGGCCATCCAGTACGTTTTGTCACTGCGCGCATGTGCCTCGCCGCCACTGGTCAGAATCTGCAGGTATTCATCCACCAGTTCCGGCGCCAGGCGCCCAAAGCCCTCGCCTGTCGCAAAGGGCAGCTCAAACAGCGCACAGCGGATGTGGTTGAGCAGAATCAGCAGATGATCCGGGTTGATCAGGCCCTGTTCCGGTGAGCGCTCCAGCAAATATTCCGGGTGCCGGGCCAGAAACTGATCCAGCGGACTCGCCGTGCTGATCAGCAGCGACACTGCCGGAGCCTCTCCACGCCCGGCCCGCCCAGACTGCTGCCGCACGCTGGCCACCGAGCCGGGATACCCAACCAGGATGGCCGCCCCCAGTCCGCCGATATCAATTCCCAGCTCGAGCGCATTGGTTGCCACGACAATCTGCACCGACCCGTCGCGCAGCCCCTTTTCAATCTCCCGCCGCTGCGAGGGCAGGTAGCCGGAACGGTAACCTCGAATTGGAGAATTGGGCCGGTTTCCACCCTGCAAATAACTTAACAGAATTTCCACACTGCGCCTTGACCGCGCAAACATCACCGCCTGAGTACCGGTTTCCAGCACATCCCGCGCCAGGCGCACTGCTTCCTGTGTTGCGCTCTTGCGCAGCCCAATCGCCGCATCCAGCACCGGCGGATTGTAGATTAAGAAATGACGCGCGCCGCGCGCCGAACCGTCGTTGTCGATCAGCGTAACAGGTGCTTCGATCAGCTTTTCAGCCAGTTGGGCCGGGTTGGCAATGGTGGCCGAGGTCAGGATGAACTGCGGGAAGGCGCCATAAAAAGCCGCCACGCGCTTCAAGCGTCGCACCACATTGGCAACGTGCGACCCGAACACCCCGCGATAGGTGTGCATTTCGTCAATGACCACGTAGCGCAGCGAGCTAAAAAAACTGGCCCAAACCGCGTGGTGCGGCAAAATGCCGGTATGCAGCATATCGGGGTTGCTCAACAGGATGCGCGCATTCTTGCGGATCAGCGCGCGCTGGTCCGCTGGTGTATCGCCATCGTAAATGGCCGCAGCAATCGAAAATTGCCCGGTCAGGGCCGAGAATTGATCTTGAGCAAGTGCTTTGGTGGGGAACAGGTAAAGCGCCCGCGCTGCGGGGTTTTCCGTTATGGTGGCCAGCACCGGCAGATTGTAGCAAAGTGATTTCCCGGAAGCGGTTCCCGTGGCGAGGATGAGATTCTCCCCGCGGCGCGCAGCGGCCCACGCTTCAGCCTGGTGGCTGTACAGGCGCCTGATTCCGCGCTGGTACAGGGCAGCAGCCAGGCTGGGAGGCAGGTCGGAGGGCAGCGAGCGCAATTCAGCGCGGCGGGCTGGCCGGGTGTCCCAGGTGGAAATGTTTTCAGCAGTCAGTGGATCAGTTTTCCAGCGCTGCAGGAGCGAGTCAAAGGTCATGGGTTATAAAATAGCGGCCAGCCGCATGGCCAGCGTGAGGACATCCGTCACGTAAAGCGCAAACAACAGGATGGAGAGTGCGATGAGAAGTTGGATGGCTCGTCCGGGCAGTTTTTGCGCGGCGTTATGGAACAGCACCGGGAAGGCTGGCAGGGCCGGGTAAAGGAAGATCGCTTTCATCACCGGGTATTCGCGGTAGATCCAGGCGTAGAGCGCCACGAAGCTGAGGTACCCCAGCCAGACGAGCAGAAACAGGGCGTTCTCGTCTGCACCGCGCAGCAGGCGGGCGCTTTCGCGCACTGTCCCGGCCAGTAGCAGGCCGGTGGGCAGGAGCGCCAGCAGGTAGATGGCGCGGCGCAGTGGAAAGCCAGCCGGGTTGTCACTGCGCCAGGTGGCGGGCCAGTTGTCAAAGTTGACCGAGTGGGCGCGTCCGTAGAGTTGCGTCCAGAAGGAGGTGCGGTGGGGCAGCGGCTGTTGCGGCTCGGGGTTGATGTAAGGAGTGGCAAGCAGGGAACTGAGTTTGAAGGTGAAAAAACCATCTTGAATGGAAAGCAGGCCTGGTTTGTTGGTTGGGGTTGGCTCAAAGAGAGCCGGCGGCGCGGCGCGATTGATGTTGGTGACCAGCGGCGTGCCGTATTTTTGAACGTTGGAGAAGTACTGGTTGAGCGGGTTGAGGCTGACCGCGGCGGGTACGATCAACAGCCAGGCCAAGGCATAGGTTTCAAGGCGCAGACGGTTGGCCGGGTCGCGCAGGGCGCGGATCAGCAGGGCCAACAGGATGGCGGTGAAGGTCACCCATCCGTTGGTTTTGGTCGAGGCGGCCAGGAATGTGAACAGGCAGGCCAGGCCGAAACTGACGCGGCTTCGGGAGGCGGGGGAGTTTTTCGGCGCCTGCAGCAAGTTCCAGGCCTGGTGCAGTGCCAGCGTGGAAAAGAGAATCAGCAGCGAATCATTGGTGGCCTGGGCGTTGATTCCGATCAGCTTGGGGTTGAGGGCCGCCAGGGTGAAGGCCAGCCAGCCTGTCGGGCGGCTGGTCAGGCCGAGTTGTGCCATCCAGCGCCACAGCGCGGCCAGGGTCAGCACGCCGGCAGCGGCGCTGAACAGGTTGGCGGCGACAATCTGCGCAGCCGGGCGGTTAATCTGCCCGGCCTGGAACAGTTTCGCCAGGATGATGTGGTAGAGTTTGGGTTGAAAGCATTCCCAGCAGTCGTCGCGGGTTGGCAGGCGGTTGTTTTGCAGGATGATCTGCGCCACTTCCAGGTGTGGGTCGTTGGCCTCGCGATTGACCAGGCTCAGTCCCAGCCGCAGGGCGGTGGCCAGCAGGAAGGTCAGCAGGAACAGGATACGCAGCAGGCGGGGGGCCATGAGGGGTCTGCACCGTTTAGATTGTTTCGGGCGGCTGGTGGGAATATTCCAGGCTGTAAGCCTTGATGCGCACACCAGAGAGTGAGGGCGTAATCAGTTTGCCGGTATACCCCGCTTCAGCCGGGATGTGGCGGAAAGCGTGCTCGGTGACGAGGATTTCGCCGGGTCCGGCGACATCTTCGCCGAGCTTGCTGGCGCAGTTGACCGCGTCGCCGAAGTAATCGGGGCCGCCAATCATCAACACATCGCCATAATCGATGCCAATCGAGACGCGGATGTCGAAGGCGCTTTCGGTAAAGAGGTTCATGGCGTTAAAGGCGGTGTTGATGCGTACCGCGGCGCGGGCGGCGGGGAGGACTTCCTTGAAAGCGGCGAAGCAGTTGTCGGCCTCGTATTTGATCACCTGCCCGCCCAACTGTTCAATGATCGGCAGGGTGGTGATCTGCATTCGCTTGACCATGGAAAGGTAGTGGACGATGCCGAATTTTTGCGTCAACCGGGAGAAACCGGACATATCCATGATCAATATGGCCCTGGTGGTGCCAAATTCACGCCACAGGGTCTGTTCTATTTCCTCGCGCCGGGATTTCGTCTCGGCCTGGACGTATTGCAGGAGCAGTTCTTCGAATCGCGTATCCAGGGACGCCTCCTTTGCCTATGGATTGATTATAGCCCAGCTTGCAGGCGGCGCGCCCCGGTTTCAGGCGGGTTTGGTAAGCGGCGGGTTCTGACTATCGAAGTCAACGATTTTCCTTGCGCTGGCGCACAACTCTGATCAGCCACAAGATTGCGTTGATGAGCAGGTAAATGATGAACAGAATCAGCGCTGTGGGTACCGAAAAAAAGCTGAACCAGAACAGGTTGCCCAGGGTGTAAAGCCCCTCGCCGTAATCGATTCCACCAATTACGCAGGGGTGCACACTGCCTTCATCCAACTGGCAGCTGTTGGCGCTGGCAAAGCTTCCTGCCAGCGCGCTGGCTAACAGCGGCCCGGCAGCCAACAAGACCAGGCAGGTCAGGATTCCAAGGTTGACGAGAATGAGTGTGGTTTTCTTATTCATCGGTGGCAGCTCCTTTTGGATAAAGTAGGCTAAATATACCCGATAATAACTGACGGGGAAGCTTTTTCTCCGTTTTGAGATACAATTTTTCCATGCAAGCTCAGCGCCTTTTTTCTCCTGCACCGATTGAACAGCAGCCCTTGCGCCGGGTGGAAGTGCCGGTGCCCGAGCCGGGGCCGGGCCAGGTGCGTATTCGCGTGGCGGCTTGCGGGGTCTGTCACACTGATCTGCACATTGTCGAGGGCGAGCTCATCCCACCGCGTTACCCGGTCACGCCGGGGCACCAGGTGGTGGGCGTGGTGGATGCCATTGGCCCGCCTCGTTCCCCCTTCTTGCTACAGGAAAATGGGGGGAACGAGGCGGGCGTTGGTCAGCGGGTCGGCGTCCCGTGGCTGCATTCTGCCTGTGGGGAGTGTGAATTTTGTCGGCGCGGGCAGGAAAACCTGTGCCCGCGGGTCCGGTTCACCGGGTTCAGCGTGGATGGCGGTTATGCCGAATATCTGTTGGCCGAGGCGCGCTATGTGCTGCCGCTGCCGGATGAAATCTGCGATGAGCAGGCAGCGCCGCTTTTGTGCGCGGGCATCGTCGGCTACCGGGCGCTGAAGAAGGCGCAGATTCAGCCAGGGCAGCGGGTCGGGCTCTTTGGGTTCGGAGCCAGCGCGCATTTGTGTTTGCAGGTGCTGCGGCATTGGGGCTGCGAAGTCCACGTTTTCACTCGCTCGGCGGCGCACCAGCGTCATGCCCTGGAGCTGGGGGCGGTGCGGGCAATGGAGGCCGGCTCCAGCCTGGAACAATCGCTCGACCGGGCGGTGGTGTTTGCCCCGGCGGGGGAGTTGGTGGTGCGGGCGTTGGAAAGTGTTCGTCCCGGCGGCGCAGTCTCCATTAATGCCATCCACATGAGCGCTATCCCGTCTTTTCCATATTCAACGTTGTGGGGCGAGCGGATGTTATGCTCGGTGGCGAATGCGACTTACCGTGATGGAGAAGAATTCCTGGCCCTGGCAGCGGCCCTGGGGATTCACTCCACTGTGACGGTGTATCCGTTATGGGATTCGAATGCGGCCCTGCAGGATTTGAAGGCCAGCCGTTTTAATGGGGAAGCAGTGCTCAAAGTCAGTTGACATTTGTCACTATGGGGCGGGGGTGCGCGGTTGTATAATGAACTTGCGTTTTTCTTCACATTCCAATTGGAGAGACAATCATGACAGCACAAATAATTGATGGAACTGCCATCGCGCAGAAAGTTCGCGATGAAGTGAAAGCCAAGGTCGCGGCTCGGATCGCGGCGGGCAAATCACAGCCGGGGCTGGCCACGGTGCTGGTCGGCGATCGTGTCGATTCGGCAGCGTATGTGGGCATGAAGCAGAAGGCCTGCGCCGAATTGGGGATGACTTCTTTTCATCACCCGCTTCCGGCGGATGTCAGCCAGGAAGACCTGGAGAAGCTGATCAAGGAACTGAACGCCGACCCGAAGGTCAATGGCATTTTGGTGCAGTTGCCCCTGCCCTCGCACCTCGATGAAGAGCGCGTCCTGCAACTGATCAGCATCGAAAAAGATGTGGATGGCTTCTCGCCGATCAACCTGGGCCGTCTGGCCCAGAAGGGCCGTGAGCCGTTGTTCGTGCCCTGCACGCCTTTCGGCTGTATTTACCTGCTCAAGGAAGTCGGCGTACAGATCAAAGGCGCCAATGCAGTGGTGCTGGGGCGCTCGAACATCGTCGGCATGCCGGCTGCGCTGCTGCTCATCAAGGAAGATGCCACCGTCACCGTTGTCCACTCGCGCACCAAGGATATTCCCGCCGTGCTGCGCCAGGCGGATATTGTGATTGCGGCGATTGGCCGCGCCGAGATGGTGCGCGGCGACTGGCTCAAACCCGGCGTGGCGGTTATCGACGTCGGCATCAACGGCATCCCGATGCTCAACGAAGACGGCACCCCGGTCATCAGCCAGAAAACCGGCAAACCGCGCCAGAAACTGGTCGGGGATGTGAACTATGCCGAGGCCAGCGAAGTGGCCGGGTTCATCACGCCCGTTCCCGGCGGCGTCGGCCCGATGACGATTGCGATGTTGATGCGCAATACCCTGCGGGCGGCCGAGATTCAGCAGGGTTAATCCGGCCCCAGGGAGGCTGCTCCCATTTTCAGCGACAAAGTTTCGGCCCCGTCTGATCAGGCGGGGCTGTTTTTTTAGCGCGCATGCTGGATAAGCAATTTTCACCGCAGAGATGCCGAGAACACGGAGAAACCCAAAAAATCTCTGGGCGCTCTGTGGCGCTGCGGTAAAAATCGGGGTTTTTAATGGGATTAATCTCAGCCATTATCCGCGTTTTTTAACGGCGGGCAGCCCGTTTCCCCGAAATCTGCCAGGAAAAACTATTTAGGTCTTGACATACTGTGAATTTTGCACTATTATAAATCTAATAATAGAGATAATTTTGGAGTATTGAAAGGAGACTATATGGTTGAAGCATCCCTCGCTACAAAAAAGTTCCAAAAGGAAATGAACGCGGGCACCGCCTCGTTGGTTTTGCTGAGCGTTCTGGACCGCAGCGCCGCGCCGATGTACGGCTATCAGATTGCGAAATTGCTCGAAGACGGTGAATCCGAAGTGGCTATGATGAAACAGGGCAGCCTGTACCCGGTGCTGCGCTCGCTGGAAGAGAACAGCCTGCTCAGCAGCGCGGTGGAGCCGTCGGTGTCCGGCCCGCCCCGGCGCTATTACACCATCACCACCGAGGGCCGGGGAGCGCTCAAGGAATGGATCGAAATCTGGCAGCAGACTAAAAAGTTCGTCGACGCGCATTTGAAAGGATAACACCATGTACAAGACAATTGAAGAATATCTGAACGCCCTCAAAGATGTGATGCAGGATGCCGACCCGGCGCTGTTGCAGGATGCGCAGGCGGATGCGCGTGAGCATCTGTTCACCGGGCTGGAGGTGGCGCGTGGCGCCAACCCGGCGTTCAACGAAACTGAGACGCTCCAGAAACTGATTGATGAATACGGCTCCCCCGAAGAAACCGCCGCCGCCTACCGCGAAGTGGAGCGCCGCACCTCCCCGGCCTTAAAACAGGCTGTCAAACCACGCTCACTGTTGGGGCGCTTCTTTGGCGTCTACACCGATCCGCGCGCCTGGGGCGGATTGTTGTATATGTTTATCGCCTTCATCACTGGCATTTTCTATTTCACCTGGGCTGTCACCGGTCTGTCGTTGTCGGTTTCGTTCTCGATTTTCATCTTTGGCCTGCCGCTGGCGCTCCTGTTCCTGCTCTCGGTGCGCGGACTGGCGCTGTTGGAAGGCCGTCTGGTTGAGGCGTTGCTCGGTGTGCGCATGCCGCGCCGGCCGTTGTTCTCGCACCCGGATATGAAATGGGTCGATCGACTCAAAGCGCTGGTTTTGGATCGACAAACCTGGTTGTTCATCATCTACATGCTGCTCCAACTGGTGCTGGGCATCGTTTACTTTGTCATTTTGGTCACCTTGTTGAGCTTTTCCCTGGCGCTGATTTCAGTCCCCGTTTTACAGGCGACTTTTCATCAAGGCGTCATCATGTTTGGCAATCAGCCGCGCATTGTCCCGACCTGGTCGTATCCACTGTGGGTCTTGGGCGGCTTCCTGCTATTGACCATCTTCATGAAGATTGCCCGCGGCATCGGTCAACTCCACGGACGCTTCGCCAAGTGGATGCTGGTGTAAGCCAGCAATAAACGGCGCTTAATCGTTTCGGCGGCCACTCACCTGGGAGTGGCCGCCGAAATTTTAACAAGTGTTCACGTGGTTTCGGACACTTTCGGAACCGATTTTCTTAACGCCAAGGCGCCAAGACGCTAAGATTTACAGGTTTTCCTTTGCGATTCCGTCTCTCTGCGGTGAAATTTCCTTATCCATAACTCACGTGGTTTAGAGATTTTCAATTTCCACCGGTTCAATCTCATCCGCCGTTTGGAATTTGAAAATTTTGGAGTAGAAATACAACTCGGCTTCGAAGGAGCGCTTGATGTTCTCGGCTTTGCGGAAGCCGTGCTGTTCATCCTTGAACAGCAAAAACGCGGTGGGTACTTTGCGGGCTCGCGCCGCCAGGTACATGCTCTCGGCCTGGTTGGGCGGCACGACCGGGTCCGAATCGCCTTGCAGCAGGATGATTGGTGTGGAGAGCTGTTCGACATGCCGCACCGGTGAGCGCTCGTGGTACAGGTCGCGGCGGGCCGGGTAGGGGCCGATCAGGTTGTCGCAATAGCGGCTCTCGAATTTGTGGGTGTCGAGGGCCAGGGCTTCCAGGTCGCCGATGCCATAGTGACTGGCGCCGGCGCTGAAGACGTTGCGGAAGACGAGCGCGGCCAGGGTGGTGAATCCTCCGGCGCTGCCGCCGCGGATGGCCATGCGCTGAGGATCTACCAGGCCTTGCCCGGCCAGCCAGCGCGCGCCGTTGCAGCAGTCGTCCACGTCCACGATACCCCAGCGGTCATTCAGGCGCAGGCGGTAGGCGCGGCCGTAGCCCGTCGAGCCGCCGTAGTTGACATCCAGCACGGCGAATCCACGGCTGGTCCAGTATTGCAGCGAGTAGCGCAGGGTGGTGCTGGTGGCGCCGGTTGGGCCGCCGTGGCTCAAGACCATTAGTGGCGGCAGTTCGCCGGGAGGCGCGGTAAAGTCCTGGTTGGCAGGGGGGTAGAAGATGCCGTAGGCGGTCAGGCCGTTCTCGGTGGGGAATTCGACCGGTTGGGGCTGCGAGAAGTAGCCCGGGGCGATGGAGGGCTCGAAGGCGCGGCGCAACACTTTCAGCTGCTGGCTGGCCGGGTCGAGGCGCAGGATGGAGGCTGGTTGAGTGGGCGATCCGCCCAGGAAAAAGGCGGCTCCGCTTCCAGTGTGGATGTCAGCGTAATCGCTGTAGGGCAGGTCGAGCGGGGTCAGGGTTCCGGCGGCGGTATCCAGCCGGGCCAGTGTCCAGTGTCCGTTTTGGGTGTAGCGGCATAAAATTTCCTGTGCGCTGAGGAAGGCGTAGGTGCGCATACCGAAGACCCATTGGGGGTCGCCAAATTCGGCATTGAGGGGCGCCAGGGCTTCGAGGCCGCGGCCCAGGCGATAGAGATTCCACCAGCCGGAGCGGTCGGAGACGAAGTGGAGCACCCCGTCGGGCGACCATTCAGGCTGGAAGATGGATTCGCCTGGCCCGCCGGCTACTGCTTCGGGCGGCCCGAGCGTGCCATCTGGCTGGAAGGTTGCCCGCCATAAGGTGGTGCCGTCCCAGGGCATGTTGGGGTGATCCCAGGCCAGCCAGCAGAGCTGGCTGCCATCCGGGCTGAGACGCGGGTTGGAAAAAAAGTCGTGCCCGGCGGCGAGGGTGAGGCCCGGCTGATCGGTTTGCAGCGAAATGGTGACCACGCTGTTGCGGGGTTCGCCGCCCGCGCTGTGATCTTCGCGGATGCAGATCAGGCGCTGGCGGGCGCGATCGAGCGTGAAATCGGCATGGCGCTGGCCGGGGCTGCTGGCCAGGATTTCGGGTCTGCCGCCGGGCTGCTGGCGATAGAGGCACTGGTCGCGGAAGTTGATGAAGTAGAGTACGCCCTCGAAGGCGGCGAAGGCGCCGCCGCCGTATTCGTGGACTCGCGTGCGCACGTTAAATTGGGCGGGCAGACATTCCACGGGCGGGTTGCCAGGGGAAAGGCGCATCAGGGCCACGCGCCCGCCTTCGAGTGGGCGGCTTTCGCTCCAGTATAGATCGGCGCCATCGAGGCAGAGGGCGTTCAGGCCGATGGTCTTGGCGGTCATCAGTTCGGTGGTGATGGGTGATTTCCAGCTGCCGTATGGGGCGGTAAGGGGCATGGGGGTCCTTTCTGCGCAGGCCGGTGCGAGGCATTCCCGTGTGTAAATTCGAATTACTGTTCCAGCCGATTATACTGCCGCATCACCGCCTGCAATTGGTCATGTGGAATGGCGTGGAAGGTGATGTTTTCGTGGCCGTTCATTGTTTCGGCGGCGATCAGCGCGTTGAGGATGGCTTCTTCGGTGGCGTAGGCGACCGACCAGAAGAGGGTATCCAGATTGTCGTTGGGCAGCATGGTCAATGTGGCCAATTGGTCTTTAGGGCGGGCGCAGCCGGGGTTGGCGGTCGTAAAGGCGATGAAAATATCGCCGGAGCCATTTCCGGCCATGCCGCCAGTGCGCGCCAGGCCGATGGAGGCGCGTTTGGCGACGCGTTTCAACTGGTAGGGGAGCAGCGGCGCATCAGTGGCGATGACAACGATGATGGAGCCCTGTTCTCGGAAGGGGTTTTCACCGTTGGTCAGCGGGGCATTTTCGGTCAGGTGCTTTCCAACCGGCACGCCGGCAACTGTCAATTGGAAGCGCCGCCCGAAATTGGATTGCACCAGCACGCCGATGGTGTAGCCGCCAGACTGGGCGGGCAAGACGCGCGAGGCTGTGCCGGTGCCGGCCTTGAATTCGAAACTGGTCATGCCGGTGCCGCCGCCGACATTTCCTTCGGCCACCGGGCCGCTGGCGGCTTCGTTCAGCGCCTGACGGACGTGCTCCCTCCGCACATGGAACTGGTTCATGTCATTCAGCCAGCCATCGGCGGTTTCGGTGACGATTGGGCAGGACCAGGGCTGAAAGAAGCGGTTATTTTCGGCCTGCCAGTGGATGATGGCATCTCGCACGGTGCCGACGTTATGGGTGTTGGTGATCCCGATTGGGCCTTCCAGAAAGCCGCCTTCGTCAATCCAGGCGGTGCCGGTCATCTCGCCGTTGCCATTCAGCGGGAACCAGGCCGCAAATACCGGGTCATAGTCATGTTTGCCGCGCGGGTGGATGATGGTCACACCGGTGCGGCAATTATTGCCTTCGATCAGGGTGGCCATGCCGACTTCCACTCCGGGTACGTCAGTGATGGCGTTGAAAGTTCCTGGATTTCCCTCAAACGGGATGCCCAGGTCGCGGGCACGCGGTTTGGCGGTCATAGTGGTCTCCTCTGCTGATAATTGTATAGCACTTTGTTTTTTCGCGCAGGAAGACCCGGAAACCTGGAAGATAGCGCCGGTTTAGAAGTGGATTTCCCCGCTCAAGCCTTCTTCTGTTAACCCGGTCAGTCTGACCGGGTCGATCAGATTCCAGCGCGGGGTGGGCGCGTAGGCGCTGACGCGCAGGTAATTTCCGGTCAGGCCTTCCAGCTTCCAGCCGCGGTCGTCGCGCTGGGAGGTGGATTCCCATAAAACGGGCAGGGTCTGGCCAAGACAGGTTTTACGGTAGGCCAGCGCGAGTTCGCTGAAGACGGTGCGCAGTTCGCGGCTGCGGGCTTTTTTGATCTCGGGGGGCAGGTGGTTTTTCATGCGCGCGGCGGGAGTGCCGGGGCGGGCGGAATAGGTGAAGACGTGTCCACCTGCGAAGTTGATGGCGCGAATCAGGGTAAGTGTTTCGCTGAATTCTGCTTCCGTTTCGCCGGGAAATCCAGCGATCAGGTCAGTGGTGAGGGCCATGTCGGGGCGGATGGCGCGGGCGGCGGCGGCCAGTTCGCAGAAGGATTGCGGGGTGGTTTTGCGCAGCATGCGTTTCAGGGTGCTGGCGCTGCCCGATTGCAAGGGCAGGTGCAGGTGTGGCATCAGCCGGGGATTTTCCCAGAGTGAGAAAAAGTTCGGGGAAAGGTCCCACGGTTCGAGCGAGGAGAGCCGCAGGCGCGGGGTGTCGGTCTGGTCGAGGATGGCGGTGATCAGTGTGGAGAGGTGGTCTCCAAAATCATGGCCCCAGGAGCCGAGGTGGACGCCGGTCAGGACGATTTCTTGCGCGCCGCCGGCGCGCGCCGCGTGGATTTCGGTCAGCACGGCAGGCAGGGGGCGCGAACGGCCGGCGCCGCGGGCCAGGGTGGTGATGCAGAAGGTACAGGCGTTGTCGCAGCCATCCTGTACTTTGATGAAGGCGCGCGTGCGCTGGTGCAGGCCGGGCAGTCTTTGGCGGGCGAGTGGTTCGCGGTCGAACAGGTCGTCGGCGGCCAGGCCGAGGGTGGTTGCGACGAGTTTGTCTTTTTCGGCGTTGGGGATGACGTGCCGGACGCCGGGCAGGGCCAGGGCCTGTTGGGGATTCAGGGTGGACCAGCAACCGGTGGCGAGGATGTCTTGAGCGCCGGCGCGCGCGGCCTGGCGGATTTTTTGGCGTGAGTCGGCGGCGGCTTCGGTGGTTACGGCGCAGGTGTTGATGATGACCAGGTCGGCGCTGGCAGCTTCTGCGCTCAGGCTGTGACCTTCGGCGCGGAATTGGCGTGCCATTTCTTCAATTTCTGCCTGGTTAAGTCGGCAGCCCAGGGTGTCCAGGTAGATTTTCACGTGGGTGAGCGGGGTAGAGAGTGGGGATTCAGGGTTTGAAGACGAAGAAGTTGTCGAAGTAGACGTCTGCTCCGGGTTGTGAGAAGGTGCCGGCCAGCAGGCCGCTGTCGCCGCGAGAGAAGTCACTGTCGGTGATGGAGGCAACCGGCTGGCCATTGACCGTCAGGCTGAGCAGGTTGTCCACGCAGTCACCACGCACCAGGTTGGGGACGTTGCCGGTCAGGATGGCTGCGCTGGGAAGCATTTCCCCGTTGCCTGTCAACAGGGTGACCTGTCCGGTTTTGATTTTACCGATGCCGTAATACCCGTCGGCGCTGATGATGAAGAAGTAGAAATTTTGGTTGTCCACCAGCCGGCAGATCAGCCCCATGCGGTTCTCGAGCGGCCCGGCGGCCGGAAAAACGCTCACTTCGGCATGGGTGTTGGTAAAATCCAGCCCGGGATGAGACCAGATGTTGATATTGGATTGGTTGACGACGATGCGGTAGGTACGGTCGGCGTAGCCGGCGGCGCCGGCCGGGGTGGTCAACGACCCCCAGGCGCCGGTGTTATTGGAGAAGGTATCCTGATACAGTACGCCACCGGCCGGGATGAAGGTCTCCGTCAGGCTGGAGGTGCGGCAGGCCAGCGTGGCCAGCAGGAGCAGGATGAGCAGGGGGTAGGTTCGTTTCACGGCGTCTCCATTTTACCTGACAATCGTATTGGTCGTATTTTAGGGGAAATAACGGGCCAGGAGGCTTTCGGCCTGTACTCCGTAGGGGCCATCCCCATCGCTGTGCAGGGTTTCTTCGAGTAATGTTTTTGATTCGGTCATGCGTCCGTTTTGCAGATAGAGCAGCGCCAGATGGAATTTTGCTCCGGCTTGTTGGGGTGCTGCGGCGATCGCCTGCTGGAACATGGCTTCCGCTGATTCGGCTTCTCCGCTGGCTGCCAGGGCGCGCCCGAGCAGGTCCATGTAGTGTGGGTTTTGCGGGTCGAGCGCATACGTGCGCAGGGCGGCTTCCAGGCCGTATTCTTGCAGAAAGGCTTCATTTTCCACGCAAAATGCGGCCAGAGAATACCAGGTTTCTGCTTTTTGCGGGTCGAGATCGACTGCGTGACGGTAGGTTTCCAGTGCGGCGGCCAGGTCGCGGCGTGAGAGGACGCGGGCCAGTGCCAGCCACCAGGCGTAGTTTTCTGGCTCAAGCCGGGTGGCCAGCTGGTATTGTGTCTCGGCTTCTGGCAGGCGATTTTCGGCTTCCAGGTAGATGCCGTACAGGCTGTGGATGGGCGCCGAGTTGTCTTGCAAGGCGAGGGCTTGGGTGAACTTTTGCTCTGCGCCGGGCGAGTTGGTGCGCAGGTCGGTGATGGCGAGCCAGGCCCAGGCAGGGGCGTAAGTTGGGTCGGCTTGCAAGGCGCTGGTGAGGGCGGTGCGGGCCAGCTTCCATTCGGACAAGCTGACCAGGGCTTGCCCGGTCAGGGTCAGGCGGTAGGCGGGCGGGGCGGTGGTATTTTTCAGGGCGTTGATCAGACCCTGGAGGTGGTCAGCAGTGATCGGCTTGCTTGCGGCGGCCTGTTCGAGCAGGGGCAGTGCCTCGGCGGGAGAGTCTGGTGAAAGGAGCAGGCCCAGTCGCTGGTTTGCCTGTGTGTCGAGCGGATCGAAGTTCAGCCAGCGGCGCAGGATTCGTTCTTCGTTGGCGGTGTCCCCTTGGGCCTGGTAGGCTTCAGCCAGGAGTGGAGCGGCCTGGCCGATGAGCTGGCCTTCTTCCAGTAATTCTTCCCAGGTGCGAATGGAGTTTCCGTTGTCTCCGCTGTTCTGGTAGGCTTTTCCCAGTTCAAACTTCCCCAGGGGGCTGAGTGTGCCGTGCTGGCGGGCCAGGTTGAACAGCAGGATGGCGCGATCTCTCTGTTGGCTGGCCTGGTAAGCCATCCCGGCTTGTTCGTATAAATCTGGCTGCCAGGGAATCAGGCGGGCGGCTTGTTCCAGGTGGAAAGCACGCTGCCGGTTGTCGGAAGTGCTTGCGGCACTGCTGAGGTGTGCGAGGCCTGTTCCAAGCGGAATGCTGCAGGTGACCATCACCAACAGGCATAGAATCAAGCAGTTTTGCTTCATGGTGCCTGCTATTATACGTCTATACGTCCATCTTCGCGCTGCTTTCGAAATATATAAGCCGTGCTATAATCATTTGATAGAACTATGGGATTCTTCGATCAACTCTTCACGCTTCTCGCTCAGCCGCCGGGGAATTTTGTCTATAACCTGGTGGTGCCGATCATTGTCGTTGGCGCGTTGCAGGGTGCGCTGAGTCAGTGGCGCTCCACCGGGTATCCGCAGGCACTGAGGATGGTGATGGGCCTCGGTTTTGTGCTGACCAGCCAGGTCTTTTTACTGCTGGTCGGTATTTTAATGTATCAGCAGATCATTCCGGGACAGGTCTTTTTGCCTGTGCTGGACCGCGCAGTTACCATATTCAGTCTGGTTTGGATTATCTGGGTTTGGGCCTTTCCTGAACCGTTCCATCTGGGCGATGCTGCAGCCGAAATACTCAGCCTGGTTCTCCTGGCGGGTTTATTGTTTGGGGCCATCACCCGCGCTTCGCAGGCAGCGGAACCTGGTTCGTTCAATCTTTCGACGCAGGAATTGCTGTGGAGTTTCCTCGGGCTGCTGGTGATGGCCGCGGGAGCGGGTTTCCTGTATTCGCGCAAGCCTCAGGGTTGGGGAACTGGCCTGACGCTGGTCGTGCTGGCCCTGTTGGGTTTTCTTTTTGACCTGATCGCCCCGATGCCAGGCGATTATTCGGGGGTGGTTCGGTTCTTTGCGCTGGCGGGATATCCGCTCCTGCTTACGCTGCCGCTGCGCTTCCCGGGGGGCGCCGAATCACCCAAACCGCGCTCTGTGACGGCCCAAAAGGAAAGACATCCCGAAGCACCGGCCAGACCGGATCCCAGCGCCGATACTGCCAGCCAGGCCCTGCGCGAGCGCCGCCGCTATAGCACCGATCCGAAAACGCTGCAATCCCTGCTAACGCTGGCCGCCGAAACCGACTTGTCGAACATCAGCCATTACATTGCGCGGGCAGTGGCCCAGGCCATGCTTGCGGACCTTTGTTTCCTGCTTTATCTCGGGGAGGATCGCGATTCAATCTTCATCGCCACCGGTTATGACTTGATCCGCGAAGAGACCCTTGAAGGCGGAATTCTCAACAAGGAAGCTGTCCCAATGCTTGCCAGCGCTGTGCTGCGCTCGCGGGCGTTGCGTTTGCCGGCCAGCACCACCTCCTCCGACCTGAAAGGCCTGGGCGATATGCTCGGCTTATCCAACCCGGGCAATCTATTGAATGTGCCCATCTCTTCTGAAAAAGGGACGCTGGGGAGTGTCCTGCTGCTTTCACCCTACTCCAACCGCGTCTGGAGTGCTGACGACCAGACATTTTTAGTCAATATCGCCTCATCTTTTGCCTCCATCGTGGAGCGTGGCCGCTACATCAAGTCAATTGAAACTGAGCGTGAGCGCGTCCGCCTGTCTATTGAAGATGCCCAGGCGCAAGTAAACCGCTACCAGACTGCCAACGCAGAGCTTTTGCTTCAGCTTGAAGCTCTAAAAAGGCAGGCCAATCAGATTTCTCCCAAGGATATCGCCGGGACCGAAATCGAAGCAAAAATTATCAGCCTGGAAAAAGAAAATGCCGCCCTGCGCACCCAGGCCGGGGATGGAGGCCAGCAATTCGAAAACGAACTCCGTCAGGCCCTACGCGAGACAGCCCGCCTGCAAAATGCGCTGGCCGAATCCAACCAAAAGATCTTTGAATTGCAGAACCGGCCGGCTGGCGCATCCAACCTCTCGGGCGATCAAACCGAAGTAATTGTTTCCATCTCTCAAGAATTGCGTCAGCCGATGGCTTCCATCATCGGTTACGCCGACTTGCTGCTCGGCGAATCGGTTGGCATTCTGACCGCACTCCAACGCAAATTCATCGAACGGATTCGCACCTCCACCGAACGGATCGGCAGCCTGATCGATGACCTGATCCAGATCACCAGCCTTGGCACTCCCAACTCCGTCGCCAGGCTCGAAATGGTGGATCTCAACCTGATCATCGACAACGCCATGGCCTACACCTCCAGCCAATTGCGCGAGAAAAACATCACCCTGCGGATTGACATTCCAGAAAGCATGCAGCCCATTCTCACCGAACGCGAAGCCGTCCAGCAGATAATGATCCACCTGTTGCAGAACGCCGGCGCCTCTTCTGCCGACGAGGGGATTGTCACCCTGCGTGTGCGCATGCAAAAAGAAAAAGACAGCGACTACGCCCTGATCCAGGTGACCGACACCGGCGGTGGAATCCCGTCTGAAGATCTCCCACGCGTCTTCTCGCGCCTGTACCGGGCAGAAAATGCCCTGATCCAGGGCGTGGGGGATACCGGCGTAGGACTTTCGATCGCCAAATCGCTCACCGAGGCCCAAGGCGGCCGCATCTGGGTCGATACAGAAATGGGCTCAGGTTCCACTTTCAGTGTTTTGCTGCCACTCAGGCGCCAGCCGAGTGACGCCCAGGAAGGCTGAAATGCAATCGCTGCGCCCGGCCGAATCAGGGTTCCTGTTTGGCCTGATTTTTCTCCTGCTCGTCATAGGCGGGTTCGCACTTTCGATGGCCGAAGGTGGAATCGCCGCCCTCGCCCAGCCCACTGCCACCCTGCTGTCCCAACCCGGCCTCGCCACTCTCCAGACGACCAGCATTCCCACGCTTTCGCCGACCGTCTTCCCCATCTTCACCTTCGAAACCTCCACCGAATCCACTCAACCGCAGACGGCACTACCGCCAACCGACTTACCGCCAACCGATCTGCCGCAGACGGATACTCCACAGCCCACCCCCACGCTTACCTACACCCCACCTCCTCCTCCGACCACCTGCCCGCCTCCTGCCGGCTGGGTCGCCGCCTATATCCAACCCACCGATACTCTTGCCAGCCTGGCCCAGGTTCACCGCACCAGCATCGAAGCCATCCGCCAGGGGAATTGCCTGGTCAGTGACCAACTTGTCCCCGGTTCATTCCTGTACCTGCCGGCCCTGCCCACCGCCACCACCCAACCCTGCGGCACTCCATCCAATTGGACCAATTACCTGGTGGTTCATGGTGACACGCTTTTCAACCTCAGTCAGCGATATGCCATCAGCGTGGCCGAATTGCAGCGTGCCAACTGTCTTGGAAGCTCCACCTATCTCCAGGCCGGAAAATACATCAAAGTCCCGCCGATTGCAGCCACCGTCACCCTGGCAGTCACCAAAACCTCCACCCCGACCATGATCATCATCGCCCAGCCAACCGCCACGCCGACGGTTCCCCAGCCCACCACCGAAGTCCCGCCGACGGCCAGCCCCACCTCGACTCAGCTCGACACACCCTTGCCGACTGCCAGCCCGGTCACGCCCTGATATCTCAATCCCCGGTCAAGCCGCCCGGGGAACGGATGCCCCTCGTAGTTATGAAAATCACCCTCCCCTCCCTGCTGATCGTCAGCCTGACCTTCCTGCTGGTCTCCTGCACGACAGCCCAGGCTGAACCCGCTGCTTACCAGCCCTATTACTTTGTCACCGCGCCGCCCGATTCCACCGCGACCCCCACCCCGTTCCAACCCATCAACCTCGTCTCCTCTGCCGCCCAACCGGTCATCCTGCCCACCCATGCGCAGACGCTGGTAACGGCCACCCTCCCGCCGCTGATTGTCACCTCCACACCCTTCCCCACTGCGAGCGCCCCTGCAGAAGCTCAGCCCATGCCCGAGCTGGTCACCACCCCTCAGCCGCTGATAGACGCCCCCGATACCATCACATTTCTCCTGCTCGGGTCCGACCTGCGATCCGGCCAATCTTACCGCACCGACACCATCGTTCTTGCCATCATCCGCCCCAGGGATGGGCAGGTCTCGCTTATTTCCATCCCGCGCGATCTGTGGGTCAACATCCCCACCGTCGGAATGCAGCGCATCAACACCGCCTTTCAGTACGGAGAAATCTATGGGTACAGCGGTGGTGGCGCCGGCCTGCTCAAAGACACTCTGCTCTTCAACTTCGGCCTGCAAATTGATCACACCGCACTGGTTGATTTTGACGGCTTCCGCCGCATCATTGACACCCTGGGCGGCATCGACGTCCCGATTTTCTGCCCCTACACCGACTGGCGCCTGATCGACCCATCCTACGATCCCGAAGACGAAAACAACTGGACTCTTTTCACCGCCGGCCCCGGCCTGATCCACATGGACGGCGACTATGCCCTCTGGTACGCGCGCTCACGCAAAAAATCCAACGACTTTGACCGCGGACGCCGCCAGCAGGAAGTCCTGCGCTCCATCTACGCCCAGGCCTTGCGCACCAACACCCTGGCCAGCCTACCTCAGCTTTACTCCGACTTCAGCACCACCATCCAGACCGACCTGGGCCTCGGGGATATCCTGCAATTCGCCCCGCTGGCCCTTCATCTGAATAACGCCGATATTCGCAGCTACTACATTGCCGGCGACCTCGTCATTCCCTGGATCACCCCTGGCGGCGCCTACGTTCTGCTCCCCAACACCGAACTGATCCAGCAGACCATCAACACCGCCCTGGCCGCCTCGCCGCGCCAACAGGAACGACAGGCCCTGACCGTCGAAATCCAGAATGGCTCACCCTATGACGGCTGGGATGCTCTCGTGGCTGAACGTTTGAACTATGCCGGCTACGACACTTCCTTCAACCTCGCCGACAACCGCGACCATGCCCAAACCCTGCTCTACGATCTGACCTCCGACCAGGATCGCACCCGTTCAGCCAGCCTGCTTGCCAGCCTCGGTTTGCCCGATTCAGCCCTGGTCTCTGTTCCAACTGCCAACAGCCGCACCTCTTACGCAGTCATCGTCGGGTCTGATTACAACGCCTGCTTCGACCCGCAGGGCCTCGCCCCCTGATTCCGTCTTGAGCGCTCCACAACCCTGGGGGAAAGTGACAAAACCATTTCAAAACCGTTCTTCCTGAAAAACCTGCAGCTATTTGTGCTAAACTATGCGCGTAGTGATGTTATTACTAGGTATTAATCAGGAGAACTAATGGCAACCACCTCGGTAACAGCTCATATTACCGCCACCACCTCAATCATTCCCGCCGTAAGCGCTTACGACATTTATCTCAACGACCAGGGACGTTCCCCGTACACCGTCAAAGCCTTCCTTTCTGATCTTCGTTTAATGGCCTCCTTCTTCCCATCCGAACAGCCTCTCGGTACCTTGACGACCGCAGACCTGAATAAATACTTTGAATGGATGCAGCACGACCGCGGCGTCCCGTGCAGCCCCAAAACCCTCGCCCGGCGCATCACCACCACCAAATCCTTCTTCCGTTGGTTGAGCAAAAATGGCATCCTGATCAGCGACCCGGCCGAAAAAGTCATCCAGCACTCGGTCATGTCGCCACTTCCCACCATCCTTACTGATGAAGACATCCCGGCCATCCTGCTCGCCGCCGACCGCTACCGCCGCAAGAAAAAACCAGATGCCCGTCCTTACACTCTGCTCCAACTGCTGCTTGCCACTGGCATCAAGAAAAGCGAATGCCTCGGTATCCACCTTAACCACATCGACGCCAGCGGGCCTGAAGGTCCGGTTGTTTTTATCAAATATGCCAGCCCGGTCAATCGCTACAAAGAACGAAAATTATCCCTGCCGGAAGACTGGTTTCCCATCTACGAAGAATATGTATCACAATACAGCCCAAGTGACCGGCTATTTCCCTGGTCGCCGCGCCGGCTCGAATACCTGCTCGAAGATATCGGTAACGACGCCGGCCTCAACAAACACCTCTCCTTCGACATGTGCCGCTGGACGTACGCACTTAATGAATACCGCCGCGGCATTGAAAATGATACCATTCGTCAAAACCTGGGGGTCTCCAAGATCCAGTGGCGCGAATTGAACATGAAACTCAGGCAGCTGGCAGGCCAATCGTAAACCGCGACCCTTCCCCGCCGGGGAAGGCCCACCGCATCCATGCGCTCACAAAGCTCCCATCACGGGAGCTTTGTTTTAGCAGCGAATTGCATTTATCCGCGCGGCAGGGCAGTACGCTCCAAAAACCTGCCATAATTCTTCCCTTCATCGGGTACAATTTCCCCATGCCCACCACCCAACAACTGACTTTCACCCGCTTCGCCGCTGCGCTCACGGTGGTTATCTTCCATTACGGGCGCAAAATCTTCCCGTTCCAAATCTACCCCATCAGCAGTTTAATTCCCACCGGGCAAATTTTTGTCAGTTATTTCGTTGTTCTATCCGGTTTCATCATGATGCTGGCCTACTGGCCGCAGACCGAAGGCTTTAAACCCTGGCGTTATTGGCTTTTTCGCCTGGCGCGCATCTACCCGGTTTGTCCTGCTCGGCGATTCCAGCTACGCTATCTACATCCTGCAATTTCCCGTCAACCTCTTCTACAAAAATTATCTTGAACCCCGCTTTGGGCAATTCTTCAACGAAGCCCATTTTTATGCCTACCTGCTCCTTCTGATCCTCGTTTCCATTGGCACGTTTTTATTGATCGAAACCCCCATCCGCCGGGCCGTCAAACATTGGTTGGCCGCTTAATCCGCACCGCCAACACGTGCCGGGTCGACTCGGTACAGCGATAATGATGCCCCATCCGCAAGCCCGGCACCCAGGCAATTTCCTCCTCCACGCACAGCACCGGCCAATGGGGTCGCAATCGTTTGGGGATTTTAAGATTTACGAATAAATCGGAGAGCTTGATCGTCTGCCTGGGCATGCCAAGCGGCTCGAACCGGTCTCCCGCCCGGCAGGGACGCACCCGCAGCCGGCCTTCCGTCAAATCGGCATCGAAGAACGCTGAAAAGGGATCGGGCGTAACGAAGGAAGCGGGTGGTGGAATCAGTTCGCAGGTCAAACTCCAACCATTCTCAAGGTCCAACGGACTCCCGGTAACCTTATACGGCTGGCGGATTTGCGGCCATTTTGCCGCCGGCAGCGCCGATTCATCTTCCGTTAAATACAAAACTTCGGCTTCGATCAGGGTTTTCAGTCCTCCAGCCACCTCCACTGCCTTTAACGTGCAAGCCTTTTCCAGCGCGTCGAAATCGGCATCGCGCAGGCCGGGTTTCAGGGTGAAGATGGCGCGTCGAAACAGGTTGCGGCGCAAGGCCGGCGGCAGTTCGCGCAGTTGCGGTAAATCGAAGGCCACAAATCCGCTCTCTACCGCGCGGATGGTTTGTTGCCAGGCTGAATCGGTCAGTTGATTGAGCAGTTCTGCATCCCCTTGCAGGGCGGCGGCGGTTTTGGCCAGCGTCTGCCGGATTTGGGGGTTGTAGGTTTCGAGCTGTGGGAGCAGTTCGTGGCGCAGTCGGTTGCGCAGGTAGGTGGTATCGGCGTTGGTGGGGTCTTTTAGGGCGGGGAGGTTGTTTTCGCGGCAGTAGTTTTCGGTTTGGGCACGCGTCCAGCCGAGCAGGGGGCGCACGAGCGGGATTTCTGGGTCGAATACGGGGAGCAGGCTGCGGGGCGGCATTCCTTTCAGCCCGGTCAGTCCTGCTCCGCGCAGAAAGTGCATCAGTACGGTTTCAGCCTGGTCATCGGCGGTATGCCCGACGGCTACGGCCTGCGCCCCGGCGCGGCGCGCGGCACGGAACAGGAAGCGGTAGCGCAGGTGGCGCGCGGCTTCTTCCAGCGAGAGGCCGGCGTCTCTGGCGTGCGCCGCTGCATCGGCAGAATCGGTGACGAAGGGCAGCCCCAGCGCGGCGGCGATGCGTTGGACGTGAAGCACGTCGGCCCCGGATGCGGGGCGGAGACGATGGTCAAACGAGGCTACGAGCAGCGGGTAGCCCGCCTGGTGCAGGAGATGCAGCAGGGTGAGGCTATCCGGGCCGCCGGAGACGCCTGCGACGAGCAGTTTTCTAGATTCCAAAAAAGGGAACATGTGGGCAGGCTGGCGGCTTACAGTTGGTACAGTTCCACCAGCACGCCGCCGGTGCTTTCGGGGTGGATGAAGGCGTAGCGTTTGCCATCGGCGGCGGTGCGCGGTTCTTCGTTGATCAGGTGGATGGCTTTTTCTTTGAGGCGGGCGAGCATACTGTCAATGTCGTCGACTTCGAGGCAGACATGGTGCATGCCGGGGCCGCGTTTGGCGAGGTATTTGGCCAGGCCCGAGTCGTCGCTGGTGGGGCGGACGAGTTCGATTTCTGCGCCGTCCAGCGGCAAAAAGGCGATCTGACTTTTTTCGGCGGGCACGTCGCGCAGTTCGTGCAGGGTCAGGCCGAGCGCGTCGCGCCAGAAGTTGAGCGATTTTTCCATGTCGTCTACGATGATGGCGACGTGGTTGATGCGGTTGATTTGGGCCATGAGGGTCTCCAATGCTTGGGGTGAGGGGGTTACAGGTAGCCGAGCGCCTGTCGGGCTTCGAGCGGGTTGCCCCAGCTGAGCATATCCACGCCGAGTTGGGCCGCGGCTCCGAAATCGGGTTGCCACAGGCCGCCCAGCAGGGCGGCTGCGCCTGCAGCGTGGATCTGTTCAACATCGGCAGGGCGCGCGATGCCATAATTCAGGCTGACGGCGTCAACCTGGGTGGTGTGCAGGAAGGCGCGGTAATCTGTCAGGCGGCCCGCCAGGAGGGCGCGGGTGGTCACGGTGGGCTGGCTCTGCTTGATCTTGAGCAGTTCGACGTGATCCCAGGCGAGCAGCATCACTTTGTGATGGGTTCCGGTCTTTTGGAGCGCGGCCAGCACGGCGCGGCTGAGGCACTCTTCCGGCTGGAAGCCGCATTTCAGGTCGAGCGAAAGGCAGGTTTCGCGGCTGCGGATCCAGTCCAGTACGTCTGAAAGGCGCGGGAAGGGCAGGCCGTTGGAGCGCAGCGTCTCGATTTCGGCCCAGGAGACGGCGCCGCACAGGCGGCCATCGGGCAGGCTGTAATGGTGATGCAGGAACGGGATGCCGTCCTGGCTGAGCTGGATGTCCACTTCCAGAAAATCTGCCCCACTTGCCAGGCCGGCTTCAAGCGCAGGCCAGGAGTTTTCGGGAGCGAGGCCTTCTGCGCCGCGATGGGCTTCGATCAGGATGCGCTGGGTGCGAGATTTGAGCAATTCCATCGATGGATTCTCTCTTTTCTTTCTCTAGTGGGCTTGAGTGTACCCGAAAACTCTCCCGGCGGGAGGTTGGGCGGCGGGCCCGTGTAGTAAACTGCCGGGCAGCAGTAAAATACCCTGACTCCGTTTGCTGCCGCCAGGGTATCTGTAGGCCATTAATCGCCACGGTCAACGCTCTGGAGCAAACCTCCTGAGCGTGGTGGCGCTGCCTGGTATAGCCTATGAGCCGAGATTTCGGATATAGCTAGAATTGGCAGCGGTCAGGGCCGAATTGTTTTTGCGCTGGATAAGCCCCCCTGCGATATTTCTTCGCAGGGGGGCGGTCGGTGGGGGGCTACAGGCTGCGCACCAGGGAGGTTTGCAGGGCTTGGACGACGCTGAGCACGTCCTCATCTTTCATGGCCGGGTAGAGCGGCAGGGTGATTTCGCGGCTGGCGATTTCTTCAGTGACGGGCAGATCTGCGCCCCTGCCAGGTTTTTGATAGGCGCTGAAGGTATGGATGGGCGGATAATGGATGCTGGTCTGGATGCCCTGGGCTTTGAGGGCTTCCATCACGGAGATACGGTCCCAATTGGGCGGCAGCAGGGCCGGCAGGATGTGGCACGAGGATGTTCCGGGGTGTTGCTCGAAGGGCAGGCTGATCTCTGGGGTGAGGGCCTGGAGGGCGACGCGATAGGTCCCGGTCAGCGCGCGGCGGCGGGCGTTGTTGCGTTCCAGCTTTTTGAGTTGTGCCAGCCCCAGCGCGGCGCGGATTTCGTCGATGCGGTAGTTGTAGCCCAGTTCGGTCACGTCATAGCTCCAGGCATGGCCTTTGTGTCGATCCCAGGTGAGTGTGGTCATGCCGTGCGAGCGCAGGGCGCGCAGTTTTTCAAACAGTTCCGGGCTGTCGGTGGTGAGCATGCCGCCTTCGCCGGTGGTCATGTTTTTATTGGAGAAGAAGCTGAAACAGCCGATTTCGCCCCAGGTGCCGAGCTGGCGCGCCTCCAGACTGGCACCGACGCCGTGGGCGTTGTCTTCGATGACAAGCAGGTCGTGGCGGCGGGCGATTTCCAATACGCGGGGCATATCCACCGGGTAGCCGGCGTAGTGGACGACGATGATGGCGCGCGTTCTGGGGCTGAGGGCGTTTTCGATCGAGAGCGGGGAGATGTTGAAGTTGTTGGTGCCGCACACATCTGCAAAGATGGGGGTAGCGCCAACATAGCGGACGGCGTTGGCGGTGGCGACAAAGGTCAGGGATGGGACGATGACTTCGTCACCGGGGCCGAGACCGAGCGCCAGGCAGGCCATGTGCAGGGCGGCCGTGGCGTTGGCTACGCCGAGGGCGTAGTGTGCGCCGGTGTAGGCGGCAAAAGCCTGTTCAAATTCCTGGGTGATGGCGCCCATTGTCAGCCAGCGGCTGGTGATGACAGATTGGACGGCGTCGGCTTCTTCGGGGCCGAAGTCAATATCGGAGAGGGGAATGCGCCAGTTCATGTGTGTTGCTCCTCGGGTAGGAATTGTGATCGCATTTGTTCAAAGTCGTGGGCGGCTTGTTCGTAATCATCGGGGCGGCCTAAATCTTGCCAGTAGCCGCTGAATTCGTAGCCGACTACTTTTTCGCGGGCGGAGATCAGTTTTTTGACCAGGTCGGGGAAGTCGAGATATTGACCGATTGGGATGTAGTCGAGCACGCGCGGCTCGAAGACGTAAACGCCCATGCTGACACAGTAATCGTAGGTGGGTTTTTCGATGTAGCCGTTAATCTGTGGCCGGCCATCCCATTCAATTACGCCCAGGTCTATTTTTACTGTGCGACGGTGTACGGCGATGCTGGCGAGGGCGCTCTGTTGCCGATGAAATTGGATCAGTTCGGCGAAGGGGAGCGTGGTGAGCACGTCGCCGTTGATGACGAGGAAGGGTTCATCCAGGTCTTTGATCAGGGCAATTGGCCCGGCGGTGCCGAGCGGGCTTTTTTCGTAGCTGTAAGTGATTTCCAGCCCCCATTGGTGGCCATCCTGGAAGAAGGCCCGCAGCAGTTCGGACAGGTGCCCGACCGTCAGGATGACCTGGTCTATGCCGGCCAGTTTCATTTGCCGCAGGATGACTTCCAGGATGGGTGAATCGCCGATGGGCATTAAAGGTTTGGGCAGGATTTTGGTATACGGTGCAAGCCGTGTTCCTTTGCCCCCTGCCAGCACTACCGCTTTCATGGTCAACCTCCTCTAAAATGACAACCCTAAAATTCGTATACTCCAACCCGGTATTGATCCAGGTTGTGACGGATCCACTGGATGGTTTGCTCCAGGCCCTGGTCGAGGTCAATTTCTGGTTGCCAGCCCAGTGACTGGCGGGCCAGAGAATTGTCCGAGATCAGGCGGAAGACCTCCGAAGCGGCCGGCCGGAGCCGCCCGGTGTCGACCTCCACCTGTACCGGGCGGTTGACCCGGGCGACGATTTTTTCCACCAGTTCACCAATGCGGATCTCGAAGCCGGTTCCCAGGTTGATGGTCTGACCTTCCACGCCGGGCGCCTGGGCACCGAGCAGGAACCCGTTGACGGTATCCTGCACGAAGGTGAAATCACGTGTCGTGTTCAGGTTGCCCAGCTTGATGACCGGCTGGGTCAGCGCCTGGGTGATGATGGTTGGGATGACGGCGCGCGCCGACTGGCGCGGCCCGTAGGTGTTGAAGGGGCGGATGGTGACAACTGGCAGGTTATAGGCGCTAAAAAAACTCTCGGCCAGCTTATCTGCGCCGATTTTGCTGGCCGAATAGGGTGACTGCCCCTGGAGAGGGTGCGCCTCGCTGATTGGGGTTTGCCGCGCGGTGCCATAGACTTCGCTGGTGGAGGTGTGCACCAGCCGCTCGACGCCCAGGTCGCGGCAGGCCAGCAGGATGTTGAGCGTGCCGAGCAGGTTGGTCTGCGCCACTTCCACGGGGTGGTGGTAAGAATATGGGATGGAGATGAGCGCTCCCAGGTGCAGGACGATCTGGCAGCTGCGCACTGCCTGCCGGACGGCGTCTTCATCCCGCAGGTCGCCGCCGACGAGTTCGACAGCTGCCCGCACATCCGGGTCGGTAAATTTGAGCAATCCCGGGTCGGCGCGCGAGTTGTAGCGCACAAAGGCGCGCACCTGCGCCCCTTGTTCGACCAGTTTTTCAACCAGGTGGCTGCCGATGAAGCCGCCGGCGCCGGTGACCAGTACCTTTTTATTGTGCCAGGGCATATTCATGATGACTGTGATCCTTGAGAAGGGTTCGTTTTTGGTAGCAATCGGTCATATCCAGCGGCCCGGAATTTTCGAGTGTATCAGCCTCGAAAATTCCCAGGCTGGCATCCAGGCTGAATTTGCGCCCATTCAACTGCAACGGTTGCAGCAGGCTGTCGTAGATGCGGCGCGCGATCAGGGTGGTTTCAGATTGTCGGGCCAGGTGTTCCAAGATCAGTGTGAATTGGTGGTCGCTGGTGCGTGCCAGGGTGTCGCTTTCTCGCTTGCAGAGCATCAGGCGCTGGGCCACCAGGATCAGCAGTTCGTCGCCATATTTATGGCCGAGAATGTGATTGATGTCTGCCAGGCTGGGCAGGTCGATGAACAGGATGGCGACTCGCGTGTCGTAGCGGCGCGCATAGGAAATGGAGTGTTGCAGTCGTTCTTGCAGCAGGTAGCGGTTGGGGAGTTGGGTGGTGATGTCGTGGATGGCTTTAAACTCCAGGTGGTCGAGTCGCCAGGCTGGAGGGCTTGAATTCTGCCGGGGTTGTGTGACTTGTTTATCCACCAGGTTCAGCAAATCATCCAGAAAAACCAGCCGCAGGCCGGTTGAGCGGCACAGGTCGAAGATGTATTCATCCACTGTGGGGTTGGTGGCTGGTATGGTGGATAAGATGACACCGATATCCTGTTTTTTGATAATGACGGGCAGATCCAGCAGCCCGCCGAGAATTGGCGTGCCCCCAATGCGCAGGCCGTGCAGGGTGGGGTCAATCTCATCGACGATGCCGATGATCGAAAACGCTGTGCGAAAGATGCGTCGCTTGAGCAGCCATCCGGCAATCTGGCTGCCTTCGCCGGCGCCGACAATCAGCACCCGCTCGCCGAGTTTCAGGCGATCCTGGCGCAGATTCAGCCAGCGATTGGCCAGCCCGGAAATCACGCGCAGACGGTATCGGGCCACGATAAACCCAACCAGGGCCAGCATATTGATGATGATCAGCATGCTGGCGGGGAAGTCTGGAAAGGTCAGAAAGTTCGCGATGCGGTTGCTTTCACAGATCAATAAGACGAAGCAGGAGGTCAGACTGCCAGAGAGCAGCAGCCCCAGCCCGTCTTCTGCGCTGGAGCGTGACCATAAGATGCGGTTCTGGCCGGAGATGGTATTCAAGCTGCTGAAGAGCAGGGTGATGAGCAGGCTGAGTACTGCGAGGGCATTTAATCCCCAGGAGGCGGATTCTGGCGGCCAAAAGATACTGACCAACCCTACGGAGCAGGCTGCCACGAGAAAATCCACGATGAACCAGTTGGCGTAGCGGTGCACGAAGCGTGAGAACGGCCCGGCAAACAGGTACCCTTCCGGGATCTGGGTGCTCGTCAGGCGTGGGATCAGGATGGCCATCGTCCAGAAGAGGATATCCAAATCGGTTGAAAAGGAAGGGTAGCGGACATACAGGCGATCCAGACGCATTTTATTGGGGAGGATGCTCTGCAAGTAGTCTTCCATCAGGCTGCCCGGGCTGAGATGTTTTTCCTCGTCATGGTACAGGATGCTGGCCGGGCTGGTAATGCCAGGGCGGACGGACAGGATTTCGCGGTGGGCTTCTTCTGGCCAGTGTTTGGCAATTTCCACATCTTCCGGGCGCGGGCCGACCAGGCTCATGTCTCCGGTCAGCACATTCCAGAGCTGGGGCAATTCGTTGATCTTGGTATAGCGCAGCCATGCCCCAAGCGGGGTGATGCGGCTGTCTCCTTCGGCGGTGACGCGCGGGCCGGCATAACTCTCCGGGCGTTCATACATCGTGCGAAATTTTAATATCCTGAATGGCTTGCCGTTTCGGCCGGCGCGAGTCCCCCAAAAGAAGATCGGGCCGGGCGAATCCCGTTGAATCAGCAGTGCGATCAGCGTCAGAAAAGGGGCCAGGATGATGATCCCGAACGCAGACAGGCTGATATCAAACAGGCGTTTGATCGTGCTTTTTAAGAATTTCAGGGCAGGGTGGAACCTGGCGGTTTCCTCGCGCGCTGCTGGTTGTGCAATTGTCGTTTGGGTGCGCACCATTCCAACCTCCCTGGTGACTGGTGATTTCACTGATGACGCTTACGGTGGGTTTCAAAGCTTGTCTTTATGAGTATTCATCAGCCGGTCTTTTGGCTGATACTGAAAAAGTCCGCCCTGGCAAAGTCATCGACCTTGCAAATCTGTAATGTAAAATCATTATATGCCGTTGAAGTAAAAATACAAGGGGGTTCCAGAGTCATTCCTCGGGCCAGGCGGGGGCTGATTTTTCGATTAATTACCTCCTGTAGAGACCTTGACTTAACAAAAATGAAAGGTGATATAATAAATCAGATCGTTTCTTTGTTCTCAACCAGGAGGTGGGTCTATGTTGGAGAACGTCGGATTGAGTTTCCATTTGTTGCTCGAATCAATCGCAGAAGGCAAGCTGATACACCTGTTCCACCAGCAGGTTTTCCGGAGCCGGCTGATCACCCCGGTGGTGATGGATTTAACCGTGTTAGACCCGGCCCAGGATCCACTGCGAGGCACGGAATGCAGTTTTATCGAGTTGGATCTGGATCAAATCCGGGCGGGTATATATTCTTTTGCAGTTAAAAGCCGCCGCTTTAAGGCCTTCCGGAACATCCGCCGCGGTATGCGTGGCTTTGCGCTGGTCAAGGATGGGCGCGTGCTGGGCGATCTGTGGTGTCTGGCTCCTCGCGAGAAAGGGCGTCGGGTGCAGCATCCCGATCTGGACATGCTGAAGATTATCTGCGCGGAAGGCGAAGCCTACGCCCAGGACATGTTGATTGACCCGGCGTATCGGGGCAAAAACCTGGCAGTGCCGCTTTTGCGTTCGCTGCACCTGGAGCTAAAAAAAGAAGGTTGGCGCAAAGTCTACGGCTGTTTTTGGGACGATAATATTCCGGCCATGTGGATGCATCGCATGCTCAAGTTCAAGGAATTGCCGAAGTGCCGCGTCTCCCGGTTTTTTCGGTGGATTAGAAGCGAATCGCAGCCTCAGCCTGGCCTCAGCGCGGATTACGCCGAAAATTGCTCTCAATAAAAGAATCTGGTCGCTCACTGGCCAGATTCTTTCTTAAATCCCCGGGGGAACTGCCGCCCGTATCATGACGGGCCCTCATCTCAACTCACATTCAGGAGGAAAACAATGGATACAAAAAACGCCATCCGTGATTTCATCACCCATGAAATGCTGCGTCACGCCCTCGAAACCCCCCTCGGCGATGACGACCAGCTCGTCGAATCGGGCATCATCGATTCCCTGGGAGTCATGACTCTCTTGAGCTTCCTCGAAGAACGGTACGCCCTCCAAATCTCCGGTGACGATCTAATCCCAGACAATTTCTCCTCCATTTCCAGCATCGCCAGCCTGGTGGAAATGCGGCGCACCAGCTAGGAGCCGGCTATGAACTTTACTTTTACCCCCGACCAGGTCGCGATGCGCAAGACCATCGTCGACTTTGCCCGCCAGGAACTCAACCCCGGCGCCGCGGAAAGGGATCGTCAGAGCCTTTTTTCGCGGCAGCTGTGGGATAAATGCGCCGCCATGCACCTGCTGGCGCTGCCCTTCCCCGAACAATATGGCGGCGACGGCTTTGATTTTGTCACCACGGTGGCGGTTTACCATGCGCTCGGCTACGCCTGCAAAGACGCCGGCCTGTTGCATGCCCTCACCGCCCAGCTGATTTGCGGACTGCAGATCGTTTTATTCGCCAGCGATGAGCAGAAAGCCGCGCTGTTGCCCGACCTCGCTGCGGGCCGCCTGATCTACGCCCAGGCCATGACCGAACCCGGCTCCGGTTCAGATGCCTTTGCCATGCACACCAGCGCCCAAAAAACCGAATCGGGCTACCTGCTCAATGGCGCCAAGACCATGATCAGCAACGCCCCGGTCGCCGACCGCGTGCTGCTCTTTGCCGTCAGCGACTCAGAAAAGAAAGCGTTTGGCGGCATCTCCTGCTTCATCGTTGCCCGTGACGCGGCGGGCTTTTCCGCCGGCAAAGCCATGGACAAGCTCGGCCTGCGCACCCTGACCAACGGCGAACTGGTCTTCAGCGACTGCCAGGTGCCCGCCTCAGCCCTGATCGGGCGCGCCGGGCAGGGCGCCATGCTCTTCACCGAAGCCATGGAATGGGAACGCACCCTCATCCCGGCCTGCCTGCTTGGTGAACAGGAGCGCATCCTCGAGGAATCTGTCCGCTACGCCCGCGAAAGGCGCGCCTTTGGACAGTCGATCGGCGAATTTCAGGCCGTGGCGCACAAACTGGCCCGCATGAAAATGAACGCCGAATTGGGCGCGCTGGCCCTTTACAGCGCCGCCGCTCTCAAAGATCAACACAAACGTGCCGCGCTGGAAACTTCCACCGCCAAATTGTTCATCAGCGAAAGCCTGAAACAGGCCGCCCTGGACGCGGTTCAACTGCGCGGAGGCTATGGTTACATGACCGAGTACGAGGCCGAGCGCGAACTGCGCGACAGCATTGCCTCCACCCTCTATTCCGGCACATCAGAAATGCAACTCAACCTGATTGCCCGGCTGACCGGAGTGTGACCCATGCGCGCGCACCTCGGGCAGGATTACCTGGCGCACGCCGCGGCGCGCCACCCGCAAAAATGCGCCGTCACCGACGGGCGGACGGCGCTTACTTTTGAGACGCTGGCGAGCGAGTCAAATTTGCTGGCCAGCTTTCTCGGGGCCATCGGCATCGCACGCGGCGAGCGCGTGGCCTATTTCCTTAAACGCAGTCCTGCCTGCCTGACGGCCACCCTCGGCATTCTCAAGGCGGGCGCAGCCTACGTCCCGCTCGACCAAAAAACTCCGCCCGAGCGCTGGAAACAAATCATGGCAGACGCCGCGCCGCGCGCCATCCTTTGCGGCACCGAAACACTCTCTGCCGCGCTTGAACGGGCTGCCAGCCTCGATTTTTCCCCAACCCTGATCTGCCTCGACGAGAGCCACAGCCTTTCTCCCCGCGTCGAGCGGCTTTTTTATCGCGAAGAGCTGGCTGCCACCGCCGGCTGGCCAGTCCCCAGCGACCTGACCGCGGACGATATCGCTTACGTCCTCTATACCAGCGGCTCCACCGGCGCCCCGAAAGGCGTCATGGTCACGCATCGCAACCTGACCAACTACATTGATTGGGCGCGGGAGTACTTTCATCTCACCGCCGCTGACCGCATCCTGGGAACTGCCCCATTTTATTTTGACATGTCCGTCTTTGACATATTCTGCGCCCTGGCAGCTGGTGCCACCTTTAGCCTGGCTACCGACGAACAGCTGCTCTTCCCCGAAAAGCTGGTGCGTTTCATGGAACAGGAACAGATCAGCGTCTGGAAGGGCGTTTCCTCGCTGCTGATGTATCTCAGCCGCGCCGGCGTGTTGCGGCCGGGCCGCCTGCCTCATCTGCGGACAGTCATCTTTGCTGGTGAGCCGCTCGACGTGCAGTATGTGCGTGCCTGGCAATCTGCGCTTCCAGCGGCGGCTTTCTACAACGGCTACGGCCCCACCGAAGCCACCGGCGTTTCGCTCTGTCATCCGGTGACGGAACTGCCCGAAGCGGGCCAGCCCATCCCGATTGGGAAACCATGCAAGGGGGCATCCGTTCTGCTGATTGACGAAAATGACCATCTGGTGGCGCCCGGCCAGGTTGGTGAGCTGTGCATCGCCGGTGAATGCCTGGCGGCAGGTTATCTCAACGACCCGGAAAAAACCCGTTTGCGCTTTACGCCCCCGCCGCCGGGCTGCGAGGTGGGGCCGCGCATCTACCGTACCGGTGATTTATGCCGCCAGACCCCGCAGGGCGAGTATGTCTTTGTTGCGCGCAAAGATCACCAGGTGAAGTGGATGGGGTATCGGATTGAATTGGGCGAGATTGAGGCCCATATGCTGGCGCATCCCCAGGTGCGCTGCGCGGTGGCTTTGCTGGTTGGGGCCGGGAACGGCGGGCTGACTGAGTTGGCGGCCTGCTTCGAGGCGGAAGGCCAGCTGGAGCCGGGGGTTTTGTCGAAGTTTCTCGAAAAAAGACTGCCTTTTTACATGCTTCCCAGACGCTTTATCCAACTGGAGACCATTCCTCGCAATGACCGTGGAAAAATTGCGCGCGAGCAACTTGCAGAGTGTCTGGCCCAGCGGGCCGGGGAGGGCCATGGTGCGTAATCCTGCTGCGCTGCTGTGCTGGTCGAGCGAAATCGGCCGGGACCATCCTTTTTTGGATTTTCACACTCATCCGTTTGATGTGCTGCGCGGGGAGATTGCCTATCAACCGGGCGCTGCGACCGCGGGGTTGTTCACCGCCGGAATGACCTGTTATCACGCTCCGGTGTTGGCTGCCGAACCCGGCCTGGAGGCGCGCCCTCTGCCGGCGGCGGCCCAGTCGGAGCGTGGGTTGCTGTTGGCGGCGCGCCTGGTCTATGCCCATACCGGCCCCAGAGTATTTGCCGACCAGCTGGCGTTGGTGCCTGTGGCGGGAGCGCTGCTGCTGCCGGTTGCGCGCGCTCCGGGCCAGGCCGGGCTTTTGCTGGAGGCACAGGCCGAGATGTTTGGCGGGGAGCCGCGCTGGGTGCCGGGCTGTCCCTTCCCGGTTGGGGCGGCGCCGGATGAGCTGGAGCCTTTTTTCAGGCAGGCGCGCACCAGGCAGGGCATACGGGTCATCAAGGTTCATCCCAACTTGAGTAATCTCAATCCTCGCGGCGCGGTGGGCGGGGAATTGTTGGAGGCGACTCTGGCGGCGGCAGGCGCATTGAACCTGGCGTTGGTGCTGCATACCGGGCGCACGCCGGGGCTGGAGCCGCCCGAACAGCGCGAATTCAGTGCTCTTTCGCAGCTGGCCCAGGTGGATTGGAGCCTTTCTGCGGCGCCGGTCATTTTTGCGCATGCTGGTTGTTACGGCCTGGCCCCATCGGAATGGCCGCAGGCTTTGCACAGGATGGCACGCCTGCTGGAGAAATACCCCAACCTGATGGCAGATACCTCCAACCTGGCGCCGGAAGCGCTGCAACTGGTGCTGGCGAAACTGGACCCGGCCCGGCTGCTGTTTGGTTCGGATGCGCTCTACGTCCCGGTCTGGAAAGCCTGGCTGCAGTTTTTGGCCGCGCTCGAGCAGGTTTCTGCCAGCCCCGAACGCGACCTGATCCAGATTGCTTCGACAAATCCGCTGCGCTGCCTGGCCGCCACCGGGCTGGATTTTTCTCGGGCGACAGCGGATTCGGCTCAATCCGCTTCTGGCGGGTTGCTGGTCGAAGCGGCCAGCACCGCCGGCAGCGACTGCCGTTCTGCGGGCAGCCGGCCATTCAAGTAGAACCGGAAAACTCCCTCAGCTTTGGAAAGAGTGGGATTGTGTGGCAGGCATTTTTGGGCCAGTTGCAACAGATTATGACTCAGCGGGTTGACCCAGGGACGTAAAAGCGGCGCGAGCAGGATGCGCTGGCGCACCGGGCGGGGAGTAAATCCCATGCGGAATTTATATTCATCCACGCTGGCGGGTGCATCCAGCGAGTGCAGCCCATAAAAAATGGAGCGCACCCCGGGTTGCAGCAACACTTCCGCGGCGACGACATATGTCAGGGCGTTGTTCACCCCAAAACGCAGGGAATCTGACCGGCTTTGCTGGTAGAGGATGCAGTAGCAGTCCTCACACAGGAAGCTCAACAACGCCGCAGCCAGGCGCCCGTTGACCGTTGCGCCCCAGGCTTCAAAACCTTCCAGCCCTGCAGCACTTAAACATAACTTCTGCCACCAGCTCTGCGATTCGGCCTGCGACCGGCCCTGGCGAAGCAACGTTTCTTGGCGCAGATCCCAGCCTTCTTCGGCCAGGCGCGCAAAAGAAATGGGTTCAATGACCGCCATGGAAAGACCTTTTTTTACGTCGTGGCGGGCCTTTTTGGAGAGATCCAGCTGTGAATAAGGCCGGCGCTCCAGCACGACATGGTAACTCAAACTGCCGAGCGGCGCCTCGACCGGCGTGGAAAACCGCAGCGCGGTGAGATGCTGCTCGCGCAGAAACTGTTCGGTTTCTGCCTCGTCAGGTGTTCGCACGGTGTGGAAGGGGATTGCCTGGTACGTCCCCAGCCCGGCGCTGGCCCAGCTTCCGGCCGCAGAGTGGAGCACGGAAACTCCCCGGCGGCGCAGCCATTCTGACAGGATTTCTCTTTCTGCCATTTTGTTTTTCCCCTGGGTGTTGATCAGTTCTTCAGTCGCGGCTGACCATTTTTGATCGCGATCGCCTCGGTCAGCAGCTTTTCGACTTCCAGTGCGCCTGCCATGGGCGAGTGATGAGCTTCGGCCCACAGGCGGCCACGCCGCCCCAGCTCTGCGCACCGGGCTGGATCCTGCTTCAGATTCAACACGGCAGCTGCCAGCGCGGACGGATTCTCCGGCGGCACACAAACCCCGCCTCCTGAAAGATGAATCAGCTTCCAGGCTTCGCTGTCATCCTCCACACTGGCCAGCAACGGGCGGCCGCTGGCGAAGATCGAATAGGTTTTTGAAGGCAGTGACCGGCTTCCGATGCCGCGCTGCAAAGTGACCAACGAGAGATCGGCGCTGGCCAGCACCTCCGGCAGGCGCGGGCGGGGCTGGTAGGGCAGAAATTGCACATTTTCCAGCTGGCGGCGGGCCGCTTCGGCCATCAGGCTGGCGCGGCTGGCGCCATCGCCCACAAACACAAAGCGGATTTCCCGGTTGGCTCTGAGCAGGTCGGCGGCGGCCAGGATTTGTTCCAGCCCCTGCGAAAGGCCCAGGTTGCCGGCATACAGGACAACGAATTTTCCATCCAGGCCCTGTTCGCGGGCGAAGGCGTTGTTGCGGGGCAGGGGTTGAATCAGATGGGTATCCACCCAGTCGTAACCGTGAACCATTTTTCCGTCTGGTACGCCCATATCGCGCAGTTCGTCTCGAAAAGTTTCAGAAATAATGCGCACCAGTTGGGCGTGTTCCAGGCAATAACGTTCCATGCTGCTCACCAGCTTGATGATGGGTTTGTGCCGGAAGACGCCCAGCGCCACGCCCACGCCAGGATAAACGTCATACACGCCGTAAACGGCCGGCTTGTTTCGCAATCCGACCAGCGTGATGAATGGCAGCCAGGCCGATAGCGATGAACTGCCGGCGAAAACGACCTCATACTGCCGGCCCAACCCGGCCCAGGCGGCGCCCAGCTGGTATACCAGATATTGAATCAGGCGCTGGGGCAGGCGGGCCCGGTCAACCGAGGGCAGCCCGACCCGGATGACCTCGACGCCATTTTCTATTGTTCTGCCAAGCCAGGTGCCCCGATATTCGGGCGCTACACGCCCGGAAGGATAGTGCGGCACCATGGTGAGCATGGTGACCTGGTGCCCGCGTCTGACCAGGTTTTCGCACAGCATGGTAAAAATGGGCGCACTGGGCCCCAGATCTGGCTCATAATTTGCTCCAAAAATCAAAACACGCATGGTTGACGCTCCCTTTTCATAAGGATGATGCCCTGCCCGGCAGAGTTAAGGAGTAGCGCAGCACCTCCACCCTGGCCCCGGAAAAAAGCCCGCCAGGCAGCCGCTTTTTTGCCTCCAATAGAAATCCCACCCGGGTGTAGAGCTTGATTGCTGCCAGGTTATCTTTTTCCACGAACAAGAAGATACGTTCGAAGCCACGCTGGCGCGCATCTGCATAAACCTGTTCGATGAGGCGGTCGGCCACGCCCTGCCCTCTGAAGGCTGGCAGGACAACAAGCGGACGCATCTCGTAGCCGTTCTCGTCCAGCGGATCGCGCGGTCTGGATAGCTGGTGGAGCAATGCTCCGGCGGCGATGAGCAGAAATTTTGGATCGGACAGGCAGTGCCGGGCGGCATTCACTGCCAGCAGCGGGAGTTTTTTAAATAACGCCTGCCGGAGCATGCGGCGGTCCCAGATTCCGCAAATGAAGCCGGCAAAATGCTCATCCAGGTTACAGATGTATCCGCTTGACCCGGCACCGGTGCTGATGGCTTCATAACGTGTCTGGAGCAAGCGGGCGCCAGCCGTGGTCTTAAAGGGCGTACTCAGGCAGGCAGCGTGCGTGGCTGCTACTGTCGCACAATCGGCCAACATTAAGGGCTTGATGTCAAGCAAGAAGTTTTTCCTTCGCAGGCAGGAATGGCGCTGCCTGGCCCAGCTCACGAATGAAGCCTGCCGGGTTGCCGGCAAAAATAACATTTTCGGGCACATTTTTGGTTACGACGCTGCCTGCGCCGATCACGCTGTTTTTCCCGATGGTGACGCCCTTCAGAATCAGGCAGTTCATTCCGATAAAGACCTGGTCGCCAATTGTGATGGGCGCCGACTGGCCATCCTGTGGGTGTTCGTGGCGCAGCGCAGCAGCGAGTGGATGAAAGTCAGTATCCACGATGCAGCAGTTGGCGCCGATGGCGACGTGGTCGCCAATTTCAATGCGGCTGGCCGCGCAAATCGAACCGCCGGTCATGCCGAAATGCTCCCCGATTTGCAGGACGGCGCCGGCTTTGAGCGTGCTCAAGATGACCGGGTGATTGGCTCCGAGCGGGTTGGAAGCCAGCGAGGAACGCAGGCTGAAGCCCTCTCCGAAGCTCATGGTGCTCTGGCGGTGTTTTTGGATGATCGGCAGCCCGTAGAAACTCCAGCCGCGCCGCCAGGGGATGTCGTTCAGGGCCATCACCAGTCTCATCCATGGCAGGATGGCCCGGCTGAGTAGAAGATTGCTGATTTTCCAGGGCGTTTGCAGGCTTTGAGAGATGAGATTCGTCATCGTTTTCCCCTTTAACTGGAATGGAAAGGCCTTTCCTTACTCCCCGGCTTTGACCCCGGTATGGAAGCCGGGGTAATAATTTTGCCAGCGCCACGGGATGCGGTTCAGCACCACACCAACCAGGTGCGCTCCCACACGCTGAAGGTGGGCTACTGCCTCCTGCGCAGTTTCTTTTTGCGTGGTGCCGGGCTGCAGGACCAGCAGGACCGCATCCACCCGCGAAGCAAAGGCCAGTGTGTCGGCGGAAAATAGCGCCGGGCCGTTCAGGATCAGCAGTTCAGCGCTCTTGTTGAGCCGGGTCAGTACCGCGGCGAGACGCTCGGATTCAAGTTTTTCTGTCAGGCTGGCGGGCAGGTTTCCGGCGGTGACTGCCGAGGCTGCCGGGATATTCTTGAGCGGGATGGCGGCACTCGCAGCGGGTTCCTCTGCGGTCAGGCTGTCTCCCAGACCGGTGGAATTTTCTATTTGCAGGTAGTGATGCAGTTGCGGGTCGCGCACATTGGCATCCACGATGGTTACTTTCTTTCCGAGGGCGCTGAAACTGGCCGCCAGGTTCACTACCAGCATGGTGCGGCTTTCTTTTTCTCCGGGGCTGACCACCAGCAAGGTGCGGAGATGTTTGCCCTTTTCGGAGTGCAGGATGTTCTTACGCAAAATCCGTAATGCGTCCGAGACGGCGGAGTTGGGATGATCGAGAAAATGGATGGCTCCATGCCGGCTCTGCCGGAATTTGGGGAGGCATCCGATGGTGGGCAGACTCAGCAGGCTTTCCACCTCGCCCGGCGATTTGACCGTGTTATCGAGGAATTCGAGTGCAATGGCGCCGCCGGCGGACAGGAACAACCCGGCCAGTGTCGCAAGGGCGATGATAACCGGGGCTGAGAAATTGGTCGGCTCTTCGGGCAGGATCGCTGATTCAATCTCTGCGATGTTGGGTGAAAGCTGCAGGCGCATCAGGCGGACGGATTCCAGGTTGCTGAGCAGGCTTAAATAGAGCTGTTCGTACAATTTCAAGGTGGATTGCAGTTGAACCAGCCGTGGATTTTCGTTGCCCGATACCCCGGTCTGGCTGGCGACGCCCAGCAGGGCCAGGTTGGAGCGAATTTGCTGGTAGAACAGGAGCCGTGGCTCAATTTGAGCCAGTTGTGCTTGCTTGATGTTCAGTTCGGCCCGTTTTTCCACATCGTACAACGGGTTGATTCGGGCAATGTCGGCCTGTAGAGTGGCGATTTCTTTCTGAAATTCGGCAATCTGCGCGTCAATTTCTGCAATGTGGCCCTGGATATCCTGCTGGGTGCCGGTATCGTAAGCGGTGCGCAGCGAGTCCATTTGTTTTTTAATCTGCTCCACCTGCCGGTTCAGGTTGTTTTCGGCGGAGGCGTACTTGGCGCTCTGCAGGCGCTCACTTTGCGTCAACAGGTTCGAGACCAGCGCGTTGGCAATATCTCTGGCCAGCCGGGGATCGCTGTGGTTGACCGCAATTTCAATGATCTGGGTATCCAGCACCTGGTTGACATCAATGGATTTGACGTCGATTTCTGTGCCCACCTGTGCGGCAGTGGCTTCCAGGATGGAACGCGATTTCAGGAGCTGAACATAGGTAGAGACCAGCTGCTGTCCGCTCAGATAGCCTAGATCCAGATTGCTGTTTTGTGGGTTGTCCTGCGAAACCAGGATGCGAGCTTTGGCCTGATAGTTTGGAACTTGATAAGTTGCCAGGGCGATGCCGGCGGCGGCCCCCAGGATCAGACCGAGGATCAGCAGCCAGAGCCATTTGCCAGCCAGCATAAAAGTGTGTTTGGTATTCATTGTGTTTTCTCCTTATTCCTGAACCTGGTAGTTGATAGGTCGCGGGTCTGTCATCATGGAAGTACCAGCCTGATCTTCTGGCTGCCATCGGCCAGGATTTCCACATATCCGTAACTTGTCCCAACTGGCTGAAAGGTGATCCAGCGCCTGGTTTTTAAGCTGCGATAATAGGCCAACACTCCGGGCTGCCACTCACCCGGCAGATCGTTGAATAATTCTTCCTCGCAAAAAAGACTGGCCCGCGCCTGGCTCCAGGCGGCCAGTTCATCCGAAATACCCGCATCGCCGGGCATGGAGATTTGCGGCAGAGTTCCCAGCAGTGCCGAGCTGACCGCGTCCTGGTGGTCTTCGTTGCTTTCGCGCCCCCAGGTGTAGCTCCCGATCAGCGCCGTGCGCAGCGGGTGATTGATTGGGGCGTGGACATACTGGTTTTGCGCCAGGTGTGTGGCCGAGCCTTCCCAGGCAAAAAAAACATACGGTATCAGCCACGGCGCCTGGTATTCGCTCATCACGGCCAGCCCTGGCAGGTTTTGCTCCAACTGCTGCAGGGTGCCAATCTCTCCGAGCACATAATTTTCCCCGGCGATGAGTTTCTGCGACTCGGAAAAGCGGAACTCTTCATTGGCGCCCAGAATGTCGAAATACGCTCCCTGCGCCTGGAATTTTTCGGCATAGGCTCCAAAATTGTGGACCAGGTATTCCTTGAAACGCTTTGCGCCGGGATGCAGTACATAAGAATTGCCATCTTCTGCGTAGGGGGTCTTGATCGCATCCCAGTAGGCCTGCCAGCCTTCAGCGCTGCCGCCATAATCTGGCGTAAACTGATAATCAGCTGGCAGCCAGCCCAGGCGCGCCAGCTTTTCCAGCCGCCGGGCTGCTCCCTGCTCCGAATAAATCAGCGTGTATGGATGATAGAGTAACAGCGGCCAGCCATAAGCCCGAATCTGCTTGAGCGCGGATTCGGATGGCCGGGTGATTTCTGCCACCAGGGTTGGGTCGCCAAACAGCACCAGCCGGTCGCCGTTCCACAAGAAGAACAGAGTCTGCGCCGGAGGTGTGACGCGCGCCAGGGCGGCGTATTTTTGCGGGTCGCCGCCATAGTCCTGGAGGGTGGAATCGTATACGGCGTGGATGTTTTGTACCCAGGGAACGCGATTTTCCCACAGCGGTAGAGCGCCGGTGCGTTGTTCGAACCGCTCACGCCAACGGCGCGCGGCTTCCAGCCAGGTGGGGTAGGTGCCGATTATCCAGGGCGGTGAAACCAGCTGGGAGGGGTTCGCCTGCAGCGCACTGCGGCCGCCATGCAGGGTCAGCTGGTCGGAGGCTGGTTGATGCTCAAGTTGGATAAATTCCGGGTCATACGTGGATGTTTCAGACCAGATGGCCGCCACCGCGTCCACCTGCTCGAGGACGGCCATGGTCGGTGAGTACAGCCCGTAAGCCACCTCGCTGGTCTGGATCTGGATGGCGGCTGAATCGTGCGTCACCCGGCTGCCGTTGCCCAAAATGACCGCCTGTGTGGCTGGATTGGAGATGGGCAGGTCGATGGAGATGATTTCTGCCTGTGGAGATTCTTCCTGGCCGGTGAATTGGAGCAGGATTTCCCCGCTGGTTTCTTCCACCGTTATGTCCACATGAAACTGGCCCAGGCTGCCAGCTTCGCCCCCCTCCAGCTGAGCATAGGTTAGCCTGGCGCGGTTGGGGGCTGTTACGGTCAGGGTGGTTTGGGCCGGGTTGGCTTGCGGGGAGCGGGTGTGTGTGGAGCCGTCGGGGTGGCGAGTGGTGAAGCTGCCGGGCCTGGCCGGGCTGGCCGAATTGACCAGAAGCGTGCCGGTGGCTTGGTCTTTGAGATAGGTAATCGCCCCGCTGGCGAGATGCAGTTCCAGCCGCGGGGTGGTGATGCGCAGCAGGCCGTTTTCCAGCTCAAAATAACGGGAGGCGGGGACGGTGGGCGCGGGGTGTGTGGCGGTGGTGACCGTGGGGGCGAGCGGGGTGCGGGTGACGAGCGGGGCGGGACTGGCGGGCGCGCAATGCGTCGTCAGCACCAGCGCAATCAACAGGAAGAGGCTTGTTTTCCTGGATTGTCTGGCCTGCTTTTGAGCTGCGCGGCGTTGGATGGTCATTTTCCCCCTGCCTGGTTCATCCGCGGATTGAGACTGGGCTTTTGGGCCGGCTGAGGCGCTGGTAGAGTGTCTCAACCCGGTCGGTTACGGCTTCGAGTGAGAACATCTCGGCGGCCAGGCGGCCGCAGTTGGCTTTGTATTGGTCATAGCGCGGGCGATCCGCGAGCAGGCGTTCCATGCCGCTGGCAAAGGCGCCGGCTTCGCAGGGAGTCACTTCGGCTACCTGATCTTTGAGCAGAGGCGCGATTTTGCATTCTTCTGTTACGACCATGGGTACGCCCATCAGGCAGGCTTCGACGACCGTCATGGGGAAGGCGTCGAAGCGGCTGGGCAGCACGAACAGGTCAGCGTCCTGGTAGGCGGGCAGCACGTCGGGGCCGGAGAGCAGCCCGGTCAGGGTGACGCGGTCCTGGAGGTGGTGGTGTTCGATCAGGCGCTGGACTTCGCCCAGCAAGCCGTCATCGGGGCCGGCAATGACCAGGCGCGCGTCGGGCCGGTTCAGCTGGGCGAAGGCTTCGATGAGCAGGTCGGGGCCTTTGATGGGGTTGATGCGCCCGAGGAAGAGGATCAGCGGGCAATCGGCGGGCAGGCCCAGGCGTTGACGAAATCCGCCGGGGGCGGGGAGATTTTTCCGCACGGAGGGGTCGATTCCGTTCGGGATGATTTCTATTTTTTCGGCGGGGATGCCCTGCAGCAGGGCCTGCTGGCGTTCGCTCTCTTGCAGGGCGATCAGTGCGCTGATGTTTTCCAACTCGAGGCGTCTGAAGACCTGGTCGTAGGCGCGTTTGAGCCAGAATGAGCTGACCAGGACCTGCAAGGCACCATGCGGCTGGGTGACGATGGGGATACCTGCCTGGCTGGCTGTTCGCACGGCCGGGATGAATGAGAAACTGCGGTAGCCGTGCAGGTGGACCACATCGAAGCTGGTGATGTTGGCGGCCATGGTGCGCGGCAGGTCGGGCATCCAAAAGGGGCCGAGCACGCCGGGCCACCAGGGCAGGTGCCAGGTGTCAAAATAGACCACGTGGATGCCGTCAATTTCGCGTTCGAAGGTGCCGGGTGCGATTTTGTGTTTTTTGTCGAGCAGGTTGGTGCAGTATACGGTCACTTTGTGTCCGCGCTGTACCAGGCTGGTGCACAGATGGTGGACGACCTTGAGCGGGCCGCCCCAGCTTTCGGCGGGGTAGAAACCCAGGGTGATGTGGAGAATGTTCATCGGGTCGGATCCTTTCTCAGGTTTGCGTTGAATCTTTGCCGTGTGTTGGGGTGGGAGCCAGGTGTTTTGGCGCTGCAATCCACAGCAGGATGGCCGGTATGGCGATGGTTCCGATGACTTGCATGGCCCAGTATTCCTGCCCGGCCCAGAGGATCCACAGGGTACTGATCCAGCAGATGCCGGTGGCTTTGACCAGTAGCGGGCTTTCGGGGCTGAGCATGCCGTCCATTTTGCGGCACAGGTATCCCATCAGCCCGGCGAGCAGGATGACGGCTGGCAGGCCGCCATTATCGTAAAAACTGCCCAGCAGGCTCCATTTTGCGCCAACCAGGCTGCGGTTGATGGCGGCGTTCAGGATGGGCGGCTGGCTGGCTTGCAGCCAGTTTAGTAAAAAGTATTTTTGGGGGAAGAACCGGCTGGGGATAAAACCAAACAGGGAATAATTCAGGAAGGGGATGCCGTAGGTGTACCCGGTGATCGAGTCGCGGATGTAGCTGACCAGGTACCAGGTCGGCAGCATGGAGGTGTTGTTGTTGGCCAGTTTGGGGCCGATCAGGTCCGGGATTTGGGTGATCAGGGTCATCAGGTCATTGTTGGAGTCGAGGCTGGTGTGTCCGCGGACGACGAGCAGTGCCGCCAGCAGCAGGATGGCCACCAGGTAGGGGAGCGGGGGCCATTGGCGTTTTTTGAAGACGGTTGTGCTGATGGACATGGCAATCAGGAAAGAAATCAGCGCCCAGCGCCCCCAGGCGTCGCCAAGTTTCATGATGACGTAGGTGCCTGTCAACAGGAAGCCAAGCAGGCGGGCAAAGCGGGAGGGGGAAAGCATGAGCAGAATGGCGGGGATGAACAGGAAAATATGCGCAGAATTCTGATAACCGGTGATATTTCCGGTAAAACGGCCTCCGGCAGCCACAAAGCGGCCCTGGTCGAGCGCTGCGCTGCCCCCGGTGCGGTAGGTGAGAAAAGAGATTGAAGCCACGACAACGAGCAGGAGGAGGAGAACTTTCATCAGCGGGGTGAGGCGGTTGTCGCTGGGGGGCAATTTCCAGGTCACGGGTTGCGCCCGGGTGGTCAGATAGGCTAGGAAAAAGGCGCTCATGCCGATGATGGAGACGATCCCGATCCAGGCGCCGCGCTCCAGCCCGCCGGCGATTTGCAGGTTGATGCGGTAGGCGGCCACATTCCATTGGGTGCTGAAGAGTGGGTTAAGTAAAAAATAGATCCCAAAGGCGGCCCAGGTCCAGAAACCGGATTTGGTCCAGTTGAACAGGCCTTTTTTCAGCATGGGAATGATGAACATGAAGAGCACCAGCGCGGTGGCGATGGCCTGGGCGATCAGGAGTTCCCGTAAACTTGAAAACAAGTCAACCTCCAGTGCTGTCAAGTACCAGGCGGTGATTCATGGGGTGGCCAGGATGCGGCGCAGGCTGGCCAGCAGTTGGTTCCATAAGGCGCGATTCCAGGCCCAAAGCTGGAAAAAATAGACAGCCGCGCCGCTCAGAATGATTCCGGCCAGTTTGAGCCAGCCGCTCAGGCCTGCAAAAATTCCTACCTGGTGAGTGAGAAATGAAATGAGGGCGAACATTACCAGCGACATGGCGAGTGGCTGGCTGAGTGCCAGGATTTGTTCTTTCAGGCTGACGCCCAGGAAGCGGAAGCCCCACAGGATGTTTCCCAATGGGCGCAGCCAGGCCCCGGCGAAGCGCGCCAGTGTGAAAATGAGTAATCCTTGTGGCGCTGCCAGCCACAGAAGCGGAATCAGAATCAGCAGATTCAGGCCGGAGATTCGGGCTGAAAGTCCGGGTTTGCCAATGGCCTGGTAGGCGCTGTCGTTCAAATTCCACAGGCTGCCCAGCCCGGGCATGAATACCAAAATACCGACCACCTGGGCCAGATTGGGCCACTTATCTGTGTACAGTAACGAAATGGCCGGCGCGGCGATGGCTGCCAGCCCAAACACGATTGGAAAGAGCAGTGTGCTGGTCAGGCGCTGCAAGCCGAGCAGGCTTTTGCCGACTTCCTGTACTTCTCCCTGGATTTTGCAGAAGGTGGGGTAGGCCACATCGGAAAGTGATGCAGCCAGAAAGGAGGGGATGATGGTGGCAATATTGTAGCCCAGCGCATATACGCCCAGGCCCTGTATGCTCAGAAAGATCCCGGCAATGACGTTATCGGCATAGGTGAAGAGCCATTCCTGAAAGCCGGAAACCATGACCCACAGGCTGAATTTCAGCATCGAAATCAGCAACCCCCAATTTTGCACTGGCACTGGCCGCCAGGGTTCCCCTTTCCACGCAAACCAGATGCTGACGCTGATCCCGAGCAGTTGGCCCCCGATCACTGACCACGCGCCGCAGCCGAGCAAGGCCAGGATCACCGAGAATATGGCCTGGCTGATCAGGAAGGAGGAATAAACCCAGAAGAGGCGGTCGAACTCCATGTTGCGGCGCATAAGCGCCTTGGGAACGACCATGGTGCTGGTCAGGATCAGGCTGAAAGAGGCGAGGCGGATGATATTGGTGACCTGTGGATTGTGGTATAGGGCCGCAATCCCGGGAGCGAAAATCCATATTGCAGCGCAGAGCAGGCCGGCCATGCTCAGGCTGACCCAAAGGATGATCGAAGCGCATTCAGCGAGTGACTCGGTGGTGCGGATGAGCGCTTTGCCCAGGCCCATATCGATGACGATTTGCGCCAGGGCAATGACAAAGGTGGAAATGGCCACCAGGCCAAAATCGGCGGGGGTTAAGATGGCCGCCAGGATGATGGTCGAGAAGGGGGTGACCAGGCGCGGAACCACGTTGTAGAGAATGGACCATTTCACCGAGTGGGCGGCCTGGGTGTAGAGTTTCTTATGATCGGGCTGGACCTGATCGGCTGTGATATCAGCAGGCAGGGTCATTCGGGTTCTCTTTGTAGTTGGGCATAGGAGTTGGCTTCCATGTTTCCATTGAGAAAGTAGGTGATGTGCGCAATGGGCCACTGGACTTCAAAATGATGGCGGGGGATGCTGAAAATTGGGGTCTTCTCAGGCGCGATTGCGCCACGGAAAGCGCCGAAGCAGGCTTTGTATCCGGCTGAGCGGACATGATCAAGCGATAGCGGGTCTGCGTCGGCCCGGCTGCCAAACGGCCAGGAGATGTACTTGCATTCCCGCCCGAGGTTGGATTCAAGCTGGTGTTTTGATCCTGCAATTTCATCGGCCAGACGCAGCGGGTTGCTGGAAATTTCTGACAAACGGGCATGTGTCTTGGTGTGGGAGCCGATTTCATATCCGGCTGCTGCCATTTCCTTGAGATCGTCCCAGCGCAGCATTTCTACCGGTTTTCGATAATGCGTGGTTACCAGGCAATAGCGTTGGGTTGTTTCCCAGTCGGCGCTGATTATGGCGGAGGGCACGAAGAAGATGGCCGGCACCTGCTCGCGTTGCAGGATGGGCAGCGCATTGGTAAAGTTATTGCGAAAACCGTCGTCAAATGAGAGATGAAAGTAGCGGGCGTCAATGCGTTGTCGGCCTGCCAGCATGTCCAGGCAAGTATCGGTATCCACAAAGGTGCCCACCTTCTTCAACCTGGTTAAGATGGCTGCAAATTGCTCTTTCTGGTCGTCGAAAACATAGTGACAATACAGGCAGCGCAGTGAATTTTCTGCGCCGGGTTGCCCGGTTAGCGCCAGGGCAGAAACCATCAGGTTGCGCAGGTTTTTGCGGAGATGGCCTTTCAGCCCGTAGGGCTGTTGGGCGGCTTTTTTCCACTGGGTGGCATATTCCTCGTGCATCAAACTCCTCGCTTTTGAAGCAGAATTAAACTCTGGCCGCATACGGCGCCAGGCGTTTGAGGGCCTCCTCCAAAACAGTCTGTGGGGAGGCTCCGGCTGCCTCGATGTGAAGTATTTCGGGGCCATGTGGTATGGCCGCCAGGGTGTTGATCGCCTGCTCTTGGGCTGCGGCCATTTTTGTCAGCAACTCAAGCGCCTCGGCATCCGAATAAATCTCCCAGGCGCGGTCGCGGCTGCGCAGGCGTGGAAGCAGGTCGCGGGTGGGGATCCGCAGTTGGATGATCAGGTTCAGCGTCTGGGCCCAGGTCATGTACATGGTTTGCCACCAGGTTTCCACCGCCTGGCTGCGTACATATTCCGAGCCGAATCCGCGCAGCCAGGCCAGTAAGGTGACGGCTCCCTCATCCAGCAGGAGCAGGGCGGGCGGGTGGGTGCTTTTTCCGCGTAGGTCGTGGTGCCAGCCGTGCAGAATCAGCATGGAGACCATGTCGCGCGCGGTCAACCAGCTGCCATGCGGCCCGCGCGGCAGGGTGGGCAGCAGCGGCAGCAGCCGCAATCCGTTTTTTAGAAAGAAGGGCAGGCAGCGGACTCTGCGATAGTAGGGGAAGTTTTCCACCCGGTTATGGGGCAGGGCCCGACGCAGGCTGGCCGCCAGCGTGCTTTTACCGGAGCCTGGCGGGCCGACAATTTCGATGATCCTGGTTTCCTGGCTCATGCCGTTTTCCATTTCCCCGCTGGAAGCATCTTTTCCTCCCTGCATGATAGATGCGCTATAAATTAATCCTGAAAACAAAAGCCCCGTTGACCAATCCAAACGGGGCTTTGACCTGCTAAGTTCACTTTTTTGCCCCGTCGTTCACCAACGTCTCTGCCGGAATAACCCTGCAGATTTGTAAGGAAATTATAGCACAAAACTATTTGGAAAGGCGCTGGTTAAACTCCACCTTTTCGCCATCCGGGCCGCGGATGGCGAAAAATTTGACCCCATGTTCCCAAAAAGGCAGAAAAACCGGCGCGTCCTTTTCCAAAACTTCAAACCCGGCCGCGGTGATCTCGCGGAAGGCCTGCTCAATATCGGCCACATCCAATGCCACATGATCCCAATGACCCTCTGCCCGCCCGGCGATTTCGTGGCGCTGCCCCTCGGGCAATTCGTAAAGTTCAATCGTCAGTCCGCCCTGTTCCAGCATCGCGACGCGGATCTGGCCTTCGGCCCGTTGCAGGTCGGTGCGCAGGGTGGTGATGAAGCCAAAGTTCTCGTAGAAGCCTTGCGAGCGTTCGAGGTTGGTCACCGGCAGGCCCAGGTGTTGCAGGCCGCGCAGATTGTTTTCCAGCAGCATGGGTTTTCCTCCGGGTTAGAAGCTGGGCGTCTGATATTCGCCCCACACTTCGCGCAGCGAGTTGCAGATTTCGCCGAGCGTCAGCCCATGGTTGACACCTTCGATAAAGAGCGGCATCAAATTTTCGTGGGAACGCGCGACCGATTCGATCCTGGAACGCAGTTCTGCTACTTTTGCCTGATCACGGCTGGAACGGAACTGACGCAGCCGGGCGCGCGCTTCCGTTTCGATGGCCGGGTCAATACTCTGGCGTTCGAGCGCCACTGGTTCGCGCGTCTGGAACTGGTTGACGCCCACCACGACTTCCTCGCCTTTTTCGATCGCCATTTGCGTGGCATAAGCCGCGTTTTGGATCTCATTTTGCTGGTAGCCCTGTTCGATTCCGGCCAGGGCACCGCCCAGCCCGTCGATGCGGGAGATGTATTCGCTGGCGCGTTTTTCTATTTCGTCGGTCAGCTGTTCGATGAGATATGAGCCCGCCAGCGGGTCGATTGAATCGGCGGCGCCAGATTCGTAGGCGATGATCTGCTGGGTGCGCAGGGCAACGCGGACGGATTTTTCGGTCGGCAGCCACAGGGCTTCATCCATCGAATTGGTGTGCAGTGACTGCGTCCCGCCCAGTACGGCTGCCAGGGCTTGCAGGGTGACGCGCACCACGTTATTTTCGGGCTGTTGGGCTGTCAGTGTGGAACCGGCGGTTTGGGTGTGGAAGCGCAGCTGCCAGCTGGATGGTTTTTGCGCACCAAATCGTTCGCGCATGATCCGGGCCCACATCCGCCGTGCGGCGCGGAATTTGGCCACTTCCTCCAGTACGTGATTGTGGGCGTTGAAGAAAAAGGAGAGCTGCCCGGCAAAATCATCAATCTTTAGGCCGGCTTGCAGCGCCGCTTCGACATAGGCGATGGCATTGGCCAGGGTGAAGGCGATTTCCTGGGCGGCGGTGGAGCCGGCTTCGCGGATGTGGTAGCCGGAGATGGAGATGGTGTTCCAGTTGGGGATTTCGCGTGCGCAGTAGGAGAAGATGTCGGTGATCAGGCGCATGGAGGGCGCTGGCGGGAAGATGTAGGTGCCGCGGGCGATGTATTCTTTCAGAATATCATTTTGGATGGTGCCGCGCAGGGCCTGGGGTTCCACGCCCTGGCGCCGGGCGACGGCGATGTACATGGCCAGCAGGACGCCCGCCGGGGCGTTGATGGTCATGCTGGTGGAGACTTTGTCGAGTGGAATCTGGTCAAAGAGGGTGGCCATGTCTTCGATGGAGGAGATCGAGACACCGACTTTGCCGACTTCGCCGAGCGCCATGGGGTCGTCGGCGTCGTAGCCGATTTGCGTGGGCAGGTCGAAGGCGACCGAGAGCCCGGTCTGCCCGGCGTTGAGCAGGTAGCGGTAGCGCTGGTTGGATTCGGCGGCGGTGGAGAATCCTGCGTACTGGCGCATCGTCCACAGACGGCCGCGGTACATGGTCGGCTGGACGCCGCGCGTGAAGGGGTATTCGCCAGGGAAGCCTAATTTTTCCATGTACTCGGGATCTTCATGGGTCGGGATGAGTACGGGTGGCAGTTCCATGCCGGAGGTGGTGATGAATTTTGCCTTGCGCTCGGGGAATTTCTCGATGGATTTTTTGTGGGTGGTTTCTCGCCAGCGTTGATATTGTTCCTGTTGGGTCATAAAGCCTCGATTTCCCGCCGGGCGGGAGGGGAAGGGTGAGCGTTGCCGGGTGAATTTTATCTTAACTCGCAGGGCGGCGTTGGGCGGCTGCGAGAGGTAACGTGAGTATAATGCATCCATTCTTGTTGAAAGGATTTTTGTATGAACTTGTTTGCTCGGATTAAACAAGCGCCGCGCGAATTGGGTCTGTTCATGGTTGCCGTGTTGGTGCTTGGCATGGCGTTTAGCATGATGGATGCGACGTTTAATAATTTTTTGAACGATAAATTTGCCCTGACGGGTTTTCAGCGTTCCTTTTTGGAATTTCCACGCGAACTGCCCGGGTTTTTGGTTGTTTTTGTTTCGGCGGCGCTGTCGTTTTTATGTTCGCGCCGCCTGAGCGTGGTGGCGATGATCCTGGGCGCGCTGGGCGTCTTTTTAATCGGGTTCGCCTCGTCGAGTTATGGGGTGATGGTGATCTGGCTGTTCATTTACAGCATGGGAAATCATCTCTTTATGCCGCTCTCTTCGACGATCGGCATGGAGCTGGCCCATGCCGGGCAGGATGGCCGCCGGTTGGGGCAGTTGAACTCGATCCGCAACCTGGCGGCGGTGCTGGGAAGTTTCATCGTCGTCCTGAGTTTCCGCTACCTTGGCTTTACCTTTCGCAATACCTTTGCCATTGCCGCCGGCCTGCTCTGCCTGGCCGCCATCCTGATCTATGCCATGACCCCTGAGCAGACCGTTTCTCGCCGTGGATACCTGCAACTGCACAAGGAATACCGCCTGTTTTACTGGCTCAATGTCCTTTCGGGGGCGCGCAAACAGCTCTTTATCACCTTTGCGCCCTGGGTGCTGGTCAGCATTTTTCAGCAGCCGACGCAAACCATGGCCACGCTGTACACGCTCGGCGGCGTGATTGGGATCTTGTTCCAGCCGCTCTTGGGCCGCGCGATAGATCATTGGGGCGAGCGGTTTGTCCTTTCGGCAGAAGCGGTGGTGCTGGTTTTTGTCTGTTTTGGCTATGGGTTTGCCAAATTCCTGTTCTCTGCCGATACGGCTTTCCTGGTGGTTTGCGCCTGCTTCCTGCTGGATCAGATGATTTTTTCGGTCAGCATGGCGCGTGCCACTTACATGAAGAAAATTGCCCGCCAGCCTGCCGATATCCAGCCCGCGCTGACCGCCGCGGTGACGATTGATCACGTCTTCTCCATCTCTGCGGCCCTGCTCGGCGGCCTGATCTGGAACACCTTCGGGTTTCAATATGTTTTCCTGATGGGCGCGGTGCTGGCCGTCATCAATTTTTTCACTGCCAGGCAGGTGCGCCTGCCAGCTGAGCAGACTGAACTGAACGCCGCCTGACGGTGGGACTCGTGACACCCTTTTTGCAGCTCTCCTTTCTCCTCGCCGTAATCCTGCTGGCTGCCAAGCTGGCGGGGTATCTGGCTGTGCGCCTGCATCAGCCCTCCGTGCTGGGAGAAATGCTGGCGGGGATTTTACTTGGCCCATCCCTGCTTAACCTGCTGCATCTCCCGCTGATTGACGATGCTGCGCTGGCTGAAACCGTTTCCCAGCTCGGGCAGGTTGGGGTGTTGCTGTTATTGTTCCTGGCCGGGTTGGAATTACACATTGCCGATTTGCGCCGCTCGCTGCGGGCTTCGGCACTGGCCGGGACGTTGGGCGCTGTCCTGTCCATCCTGTTGGGGGGGGCAACTGGGCTTTATTTTGGTCTGGGGCCACTGCCTGCGCTTTTTCTCGGGCTGACGCTGGGCGCTTCCTCGGTCAGCATTTCGGCGCAGACGCTGCTGGAGCTTAAATCACTCAAATCGCGGGTCGGGTTGAGCCTGCTCGGCGCGGCGGTTTTTGATGACGTGCTGGTCATTTTTTTGCTTTCTGCTTTTTTCGCCCTGACCTCCAGCAGCGCTGGGTGGGCCAATCTGCTGCTGGTTTTTGGGCGGATGGGTTTGTTTTTTGCCCTGGCGCTGGCTTTTGGCCTGTGGCTGCTGCCGTGGCTGGTGAAATGGGTACGCAATTTACCTGTCAGCCAGGGTGTACTCACTTTGGCGATTGTAGTCGCCCTCGGCTATGCCCTGGCTGCGGAACTGCTCGGCGGTATGGCGGCAATTACTGGCGCATTCCTGGCCGGGTTGATGTTTGCTCGCTCGCCCGAGAAGGAAACCCTTGAGCCGCGCTTGCATGCGCTGGCCTATGGGTTCTTCGTGCCGATTTTTTTTGTGAATATCGGCCTGTCGGTCGATCTTTTCTCGCTCGGCGGGAATTTGGAGCTGGCGCTGCTGGTTATTTTTTCGGCGCTGATTGGCAAGCTGGCCGGAGCCGGGCTGGGCGGACGCCTGGCTGGCCTGACCTGGCGTGAGAGCCTGCAACTGGGGGTGGGCATGGTGCCGCGCGCCGAGGTCAGCCTGATTGCGGGCAGCGCGGGAGTGGCAGCCGGCCTGCTGGGTGCGCGTGAATTTTCGGCGTTGGTGGCGATGGTGCTGGCTTGCACCCTGGCGGCTCCGCCGTTGTTGCGGCTGCTTTTCCATGCGCCGGCCAGGCCGGTGGTTCTGAATCAATCCAAACAGGAGTGAAGTGATGAGCCTGATCCTTTTTGTTTTGCATGACCCTGAAAAATTGCGGGAAGTGCTGGCGGCCTGGGAGGCCTGCGGCATCAACGGGGCGACGGTGCTGTTCAATACGGGCATTGGGCGCATCCGCGATGAAGAAGGGCTGCGGGATGATCTGCCGTTGATGCCTTCGCTGAGTGATTTCTTTTCACATCCGGATCACCACGGGCGGACGATTTTTACCATTCTTGATGATGACAGCCTGATCCCGGGGCTGGTATCGGCGACGGAGCAGGTGGTCGGCGCTCTGAACCTGCCCGGGCATGGGATTTTGGCGGTGTTGCCTGTCAGTCAGGTGTATGGGTTGATTAAACGGCCGGCGGGTGGCGGGTAGGCGGGTGTTTTTTCTGCGGGGCTGATGGTTTTTCTTTTCGTTACAAAAAAAAAGAGACGAATGTCATTTGTGCCCGGTTTGGGTTGGTGCTACACTGGGATTTGGCATTACATTACGGAGGTTGTGATGGGAAAAACTGTTGCGTTCATCGGTGCGGGTGTGTTGTTTTTGATCGGGCTGTGCCTGCTGGCCTATGGGGCGTTGAATGTGGTCGGTTCCACCTCGGCGCAGGGTAATTCGAACTGGCTGATCTTTGGGCTGGGGTTTGCCTGCGCGGGGTTGGTGTTCTTTGCTGGAGGCGCGGGGCTGATTTGGATGGGCCTGCGCGGCCAGAAGACCGAAGTGGTGCAGCAGGTTACGATGAAGGTGGATTTGCCGGGTGAGACGAATGTCAGCCAGATGAAATGCCAGTCGTGCGGCGGGGCGATCACGTCGAAGGATATTCAGGTGATGGCCGGCGCGCCAGTGGTGACCTGTCCGTATTGCCAGGCAACCTATCAACTGACCGAGGAACCCAAGTGGTGATGAGCAGGAGGATTGCCATGAAAGCCAGGATTTTCTCTTTTTTACTGGTCTGTGCCCTGGCGTTTGGCCTGACGACCAACGCGTTGGCGCAGACGTATTCCTTCCAATTAACGAAGGAAGTGGTGCACGTATATTGGAATGGGGATGGAACGATTGCGATTGATTATCAGTTCACGTTTCGCAATAAGGTCTCGGCGGATGCGATAGATTTTGTGGATGTGGGCCTTCCGAATAGGTTTTTCTCGTTGGGCGGCATCACGGCTGATGTGAATGGCAAGCCAGTCAGTGTGACCAGCGATTATCAGGGCCAGGGTTCTGCGGGTGTGGCGGTGGAATTGGGCGGGCAGGCCATCCGGCCGGGGAAATCGGGTGTGGTGCATGTCTTTATCGCGCGTGTTGACCAGATGTACTATCCCGATAGTTCGGATGAAGCCTACGCCAGCGGGGAGTTTTCTCCGACCTGGTTTGGCTCGAACTTTGTGGACGGCACGACTGATTTGAGCGTGACTTTTCACCTGCCGCCTGGCGTCAGGCCCGAAGAGCCGCGCTACCATGCCGCGGGTGGTGGCTGGCCGGGGGCTGGTGCGCCTGAAATCGGCCTCGATGCTGACGGGCGGGTGACCTATACCTGGCAGTCTGTGGCAGCCAACGGTTTCACCCAGTACACCTTCGGAGCTTCTTACCCGGCTGCCTACCTTCCTGCCGAGGCGATCGTACGCACCACTTTTGTGGATCTGATTATTGGCGGTATCGCCTCGCTTTTCACAACCCTGGCTGGCATCCTGCCGTTTTGCTGTTTCGGCGGCATCATCTTCGGCATGCCGATCCTGGGAGCGATCAACGAACATAAACGTAAAAAACAATACCTGCCGCCGAAGATTTCCATCGAGGGCCATGGCATCAAACGCGGTCTGACAGCTGTCGAAGCGGCGATTCTGATGGGTCAGCCGCTCGAAAAAGTAATGACGATGATCCTGTTTGGTGTGGTCAAAAAAGAAGCCGCACAAGTGGCCACCCGCGACCCGCTCGAATTGCAGATTGCGGCCACCTTGCCTGCTGGCCTGCGTGAATATGAAACGGATTTCCTCGAAGCCATGCGGCAAAAAAGTCCCGCTCAGCGCAAGCCTGCCCTGTCTGCCATGACGGTTAGATTAATCAAAAACGTCACCGAAAAAATGAAAGGCTTCAGCACGAAAGAGACGGTGGAGTATTACAAAGCCATCAACGAGAAGGCCTGGAAGCAGATCGAAGCGGCGGGAACGCCGGAAGTGAAAAGCCAAATGCTCGAAGAAGCGCTTGAATGGACCATGCTTGACAAGGAATATGATGACCGCGCCCGGCGCACGTTCACCGGCCCAATTTTTGTGCCGACCTGGTGGGGACGCTACGACCCGGTTTACCGCCATTCACACCCCACCTTCAGCTCGGTACCCACTTCGACGGGGATGCCAGGCTCGGGCAGCGGGCGCAGCGCGCTCCCCGGCGCTGACTTCGCCGCCTCCGTCGTCACTGGCACCCAGACGTTTGCCCAAAAAATCCTCGGCGGCGACTTTACCCAGGGCGTTTCGCAGATTACCAACCCGGCGCCTGTCTCCACCCGCAGCGGCAGTTCTGGCGGCGGAGGGTGTGCCTGCGCCTGTGCGGGTTGCGCCTGCGCCTGCGCGGGTGGGGGCCGCTAAATTTCGTTCCATGGAAAAAAGGCCAGTTTAATGGGTATTCTTTCAGGATGGTTTGGACAAAAAGCGGCCAGTGTCTCGCCTGGAGTCAGCCTGTTCCACTATCGTTTGGACGAAAATGGCGAACAGGCCCGCATTCACCTGCGACTGGATGCAGAGGGTAGCGGGACATTGATTGTCAACGCTAACCGCATCATGCATCTCAACCCCACCGCGGCCTGGCTGGCGAAACGGCTTCTGGATCGTCAGGCCGATGACGAAATTGTGCGGGCCATGATGAAAACCTGGCAGGTAAAGCCGGCGATGGCCCGTCGCGACCTGTCCGCTTTCCGCTCTCAACTGGCAGAGCTGATTCGTCCGGATGGCGCCTGCCCGATCCACGAGCTGGATTTGGAGACGGTCGCGCCGTTCAGCGCGCGCCCCTCGGCGCCGTACCGGCTTGACCTGGCCTTGACCTACCGCTGCAACAATGACTGTCCGCACTGTTACAATGCCCGTGAACGCACCTTCCCCGAGCTTTCCACTGTTCAGTGGAAGCAGGTCATTGATCGGGCCTGGGCGCTGGGGATTCCGCATATCCTCTTCACCGGTGGCGAGCCGACGTTGCGCGAGGATCTGCCCGAGCTGGTGGCGCATGCCGAGGCCAATGGTCAGATTACCGGGTTAAATACCAATGCCAGGCGGCTGGCGGATGTCAACTTTGTGAAACGGTTGGTGGAGGCGGGGCTGGATCATGTCCAGGTAACGGTGGAATCCAACGATCCCGACATCCACAACAGGATGGTGAACGCGCGGGCTTTTGAGCAGACTGTGCGCGGGCTGAAAAATGCCCTGGCGACGCGCCTGTTCGTGATGACGAATACCACCATGCTGCGCGATAACGTCGCCAGCCTGCCCGAGACGCTTGATTTTCTGGCCGGGCTGGGTGTGCAGACGGTCGGTCTGAATGCGCTGATTTATTCCGGGCACGGGGCCACGGTGGGCACCGGCCTGCCCGAGCGTGAGCTGGCTCCGCTGCTCGACCTGGCCCGTGAAAAGACCGCCGCGCATGGTCAGCGGCTGATCTGGTACACGCCGACGCAGTATTGCCACTTTGACCCGGTACAAATGGAATTGGGGGTGAAGGGCTGTACGGCGGCGCAGTATAACCTGTGTGTTGAACCGAATGGCGACGTTTTGCCTTGCCAGTCTTTTTACCAGCCGATCGGCAACCTCCTGCGCGATGATTGGGCGGCAATCTGGAACCATCCCCTGGCGCTGCGTCTGCGCGAACGCCAGGACCTGCCGCTGAAATGTGAAGGCTGCGCGCTGCTGGCAGAGTGCGGCGGCGGCTGTCCGCTCCAGTTCCCGTTGGAGACATTGAAGGTTTTGAATTCGACCGCCGGCTGAATCTTTCAGCCGGCAGCCTGGAATTTATTGGAGGAACCATGTCACTCTTGGACCGACTTACCGCTCTGTTCAGCCCCGTCAAATCCCTGCCGGCCGGCGTGCATCACTACCAGTCGCCGCCGCAGGATAAGGCTCCCTACCGCCTGCATCTGCGCCTGCAGCCAGATGGCAGCGGCGTGCTGGTACTCAACGCCAGCACCGTCCTGCATCTTAACGCCAGCGCCGCCGAATATGCCTTTCACTTTATCCGTGGCGCGGCCCCCGATCAGGCCGCCCGCGAAATCGCCGGGCGTTACCGCATCAGCCGCGCCCGGGCGCGCAAAGATTACCTCGATTTTATTGACAGACTCGAGACGCTGATCCACACCCCCGATCTGGATCCCGTTTCCTATCTCGACTTTGACCGCGTTTCTCCCAACACCGCCGCGCTGACCGCCCCGCTGCGGCTGGATTGTGCCCTGACGTATCGCCTGCCTCCCGGCGCTGATCCGCTCAACGCCCCCGAAAAACGCGTCGAACGCGAACTGACCACCGATGAATGGCGCCGCCTGCTGGATAAAGCCTGGGCCGCCGGCATTCCACACATCGTCTTCACCGGCGGCGAAGCCACCCTGCGTGAAGACCTGCCCGCCCTGGTTGCCCACGCCGAAAAAAATGGCCAGGTGGCCGGCCTATTGACCGACGGGCACAAATTGACCGACCTGGCCTACCTGGATACCCTGCTGCAAACCGGTCTCGACCACCTGATGATCGTCTTGCCCTCGGAGGGCGAACCTGGCTGGTCTGCCATCCAAAATGCCGTGGCGGCAGATATTTTCCTCTCCGTGCATCTGACGGTGACCCCGCGCAACGCCAGTTTTGCCCCGGCCTTGCTCGAAAAACTTGCCCGGCTGGGTGTGGTCTCGCTCTCATTGAGCATCAGCGAACCCAGTTTGATCACCGAGCTCTCCCGCTTGCGCGATCAGGCCGCGGATCTTGGCTTGCGCCTCGTCTCTGACCTGCCCGTGCCATATTCCAGCGCCAATCCGGCCAGCCTCGAAACTGTCGAAGATGCTGAACCAGCCGGAGCCGGTAAAGCCTGGCTGTATGTCGAACCCGATGGTGATGTGCTTCCCGCCCAGGAACTCCCCGGGCAAATTTTGGGCAACCTGCTGCGGGATGAGTGGAGCAAGATCTATTCATCCGCCGCCTGAACAGCGCCAAAGCCAGGAAAACACTCCAGCGCGGGAGAATATTCTCCCGCGCTGGAGTGTATAATGGGGCCATGTTTCGCGCCCGTGCCATTATTGTTCGCAACCGCCATATCGCGCTGATTAAACGTCAGCGCGATGGGCGCGTTTACTACGTCATCCCCGGCGGCGGTATGGAGCCCGGCGAAACGCCCGAACAAACCGCCATCCGCGAGACGCGCGAAGAACTTGGGCTGGCCGTCACCATTGAACGGCTGCTGGCCCGGGTGGTGTTTCGTGGCAAGGCGCAATACTATTACCTGTCGCGCGTCATTGGCGGGCATTTTGGCACCGGCAAAGGCCCCGAAATGACCGGAAAATACCCCCCCGAACGCGGCACATACACCCCCGTCTGGATTCCACTCAACGGCATTGAACAAATAGACCTGTTCCCGCCCCAAATCGCCGAGCTTCTTAGCCAGGTATCCCGGCAGGGCTGGCCGGTTGAGCCGGTTGAATATAATATCGAAGACTGACCTGCTGAGGAGCCAAAGATGAAAAAATGGATGCCCTGGTGCCTGTTTCTTTTGCTGGCACTTTCCACGCTGGCCTGTAAAACCGTTACCCAGGCCGTATTCCAGCCGACCAGCACCCCATTCCCAACCAATACCCCCGCGCCGACCAGGATCCCGCCGCCCAGCGACACCCCCACCCCGCTCCCTTCCCCCACCGTCACGCCGGATGCCTGCCTCAATGGCGACTGCATTACCTCCTGTCTCGATGCGCTCGATTCAATCGTCAAGACAGGCATCGGCGAGGGCCAGCTGCGCACATCCATGCGCAACAAAGCCCCCGCGCTTGATGATACAGAAATAGACCTGGCGACCTACCCCGTGGTTGGCGACAAGCTGGGCGACCCGGTTTTTGGGTCCAACGTCCCACAAAAATTACGCCCCCTGCAAGAAGACCGCCGCACCCACGAACAAATCTGGGATTACTTTACCGCCATCATTCCCGCCGAACAACGCACCGAGCTGGTTGAATACAACGTCTTTACCGATGGCGAAGACAATCTCCTCGCGGCGGTGTACCAATCCGAAACCTCCGCGCAGCAATGGGTTTTACAGGTCGATATTAAAGATTCCAGGAACCCACAAGATCTGACCTACACCCTGGTGCACGAATTCGCCCATCTGCTGTCACTCAATTCAAAACAGGTGCCTCCTTCCCTGCCGATTTTCAATCACCCGGAAGATGAATATCTCTATGAAGCGGAAGTCAATAAATGCCCCAACTATTTCCCCGGCGAGGGCTGTAGTAATCCCGATTCTTACATCAACCAATTTTTCAACCAATTCTGGGGCGAGATTTTCACGGAATGGGATAATTTGAATTACATCGAGGATGATGACGTCTACTACGACGCGCTCGACAAGTTTTACAACAAATATGCCGATCAATTCGTCACCGATTATGCCGCCACCGATCCGGCGGAAGACTTCGCTGAAACATTTTCCTACTTTATCCTGCAACCCCAGCCGGCAGGGGATACCGTTGCTGAGCAAAAGATCCTCTTCTTCTACACCTACCCCGAACTGGTGCGCCTGCGCACCCAAATGGGCAAAAACCTGTGCGCCCGGATTGAAAAATAACACCAATCCATCACAACAAATACAAAAAAAGAAGGGGCTGTCCGGCCATCGGACAGCCCCTTCTTTTTGATATTAGCGACTACTGCGCGGGAGGTATTCCAGCCGCGATAACCGGCCCTTTGGCCGGGACATTGGCCGGGCGCCCGAGCGGCATGGCCGGGCGGTTAATGGTGGTCTTGCCATCTGGAGCATAAAGCATGGCGTAGAGCAACGCCTGGTCCCAGGTGCCGCCGCCCAGAATGTCATTGCCTTTCGGTTCTGCATTCGCGCGGCCTGAGCCAGCCAGGATGCCGGCGTAGCTGCTCAGATCCATGTTCTTGGTGGCTTTAATGACATCAGCATAATGGCAGGTGGTGCAGGCTGGAGCGCCGTCATACCAGACATTGGGCGTAATGAACAACATCTGGACATCATCCTTGAAGTTGGCGGTGCAGTCGAGGCCGGTGACATCGGTGAAATGGAAAGGCTCGGTTTCCTGGTAGCCGGCGCTGACCCAGGCGCCCAGCAGATCGAGCGCGGCCACGTGACAGCGAGGTTTGAGGGGGGCAGCATCCGCACCGACTTTGGGAGCGGGCAGGCTGGCCGGAATCAGGGTGGGGATGGGGGTTCCTAGCGGGGCAGCTGCTCCGTAGCAGGTGTTGTTGGTACCGCAGCCGAGATAATACACGCCGAAGGCAAACAGGATGACCAGCACCGGCAGCCCCACCAAAATCCCGAGAATAATTGCTTTCAGGTCTTTCATTACGCATCTCCTCCGTTAGGGTTGGGGCGTGGCGCTTGCTTTGAGCGTACGCAGGTAGTTGACCACATCCCAGCGGTCGCGCACGGTCAGGTTTTCATTCAGAGCGGGCATGTGGATCTGACCGTCCGCGCCGAGAATGCCATTTGAGATGCTCAGGAACAAAGCCCCGTCAGGTTTGCTCTGGACGACTTCGCTGGTCAGGTTGGCGGGCGGGAAGACCAGTGCGCCGCCGACCACGCCATTGCCATCGGCATTCGGGCCGTGACATTGGATGCAGGTGATGCTGTAAAGCACACGCCCACGTTCCACCGAGATGGCATCCGATTGAATTGGGTTGACTGGCGCACCCTGCCCGGCGATGTAGGCGGCGCCCTCGATTGGGATCGAGCGGGCGGCTACGGGTAGAGGGTGTTCCATGGCGCGGTAGGATGGTTGGATTTCCATGAAGGAGATCCAGTTAATCTTGATGATGTCATAGGAAAAAATCATCAAAACACCCAGCAGCAGGGCGGCGGCGGCAAGTACCACCAATAGTCGTTGAGTAAAACTCATAGGGTCTGTGCCTCCGCATGTTTGACTGATTCGGCGCCGAGGGCGGTCATGGCCGATTCGATGGCGACTTCCTGCGCGGGGTCGCATTCGATCAGGATGGCGATGCGCCCGTCGCTGATTTCTGGGACATATTCTTTGGGGGTGTAGGATGGAAACCGGCTGTCGAGAAAAACGCCGACGAAGGTGCTGATCAACATTCCGAGCATGGTCAGCTCAAAGAGCACCACCACGCTGGGCGGGCCGGGGATGACTGGCTGGCCGCCCACGTTGAGCGGGTAGGTGGTTGGGGTGACGAAGGCCAGGTAGGCGCCGAGCAGGAATCCACCGAGCGCGCCGCCCAGTGCCAGGCGCGGGACGTTGGTCCACTGGTGTGGGCGGCCCATCATCGCTTCGGTGATCGGGATGCCGGAGATAACGTTCAGGTGTTCGTCGCCCAGGCCCAGTTCGCGCAGTTTTTCTACTGCATGTGCGGCTGGGTCGAGGTCGGAAAATACGGCAAGAAGCATATTTTTATCAGTCATAGTTCATTCCTCCCCCCTCTCCCAATTGGGGAGAGGGGCAGGGGGTGAGGGGGTTTATTCCAAATCACTTACCGTCACGACGGTTTCTTTGCCAAATTTGCGCAGGCTGTGGGCCATCTGGCCTTCCTGTACTTCCCAGACGGGTACGAGCGGGATGAGGCGCGAGGCGAGCATGTAGAGCAGGATGAAGAAGGAAATCGTGCCGATGGTGAGGGGGATCTCGACGCCGGGTTTATAGAACTGGTATGTGAAGGGGAAGCGGTTGATGCTTAGGGAGGTGGGGACGATGATATATCGTTCAAACCACATTGCGATGTTGACCAGCAGGCCGACGGTGAACAGCAGGGTTGGGTTGCGGCGCCAGTTTTTGTTCCACAGCGTCAGCCAGGGCACAGCGACGTTGAAGATCAGCATGGCGTACCACATCCAGCCGAGCGGGCCTTCCTCGTGGAAGTGCAAGAGGGCATCGGTCCATTTGTCGCCGTTGTACCATTGCACCATGTAGTCGTTGAAGAAGAAATAAGCCCATGACATGGAGATGATCAGCATCAGTTTGCCGAGCCCGTCGAGGTGTTCGGGGCGGATGAAGTATTTCATGTTCTTCATTGTGGCGCGGACGACGATTAGCACCATGGCGACTGCCGAAAGACCGGATTGCAACGCACCGATGACGAAGTAGGGGCCAAAGATGGTCGAGCTCCAGCCGGGGCGCATGGCGGCGGCGAAGTCCCACGAGACGATGGTGTGGACGGAGAACATGACCGGCAGGATGGCAAAGGCGAACAGGTTCATGGCGAAGCGCAGGTGGGTCCACTCGCCTTCGGTGCCGCGGAAGCCGAGCGCCAGGATGCGGTAAAGGGTTTTGCGCCAGCCGGTCGAGCGGTCGCGCGCCATGGCCAGGTCGGGAATGAGCGGCAGGAACAGGTACATGGTGCTCGAAAGCAGGTAGGTATTGATGGCCAGGAAGTCCCAGGCCAGTGGCGAATGGAAGTTGGGCCACAACCCACGCTGGTTGGGGTAGGGCGCCAGCCAGTAGGAAAGCCAGACGCGGCCCATGTGCATGAAAATGCTCAGGCCGGCTTGTACCAGGCCAAAGGTCGTCATCAGTTCGGCAGCGCGGGTGAAGGGGCGGCGGAATTCCGCCTTGAAGACGCGCAGCAGGGCCGAGACAAACGTCCCGGCGTGGCTGATGCCGATCCAGAAGACGGTGTTGACCAGGAAAATCCCCCAGTAGATGGGACGATTCACCCCGGCCACGCCCAGACCATTGGCGATCATGTAGCCCCAGTAATAGAACAGGCAAACCGCCACCAGGATGGCCATGATGCCAGCCGCCACCCAGAACTTCCAGCTGGTGGTCTGCATCGATTCCATTACCATTGCATTCATTTCGCCGCGCGGACGCGGATCGAGCATCAGATGTTCTTCTCGCAGGTGCGCTTCGTGATCCTGCTCGCTGGTGTGCGCATGGGTTGCGGAATTAGCCAAGACGGCCATAGTCTTTCTCCTCCTTCAGATACGTCACACGTGGCAGAGTACCAAGATCCTCGAACAATTGAGAGCCGCGCCCGGTCTTGGCCAGCTTGCTCACCCGGCTTTCAGGGTCATCCAGGCGGCCAAAAATGATAGCGTCTGCCGGGCAGGCCTGCGCGCAGGCGGGCTGCATCTCGCCATCCAGCACCTCGCGGCCCTCAGACTTGGCCTGATCTTCGACTTTGTGAATCCGCTGGATGCAGAACGTGCACTTTTCCATAATGCCGCGCCGGCGCACCGTCACATCCGGGTTCAACTGATTGGACAGTGGCTCGGGACGGTCATAATCGCGCATGTTGAAGACCCGCGCCACATAGGGGCAGTTATTCGCGCAGTAACGCGTACCCACGCAGCGGTTATAAACCTGCAAATTCAAATCCTGCGCCTGGCTGTGCACCGAGGCAAACACCGGGCAAACCGGCTCGCAGGGCGCATTGCCGCACTGCTGGCAGAGCACCGGCTGGAACCCGCTGGTCTGCACCTCCGGGAACTCACCCTCGAAAGCATGCTCAATCCGCAGCCAGTGCAGCGAGCGGCCATACCCGGCATCGGTTTCACCCACAAAAGCGATATTATTTTCCATCGCGCAGGCCGCCACACACGCCTGGCAGCCCGTGCAAAGGTCTTGATCGATCGCCATGCCCCAGATCCCGGTCGTGTTTTCCAAATCCGCTTTCACTTCAGGAATATTATGCTTCGCCATTCTCTACCTTTACCCTTTATTCTCAGCCGCTTCCAGGCGTGTTCGGCCTTCCAGGCGCGAAAGCGGGCGTTTCTTTCCGGTTTTTTCGATTTTGACTTTCACACCCGCGAACGCCAGGTCGCCAGCGGCATTGATCTGTGCTCCAAGCAGTTTCCCGGGATTTGCCCCCCGGTTTTCGGCATACCGACCATAAGCAGTATGCCCCTGCCCGAACGGAATCGCCACCACCTCCGGGCGGATGGCCGGCACCTTGTACACCGACACTTCCACCTCCCCGAAGGCAGAACTGACCCGCACCACATCATCATCCGTCAGCCCGAGTTCCTCCGCAGTGACCGGATTCATTTCCAGCCACGAATTCCACATCACCGTTGTTGTCGGGTCGGGGGTTTCTTGCAGCCAGGGCTTGTTCGCGCCCGCTTCGGCCAGGATGGGTGACGGGAAGACCAGCAGGTGGAATTCGCCGTCGCCTTCCGGTTGTGCAGCAGCCGGAGTCAGCTTCTTTTCCAGTGCACTGGCCGCGCTTGGCGTACCCAGGCTGGGATCGTTTTTCCACCAGCCGCCAAACTGCTGGAATTCTGCCCAGAACGAGGGCATATCCGCGGCGTTGAAAAACCCGCCTTCCGCGCCCACCAGACCGGCCAGCTTGCCCTGGATGAATTCAATCTCATCCTTGAAGGGCAGGGCAGCTGCGGCTTTGCCTCCCGCCACGGCGGCCGCCGCCAGGAGCACATCTGTTGTGGATTTGGTGTTGTAATAAGGCGCCACCACCGGCTGCGCACCGGAAAGAAGTGTCTGCCCGGTGCCGGCGCTGACTTGCTGGTATCCCCAGGATTCAAGCCCCGTATGGTCGGGGAAGACGTAATCGGCCAGGATGGCCGTTTCATCGGGGAAGGAAGCAAGTGAGATGACGGTGGGGACTTTCGCCAGAGCGGCTTCAAATCCCAGCGAAGTGGGCAGTTCAAAAACCGGGTTGACGCCATGCACGATCAAAGTTTTGATTTTTCCGGAGTTCAGCTTCTCAATCAGCGCGCTGATTTCTTTGATACTGGCCGGGCGGCGGTAGGAGTTGGTCAGGGGGGAGGCCGGGCTGTGGTACACGCCGCCGGGTTTCCCGAGGTTGCCCAACAGGGCGTTCAAACTCAAAATAACCTGGGCGATTTCGAGGCCGTTGGATTGTCCCAGCGCAGCCCCGCCCGGGATGACCAGCGGATTTTGGGCCTGGGCCAGGATCGTGGCGTACCGTTCCAGGGTTTCCAGGGGCAGACCGGCGGCATCGGCGGCCTGTGCTACATCTACTGCTTCAAATAAGGCCGGCGCAGACCCAAATTTTTGTTCGGCAACCAGCTTGCCGAGCGCAGCGGCAACCAGCTCTTCGGTGCCTGGTAGAATTGCCGCCCATTCATCCGCTTTCATGGCCGTTTGCGACATGCGCGCCTCAAATTGAACCAGGTAACCGCGCCGATTGGTGCCGCGGCGCATTTGCGCAAAGCCGCGCGTGTACGCCACCGGCGAGATCCAGGTTTCCAGGAAGTTGGCGCCAAAAGAGAAGGTTACATCGGCGTTGCCCAGGTCAAAGAAGAGCAGGTCGGGTTTGCCAAAGACGATACGGGAGGCTTCGCCCAGCGTGGTACGCGCTTCGAACAGGCTCAGGGCTCCATAACGCAGCGGTGCTGGCGCGCCGATCGCTTTGCACAGATCGGAGACCAGGTCAAACAGATGGTCTGGAGCCAGCCCGAGCAGGAAGGCCGTTTCGGCGGGATTTTTCAGGGCCTCGGCGACGATTCCGGTGGCGGTATCCCAATCCGTTGTGGAAAAATCCCGGTCGCCGCGCACATGGCTGGAAGGTTCCTGGATCCGGTCTGGGTTGTAGAGACTGTGCAGGGTGGCCTGCCCACGGGCGCAGGTTTTGCCCAGGTTGACCGGGTGATATTTGTTCCCTTCCACCTTGATGGCGCGTCCCTGCATGGTGCGGACAACCAACCCGCATCCGGCGGCGCATTCGCGGCAAGTGGTGGCGTAATAGGTGCTCTGACCGTTGTAGGTATATTCCGGCATTTTTGTGTACGGTTCGCGTGTGACGTAACGCGAGGCCGGGCCGCAGCCCGTCAGGACTGCGGCGCTGGCGGCGCCCGTACCAACCAGTTTGAGAAAATCTCGCCGGGAAAGTTGTTCTGTCATCGAGTTTCGTTCCTTTTCTCTCTTCCGTTCCGCTGGATGGAAGAAGACGGGGGTGAGTCGTTTAGTAGTGGCAGGTTCCGCAATCCAGTAATTTGGTGCGCTTTTCGGAAAGTTGTGTGGTGATGGCGGGATCGTTGTTGGGGTTATTCTGGAGATTGTTTTCAGTCTTGGCGCGGTGGCATTTTAGACACCAGCCCATGTTGACGGTTTCTTCCACTGTGGCGACCGTCTTTTTGCTCATGTCGCCGTGGCAGGTTTCGCAGTTCAGGCTGGCGGCAATGTGCGGGCGGTGATTAAAATGCACAAAATCTGGCACCTGATAAACCGGCACCCAGTTGATGGGTTGGCTGTTCTTAACATAGTTGGCCAGTTTTTGTAATTCCGGCGGCCACTGTTCCACCGGCACTGGCGGCTGGTAGTATTTTTTCAGTTGCCCGTGGCAGGCCCAGCATTTTTGTTCAGTTGGCAGGCCGGCCGAGGCCTGCCGCAGTGCGCCCGGGTGGCAGTACAGGCAGGGAATCTGAAAATTGACATGAATATTATGCGGGAACAGGATCGGCTGCTCGGGGGATGTCTGGGTCTGGTAAAAACCCCAGACCCCGGCGCTGATCACGGTCAGGAAACCGATCAACAGAAGGATCTGCACTCCCGGCTTCTTGAGATATTCCAATAACTTCGTCATGACTCTCTCCTCAAACACGACTCACCAGCCTGACAGGTTCCGCAAAATCTGCCAGGCCCTGGCATTTCGATAAATTTATTGGCGCTTGCGCAGCGCCCAGATGACCAGGAGACCGAACAGCACCAGGACGAACAGCAAAACTCCGCTCAGGCCGATCATGCCAAAGAAAGCCAGCAGGCCGGTGATGATGCCGCCGAAAACTCCAGGGAATGGCCCGCCCACTTTTTGCGGTGCTGCCGATCCTGCCCCGGCATTGCCGGTTTGTTCCTGTTCGGTGCCAGTTGGCAGGCTTTGAGCGTAGGCGAGTACGTCCACGCCATCTTTGGGCGTCCAACCCAGCGCGCGCCCAATGGGCATTTCCGTCCCTGCCACGCCGAAGCGGGTGCGGTGCAGGAAGCGGTATGGGTCGCGGTTGGCGACCGAGCCAAGATATTCATTAATGCCTTCAGTGCGGAACACGATCTGCTTGCCATTTTCGCCGTGGCATTTGGCGCAGGTTGCATCATACAGCTTTTTCCCGTGCGCCGCGTCGCCGTCTTTCACCTTAAGGGTGACGGTGTCGATATATTGCGAATCGTCGATCAGCCCTTCTTTCAAAAAAAGGGCCAGTTTTTGCAAGCTGGCCTCATCCAAATATGCCGAAAAATTGTGCGAAGGATCCTTGGAGCCTTTCAGGTGCGCCCCAATTTCCTCAGTGGTCATGCCGGCTGCCAGCTTCAAGACATTTGGGAACCCGGTGTAGTGTGATCCGGCGCTGTAGGCGCCTTCGGAACCTTTGTAATCCCAGCCGTGACATTCGGCGCAGCGCCAGGTCTCGGCCCCGGAGCGGGTGTTGGTGGTCTGGCGCTCCCAGATGGGCATGTTCCCTTGCGGGGCAGGTTGCCCCAGGGCGGCATACCACTTGTCATACAGTTGCGCGCCGCTGGTCACGTCATCGACGCTGGGAGCTTGCAGTTTTCGGGCGCTAACCATGCGCACGCCAGCCAGAAGAAGTACACTAACAACAAAAAACAGGGTAACGCGTCTTCGCATGATCAACCTCTCTCTTGAGTTGGTATTCCCAATTCGCGGGCATTATAAAGGATAAGTAAATATTTGATAAGAATAGCCCGATTTATAACCATGTTATACTGGGGTGAAACCTTATCACCCGTTCTAGTGAATTGCACATATGCACCTTGAAGCCCGTTCCTTTGCATTTGTTATACTCCCCGGTTTGCTGTTGATCCTATCCCGACGGATGGGCGGATTTTTTGTCGACCCGACTTTGGCCATTGCCACGCCTTCGCCAACCTCGCCGGGGCTGACCGATCTGCCTCAGGCGGGCAATACAAACGGCATTGCCTTTTTGGGAATTCTCATTTTTGTCGTGATTTTGCTTGCCGTCCTGTTACATTTGCGCGATATGGCGGATTCTTCTGCCGGCCAATCAAATTCGTAGCCATTGGATGCAACCCAGCAAAAAAGGACGAGCTGCCAGCCCGTCCTTTTTTGCTGGGTTGATGTGGAGAATCGTTTACGCGGTCAATCTGGCTTGCAGCCGGATCTCGGTGGCGGCCAGCACTTTGGATACCGGGCAGCCGGCCTTGGCAGCCGCGGCTTTTTCCTGGAAGAGGGTCTCACTGACGCCGGGCACCTGGGCTTCGCAGTTGAGTTCAATCAGGCTGATGGTGGGGCCTTCGGTCAGGTGGACGGTGGCGGTGGTGTGGATGCGGGTCGGGGTGAACCCTTCTTTGCTCAGCAGCGCCGAAAGGAACATGGAGTAGCAGCCAGCGTGCGCTGCGCCGATCAGTTCTTCGGGATTGGTGCCCTGTCCGCTTTCAAAGCGTGAGGCGAATGTGTAGGGGCCTTCATATGCGCCGCTGGCCAGTTTCACTGTTCCGGCGCCTTCCTTCAGGGTGCCTTTCCATTCAGCGGAAGACGTGCGTGTGGTCATGGGATTTTATCCTTTCTTGGATGTTAGGTGAAAAAAGTATAGCACCATTGCGGAGAATTAATATCAGATTTATGTAAAATATTGACGCACTTCAGGGGATGATCTTATTGAGCAGGGGAATTTTTTGCAGAATCAGGATGGTGGTCATGGATACGGTGAAGACGGCCAGCGTGGTGAGCGGGATCGCGTAAAAGGGGTGCAGACTGGTGGCGGTCAATTTGAAGCCAAACAGGCTTTGTTTGAAGGCTTCCAGAATGATCAGGTGAATCAGGTAGACGCCAAAGCTGCCTGTTCCCAACTGGTGAATGAGCGCGGCCAGCCAGGCGGGACCGCGTTCCAGCCTTTCTCCGAGGGTTTTGAGCAGGACAAAAGCGCCTGCCGAGGCCGGGACAGTGACTATGCCGATGTAGTACAGGAATGGTGCGGTCAGGCTGCCGGCGGCACGGCTCTGCCAGTAATTTCCGGCGGCGCCCAGGCCGGTTGTGGCCAGGCAAATGCCCAGGGCCAGGAACACCTGCCAGCGCGGGTATTGCCTTTCGCCGAGGAAAAGTCCCAGGATGAAATAGCCGAGGTAGCCGCTGGCCAGCGGTAGGGTGAAAGCGGGTGTCACACCCAGCAGGGTAGAGAGTTGGGTGAGCGGTTCAAAGATCAGCCAGAGCAGCAGCAGATAGAGCAGGGTGCGGTTCCCGCCGGCTTCGCGCAGTTTCCATAGCAGGGGAACGGCCAGAGTCAGGCCGAAAAGATCGTACAAGAACCATAAATGGTCTGCGGATGAACCGGTCAGCAGGGCCAGCGCTGCTGAAGCCAGGGTGGTTTCGCGGTGATTGAAGTACATGTTCCAGCCGATGTAGATGACAGACCAGGCGGCGAGCGGAATCAGGATGCGGGTTCCGCGCTTGATCAGGAATTGCCTGACCGGTTCGGGTTTCCGTACGAGCAGGAATCCGCTGACCATGAAGAAGAGCGGTACCGCCAGGTGCCCGATCTGGTTGGCCAGGTTGGCGGCCAGCCACCATTTGAGGGTTACTTCGCCCCATTTTTGTACCAGCGGGTAGGTGACATGCACCAGGATGACCAGCAGTGCGCCGGTGATGCGTATCAGGTCGATCCAGATCAGGGGCCGGGTGGAGGTTTGCTTGTTCATGGTTTTTTGCTAGTTGGGGGGCTGCCCATGAATTCTGCGGCAGTGGCGTGACCAGGTTGGGAGATGCCCTCGCGTCTCAGGACTTTCCAGGCGGTTTGGAGCAGGATGCGCAGGTCGAGCCACAGGCTCCAGTGGTCAACGTACCAGAGGTCGAGCTGGAATTTTTCTTCCCAACTCAGGGCGTTGCGACCGTTGATTTGTGCCCAGCCGGTGATGCCGGGTAGTACATCGTGGCGGCGAGATTGGTCGGGGCTGTAGCGGTCGAGGTATTGCATCAGTAAGGGGCGCGGCCCGACCAGGGACATTTCTCCGCGCAGGATGTTGAGCAGTTCGGGGAGTTCATCCAGGCTGGTGGCGCGCAGGAATCGCCCGAGGCGGGTCAGCCGTTCGGCGTCTGGGAGCAGGTTGCCGCGTGAGTCGCGCTGGTTGTTCATCGTGCGGAATTTGTAGATCTGGAAGGGCTTGCCGCGATACCCGGGCCGCGTTTGGCGGAAGAGCACCGGCGCGCCGTGGAAGATGCGTACCAGAATTGCCACGATGGCCAGGGCCGGGAGGGCCAGGGTCAGCCCGGGCAGGGTCAGGAGCAGGTCGAAGAGGCGTTTTTGTAGCGGGATGCCGCGCGGGAACATGGGAAAATTCTACCATAGGCTGTTAATAGGGGCCGGGAAGCGGGCGGCGGGGATGTCAGAGTGTGCGGAGTTGTGTATAATCTTAATATCCCTGCTCGCTGGCGGGGAGAGGAGACCCAACATGAACGAGAGAATTCTCATCATAGAAGATGATCAGGCCATTTTGAAACTGCTGCAGCGTGGGCTGGCGTATGAAGGTTATAGTGTGGATGTGGCGACGGATGGCCGCGCAGGTTTGAACCAGGCCCGCGACCGCAATCCTGACCTGGTGGTTTTGGATTGGATGCTGCCCGGAATGGACGGGCTGGAAGTTTGTCATCGCCTGCGTTTGGGCGGCTCGATGCCAATCTTGATGCTGACCGCCAAGGATACGATTCAGGATCGGGTGCAGGGGCTGGATGCCGGGGCCGATGATTACATGGTCAAGCCGTTTAACCTGGATGAACTGCTGGCGCGTATTCGCGCACTGCTGCGCCGTACCCAGCCGGAGCGCATCCAGGTGCTGCGCTTTGCCGATCTGGCGCTGGATACAGGCTCGCGTGAAGCCACGCGTGGTAGCAAGCTGATTCAGCTGACCGCCAAGGAATATGAACTGCTCGAATTGTTCATGCGGCACCCCAAACAGGTGCTGACTCGCGAAGTCATCTTTGACCGTGTCTGGGGCTATGATTTTGGCGGAGAAAGCAACGTGCTCGAAGTCTATATCCGCTATTTGCGCCAAAAACTGGAAGAGGACGAAACCCTGCCGCGCCTGATCCACACCGTACGCGGTGTGGGATATGTGATGCGCGAAACCCCCTGAAAACGGGCAAACCCTGAGAAAAGCGCTGCAATCAGTTTTTGCAGCGCTTTTTTTATCTCAAACTTAGCTGCGGGGAGTACAATCAACCTGATCCTACCGTGGTGGAACTTTCATGTCTCTGCGTGCCCGGCTGACCCTGCTTTACACCTCCCTGATTGGCGGCATCCTGCTGCTTTTTGGCGTGCTCATTTATGTGTTAGTGGGCGCCTTCCTCTTCGACCAGGTTGACCGCACACTAAAACAAACCGTCAACAATATTCTGGCTAATTCGCGCGTCAGTTCAGTGGGCGAGCTGAACGTGGTTACTCTGCCCTCGCTGGAACTTACCAGCAACGTCTATGTTCAATACTGGGATCGCGACGCGCATTTACAGATGGCCTCGCCTGGCATACGCAACGTCAACCAGGCGCTCGATGCCGCCAGCCAGCTCTCCACCCGCCCGGTTTTTCGTAACGTCGTCCTGCAAGGCGTACACCTGCGCGTGTTGACTGTGCCACTCACCGCAGCAGGCCGGCCTGTCGGCGTGATCCAGGTCGCCACCAACCTGACACTGGTCGATTCGATGCGCAGCACCCTGCTGACCGTCCTGATCGGGCTGGCAGTTGCCTCAATGGCCCTGGCAGCCGCTGCCTCCTGGCTCTCCATCGGGCAGGCCCTCGCCCCGCTCGACACCGTCACCGAAACCGCCGAACAAATCACCCGCGCCGACGACCTCTCCCGCCGCATCCCTTACAGCGGCCCAGATCGGGACGAAATCGGCACGCTGATTCGTACCTTCAACCACACCTTTGAGCGCCTCGAAAACCTCTTCACCTCCCAGCAACGCTTCCTGGCCGACGTCTCGCATGAATTGCGCACCCCCCTGACAGTCATCAAAGGCAACGCCGACCTGATCCGCAAATTAGGACCGGATGACGAATCACTCGATTCGATCAAAGATGAAGCCGACCGCCTGACCCGTATGGTTGGCGACTTATTGCTCCTCGCCCAGGCCGAATCGGGCAAACTCCCCCTCAATCTGCGTCCCGTTATGCTGGATGAACTCCTCACCGATACATTTCAAGAAATGCGCATCCTGGCCGGAGAACGCGTCCAACTGAAACTGACCGAAATCGACCAGATCACCGTCAGCGGCGACCGCGACCGGCTCAAGCAGGTGCTCATCAACCTGGTCTCCAACGCCATTCATTACACCCCCGCCGGCGGCAAAGTTTACCTTGGATTATCTAAAACCCATGAAATGTCGCGTATCATCGTGCGTGATACCGGCCCCGGCATCCCCGCCCGCGATTTGCCCCATATTTTCGATCGCTTTTATCGGGGCGAAAAATCGCGCACCCGCTCCAAGACAGGCGGTTTTGGCCTCGGCCTTTCAATAGCCTATTTCATTGTCGATGCCCACGGGGGACGGATCGAAGTTGATTCGCAGGAAGGCATTGGCACCACTTTTGCCATGTACCTGCCGCTGGCCGAAAATTGATCCCGTTTTACGGCAACCCCAAACGCTGATGCGCCTGCCGGCACAGGCTGGCCCCGCCGGCTTCCAGCCATTCTTTCAACCGCGCCGAATCACCGCCCAGGCTGGCGGCATCGGCGTAAATTCCGCTGCCCCAGTAAACATAGCGGCGTGTCTCGGCTGGCCAGCCCGCTTCAGCTCGTGAGATGACTCCCAGCCCGCCGTTATAGCCTGCCAGGGCCAGGCGCGTATCCCCGCCCGCCGCATCGAGTGCGCGGCGCAGGTAATTCAGCCCACGCTGGGCATTGGTTTCGGGGTTGTAGGCATCCTCGTCGAGAAGAAAATGAAATGGCATCACCTGGAAAAGCCCGGCAGCCCCGGCGCTTGAATGCGCCGCCGGATCACCACAGGATTCAATTTGCATGATCGTAGCGGCCAGGTTCGGATCCAGCCCGGCGGCGTTGGCCCAGCTGTTCAGGCTGGCACCCCAAAACTGGATTTCAGGCGTGAACAAAGCGGCGATTCCGCTGTTTCCGGCGGCGCGCGCCGGAGGATCGCCAGGAACGCTTTGGCTGGTGGCGAGCGTTAACACGACCCCGAAGCAGACCGCAATCAGCGGCGGGATCATAAAACCAGACAGACAGCCGCTGGATTGGACTGTCTGTCTGCGTTTGCGTCCACTTTTTGGTTCTGAGCGTGCAGGAGACATAAGGTCAACGTTTCAAGGCAGGTACGCTCGGCATTTGGGTTGCGTCACCCGGCTGAACCGGGCTCATTTGCGTTCTTCGCGGAGCTGAATCAGTTCACGGGCACTCATCAGGTTGTGGTAGGTGGGCTCCGGGGGGACCGGGCTGGTGTCAGCCTGCCGCTGGGCTTGATTCTGGTATCCGTATCTTGATTGTTGGGAATACTGTGAAGCCGGGGAAAGCGCGGCGCGCGGGGCCATGGGAGTTGTGCCGGTGATGGGCCGCGTGGGACGCTGGAACTGGCCGGGGTTGGTATTATTGGTGCGCTGTGGGTCGCTCGGCTGTGGGCGGCGGGGGCGTGTTTCAGCGTGGCTGAACATGCGCTCACCAGCCAGCGAGAATGTGCCGATGATTAAAATTCTTATTATCCAGACCATCACGGCCACAAAAATGGGGACAATTTTTTGCAGGGTTTCACCATTAATCACCGCTGTGCCCTGGCTGGCATGGTTGGCAATGGCTACCGATACGCCCCACCAGGTCAGCGTGGCGTTCATGGCGGCGGCCAGGATCCAGGCTCCAAACAGGTACCACACTTCTGCGGGTTCTTCAGCGCCCTGTTCAGGGGTGAACAGGCGGGCTATACCAGCAAAATCGATTCCACAGAAAGCGATGGCGAGAATGGTGGCCCATTTGAGGCCGGCAAAACTCAGGCTCCCGAGTACGTCATTCAGGGCAAACTCTGTGGTGCTGTAATTGAACAGCTCAAAAGCCAATAACGCTCCGACGATCATGAAGCCCCAGGCTTTGCCGCGCTGACCGACGAAGCCGTGCCAGGCATTGGCAAGGCTGACATTCAGTTGCCGGGAACGAATTGCGTCATTCATGGTTTCATCTCCTTTTACGCTCAAAACAGAAATTATGTTCTACTTCGCAGTCATTATAGAACAAATATTCTAGTCTTGTCAAGTAGGGTCTTTACGGAGATAATCAAGTTATGCTCACACATGACCGTTACGAACAACTCAAGCAGGAAATCAATTTCCACCTTTATCGCTACCATGTTCTTGATGCTCCGGTCGTCAGTGATGCGGAATATGACCGGCTGTGGCGTGAGTTCCAGGCGCTGGAAGCGGCACACCCCGACTGGGTTACGCCCGATTCACCCAGCCAGCGCGCCGGGGCGGCGATTTCTGAGAAATTTGAGAAGGTGCGTCATCCACGCCCGATTCTCAGCCTGGCGAATGCTTTTGGCGCAGAGGAGGCGCGGGCCTGGGTTGAACGCATCCGCAAGCTGGATGAGCGTGTCGAGACGGGCAAATTCACCGTCGAGCCAAAAATTGATGGGCTGAGTGTCGTGCTCCATTATCGGAATGGCGTTTTCAGCCAGGGCGCGACGCGCGGCGACGGGGAAGTGGGCGAGGATATCACGGCCAACCTGCGAACGGTGAGGACAATTCCGCTGAAAATCCCGGTTGATGCGCGTCAAAAGTCGAAAGTCGAAAGTCCGGCTGATCAATTGACGTTATTCCCAACCGACCTGCAACCTTCGGCCTTTGCCCTGCCCGATTACCTGGTCGTCCGCGGCGAGGTTTTCATCACCAACCGCGATTTCGAAGCCCTCAACCAAAAACTGGCCGAAGCCGGCGAGAAAACCTACCTCAACCCGCGCAATACCGCGGCCGGTGCGCTGCGCCAGCTCGACCCGGCCATTACCGCCACGCGCCCGCTGACGATTTTGGTTTACCAGGTGGTTTATTGGGAAGACGGTAAATTGGTAACCCGGGAGACTGGGGCGCGGGCGGCTCCTTCCCAAGGTACAGGTATACCAACCTCACAATGGGAACTGCTCCAGTGGCTGAAGTCGCTCGGTTTCCCGGTCACGGACGTGGCCCGGCGCTTTGACAGCATCGACGAAGCCATCGCCTACACCGAAACCTGGGACAAACGTCGCGACGAGCTGGGCTACGAAGCCGACGGGATGGTCATCAAGCTCGATGATCTTTCGCTGGCGGCGGAGCTCGGTTTTGTCGGCAAGGATCCGCGCGGGGCGGTGGCTTTCAAATTCCCGGCCCGCGAGGTGACAACGACCCTGCTCGGCATCGAGGTGGAAGTTGGCCGCACCGGGGTGCTGACCCCGCGCGCCGCGCTCGCAGCGGTCGAGATCAACGGGGTGATCGTCAAAAACGCCACCCTGCACAACTTCGACTACATCGCCGAGAAGGACATCCGCCTTGGCGACCGGGTGCTGGTCAAACGCGCCGGCGAGGTCATCCCCTACGTCATCGGCCCGGTCGTCGATGCGCGCACCGGCGCCGAGCAGCCCTACATCCCGCCGGCGGCCTGCCCGGCTTGCGGCCAGCCGGTGGAACATTTCGAGGGCGAGGTGGCCTGGTACTGCGTCAACGCCGCCTGCCCGGCCCAGCTGGTGCGCAACGTCGAGCACTTCGTCTCAAAAGGCGCGATGGACATTACCGGCCTGGGCTACAAAATCGTCGAGCAGTTGATCGAGGCCGGGCTGGTCAAGGATGTCGCCGATTTATATTTACTGACGAAGGAGCAGTTGCTGGCACTGGAAGGTTTCGCCGATAAAAAGGCTGATAACCTGCTGGCGGCGATCCACGCTTCAGCCGCCCAACCGTTAAACCGGCTGATTACTGCCCTCGGCATCCACGGCGTTGGCGAAGTCATGGCGACCGACCTGAGCAAAAATTTCCCTGACCTGGCTGCGCTCTCCCTGGCAACGGTTGATGATTTACAGCAAATTGAAGGGATTGGCCCCAACAGCGCCGCATCAATTATCGATTGGTTTAGCCGCGATGCGAACCGAACTTTGCTCTACAAGCTCAATCAGGCCGGGGTGTGGCCGGTTGCCAGTGGACAGTCGCCAGTGGCCAATAATCAGTCTTTGAGCGGATTAACTTTCGTGGTTACGGGAACTTTGCCCACTCTTTCACGCGAAGGCGTCAAAGAGTTCATCGAACAATCCGGTGGCAAAGTGACGGACAGCGTCAGCAAAAAGACCAGCTATCTCGTCCTAGGCGAAAATCCCGGCTCGAAACACGACAAAGCCCTGGCGCTGGGAGTGCCGATCCTGGACGAAGCCGGGTTACGAAAGCTGGTGAGTGAGTAACATCCAGGCTCCTGCCCCAATCCAGGATCGAGTGGGGGAAGGGGAAATAAGCGATCAACATGCAATGGACAAGTACATCAGGTTATCGCCTGCCCGTTACTGCCTGGGTTTGGAGTTCAATGGTGAGCAGAACCTTTTGGACACGGAAAACACGGATTTTTCTTGATTTTTCCGTGTAATCCGTGGCCAGTTTTGCCATTTTGCGCCGAAATTCACCGCTCCTTTAGTTCTCAAAAACACGCTCTAAACTCAAGTTTCATTGAAAAAGGACAACAATATGCAAACCATCACCTCCCTCGGCCATGCCGAGGCCCAGAAAGCCATCGAAGTCATCCAGGCCGAAATGCTCAGGCGCGGCCTGGCGGGTGTGGTCGCTGTCGCTGACCAGCACGGCGAACTGATCGCCCTGCTGCGGCTGAATGGCGCGCCGCTGCCCTCGATCCAGATCGCGACCAACAAGGCCTACACCGCCGCCCGTGAGCGCAAACCCTCGCGCGAGATCGGCCAGGCCATCCGTCATCCCGAAAAAGGCTTCGACATTGCCTATTTTGGCGACCCGAAAATGGTTGGCTGGGGCGGCGGGCTGCCCGTCAGCGTGGAGGGCGTGGTCGTGGGTGCGGTCGGTGTCAGCGGGCTGCCCGAAGCGGTTGATATGGAACTGGCTCAGCTGGGAATTGCTGCAATCCTGGCGCAGTGAAAATAAGGTACCCGGCAGGGCTGTGCTATAATTTTCTGCTTGCAGCCCGTCTGCAAGGAGATGATTGACGTGGATCCTGACCGATTGAATCCCCCCTCTGCAAAACGATTCATCCCGGGTAGCCTGCTGGCAGCGGTTGCGTTTGGAGTGGCCTTCTGGCTGACGTCCCGTATTCCTGCCGAGGCTGGTCAGGCTTTTTGGTTGGGTTATTCAAAGGGCAGATTGGCCATTCTGGCTGTGATTGCCTTGCAGGTGCTGATTTTGGGGGCGCTGGCGGGCCTGGCGGCCTGGAAGTGGAATTTCCTGGCGGCCCGCTTCAACCTGCTGCAATGGTATTTTTACGCGCCGCCCGGCCTGCTTTTGTGCCTGGGCGGAGTTCTGTTTAGTTTGGCGGAAGCAGGCCCAAGGTACAGCCCCTATCTGGTTCGCTTGCTGCCACTGACAGCGGCTTGGAGCCTGGCTGCCGGTCAATTCTGGTTCCTTTCGCGTTTGTGGCCCACAGGTGAGAATCGATTGCGGCAGGGTATCCAGGCCCAGGCGGCCTTCTGGTTGTGGGCCGGGGGCTGGCTGGCCCTGCTGGTTTTCAGCCTGCAAACCGGCTACGGCCTTGTCGAGCAGACGCCTTTTTGGAATGGCCCTGGTGTGCCTGTCACCAGCGCCCAACTGGCGATGGTGTTGGGGGTCCTGATGCTGGCGGGGATGCTGGCCGCGCGCAGCGCCCGATTGGCGGGCCTGCTGCAGAGCCGGGTATTTTTCCTGCTGGCGCCGGTTGCCGTTTATCTCGCGGCGGTGCTGGTGTGGGGCAAGACGCCGCTCGACCGGCACATTTTTGCGTTGCAGGCGATTTTCCCCAATTTCCAGCCGTTTCCTTTCAGCGACGCCCGGGCTTATGATTTGGGCGCTCTGTCCATTTTGTATGGCGACGGGATTTATTTCCATGCTTATATGGATAAGCCGCTGCACATGGTACTCCTGGCGATTTTCCACTTACTGGCCGGGAATGATTATGTCTTGATCCAGTGGCTTCAGGTGTTTTTGATGGCGATGATGCCCGTAGCGGCGTATTCTCTCTCGAAACGGGTGGCCGGCCCCGGTTTGGGATTGCTGCTTTCGGCGCTGATCGTGCTGCAGCAGCGCAATGCGATCCTGCTCGCGCTGAGAATCTCCACCATCAACATTAAGCTGATGGCTACCGAAGTCTTTACACTGCTGGGTATGGCACTGGTGTTGGCAGTGTTTTTCGCCTGGCATCAGGCGCGGGATCAGTGGCGGGCCTTCCTGGCTGGCGCGCTGATCGGCGCAGTGGGGCTGATCCGCATGAACCCGCTGTTGCTTTTTCCTGTTTTTAGCGCCTGGATTGTGATTTTCTGCTGGAAATCCCGCCGCCAGATGGTGACCCAGTTGATGTTTTTTGCGTGCGGATTCAGCCTGGTTCTTGCTCCCTGGATTATCACCGGCACGAATCCGGCTGGTCAGCCCTGGTTCCTGATCAAGATTGCGAATGTTTACGACGTCCGCATTGCGCCCCTGCTGCGCGTCCCGGCTCCCGAGAGCTATCAACCCCAATCCAGCCTCAGCCTGGTGGCGGCCCGGCAGCCCGGCAGCCACCAGCGCCGCACGGCGGATGTCTCGCAAGGTTCGAGCGGCCTGGGGCAGGTGGGCGGCCAGATTGTCCGGCATTTTGTTCACAATGTGCTGACGTCCTTCCTGGCGCTGCCTGATTCTTACCTGGATGAAACCATCTGGATGATCAGCCTGCGCCCCTATTGGAAAAGTGATGACACCTGGCCAGGAGACTTTCCGGCCCGCCAGACCGTCGCGATTTTCATCAACAGCCTGCTGGTGGCGCTCGGCCTGGCCTGGGCCTGGCGCCGGCATGGCTGGGGCGGGCTGATTCCTGCCTGCGGCTTTTTGACGTATGCCCTGGCGCTCAGCGTTTCCCTGACTTCCGGCGGCCGGTACCTGGTTCCGATTAACTGGATTCTATTTTTCTACTACGCCATCGGGATTTTGGCGGCGCTGAATTGGTTTTTCTCTGCCCTGGGCCTGCCCCTGGCCAAAAGCGTCCTCACCCGGCTGGAGCCTGCCCCGCTGCCTGGAAGATTACCCGGCTGGCCGGTTTTGGTTGGAATGACGCTCCTGGCGGCGCTCATCCCGATTGCCAACGTGCTGATGCCAGTGGTCATTGCCCAACCTGGCCTCTCACCCAGCCAGACCGCCCTGGTGGCTCAACCCGGCTCCCAACTTTTGACAGGCCGGCTGTTGTACCCCTATTATGAGAACGACACCCTGACGTTTGATTTATACCAGTCTGCGCGCCCCACCGAAAACCTCCCCGCTCATGTGGATAGTTTTGGCCTGCCCTACCCGCTAAAGCCGAGCATGACTACCTGGCTGGAAAGTGGTGAATTTGTCATCTTACGCATGGATGAAGCGCAACAGCTTCAAGCCATCTACACCCTCCGTAATGGGGATATGCAGACCTACTGGTCTGCGAATCAATAACAGCGGATTTCCATCTTGCAGGAGTAAGAAAAATGCCTCGTAGAAGCCTGGTTCGGCTGTACCGCGACGAGTTTCGCGGCTATTCTTTTGAAAAATTTCAGCAGGATCTGTTGGCTGGTCTGACCGTTGCCGCGGTTGCGCTGCCGCTGGCCCTGGCCTTTGGCGTCGCATCCGGGGCTTCGGCGGCCTCCGGGCTGGTGACTGCCATTTTATCGGGATTCATTATCGGCGCGTTATCCGGCGCACCGTACCAGATCTCCGGCCCGACCGGCGCGATGAGCGCGGTATTGATTGTCCTCGTGCAAAAATATGGTTTACAGGGGATTTTCGTGGCCGGGTTGCTCTCGGGCGCCTTGCTGACCCTGATTGGCTTGCTGCGGCTGGGACGTTTCATCGCGTTTATCCCCTCGCCGGTCATCACAGGTTTTACCAGCGGCATCGCCCTGATCATCTTCATCGGCCAGATCGACAATTTTCTGGGCGTAAAAACCGCCGCCGCCGAATCGGCGGCGCTGAAGGTCACCCAATATTTTAAAGGCGGCTTTACTCCCGATTGGCATGCCGTGATAATGGGCGCGCTGGTCGTCCTGACCATGCTGCTATGGCCTAAAAAGCTCAACGCCCGCTTCCCGGCCTCGCTCCTCGGCATCATTCTTGCTACCGCCCTGAGTTGGATCGTCAACTGGCCGGTGCAACGCATCGGCGAAATCCCCCAGACCCTGTTCCTGGCCGATCGCCTTAACCTGTTCACCCTGCCCTGGCAACAGCTGCCACAATTCATTACCCCGGCCTTGACCATCACCGCTCTGGGCGCAATAGAATCATTGTTGTGTGGCGCAGTCGGCTCGAACATGACCGGCATCCGCATGCAAGCCAACCAGGAACTGATCGGGCAGGGCATTGGCAACATGCTCATCCCGCTTTTTGGCGGCGTCCCGGCCACGGCAGCCATTGCCCGCTCCAGCGTCGGCATCAAATCCGGCGGGCAGACTCGCCTCGTCAGCATCATTCACGCCATTGGTCTGCTGCTCTCCATGTTCCTGCTGGCTCCGGTCATGGCGCGCATCCCGCTGGCCGCCCTGGCTGGCGTGCTGATGGTCACCGCCGTGCGGATGAACGAATGGCACGCCATTCGCTTCATGTTTGGCAAACGCTTCAAAACCGCCATGCTGGCCTTCACCATCACCATGCTCGCCACCGTGGCACTCGACCTGACCCAGGCCATCCTGATCGGCTCACTCATCTCGGCGGCCATCTTCCTGAACCAGCTTTCGAGCCTCGATGTCACCATCCAGGAAGTCGACCCCGAAAAACTGCGCCAGCGCGGCATCGAAAATGCCGGCACGTGCCGGCACGTGCGCGTCGCCTTTCTGACCGGCCCGCTCTTTTTTGCCGCTACGGGTAACTTTATTGAAGCCTTCAACAACCTGGGCGACACCCACGCCCTGATCCTCTCCATGCGCGGAGTTTCAAACATCGACACCTCCGGCCTCGAAGCACTCCGCACCCTGGCTCTGCGCCTGCGTAAACAAGGCGGCATGCTCATGTGCGCGGGCGTCCATGAAAACGCGCGCACCATGCTGAAGCGCGGCGGTCTGGTGGATGAAATTGGAGAGGAAAACTTCTTTTGGAGTTCAGACCAGGCGATTGTGGAAGCGGAACGGCGCGGCTGCGCTTTTTGCAAATCGTAATGGCAAATATCCCCATTACGAACTCCCAATCACCTTCCCCGCCGCCCGCGTCAATCGATCCCGAATGGCCAACCCCAGGCCGCGCTCGCCATACTCGCGGCACAAAATCAAATCCACGCCCTGCCCGTCCAGCCAGCGCATCCCCGCATAAATGGCGCGCGCAATGCTGGATAAATCTCCGCCCAGGCGATACACCACCGCACCGGCTTGTTCCAGCGCCCCGGCTTCATCATCCGCCGCCAGCACACCCACCTTGCGCACCAGCCGGTTTTCCGCCAAATACGCATTTAACGCCTCTCCGGCCTTTTCACCGGTAAACAAAACCATCTCGGCGCGCGGCGCATAATGCTTCTCCAACAAGCCCGGAGCGGGGAGGCCTTTTTCGGCCTTGCGTTTTTGCTCCAGCACCGTCACCGGCCCGAGCACAGCTTCCAGCATCTCGCGCGTGATACCGCCCGGACGCAAAATCCGCGCCTGGGGGGTGGATAAATCCAACACGGTCGACTCCATGCCGATGGCCGCCGCGCCGCCATCCAGGATCAGGTCAATGCGGCCCTGCAAATCCTGCCAGACGTGTTGGGCGGTCGTCGGGCTGGTATGGCCAAACAGATTGGCCGAGGGCGCGGCGATGGGCTGCCCGGCTGCCCGTATCAGCTCCAGCGCGACGGGGTGATTGGGCACGCGCACAGCCACTGTATCCAGGCCGGAGGTGACCAGGCCGGGTACGGCGGGCTGCTTGGGCAGCAGCAGCGTCAGCGGGCCGGGCCAGAAGGCGGTTGCCAGGGTGCGGGCTGTTTCTGAAACGGTACGCGCTACCCGTGGGAGTTGTTCCAGGCTGGCTAAATGGACAATGAGCGGGTCGGCGGCGGGACGTCCCTTGGCGGTAAAAATTCCGGCGACGGCTTTTTCATCCAAAGCATTGGCGCCCAGCCCATAGACGGTTTCGGTGGGAAAGGCCACCAGCCCGCCATCTTGCAGGATTTTGGCGGCGCTGGCAATGTTAGCCGGGCTGGCGGGGAGCATTTTGGTCATCGGGTGGATATTGTAATCGAATTGACAAGCCTTTCTCTCTCGGCTAAACTTGTTCCATTCTGTTCCAAGGAGTTGGTTATGGATTTTAGTAATGAGGATGCGGTTACGCGGCGGATTGAGGTCTTGAAGCAACGTGCTCAAGCCATGCGGGATCATGATTTTTATTTTTACAACCAACCTGTGCAGGAGGTTCTGGGCGGTTCGAAGGTGATTGTAAATGGCCGTGAAATGGGCATGTATGCTTCTTACAGTTACCTGGGTCTGGTTGGGCATCCGCGCATTAACGAGGCGGCCAAGCGCGCCATTGACCAATTTGGGACGGGCACGCATGGGGTTCGCACGCTGGCTGGGTCGTTGACCATCCATCGCGAGTTGGAAGAGACGATTGCGGAGTTTAAGCACGCTGACGATGCGATTACCTATACTTCGGGCTATGCCACCAATTTGACGGTGATCTCGACTTTGATGGGGCGCGGGGATTATGTGCTTTCCGACAAGCTGAATCATGCTTCGATTGTGGATGGCTGTCTGATGTCTGGCGCGGAGTTTCGCCGTTTCAAGCATAATGATATGGATGATCTGGAAAAGCGTCTTCAGCAGGTGCCGGAAGGTGCGGCCCGGCTGGTGGTGGCTGATGCGGTCTTCAGCATGGATGGGGATGTGATTGATCTGCCCAAGATGGTGGGACTGTGTCGCAAGTATGGCGCTTATCTGATGATGGACGAGGCTCATTCGGTGGGCGTGCTGGGCAAGACCGGGCGCGGCATCGAGGAGCATTATGATCTGTGGGGCAGTGTGGATATCAAGATGGGAACGCTTTCCAAGACGATTCCTTCGGCGGGTGGGTACGTGGCTGGTCGCAAGGAGTTGATTGATTTTCTGCGGCACGGGTCGCGGGCCTATATTTTCTCGGCGGCGCTGCCGCCTGGCCAGGCTGCGGCGGCCAACGAAGCCTTCAAGGTCATCCTGGATGAGCCCTGGCGCATTGAAAAATTGCGTCACAATGCCGAACTGTTTATCAATGGGTTGAAGGGTCTGGGCTTTGATACCATGCTGACTTCGACGGCCATTGTCCCGGTGTTGTGTGGAACTGATGAGCGTGCCTTTGCGTTGACGCAGGCCTGCCAGCGTCAGGATGTGTTTGTCTTGCCGGTGGTTTCTCCGGCGGTGCCGGAAGGGTTATCCCGCCTGCGGGCGACGGTGCTGGCCTCGCATGAGGATGATGAAATCAAGCGCGCGATGGGCATCATTGGCAAGGCCGGCAAGGAAATTGGGATTATTCCGTAGGCGTGGTGCCTGCCGCAAAAGAGAGAACCCGTCTCCGGTGGGGAGGCGGGTTCTCTCTTTTGCGGCAGGGAAGCGGGTGAATCAGTGCAGGGTTTGCAAATCGGCGACCAGGTTTTGCCTGGTCTCGACCTCGGCCAGCTTTTCGGCGAGGCTGAGGGCTCTGGCTAACCAGGCCCGCATCTTCTCTGGTTTGCCGGCGACCATCTCGGCTCGCGCCAGGGCTTCGTAGGCGTAGGCCAGGCAGTAGGCTGGCAGGGCAGGCGAATCGCTTTCGGTCAGGCATTTTTCGGCATAGCGGCGGGCGTTGTCGGCCTGGCCAAGCAGGGCGTAAACGCGCGAAATCTGCCAGAGGGCGATGGCCCGGTTTTCGGCGCTGAAGTCTGGTCGTTGTGTCCAGTGGTAGAAAGAGGCGAAGGTGCGCAGGAGCATTTGTTCTTCGTCAGCCGGAGTGCGCAGGGGGCGGTCGATCAAGTTCCAGGCGGCGTTGAAGCAGTCTACAGAAAAATGGCGGTGCGCGGTGCTCAGGTCAAAGGTCAGGCGGTTGCTCATCCGGGTTCTCCGTTTGTACAGATAAAGTGTCTCTATTTTGACAAAGAAAGTACCGTTGTGCAACTCCATCCATAGGACTATTTGAGAGGCGCAAGAGGCATCCTGTCGTCATGCTTTAATTCAGGATGAATGGCACTTTTCTCAAGCTTTGAGTGTTATATACTTTAATTATCCCATCCCCAATAATATTCAAGGAGCTGCTATGCTGACCATCGAGAAGGTGGATCTTTCCAATAAGTCGCAGGTCAAACGTTTTGTGCAATTTCCCCACCGGTTGTATAAAGATTGCCCGCAGTGGGTTCCGCCGCTTGATGTTGATGCGTATGCCCAGTTGGACCCAAAAAAGCATCCTTTTTATGAACATTCCGATGTGGAGTTCTTCCTGGCGGTGCGCGATGGCCGCGATGTGGGGCGGATTGCTGCCATCGAGAATCGCCCATTTAATGAGTATCACGGCACCAAGGAATCCGATTTCTATTTCTTTGAATGTGAAAATGACCCGGAAGCCGCCGCCGCGCTGTTCAATACCGTCTTTGAGTGGACGAAGAACCGCGGGCTGAATCGTGTTGTCGGCCCGAAGGGCATGGGGCCGCTCGATGGGTATGGCATCCAAATCCTGGGGCATGAACATCGTCAGACGATGACCATGCTCAATTACAACTTCCCCTATTACCAGCAGTTGGTGGAAGCCCAGGGCTTTGAGAAGGAAGTTGATTTCGTCTCCTGCTACCTGCCGGCCGACCAGTTCCGGATCCCTGAGCGCGTGGAGCGCATCGCCCAGCGTGTGATGGAGCGCAGTCATTTACAGGTCAAGCGCTTTAAGAGCAAGAAGGAAATGCTGCAATGGGCGCCGCGCATTGGAAAAGCCTACAACGCCTCCTTTGTGCGCAACTGGGAGTACTATCCCCTCACCCAGCGCGAGGTGGATTTTGTTGTCAACAACATCCTGATGATTGCCGATCACCGCCTGATCAAGATCATCACCCACGACGAGGATGTAGTCGGCTTTTTGTTTGCTTTTCCCGATGTTTCAGCGGCGTTGCAGCGTGCCAGGGGCCGCCTCCACCCGCTTTCTCTGCTCGACCTGCTGATTGACATGCGCCGTACAGATACCGTTTCTGGCAACGGCATCGGCATTCTGCCCGAATTTCAAGGTCACGGCGGCAACGCCCTGCTTTACTACGAAATGGGCAAAACCCTGCTCGATTTCCGCCAATTTGTGCATGTTGAAATGACTCAGGTTGCCGAAACCACCCGCCAGATGCGCGCCGACCTGAAAAACCTGAACGGCGTGGAATACAAAAACAATCGCGTTTATCACAAGGATCTCTAACCGCTATGCGCCACCCGCTGGACTTCCTGCCCGAGACTCTGCGCAAACCCGTCTTCTGGGCTGCGTTGCTCCTGACGGTGGCCTGTTTTGCCATTTTTCAGGGGCTGGATCAGCCCCTGAAAACACCCGCCTCCACTGGCATCGTCGCCTTTGAACTGGCCGGTTCCACCGCGCGATCTACGCAAATGATCGCCAGTTGGGATGCTCGCGCCCGGAATTTTGCCGCCTTTGGCCTGGGCTTTGACTTTCTCTTCATGCCGATTTATGCCACTACGCTGAGTGCTGCCACCCTGCTGGCGCGCAAGCGGCGTCCTGGCGCCTGGTCGCAGGCCGGAGCCATACTCGGCTGGAGCAGCTACCTCGCCACGCTTTTCGACGCCGTCGAGAATATCGCCCTGTTTTCCAGTCTGAATGGCAGCCTTGGCAACAACCCGCAAATTGCATTGGGGTGCGCCAGCTTGAAATTCGGGTTGATTTTGCTCAGCCTGGCCTACGGGCTGGTTGGCTGGCTGCTACCCGCGCGCTGAACCCGGCCGCGCGAGGCCGAAAATTTGGGTACAATCAGGGCCATGCGCACAATCATGGCCCTGATAATTTTCCTGCTGCTGAGCGGCTGCGGCGCACCTGCCAGCCCCGCCGCCACAGAAACTCCCACACCGTTGCCCTTCTTAACGGCGACGCTCATTCCCACCTTCACACCGCGCCCCTCGCTCACGCCTGCCCCGCCCACAATCGCCCCGACCCTTGCTCCTGTCACCGGGCTGGTTACCACGCAGGTCAATGTTCGCGCTGCGCCAGATGCCAACGCCAGTGCGCTGGGTCAACTCAACTACAATGACCGCGTCCAGGTGCTCGGAAAAGATATCAGCGAACAATGGCTGATGCTGATCTATCCGCTCAATGCCGGCACCACTGCCTGGGTCACCGCGGCATATATTCAGTTTGAAAATGGAAAGGTAGCGGATCTGCCAGTTGTCGCCTCAACCCCGCCCACCCTGGCAGCGGATACCACTTCGCAGCCTTTAGCAACGCCCACCGCCAATCCGCGTTTTGCCACACTGACAAAGGCCATCAATGTTCGCGCCGGCCCGGCCTCCAGCTATGATAGCTATGGCATGCTCGAGGCGGGCAAAGTGGTCGTTACCACCGGGCGCAACGAAACCAACACATGGATCCAGATCGAATATTCCGCAGGCGTCGATGGCCGTGCCTGGGTGGCCGCCGCCTATGTCGAAGGCGCCAATCTGCAGGGTCTGCCCTACTTCAATAACCAGGGTGAACTACTCTTCGCCCCAACCGCGATCGCCAATCCGGGCCAACCCAGCCTGACACCCACCGGTTTTGCCCCCGCCGCCCTGGATGGCGATTCAGAGCAGAAACCCGTCGCCCGCCTCGAATTTTCCCCTTCCGGGGCGCAGGCACTCAGCTATTCGAGTGATCTTTCCTCTCCCAACGGGGACGACGTGGACTGGGTCAGCTTTATCCCCTACGTTCCCACATCCGAAGCTGGCTATGTCTATGTCCGTCTCGATTGTTCTGGAAATGGTGGCATCACTGCGTCCATCGAGAAAGACAGCCTGCCCATCCCTGGCGCGCCTGAATTACATTGCGGCAACTACGGCATGGCTTACAAAGTGCTTGGTGCGCAGCCCTACATGTTCATTTTGCGCGCAGATGGTTCCGGGGGGCCTTTGCGCTATGTCTCATACACTCTGACCATCAGTTCCAATCCATAAGGGAGGATTAAATGCGCAAGCTTGCCTTGATAGTACCAATTATGACCAGCCTGCTTTTGGCCGGCTGCGGGCAGGCCACGCCCACGGTCGATGTCAATGCCATCCGCACCATGGCAGCTGTCACCGCCCTTTCCGGGCTGACCCAGACCGCCTCGTACTTCACGCCCACCCCGCAGGAAACCGCCACCGCAACCCCGGCTCCCACCCTGCCGCCATCCCCCACGCTCGAAGTTGTCCTCGAACCGGTAGCCGCGATTGCCTCCACAAACGTCACCGTACGCTCAGAGCCCCGCAAAAGCAGCGACAACCTGGGCGGACTCTTCACCAACCAAAAAGTCAGCGTCCTGGCCCGTAATCTCACCGGGTCCTGGTACTACATTCTATGGGCCGATTCTCCCAACGGGCATGCCTGGATCACCGTCCGCGCAGTTGAATTGCAGAATGCCGATATCACCCATCTGCCCATTGTCGATTATGACTCGAACGCCAACCTGATCACCCTGCCGCCCTTCCTGTGGGAAATCAGCGGCTCTGCGCTGCCTATCCCGCCAGTACCCACAGGTGAAAAAGTCCGCACGGGTAGCCTCAATTCCCCCGCCAATCTGCGCGTCTGCCCGAATACAGCCTGCATAACCATCGCCACCCTCGATTACGGCCAGGCCGTCAACCTGACCGGCCGATACGGAGACAATGAATGGGCCCAAATTGACTACCCCTCCGGCCCCGGAGGCAAAGCCTGGATTTCGTCCTCGGCGCTCAACCTCGGCTCCGATGGCATGAGCGGTCTGCCCTATTTCAACCCACTCGCCACGCCCATCACACCTGAGCCACCCACGCCCACCCTCGATCCCAATGTCACGCCCACTGCCACAGATACTCCGCAGCCCACGCCAGCCGGCGCCCTGGCAATTGTCGATGGGGAGACGGTCATCTATGCCGAACCTTCCTCGCTTTCCACGCAGTTGGGCACTTTGCAACCCAAAGACAAAGTCGCCATCACCGGCATCTCGGCCAACGGCCTCTGGTACCAGATCCAGTACCCTGCCCTGACAGACTCGCGCGCCTACATCTCACAGAAATATATCCGCCCGCTTGGCGATATGCGCTTTGTGATCTATTTCGACGACAAGGGCAACCCCATTCCCACCCCGTGAGTCGTTCAGCTCGTCCAACTTCCCGCCGCAACGGAACAGACAACCCTGCAGGGTTGCCCTGTTCCGTTGCTGTACTCCTGGCCCTTGCCATCCTGGCCGGATTGGTCCTTGGGCACCTCGCCCCTCTTGATAAACCCTGGACTCTGAACGATCTGCGCCTGCTTGACGCCTCCTTCACTCCCGATCCCGCCTCCGACCTGACGGCCATTTACACCCGCCCAAGCGGACTGCGCTGTGAAATCCGCCTGGACTTCCTCGAACTGCCCCCAACCCCACGCTACAACCTGATCATCACCATTAAAAATCGCGTAACTGTCATAAAAAACGACCTGCCCTTGCCAGAGCGCACCCGGCTGACATATGACTCCGACACGGCTGTCATGGTTCTCACCCTGCCAGATTGCGCACCAGAGCCCCCGGCTGCGCTGACGGTGCAAACCACCTCTGAAACCTTGCGCACCTCCTACGGAACATCTACCGCGCTTCAGCCTCTCAGCTTGCGCTGGGTGTTTACCAACACTTTTTCGCCAACCGCCACCCCTGCCCAGACACTGCGACGGTGGGATGGGGCGCATACCGGCCCGCGCGGTGAACGTCATGGCCTGCGTGGGTTACTCGCTGCCGCCGAGAAATACCAGGTGCCGCTTACCCTGTTTGATGTGAAATCTCCGCCCGCCCTCTCTGCGCTCGAAGCTGCCGGCGGCCTGGCTCAGTTGCGCCTCATGGAGCGGGCTGGCCTGCTCGCTCTACCCATTTCTGGCCCGGACCTGGCCCGGCCTGGAGCGCTGGCGTTTGCCCGGATCGTGGCCGGGCAATTTGGGCTGGACCCGGGCGCGGAGGCCCATCTCACGTTGCCTCCCAGGCCAGATTCCTTCCGCTGGCCCCAGGCCGAACCGGGACAGGCCGGCCTGCCCCTCGAGATGCGCCGCGAATTGACGCGCCTGGTTTTTTCTGGCACCTTGCCCGTCCTGCTGGGCGGAGATTTCCAGCATTCCACCTGGGGCACCCCGGAATATGCCCGCTCTGCGCTGGCCTGGTTGTCGGCGCGGCCTTACTTCCACTTTGATCTGGCTGACGACCTCGACACTATACCCGTCGAACAGACGTCAGCACCCATCAACCCGATTGCGCGGTCTGCGCTGGAGTTTTCTACCGTTCTTGCCCAGTCGGATGCCCGGCTGGCGGAAAACTATGCCGGGCTTTTACCCGTTTTACAGGCTGCCGCAGACTGGTCTGAACACCCCGCGCCGCAAGCGGTTTGCCGTGATCTGTGCATTCTTGCCTCCGATAAATTCTACGCGGTGCTGGATCCGCTCGGCGGGCGGCTGGTCTTTCTCTTTGCAGGAACCGACCAGTTGGTGGGCCCGACGGCTCAGTTTTTTCTCGGGCTGAGTGACTCTTCAAGCTGGGATCTGTCGCAGGGTCTGGGGGCTGACCAGGCCCAGATCATGGGCGCTTTTGCCGATGCGCAAGATGCATTTCTCCCATACCAGGCCGGGGTGAGCGGCCCCAATTCGATCCGCTTTGTGTCGAAGCAGGGGGGCGAGAAAATCTTCCGGTTGGTGGAGGATGGGTTGCAGGTGCAACTCTCTGCCTCCCTGCAGACTCAGGTTCCGCTGGTGGTGGCGCCGCAGGCACGCTTTAACCAGGGCTGGGCCGGTCACTACGAGCAGGCTGTCGATGCGGGGAGTGTGGTGTTTGGATTGACTGGCGGCCCTTTGGTCAGGATCAAGGTTTCGGAGGGGGCTGCGTGCGCGCTGGAGTCATTTGTCGATGTGATTCCGGCGCTCGTGCTTCCTGAAGATCCAGATGCGGAAAATCCACCGGGTTTTTATTGGCCGTTTCCACTGGCTGTGGTGAGGCTTTCGGGCCCGGAGAATGTTCGGGTGGAGATTATCCTGAAAAATTAAACTTTGTGTTGAATTGCACAAAATCGGCTTTTATGGTAGATTATTGCCAGTCTGATTTTCTCCGCGGAGGCAATCCCATGAACACCGTCAAAGTGCCGGATATTATTGTGAGCCGTTTGCCCGTTTATTTGCGTGCGCTACAACGTATGTCCGACGCAGGGGTGGTTTCTACCTCTTCGCAGGAGTTGGGCGAAAAAGTGGGCATTTCTGCGGCGCAAATTCGCAAGGACCTTTCACAGTTTGGTGAATTCGGCAAGCAAGGGACGGGGTATTACATCCCTTTTTTGATCGAGCGGTTGAGCAAGATTTTGAAGGTGGAACAGGTCTGGGATGTGGCCGTGGTGGGAATGGGTGAACTGGGGCATGCGATTGTGCGCTATCAAGGGTTTGGCAACCGTGGGTTTCGGGTGGTTATGTGCTTTGACAGTGACCCGGGCAAGATCGGCAATTTGGTATGCGCGAACCAGTCGGATTGTACTTTTGTGATCCGTGATACGAAGGATCTGGTGCGCGATATTCGCGAGTCGAATGTCAAGCTGGCGATGTTATGTACGCCAGCCTCGGCGGCGCAGGAGGTGGCTGATCAATTGGTTGAGGCAGGGGTGCGCGGGATTTTGAATTATGCGCCGCTGCGCCTGATTGTGCCTGCCTCTGTGAAGGTGCAGCATATTGATCCGGCAATTTATCTCCAACGCATGACATTTTATATTGATTGAATGTTGCTGATGCTTGAAAACACGGCTCCGCGCGGGGCCGTGTTTTTTGTTGTAGCCGGGGTGCTAGCGCCCACATTCTGTACGAAGAGAGGAGAAATTCGAATCTTCGAAGTTCAAGTCAGGGGTACGGAAGGTGGGGAGTGGAAGCAGGATCAATGCTTCATGGGGCTGTTTATCCGGCCTTGACTTTCGTAATTTGTTCGAGCACCGCCATCAACGCATCAAAATTCGGGATGGCGGCGGCCGGGGCGCTGGCGCCGCTCAGCCAGCCTCCGCCGCGCTTTTGCACACTCAGATAGCCATTTTGAATGACTACCTGCTCAATTTCATTCCACGGGAAGGTCTTCTTTCCGATTACCAGGCTCTCTTTGTTGATTTGGATTGGGCCGAGTGTGATACCCTGACTGGATTGAAAAGCATTAATCAGCGCCTGATATTGGAACGGTGCGACTGCCTTGCTGATCGCTCCGCCCAGCACCTCGATGGATTGCAGCTTGTTGCCAAGAATGAGTTTGTTTCCGTCGGATTTTTGCAGGGTATATTGGTAGGTTGTCCCGGTGTAAATGCCATTAGTATAGTGCCGGGTGATGGAGACGAAAAGCAGGCTGACTTCCTGCCAGTTCCAGAGCTGTAAACCTTTGTTGTCATGGTATGCCAGGCCGTTTTGATACAATACGGCGATTTTGTTCCAATTTTGCCAGGCATTTATGGCGAACAACACACCGACCAGCCCCAGAATGCCGCTGATGATGAGTGGCGGTAACAGGGCGCTTTCCAGCATGAGCGGGCCATATTTGGCGGTTTGAACATAGGCATCATACAGCCCATAGAGGAATGCCAGGCCGGCCAATCCCAGGCAGATGACGCCGCTGAGAGCGCTCACCCAGCGATTGGTGGTTCGGGCCGAGAAGACTTGCACCGGGCTGCCGAGCCCATACACGCCGGCAAATTGCTCCGGCACCTGAATGGGAGAAAAGGATTGCATTCCTGCTCCTCGTGGCAAAAAAAGAGTGTCCAGCCGGGTTTTTCGCTGGACACTTTCAAGAGACTATACGGGCGGGAGGTTTCGGCGTAGCAGGCTGTACATTGCCAGTCCGCGGGCGGCGCCTTCGGCTACGCAGGTCAGGGGGTTATCCACCAGGTAGGCCGGGATGCCGAGCGCTTTCGTCAGCAACTTGTCAATACCGCGCAACAACGCGCCTCCACCCGTCAGGGCCATGCCCCGGTCGATGATGTCGGAGACCAGTTCGGGTGGGGTTTTTTCGAGGACGCGCCGGCAGGTTTCGTTGACGGCTTTCAGGGGCTCCTGCAATGCTTCAACAATTTCACCCGTGGTGAGAGTCACCGGGCGGGGCAGGCCGGTGACCTGATCCTGCCCCTGCACTTCCATGCTTTGTTCGGTATCCTGAGGCACGGCTGCGCCGATCTTGATTTTTAACTGTTCAGCGGTGAAAGGCGAGAGGATGATGCCATATTTCCGCCGGACGTATGTAACGATGGCTTCGTCCATTTGCAATCCGCCCGCGCGCATGGCTCCGGCTGAGACAATGCCATACATGGCCAGCACTGCGGCTTGTGTGGATCCGCCGCCCAGGCAGACGACCATGTTTCCGGACGGGGAGTTGATGGGCAGGTCGACTCCCAGTGCTGCGGCCAGTGGTTGCTGGATCAGGTATGCATCGCGTGCGCCAGCCTGGAGCACGGCCTCGTGCACCGCGCGGCTTTCCACGCTGGTTACGCCGTATGGAGTGGTGATCATCACGTTGGGCTTGAAGATGCGCAACGGCCCGCTGACCCGCTGGAGAATGACGCGCAACAGGCTTTCCGTAATTTCATAATCGGCGATGACGCCATGCTGAAGGGGGCGGGCAACCTCGATCGACTCGGGGACTCGGCCTTCCATGTCGCGGGCCTGTTTGCCGACTTCGACGATTTTTTGGTCGGCAACATCGATCGCCACCACCGTGGGTTCTTCCACGAGGATGCGTTGACCTTCAGCGACGCGCGTGTAGATCGTGCCGAGATCAATGCCCAGGTCTTTGGATAATCCGGCCATGAATTTGGTTTATTCTTCGGTGTAGTTGGTGCGTTTGGTTGCGCGGAAACGTTTGGCGGCGTCCAGGCGCAAGTTGGAGCGGCGCAGGGCGGCTTCGAGAGCCAGGTAGGCGTCGGCATCTTCGGGCCGGACGCTGGCCAGGGCTTCTTCGGCTCGCTTGCGGGCGGCTTCAGCGCGGGCAGTATCAATTTCCTGCACGTTTTCAGCGGCATCGGCCAGCACGGTGACGATTTCGGGTTGGATTTCTGCCACTCCGCCGGCGACGGTGAAGACTTGTTCTTCGCCTTTGGCGCGGACTTTGATCAGGCCGAATTTGAGCGTGGTCAGCAGTGGCGCGTGGTGCGGCAGGACGCCCATTTCGCCATCCATGCCAGGCAGGACGACGATCTCTGCGTCGCCTTCGTAAACCAGGCGGTCTTGGGAGACAATTTCACAACGAATAGGCATAGGGGTTCTCCAGTATCCGGTGTCACTTACCAGGTTTCACCTGACACTTGACACCGGATACGTGACACTGAACTACCCGCCTTTGGCCAGTTTTTCGGCTTTTTCGCGGGCATCGTCGATTGTGCCGACCATTTGGAAAGCCTGCTCGGGCAGGTCGTCGCATTTGCCGTCGAGGATTTCGCGGAAGGAGCGGATGGTTTCTTTGAGCGGGACATACACGCCCTTGATGCCGGTGAACTGTTCGGCGGTGACGAAGGGTTGGGAGAAGAAGCGCTCGATTTTGCGGGCGCGGGAGACGAGCAGTTTGTCGTCTTCGGAGAGTTCGTCGACGCCGAGGATGGCGATGATGTCCTGCAAGTCTTTGTAGCGTTGCAAAACACGCTGGACTTCGCGGGCGGTGGCATAGTGATCGGGGCCGACGATGTTCGGGTCGAGGATGCGGCTGGTGGAGGTGAGAGGATCAACGGCCGGGTAGATGCCTTTTTCGGCGATGGCGCGTTCGAGGGCGATGGTGGCGTCGAGGTGGGTGAAGGTCGCCACTGGGGCCGGGTCGGAGTAGTCATCGGCCGGGACGTAGACGGCCTGCATCGAAGTGATCGAGCCGGTGCGGGTGGAGGTGATGCGCTCCTGGAGTTCGCCCATTTCGGTCGCCAGGGTCGGCTGGTAGCCGACTGCGGAGGGCATACGCCCGAGCAGCGCCGAGACTTCGGAACCGGACATGGTGAAGCGGAAGATGTTATCGATGAAGAGCAGCACATCCTTGCCCTGGTCGCGGAAGTATTCGGCCATGGCGAGGGCGGAAAGGGCGACGCGTAGGCGGACGCCGGAGGGTTCGTTCATCTGGCCGAAAACCATCACGGTGTCTTTCATGACGCCCGATTCGATCATTTCACGGAAGAGCGAGGTGCCTTCGCGGGTTCGTTCGCCGACACCGGCAAAGACGGAGTTGCCTTTGTGGACGCGCGCGATCGAGGAGATCAACTCGGTGATGACGACGGTCTTGCCGACGCCCGCGCCGCCGAAGATGCCGGTCTTGCCGCCCTTGGTGAAAGGCGCGATCAGGTCGATGACCTTGATGCCGGTTTCGAAAATCTGCACGCCGGTGGATTGCTCATCGAAGCGGGGTGCCAGGCGGTGGATCGGGTAATGGCTGGCGGCGTCAACGTCGCCTTTTTCATCGACAGGTTTGCCGAGCACGTTGAAGATGCGGCCGAGGGTGGCCGGGCCGACCGGGACGAGGATTGGGGCGCCGGTGGCGATGGCGGGTACACCACGCTGCAGGCCGTCGGTGGAGTCCATGGCCACGGTGCGCACCCAGTTGTTGCCCATGTGCTTTTGCACTTCCAGAATCAGGGGTTCTTGCTCTTCACGGCCAACTTCAATTGCTTCGTAGATTTCGGGCAATTCCCCTTCGGGGAAAGCCACGTCCACCACACCACCCAAAATCTGCACCACATGTCCAGTTGTATTAGCCATTGTTTCCTCCAGAAGCCTGAGCCAGCGCCTCGGCGCCGCCCGCGATATCGAGCATGTCGTTGGTAATTACTTGTTGTCTGACTTTGTTGTACTGTAGTTGCAGGTCGCCAACCAGTTCGAGTGCGTTATCGGTGGCGTTTCGCATGGCGACCATGCGGGCGGCGTGTTCCGAAGCAAGCGACTCGAGCAGAGCCTGGTAAACCTGCAGGGCGGTGAAGCGCGGGACGATTTCATCCAGAATTTCGCGCTCCGCCGGTTCGTAGATATAGGCAGCCGACATATGCCGGGCCTGTTCAAACGAGACGACGCGCCCTTCGCCGCCGTCCACTTCGAGGGGCAGCAGCTTTTTGACGGTCGGGTCCTGTTTGACCATGTTGACAAAGTCGGTGTAAACCAGGTAGACCTCGTCGACATGCCCACTCAGGTATTCATCGACGGCCAGGCGGCCAATCGCCGAGACATCCGCAAAGGAGGGCGCGGCGGGCAGGTTGCTGAAGTCGGCGATGACGTTCAGGCGGCGGCGGACGAGCAGGTCGCGGCCTTTGCGGCCCACGGCGATGTAGCTGACCGGGGTCGGCCAGTGGCTGAATTTTCGCAGCACGTAGCGGATCAGGTTGGTGTTATAGGCGCCCGCCAGCCCGCGGTCGCCGCTGACCACGACGACGAGGGTCTTTTTGACCTCATCGCGGCCGGTCAGGAGCGGGTGCAAGGTCGCGCGCCCCGGCTGCCCGGCAACGTGCGTGAGCACCTGCCAGGCCTTGGTGGCATACGGGCGCGTTCCCATCAGGGCCGCGATCGCTTTGCGCACCTTGCTGGCGCTGACAGCTTGCAGGGCGCGCGTCACCTGCGAAATATTTTTGACACTCCGAATACGGAGTCGCATTTCACGAGCAGAAGCCATAGTCTAGTCTCCTAGTCTGCTAGTCGGCTAGTCATCAAGCTTGCCAGGTGGTTTTGAAGGCGGAGAGCGCCTCGCGCAGTTTCTTTTCGTTATCGGCCGCAATCTGCTTCTTTTCGACGATGTCTTTGCCAAGTTCGGGATACGACTGGTCGAGGAACTTGATCAGGTCCAGCTCCCATTGGCGCATCTTTTCGACCGGGACTTCGTCGGCGTAGCCCTGCGTGCCGGCAAAGATGACCATCACCTGGTGTTCGAGCGAGACCGGGGCATACTGCGGCTGCTTGAGAATTTCCTGCATCCGGCGGCCGCGGTTGAGCTGGCCCTGGGTGGCTTTGTCGAGGTCGGAGCCGAACTGGGCGAAGGCAGCCAGTTCGCGGTAGGAGGCCATATCGAGGCGCAGGCGGCCGGCGACCTGGCGCATGGCCTTGGTCTGGGCGGCGCCACCGACGCGCGAGACAGAGATACCGACGTTTACGCCCGGGCGGATGCCGGCGTTGAACAGGTTCGATTCGAGGTAGATCTGGCCATCGGTGATTGAGATGACGTTGGTCGGAACGTAGGCGGAAACGTCGCCGAGCAGGGTTTCGATGATCGGCAGCGCCGTCAGCGAACCGCCGCTCTGGGCCACTTTGACTGCCTTGTAGCCCTCGCCTTTTTCTTTGGCGGCGTGTTCGGCGTCATGTTTGGACATTGGGCCGCCGAAGATCTTGCCATCCAGGGCCTCGTTTTCCGTCGCCTCGCCGGCGAAGTCAGCCTTGACCACAGCGTAGTTGACCGACATGCGCGAAGCGCGCTCGAGCAGGCGCGAGTGCAGGTAGAACAGGTCACCGGGGTAGGCTTCGCGTCCAGGCGGGCGGCGGAGCAGCAGGGAGACCTGGCGATATGCCCAGGCGTGTTTCGAAAGGTCGTCGTAGACCACCAGCGCATCGCGGCCGGTTTCCATGAACTCTTCGCCCATGGCGCAGCCCGAATAGGGAGCGATATACTGCAAAGCCGCAGATTCATCCGCCGAAGCCACGACCACGATGGTGTGATCCATCGCGCCGAAACGTTCGAGCAGGGCGACGGTGCGGGCGACAGCCGCTTTTTTCTGACCGATCGCCACGTAGATGCAGATCAGGTCTTTGCCCTTCTGATTGATGATCGTGTCGATCGCGATGGCCGTTTTGCCGGTCTGTCGGTCGCCAATGATCAATTCGCGCTGGCCGCGGCCAATCGGGATCATCGCATCGATGGCCTTGATCCCGGTCTGGACCGGGGTATCCACGTCCTGGCGGCCCACCACGCCCGGCGCAATGCGCTCGATCGCGCGATAACCGCTGAACTGGATCGGGCCTTTGCCGTCAATCGGCTCGCCAAGCGCGTTTACCACGCGCCCGACCAGGCCATCGCCAACGGGCACAGAAGCGATGCGTCCCGTGCCACGCACGGTCATGCCCTCGGTGATTCCGGAGTATTCACCCATGATAATGACGCCGACGCTTTTCTCTTCGAGATTGAACGCCGTCCCCATCACGCCATTTTCAAACCGGACCAGTTCCTGTGACTTGATGTTGGCCAGGCCTTCCACGCGTGCGATGCCATCACCGGCTTCGAGTACCGTGCCGATGTCGCTGACGCTCATCTCAGGCTTGAACGCGTCAATTTGCTTCTGAAAATCGCTGGTTATTTGCTTGATCAGGTCTGTCATTTCGCCTCCACGCCAAAATTATCCTACCTTTGGTGTTTATTTTGTTTTGCTCGACCCGTGGGCCGCTATGCATAAAACGGGATTAAATCAAAAAATGGTTCTGGGAGTTCCCAGAACACTTTAATCATACCTGAAAGGCAGGTAAATGTCTAGTTACATAAATCACATATGCCCGTCATATCTGCCAAGTTTGGCAGGCGCCAGGATAGATAATTATCACCAAATCTTAATGCAAATTCCCTTGTATTGATTCGGGATTGGACTATACTACCAACGATTTTAAGATCAGGAGAGTGAGCCATGATTGAAACATTTGCCCAGGAGGGCGAAAAGCCTCCCAGTTGTTTGAAACCCGAAAAACCCTGGCTGGTGGCGGTGCTGGCCAACATTAAGGAAGATGGACACCAACTTCCGCCAGATGTGGCGCCTGATGCCCTGGCCGATTACGATCACATCGAAACCATCGATTGTATTCGCGCTGCGATTGAGGCGGATGGGCATAAAACGATATTCATCCCGGCTGATCGTGAACTCCCCTTTACCCTGAAACACGTCCAACCGGATATCTGTTTCAACATCGCTGAAGGCCTCGGCGGAGATGCTCGCGAAGCGCAAGTTCCGGCCTTGTTGGAGATGTTGCGTATTCCTTATACCCACTCGCGTGTCCTGGTGAATGCCGTTTCGCTCGATAAAACCCTCACCAAGCGCATCTGGCGTGATCGCCGCCTGCCGGTGGCGCCTTTCCAGGAATTCATCGTCGGCGACGAATCTCTGCGCGCCGAATTGCGTTTTCCCCTTTTCGTCAAGCCTGCCCGCGAGGGCACCGGCATGGGCGTCGACACCCGGGCAATTGTCTACTCTGAAGCCGAATTGCGCGAAAGAGTCGAATATATCATCCGTTCCTATCGCCAGCCGGCCCTTGTCGAAACCTTTCTCTCCGGGCGTGAATTTACCTGCGGCTTGATTGGGCGCTGGGATGCGAAAAAATACTCCCGCCACCCGGAGTGGTACGACGACAAACATGGTTATCACGTTTTCCCCGTTCTCGAACTGGATAGTACCCGCTCTGTCACTCCAGGTATCTACAGCCATGCCTCCAAAGCCAGACTGGTTGGCGAAGAAGGCGCCCCAGGCTACATCTGCCCGGCACAGATCTCCCCTGAGCTGACAAAAAAATTGCAGATCCTGGCGATCAAAGCCCATATGGCGCTTAAGGCCATTGACATCTCGCGCACCGACATCCGTCTGAATGCCGAAGGCGAACCGATGTTGATTGAAATTAATACCCTGCCTGGCCTGACCCCCGGATACAGCGACCTGTGCATCGAAGCCGCCGCCGAAGGGATTGCGTACGAAGACCTGATCCTCGATATTCTTTACCTGGGAGCCAGCCGCTGGGGCATGGTCGAAGCCCGCCCGATCGTCCCGCAGTCTGCCCGGCGCTCCGGCACCACCAGGATGCACCTGCGTCGTTGATTCATTCCTTGCGCCGAATCCGCAAGAAAAATTCCCGCCACCCTGACGGAGAATCGTACCTTAAGGTATAATACCGCCCGCTCAGAAGGCACAGGCATTCTGCCCGCGCCTGACCCTGGAGAGGTCGCGTAGCCCGGTTTAGCGCGCACGCCTGGAGAGCGTGTTTCCCGAAAGGGAACGCGGGTTCAAATCCCGCCCTCTCCGCCAAAAACACCCCGTTTCGGGGTGTTTTTTTATGAAAACAACACCGCTCCCGCCGATTTACAATGCTTCTCTAATTGAAGCCCCCCCTGAAAACAGGTACACTGGGCTTGAAACAGGAGGCTGGAATGCAGGAACGCAGAAAACAGGCACGCAAGTATCTCATGGTCTATTCGCGGGTATTTCACCGCGAGAACGGACGCATCCTGGGCTATCTCGCTGATCTTAGCCCCACCGGCGCAATGATCATCAGCGATGACGCCATGCCTGCCAACGCCACCCTCCCGTTGAGTTTTGACCTGCCTGATCCGGCCAGCTTCCCTATCAGCCGACTCAACCTGGAGGCGCGTGTGGCCTGGTGCAACCTGGATATCGACCCATCCTTTTACAACCTCGGCCTGGAATTTTCTCCACTGGGCGATGGCGAACAAGCGATTGTTCAAGGCCTGATCGATGCCTACGAATTTCGCCGCTCGGCACGCCACAACCAGCCTACAACCAACCCCTTTGGTGAGTGAACTACCGTGTCCCTCGAGCCTAATCTGCTTCTGCGCCCCATTCCCGAAACCTACTGGGTCCTGCCGGGCCAATTCCTGGCCGGAGAATACCCTGGCACCTCCTACTTCCCCGAGCAAACCCGCAAACGTCTGAACGCTTTTCTCGACGACGGATTTAACACCTTCTTCGACTTAACCCGCCCCGGAGAAGTGGAGCCGTACGATGAACTGCTGCGCGAATCCGCAGCCGAATACGGTCTCCAGGTTCAATATTCCCGCCTGCCAATTGGCGACTTTGGCCTGCCGAGCGTGGCCGAGATGCAGTACACCCTCGACGCACTCGCCGGGCGGCTGGCCGCTGGCCGAAAGCTCTACCTGCACTGTTACGGAGGCATCGGCCGCACAGGAACGGTCGTGGGCTGTTACCTGGTGCGGCAGGGCCTGAGTGGCAGCGCCGCGCTGCGCCAGCTGTCCGAATGGTGGCAGACCGTCCCCAAAGCGAGCCGCTTTCCACATTCCCCCGAAACCCGGCAGCAGGCGCAATTTATTCTCGATTGGGCCGATCACGATGCCGGCAACCAGGGCCATGCCTGACCATGCCCGCTACCGTCAGCAGGCACGCTGGACGGAAAGCCTGAGATCCTATTTATTCGATAAAACCGGATGGGCTTCTGCCCGACGGGTGCTGGATCTCGGTTGTGGAACGGGTGCCCTGCTCGAGGCGCTGACCGCTCACCAGGCGCCAACCTGCCACGGAGTGGACCTGAGCCTGGAGGCCCTGGAGCAGGCTGGCCGGCTTGCCCCGCGGGCGCGCCTGTTGTGTGCCGACGGCGCGGCGCTGCCCTACCCCGCGGCGACTTTTGACCTGGTTTTCTGCCATTTCGTGCTTTTATGGGTGGCGGATCCGCGCGCGGTGCTGGCTGAAATGCGCCGCGTCACCCGGCCGGGCGGGGCGGTGCTGGCCCTGGCAGAGCCAGATTATGGCGGGCGGATTGATGCGCCTGAGTCATTGGCCGCGCTGGGGCGTTGGCAGGCTTCGGCTTTGCGGGAGCGTGGTGCCGACCCGCAGATAGGGCGCAAACTGGCCGGGTTGTTTGCCCGGGCTGGGCTGCACAGCGTCGAAACGGGAGTGCTGGGCGGTGAGTGGTCTCACTCTACGCCCGGGGAATGGGAGCAGGAGTGGGCGGTGTTGGAAGCCGATTTGGCGGGGAAAGTTCCGCTGGGTGACCTCCACAAATTGAAAGCGCTGGAGGCGGAAGCCCGCCAGCGCGGAGAGCGGGTGCTGTTTGTGCCGACGTTTTTTGCCTGGGGGCGTGTTTAGGGTATAATCTTCAAAATTGGAGGCAGTTTTGGAAGAACTTAACACCCAACCCACCACGCCCGAAGTGCCATCTGCTGGCCAGCCGGCTGGGTGGGGACGTTTTTTTCTGGATATCCTGGAGACACTGCTGCTTTCGGCGGTGTTGTTCCTGGTGATCAATGTGCTTTCTGCCCGTGTGCGGGTGGATGGGTTTTCGATGTTGCCCACCTTGCAGGACGGCGAGTTTGTTCTGGTGGACCGTATTGCTTACAAGCTGGGCGCGCCTGAGCGGGGCGATATTATTGTCTTTCATTATCCACTGGATCCGAGCCAGGATTTGATTAAACGGGTGATTGGCCTGCCAGGCGATGAAATCTCTGTGGTGAACGGGACGGTTTCGGTCAATCATCAGGTGTTGCAGGAGCCGTATATTGCGGAAGCCCCTTATTATTCGGGCAATTGGGTTGTTCCGCAGGGTAACCTGTTCGTGCTGGGGGATAACCGTAATGATTCGTCTGATTCTCATGCCTGGGGCATGCTTCCGCTGGATAAAATTGTGGGCAAATCGGTGTTGATCTACTGGCCTTTTCAGAATATGGAGTTGATCAATCATTACGATTTTGCGAAGGCGTCGAAATGATCGATTTGCAGGATTTGCTTGCGCAGGCGCAAGCTTACCAACGGGAACTCCCACCCATGCCGCCGCTGGCGCCCGCTCCGGGCGTGGAGCAGCTGGCCGGGTGGATTGATCATACCCTGCTGAAGGCCGAGGCGACCGTGGAGCAGGTGAAGCAATTGTGTTCTGAAGCGCGGGAGTTTCATTTTGCGACGGTGTGCGTCAACCCGGTTTATGTGCCGTTGGCGGCCGTCCTTTTGCGTGACGCGCCGGTGGGCGTGTGCGCGGTGATTTCCTTTCCGCTGGGGGCGCATTTGCCGGCCTCCAAGGCGCAGGAAGCCCGGCAGGTGCTGGAAGCCGGGGCGACGGAAATTGATATGGTGGTGAATATCGGCGCCTTGAAGGGTGGCGCTTTCGAGATGGTGTATGAGGATATCCGCGCGGTGGTGGAGGTCTGTCAGCCGAGCGGGGTACATCTCAAGGTCATCCTGGAGATGTGCTACCTTACCCAGCCTGAGAAGATCATTGGCTGCCTGTTGAGCAAACAGGCCGGCGCTGATTTTGTCAAGACTTCGACCGGGTTTGGCCCGGGCGGGGCGACGCTGGCGGATGTGGAGTTGATGCGGCGGGTGGTCGGCAGCCAGCTGGGTGTTAAGGCGGCGGGCGGCATCCGCACTTATCGGGATGCGTTGGCGATGATCGGCGCGGGAGCGACCCGCCTGGGCGCAAGCGCCGGGATTTCCATTTTACAGGAAGCGAGATCAACTTTATGAGTATTCCTGAGCAGGAACCAAAATCCACTTTTCCCTGCAATGCCTGCCAGGCCGGGGTGATGCGCCTGCAGCTGTTGACCTATTTCACCTGGCTGGATGATGAAATGGTGATGGTGCCGAATTTCCCGGCCTGGGTGTGCGATGTGTGCGGCAAGCGCGAATATGATGAACGGGCCGTCAACTGGCTGACAACGTTATTGAGCCCCAACGCGGGCAAGACTACGCTGAATCAGAAAACGCCCCGGCGGGTGCAGGCCGCCCGGCGCGGGCACAGCCGCCCACCCTCAACGGAGTAGCGCAGCCATGACGCTAGAGCCGTCCTCCATTACCCAGCGCGCCATTTCTGCTGATTTTTACACCACCAGCTATCGGATTGTGGGCAAGGTGATGGTGCCCAATACCGGCCTGATGGGTCTGATTAATGACCCGACCAGTTCGACCATGGAAGTTGTGGATGCGCACCTGGCGAGGGTGCCGATGCCTTCCAAGCTGGTGGATCATTACGAAGTGGTGCGATTGGTCAAGGCGCAAGTCTTCGCCGTGGCCCTCTCGCGCCGCGAAGATATGGGGCCGCAGGCCCTGGCGCGTGGCGGGTACGTCCGCATGAATGAATATCCGGTCCGCATCGCAACGCCGATCTATGAATTACTGGGGACGCTGGAATGGGCCGGGCGCTTTGACTTTTCGGCCATCCTGACCGAGGGCAGCCGCGATTTTGTCCCGCTCTATGCCGCCCGGTTGACCGCCGTCCTGATCCCGGCTCTGAAGGTGGACAGCCCGGCGCTGCTCTTCAACCGCCGCCAGATGGATTTGCTGGCCCTCAACAGCCAGCGGATTGAAGAATAAGTCGCCCGAATGTCTTGACCGTTCAGGGGGGTGATGGTAAAATCCGCCCGCTCAAAAAAAGAGTAAGCAAGTGAAGTGCCCGCCCCCATCGTCTAGGGGCCCAGGACGCAGCCCTTTCAAGGCTAAAACCGGAGTTCGAATCTCCGTGGGGGCACTGAAAAACCACCTTAACCGGTGGTTTTTTTTATTCTCCGGGCAGGGTTTGCGCCCAGGAGCGGATGGCGCGGATGTGGTCGGGGGTGGTGCGGCAGCAGCCGCCCAAAAGGCGCGCTCCGGCGGCGTGCCAGCGTCGGGATTGCTCGCCAAAGGCCTCGCAGTCGGTTTCGCCGCCCCAGGTGTTGTTCTCCGGGTGGTAGATCTCGCCGGAGTTGGGGTAGATGACGATGGGCTTGCGGCTGGTGCTGCGCAGCTGGCGGATCAGGCCGGGGATGAATTTGGGTGCGCTGCAGTTGATTCCGATGGCGGCGATTTGCGGATAAGGCTCCAGCGCGGCGGTGCATTCGGCCAGCGCTTCGCCGTGACAGGTGTGGGTCTCATCCCGGGCGCTGAAACTGATCCAGCCGCTTGCGGCGGGGAATTCGGTCAGCAGGCGCGCCAGCGCGCGCGCTTCCAGCAGGCAGGGAATCGTCTCGCAGGCCAGCAGATCGGCCCCGGCGGCGAGCAGGGCGGCCAGGCGCGGGCGGTGAAAATCCATCAGTTCCGTCTCCCCCAGCCCGTAGTCGCCGCGATATTCCGATCCATCCGCCAGGAAAGCGCCATACGGCCCCACAGAAGCCGCCACCAGAGGCCGGATGCGGCTCGGGTCGGTATTCTCGGCCCAGAACTGCTCCCGCGCTTCTAGCGCCAGGCGCACTGCCGAGGCGATCAACTCGGCGGATTGCGCGGCGCTGAAACCGCGGCGCGCAAACCCTTCAAACGTGGCCTGGTAGCTGGCGCTGATGGCAAGATCGGCTCCGGCCCGAAAATAATCGAGATGCACCGCGCGGATCATTGCGGGGGTTTCAACCAGTACCCGCGCCGACCAGAGCGGGTCGTTGAGATCGGCTCCGCGGCGTTCCAGCTCGGTGGCCAGCGCGCCATCCAGCACGAGTACGGGGGTTTGGGCCAGGAAGGTTTCGATCGGGTTCATGGTGTCTCCAAAGAGAATTTCGACGGGCTTTTATCCGTCCTCGGTTTCGGAATCCACTTCGCGGTGTGGTTCAACCTTGAAGAGCTTAAAGCCCCACTGCACCGAGGTTCCAATTAACAGGGCGAATACCACCGTGCCAATTCCGGCCGGCCCGCCCAGCAGCCAGCCAAGCGTGACGACGGTCAGCTCGATGCTGCCGCGTGCGGCGCGCAAGCTCCAGCCGGTTTTGCGCTTGATGCCCAGCATGAGCGTATCGCGCGGGCCGGCGCCCGCATTCACGCCGATATAGATGGCGCTGCCCAGGCCCATGATCAGGATGGCAAGCAGTAGCATGCCCGCCTGCAGGGGCAGGTTGTTTTTGATGGAGGGAATGAGCGAGAGTGAAAGGTCTTCCCACGGCCCGATGGAGAGGATATTAGCCAGTGTGCCCCAGCCAATGCGCTCGCGCAGGATGAGTGCGCCCGAAAGGACCAGGAAACCCATCAGCACGGTCATGGTGCCGGGGGTGAGATGGAATTTTTGTGCCAGTGCCACTTCCAGTACGGCCCAGGCACTGGTGCCCAGGTTGGCGCGGATCATGATGGCGATGGCCAGGCCAAACAGCCCCAGTCCGGCTTCGATCACGAGAAAATCCCGGAGGAAGGTTTTCCAACGAATTGGTTTGAGCATTCTGCCTCGCTTGAGAATAGGGCCTGACCCGCGGCCAGGCGGTCTCTATTGTATCGGATTTGTGTCCGCCTGCCGGGGCAGGCGGGGTACAATAGGGGACGAGATTTCTTGTTGGAGGCGATGATGTCAAAATTAACTGATTTTTTGGCCGGGTCGGGTATTTTGGTGGCGGATGGCGCCACCGGGACCCAGCTGCAAAAGGCCGGGCTGAAGCCGGGCGCTTCTCCCGAGCGCTGGAACCTGGAAAACCCCGAGGCGATCCGGGCGTTGCATCGCGGCTATATTGAAGCCGGCGCCAACGTGGTGCTGACCAACACCTTCGGCGGGACGCGCTTTCGGCTGGCGCGGCACGGATTGGAAGCCCAGGTGAAGGAAATCAACGCCGCTGCAGCGCGGCTGGCGCGTGAGGTGGCGGGCGAATCCGTCTTTGTTTTTGGCGATATCGGCCCGAGCGGGGAACTGCTCAAGCCGCTGGGCAGGTTGACTTACGAGGAAGCGGTGGCCGGGTTTGCCGAACAGGCCGAGGGTCTGCTGGCGGGTGGGGTGGATGCGATCCTGGTCGAAACGTTGAGTGATATCAACGAGGCCAAAGCCGCCCTTGAGGGCGTGCGCCGTGTCAGTGCGGATATTCCGGTGCTGGTGACGTTCAGCTTTGATACGCATGGCCGCACGATGATGGGAATCAAGCCCGAAAAAGCCGCCCGGGAGATTTGGGCGCTGGGGGTGACGGCGGTGGGCGCCAACTGCGGGCGCACGCTGACCGAAACGCTGACGGCTATCGAGCAGATGCGCGCGGCTGTGCCGGAGGCAGTGTTGATGGCCAAGCCCAACGCTGGCCTGCCGCATGCCAGCGGCGGCGACATGGTGTATGACGTTACGCCGGAGATCATGGCAGAGTATGCCCACAAATTTGCCGCCCAGCAGGTGAAAATTTTTGGCGGCTGTTGTGGTTCTGCGCCGGAGCATATCCACGCGATTGCTGAAGCGCTGAAGTAACTTCATCAAAAGCCCCGGCAGGTTTATTAGCCTGCCGGGGCTTTTTTTTAATCCAGTCCCGCGCGGAAAAAGCGCAGCGCGGCTTCCACGAACAGGGCCGTGCCAAGTGGCAGGGCGCGCTCGTCAATGTTCACGGTTGGGCTGTGGAGCTGGTCGCCCGCCCCGATCTGGGTGCCGAGGAAGAACATGGCGCCGGGGACCAGCTTTGCAAAGTAGGCGAAATCTTCGGCGCCCATGTGCCGGACAGGCGGCAGGATATTTTCTGCGCCGATCAGATCGCTCGTCACGCTGTGCAGGAATCGCACCGCCCGATCGTGATTGTAGCCCGGCGGGTAGCCGGTGCTGATGCTCAATTCAGCCTCACCGCCCAGGGCGCGTACCACTCCCAGTGTTTTCTCGATCTCCGCGTGAATAATCTGCTGGACGGCCTGGCTCATATAGCGGATGGTGCCGCTGATTTCCACGCGCGTGGGGATGACGTTGCTGGCGCTCCCGGCGTGGATCGAACCGATGCTGATGACCGCCGGTTCAAAGGCATTCACACGGCGCGAAACGATGCCGTGCAGCGCCAGGATCAGATGACCGCTTAAGAAAATCGGATCAATCGTCTGGTCGGGGTAGGCGCCGTGCCCGCCGCTGGATTTGACAGTGATGGAAAACGAATCCACCCCGGCGGAAGCCGGCCCGTCATTGATGACGACCTGCCCGACCGGGGTTTGCGGGTCGACGTGCAAGGCCAGGATGGCGTTCACGCCATCCATTGCGCCGTCCTCGATCATGCGGGGCGCGCCGCTCAGGCCTTCATCATCGTCATCTTCCTCGGCTGGCTGGAACAGGAAGCGCAGCGTGCCCTGGAAGGTTTCGCGCGCCAGCAGGGTGGCTGCGCCGAGTGCCATGGCAGTGTGGGCGTCGTGTCCGCAGGCGTGCATCACCCCCGGGTTTTGCGAGGCATACGAGACGCCGGTCTGTTCTTCGATGGGCAGGGCATCCATATCGGCGCGGATGGCCAGCAGCGGACCGCCGCTGCCAATTTCGGCCACCACGCCCGTCTTGCCGACCCCGGTGCGGACGCGGTAACCGAGCGCGGTCAGCACCTCCGCCACTTTGGCTGCTGTGCGAAATTCCTGAAAGGACAGTTCCGGGTGGGCGTGAAAATCGCGCCGCCAGGCAATCAGCAGATGTTCAATTTCGTGGGCTTTTTCGAGCATCATGGGAAACCTCCGTAGGAGAGCAACACTCCAATCATACTCGAAAAGGAAATAAAAAACCGCCCGCGGGTTGGGCGGGCGGCTGAAGAGCAGGATCGGCTAATCGTGGTGGCTGTCGTTGGAGTGGTCTTCGGTGTCGGAGGGCTGTTCGTGGCTGGAACGATCCCCGCCGTGATCATCGGCCGTTTCGGGGGCCGGCGAATTGCTGCTGTTGGAGTCATCCGTACCGGAGCCTTTGTCGCCCTGATCATCACCAACTTCCGCGCTGGGATTCTGGCCGCCCTGATCGTCGCCAATTTCAGGGTTCGGATTCTGACCGCTCTGATCGTCGCCGGCAGGTTGATTGGGGTCGAGGCGATCATCCTCCTGGCTGGGCAGTTCCACGCTTTTTGCGTTGAGGCTGCCATCTGGCTGGAGCAGAGCTTCCACCTTGATCGTATCCCCGATGACGAAAGTGCCGGCTGCGACAAGAGCCGGATCCACGCTGACGGTTTGCCCAGAGATGATCCAGGTAGCGCCGTCCATGGCATCAATAACCCCGGTCAGCATGATTTCGCTGGAATTGGCCCCGGCGCCGCCGGTTTCCAGGAATTCTGCGGCCGAAGCGCGGCCCAGGCGGACGAACAGCAGGGTGGTCAGGGTCAGTGCGGCGAACAGGAGTTGGACAGTGCATTTCATTTTTCACCTCTAAATGAATTTGGACTGAATTACACTGATATTGTCGGGGGGACAGTCCAAAAGTTATGGGCAAAAAATGGTCTAGGGCTGACAATCTTGCAAGCTGTTGTGCGATTTCAGGCCGGGTTCAGGCTGCAAGGTCCCAGGGAGCGGATTGGGGGGCGTGTCCGGCCAGGGAGGGGCGAATGTGCTCACCCAGGCCTGGCAGTTGGTCGGCGACGGCTGCCAGCAGGCCGATATTGCCGGAGAGCATCATGTCGCCAAAGGGTGTGGCAAAGCAGGGAGCCAGAAAATCCCCGCTGGCGGGCGCATTCATCAGGGTGCGGCGCGGCCCGGTAACGGCGACATCCCAGTCGCCGCGTCCCAGCTCAAGCGGAGTCTGGTCGTAGAGCAGCGCGCCGTGCCCCATGTCGTTGAAGATTTCGGCATGGGTTAAGGTGCCGGCGGCCAGGCGCCGCAGCAGGGTGGTCAGGCGCGGCAGGTCAATTTCGCCGGTGTGATGTTCAAACAGGCCTTCGACGCCGTGCTCGCCGAGGCGGAAGGCCAGACAGTGGAAATTTCCCAGGTTGGCGACCAGTTTTTGCGGCCGGGCGGCGACGTATGGGTCAAAGGTGGCTCCGAGGATGGCTGCCGGGGCGCTATCCATGACGATCAATGGCGCGTCCACCGTACGGGCTGCTGTGGCGACGGCTTGCAGGCGTGTCATGCTGGAGGGGATTTCAGCCGTGGAGTAGGCGAAGCTGGTCAGGGTGTTGCGCGCGCGCAGGCGTTCGTCGAGGTAGTCGAAGCGGGATTGGCGGTTGGAGATGCCGGGCGGGGTGTCGCCATGGTCGAAGACGGCCACGGCCACTGCGGCCAGGTCGCGCAGGGTCAGGCCGAAGCGGGAGAAGGTTTCGGCCAGCAGGGGAAAGTCGAAGTCGGTCATTTCCAGGCGTTGGATGGTTTTTGGCAGGCGGCGGGCTTCTTCTTCGGCGATGATCTGGATGCCCATGGCGCGGACTTTGTCGAGGTTGTCGTTGAAGGTGCGGGCGGCGTCTGGGGTGGCGTAGATGGGCAGGCCGGCGCGGGCGTGCGCTTCGGCGGCCCAGGCGGAGGGCCCGCCGCCCATCATGTGGCCGGTCAGCAACAGTGCTTCCTTTTGACGGGTGGCGGCCTGGATTTGGCGGTGAATCTGCAGGGTGGGCGAAGGCAGGATCAGTTTGTAGCCGTTTTCGATGGCCAGGTTTGAATCGTAAAGCAGGATGTCTTGCGTGCCGGTGCCGATGTCAACGGTTAATATTTTCATGGGGAATCCTTGTTGGGGTGGGGAGGAAGCTCCGCGGGATAGTATACAGGCATCCAGCGGGTTTGGGCAGTTTTTCTCTTGACAGTTACGAGTAATTATTTATAATAATTCTAAATAAAGAATAATTCCAGGAAAGAAAGCAGTATGATAACTCCCCAGGTGTTAACGATGACTCTGCAGCAAGCTGGCATGCGGATCACTCCGCAGCGTGTGGCCATCTGCAAACTGCTGGCCGAGAGCGAGGAGCATCCCACGGCGGCGCGCATCTTTGAGCAGGTGAAGGTTTTATTCCCCTCCATTTCGCTGGCAACCATTTACAATACGCTTGAGACGCTTGTCAACCTGGGGGTGGTGAATGTGCTCGGGCATGCGGGGGATGACCAGGTGCATTATGATGCGGAAGTGGATCCGCACGTTAACCTGGCCTGCATCGCCTGCCACCGGATTGTGGATTTGCCTTCCGAGCATGTGACGCATCTTGATCACGAAATTACCGCGGCTTCGGGCTACAAATTGCTCGGCGCGCGGGTGCTGTATTATGGGCTGTGTCCCGCCTGCCAGGCGGCCGGCTCCCCATCCCACCCACTTCGCAAATCACAGACAGGGATCCAATGACCAACCAGACCAATTCTATCCGGATGCCCGGGGAAGGCTCGCGCTGTACTGATGTGCTCAGCGATACGCTGCGCGGCTACCAGGGCATTGAAAATGTCGAATTCAACCTTGAACAGGGGCAGTTGAAAGCCGTCTACGACCCGCGTATTCTCTCCAACGAGCGCGCCATGCAATTGGTGCATCAATCGGGGCAGGTGGCGGCCATGCGGGTGGCGCAGTGCGCGGCGCGGCGCGAACATGGTGTGCCGGCCTGCGCCAACTGCGCCGGTGCAATGGGCAAGGCGCTGCTGGCGCAATATCAAAACGCGGCCACGCTGCCGACCACCAGTTTTACGGATGGCGTGATCGTGGCCAGCCTGAATCAGCCGGCCTTGAGCGGCGACCGCGCTGAAGTGGAGGCTGCCTTCCTGGGGACCGAAACGCTCCCGGCGCTGCCGTCGTTCTGGTCAAAGGAAAAGCTCGAGGTCATTCTGACCGCACTCAATGCCGGGGCTGGCCTGGCCGCCTGGCTGGGCGCGCGCTTTGGGCTGGATCCCCTGGCGGTGGGGATTTTGTACGCCATTTCCTTCCTGGCTGGCGGTTATTTTGGGGTGCTGGCCAGTATTGAGGGGTTGAAGGAAAAAAATCTTAATGTCGATGTGTTGATGATTGTGGCGGCGCTGGGCGCAGCCTTTGTCGGGTCTCCGGCGGAAGGCGCGATGCTTTTGTTTCTGTTCTCGCTTTCCAACACGTTGCAATCGTTTGCCATGGATCGCAGCCGCAAGGCAATTGAAAAACTGCTTGATCTGAGGCCCTCGCTGGCGACGGTGCGGCGCGGCTCACGGCTGGTGACGGTGCCGACCGAGCAGTTGACGCTTGGCGACGTGGTGCTCGTCCGCCCGGGGGAACGCTTTCCGATTGATGGCGATATCATCGCCGGGGAGTCGGATGTCAACCAGGCCACCATCACGGGCGAAGCACTGCCCGTCCATAAAACCAGCGGCGAGGGCGTTTTCGCTTCCACGCTGAATGGAAACGGCGCGCTCGAGATCCGTGTGACGCGCCTGGCGCGGGATACCACCCTGGCGCGCATTGTCCAGATGGTGGAAAATGCCCAGGCGACGAAAGCCAACACCCAGCGTTCGCTGGATGAGTTCGAGCAGAAATATGCCCTGTTTGTGCTGGGCGCAGCCGGCCTGCTGATCCTGATTCCCTGGTTGGTGCTGGGCCAGGCTTTCCAACCGACTTTTTACCGGGCCATGACCTGGCTGGTGGTGGCTTCGCCCTGTGCGCTGGTCATTTCCACACCGGCCAGCATTCTTTCGGCTATTGCCAATGCGGCCCGGCATGGTGTACTGTTCAAGGGCGGTGTGCACCTCGAGAAGACCGCCACCCTTAAGGTACTGGCTTTCGACAAAACCGGCACGCTGACCACCGGCCAGCCCTCGCTGACGCATGTCTTCGCCCTGGATGGCAACTCTGACTACCTGCTGCGGCTGGCTGGGGCCGTTGAAGCGCGCTCCGAGCATCCCCTGGCGCGCGCCATCGTCAGCGCCGCCCAGCGCGAACACCCTGACCTGCCCGCCGCGACCGAGTTTCGCGCCATCCCCGGCCAGGGCGTGGAAGCGCGCGTGGAGGGACTCATGTTCTGGATGGGCAACGAACGCCTGTTTGAAGAACGCGGCGTTCCGCTGCCCGCCAGCCTGCTGGCTCGTCTGCGCGAGCTGGAAGATGAAGGTCAGACCGCCATGTTCCTGTACAGCCAGAGTGCGCAGAGTTTCCTTGGCCTGGTGGCGGTGGCCGATACGATGCGCCCCGACGCAGTGGAGATGATCCGCGGCTTGAAGGCTGCCGGGATTGAGCGGGTGGTGATGCTGACCGGGGATAACCCGCGCGCGGCGGCCAAGATTGCCGCCCGAGCCGGGGTGGATGAGTTCCATGCCGGCTTGCTGCCGCAGGACAAGGTGACGGTGCTCCAGTCTCTCAAGCAGAAGTACGGGCCGGTAGCCATGGTCGGGGATGGGGTCAATGATGCGCCTTCGCTGGCCACTGCCGATATCGGCATTGCCATGGGCGGCGGCGGCACCGATGTGGCCATCGAAACCGCTGACGTGGTGCTGATGTCGGATGACCTGCGCAAAATCCCCTTTGCCATTGGGCTGGCGCGCCAATCCAAGAAAATCGTCTGGCAAAATCTGACTTTTGCGCTGGCGGTCATTGTCCTGCTGATTGCTTCGGCGTTTGGCGCCAACCTGCCCCTGCCGCTGGGCGTCTTTGGCCATGAGGGCAGCACTGTGCTGGTCGTCTTGAACGGTCTGCGCCTGCTGGCATATCGCGAGTAAACTTTGGACGGATAAAAACAGCGCCGGCGCTACCCTGCATGGGCCGCCGGCGCTGTTTTTTTATTGGGAAATCAGATGACGCCGAGTTTTTTCCCGACGGTTCGGAAGGCTTCCAGGCCCTGCTCAAGATCGGCCGGGGAGTGGGCCGCCGAAATCATAACGCGGATGCGGGCCTTGCCCTGCGGCACTGTGGGGAAGCCGAGCGCCATGGCAAACACGCCGGCCTCGAACAATTCACGGCTGAACTGTTGGGCCAGCGGCGCTTCGCCGAGCATGACCGGGGTGATGGGTGTTTGGCTTGCGCCGGTGTTAAAGCCCAGCTTTTGCATTTCGGCTTTGAAGGTGCGCGCATTGGCCCAGAGTTGATCCACCAGTTGGGTGGAGTCTTCCAGCAGGTCGAGCGCGGCCAGGCAGGCGGCGGCATCGGGCGCGGTGACTGCCGAAGAAAACAGGAAGGGCCGCCCGCGCTGGCGCAGCCATTCGATGATGACCGCTTTTCCGGCTACCACGCCGCCCACCACCCCGAAGGCCTTGGACATCGTCCCCACTTCCACATCCACTTTGCCGTGCAGGCCAAAATGATCGACGATGCCGCGCCCGCCGGCGCCCAGCACGCCTTCGCCGTGTGCGTCATCCACCATCAGCAGCAGGTCATACTTTTGGGTCACCTCGTAGATATCGGGTAGGGGGGCGATGTCGCCATCCATGCTGAAGACGCCGTCGGTGACGACCAGCCCCCGGCGGAACTGGCTTAAATTCGCCCGGATCTGCTCTTCCAGGGATTGCGGATCGTTGTGTTCGTAGGCGATGATCTTTGCGCCCGAAAGCCGGCAGCCATCAATGATGCTGGCGTGATTGAGCCGGTCGGAGAAGATGACATCCTCCTTGCCCACCAGGGCCGGCAGGGTGGCCAGGTTGGCGGTGAAGCCGCTCTGGAAGGTGATGGCCGCTTCGACGCCTTTGAAGGCCGCCAGGCGTTTTTCCAGCTCGAGGTGCAGGCTGGTTGTCCCGGCGATGGAGCGCACCGCCGCCGGGCCAACGCCCATTTCGGCGGCGGCGTTTTGCGCGGCGGCCACCAGGGCCGGGTGGTTGGCCAGCCCCAGGTAATTGTTGGAGCAGAAGTTCAGCACTTTCTTGCCATCCACCACCAGCCAGGCCCCTTGCGGCGAGCCAATGGTGCGGATGCGGTTGTATAACCCGGCCTGCTTCAGGCCGTCGAGTTCCTGGGAAATCCAATCAGTTTTGGACACGGGGTACTCCTTGGAGGTGGAAGTTAGAAGTGGGAAGGTGGTAGGTAGAAGTTGAATTCATTATAGCGAGTTCCAGGAGGCCGGTCTGTCATGTTTTTGGCCTGACATGCGTAATGAGGATGGGTCGGGTGGGAGAGCGTTGGTGGGGAGGAAGCCCGAATCAAAAGAGACAGTCACCCTTACAGGCGGTTGTCTCCTTCTTCTGCCAGCAGTCCCAGTTCGGCCAAAATGCCCAGGACTTTGGCTTCTGCGCCGCTTTGGAGTACGACCGTGGTGGGGCCGAGGATCTCGCCGAGGAAGCGGGCGGCTTTGGAGGCGCGCAGTTCGTTCAGGATCTCGGGTTTGCTGACCTTGAGCACGGTCAGCGTTTCGATGCGGGCTTCGGTGCCGTTGGTTTCCCAGCGCTGCAGCGCTTTGACAAAGGCCGGGGGAACCTTTCCGCCGGAGTGTCTGGCCAGCAGGCCGAGCAGGTGGCTGATCTTGAGTCCCTGTCCGGCGGCACGTTTGAGCGAGGCGGGGGTGACGCGGTAACGGTATTCTTCGGGGTTGGGGGAGGTCTCCCAATCGCAGAAGCGGGCGATCTGGTAGCGGGCGGCGCGGGGGGCCAGGCGCGGGATGGTGAGGCGGCCGCTGGATGAGATGACGATTTTCTCATTCTCGTCGAACGCCGCAGGTCGAGGGTCGCCGGCCTTTTTACTTTCCACGTTTGACACACAGATTCGGAATGCAGTTGGAGCGCCATTCTCTTCAGCTGACGCCAGGTCGATTTGCCCCAGCCAGTGCAAGACCTGGAAGAAGTGGCGCAGCAGGGCGCCCTCGATTTCGTCCCAGTGGTTGAATCCGCGCAGGTACTGGCCGTCTGCGAGGCGTTTGATGAACCAGGTGTCATAATCGCCGGCGGGGCGCTGGAAATCGGGGTATTTTTGTTTGATGTCGCGGGTGAAGGCGGGCAGGCTCCACCAGGCGCCTTCGGGCAGCGGTTCCAGCAGGTTCAGCAGGAATTCGCGGGTGATGAGCGGCTGGTTCTCCCAGCCGCCTTCAAAGGCCAGGCCGGGCAGCTGGCGCAGTTCGTTGAAGCTCTCGCTGGCCTGCCAGGCGGTGACGATGGCGGCCAGCGCCTGGCTGCGCGGGGTTTCGAGAAAGGTTCTGACGGCTTCGGGCTGCAGGCTTTCGCCCCTGGCTCCTTTCGCGGCAGGAGAGGGGATCATTAAACGGGAGGCGGCTAGCAGTCCGGTCAGAATGGGGGTGGGGATGGTTTGCGCGGGAGGCTCCATTCCCAGACGCAGGGCGGCCAGCAGCGTGGTCAGTTCATCCAAAATATGGTCGCTGGCGGGCAGGGGATGGGCTTTTTCGGCGGGCGTGGCGGGGCGCCCGGGTATTCCAGCGGGCGCGGCGGGCGGCGCGGCGGGCAGGCGGGGCGGGCTGGAGGCGGGCGGGCGCGGCACTTCCGGCTCGCTTTCGACGGGCAGGTCGTCGAGATCGGCATATTCCGGCTCGGTCAGGTCGGCGTATTCGGGTTCGGGCGCGGTGGGGCGCGGGGCGGGTTCGGGCTCCGGTTCTGGCTCTGTTACCGTGCTGGCTGCAAAGCCGATGAATTCCAGCGCCTGGAGGATGTCTTCGGGCAGGTAGGCGAATTCCTGGGGGCCGGCGGGGGTTTCAAAAAAGGCTTTGCCGAGCAGGGCGCGGTAGTAGAGGCTCTCGGCGGCTGAGTTGGGGCGGGCGTGGGGCTGTTCGCGGTCGCGTTTGCCGGGGCCCATCTCGCGGATTTCGCCGTGGCTGCGGGCAAACTGGGCCCACGGCAGGCGCCCGCCTGCGCCGAGCAGGGCGCGCAGGGCGGCCTGGGCCGATTCTGGCAGGGTTTCGATCACTTCTTCCATCAGCCCGGCATCGAGCATGCCATCGGCCAGCTCTTCGGCGGCTGCGGCGGGGGTGACGCTGGTCAGTTCCAGGCCCCAGAGCGAGGCGACGATGCGTAGAAAACCGAGATCATGGGCGGGGAGGCTTTGGGCAAGCGAGGGCATAGGTATCCTGTTGACCGGGAGGCGATCCCCCCGGTCAGCCTCCGATTGTACAACAATTTAAATTTATCCGCGCACCACCTGCAGCGCGCCCGGAATAATTTCAAAGCGGATGCCGCGCAGGTTGCTGCCAAAGCTGGTGAAAATTTCACCGTCGGCATGGACGTAGAGCGGGCGGTCAGATTTCAGCGCCAGCGTGCGGCAGGTGCCCAGGCGCACTTCCTTAAAACGCCCGTGCGTGCCGTTCATCACCTCGGGGATCAGGCGGAACATGGTCAGGCGGCTGCAGGCGGTGATGGTGGCGTAGTTCAGCAGACCGTCGTTGTTGACGGCCTGCGGCGCGATCCTGAATCCGCCGCCCTCGCGCGGCCCGTTGCAAAGCGCCAGCATCAACGTGCCCTGGTCCCAGGTTTCGTTATCCGTCTCAATATGCATCTGTGCCACATCATGGTTGAGCAGGATGGTCTGGATGACGGCGGTCAGGTACATCAGGAATCCGCGCACGATGGGTAATTTGTGTGAGCGGATGGTGACCACGGTATCGAAGCCGATGCCCGCCGTGTTATCGAAATACTCCTGCCGGCCATGTTCATCGGTTAACAGGCCAATATCCACGCTGACCGGCGCACCGTTTAAGGCCAGCGCCAGAGCATGATCGGGCCGGGAGGGCAGGTTGAGCGCGTGCGCAAAATCATTCCCCGAACCGACCGGCACCACTCCCAACAGGGGGCGCTGCGCGGCTGGAACCTGCATCAGGCCATTGACCACCTCGTGCACCGTGCCATCGCCGCCCAGCGCCACCACCAGGTCATAGCCCTGCAGGGCGGCCTGGCGAGCCAGCTCGGTGGCATGCCCCGGGTACACCGTCCCGCTCCAATCGGCGGCGCCATATTCAGCCACGATCGGGCGCAGGTCGTTGGCCACTTTCCAGGCGCGGCCCATGTCAGCGATCGGGTTCAGGATCAATTTTGTTTTGCGCGGCATGTCTTCCTCCAAAAAAAGGTCTGGCACCAGCTTCCCGTGTGAGAAGTTTCTGCAAACAGAAACACCGCCCCGCCCCGCGGGTTCTTTTTGCCCCGAAAAAGGCGGTTTTAAACTATGTTAGAATGTGAAGAAATTCTCAAATCTTGCAATTTGGAGAAAATTCTCATGTCTCCTTTAAATTTACCTGCTTCCACTCCGCTGCGGCCGCTTCGCACCGCCATTGTCGTCGGCGCCTCCAGTGGAATTGGAGAGGCGCTGGTGCGCCGGCTGGCCCGCGAGGGATACCTGGTGGCGGCGGTGGCGCGGCGCCGCGAGCTGCTGGACGAGCTGTGCGCGCAGGTCAACGCCGTCTGTGGCGAGACGCGCGCCCGCCCCTATGCCCATGATGTGACCGATTACGCCTCCGCGCCGCTGCTGCTCAAGCAAATCGTCCAGGAATTTGGCGCGCTCGACCTGTTTGTCTACAATTCCGGCATTCAGATTCCGGTTGCCGTGGATGAATTTGATTTTGCCAAGGACCTCGCCATGTACGAGACCAACCTGCTTGGCGCCCTGGCCTGGTTGAACCCGGTGGCGGCCATGTTCCAGGCCTTGCAGGCCGGGCAAATTGTCGGCATTTCCTCCGTGGCCGGTGACCGCGGCCGGGTCGGCGCGCCTGCCTATAATACCTCCAAGGCCGCCTTCAGCGCCTATTTGGAAGCCCTGCGCAACCGTCTGACCCGGCGCGGCGTGACCGTGACGACCATCAAGCCCGGCTTTGTAGATACCGCCATTTTGCGCTCGGCCGGCGCTAAAAAGACCTTCTGGGTGATTGACCCGGATCAGGCCGCCGCCGGAATCTGGCAGGCGATCAAAACCCGTCGACAGACAGCTTATGTGCCCGGCCAGTGGGCGCTGCTGATGCTGATCATCCGTCACATCCCCTCTTTCATTTTCCGCCGCTTGAGTTTCTAACGCGCGGCTGCGGGCGCCAGCCGCCCGATCGAGATTCCATGAAAACAGACCCTCTTCCCTACGAACGACTCACCTATCTTGAAAATTTTGGCCATTCACTGCGGCGCGCGGCCTACCTGTACCGTCCCACCTCCGCCGGGCAAATCAGTGAGGTGTTCAAAATCGCCCGCCACAATGATTTCAAAGTCACCCTGCGCGGCGCGGGCCGTTCCTATAACGACGCCGCTCTGAACGGTGGCGGCCTGGTCATTGACTTGCAGGACATGAACCACATCCTGGATTGGAATCCCGAGACCGGGATCATCAAGGCGGAACCCGGTGTCAACCTGCAAACACTCTGGCAGCGTGTCCTGCCCGACGGTTGGTGGCCGCCGGTCGTTTCCGGGACGATGTTCACCACGCTGGGCGGCTGCCTGGGGATGAACATTCACGGCAAGAACAATTTCCGCATGGGCCCGATCGGCGAGCACGTGCTGGAGTTCACTGCCCTGCTGCCGACCGGCGCGGAAGTGACCTGTTCCCCTACCCATAACGGTGATTTGTTTTACAGCATGATTTCTGGCATGGGCATGTTGGGCGTTTTCATTTCCATCACCTTGCAGATGAAGAAGATGCACTCCGGCCTGCTGGAAGTGACCGCTTTCCCGGTGCGGACTCTGCACGAGCACCTGGCGGCTATCGAGGAGCAGGCTCCGCAAAACGATTACACTGTCGGCTGGCTGGATGCCATGGCGGGCGGTGGCGGTCTGGGCCGCGGCCAGATCCACGCAGCAAAATATCTGCGCGAAGGTGAAGACCCTGAGCCTCAAAAAACCATGCAGGTGGCCTACCAGACTCTGCCGGAGAAGATGTTCGGATTCTTCCCCAAATCTTCCATTCATTATTTCATGACGCCGTTTCAGATTGCACCGTTGTGGGGGTTGGTCAATACTGCCAAATATGTGGCCAGCCTGCGCTCTGGGCTCTATCGCCAGTCGCATGCGGCCTTTCATTTTTTGCTGGATTATGTTCCAAACTGGGAGCTGGCCTATGGGCGCGGCGGGCTGATTCAGTACCAGTCTTTTCTCCCCAGGGAAACCGCCGAAGCGGCCTGGGCTGAGCTGTTGGCCCTGTCGCTTAGGCGCGGGTTGCCCTCTTATCTGGGGGTGACCAAGCGCCACCGGCCCGATAAATTTCTGCTTTCGCACGCGGTGGATGGTTTTTCACTGGCGATGGATTTCAGGGTGACGGCCGGCAGCCGCGAGAAGCTGCGCGCCATGTTGCAGGAGTTTGATCAGATTGTAACGGCGGCGGGCGGGCGTTTTTACTTCGCCAAGAATAGCGAGACGATGCCCGAGGTTGCGTTGAAATTCCTCGGTCAACCGGTGGTGGAGCGGTTCAAGGCATTGAAACGGCGCACCGACCCGAATAATCTGCTCGAATCTGATCTGTATCGACGCGTGTTTGGTAGTCTGTAACGGTGGGAGCATGTCGCCGGGTGTGGGTGCTTTGCCCAGGCCCGGCGTTTTTTATTTAACCGCTGCCGGCCAGGGTGATTTTGCAGTTTTTATGGGGTTTTTGTCGTAAATATAAATTGACTTTTTTGTGCAAAATCAGTACACTTGAAGCCATCATAATCGTTTCTTTCTGGAGGAGAAATGGCTGCTCAATATCAACTCGTTATGCAATCCGGGCCGACTCCCGGAAAAACGTTCCCGTTGGAGGGGGACGTGATCATGATTGGCCGTGAGGCGACCAATGGAATTGCCATCAACGACGCGGAAATTTCGCGCCGCCATTCCCAGCTGGTTTTTCAGGGGGGGAAGTATGTCCTCTCTGATTTAGGGTCCACGAATGGGACTTTTGTGAATGGCCGGCGGATTGTGGGCCAGCATATCCTGGTGCCTGGGGAGGTTGTGGCGCTGGGTGAGCAGATCAGCCTGGTGTTTGAGGTGGTGGCGCAGGCCGACCCGAATGCGACGATGATTTCCTCCGCAGCGCATACTCCGGCGGCGGCTCCGCGGGCTTCGGCTCCGGTTCCTCCCCCTGCGGCGCGGCCCGTGCCGCAGTCATATGCTGGCCAGGTGCCGGCTGATCCGGAAATTGCTGCGCCGGCTGCGAAGCGCGGGCCGAATCGCACAGTGATTATTGTGGCGGTGGTGGTGCTGTTGCTGATATGCTGCTGTGTGGTGGTGCCGTTTGTGTATGACCAGATGAATCTGTGGTGCTCGCCGGTGACTTCCTGGCTGGTGCCGATGATCGGCGGGGCTTGCCCGTAAAATTTGTGAGCGTGAGCCCGGGGTTTCTGGCCCCGGGCTTTTTTTATTGTGCAGGGCGGCTTTCCAGATCGAGCAGGAGCCGGACGGCGCGTAACAAGTTCTCGGCCTGGGAATAGTTTCCGGCGCGCAGGCGGGCATCGGAGGCGACCAGTAGGGCTTCGACCTGTTGGTTGATGGGGTTGCGCGGATGTCGCAGCCAGTCGGCGAGCAGGCCTTTCTGACGGATATGGCTGCCGGGAGGCAGCCAGGCGGTCAGGAAATAGGCGGAGGGGTCGTGGGCCTGCTGGTAGCGTCGCAGCGTGTCGTAGAAGGCGATGGTCAGACGCAAGTCGGTGCGTTGGTCGGCGGTTACGGGTTGGGCGCGCAGGAAGGTGAGGAAGTCGGTTTCGAGGGCCGCAAGGTCGAGGCTGAAGTGGGCTTGCAGGGCGGTATCGAGCGCGGTGGAGGGCAGGTTGTCGGGGGCGGGGTGAATGTCGCGGTAGAATGCGTCAAATTGCTGCCAGCCGTGGGTCTGGATGAGATAACCAACCAGGGCGGCGGCTTCGAGGTAGCCGGTTTCATGTTGGGAGGTGTAAAAGGTGTTGGTTAGCTGGCGCAGGGGAATGTACCAGCCCAGATCGAGCAGGGCGGCGGCGCGGGGGAAGATGGGTTCTTCCTTGAAGTGGCCGCCGCTGAGGTAGACGGCCAGTCCTTCTGCCAGGAGGGTGGGACGCAGGTCGCCGCCTTGTTGGGCGTCCAACCAGTGAATCATTTCGTGGTGGATGACCTGGGCGGTGGTGCTGCCGGCGTAATTCTGGTCGAGGTAGGAGACGTAGAGGCCGTCGGATGTGAACCCGCCGTGGCCGAGGGTGCGCGGCAGGAAGGTGAGCGGGATTTGCTGCTGAAATTTGGCGCCGAAATTCTGTTCCACGCTTGCGGCCTGGGAATTGGCCATGTCTGCCAGGGTGGTGATGTCGCGTTCGGCGGCGGTGCCGGTGACATAGTGGAGAATGCAGCAGCTGGTGGGGGTTTCTGCCCAGTGGGCTTGCGGTTCGGGGTACGGGAGCGCGGCGGCGGGCAGGAGGGAGTAGGTTTCCTGCCAGCTCTGGTGATCGGGGAGCAGGGTAAAGGTCAGGGTGTGGGGGCCGGGGGCCAGTCCGGCGGTATCCCAGACCCAGTAAAAGGTGGCCTGGTTGCGTTTGCCCAATCCCCAGGGTTGGATGGGTTGTTCATCGAGAATTTGCTCTGCCTGGCTGATCTGGATGGTTTTGCCGGATGGATCCAACCCGGCAGGGGGCAGGACCTCGAAGCTGATTTTGTCACTGGCATACAGTGGGCCGTCGGGGTGGGTGATGACGTTAAAGGCTGGGGCAGGGCTGGCGGCTGGCAGGCTGACACAGGCGCTGAGCAGAAACAGGACGGCGAGGAGAAAACGTGACATAAGCGTTATTATATATGGTTGTAAAAAGCCTGCGGCGCGTTACAATTAAGCCGAGGAGCCTATGTCATCGAGTAAACCATCTTCAAATCTCAAACGGGGCAACCTGGTGCGGTCACGCCGGGAGGCAGCGGAGAGCGCGCCAGCGCCTGTCGCGCCCAGCCTTTCTCCAGACTGGAACCCGGCCACCAAGCTGGTGGTTGGGCTGACGCTGGTGGCGCTGGCGGCGGCTATGCTGGTCAATTTCCGTTCAATCGTTCCGCCGATTATTCTTTCATTCATCCTGGTTTACCTGCTCTACCCGCTGGCAGCACTTTTGTCGCGCAAGGCGCATCTGAAGTGGGGTGTAGCGGTGAACCTGATCTATTTTGTGCTGATCCTGGTCATCCTGGGGCTGCTGGCAATCACCGGGCTGGAGATTGTGGTGCAGATGCAGAGCCTGCTGACTCTGGTGGAGACCAGCCTGTCCAAACTGCCGGGGATGGTGGACGCCCTGGCAGCCCGCATCCCGGCCAATGTCGGGCCGTTTTCGCTGGATATTTCCACCATTAACCTCGACCAGGTCAGCGGGCAGTTGATTGATACTGCCCAGGCCATGCTGGGCCGTACCGGAGAGTTGATCGGCACCCTGGCAGGCGGCGCGCTGAACACGCTCGGCTGGACGGTGTTCGTGTTGCTGGTCTCGTATTTCGTTCTGGTGGAAAGTGGCGGCTTGCGCGAAGACATTCTGCCGCTCGATCTGCCGGGGTATACCAAAGACCTGCAGCGCATCTCCAAGGAGTTGACACGCATCTGGAATGCCTTCCTGCGGGGTCAAATCATTCTGATCTCAGTGGCCACGGCCATCTACGTGGTGGTTTTAAGCGGCCTGGGTGTCAGCTATGCCCTGGGGCTGGCTATCCTGGCCGGTATGGCGCGCTTCCTGCCTTACGTTGGCCCTTTCATCAGCTGGACGATCCTGGCGCTGGTGACTTTCTTCCAGCCAGACACGCCCTTTGGCCTGATTCCGCTGGCATACACGCTCATCATCCTGGCCACCGCCTGGCTGATTGACGGCATTCTAGATAACATTGTTTCGCCGCGCATCATGGCCGAAGCGCTCAAAGTTCATCCGGCCGCCGTGCTGGTGGCCGCCATCATCGCCCTGGAAATGCTGGGCATCCTGGGCGTCATCATCGCCGCGCCCATCCTGGCCACGCTGCAACTGGTGGGGCGCTACATCATCCGCAAACTCTTTGACCTGGATCCGTGGGAAGGCATGGAAGAAAACCCTATGCCGCCCTCCCTGCGCGTCCAGTTCAGACGCTGGGTGGCCTCCCTGCGTGCAAAATTCCGCTGGCAGGGCGAATGACCTGCCAAAGTGCGCTTTCGTGCTTTATAATGGCATAAATTTGAAAGGAGATATCCAAATGCCGAAGAATCCCGAACCGACGACCGAAACCCTGGCCGAGACCGAGAATTATCTGGTCTGGAAAGCTGAAGAGCCGGATGGTGAAACCACCTTCCATGTAGAACTTGGCAACCTGACGGTACATTTCTTCCGCGAAGAATGGGAAGAGTTCCTCGAACTCGTTCGCTCGCTGGAGTAACCCAACCGCTCGCAGGGGCAGCCCCCCTGCGAGTTTTCTTTTATGAAAAATGCCATCACCGACATCCCCGGCATCAAAGTCGGCCAGGTACAGGATCTGGACGCGCTGACCGGCGTCAGCGTTGTGTTGTGTCCCAAAGGCGCCGTGGCCGGTGTGGATGTACGCGGCGGCGCACCCGGTACCCGCGAAACCGACCTGCTCAATCCGCTTAACCTGGTGGAAAAAGTGCACGCCATCACGCTGGCCGGTGGTTCCGCCTTCGGGCTGGATGCCGCCAGCGGGGTCATGCGCTACTTGGCAGAACAGAAAATTGGCTTCAACACCGGAGCCGGAATAGTGCCGATCGTCCCTGCCGCCATTCTCTTCGACCTGAACCTGGGCCGCGGCGATATCCATCCCACCCCCGAGATGGGATACCGCGCCGCAGCCGCCGCCCAGTCTGGCGAGGTGGCCGAAGGCCTGGCCGGGGCGGGCGCCGGTGCCAGCGTGGGGAAAATCTTCGGCCTGCAGAGCGCGATGAAATCTGGCATTGGCACGGCCAGCCTGGAGATTGGCGCAGGTGTGCTGGTCGGTGCCTTGGTGGCGGTCAATGCTTTTGGCGATGTGCTGGATCCGCAGACGGGGCAAATTTTGGCCGGGGCGCGCGCGCTGGATGTGGCCGGGCTGCACTTTGGCGTGCCGGGCTATTTTGCCGACACATTGCAGGTGATCAGAACCCTGCCTGGCCGTGCGGTGCTGGCCTTGGCGACCGGTTCCAATACCGTCATTGGCGTGGTGGCCACGAATGCCCGTCTCACCAAGGCCGAAGCCAACAAGGTGGCGCAGATGGCGCATGACGGATTGGCGCGCGCCATCCGCCCGGCGCATACCATGTTGGATGGGGATACCATCTTTGCGCTTGCTACGGGCGCAAAAAAAGCGGATGTGAGCACGGTTGGCGCGTTTGCCGCCGAAGTGTTTGCGCAGGCTTGTGCGCGGGCAGTGCGTTCTGCGAGCGGCGCGGGCGGCCTGCCAGGGTTGAAAGAATAAAAAAAGGTGAATGGATCACGTTAAAAGAAAACGGGAGACGCCGCACTGGCCGCGTCTCCCGTTTTTTGATTCTCGCTAAAGCCGGGTTAGTGGTGATGCTTCTTTTCGTCTTTGAAGATTAAGGTCAGCACCACGCTGACGAGGGTGACAATCAGACCGCCCAGGAAGGCTGGCCAGAAGCCATTCACAGTGAAGCCCACGCCGAATTTTGTGCCGACTACGCCAGCCAGCCAGAACATGAAGGTGTTGATGACCAGGGTGAACAGACCGAGGGTCAGGAAAATTAACGGACAGGTCAACAGTTTGAGCAAGGGCCGTACCAGGGCGTTGAGCAGGCCGAAAATGAGGGCCAGCCAGGCCAAGGCCAGCCAGTTGGTGGATTGCGGAGTGATGCCGGGGATGAGCGCGATGGCGGCGTAGAGGGCTACCGCATTAATAAACCAGCGAATGACGAAACGCATAGGGTCTCCTTTGGTTGGTTGCTGTCTCAGACAGTTAACAGGGTCTACGCAGGAGTGTCATTGGGGTTGCGCCCAATCGCTTCCATCCAGATCAGGGTGCGTTGGGGTGCAAAACCGGCGGCGCGGATGGCTTCGTCGGCGATTTCGGCGGGGAATTCCATCGTCAGGCTGTGGCGTTCGGATAAAGCCCGGCGTCCATGCAGGAGCAGGCTGGTGATGGCGGCAGGGTCGCAGGGTTCGGGCGCAGCCAGCCAGAGTTGTTCGCTGTGTCCATGGTTGTGCTGGCAGGCCAGTACGGCGCTGAGCTTGCCAGATCGGTAGGCGGACCATTGCTGGGTGCTGATCTCGGCAAAGAAACAATACAGGCTGTTGAGCAGGCCGGGGTTGAGCACATTCCAGCGTTGGGAATAGTACCAGTCCAGGGCGGTGGGATAGTCGCTTTCTAGCCACCGGCTCTGGTTGTGCCAGTCGCGCGCAGGGCGTGGTTGAATCAGGATGTCGGGTTCGCGGGGTTCGGACAGCAGGTTGGTGCCCGGGGAGGCATGCCAGGTGGTGCGGCGGGCGCGTTCTACGAACCCAAGCTGACGATAGAGTGAGATTGCGCCGGGGTTATCCTGGCGGACTTGTAGCCAGGCGCTGCTGGCGCGCTTTTCGCGGGCACGTTGCAAGGCGGCCTCGGTCAGGGCGCTGGCGATGCCCTGGCGGCGGTAATCGGGGTGGGTGGCGACGTTGGCGATCAGGTAGGTTTTCTGTCCGCCCTTAAAAAATGGAATCAGGCTGGCGTTGCCGACAACCTGCCCGTGATCTTCCCAGACGAAGCCGGAGAGCGGCAGCGAGACAGATTCGATCATGCGCGGCGCCCAGTTCATAAAGTGAGAATCGCGTCCGTTGCGGCGCATCTGATCGATGTAATTACGCCCTTCCGGGTCAAGCGTGGCAGAGAAGCATAATTCAATCAAATCGGCCACTGCGGGCAAGTCACGCAGAATATTTAGCGGGCGCATCCGTCCGGCGGCGGTTGGTGTGGCTGGGGCCAGCAAAAATGTCACAGTCATGGGCCCAATTATATTGGATTCTGGCCGGGTGTGGCAACTCCGTTTGGGAAGGGTAGGTTTTTATATGGGAATTTTCTCCAGGATGGTCTACACAACCGTCGTTTCTGCCAATCGCATTTGTTAGAAAAAATGCGGTTCGCATTTTTGTGGTTCTGTAGATTTAGATCAGCTTATCCGGACTTGTGACATTTATAATTTATGCTTGTGATTAAATGCACTATTAATCTTTTTCTAATCTTGTCATAATGGTGCCAGTATCTCTGGCAATGGCCCTTGTCAGGGTTTTCCCCAACAGGTTTTTTACGTTGTACTCCAAAAATAATGGAACGTGGAGGCGTCATTTCAAATACGAAACCTTGAATATTCTGCAATAAATTACCCACAAATTACTTAAGGAGAATGCAACATGATGTCTACAAAGAAGTTTTTGGTTTTACTTGGCGCTCTGGTCCTGGCCAGCAGCCTTATCCTTGCAGCCTGCTCGGCCCAGACGGGTCCTGCCGGCCCTACTGGTCCTGCCGGCGCTGTTGGTCCTGCCGGCCCTGCCGGTCCTGCCGGCCCTGCGGCTGAAGTTGCGGCCAGCAAGGACATTCAGTTTGAAACTTGTGCCGGCTGCCATGCCGAATCGGGTGCTGAGCATCAGAAATACTACAGCATGCTGTACCAGGATGGCGTGATCCAGGTCTCGAATGTGACCTACAAGTTCACTGCCGCCGCTGGTGATGCAACCGATACGACCGTCGTCACCTTCAAGATGACCAAGGATGGTCAGCCGATCAGTGGTGCTTCGGTTGAAAACTCGAATATCTACTTTACTGCCTGGACGGGCACGACTTTCGAAGGCGCAGGCCGGTTGTCTCTCAAAGGCAAGCTGACTTACGATGAAAAAAGCGGTGTGACCACCAGCACGCTGGCCGAGTTGGCCGATACCAAAGCCACTGGCTATGTTGATTATGTCGACGAAAGCAAGGTGGATGGTCTGGTCGTGGTCTATGGCTATGACAAGCAAATGGGCAGCCTGCCGGAACGCATCAAGCAGGTTCAATTCCCGTACGCTGCCATTGGCAAGACGGGCAAAGGCACCGATTACGTCTCGGCTGCCAATAACGATGGCTGCGAAAAATGCCACTCGGATCCGTATCTCAAGCATGGCAATATCTATGGCCAGATTGCTGGCGATCCTGCGACCGATTTCTATGCCTGCAAAGCCTGCCACCTGGATAACACCGCCGGCGGCCATTTCGAATGGCAGATCACCGCTGACGATCCGGAAGCCGGGGCTGCGTATCTCGCGGCTGGTGAGGGTTCTGCGACGGATGAAATCAAGGCCAAGTACGGTTATAAGACGACCTTGATGAATGATGTGCACATGTCGCACTCCATGGAATTCCCTTATCCGCAGTCGATGTCGAATTGTGCGACCTGCCATGAGGGCAAGCTGGATATGGTGTTGTCGGATGCCAACTTCAAGATCGAAACCTGCAAGAGCTGCCACCCGCAGACCGGTTCGGTGAAGAAAGATGGCGATACGGTCATTTTCGATACGACCACGTATGCGCTGGCCACCATCCTGCCCCAGGGGCATGATATGGCGGCGGATTGCAGCGCCTGCCACGGTGAAGGTAAGGCTGCCCCGGCCTTCAGCAAGATTCATACTGGCTATGACAAGTCAATCTACACCGCAGATGGCAAGAAAATCTCGGATATTGTCAAGGTCAATATTGACAAAGGCACCTATGCAGATGGCAAACTAACCGTTGCTTTCAGCGCGGCCTCCTCGGAAGATATTGGCTTGGACGTCAAGACCATCACCCCCACCGTTTTGGTCAGCCTGTACGGTTGGAATACCAAGGACTTTGTTGTTGGCGGTCATGAAAGACTGATTGACGATAACAAAGACGGCACGATCGACTCCAAAGATGGCCGCAACCTGGAAATGGCCCTGGATGGCAAAACTGAGAATCCGCGCGTCGCGGTCACCAGCGCCGCCGACGGCAAGTGGGAAGTCGTCTTCGATCTGACCCCTTGGCAAGATTTGATGGCCAACGGTACCGTCACCAAGGCCGAAGTCGGCGTCCTGCCGGCCCTGACCAATGCTGATGGAGTTGCCGTGGCTGTCAGCGCCACCTCCAAGACATTTGACCTGGCTGCCAAGAAATTCGTCAATTTCTATCCTGCGGTTGTCAATGTTCAGAAGGGCTGCAACGACTGCCACGATCAACTGGCTACCACCTTCCACAGCCCGGCTTACGGTGGAAGCATCGTAGTCTGCTCCATGTGCCACATCGTCAAGAGCGGTGGCTCCCACCTGGAAATGCAGGGCCGCACGATCGACTCCTACATCCACGCCATCCACAACTCGCAGCAGTTTGATGTCGCCAAGATCGACTTCGCCGACCCGGCGCAGGCTGAGAAATACGCGGTCGATTCCGAACTTCCCTTCCCGAAGCATGGCATCACCAACTGCGAAGCCTGCCACAATCCCGGCACCTACAATGTCCCCTCGCAGTCCAAGACATTGCCTGGCATCCTCTCTGCTTCCGCTACGCTCACTGGCAAGACGCGCAACATCGGTGAAGTGCCGTCCTATGTCACCGGGCCTGCTTCACTCGCCTGTGGCTCCTGCCACCGCGCCGCCCTGATCAACGAAGACTCCGCCGAAGGCCTGAAGCTCTTCAACACCCATATCAAGACGTATGGTTACATGGTTGAAGCCGGCGAAAAGCCGCTCGATACGCTCAACGGCGTGTGGAGCCAGATCATGGGGCTCTTCAAGTAAATCGTCCGTAAGGTGGGTTTCGGCCCCCAAAAGCAAAACAACAAGGGTCCTACGGGGCCCTTGTTGTTGATTAAAGAGCCGATCACAGCGCTCCACGATCCCCAAATGGTCTCCCTGAAAACTCATTTCACAGGGAATCCCGTGTAGAATAGAATTCATACGCATTTCTAATAGCTTTCTTTCAGTCCACCGCATTCGCCTTTGCTATAATCATCAGCACTTGGAAAGGATTCTAGCCTATGATGCGATTTGATCGTTTTACCGAGCGAGCCCAAGAAGCTGCCCAGCAGGCTGCGGAAATTATCCAGCGTTATGGGCACAACCAGATTGATACCGAACACATCCTGCTGGCCCTGATCGAACAACCCGGCGGGGTAATCACCCAAATATTAAGTCATCTGGGAGTCAATGGCGAGGCGCTTTCCGAACGGTTGGATGCCACGCTGAAAGCCACACCCAAAGCCAACATCTTTGGCGGCGGCAATGCCGGGCAGATTTTCATCACCCCACGCGTCAAGCGGATTATTGACCAGGCCAACGACGAAGCCTCGCGCCTGCGCGATGACTACATCTCCACCGAACACATTTTCCTGGCAATATTGATGGAACGCAACACCCCGGCCGCTCGCGTGCTCGAAAGCGCAGGAATTACCCGCGACCGGGTCAACGAAGCCATTCAACAGATTCGCGGCGGGCAGCGGGTGACTGACCCCCAGGCCGAAACACGCTACCGCACCCTCGAAAAATACTCCCGTGACCTGACCCAACTGGCCCGCGAAGGAAAACTCGACCCGGTGATTGGCCGCGATAACGAGATTTTACGTCTCATCCAGATTCTTTCACGCCGCACCAAGAACAACCCGGTGCTGATTGGTGAAGCAGGCGTGGGCAAAACGGCCATCGTCGAAGGCCTGGCCCAAAAAATCGCCGATAACGATGTCCCCGAGATTTTAAGCGGGAAAAAAGTCGTCGCACTCGACCTGGGCGCCATGATCGCCGGTTCGCGCTTCCGGGGCGAGTTTGAAGAGCGCCTGAAGGCCGTCATGGAAGAAGTCCAGCATGCTCAGGGCGACATCATCATGATGATTGATGAACTGCATACCGTGGTGGGTGCCGGCGCGGCCCAGGGAGCCATGGATGCTTCCAATATGCTTAAACCAGCCCTGGCGCGCGGTGAACTGCAATGCATCGGCGCGACCACGCTGGATGAATTTCACAAGCACATTGAGAAGGATGCCGCCCTGGAACGCCGCTTTGCCCCCATCTACGTCGATGAACCCAACCCGGATGACGCCATCAAAATGTTGTTCGGTCTGCGCGATCGCTATGAAGCCCACCACAAGGTGCGCTATTCGGATGAAGCCCTGGCTGCGGCCGTTCATCTCTCTGAACGCTACGTCACCGATCGGCATTTGCCCGACAAGGCGATTGATTTGATGGATGAAGCGGCCGCCAAGCTGCGTGTGGCGCTTTACTCAATGCCGCCCGAGCTGAAGGATATGAAAAACGAAATCGATAAACTGACCGCTGAAGAAGAGCAGGCCGGGCTGGCGCGCGAATACGAACGCGCCGCGCAGAAAAAATCGGAGCGGTTGCGCCTGGAAGGCGAATATCACGAAAAACGGGATCGGTGGGAGGCCGAGAATCACATTGATGAGGTGGTGGATGTCAACGATATCGCCGAGGTGGTGCATCAGTGGACGGGTATCCCGGTTCACCAGATGATGGAAACCGAGGCGGAGAAACTGCTCCAGATGGAGCAGCGCCTGCACGAGCGTATCATTGGCCAGGAAGAAGCCATCCATGCCATCAGCGATGCCATTCGGCGGGCCCGCTCCGGGCTCAAGGATCCCCGGCGGCCGGTGGGGTCGTTCATTTTTATCGGCCCAAGTGGTGTTGGGAAAACGGAGCTGGCCAAGGCGTTGGCCTGGTTCATGTTCGATGACGAAGATGCGCTGGTGCGCATTGATATGTCCGAGTATCGCGAACAGCATACCGTCAGCCGCTTGTTTGGCGCGCCTCCCGGCTATATCGGGTATGAAGAAGGCGGCCAGCTGACAGAGGCCGTCCGGCGCCGCCCGTATCGCGTGCTGTTGTTTGATGAAATTGAGAAAGCCCATCCTGAAGTCTGGAATGCGCTGCTGCAAATCTTGGATGATGGCCGGATGACGGATGGACAGGGCAACGTGGTTGATTTCCGCAATACGGTGCTGATCATGACCAGCAATCTGGGCACGGAATATGTTCGCAAAGGCGGGACGCTGGGTTTCCTGCAAAAGACCAGCGATGACAGTGACCGCGATGCCCACGAGAAGATTGAAAAGGCGTTGAAAAGCTCCTTCCGCCCTGAATTCCTGAATCGTATCGACGAAATCATCATGTTCTCGCCGCTCAGCGTGGAACAGATGGAAGAGATTGTCATACTGCAGATGAGGGAAGTGCAGGATCGCCTGAGGGAATTTGGTGTGCAGGTTTCGATCGCTCCGGCGGCGCGCACCTGGCTGGCCAAGCAGGGTTACGATCCGGCGTTTGGTGCGCGTCCTTTGCGGCGGGCGATCCAAAAATTTGTTGAGAGTCCGCTTTCAGTGGAGTTGTTGGCCGGGAAGTTTGCCAAGGGGGGCGAAGTCCTGATTGACATCGAAAATGACAAGGTGGTCTTCCATTAGTCGCATGGCAAGAGTAGCCTGCTCCGACGGAAAGCCTCCGCCGGAGCAGTTTTTTGGGGTGGGGATTTGCTGCTTGTTTTTCGCCTAATCCAGTGTAAAATACATTTGTTCTACAAATTGCGCCACCGCTACGCGGTGGAACCTCTACACTCAAGGAGCTTCCCATGTACCACACCCTCATCATTGTTGGAAACGTCGGCCGTGATCCGGAGATGCGTTATACGCCTTCCGGCCAGTCGGTGACCTCGTTTTCGGTGGCGACCAACCGCCAGTATACCGGGAACAATGGCCAGCCTGTCAAAGAAACCATCTGGTTTCGGGTGACGGCCTGGGGCAAGACTGGCGAAGTCTGCAACCAGTATCTAAAAAAAGGCAGCAAGGTGTTGATCGAAGGCCGTTTAGCGCCGGATCCTAACACCGGCGGCCCGCGCGTCTGGACCAAGCAGGATGGTTCGTCTGGCTCTTCGTTTGAGGTGACGGCCAGTACCGTGCGTTTCCTGTCGGGCCGTGAGGATGGTAGCGGCGGGCCGATGGGAGCTGATGGCGGCGGAGCCTTCATAGGCGCGCCGGAAGATGATATCCCATTCTAAGATAGTCAGGCCCTAAAGGGTTAAAAACCCTTTAGGGTCTCTTTCATTCAAGAGGTGGAAATGAGCAATCATCCCAATCGTACCCAGACTTCCCTGGAAGTTCCGCCCGACCTGGATGTGGTGTATTCCAACCTGGTGCGGATCGCTCATTCTCCGGCGGATCTTGTTCTCGATTTTGCGCACCTGCTGCCTGGTGAAACCAATGCCAGGGTTGGGGCGCGCATCCTGATGACACCCCTGAGTGCCAAGTTGCTGCTGCGCGCGCTGACCGAAAACATCGCCCGCTACGAGGCTGCTTTTGGCGAGATTCACATGCCGGTTTCGACGTTGGCTGACCAGCTCTTTCGGCCGCTACACCCACCGGATGGCCCGGCGCCCGAGGAAGGCAAGGCATAACCTATGGAACAACTCGAAACCCTGGCTGACCAAATCCGCCAGCAATTTGATGTCCGTACCGCTGCCCGTGACCAGGCGCTCTCTCAGGCGCGGATGTTGACCCGCCACTGTTCACAGGCCATTCGCGCTGTTCATCGTGACGAAATCGACTCAATGAATGAGCAGCTGGCTGCCGCCGGCCAGCTGGCCGACAGCCTGCGCCAGTCCCTGGCCGCGCACCCCGATCTATATTTTGCCGGTTATACCCAGGATGCGCTCAAGGAATTTGTGGAAGCAAATGTCACCTGCGCGCTGATTAAAAATCAGCCGCTGCCTGGCCTGGACAAGTTGAGCGTAGAGGCCAACACCTACTTGAACGGACTGGCAGAAGTGGTCGGCGAGCTGCGCCGCCGCTGTCTCGATATTCTGCGCCACGGTTATTCGACCGAAGCCGAACGGCTCCTGACGCTCATGGATGACATCTATTCCGTTCTGGTGACTATGGACTATCCCGACGCCATCACAAACGGCTTGCGTCGCCAGACCGATATCGCGCGCAACATCATCGAAAAAACCCGCGGCGATATCACCTTCAGCCTGCGCGGCGAACATCTCGAAAAAGCCCTGGCGCGCATGAGCCATCAAATCAGCGGCGAGAGCGGTCCGCAGGGGCCTACGCTCAGTCGCGCCGGGATGGATGAGGAGTAGACACATGCCCAGAGGCGGGCGCAAATACCGTCTGCTGCTTTATCAAAATGTTCTTGATCGGTGGTGGCCCGTCACGCTCACGCTGGCGGTCATTCTCTTTCTTTATATCGCCGCGCTTTGGTGGGGCAGACTTCTGCTCCCAGGCCCGCTGATCAATCTCCTGCCCGAGCTTGCCCAGACAAATGGTACCGTCCTGGCTCTGGTTGGCGCTCTGGCCTTGTTATTGTCGCTGGCTCTGCTCGGTATGCGCCGAGGCGCGTATCTGCAGTTATTCGATACCTACCTCTGCCTGAAAACCCCTTTCCTGCGTGTCAACATTGCTTATAAACGCATACAACGCACGACCACAGCCCAGGTTGCCACGCTGTTTCCGCCCTCCCGTTACAAAGGTTGGAAACGCGACATCATCACCTCCATTGCCACCCGAACTGCCATCGTTTTGCACCTTACGGCTTACCCCTTACCGCGCGCCACCTTCAACCTGTTCCTGTCCCCTTTTTTCTATTACGATGCCACCCCGCATTTCGTCCTCGTTGTGGATGACTGGATGGCTTTTAGTATGGAACTGGACAGCCGTCGCGCCACTGGGAAAACCTCGCGTCCCGACCTATCCAAACCTTCCACATCAGAACTGCTGGATGATTTGACCCGCAAATAGAAATAGGCTCTGCCGGAGCCTCTTCCTTTACCATTGCAGGCCCACTTAAAAAAGCCATTCCCTTTGGAGACATCATGAACATTTATTTCGCCTGCGCCATCACCGGCGGCCGGGAATTTGAGCCGGTTTACCAGGCTCTCGTGGCCGCGCTTGAAGCCGACGGGCATCAAATCCCCACTTCGCATCTGGCCGCATCCGAAGTGATTTATCTCGAGAAAGTTATTCAACCGCAGGAAGTCTATGCCCGCGATGTGGCCTGGATCCGCGCCGCGGATGCACTCATTGCCGAAGTCAGCGTGCCCTCGCATGGGGTTGGCTATGAAATCGCCTTTGCGTTGGGGTTGGGAAAACCCGTCCTGGCCTGTCATCGCGCCGACCGCGCTGTGTCCAAGATGATCACTGGTAATCCCGATCCCAACCTGACGGTGCAGATCTACGACACGGTTGGGGAGGCGGCGCAGTTGATCCGCGCCTACCTGGCCGGGTACGCGACCTAGTTGTGAAATTTGTCACTATTAGAACGTGACAAAAATACTTTGTGAATTTTCGCACATAGGGTATCATTAACGACGACAAGAGCAGTAACATGCTCCTCGCTGTCTCCTCCTTTGGCGAATGCCTACGCCGGGTCCTCCCCCCGGCGTAGGCCGTTTAATCGCAAAAAACTCCCGGCAAACCTGCCGGGAGTTTTTTAACCGAGTACGATGTTGTCTATCAATCGAGTGGAGCCGATGAAAACTGCCAGCGAAAGCAGTGTTTTTTCGTTCAGGGTTTCCACTTCAGCCAGAGTGTCATAATCAGCGCAGGAGAGATATTGCGGGCGGGCGAGCGGTTCTTCGGCCAGGATGGCGCTCATGGTCTGGAGCAGGGCGGCAGCGTGGCGTTCTCCACGTTCGTAGGCGGCGCGGGCTGCGCCCAGGGCGCGGTACAGCACTCCGGCGGCGCGGCGCTCGTCAGCGTTTAGATAACTGTTGCGGCTCGACATCGCCAGCCCGTCGGCTTCGCGCAGGGTGGGGCAGATCACTATTTCGATGGGATAACTGAGATCGCGTGCCAGCTGGCGGATGACGGCGGCCTGTTGGGCATCTTTCTGGCCGAAGTAAGCTTTTTCTGGCCTGACAGCGTTAAACAGTTTCGAGACGACGGTTGCTACGCCTCGAAAGTGACCGGGGCGGGCGGCGCCTTCCAGCGGCTGCGAGAGCAATTCCACATCCACCCAGGTCTGGTAGCCGGGCGGGTAGAGCACCTCCGGGGTTGGGACCCAGACCAGGTCGACGCCAGCTGCTTCGAGCAATTGCAGATCGCCTGGCAGGTTGCGCGGGTAGCGGGACAGATCTTCGCCCGGGCCGAATTGGGTCGGGTTGACGAAAATGCTGGTGACGACGCTGCGACATTCCTGCCGGGCGCGGCGGGCCAGGGAGAGATGGCCCTCGTGCAGGTAGCCCATGGTGGGAACGAGTCCGAGCGGGCCTTCGAGCAGGCGCAGGGCTTGCCAGAGTTCCTGGAGGCTGGTGGCGATGATCATGGATTCGCTCATAAGACAGGTTCCTTTTTGAGGGCAGCGAAGCCCAATCCGTTGGGGCCGGCATGGGTGCCGATCAGGCTGGTGACGTTGACGAGCGGAATTTGTTCTGGCAGGCTGGGGCAGGCCGGGCTGGCGCGCAGGCTGGCGAGGAAGTCGCTGGCGCGCTGGGGGGCGTTGGTGTGCAGGATGGCGAGTTTTTCGAGCGGGCCATGCTCTTGCAGGGTGTTCAGCAGCAGGTTGGTGGCCTGGCGTGTGGTGCGGGCGGCGCCCAGGGGCCGGATGACGCCCTCGCGCACATCCAGCACGGGTTTGATGTTCAGCAGGCTGCCAAGCAGGGTGACGGCGGCGGGAAAGCGTCCTGAGCGGTGCAGGTATTCCAGCGTGTCGAGGGCCGCGCCGACGCAAACCCGGTGGCGTGCCGATTGAATCTGTTCCAAAACGGATTCCAGGTTCAGGCCGCGGGCCGCGGCTTCGGCGGCGGCCTCGATCTGGAATCCGGTTCCGAGGGAGAGCGAGCCGGATTCCAGTACGGTGATCTGGTTGTTGAAATCGGCGGCGACCTGCCGGGCAATGTTGGCAATGCTGGTCAGTTTTTCGGCGGTATGCAGGGAGATGATGTGGTCGCACCCGGTGGTGAGGAGTTTTTCGTAGCGGGAGGCAAAGTCGGCGGGGGAGGGGGCGGCGGTGGTTGCGGGCTGCCGGAAGGTTGGCAGGCGCTGGTAAAACTGTTCACGGGTTATTTCGATGGAATCGAGGTAGGGCTGGCCGTCCAGGACGAGGATGGCGGGAATGACTTCGATGTTGTAACGCTCGATTTGGTCGGCGGGTAAATCGGCGGGTGAGTCGGTGACGAATCCGAGCTTCATAAGGGGAGTTCCATCAGGGTCAGGCCTACGGTTTGCGGGCCAAAGAGCGCGCTGAGCGTAGGGTTGGTTTCCATCTCGATGAAGGAGACCTCGGGAAAGCGTATGCTGGTGGTCTGGCGCAGCTGTTGGGCGCGCAGGACGGGCGGTCTGCCCTGGAAGAAGATGATTTGTTGGGGCGTTTCAAATTCTTCGATGAATTCCAGCAGGTCTTCGAGTAATTGACGCCGGGTGCGCGCGGTTTTATAGGGCTGGAGGCTGACGGTTTCCATGGAGAAAAGTGTGAAGAGATCGGGGTTGGCGTTGTTTCGGTCGATTGGGCAGATCAAGGTGTAGATGTGCGGCATGGCTGCGCGTAGGCGGTCTTCCACTTCGGCCAGGGGAGCGCCGGCGGCGATCGCCTGCAGGCCAAGCTGGGCGAGCAGACCCAGGCCGGGGCCGGTTTGCCAGGTCTCCAGGATGGTAATGGTGGCCGGGCCGCTGTAGCTGCGAGCGGCCTGCCAGACTGTGGCGCTGATTGGCAGGAGTTGTGGAGCGACGGTCAGGACCAGGATGTTTTGAAAGCTGCCTTCCAGGGCATTAAAGATACGCTGGATTTGCTGTGGTTCGGGGGGATGAATGCGCTGGCTGGCCTGTTGCACGGGCAGATGGCGCAAGTGTGGGTCCGTGCGGGCAGTGGCGGATGGGAACAGAGCGGTGCTGTCGGTCAGGAGGCAGATGGAGTGCATGGCGCGTGGCAGATATGCCGACACGCACAACGCCCTCGATGCTTTCATGGTGCAGTGTGCGTGTCGGGGTGGGGAGATCCCGGGTTATTCGATCGAAATGATGAACTGGTAGTGCGGCTGGCCGCCTTCCTGAACTTCGACTTCCTGCCCGCTGTATTTTTCGCGGATCAGGTCGGCAATGTGGTTGGCTTCGGAGTGTTTCAGGTCTTCGCCATAGAAGAGGGTGATCAGTTCGTACTCGCTGGCATGGGCTTTTTCGAGAAATTCCATGCAGGCGTGTTCCAGGCTGTCGGACGCGACGGCCAGGGTGCCGTTTAATAGGGCGATGACCTGCCCTTCTTTGACAGTCACACCATCAATTTCAACTGAGCGGGTTGCAACGGTGATTTCGCCGGTGACGACACTTTCGAGGGCTTTGATCATCTTCTCAGCGATTTTATCCAGGTCGCCATCGGGGTTCAGGTGCAGCATGGAGGCCAGCCCCTGCGGGATGTTGCGGCTGGGGATGACGCGCACTTGTTTGACGGTTACTTCTTTGGCCTGGTTGGCGGCCAGGACGATGTTTTTGTTGTTGGGCAGGATGATGACTTTGTCAGTGGGCAGGTTTTCAAAGGCTTCGAGAATATCCTTGGTGGATGGGTTCATCGTCTGCCCGCCGGAGACGATGGCGGCCACGCCCAGGCTGGCAAAAATGCGCGAGATGCCGTTACCCGGCGAAACCGTCACAACGGCAATCTGTCCGGGTTCGATGTTGGTCAGCTCGAGCGTGGTGCCAGCCTGGTTGCCGATTTCTTCCATTTGCGCCAGCAGGTTTTCCATGGCCACCTTGGTGATGGTGCCGAGGCTCATGATATAGTCGATTGGTTCGTAGCGCTTCTCGAGCGGGGTGTGGATGTGCATGCGGTACATCCCCTCGCCTTCACCAACCTGGATGGAGGTGCCCATTTCTTCGAGCCGGTTGTAGAATGCCTGCAGCTCGAAGCCGCTTTGCGGGCGAAAATCGACCACCACTTCCCAATCCTGGCCTTCTTCAACGTCATCCATGGCATTCTCCAGGTTCATGGCAGACAAGGGTTGCACGGAGATGAGTGGCGCTTCGAGCGATTCGCCGTCTATGAAGCGCAGCATCCCCTCCAGGATGAAAAACAGCCCTTTGCCGCCGGAATCGACTACCCCGGCCTGTTTCAAGATCGGCAGGAATTCGGGGGTGCGTTGCACCGATTCGTCGGCGGCCTTGACGCAGCGCCGCAGTACTTCCACGGGGTCATCGGTATCCTGGATGGCCAGATTGGCGGCGATGGCAATATCTTTTGAAACCGTGAGAATGGTGCCCTCCACCGGGCGCACGACCCCTTTGTAGGCGGTATCACGCGCTTCGGCGAAGGCGGCGGCCAGGGCGGGGGCGTCGATCACATCCTGGCCGTGCAGGGCGCGTGAGAATCCGCGCCAGAGCTGCGAGAGGATTACGCCTGAGTTGCCGCGCGCGCCCATTAACGCGCCTTGTGCTACGGCGGCGATCATTTGTCCGGCGCTGTGATGCCCAAGGTTGCTGACTTCGTTGTACGCCGAAGTCATGGTCAGGAGCATGTTCGTGCCTGTATCGCCATCGGGAACGGGAAACACGTTCAGCGCGTTGACGGTTTGCTGGTTGGTGCGCAACCAGGCCAGGCCAGCTTCCACTAATTTTTTTACTGCCAATCCATCAATTGACTTGCTCGTCATGCCAAATAATCTCCTAGCGGGAGGTGGTCTTGTTGATTCTCAAAAACGATGGGTGTGGCCGGGGGGCCGTCAGTCGGGGTTGCTCACGCGCAGGCCTTGCACGTGGACGTTGATTTCATGGACTTTTAGCCCGATGGTTTTTTCAACGTGGTAGCGCACCGCGTTGGCGACGCTGTTAGCTACGGATGCGATGCGCGTGCCAAATTCAATGATGATGTAGATGTCAATGTCGAGTTTATCGCCATCGAAGTGGATGTTCACGCCGCGGGTAGGTTCGCGGATGATGGTGCTGGCCAGGCCTTCGGCCAGGTTTTTGGGGGCCAGGCCGACGACGCCGTAGGATTGCAGGGTGGCGTGATAGGCAAGGGTGGCAATGGCATTGGGTGAAATGTGAATGCTTCCCAGGGTGGTCTTTTCGTGTCCCATAAGTTGTCCTTTGCGAAATAAATAACACTTTCCTTGTGAAAGGATACGAATTGTGATAAAATACCGAGCCTGTCAAAAACAGACAAACGGAATTATAGCAAGAAAGGATGATTTCAGATGGCTAAGTGTGCTCATTGCGGAAAAACCACGACTTTTGGTCACAACCGTTCTTTTTCTCTGCGTGCCACCAATCGCAAGTTCCTGCCGAATTTGCAAAAAGTGACCGTGATTGAGAAGGGCTCGAAGACGCAGAAGACGCTTTGCACCAAGTGCATTCGTACCCTGGTTAAGACGGCGTAGTTTTATTCCTTTCTCTTTCAGACAGAGATCACGGCGCAAGCCGTGATTTTTGGTTTAAAGATCCCGGCCAGCCAGGATCTGTTTGAGGACGGCGATTCCGGCGGCAGGTCCGTCTGGGTGTTTGAAGACAGCGTTTCCGGCGACGAAGGCATTGGCTCCGGCGGCGAGCAGGGCCGGGAGGGTCTTTTCGGAGACGCCGCCATCAATTTCGAGCCAGGCGGGTGAATGAATGGCGGCCAGCATTTGCCGGATCTCGTTCACTTTGGCAAGGGTTTCGGGTAAGAAGGCTTGCGCGCCAAACCCGGGGTTGACGGTCATGACCAGTACCAGATCTACCAGCGGCAGGATTTCTTTGAGCATAATGGCGGGAGTGCCTGGGTTGAGTGTCACTCCGGCTTTGAGGCCGAGGGCCTGGATTTGCTGCAGGGTGCGGTGCAGGTGCGGGCAGGTTTCCACGTGTACGGTCAGGCGGTTGGAGCCGGCGGCGGCAAAGGCTTCGAGGTAACGTTCGGGCTGTTCGATCATCAGGTGCACGTCGAGCGGCAGGCGTGTGGCGCGGCGGCAGGCTTCCACTACCAACGGGCCGATGGTCATGTTGGGGACGAAGTGGCCGTCCATTATGTCGACGTGAATCCAATCGGCGCCGCCCTGTTCGCAGGTGGTGATTTCTGCGCCCAGTCGGGTGAAATCGGCGGAGAGGATGGAGGGGGCGATCACAAAATTGGGCATGGTCATTTTTCAGCGCGGGTTGATCAAGGTGCCGATGACGTAGATCCACCACGGAATCAGCCCGCCGACGGCAGTAAGCGCAACAAGGCCAAGTCCAACGCTGATCCAGTCGATGCTGGTGAGACTTTCCTCGGCAGCTGTTTCGGTTTCGGGTTCGGGGAAAACCGGCTCGAGGGTGATGGGCTGCGAGCGACGCGTTTCGGCAGTGGGCGGCGGGGGTGAAAGGCGCACGGCGGCTGAGCGTTGCACCTGTCCAAATGTCATCAGGACGCGACCAAGCTGGTCGGCGGTGCGATAGCGTGCAGAGGGTTCCTTGGAAAGTACTTTTAGAATGATTTGTTCCAGCTCGGGAGTGATGGCGGGGTTGAGCTGGCTGGGTGGCTGCGGCGGCATTTCACGGTGCAGGCGGGCCAGGGTTTCAGGAGTGCGGGCCACGAAGGGCGGGCGCCCGGTGAGTAGTTCGTACATGACGATGCCGAGCGAGTAGACATCCGAGGCTGGGGAGGGGGCCTGCCCGGCGGCTTGTTCGGGAGAAAAATAGAGTGGTGAGCCCCAGACGACCTCGTGGCGCTCCTCGGGGTGGATGCTGGCGATGGCACGCGCAATGCCAAAGTCGGTCACTTTCAGCCGCCGGTCGGGGGTGACGAGCATGTTGTGGGGTTTGACATCGCAGTGCACCAGGCCGGCACGGTGGGCATATCCGATTCCGGCGCAGGCCTGTACTATGAGCGGCAGGGCGTCGTCGAGGCTGAATATCCCCAGGTTTTCCAGCATGGTTTTGAGATTGGTGCCCGGTACATGCTCCATGACAATGAACAGCTGGCCCTGGTCAAACCCAAAATCATGCACGGTGACGATGTTGGGATGGGATAGATTGGCCGCGGCCTTGGCTTCCTGCCGGAATCGCACCTGAAAATCGCCGTCGGCAGAATAATCGGGATGCAGAACTTTGATGGCGACGAAGCGCTCCAGCATCAGATCGCGGGCGCGATAAACCTGGGCCATGCCGCCGGTGCCGAGTGGTTCCAGAAGCTGGTAGCGATTGTTGAGCAGAGTTTGTGTGGACATAGCTTTCCTGACCAAAATTATATCATCTCATCTTCTCCATATTCTGTCGTCCCTTTATAATGGCGCCATGCAATCTCTTTTGATTTTCAATCCCGCTGCCGGGCGGATTTCGGTGCGCCCGTATGTCTATCGGGCTGTGCGCGTTCTGCGTGAGGCGGGCTGGTCGGTGCGGATTGTGGCCACCCGCAGCGGCACCCATGCGACAGAACTGGCCAGGCAGGCTGCCGCAGATGGGTTGGAGGCGGTATTTGCCGTCGGCGGGGATGGTACCATGGGGCAGGTGGCTATCGGCCTGAGCGGGTCACATACTGCGCTGGGCGTGCTCCCGGCTGGAACGACCAATGTCCTGGCGCTGGAACTTGGCCTGGTGCCCTTTGAATGGTTCCGCCCCTGGGCGCTGGAGCAAAATGCCGGTCAACTGGCGCGCGGGCGGGTGGTGGATGTTGACCTGGGCCTATGCAATGGCCGCCCCTTTCTGCTTTGGAGTGGGCTGGGGCTGGATGCCCGAGTGATCCACTGGATTGAGCCGCGTCCGCGGCTGGCAAAATATGTGGCTGTGCCGCACTATTTCGTAGCGACCGTGCTGCAGGCCGCCAACTGGCCGGGTGTGGATGTGACGGTGCGGGCCGATGGCTGCGAATGGCGCGGCCATATTGTGCAGGGCGTGGCCTCCAATATTCGCCATTACCTGGGCGGATTATCTGACCTGACGCCCGATGCCCTGCTGGATGACGGCCGGCTGGAACTCTGGCTGCTCTCCGGTTCCAACCTGTTTCACAGCCTGCGACACGGTTTTGGGTTAATGGGCGGCCGTCACTTGCGGGCCGCCGATTCTCATTGTATTCGCGCCCGGCGGTTCGAAATCCAGTTCAGTCAACCGGTCCCAACCCAACGTGATGGAGAACCGGACGGGTTAGCCAGCACCTTGATCTTTGAAAGCGCGCCCGGCGCACTGCGCATGCTTTTTCCCCGGCAGGCGCTGACCTTACTTCAACACCCGTCAGACTGAGAAGCATTTTATAGAAGGAGACGAATCGGATGAAAAAATGGAAAACCACTTTCCAGCAGCACCCATATGCCTTCCTCTTGTTGGTTTTACCCATCTTGCTTGTGGGTGAACTGTTGGATTGGCCGGCGGTGGTTATTTTTGGACTGGCGGCCCTGGGCGTTATCCCGCTGGCAGCTTACATTGGCGAGGCCACCGAAGCCCTGGCCGCATACACCAACCCGCGCCTGGGTGCATTGTTGAATGCCACCCTGGGCAACGCTGCCGAGCTGATCATCACAATCGTTGCAGTGCGGGCAGGTCTGCTTGAGTTGGTCAAAGCCTCCATTACTGGTTCGATCCTGGGAAACCTGCTGCTGGTGCTGGGGTTTGCCATGGTCTATGGCGGCGCAAAACATGGAATTCAGACCTTCAACCGCCGTCAGGCCAGCCGCAATGCCATTTTGCTGGTACTTTCTGCCGTGGCGCTGGTCATTCCCTCCATGTTGAGTCACTATATCGGCGCGCAGGGTGACCCGAAGGTAGAGGCACTCAGCATTGGCGTCGCGATCGTCATGATCGTGCTGTACGCGCTTGGCCTGATTGACGCCAACCGTTCCATTGAAAGCCCTCTTTCGCATGAAATTCCCCAGTCTGTGCGCCCGCCCTATTCACTGGCCCAGGCCATTGGAATCCTGGCGGCTTCCACGCTGGCAATTGTCTGGCTCTCCGAGGTGCTGGTCGGTGCGGCGGAAGCGGTCATTTCGGGGCTGGGGATTTCCGAGTTTTTCCTCGGCATCATCCTGATCCCGTTGATTGGCAACGTGGCCGAGCATTTCGTCTCGGTTCAGCTGGCCGGGAAGAATAAGATGGATTTGAGCGTGGAAATTGCCATTTCCTCCAGCCTGCAGATTGCCCTGTTTGTGGCTCCTCTGCTGGTATTTATCAGCCTGGCCCTGGGAAATCCGCTCCAGTTGATTTTTAACCAGATGGAATTACTGGCCCTGTTGCTGGGCGTGTTCATCTCGGCCCTGGTCTCGGCGGATGGCGAATCAACCTGGCTGGAAGGGGCCGGATTGCTGGCCATTTATGTTATCCTTGGGCTGGCGTTCTTCTTGATGTCCTAACCTGGCAGGAGTTATGAAAACCGACCTTCGTTCATCTCCGATGTTGCGTGCCCTGGGCGGCGCGGTGCTCTTGGCCGCGATCCTGTTTGTGGGTGCCTGGGCCTGGGCGGCTGCCAGCCAACCGCCTCGCCCCGACCCGGCCGGGCTGATGGCGGAAATGACGGTTTTCCCGGCCCCCAGCGGCACTCCGCGCGCCGAGGTTGTTCCCACCGATCCCTATGCTCCTCCACCCACCCAAACGGTTATCCCCGGCCAGCTTGAAATTGGCGTTTACGCCAAAATCATTGGCACCGATGGCCAGGGGTTGCGCATCCGCTCCACTCCCGGCCTGAATGGTGAACAGCAATTCCTCGGTTTTGATGCGGAAGTTTTCCGCATTCAGGATGGCCCAACCGAAGTGGATGGTTATACCTGGTGGTACCTGGTTTCCAATTATGACGATGGCCGCGCCGGTTGGGCGGCCTCCAATTTTCTCGAATTCGTTCCCTCTCCCAATCCATAAGCCATGAAGGAAAAACCGCTCAATATCACTGCCAATCGCGCCCGCCTGGACATGACCATCACCTGGGGTGACGGTCACACCAGCCTGTATCCGTTTTCCCTGCTGCGAGCCGCCTGTCCTTGCGCTCAGTGCCGCGGCGGGCATGAGAAGATGTCCCCCGAACCGGACCCTGAGATTTTTTCTGTGCAGCTGGAAGAAACCCCGGCCACCCGGCTGGCGAACATCAAGCCCACCGGGGCCTATGGCATTACCCTGGTCTGGGAAGATGGTCACGACTATGGCATTTACAACTGGCATTACTTGCGGGCTGCCTGCCCATGCCCCATCTGCCGCGCCCCGCAGCGGAAATAACCTGGGAAAAGATTCCACCCTGGCCGACCCCAAAAAAAGACCCTGCAAAGCTGGAACTCAGCGCAGGGTCTTTTTTCTTCGCCTGGCGGCATAGGTGACTTTATGGCGTGGCTGTGGCCGTCGGCTGCTTGGTATTGGTCGGTTTGAGAGTCATCGTCGGCTGGCGCGTATCGGCGGGTCGGGGTGTTTTGGTGGGCGTGCTGCTAATCAACGGCGTGACGGTTGGTGTTGGGGTAGGGGATGCGAACTGATCCAGCTGGCGCTGGGCTTCGGCGCGCCGTTCGGCTGGGATGTCCTGCTCGGGCAGGGAGAGCAGTTCCTTCCAGGCTTTGATGGCGGCTGAAGGGGCGTTCAGGTTTTGGTTGGCCAGCGCGCTGATATACAGATATTGACCCCGTTCGCGGTTGTCGGCTGCCATTTTTTCCACCGGGCTGATGGTTAGATAGGCTTTGCCCCATTCTTCCAGCGCCAGGTAGGCTCGCGCCAGGCCTTCGGTGTTGCGGAAGGAATTGGCGTTGAGATCCACTGACTTTTGGAAACTTTCCAGCGCAGATTCATTTTTCCCTTGGGCCAGCAGGGATTCGCCCTGCCAAAAATAGGCTTCCGAATGAGTCTTATCCAGGCGCAGGGCCTGGTCCAGATATTTCTGGGCCGAGTCGTAATCCTGGCGGTCGATGTAGGCCGCGCCCAGCACCGTGAACGCATCCGCGTTATCAGGCTGATACTGGACATAGGTTTCGAGCACCTGCACCGCCTGGTCGGTTTGGCCGTTGGCGTGGTAGGCCATCCCCAACACGAGATATCCCTCCAGCAGGGTCAAATCTAACTGGTTGGCCTGTTGGGCCGCTTCCAGTGCGGCGGGGTTCTCTTTTTGCGCCAGCAGGATGCGCGCCAGCAGCACTTTGACCAGCGGCGAGCCCGGAGAAATCACATCCGCCTGTTCCGTATCCGCCCGGGCGGCGGCATAATCTCCGGCGCGCAGGAAATATCCGGCGCGTTCCAGGTAGGCTTCTGCGTAATTTGGATCCAGGTCAATGGCCAGGTTCAAATCAGAGAAGATATTGGCGTTGGGATTGAGCGCCAGGTTGGTACGCGCCCGCCCGAGATAGCTGGGCGCAAAATTGGGGTTGGCGCGCATGGCCCCGGCATAATAACCGAGCGCTTCGTTGTAACGTTTGGCCATCCGGCGGGCCTCCCCGGCGAAAAACAGCGCATCAGCTGAGCCCGGTTCGGCGGTGGCCACCTGCTCCATTAACAGCACGGCATTGTCCCATTGGCCCTGGTTATAAGCCCGGATGGCTCCGCGATAGCTGTCCATCGATGCGCCGGTGTGCGGAGTGGCCGCATAAACCGGTGTGGGCGTGTACGTTTCGGCCAGTTGGAGCGCCAGGCCGGGCCGAACCGTCGGCGCATCGGGCGCATTGGCGTTCTTGTAGGGTGTCACGGTCGGGCGCGGCGTTCCGACGATCACCACCTGGGGGGCTGCCGGGCGGTTGACGTTTAAAAAGCGCAAGCCAAAGAACGTCCCGCCAAGGATCAACCCTGCCACACTAAAAATCACCGCCAGCTTCAAAACCGGGCTGCCCGTCAGCCGTTTCATCACCGGCTCTTGGGGCTGCTCCTCAACCAGTTTCACCTTGTTCTCCCACGGGCGCGGGTGATTCATCGGAAACGGCGTGATCGACTCATCTGGAGGCAGCGCTCCCATCAGCAGCAGTCCCCGCCGCGCCGCCGCATTCGTCGGATCGAGCTTCAAAGCGGCCTGCAGGCAGTAAAGCCGCTCTTTTTGCGTTTCCATGGCTGCGCTCAACCAGACCCAATACAGCGGGTTATTCTGATCGGTCTGCAACAACTTGGTCAGGAGCTCTTTCGCCTGGGCGAATTTCTCCTGTCGGATGGCCTCGATGGCGTGCTGAAGCATTTTCTCTTGCGCGGTAGGTTCAGGCGGGAGTAAATCTGGGTTCATGCCATGAGTTTAGCACAGCCCGTCGAGGCGGGCAAGCGCTTCTGGCGTAAAAAAAAACCATCTTCTGCCTCCCCTGGGTGGAATGTGGGATAATTCCAGCATGGTTAACTGGATTCTGCGTCGCGACTGGCTTTTGCTCGTACCCCTGGCATGGTTCGGGCTGGCAGGTTGTTCCACGACTGGAACAACCGCCCCGGCTCCCTTGCTTCCGTTAAACCTGCCTCTATACGCCACTGCGACAGTACCCCTCAGCCCCACCTTCACCCCGGCCGCCAGCCCGCCGCCTGTTCCTACATCCACGCCGGTCATCCACATCATTGTAGCCGGGGATACCCTCAGCAGCCTGGCGCTGCATTACAACCTGACTCTGGCCGAATTGCTGGCAGCTAACCCCGGCATCCAGCCGCAAGCCCTGGTCGTTGGGCAGACGCTTCAAATTCCGGCGGCAGGGTCCGTGATTGCGGCATTGCCCACTCCTGCCGCGGTAACACTGGGCCAGGTCAGCTGTTTTCCTTCGGGGGGCGGCCTGTTTTGCCTGTTGCCGCTCCAGGGATCGGATGGTATGCTGCTCGAAAATGTCAGGGTACAAATTCTGCTGCTCGATGCCAGCGGCCAGGTGCGGGCCAGCCAGGAAGCCCTGCTGCCCCTGAACAGTCTCCCGGCTGGGAAAACGCTCCCGGCGCTGGCCTTTTTCCCGGGGCTGGACACCGCCAGCGGCTGGCAGGCCCGCGTTCTAACCGCCATCCAGCCCTCCACCGCCGAATCCAGGTATCTGGATATACAAGTGCAAAATCTGCTGGTGGGTATTGATTGGGGTGGGCGTTCTGCCACGGTGCAGGGACAGGTGGCTTTGCCTGCTGGCGCCAGCCCGGCGCGGGTCATCTGGTTGGCCGGGGTTGCCTACGATGCGCAAGGCCGTCCGGTCGGCGCCCGGCGCTGGGAATGGGCGGGGATGCCTCCTGCTGACGGAGCGCCGTTGCCATTTTCTTTTTCCGTGTATAGTGCCGGCCCACCGATTGCGCGCGTGGAAGTGCTGGCCGAAGCCCGTCCGTAAGTCGAATACAAAACTCCCCCGGCCATGACCGGGGGAGTTTGTCAGGAGGTTTACCAGACCAGCCAGGATTCAGACGAACAGACCGGCGTGCTTCCCGGTTGGGACAGGCACACTTTGTAAGCGATAATTTGGCCCCTCGTTGTCTTGGATAGTCGGATTTTTAGGTAAGTTGAGCCGCTAGTTGAGGTGGGCGGGAAGTGCAGGCTTTGCACCGTGCCATCCGGTAAGTTGATTTCGATAGCAGGTTCCATATTTTGCATGGGCAGGTTGGGCGTGGTGTTATAGGCCAGCACGCCCAGGATTTGTTCCTGGCCTGGGGCCACGGTCGGGCTGCTTTCCCATACGATCAGCTTGATTTGTCCGCTCGTGACGTTTTGCATGGCGAGGTAAAGATGTCCGAGCGGGGCAGGGTGAATCTGGTTTTCGGGTGGGGCGGCCGGGTCAAAATCCAGGCAGTAATAAGTGAAGCACTGCCGGCGGATGCCGTTGACATTGAAAAGCTCGGTCGTTGGGATTCCTGAATTGTTCGCTCCGCCGTTCTGGGCGATGTATTTTAAGAAGCGCGTGGGGACATTGTGCCCCAGGTTGGCGATCGGGTCGATGGGCAGGAAGACCATCAGTTCATTGTCGAGGGCCGGGGCGAGTTTATCCGGTTGTATTCCAGTCAGCGCGGGCAGTTGGCGCAGTTGGACGTTTTTGAGGTCGTTTGGCGACACGGTAATGACGACATTTTCATAGACCTGCTCCAGCAGGCCGTCAGCTGTGAGGTAGGGCGCGGTGAGGGGTGCTCCGGGGAAATTATCTCCCAGGGATTGGGTGAAGGTGATAAATGGTTGGGGCAGATAATCCTGGGCATCAATGACTGCATCTGAGCGGGGGGCAGAACAACCCTGGCCCAAATAGTTTTGACGGCAGGCAATCAAGCCATACGGAATCAGGTGGACTCGCTTCTGCGAATCTCCAAGCTCCAGGTAGAAGCCTAATTTTTCGAAATATTGTTCGTAGCGGTTCTGGTCAGAATTGAACCGTACTTCAGTGAGTGGCTGGCCGACAAAACGTACCCCGCCTAGTTGGTCGAAGAAAGGAATGAAATCTACATAAACCAGGTGCCCGTTCAGGTAACGCACGCCGGGCAGGTTGTCAGCAATTGTCAGGCCTGGGTCGCCGGTCAGGAATTTTTTCCCGAGGGGTTCAAAATTGTATCGTTCTCCGGCGGGCAGACTTTCATCATAGATCATCAGGGCGTTTTCGGTAAATTGCAGCAGCCGCGAGCCATCTTGAAACATGGTTCCCTGCCCGGCCCCGAGGGTGGTTTCTCCGCCCATCAGGTTGTAAAAGTCACTAAAGCGAGCGTCGATGGCGACGTTCGCTGCCGTTTGTGATTCTGAACACCCCATCAATCCCATTGCCATCAAGCCGATGATCAAGATGAAAGCAAGTTTCTTGTACATTTTTTCTGCCTGGATTGTGCAAGAGCCTGTATTTCGGAAGGTTGGAAACGAGCTGCAATGAGCTTTTGTTGCCATAAAAACGATTCGCTAAAACGAGGATGTTTCAATCACTGTCTGGCCAGAGGTTTTTGGAGCACAGGTTGCACCAATCCAAATTTAGTTTACTACATGATTTATCAAGATTTTTATACTTCAGGTATAAATAAAGTATAGAGATTGACTGTTTCACCTGTGCCGGTTTTGTTGTTGTTTTTTGGAGTTTCTTGCCTGGTAATGTGGGTGGAGTGAAAGGACGCAGAATTACACCTGAAAAATCTCAGGTGTAAGGAAAACCCAACGATTGGACTTTTTTCACAATGGGTGGAATGTTGTACTGGCTGACTGGGGGATGCTGGCCAGAGTTATTTGTTGCGTTGCTGTCGGCGGGCATAGGCGATGGCCTGCTGGCGATTATCGAGGTGCAGGCGTTCCAATACCTGCCCCATATGATATTTGACGGTTTGTTCGCTCAAGTGCAGGGCTTCGCCGACTTCTTTGTATTGCAGCCCTTGGGCCACGAGTTCCAGTATCTGCCACTGCCGCAGGGATAAGTCTTCGTCGGTGGCGCGGCTGACGGTCTTTTGGGCGGGGTCGCTTTGCCGGGTGAATTCTGCCAGCATGCGCGAGGCCAGCCGGGGGGTGAGAGGGGTTTCTCCATGCGCCAGGCCTGCCAGTAGTTTGAAAAAATCGTCTGTGTTGAGATCTTTCAACAAATAGCCGGATGCTCCACTTTTGATGGCTTCAAACAAAATGTCATCATCCTCGGAGACGGTAAGGATGACGATCTTCGTTTCGGGCAGTTCGGTTTTGATGCAGCGGGTGGCTTCCAGTCCGTTGACATCGGGCATGTTAACATCCATGATAATGATATCGGGGTGGAGGGTGCGAGCTTTCTCAATGGCCTCGGCGCCATTGCGCGCGGTGTCGCTGACTACCAGGCCGCGTGATTTGAGCAGGGTATGCAAGCCATCCAGGAAAATTGGGGAATCGTCCACCAGGAGCAGGCGTAGTTTTTGAGCGGCGGTCAGATCGATTTCTACGATGTTTTTTTGTGATTGGGTCAGCAGGGGGAGGCTGAACAGGAGTTTTGTCCCGGTTCCGGGGCGGGAGCGGGCCTCCATCTTGCCACCAATTTGCCGGGATTTTTCGCGTAGTAGATCGAGTCCGGGGTGTGGATTTTCTCCTTTCGAGGAAATCTGCTCGAGGTCAAACCCCAAGCCATTGTCAGAAAGGATGATTTGGAGATGGTCCTCCAGCAGGTTGAGCAGGATTTCGATTTTTGTGGTTCCGTTGTGCAAAGGGGTATGCTCCAACGTTGCCAGGATGATATTCAGAATGTTTCCTTGGGTGGCTGGATTAAGCGTTGGCAGGGGTTGGTCTGTGGGAACACTGAGGCTGGTCTGGATGCCGGACTGCCCGGTGAATTGGAGTAAGATGGTTTCCAGTTGGGCAACAAAACTGTTTCCCGGGGCTGACTCGATTCCCAGGTTGGAGATCAGGTGGTTGATTTCGTTCTGCAGGTTCTGGGCGAAACGGGTCGTGGTTTCGATGCTAATCCCTGCTGCTTCGATGTCCTGTTCGGAAAAGAATTTTTTGCCAGATTGTGCTTCCGATAGAAGTTGGCCAGCGGCTTTGCCCAGAGTGCTTTGAAGGTTAAGCCCCAGTTTCTCACGCTCTTTTTGTGCGCTGGCAAGTTGTTCTTGCTGTTTGCTGATCTGTTCCATTAAACGGTGACGCTGAAGGACTTCGGCTTGAATTTGTTCTTGAGCGGCGGTCAGTTGCTGGGCGATGGCCGTGATGTTTGCCTCGCTGCTATTGACCCGGTCGCGGAGCTGTGTGAGGGTATGGCTGAATGATTCGGCCAATAATCCAATCTCATCATTGAATAGGAGCGGCATTGCTGTGCCGGGCTCTCCTCGGTTGATCATTTGGATGTTGGCCAGCAGGTTAGTAAGAGGTTTGACCAGGTTGATGCGGATGAATAGCAGGGTGGCGATCAGCGTGATGAAGGCAGCCGGTAAAAAACCGCTGGCCAGTGGCAGCATCGACTGGTGAATTTGCTGGCGCATGTCCAGGTAGCGACTATCTACAAAACCGGAAGTTGTGTCCAGGTGTAAGGGGAGTGCGGTATCAAGGTCAATTTCCTTGATTTGCGCTGGTTGGTTGCCGCTGACCAGGCCGGTCATGCTGCTGACCGTGGATGCGGCGAATAAGTCGGTGTTGGTGAGCGCATTTTGCTCGAAGGCCAGGGTAAACATCCCGTCTGGGTAGAGAACCACCTGAAATGTCAGGGGTTTGTTTGATTCGTGGAGCATGTTGACCCAGGAAATGACCACGCGTTTGCGAGTATTCTGAACATAAATGCCGCTGGTGTCCTGGGATTCAAGGTGCAGCTTGCTGTAGCAGGCGAGGATTTTGGGTTCCGTCCCATATAGGCCTAAGATTCCATCCTGCTCAGGCAGGGACCCAAAACTGATGAAACCATTGGTATGAATGTTAATCTGATTGTGGGGGATGCCGTAAAACGGGAATGAGAAAGCGGGGATAATGGTCTGATAACTGCTTTCGGTGAAATTCAAACGCTCTCCGAGTTGCGGGTCAAACTGGAAGGGCATGTTTTCGATGCGGTATCCGCCGCCTGTTTGGGGCAAAAAACGCAAGGCGCGAGCTGCCTGTCTGGTATCTGCCCGGGGTGAATTTGCCAGGGCGGCTGGCAGCAGGAACCAGCCGAAACTTCCCAGCAGTCCGAGTACGATGACGATGTTCATCCCAACCATGCGGACGGTGAAAGGAATGGGTCTGGGCAGCGAAATCAAGTAGGTGCTGCCCAACAGTAAAGTGGCCAGCAAGAGGATGGCGTTGCAAATGCTCCAGTAGGATTGGGTGTTGATCAGATTGTATGTTGTGCCAATGTGAAGGACGCTCAGCAGCAGGCAGAGAAAGATGGCCAGGAGAAGATCGCGCAGGGTTCGGTCAATCTGGCCGGCTGGTCTCCATAGAGTCTGCCAGCCGGTCTGCTCATTTTTGGTCTGGGCAATGGCCTGCCGCCAGAGGATAAATAAAACCCATAATAAAGTGGCCGGAACAATGAAATTGGTTGCATTGATTTGCGGGACGACCACGTGGGAAGAGAGCCGGATCAGTCGATAAATGGTGAAGCAGAATTCCCCCAAAAAAATGATCAGCGACAGGAACAAGACGATTCTTCTTTCTCGTTCGAGGTGGAGCGCCTGCGCCGGGAAAAAGTACCCGAATTGCAGGAGAAATACAAGGCTGAGCGCCAAAACAGGAAATACCCAGGATAGTGCCCAGGGTGCCAGGCGCGGATTGAGGGAGTTATTCAGAAAATTGAGAAAAATCAGGAATGTGGAGATCCAGATGAAAGCTGCCATGATCGTCACATGCTGTAGTTCTGTCCCCTTCTTTTTTGCCTGGGATGAAACCAATAGCAAATACCAGCCCAGGCTGCCAAGCAGGATAATTTCTGCCAGCAGGCTGAGGGAGATGGGGGTCAGGTACCAGGGTTGCAACATTTGGGGCGTTTCAATTGGGAACAGCTCGAAGGATCGAGTCGTAATTATAACGAAGCTGCTGGATTTGCGCGGCTTTTACGCAAAGTCACGTTGCTCTATGGTTTCCGGCGTGGGTTTTATTCATATTTACACACGCCTGCCTTGCATGTATAATCATTCTACTCTTTACCCATTCCTATTCCAAAAGAGACAGGCGGCTGGCGCATGGCACTCCGCGGAAACCTACGCGATTTTACCGTTACGCAATTGTTAAATCTGATCAACCTGGCCCATAAAACAGGGACTCTGGTCATTGAAGGTCCTGGAGAAGCAGCCAGGGTGGCTTTTCGGCTTGGCAAACTGGCATATGCCCAGGTTGGCCAGGAAGATAACCGCTTGGCTTCGGTTCTACATCGTGCCAACAAGTTGACCACTGGCCAGCTGCGCGCCATTCAAACCCGCGCGATGCAGGTCAGCGACAAAGAGCTCGGTTTGTTGTTGATTAATGCCGGCTACCTGACCCAGGATGACATCTTAAATTCCCTGCAATCGTATTTTACGGATGTGGTCCGCCGGCTCTTTACCTGGGTGGAAGGTTCCTTTCGCTTCGAGAATGAACTGCTGCCACCGGAGGATCGCATCACCGTGCGACTGGACCTGGAGAATTTAATTATCGAAGGCGCCCGCCAGCTGCGGGAGTGGGAACAACTGCAGGATGAAATTCCCAGCCTCGAGATGGCACTCAAATTTATTGAGCGGCCAGGAACCAATATCCAAAAAATGAATTTGAGCGTGGAAGAGTGGCGGGTGGTTTCTTTTATTAATCCGCGCAACACTATCTTGCAGATTGCGGCGGCGGCCAAAATGAGCGATCTGGAAATTCGCCGCATTGTGTATGGTTTGCTGCAGGCTGGGCTGGTGGAAGTCATCCGCCCGGATGGCGGGTTGGCAACCGCTGAACGCGTCCGGCCGCAGGTCATCGTGCAGAACCGTGAAGAGCAAAAGTCGCTGGTGAATCGGTTGATCACCCGCATTCGTTCAATATAATTTTACTGATTAATTCTGGTGAGGCATTATGCAGACCGTTAAAATGGTGGTAACCGGCCCGTTCAGTGCAGGAAAAACCGAATTCATTCGCTCTGTCAGCGAAATCGACGTGGTCTCGACGGAAAGAAAAATTACAGCCAGCGGTGAGCGCGCCATTAAGAACGCCACCACGGTTGCCATGGATTTTGGTCGCATCACGGTGGATGAAGACCTGGTGTTGTATTTATTTGGCACGCCGGGTCAAAAACGGTTTGACTTCATGTGGGAGATTCTTTCAGAAGGGATGCTTGGATTCATCGTGATGGTGGACAGTTCCCGCCCGGAGACTTTCCGCGAAGCGCGTTCGATTCTTGAGACCTTCCGCGCTTATGCGCCAACCCCGTATGTGGTGGCGGCCAATAAGCAGGATGTGACCGACGCCTGGGAGATCGAAGATATTCGTCATGCTTTGCGCCTGGATGGCAAGGTAAAGCTACTGCCCTGCGTTGCCAACGATAAAACCACCGTCAAAAACATCCTGCTTGAACTGCTCTACAGCATTTTGGCCGAGATGGATGGCGGGGACAAATAACCCGGTCTGAGACCACTGTGTCATCCATCACGACTGATCAAGGCATCGTACATTACGAAGTGTATGGGCGGGGGCGCCCGGTCATCCTTTTACACGGCTGGTTGGGCTCTTGGGGGCTTTGGCAGGAAACCATGGCTTATCTTGGGCGCTATTACCGCACCTATGCGCTCGACTTTTGGGGATTTGGCGAATCGGGCAAAAAACGTGAAACCTATGCAGTGCAGGATTTTGTCAGCCTGGTGGATCAATTCATGGATCGCCTGGGCATTTATCAGGCGCCACTGGTGGGTCACAGTATGGGAGGCACGGTCAGCCTCTCGGTGGCCATTCAATTCCCGGAGCGGGTCAAAAAAGTGGTGGTGATTGGTTCGCCCATTGTTGGTTCCTCGCTGGCTGTCCCGCTCAAGCTGGCTGGCTATCGCTCGATCGCCTTTATCCTGTTCAATATGATGTGGGCTTTTCGGGGCGGCATGAAGATTGCCTCGCCTTATATATGCTCGGACCCGCGCTTTCCAGCGATGATGGATAAGGATCTCTCGCGCACAACGGTAGAATCTTTCCTGCTCAGCATTGCCTCCCTGCGCCGCACCGACTTGCGCCCGGCGCTGGCCCAAGTGAAAGTGCCGGTTATGGGCATGTACGGTGACCGTGATAACATCGTCCATCCCAGGCAGTGGCAGCCGCTTTCGGCGGGCATCCCGGCGGCAAAAATTGTCCGCTGGGAGAAGGCGCAGCATTTTGTCATGCTGGATACGCCCCAGGATTTTATGGATAACCTGAAGAATTTCCTGGACGAGAAGGAGGATCCTGCCTGATGCAAACCTCCCGGAATCAATATCCCCAACCGATGGGCCGAATCATGCTCCAGGCGCTGGAAGAAATCCTGGGTAATGACGGAGCCCGGGCCATTCTCAACCTGGTTGATGGGTTTGATGTCGCCTTGTGCGATGCTCGCCATGAAGTGGGCATTTCTTTCGAATCCATCAGTCAGCTGCAGGATGCCCTGGAGAGGGAGTATGGCCTGCATGGTGGCCGTGGAATTGCGCTGCGGGTCGGGCGGGCCTGTTTTCAACAAGGTTTGCGCGAATTTGGCCCGCGCCATGGTCTGACCGATCTCACCTTTCGCCTGCTGCCTGCGCAATCCAAATTCCAGGCCGGCGCAGCAGCCCTGGCCGAGATCTTTAACCGGTACACCGATCAGCGTGTGCGCCTGGAAGACCAGGGCAAGACTCTGCTCTGGCACATTGAACGTTGCCCTTTATGCTGGGAACGTCAGGCCGAAGCGCCGAGCTGCCAGATGGCGGTGGGCCTGTTGCAGGAAGCGCTGTATTGGTTAAGCGGCGGCAAGTTTTTTCGGGTGGAAGAAATCAGTTGCCAGGCGTGCGGAGATGCGACCTGCACTATTGCGATTGATAAGACACCCATGGGGTGAAACGCATGTTCAAAATCATCTTGCAGGCTCCCAGGCGAATCCCGCCTTTTAATGAACCCGCACGGGAACTGCGCATCCAGAATATGCCGCTCTGGTTGTGGCAGCGCAATCTTCTTGCGCCATATGTCACTCGTGAACAGGAAATCCCCTCCAACGCGCGCCTGCCACAGATTCGCGAGCCGATGCTGGTCTATCGGGATAACCTGTTTTTTGACCGATTTTTCATCGAAGAGTTTCTGGATCTGGCGCAGCAACGGGGACGGCCGGTGCGGGCAGCTTTTTCGATCGATGACCCGGCTTTCCGGGAACATGCCCTGCCTCTTTCGGTCTCTTATACACCCGCGGGAAATCTTTATCTGGCAGATTTGTGGTATTACCCCAAGGGCCCGGAAGTGGATGTTGACCCGCTGGTGATTAACATGCAATCCAGCGAAGTCGGCTATTATCATGTGCCCTCTTACATGGCCGGAACGCATGGTGATCTGGTGTACCAGGTGCCGCGCCGGGCCATGATGGCGATTGACTGTTGGACTCACGTCTTCATAGCTGACAGCGTTTTTGGCCTGTTTGCGCGCGCGTTGCGCTTTGAGACGCGCCTGAATCACGACTTGGCGTTCAAGCTGAATATCCTGGCATCCGCCATTTACGAAGGCCGCCAATTGCTGGAGTGTTCCAAACTGGTGAGGATTGGTAAAGGTTGTACGATTGATCCGACGGCTGTCATCCATGGCCCAACCACCATTGGCGACCGGGTGACGATCAATGCTGGGGCGGTGATTGAAAACTGCATCATTGGCGATGATGTTAACATCTCTCAGGGCTGCCAGCTAATGCTCTCGGTGGTTGGCAATGGGACTTTTCTGCCTTTCCGGGCAGCCCTGTTTATGACCACGATCATGGATAATTCCATGGTTGCGCAGAATACCTGCCTGCAAATGTGCGTCGTCGGCCGGAACACCTTCATCGGCGCTGGATCGACGTTTACCGATTACAACCTGATCCCTGCGCCGATTCGGGCATTGGATGGGCATGATGAACTTCGGGTGACCAATCGCCCGGTGTTGGGTGGGGCGGTTGGCCATAATTGCCGCATTGGGGCCGGGATGATTGTTTATCCGGCGCGCACGATCGAGTCGGATGTTGTGCTGGCAGCTTCGCGTGAGCGGCGGGTGATTGATCGGGATATCAAGTACGAGGACAGCGATCACCACAAGATGAAGAATGCCAGTGCCCACAAGCAGGTTTATCCGCGCCGGGGCGGGGAAAAGGATCTCGAAGCCTGGTAAAGGCTTGAGCGGGGACAGGCCGGGGTTTTCTTGCCACAGGGTCTGGTCTGTTTGGGTACGGTGAAGGGCTGCGGGGTGAGTTTCCGGCAAGTCGCCAGAAAGGCTGGCGAAATGGATGCAGGTGCCCCCTTTTGTCCTGTTTCACATGCAAAACTTCTCGCTCGGGCGGCTGGTGGGTTATACTTGATTATTCATCAGGCAGTCGGCTGCTCGCGATGTTTCTGTAATGCTGGCCAGCACACGAAATGATATAGTTGGGATGGACGGCGGCCGGGCGGGCTTCCATGAATTTCTGTTTAAGCCTGAGTTTTGGCCCGGAGAATCTGACTGTCCGGAAGTGAAAAAATATAATAACGCGGCTGCGACTGACCAGTTTTGCGCAGCGCCAGATGTGATGGAGGCTCTTAATGGGAAAAGCCCGCCTTTTGATTGTTGAAGATGATGTTGATATTTCCACCATGCTGAAAATTTACTTCAGCGGGTTGGGCTTTGAGGTGGATACTGCCATGCGTGGTTCGGATGCGTTGGAAAAAACGCGCATGGCACTGCCGCATTTGATTGTGCTGGATATCATGCTGCCTGATATTGATGGTTATGAAGTCTGCCGAAATTTGCGCACCAATACGCGCACCAGTCATATTCCGATTATTTTTCTGACGCAGAAGGATGAACGCAGTGACCGTTTGCAGGGTCTGGAGCTGGGTGCGGATGATTATATTACCAAGCCATTTGATATCGAAGAGTTGAAGCTGCGTGTCCAAGGCGCCATCCGGCGTTCGGAGCGGGAGAGTTTGACAGATCCACGCTCGGGCCTGCCTGCCGGACGCCTGATTGAAGAGCAGCTGCGCCGCATTATTCGTGAGAAAAGCTGGGCTTTTCTGGACATTCGCATTAACCATTTTGATCCTTTTAAGGATGTTTATGGGTTTGTGGCTGGCGATGATGTGCTGCGTTTTGCGGGGATGTTGATTGGCGAAGTGTTGGATGAACGCGGCACCCCGGGCGATTTTGTTGGCCATGCCGGTGGTGATAATTTTATTGTGATTACGACAGAAGGCGCGGCGGCTGGAATCCGCGTTAGTTTGAAAGAGCGCTTTGCGGAGGAAGTGCAATCTCACTACAACTTTATTGACCGTCAGCAGGGATTTATTGTTGCCCCTGGCGCTGATGGACAGAATGACCAAGCCCCGTTAATGACCCTGGCGGTTGGGTTAGTTTCGCCTGCACAGCATTCTTTTGCCGATATTCGCGAGATTACCGAACTGGCCGCAGAAGCGCGCCGACAGGATGCGGGAGCTGCTGCCAGGGCCTGACCGGGGAGAGCTGCCGTAATGCTGCAAGGACCGGTATTCCTGGGCATCGGCGTTCTTATCTCTGGACTATTTATTTTTTCGATAGTCTGGTTGGTTTTGCGTGTGTTGCCTCGTATCCGTCCCGCACTGCCGGATGCGGTTCAAGCGGGTGGGGGACCGGGGGATGCTCCTTGTGAGGCGGTGCTGGTGGTTGAGGTGGGCGGACGGTTTCGCCACATCAATGCCCTGGCGCGGGAGTGGTTTGAACTGCTCGAAGGGGAAATTCCCAATATAGAACGACTGGCTCGCCGTACGCGCCCCGGCGCAAGTTTTTTGGAGATATGCGCCGCTGAAGGTCAGGCGCATTTTTCCATTAATGGGCGGCTGGTTGATGCGGTTTCTTACCGGGTGCCGGGGGAAGTTCTTTCGATGTTGGTGGTCATCCGGGCTGTTGAGAGTCCGTTGGATGCTGATCAGGCCCAGCATGGGGAGGATCTTCCGGGGGCAACGCTTAAGACGGTGACCGAGTTTGGCCAGGCCATCGCGACCAGTTTGAGTCTTGAAACGACGGTCCACTCCATCCTGGCGAATGTTGAACGGCTGGTGGTCTGTGATTTTCTGGAAGTCAAAGTTTGGGATGAGAGTACCAGGGCGTTGATTCCGTACCGGCTGAGTGATGTCACCGGAGCAGCGCGCCTGCTGCAGCGGGAAAAAGTCAGCCGGTTCGGTGAATATGCTGGTTACCTGGTCGCGCAGCGGCAGGAATTGTTGATTCCGGACACGCGTGCTTTTTCGGATGTGAAATATGACCCCGTTGAGAGCCGCCTGCCTCCGATGGGTTCCTACATTGGTCTGCCCTTGCTGGCTTATGGTCTGCTGGTTGGCACCCTGGAAATGGGGGTTGTGCAGGCGAATAGTTTTTCGCGCGAGGAAGTCAACCTGCTGAAATTGGTGACGCCCCAGGCGGCGGTGGCGCTGCGAAATGCTTTCCTGTATGAAAAACAACAGCGTTGGAATACCCAGCTTGTGGGGCTCACAAACCTTTCACATGCGGTGGGGCCATTGCGTGACTTGCGGGAGTTATTCGCGCGGCTGGTCGATGGGCTGGCGCCCTATTTTAACGTTGAAATTCTGGGTTTTTTACTCTACGATGAACAGCGCCGGGTGCTGGAAGGGCAATTGCCTTTTTATGGGCTGCCCAATGATTTTGTGCAGATTTACCGGACGACGGTGCGCGCAAACAGCCCGGCGGACGTGCGCATCCATGGCCAGGCGGTGATCACGACACTGGATGCACGCCAGGATGATGTCTGGGCGGAGTTGGGGCTGCAGGATCTGGCGCAGGCGGCTTCCATGCGCGATACGGCGCTGGTCCCGCTGATTTCGGCTGGCTGTTTCCTTGGCTTCCTCCAGCTTTCGAATCACAAGCAGGGCAATCAGCCGCTCTCGCTGGATGAATTGCGCCTGTTAAACATGGTTGCCAACCAGGTGGCCGCTCTGCTCGATAATACCCTGCTCGATCAGCAGGTGCGCCAGCGCAACCAGCGCGTCGAGGTGTTGCGACGGATTTCCAGCCTGGTGAGTTCTTCGGCGAGCCTGGATGAGATCATGGGCTTTGCCTTGCAGGAATTGGCACAGCTGCTCCAGGCTGAGGCTGGGGCGGTTTTCCTGATGGATGAAGGCGAAGGTGTTTTGCACGCGCACAAAGCCTCGATTTTTGGCGTCCCGGAAGAATGGCGTGAACCACTCTCGCAGGTGATCATCAAGCCGTCCATTTATCGCAAGACGGTGATGGGCAGTCAGCGTCCGTTCCTTTCAGGCAATCTTTCGGGCGACCGGCGGATATTGCCGCCCTACCAGCCGCTGGTGCGGCACCTGGGCTTCCAGTCGGCGTTGTGCGTGCCGCTGGTGGTTGGCGGGCGCGGAATCGGTGAACTGCTGCTGGGAGGGCGGCAGGCGGACCTGTTCACCCTGCCGGATACACAGACCGCCTCCACTGTGGCCAGTCAGCTGGCGGTGGCGATTGAGAATGCGCGTCATGTGGGTGAGACGGAAGCTGTGCTGCGCCGCAGGGCTGGCTACCTGCCGGATCTGGCGCGTTATGTACGGGAAGTCAGCTCCAGCTCAAACCCGAAAGACTTGCTGCGCATTGTCTTTGAAGAAAGCCTGCGTGTGGCTGGCGTTGAGTGCGGCGCCGCCTGTTTATATGACTCCGGTGAGAGCGGGCTGGCAAATCGATCGATCATACTCCGGCTCGGCCATCCAGCCGGTGAGACGCTCAGCGGCGGTCAGACCTCCGTTCTCGAACTGGGCATCCCGGTTGTGATGGATGCGCCTGGTGCAATTCCGCATGCCGGGATTGCGGCGGTGTTGCTGACGCCAATCAGTCATCAGGAGCGGGTACTTGGTTTCATCGAATTGCATGCGCCACAGGCCGGTTATTTTGATGAAGCCCGCGTGGAAATGCTCAGAATTATGGGCATCCAGGCTGCAATTGCCTTGCAGATGGCGTTGGCTGCCCATGAACAAACCGGACGGGTGGAACAGTATCGCCGCCGATCGGATACCTTCAAACAATTATTCGACATTCTGCAAGGGCTGCGGGTGGAAGATGCGCTGGAGAACGCCCTGGAACTGGTCGCCCAGGGGATTCGACAGGCGACACCCTTTCGCGCCGTCCTGGTCAGCCTGCATGATCCTGCGACCGGGATGTTAACCCGCATCGCTGGAACCGGGATTGACGCTGCAGCTTTTGTCCAGTTGCAGGAGCATCAACAATCGTGGATGAGCGTGGCCGAGTTGATGAAGCCTGAATTCGAAATTGGCAACCTGTATTTTATCCCGGCTGATAAGGCGCCAGTCATCCCTGCTGATGTGCAGACGCTCACCGTTGTTCAGGATGCGAATCCGGCCCCAAATGCCTGGCAGCCGGACGACATGCTCATCCTGCCGGTCTACGACAACGCTGACCGGCCGCTCGGCCTGATCAGTGTCGACGCGCCGAGCGACGGGCGCCGCCCGGATGGGGTGACGGTCGAAATCCTGGAAGTGTTCGCCGCCCAGGCCGCTCTGACGATCACCAGCGCCCGGAGCAGGCTGTCTTTCCAGCAGCGCATCACCGAATTGGGCCGGGAGATTGACCGTCAGAAGAATCTGGTCAGTTTCAGCCAACGCAGCCTGCCCAATTTGCTGCAAAAGGATCTGGATCACACCGTCACCGTCTCCAACTTGAACCAGCGGGCGCGCCACATCCGGGCCGGGCTGCAGCTGACGGAGGCCATCAGCCGACAGTTTGATGCCTCGGCGGCTTTGTTGACTCTTGGCCAGCAGGTGCTGACCAGCTTTGATATGTCCATCTCCCTTGTCGCACAGGATACGGCCGATGGACCGCGCATTGTCCACACGATTGGCAATCTGCCTCGCGATACCAACCCGGAGGCTTTGTTCGGCCAGCGCAATCCGTTGCGCAGCTGTTTGCAAACCGGCGAAACGATCCTTTCAATTGATCTGGACGAAGACGAGACCTGGCATGATACGCCCTTCCTGACCGCGCTGCGTGCCAAATCATTCCTGGCCATCCCTGTGGTGATCAATCAGAAGACCATCGCGGCGGTTTTGGCCACCGATTCTGAAACCATGCCGGCTATGTCGCCTGAAGACCGGCAGGTGTATTTTCAGATCAGCCGCCAGGTTTCGATCATTTTACAGAATATCAGCCTGCTGAATGAGACCCGACAGCGTTTGCAGGAAGTGAATTTGCTGCTCGATTTCAGCCGCCAATTGAGCGGGTTGAGTCCAAAGGAAATTCTCGAATCGCTTTTGCAGAGCGCTTTACGGGTGGTGTCTCCGGCGCATGCCGGTGTGGTGATGCAATGGGATGCACGGGCGGAGGAACTGATCCCGGTGGCAGCTTTGAATTATGTGGATGACGAGGGCGTCCTGCGCATCACATACCAGCTTAACGAGGGCTTGCCCGGGCGCGTTTTTGCTGAAAAATCGCCCAGGCGGGTGGATGAAATCAATTTTGCGCTCGATTACAATCTCCCGGCGGAGAATTTGCTCAAGTACCGGAAAGCCACCGGGGGCCGGGTACCCGTCTCCAGCCTGCTGGTTCCCATTCAGGCCGGGTTGCATAACATGGGCGTGCTGGTGCTGGATAATTTCAACACATCGGCGGCCTTTCGCCCGGATGATGAAGCCCTGCTGCTGTCGCTGACTCAACAGGTTGCGCTCGCGCTCGAGAACGTGCGCCTGGTGCAGGCCACGCAGGAACGCACCGGTCAATTGCAGGCGTTGAATGCCGTTGCGGCCACCCTGACTTCCAGTTTACAGCGCAAAGAACTGGTCAGTTCCCTGCTTGATCGCATGGGATCGGTCATCCCCTATGATACGGCCATCCTGTGGCTGCGCAAGGCAGAGAAGATGGTCGTTGCCGAAGCGCGCGGCTTTGGCGACAGCGAAGAACGCAAAGGCCTGCAGGTGGACATTGAGGACAGTCTGCTGCTGAATGAGATGATTCGCACCGGGGAGGCGATCGCCGTTGGAGATGTGCGCGCGGATGCGCGTTTCTCGACCCTGGTTGAGAAGCCCTACCTGTCCTGGTTGGGCGTCCCCCTGATCGCCAAGGGCCAGGTGATTGGCGTGATCGCCGCCGAAAAACTGGATCCGCACTTTTACAACCAAGAAATCGTTCAGTTGGCCACGACCTTCACCAGCCAGGCCGCCGTAGCACTGGATAATGCCAGCCTGTTCGAAGAATCCGTCCGGCGCGCCGCTGAGTTGGATGAACGCTCCAAGCGCCTGGCCTTGCTTAACCTGTTCTCGGCGGAACTGGCTGGTTCGTTGAATGCCGAGCAGGTGCTCCGGTTAACAGCCAATCAGTTGTTGGTGGCCTTGCAAGCCGAGCGCTGTTTGATTATTTCGTTGGAAGAAAAAGGCCAGGCTGTCCTGCTTACCGTTCTGCCCGACGAAACCGGACGCCCGACCATGTACCGCGGCTTGCCGGATGTGCCGCTCCTGGCCCATTTGCGAGAGTCACTCACTGTTTACACCACCGACGATATGCGCACAGATCCCAAACTGGCGGCGCTGCGTGATGTGCTTGAAGAGGCTGTTTCGTTGATGATTTTGCCTATCTCTGACGGCAGCCACGTTTATGCCCTGGTTTTGCAGAACAACCTCCCCGGCCGCTTTATTGCCACCGAAATTGAACTGGCCCGTACAATCGGTAACCAGTCCGCCATCGCCTTGAAGAATGCGGAACTTTACCAGTCCACGCTGGCCACCGCGGAACGTCTGGCAATCCTGAACCAGGTTTCATTCGATATTGGCGCCAGTTTGGATCTTGAAGATATTTACCGCGCGGTGCATGGCGCCGCCTCCCGGCTGATGCCAGTGGATGCTTTTATTGTTGCGCTGCGCGACGAGGCCCTCGACGAAGTGGATGGAGTCTATATCGTCGATATGGGACAACGCATCAGTGGGGTGCGCCTGCCAAATGGGCAGGGACTGACCGGTCAGGTGATTACCAACGGCCAGCCGATTCTCACTCTCCAATCCCGCGAAGCCGAATCGCGCGGCGGTGTGACGATTGGCGAGAAGGGCACACCGCATTCCATCCTGGTGGTGCCGATGCTTTCCGGCGGCAAGGTGATTGGTGCGCTTTCGGCTCAAAGCTATCAGTTCAATGCCTACACCGAGAACGACCAACAGATCTTGAGCACGCTCGCCAACCAGGCCACCATCGCCATCGAGAATGCCCGCCTGCTTGGCCAGACGCAGAAGCTGGCCGCCACGCTCGAACAGCGCGTCGTCGATCGTACGGCGGAACTGGAACGCGAACAGCACAATACCGAAACCTTGCTGCGCATTCTGACTGAAGTTTCCTCCAGCCTGGACCTGGATCGCGCGTTAAGCCGCACCCTCTCCCTCTTGAACGAGGCGATTGGCGCGGAACAGGGCACGATCATGCTCCTGCATCCCGAAGACAACATGCTCCATTATCGGGCTGGGTACGGCTATGTCACCCAGGATCCGCAGACCGGCAAACAGACAAACTCTTTCAATCTCAAGATTGGCGAAGGCCTGGCCGGCTGGGTGGTCAAGCACCATCAGCCGGTGCTGGTGGATGACCTGTATCTCGACCCGCGCTGGGTGGTTTCGCAGACATCCCAGAATCACCGCAGCGCACTGGTTGCGCCATTGGTGGTGGGTGAGGACGTGATCGGGGCTATCATGGTCTTCCATCGCCGGATCGGGTTCTTTAACGAAGATTCGCTTGAGATGGTGCGTGCGATCGGTTCGCAGGTGGCGATTGCCATCAACAATGCCCAACTATATGAGCTGATTCGCGATCAGGCCGAGCGCCTGGGGGCGATGCTGCGCCAGCAGCAGATGGAAGCCAGCCGCCAGACTGCCATTCTCGAAGCGGTGGCCGACGGCGTGCTCGTTACCGATCCGGCCAATACCATCTCGTTTGTGAACGTCTCGGCAGAAAGCATTCTCTCCCTTTCGGCGGCCCAACTGGTTGGGAAGCCGGTGGAAAACGTTGCCGGCTTGTTTGGGAAAACTACCCAGACCTGGGTGCATACCGTCAAAGAGTGGTCGCACAATCCCGCCGGGCATCACGGAGGCGAGACATACGCCGAGCAGATCAGCCTGGAAAATGGGCAGGTGGTGCTCGTTCACCTGGCCCCGGTCATCTGGCGGAATGAATTTCTGGGAACCGTCTCCATATTCCGTGACATCACGCATGAAGTTGAAGTTGACCGGCTGAAATCAGAATTTGTGGCCACCGTCAGCCACGAATTGCGCACGCCGATGACCTCCATCCGCGGCTACGTGGATGTCCTCTTGATGGGCGCGGCCGGAGCGCTGACAGAGAATCAGTCCCGCTTTTTGGGCATCGTCAAGAACAATACCGAGCGCTTGAACATCCTGGTCAATGATCTTCTGGATGTTTCGCGCATCGAAGCAGGGCGCGTTTTCCTGGCAATTCAACCAGTGGATTTACAAGAAGTTGCCGGCGAAATTGTGGCAGACGCATTGCGCCGTTCGCATGAAGAACACAAACCGATGCAGATTTCTCTTTCTGTGACCGAGAGCTTACCGCGGGCGCTGGCCGACCCCGAGCGCATCCGGCAAGTCATTGACAATTTGATGGATAACGCCTATAACTACACCCCGGCGGATGGCAAAATTGAAATTCGCCTGCACAAATCCGATGGGCTGGTGCAGGTGGATGTCAAAGACACTGGGATCGGCATCCCCGTTGGATTGCACGAACGCGTTTTTGACCGGTTCTTCCGTGGCGAAGACCCGCTGGTGCTTGCCACTCCGGGTACCGGGCTGGGCCTGCCCATCGTCCGGCAATTGGTGGAAATGCACCATGGAAAGATCTGGATGACCAGCACTGGCGTGGCGGGCGAAGGCAGCACCTTCTCGTTCACCCTGCCTGCCTATGAATCTGAGGAGTAAGTATGGCCAAGATCGTCATCGCAGAAGATGAGCCCGATATCCGCGATTTGATCGCCTTCACCCTGCGCTTTGCCGGGCATGAAGTCATCACGGGCAGCAACGGCGAGGAAGGCTATCATCTGGCCCGGCAGGAACACCCCGACCTGGTGATGTTGGATGTGCGCATGCCCCGCATGACCGGCTACGAAGCCTGCCAGCGCATCAAGGCCGAGCCCGGGCTGGGCACCACCCCGGTCGTTTTCCTTTCTGCCAAGGGGCAGGAAAACGAAATCGAGCAGGGCCTGGCTGCCGGAGCGGAAGAATACCTGCTCAAACCGTTTGCTCCCGATCAGCTTGTTGAGAGAGTTAACGCCATTTTGCGGAAATTCGGCAAATAACGGAGTGTATGAGCGCGATTTTATTGGAAGGCGGCATTGTTCACTATGAAGTGATAGGGCGCGGACGTCCCATCATCTTCCTGCACGGCTGGGTGGGCTCCTGGCGTTATTGGATTCCTGCCATGCAGGCCGCCTCGACTGTTTTCCGCGCGTATGCGCTGGATTTGTGGGGCTTCGGCGATAGCGCCCACGACCCAGAACGTTATCCTGTTACCCAGCAAATTACCCTGCTGGAAAATTTCCTCGGTGAAATGGGCATTGGAAAGGTCGCCCTGATTGGGCACGGGCTGGGAGGCCTGATCGGCCTGCATTTCGCCCACCGCAATCCGCAGATGGTGGACCGTATCCTGTCCGTTAACGTCCCGCTCGATCTCAGCCTTGTGAATGCCCGCCTGCGGGGCAGCCTTCCATCCGACCTGGCGGATTGGCTTCTGGCAAAAGATCCCTCCGCCGACCCGGCCCGCATGGACGCTCACAAGGCCGATTCGCAAGCTGTCTCCGCTTCCTTCGCCAATTCCGAGTCCTTCAGCCTGGCCAACCGCCTCGGCACACTCACCAATCCCTGTCTGCTGGTCTACGGGCAGAATGACCCGGCCATTACCGCGCCCGTCTATACCCCGGAAAATTCACCCTACAATCTTCATCTGATCAGCCTGGAACAAACCGGACACTTTCCCATGCTCGAGGATACCGCCCGCTTCAACCGCCTGCTGACCGATTTCCTGGCCCTCGATTCGGGCGTTTCGCCGCGCGAACTGCAGCTAAAGGAAGAATGGAAGCGCCGGGTGCGCTGACCTGCCTGCGCCAGGTGTACAATCATCAAAACTCAACGGGGAGCCTGCTCAACCAGGCTGAGAGGAGGGTATTTTGCCCTCGACCCGCATAACCTGATCCGGATAATGCCGGCGGAGGGAATGGCTTGTTATTCCAGCAACCTCCCCCGGCGGGAGGTTGCTTTCATGTCCCGAGCGCTGATCTTTATTAATGGCCCCCTGCATGATCCAGAACTGGTGCGCGCCATGGCGCGGCCCGATGATCGCATTTTTGCCGCTGATGGCGGCGCCCGTCATGCTCTGGCCCTGGGGTTGACCCCCATCGCCATTTTGGGCGATCTGGATTCGCTCAGCCCGGAAGAAGTCAAAACCTACCTAGGGATGGGCATCCATGTTTTGCGATACCCGCCTGTCAAGGACGAAACCGACCTGGAACTGGCGCTGAACCACGTCATTCGTGGCGGGCATCATCCCATCCTCATTATCGGCGGCTATGGCGGGCGGCTCGACCAATCCCTCGCCAACCTGGCGCTGCTCGCCGCCCCGGAAGCCATCGCCGCCGGCGCCCGTTTTGAGGACGGCCTGACCGAAGCCTTCTTCATCACCTCGCAGGCTGTACTGACAGGCGCTCCGGGCGATCTGGTGTCGCTCCTGCCCTGGGGAGTGCCGGCTGAGGGCATCCATACCGAGGGGCTTTCGTATCCCCTCGGCCATGAGACTCTCCAGCCCTTCCGTACGCGCGGCATCAGCAACCAGATGCTCGGCGAAACGGCCAAAATCAGTTTGAAGCAGGGCTTATTGCTCTGCGTTCATCAGCGCACTGTTGAAATAGGATCATTTTCATGAAACGACTTCTTGGCACTTTGAGTTTGTTGACTCTTTTCCTGGCCGCTTGCGCCGCCTCCAGCCAGGTTCTCCCCTCCGAAACGGAAGCAGCAGCCAGCCCGGCGGTTCGCACGCTGACGGTGATGACTCACGATTCGTTTTCTGCCAGTGAAGCGGTAATCGCCGCTTTTGAGCAGGCCAATCAGGTCAACCTCGTCTTTCTTAAATCGGGAGATGCCGGGGCGGCGCTTAACAAGGCGATTCTTTCAAAGGATGCCCCGTTGGCGGATGTGTTCTACGGCGTGGATAATACCTTTCTCTCCCGCGCCCTGGCCGCCGGGGTGTTTGAAGCTTATAACGCTCCGCTGCTGGCTGATGTGCCCATCGAGTTCAAGCTCGACCCGCAAAACCGCGCTCTGCCGGTTGATTTTGGCGATGTCTGCCTGAATTACGATAAAGCCTGGTTTGACGGAAAAAAAATGCCCGGCCCGGCCTCGCTCGATGACTTGCTCAAGCCCGAGTACCGCGGCCTGCTCGTCGTCGAGAATCCGGCCACTTCTTCGCCGGGGCTGGCGTTTTTGTTGGCAACCATCCAAAAATACGGCGATCCGGGTTATTTGGAGTATTGGCGCGCGCTCAAAGCCAATGATGTGGTGGTGGTGGATGGCTGGGAGACGGCTTACTATACCAATTTCAGCGCTTCATCGGGCCGCGGCCCGCAGCCGCTGGTGGTTTCGTATGCCACCAGCCCGGCTGCCGAGTTTATTTTTGCTCCCAGCCCGCTGGCCGACGCCCCGACCGCTTCGATGTTGCAGGGCTGTTTTCGTCAGGTGGAGTTTGTGGGCATTTTGAAGGGCAGCCCCAACCGCGCCCTGGCCGAAAAATTTATTGATTTCATGCTTTCCCGCGCCTTCCAGGAGGATATGCCGCTCCAGATGTTCGTTTATCCGGTTAACCCGCAGGCTGCCCTGCCCGCCGATTTTGCCCGTTTTGCCCGCCTGGCGCCCAACCCGGCCAGCCTGCCCGTGGACGAGATTTCGGCCAACCGTGAAAAATGGCTGGCAGCCTGGACGGAAGTAGTCTTGCACTGAACCGCGTTGCTCAATGAAACTTCGTCTGTTGCCGGCTGTGCTGTTCCTGGGGATTTTCTTTTTCCTGCCGCTGGGGCGGATCCTGGCTCTCAGCCTGGCACCGCTCTCCCAGCTGGATGCGGCCTTATTCTCGCGCCTGGCGGACGTGTTGCGCTTCACTTTTTTCCAGGCGGCGGCCTCCAGCCTGCTGACTGTGCTGTTTGGCCTGCCTCTGGCCTTTCTCTTTGCCCGGGTTGACTTTCCGTTAAAACCCTTCCTGCGCACGCTGACCGCCATTCCGTTCATGCTTCCGACCGTGGTGGTGGCGGCCGCGTTTAACGCCCTGCTCGGTCCGCGTGGTTGGTTTAACCTGGCGTTGATGAGCGCTTTGGGTCTCTCACAACCGCCGATTATCTTTCTGGGGACGCTGGGAGCGATCCTGGCCGCGCATGTCTTCTATAATGCCACCATCGTCATCCGCCTGGTTGGCAATGCCTGGGCCAATCTCGATCCGCGTCTTGGGCAGGCTGCCCGCTCGCTGGGCGCCAGCCCGGCGAGTGTCTTCTGGCAGGTGACTTTGCCGTTGTTGCGCCCGGCTCTGCTCGCGGCCACGTTGCTGGTGTTTCTGTTTGATTTCACCAGCTATGGGGTGATTCTGTTGCTTGGCGGGCCAAAATTTTCCACGATTGAAGTGGAAATCGCCCTGCAGGCGCTGCAAATGCTCAATCTTCCCGCGGCGGCGCTGCTCTCTCTGATTCAACTGCTCTGCACGCTGACGTTTTCCGTGCTATACACCCGCAGCCTCTCCCGGTTGGCCGCCCCGCTCAAACCCGTGCCGCAGACTCCGCGCCGCGCACAAACCCGGCTCGAACGCCTGTTGGTTGCCAGCCTGGTTTGTGTTCTGCTTATGTTCTATGCCCTGCCCTTGCTGGCCTTACCGCTGCGCTCCATCTCCCGCCTCGAAGCGCAGCGCGGCCAGCGCACGGCCAGCGGCCCGGCGCTGACACTGGAATATTACACCGAGCTGTTTATCAACCGCCGCGGCTCCATCTTCTACATTCCACCGGCCACCGCCGCGCGCAATTCGCTGGCCTATGCCGGGCTGACAGTGGCCTGCTCGTTGCTGCTGGGCTTTCCTGCCGCGCAGGCGCTTGCCCGCCCTGGCCGGCTGGAAAAATGGCTCGATCCCTTGCTGCTGCTGCCGCTGGGCGCTTCTGCCGTTACCCTGGGGTTGGGATACCTGTTGACGTTCAACCGCCCGCTTGTCCCGTTTCTTGTGCCTGGCAGGGGATTGGCGCTCTCCTTCCTGGCCTCCCCGCTGATCGTGCCGCTCGCGCACACCACCATTGCCCTGCCATTTGTCATCCGCAGTTTGCAGGCCGCGCTTGCCACCATTCCTCCGCGTTACCGCGAAGCCGCCGCTGTACTCGGCGCCTCTCCCTGGCAGGTCTGGTGGCAGGTGGATTGGAAGATCCTCTCCCGCGCGCTGGTTTCTGCCGGGGCATTTGCCTTCACCGTCTCGCTGGGAGAGTTTGGAGCCGCCTCGCTGCTGGCCCGTCCCGAATACCCAACCCTGCCGACCGCCATTTTTCGCTTTCTCTCACAGCCGGGCGGTATGAATTACGGACAGGCCCTTGCCATGGCAACGATCCTGATGACGATCACCGGCCTGGCCATCGGCCTGATTGAAAAAGAACGCGTGGCCGGGGAGTTTTGAAGCCATGCTTGAACTACTTAATCTGACCAAATCCTACAACCTGACGGGCACAGGCGAGAACCAGCCGCTTTTGCGCAACATCTCTCTCTCCGTGGCCCCCGGCGAGACGGTCTGTCTGCTCGGCCCATCCGGCTCGGGAAAAAGCACCCTGCTGCGCCTGGTGGCCGGGCTCGAAGCGCCCGAAGGCGGCGAAATCCGCTGGCAGGGACGCGATATTGCCACGCTTCCGGCGCACAAGCGTCAGTTTGGGCTGATGTTCCAGGATTACGCACTTTTCCCCCACCTGGATGTGCAGTCCAACGTAGCCTTTGGGCTGCGGATGCAAGCCATAGCATCATCGGCGCTGGCGGTGCGCGTGGCCGAGGTGCTGGCGCTTGTCAAAATGAGCGGCTTTGAACACCGGCGCGTCACCGAGCTTTCGGGTGGCGAGCAGCAGCGTGTTGCCCTGGCGCGCGCCCTGGCGCCGCGCCCGTTGCTGCTCATGCTGGATGAACCACTCGGCGCGCTCGACCGCGCCTTGAAGGCCACCCTGCTTGACGAATTGCGCCATATTTTACGCCAGGCGGGCATCCCCGTCATGTATGTGACTCATGACCAGGAGGAGGCTTTTACCCTGGCAGATCGCATCCTGCTGCTGCGCGAGGGCCAGATTGCCCAGGCTGGTACTCCGCTGGAAGTTTTTTCACACCCGGCAGACGGGTGGGTGGCGTCTTTTTTGGGGTTGGGGAATGTGCTCTCGGGCGTGGTGCGGGCTGGAGCATTGGATACGCCGTTTGGCCGCTTCCCCCTGCCGAAAACCAGGCCCGAAGGTGCCACCGTTACCCTGCTGATCCGTCCTCCCGCAGCCCTGGCGTCCGACGGGCCGCTGGCCGGGAAGGTGACGGATGTCTTGTTCCGCGGTGAGCAGTTTCGGGTGGAACTGGAGAACGGGTTGTATTTTCATCTCGACCATGCGCCACGCGTGGGGACGATGATCCGATTGCAGGCGCGGCTGGAGGTGTTGTGATTACGGTCATCAAGCGCAATGCCGCCGGGCGCGAAACATGGCGGTATGACGGCGTTCTTATGGAGCGCAGTGAAACGTTTGTGCGCCTGGAAGCCCGGTTTAACCGGGACGATTTGCCCTTTCAGGATACCGTCTTCCGGCGCAACGACCGCTTTGTTGAGACGTTTTATACCGATCGCTGGTACAACGTTTTTGAGATCCACGACTGCGAGGATGATCGCATTAAGGGCTGGTACTGCAATGTGGGTCGTCCGCTGGTTTGGGAGGCGCCGCAGGTCGTCTCGTATGTGGATCTGGCGCTGGATGCCTGGGTGTCGGCGGCGGGCCAGCTGACCTTTTTGGATTGGGATGACTATGCCCGCCTGAAACTGGATGCCCCGACGCGCAGGCAGGTGCGCGGGGCGCTGTACGAGCTCTTGGCATTCCATGAATCAAAAAAGCCTCCGGCCTGAGCGGGAGGCTTTTGGCTGGCTGGCAGTTTACAGGGTGTTAAGCAGAAGCGCGCCGTCGATTCCCAGTAGGGCGTCCCCGTTGTTCCAGAGCCAGTAGGCGCCTCCGGCGGCGATCAGGCAGCAACAGCATAGCACAATGGCGACGACGGCCACGATGATCAGGGTTTTATTGGCCTTCTTGGGTTCTGCAACGGGTTCCGGGGTGGGCATTTCCATTTTATTTTCTCCTCTGATGTTTGAGTTATAGGACGCGAGCCTTTGAGCGCTTCCACGTTCGCCAGGTGAGCCAGGCTGCGAGCAGCAATAGAAGGCACGCGATGATGACAGGCAGGATGATCGCCAGGAATGAAGTCAGGGTGGCAAGGAGATCTTCGGCCAGGCTGACGGGCAGGTTCGCGGCTCCGCCTGTCGTGGCGGTGACCGCTGGACGCACGATCCCGGCCTTGGCGGTGTGCACGCTGCCAGCTACGAGCAAGCCGCTGGCCAGTGCCAGCAGCGGGTTCAGGCTGGTTAGCGCCCGCGCAGCGGCGGCGAAGACGATGGCTCCCGCGACAGGTCGGATCAGGGTCTGGATCAGGTCGTTAAGGTGGTTGATGGCCGGGATTTTATCGGCCAGGAATTCGATCAGGATGAGTACGCCGAGCAGGATCAGAATCCACGGGTTAGCGAGGGCATCATAGGGCGCGGCAAGTTTGATCCAGTCGGTGTAGTGCGCGATGGCGCCGATGATAAACAGGGGAATGTAGGCGTTTAATCCCGCGCTGGCTGATAATCCGAAAGCCGAAAAGATGCCGAGCAGCAAGTCCATCTGATGTTTCCTTGGGTTAAGTATACGATATTTTGGGTTAAAAAACGAAAATGGCGGATCAGGCTGCGGATGGTGCGTCGCATTGCTGTTGCTATTAAGGGGCGTTTTTTAAGGCGCGTGAGCAGTTCAGTGTGGCAGCGGGAATCCGCCCCAGGTGCCGGTCAGCCACAGTCGGAAGATGTCAATCAGGCTGATTTGGAGCAGGGCGATGGTCAACCCGGCCAGGATGGGCAGCCAGGCGGATCGCAGGGTGGAGTAGGCGTTTTCCTGGCGCATGAGCATGGCCCACAGCATGGCGTAGACCATCGTCAGCAGGGCCAGCACTCCGCCGGAGCTGAGGAAGGCGGCCGGGTAGAGCACCCAGCTCCACTCTGGCAGGATGAGCAGGTCGAGGCCGAGCGCAAGCAGGATAAGCCCGGCGAATTCCTGCCAGCGGCTCAGCAGCGGTCGGTCATTCCAGTCATCCCAGATCGTCTGGTTGAAAGAGAAAAAGACGGCGACTGCCAGTGCCAGCCCGGTTCCGGTGCCGGTCAACAGGCGCAGGGTGTTGTTGGGCAGGTACAGGTTGGGGATGAAATCCAGCCGTCCGGCGGAGGTCTGCTTGAGCAGGTACAGGTAAGAGTTGCTGCCGTCGATGGCGAACGCCAGCCCAAACAGGGCCAGCACCGCCAGCACGGCTTTGGGCGGTGTTCCGGCGCTGCGCTGGCTGGTGAGCGAAAGAAAGATCAGGCCCAGCACCGCACCCAGGTACATGCCTGAACAGCGCGCGCACAGCGGCAGCTGTCGCCCGTCCACGTGAAAGGAGCGCGCGTCCAGGCGGTGGCAGACGGCATAGCCGATGGCGTCTGCTTTGCCCAAAATGCCGGGTGGGGCGATGGTCAGGAAGGCGGCGACGATGGCAATAGCGGCCAGCGGCACCATCCAATTGGACAGATTGTGTGCGGCGGCGAGCAGGCGGGTTTTCATTCCGCGATTATAACCGGGAAAATGGGCCGAATTTTGGGGTATGATAAAGACATGGAGGCACCATGAAACGTCTTTTTTTCTTATTTGCGCTGATTTTCCTGGCCGCCTGCTCCACGGTTAGCCCGCTGGCCCAGCCGCTTGAGGCCCAGGCCACCGAACTGCCCTCGGCCACTGTAACGCTGACGGAAACGATCACGCCCAGCTTGACGCCCACCCCCACGCTGACGGTCACGCCCAGTCCGACGCGCGATTACCCGCTCGAAGGCTACGGGCCGCAGAATTTCCCTGCCAATGTCGACCCGCTGACCGGGCAAAAGGTCACCGACCCGGCCCTGCTCGAACGCCGCCCGATGATCGTCAAAGTGGCCAACCTGCCGCGCGCCTGGCGCCCGCAATGGGGGCTTTCACTGGCTGATCAGGTCTTTGAATATTACACCGAAGAGGGCACCACGCGCTTCGCGGCGGTCTTCCTCGGCCAGGATGCGCCCATGGTTGGCCCAATCCGCTCGGCGCGCTTTTTTGACAATCACCTCATCACCATGTATAACGCCAACTTCGCCTTTGGATCGGCAGATTACCGCGTCTTGAATTTGCTTTTCAACCAGAACTACTACGACCGCCTGGTAATTGAAAGCGCCTGCCCGCCGATGTGCCGTTACGAACCCAACGGCGTCAATTATCTGATGACCAACACCACCGACCTGGCCGCCTTCATCAATTCACGCAACATCCTCGGCGGGAATGTGCGCCAGAACCTGGATGGATTCCACTTCAACTATGACCTGCCTGCCGCCGGGGAAACCGCCAGCCGCGTCTTTGTGCGTTACTCCTCCGCCATTTACAACCGCTGGGACTATGATCCCCAGGCTGGAAAATACATCCGCTTTTCAGATACCCGCGACGACCTTCAACAGGGCGCCGCGGAAGATTACCGCATGCTCACAGACCGCGCCAATGGTCAGGCCATCAGCGCCGATAATGTTGTTGTCTTGCACGTTCTGCACCAATATTACACTCGGCATCCTGAGATCGTAGATATTGTCATGTCTGGACCAGATGATGCCTATTTATTCCGCGACGGGCAAATGTTTCCCCTGCGCTGGTACCGTAACGCGCTCACGCAGGTATTTTCCCTGGTGGACGAACAGGGGCAGCCCTTCCCGCTCAAACCTGGCAATACCTGGTTTGAAGTCGTCGGCACCGGCACCCAGCACACCCAGCAAGGCGCGGATTGGCGCTTCATGTTCCAGATCCCATGATCAGCCGCTTAATTAGTCGAATGCCGCCCGAGGGGGCGGCATTCTGGTTGGGCGCAGTGGCTTCCTGATCAAAAATCGAGGAGGGATGCCACTGCGCCGCGTTGGAACCTGTTACTGTCCATGCTAGACATCACCTCCTCCTTTCCTAAGGATGGCTGTGAAAGATGTTTTTCCCCTGACGACGGTAAAAGTATGACACAGTTCAATTTGGATGTCAATAGTAGGAATTCAACTCTCAGCGAATTGTAAGGCAGCCTGGAGGCTTTTTGACAGTTCCTGAGAGTTCGCGCCAGCGCCAAAAGAGTATGCTGGCAATCAAAATTGGAGGTAGCATGAAAAAATATCCCACCCAATTCTGGGTTGCTGTTCTGTGTCTGGGTTGGCTGTTCGACTTCTTGTTCTGGAAGCACACTCCGGGCCTTTCGTTTGCGCTGTATTCCCTTGTCACCCTGCTGGTTGGCTTTATCCTGCTCTGGCGGGAAGGTGTGCACCCATCCACTCGCGCGCTGCTGCTGGTTCCGTTGATTGTGTTCTTCGCGGCGGTGACCGCTCTGCGCCGCGAGCCGCTGACCGCCTTACTGGCCCATGGGCTGACGTTGTTCCTGATGGCCGGGCTTGTGGTTACATATCGCGGTGGACGCTGGCTGGAATACAGCCTGGCTGATTACTTCGCGCGTGCGCTGGCGCTTGTTTCCAGCGCCTTCGTCCGCGCCGGGGCCTTCCTCGTGGAACGCCGCCAGCAGCAACGGGAGTTGGCGCCGGGCTCATTCTGGCCTGTGGTGCGCGGTATCCTGCTTGCCATCCCGGTACTGGTCTTCTTCGCCGCCATGCTTGCCTCCGCGGACCTGATCTTCGCCCAGCGCTTGCAGGCTTTTACCGACCTATTCAACCTCGACCGCCTGCCGGAGTTCATTTTTCGCGCGCTGTATATCCTGATCCTGGCCTACCTGCTGGCCGGGGTGCTGCTGCACGCCGCTGAGCGCTCGGAAGATCAATCTCTGCTGGGCCTGGAGCAGCCTCTGGTGCCGCGTTTTTTGGGGTTCACCGAGGCTGCGATCGTTTTGGGCAGTGTCGGATTATTGTTTGCCGGGTTTGTTTTGATTCAATTCCAATACTTTTTTGGCGGCCAGGCCAACATTCATCTGGATGGCTTCACCTTTTCGGAATATGCCCGGCGCGGGTTTGGCGAATTGGTGGCCGTGGCTTTTTTCTCCCTGCTCCTGCTGTTAGGTCTCAGCACGCTGACTCGCCGCCATGGGCCGTTGCAGCAGCGCAGTTTTGCCGTGCTGGGCGGTTTGCTGGTGACGCTTGTGGGGGTAATGCTGGTTTCGGCCTACCAGCGTCTGGTGCTGTATGAGAACGCCTACGGCTTTACCCATTTGCGCACCTACACCCACGTCTTTATGATCTGGCTGGCCGCACTGCTGCTGGCGGTGTTGCTGCTGGAAGTCTTCGAGCGCCAGCGTGCTTTTGCGCTGGCAGCCTTGCTGGCCGGGCTGGGATTTGCCCTCTCGCTCTCCCTGCTCAATGTGGATGCTTTCATCTTACGCCAAAACGTGCGCCGCGCGCAAGCCGGCCAGGAGTTGGATGCCGGCTACCTGGCCTCTCTTTCCACCGACGCCATTCCAGCCCTGACTGATTTGTACCAGTCGCCGCAGATGTCTGACTCGCTCCGCGACCAGCTTGGTGCCGCCCTGGTATGTTTCCAGGCGCGGAATGACTCCACACATACCGATCAATCCTGGCAGGCCTTCCATTTTTCAACCTCCCGGGCAGATACCGCGCTGGCACAGGTTGTGTCCCTTTTGCAGGCTTACACCCTGGATGCTTCCTCCACCTGGCCCGGATTGGTCTCCACTCCGCTTGGCGCGCAGATCGACTGCCTGGGCTCTGGGATGGATTGATGGTGTGATGGACGGGAAAAAGGGGTAGCCCGGATTAAAGCTAGGCAAGGTGCATGCCCACTCCGGGGCGTAATAAAAATAACGCCACTTGTTTCATTCGGAAACAAGTGGCGTTAACTTTTCTGCGCTGAACATGATGGGCTATTGGTTGGGGGGCATTGTGCCGAAGACCCAATCCCAGAGCGGTGAGCTGACACCGAATCGTTGTTCGGGGGTCTTGTAGTGGTGCTGCATGTGGTAGCGTTTCAGGAAGCGGGCGTAGCGGCTGCGCATGGGAAAGTGGTGGGTGGCGTAATGCGTCAGGTCGTAAATCAGGTACCCAATCAGCAGGCCGGATGTCAACGGATCAATCCATTGCGGCGCTTTCAAGAGAAATGTCAACAGAAGGTGGAGCAGGGCATACATGATCAGGGCCAGCGGCACGCTGACCACCGGGGGCATGACCAGCCGGGTCTTGCATTGTGGTTGGGCGTGGTGAACTCCATGAAAGAGGAAGAAGATTCGTTCCTGGAGGGGGCCGCGCGCCGGGTAGTGAAAGACAAAACGGTGCAACGTATACTCGAGCAGTGTCCAAAAGAACAGTCCCAGCCCAAAACCAATCAGCACAAATGGCTCCAGCTTGCCGGCGGTACTTATCGGCTGGATAAAGAAGTAGACGGCCACCGGCAGCCAAATGATGGTCACTGTCACTGGGCTGATGTGGGTGAAAAATTCCAGAATATCAGATTTGAACAGGCGCAGCGGTGTGTCGCTGTGGTCGATGGGAAGGTGGCTCATCTGGATCTCCTCCAAGGTTTTTTTGACTGCCTAATTATTGACCTTTTTTTGTCGGGGCGCAAATGACATTTGAACAGAATATTATGGACACTACTCACAAAAAAACAGGGCGACTCTGAAACGAGTCGCCCTGTGGGTGGGAAGCGGATTGGCTTACTTGTCTTCAGCGATTTTCTTGCCGCCGTGCTTGAGCGCGACGTGCGCCGCGGCCAGGCGGGCTACCGGCACGCGGAAGGGCGAGCAGGAAACATAGTTATTGCCGATCATGTGGCACCACTCGATGGATTCAGGGTCGCCGCCATGTTCGCCGCAGATGCCCACTTCGAGGCTCGGGCGGGTGGCGCGGCCATCATCCACGGCCATTTTCATCAGCTTGCCAACGCCATCACGATCCAGGGTCTGGAAGGGGTTCTTCGGCAGGATGCCCTGTTCCACATAGGTGACCAGGAAGTTGCGTTCGGCGTCATCGCGGGAGTAGCCGAAGGTCATCTGGGTCAGGTCATTGGTGCCGAAGGAGAAGAATTCGGCCAGCTTGGCGATCTCACCGGCGGTCACTGCGGCGCGCGGGATTTCAATCATAGTGCCGAACTTGTAATCGAGCTTGGCAACCTTCTTCTCAGCCAGGACGGTGGCCGCAATGCGGACGAGGCGCGGCTGGATCCATTCCAGTTCTTTCACGGTGCCGGTCAGCGGGATCATCACTTCGGGCTTTACGACGATACCACGCAAGGCGCAGTCGGCGGCGGCTTCGAAGATGGCGCGCACCTGCATTTCGACAATCTCGGGCATGGCGATGCTCAGGCGAACGCCGCGCAATCCCATCATCGGATTGGATTCGTGCATGCTCTTGATGGCGGCCAGTAGTTTTTCCTTGGCGGGCAGGCCCTCGGTCTCACCCTTGACGCGCATGGTGATGACTTCTTCGAGCAGTTTTTCTTCGTCGGGCATGAACTCATGCAGCGGCGGGTCAATCAGGCGGATGATGACCGGGTGGCCATCCATGGCTTCGAACAGGCCGTCGAAATCGGCGCGCTGGCTGGGGAGCAGTTCATTCAGCGCGGCGGTGCGGGCTTCGCTGGTCTCGGCCAGGATCATCTTCTGCACGATGGGCAGGCGTTCGGGTTCAAAGAACATGTGCTCGGTGCGGCACAGGCCGATACCCTTGGCGCCATAGGAGCGGGCGCGGCGGGCATCCTTCGGGTAATCCGCATTGGCCCAGACCTGCAGGCGGGCGACTTCATCAGCCCAAGAGAGCAGGGTGAGCAGGTCGGTTTGTTCTTCGAGGGATGGGGCGGCGGTTGGGATTTTGCCCAGGAAAACTTCACCGGTGGTGCCATCCACAGAAATCCATTCGCCTTCCGGGATGACTCTGTCACCGATAACCATGACGCGCTTTTCGAAATCGATCTTGATCATCGACGCGCCCACAACACACGGGATGCCGAACTGTCGGGCGACCACGGCCGCATGCGAGGTGGCTCCACCTTCGCTGGTGAGCACACCCTTGGAAGCGATCATGCCGTGCACATCATCCGGCTTGGTGAACGGGCGCACCATGATGGTGTCCTGTTTGTGTTCCTTTGCCATGCGTTCGGCGGTATCGGCATCAAAATAAATCTGACCAACCGCCGCGCCGGGCGAGGCGTTCACGCCCTTGGCAATCACCGGGCTGGATTTCTTGACCTTTTCATCGAACTGCGGGTGCAGCAGGGTGTCCACGTTTTCGGTGGTCACGCGCTGAATGGCTTCCTCGCGGCTGATCAGGCCATCATTCACCATATCCACGGCAATTTTGACGGCGGCTTTGGCGGTGCGCTTGGCGCTGCGGGTCTGGAGCATCCACAGCTTGCCACGCTCAATGGTAAATTCCACATCCTGAACATCTTTGTAGTGCTTTTCGAGCTTGCCGGTAATGTCCATGAACTGGTTGTAGGCTTCGGGCATCTGCTTGACCAGGTTTTCGATCGGGTCAGCGTTACGAATTCCGGCCACCACATCTTCGCCCTGGGCGTTGATCAGATATTCGCCCATCATTTTCCTGTCTCCGGTGGAGGGGTTGCGGGTGAACGCAACGCCGGTGCCCGAGTCATCGCCCATGTTGCCGAACACCATGGTCACAATGTTGACGGCGGTGCCGAGATCATCGGAGATCTTGGTAGCGCGGCGATAATCGATGGCTTTCTTGCCCATCCACGATTCAAACACAGCCTTGGTCGAGAGTTCAAGCTGCTTATAAACATCCTGCGGGAAATCGGAACCGATGTGCTTCTTGTAGACTACCTTGAAAATGGCGACAAGGGCTTTCCAGTCCTCAGCGGTCATTTCGGTATCGACTTTGTAACCTTTTTTGGCTTTGTACTCAGCCATCGGATGCTCGAACGCTTCATCGTCCATGTTGAAGACGGTGGTGCCGAACATTTCGATCAAGCGGCGATAAGAATCCCACGCGAAACGCGCATTACCCGTCAGCCTGGTCATGCCTTCGACGACTTCGTCGTTCAGACCGATGTTGAGGATGGTATTCATCATGCCAGGCATGGAGAACTTGGCGCCCGAGCGGCACGAAACCAGCAGCGGGTTTTTCGGATCGCCGAACGTCTTGCCGGTCTGCTGCTCAACAACTTTCAGCGCCGCGAGCTGCTGATCCCACTGACCTTCGGAGAAAGCATTGTTCTTGCGGAATTCGTTGCAAGCTTCGGTGGTGACGGTGAAGCCGGGGGGAACCGGAACGCCCGCCCGGGTCATATCGGCCAGACCCGAGCCCTTACCGCCCAGCAGGCTGCGCACGCCTTCCCAGTTTCCGGCGTACTGCTCAGCAGCGGCGACTTCTTCAAAAAGATAAACCCATTTTTTTGCCATAGTTGGCCTCCTAAATAGAGAGAGTATGATTGCGACAGGGCCGTTTAAGGCATATCAGGCGAAGTTTACCACAAATGAATTCTTTCACTGTATGATTTTGCGTCATCCTTATTTGTGACAAATATCACAATATCGTAAAAAACTTGTTAATTATGTGCAAAGTCTGGACGTGATAAAATCTGGGATAATGTTAGCCAAAGGACGAACTGCATGACAATCAAAGTATTGACGATCGATGACGACTCGGCGATGACCGAATTGATCAGCCTGCTTCTGCGCAGTCATGGACTGCAGGTCATTACCAGCTGCGATGGGCAAACCGGCATCCAATTGGCAAAAAGTGAATCCCCGGATATCATCCTGCTTGACCTGATGATGCCCGGCATTGATGGCTGGGAGGTCTGCAAAAGTATTCGCGCCGAAATGAACACGCCGATCGCCATCCTGTCTGCAATCAATGACCCGCTCATCATTTCAAGCGCTCTGGATGCCGGAGCGGATGATTACATGGTGAAACCCATTCCAAGCGGTGTGCTGATTGCGCATATCAACAACCTGGCCCGCCGCCATATTGTGGAAAACAATACAAAAAAAATGCTCCGCCAGACCGGCCCGCTCATTAAACAGGCAATCCTGCCCGTCTTTGATCAAAAACCTTTGCAGGTCTAACCGCCCAGAGTAAAATAACCAAAAACTGAGGAGGCCAGCCTTGCAAACCTGCTCGCGCTGCAACGCATCATCCCTTGATACTGCAACAACCTGTGGCAACTGCCAGGCCGATTTAAGCCAATTCTCCAGTAATGCTGTTACGCTGAAGAAATTCCGTGAAAATCCACGCGTTACTGCTGTGCGCATCAATGTTGCCAATGATGCCTGTCCGCTGTGTTACGAATCGCGCGGCACTTTTGCCAAGGAGTCTGTTCCGGCTCTGCCGCACGAGGGTTGTTCTCACGGATTGGGCTGTCGCTGCACTTATGAACCACTGCTGAGCGAAATCTACCCGTAAGCGATTTCACCGTTAACGATGCCGCCCGACACTTGAAAGAGTGTCGGGCGGTTTTTGGTGTTTTAAAGCAGTTGGAGCAGTGCGGCGGCGGTTGCGGCGGGAGCTTCGAACGGGGGGGAATGCCCGGTGCCGGGCAATTCCGTCAATATAGCGGCGGGCTGGGCGGCGTGCATTTCGCGGGCGCGCGCGACCGGGACGAGGGAGTCTTCGTATCCGTGGACGATGGCCACGGGAAACGAAAAGCCCGGGAATTGCGGCAGGGCATCGGGGCGTTCGGCGATGGCCTGGAGTGCGCCCATTACCCCGGCAGGGTTCTGCCGTTGGATGATGTCGCGGAAGAAGGGGCTGTGGGCCGGGTTGGCGGAGAGTTTTTCGGCCATGCCGAGGACGGTTTTCAGGCCTTCAGCTTTGATTTGCTCGATGGTGGCGTAGCGTCCCTGACGGCGTTCGGGGGTGTCGGGGGCGGCCTGGGTGCCGAGCAGGCCCAGGCCGAGGATGCGGTGCTTGAAGCGGCGGGCAAAGGCCAGGGCGATGTATCCACCCATTGAATGGCCGGCCAGGCAGGCGGCAGGGAGTTCTAGGTGGTCGAGCAGGGCGTTCAGGTCGGTGGCCAGGTCTTCGAGGTTGTATCCGCTTGCGGTGGTGGGTGAGTTTCCAAATCCGCGCAGGTCGGGCAGAATAATGTCAAAATGCGGAGTCAGGTGAGGGAGGATGGGTTCCCAGAAGGTGTGGTCGAGCGGGAAGCCGTGGACGAGTAGCAGCGGCTGGCCTTTTCCGGTGCGCTGGTAGGCGAGCGGGATGGGGTTCATTTGTCGCGTCCTTTGGCCAGCCAGCCGCGGGCGAAGGCCAGGGCTTCTGGGCGGGTGGCGAGGTGGCCGGCGGCCTGGGTTTCGCGCAGGGCTTCCAGCAGGCGGCCGATTTCGGGGCTGGTTTTCATTTTTAGCTCGTTGATCAGGTCGTGGCCGGTGAGGAGCTGTGGTGGGCGGATGATTTCTTCGGCTTTTTCGTAGTAGGCTTCGAGCAGGCTGCGGCTGACTTCCAGGCTGGCGGTCCAGTGTTCCTGGGTCAGGGTGTGGTCGTAGGTGGCGCGTTGGTCTGCCAGGGCGAGCAGGATGAGTGAAATTCCGGCTTCGCCGGCTTCGCGGAAGAAGCGGTAGATGGCTTTGCGTGAGGGGTTGCTGCCGGTTTCCAGTTTTCGGCTGGTGTGGAAGTGGATGCGCATGTGCAGGCGGACGAGCAGTTTGAGCCGGTCTAGTTCGTCGTTGCTGAGGTGCAGGGCCATGCCACGCTGCATGGCGGTTTGCGCGCCTTGTTCATCGTGGCCGAGGAAGCGGATGCGGCCGTTTTCTTCGGTGGTTTGGGTTTGCGGTTTGTTGATGTCGTGATAGAGGGCGGCGAAGAATAGCAGCGCGCGCGCCGGGCGGTCGGTGTTGAGGCTGGTGCTCAGGTGCTGGCTGATTTGCTGACGGTAGCGTCCGAGGTGCAGGACGAGCAGGCCGTTGAACAGGTCGGCGTTGGCTTTGGTTTCGTTGTATTCGGGGGCGAGGGCTTCCAGCAGGCTGTTGAGGTGGCGCAGCACGGCCAGGGTGTGCGTCCAGACATCGTGAACGTGTGGGCTGGATTGGGTCACGCCTTTGAGGGCTGTCAGTTCGGGCAGGAGCAGCGGGAAGAGGCCGAGTAGTTCGAGGGCGCGGAGTGATGCGTCTGGTTTGGGGCCAGCCAGGATTTTGAAGAGTTCGTCGCGTTGGCGTTCGGGGCTGATGCGGGTGAGGCCGGGAACGGCGGTTTTCATCAGCTGGCGGGTGGCGGGGTCGATGGAAAAGCCAAAGGAGGCGGCCTGGCGAATGGCGCGCAGGATGCGGATTGGGTCGTCGCTGAGCGAGGTGGGGGAGCAGGTGCGCAGGGTTTTGGCGCGCAAGTCGTTGAGGCCGCCAAGCGGGTCGTGGATTTGGCCGGTGTGCAGATCCATGGCGAGGGCGTTGATGGTGAAGTCGCGCCCGCGTAGATCGGCTTCGAGGGTTTCTCCGCGGAAGCCGGCGAAATCGAGGATGTCGCGGGTTCCGTCGGGGTGCTGAAGGACGATGCGGGCGGTGTCGTTGTCTTCGTCGAGTGGGAAGTAGGCCCCGGGGAGTTGGTCGGCGAGTTGTTTGGCGAGTTGGAGCGCTCCGGGTGGGGTGGCAAAGTCGAGGTCGTGGGTGGTGTGTCCGAGAACGGCATCCCGCACGGCGCCGCCGACCAGGTAGACGGGCCGGTCGGCTGGGATCAGCCGGCGGACTGAGTCAAGTAGGGGGGATTGAACTGGCGTGGCAGGCATGAATCGAATTTCCAATCGTTCTTTGGGGCGCGCCTGGCGTGCGGCATGAAAGGCTTGTTCGCGGGTTGCTCCCTGGGCAATCACTTTGCCTCGCACGAGCGCAACCCAGCGCCCGGCGTACAGGTGATTTTCGGGAGGTTCCGGCGTGGTCATTTAGTTGGGTTGCTGGTATTTGCTCAGGTCAACGACCGCGATGAAGGGCAGGTTGCGGTAATACTCATCAATATCGAGGCCATAGCCGAAGACGAATTTGTTGTCGATGGCAAAACCGCGGTAGTCGATTGGGACAACCACTTCACGGCGCGAGGCTTTGTCGAGCAGGGCGCAGACTTTGAGTGATTTTGGCCGGCGGGTGTTGAGCATTTCCAGCACATGAGCGATGGTGTGCCCGCTGTCCACGATATCTTCGACGAGCAGGACATGCCGGCCCTCGATGTTGGTCTGCAGATCCAGGTTGACGCGCACATTCCCGGTGAAGGAGCGGGCGCCGGCGCCGTAAGAAGAGATTGCCATGCAGTCGATGGCGTTGGGCACCGTTACATGCCGCATCAGGTCAACCAGAAAGGGCAGTGCGCCGCGCAGGATGCAAATGAGTAGTAATTCCTCTCCGGCGTAGTCATGGTTTATCTTTGCGCCTAACTCTTTAACGCGTTGTTGGAGGGTTGGTTCATCAATCAAAATTTCACTCATAAATTCATGATAATCTTGCATTTTTGTCTCCTGATAGTCCATTCTGCCGCTTATCGGGGTACTTCATGATGTTGGCGGCAGCGGGCTTCATACAATTCAGCTGCTCCGACAATTACGACCGGGTCATCGTGGCGGGCCGGGTGTCCGTTGACCAGCCGTTGGGTACGCGAGGCCGGTTCACCGCACACGATGCAGATTGCGCGCAGTTTATCAACCTGTTCTGCTTTAGCCATTAAGGCCGGTATTGGGCCGAAGGGCTCTCCGCGAAAATCTTGATCCAACCCGGCCACCAGCACACGAATGCCACGGTCGGCCAGCTGGCAGGTGACTTCTACGATGCCATCATCAAAAAACTGGGCTTCGTCAATGCCGACAACGGTGGTGTCGGCCTCCATACGTGCCAGGATATCATCCGATTTTTCCACCGGCATGGCAGAGAAATCGGAGCCGGCATGCGATGTCACCTTTTCGATGGCGTAGCGGACATCGATGGCGGGTTTGAAGACCTGTACTTTTTGGCGGGCAATGACTGCCCGTCGCAGCCGACGGATCAATTCATCCGTTTTTCCGCTGAACATCGAACCGCAGATAACTTCAATGGAACCATGAGTATGTTTCATAGCATCTCCAAAAAAGGAAAAAATAACGGGCAGATGTATGCACATCTGCCCGTCAAGTTTACCTGATTTTGAGCGACACAACCGGCCGCCACAAAAATTTTAAGCGGCTTCGCCCGCAGTTTCAGGCAGATCGTAGCCTAATGCGCGGATTTTCTTTTTGCTGTCGATCAGCGCCTTGCGGCCAAATCCGTCGATCGTCAGGGCAGCTTCATCACCTTCACCCAGCTTGGCCATCAACTGGGCAATCGTGGTGATTCCAGCCTTGGCCAGCGCGTCTGTGGCGCGTGTGCCGAGTTCAAGATCAGAAACCGGCTTGGGAGGTGCTTTTTTGGCGTCGTCGCGCACTTTTTGCTGGTCCACATACTCCTGGCGGGCCTGGAGCTTCTTGTAGAAGCGATCCACCTGCCCTTCCACATCGAGGATGCGCGCCTGTTCACCAGAAAAGAACGGGTGACACTTGGAGCACACTTCAACGTGAATGGATTTGCGGGTTGAACCGGTCGTCCAGGTGCTGCCGCATGAAGCGCACACAACCTTGGCGTCCGTATAATACGTCGGATGGATTTTTTCTCTCATGACAAGCCTCTGCTATTCAGCCTTGGCGGCTTCCAGCGCTTCCGTGGGGATCACGTTGGCGCGCTTGCGGCCATGGAATACATCGTACACGACCACACCATCGACGACAGCGAAGATGGTGTCATCCTTGCCGACCGCCACACCCAGACCGGGCTTGATGTGCGTCCCACGCTGGCGCACGAGAATATTGCCGGAGAGCACAAACTCACCCGCATAACGCTTCACGCCCAGGCGCTGGGAATTACTATCACGACCATTGCGGCTTGAACCGCCACCTTTTTTATGAGCCATAGCAACCTCTCTTACTCAATCTTCTCAATCGCAAGGCGGGTGTAAGACTGGCGATGACCGGTCTTCTGGCGGATGCGCTTCTTCGGGCTGTACGTAAAATTGACAGTTTTCTCGCCTTTGAAGTGCTCAACAACCTTGACATTGACAGCCGCGCCCTTCACAACCGGAGCGCCGACGGTGACGTTGTCACCATCCACCAGTAAAAGCACCGATTCCAACTTCATGCTTTTCCCGGGTTCAACATGCAGCAGATCGACATCGATCACACTGCCTTCGACGGCCCTATATTGTTTGCCGCCGCTTTCCAAGATAACGTATTTCATGTTTCCTTTCTCCTGGTCTTCGCTTCGCCACAGCCGCTGCACACTCATTTCATCCTGCCGCGCTGCGGGTAAGCCCGGATTTGCACGCCATTCCCCCTGAAAGGGGGGAGGCACGAAGAGCTATTATAATCATCGGGTTGGGGAATGTCAACCATGCTGGCTGGCCAAAATCTGGTTAAAACGTGGTTTCTGTAGGGAAAGATTAGTCAAAAATCGCAAAATCTCGTTGTATTTTTCCCAAATTCGATATACACTATTACTTAATTACACGATTTCTCAACCTGTTTCCCAGCCAACCTGTTGGCATCTTTTTCCTGGGCATTCCGGGCTCATTTCACTTGCGAGGGGAGCTTATTATGACCGAACTTGATATGGAAGATGATGATGGCCTAATGAAGTATTGGACGGAGTTCTTTGGGCGGAAAAAACAATTTCTCCCTCCCTCGTTCGATGACAATGAAATTGTGGCCGGCCCTTATCCATTCAGTACCAATCTGCTTGGCGTTGGATTTGTTCCGACGTTTCACAAGCTGGATGCGATCGTCGTTGCAGCAAACGGGGAGAGACAGCTTACTCAGGGTGGCTACATCGAGCTGCCGGCAGGGAATTACAAACTTTATTACGTTGACCGCCAGGAGCGCTATAAAGTACTGCCCGAGGTCAAAACCACTACATCGGATGGCGCCCAGGTCGCGATCAGCATTGGAATTACCTTTCATGTGCAAGATTCGCTTGCAGTGCAGGATGTCCGCAACCCGTTGGATGCGCTTTTCAAAGGCTGCGAAGCGGCTCTCCGGCACACCATCCGCACCCATCGGCATGATGAAATCATTGGGGAGGATTTTGATAATCCCAACATTATCGTGGATGATGAGATCATCGAAGAAGTCAAATTGCAGGTCAGCCTGAGCGCAGCCTGCAAGCCTTTCTGGCTGGTCTATGTTGACGTTCTGGATCGGAAAGGACATGACCGGCTGCTTTCTCTGCGCGAACAGCAGGTCGTTCAGGAACGTGCCGGTAAGAAGGACGTTTCCAAAATTCGGACGCAAACTGAAGTTGCGGAAGAACAGCTGGGGTTGGTTGCTAAACAGGGCAAGGTGATTGCCCAACAAGCACACAACGAAGCTTTCCGGCGTGAAATCCTGTTCGGCGTTGAAAAAATGTCGATTGCGTTGAAGCGTTTTCGGGAATCGTCAGGCTTTCAACATGAGGAGCTCCTGGCTTATATTGAGTCTCAGAATAAGGTCTTGCAGGCGATGGTCAAGAGCCCAATTCTCTTGAATGGCCAGCATAGTGATGATCTGCAGCTTTGGATTGAAAAAATAAACGATGCTCAATCTCATATTCTCCAAATCATCAACCGGACAGACCTGCAGGATGGTGAGCAAAATGATGATTGGGACCCAACGATGATCCAGCTGATGCTTCCCAGAAAAAGAAAATAACCTCCGGGAGTCTTGGAATATGACAACGCAGCCCGCATGGATTGAAGTCACCCGGTCCGAAGCCGGTTGGCAGGCCTTGTGCGCCTGCCAGGTTTGTCTGCAACCGTTTGAAACCGTGCGCAGGCTGCTGTGGGGCTTTAATCCATCTTTCCTGCTCAGCGAGGCCCTGGACAGGCAAAAACTGTTCATCGAATCCCAATTTCACAGCAGCCCGCTGGAAGAAATTCACCCGGAAAAGCGCGCCCTGGCCTTGCGCTGCCAGCGCATCCCTGAAAAAGGCCTCCTGTTGGCGCTGGTGGGCAAGGTCAGCGCGCCGACACGGGCCGAAGCGCTTGAGGCGGCTCAGGCATATAGCCAGGAATTGGCCGCCATTTTCCCGCTGGATTATAAAATCTACCCGGCTACCTCCGCCCGGACTTTTGCAATCCTGACCGGGAAGGAGATCTTCACCGGCTGCCGGCAGCCACAAAGCCTGATGCAGATCTTGCGCGTGGAAAGCGCGCTGCGCTCTCAGCAAGGCTTTATCTATCTTAATGGTTTCTGGCAGGGCATGGAACGCGCTGACGAGCAAATCTGGCGCACGCTGGGCAATTTCCCGCGGGCAGTCATGCTGAATATCAGTCTACGCCCCACCCGGTTGGATGCATCTGAACGCCAGCTGCTGTGGGAAATGGAGCAGACCCTGCCAGATGCGTCCAGTCCATCCGCCCTCCAGCCGTACGAGCGCTGGGTCCAGCCCTTGTTGAAACGGCGGCTTAATCCGTGGAAACGGTTTTATCTTGTGCAAGTGCATCTAATTGCCCCGGAAGGTGTCAGCGAGGCATTGGTGCGTCCGATTGGCTCAGCCATCACGCGCGAGAGCGAACAACTCAGTTCACCCGGATATATGACCCGTGCCCCTGAAAATAGCGCCAGCCTCACCCTCTGGCGGCAGAAGCTGGCCGGGTTGGAATTGGTGCCGGTGATTACCGGTACCCCCACGCTGCCTCACCTGAGCCACCTTGTCGACCTGGAGGAAGCCCAGGCCGTCTTTCGCTTTCCCTACCCGCCCGAACCCGGTCTGCCCGGCGTACATTTTCTAGAAAAACTTGATCCCGATGAGTGACTCACACCCTACCCGCCAGCTGCACAACGTCAAAGTCATCAAACATCTGCCGCTTGGGTTGCTGATTGAGTTGGAAAATCATCAGCACGGCATCGTTCGGGTGCGCGAAATTGCCTGGGATGAACACCAACGCGAGCAATGGCGCAGCCTGTATCCACCGGGGTGGACAGGACAGGCTTTGCCCATCAGCAACCTGCAAAAAGGTCACCCGGAATACAGCCTGCGCCTGGCGGAGGATGACCCCTGGGATGAACTCGCCGCGATCCGAGATAAACAGCAAATTTTCCAGGGTACCGTAACGGGCGTGGTGACCTTTGGAGCTTTCATCGAAATTGCCTCCGGCCTGACTGGTTTACTGCACAAATCACAGTTGCCCGCCTGGGTTGGCACCCTGCCCATCGACCTGTTCTGGCCCGGCGACCGGGTGCGCGTCACCCTGCGCGAAATCAACCTTCATGAGCGCCGCCTCAACCTGGGTTTGCCGCCCACCAGCCTCGCGCCCGTGGCTGGCCAGCTGCCCGAAACACCCGCCCGCAGTCCGCTTGGCAGTGGCGAAAACGGCTCCAGCCTGGATGAATTTCTCAATTCGGGTACCCGCAACCAGCGCATTCTGCTCGTCGAAGATGAACCCGATCAGCAGGCTGCCGTCTCCAACTGGCTGACCCGCATCGGCCAGCACGTCGACCCGGCTTCAAATGCCATGGAGGCCCTGCGCTACCTGTCCACATCCCGCCCCGACTTGGCGATTATCGATGTCGGCCTGCCCGATGTTTCTGGTACCGACCTGGCTGCCACCATTCTCGAACGCTGGCCGCAAGTACGCGTGATCATCGCCACCGACTGGGCGCGCCAGGAAGCGATGGCTGACCTGCTGGATGCCTTGCGCGCCAGGGGAGTGGAAATGTACCCCAAGCCGCTCCTGCCCGAAGATCTGCTGGCCATGCTGCGCGAAAAAAACGCCCCCGCTGAGGCCCTGCCGGCCGCTTCGACAGATTTACCCCACCCTGGCCTCTCCCTGGATGATCTACCCGGCCTGCAAGCCGGACGTTCCCTTCAGGACCTGCTGCACCAATGCCGTCGCCATCTGGGCTTTGACCAGGCCCTGCTCTTTGAATTTGACCCGATTCACCGCGCCACCAGCCTGCTCGAGCGTTCTGGAGAGGGCCAGCTGAATAAGGCCGCGCTGCCAGGGCTGGTATACAGCCCGGTGCGTGATGTCGCTGAAGATGGAAAAATGATCGTGATGTCCGAAATTGGCGCGCACGAAAAAGACCGCTTCCGCTACCTGCTCGAACTGATCCCGGATATGGAAAGCTGCATTGGCGTGCCTGTCCGCGCTGAAACCCAAAGCGCTTATGCCTTGTTCCTGCCTGGTAAACATGTGCGCCAGATTACAAAAGAACAACGCCTGTACGCCGAGGCGCTGGCGCAGGTCATCGGCAGCCTTTTGGAGCAGAAGCAGTTCAAAGAAAAATCCGTGCTGATTCAGCGCACAACCCTGATTGGTCACCTGACGCGCGCCATGGTGCATGAAATCAACAACCTGGTTGTTCCGCTGGCTTCGCGATTGGACACGTTGCAAACCACCCTGGCCCGGCTGGAGAAAAATCCCAACCAGGCCGAAATACAGGAGCGCAAGAACCTTCTGCTCAGCGCAGCGCTAAACGAAACCCGTGAAATCATCCGGCGCATCATCAATACCACCCGCATGTTTTGGCGCATCGTTGAGAAAGGCAAAAAGCCGGAAATCTTGCGCGTGGATGAAATTATCGATGAAACCATCCATTTGCTGCGCGATAACGCTGCCCGGGCACATGTTCACATGGTTTTCAATCGGCCCGAGCAGATGCTCATCATCCGCAACCAGGCGGTGGCTTTTGAGCAAGTGTTGTTAAATGTGGTACTGAACGCCATACAACAGGTTAACGAATTTCGGCCGGAAACCGGCGGTTGGGTGCAGGTGCGCGTCGATACCAGCCTGGATCCTGCCAAGACCGGGTTGCATCGTCTGCTCATTGAAGACAACGGTCCCGGAATCCATGCCCGGTTGTGGAACAAAATTTTCGAAGCAGGCTACACCACCCGCCACGATGGGAGCGGTATCGGGTTGTACATTTCCCGCAACCTGGTGGAAGAAATGGGTGGGCGAATCTACGTCAAAGAAAGTTGTGTGCTGGGGGGAACAACCTTCGCCCTGGAAATTCCAGCCCAATTGTGAGAGTGCCATGTGCCGAGTCTTGATCCTGGACGATGAGCTTTACTATGCCCAAGCGATTGAACTTCTTCTGGTTGAAGAAGAGTCCACCCATCCTGAGATTGTCACCCAGGCTGCACACGCCCTGGAAAAAGTCACCCAGGCGGTGCGCAGTAACAAGCCCTATGATATTCTGATGATTGATTACCGTCTCGGCCCGGAGAAGGACGGCATCGAGGTTTTCAAAGAATTGCGCGCCATCAGCCCGGATTCAGATGGCATTATCCTGACCGGGTACGATGACGAGGAAAGCGGTTTGCGCTCCTATAAGGCGGGTGCATTTCGCTATCTGCCCAAAATCACCAGCAATCAGGAACTGTTGTTTGTTTTTCGTGCTTTACGGCAGTGGCGCGAGGAGCAACGCGCCACCAGTTGGCAGCAGATTTTCAGCGAGGTGTTGGAATCGGCCCTGCGCAAGAAGGAATTTCAGGCGGTGGGACAGGCGGTGGTGCAGCATTCGCTCCGGCTGGGATTTTCCCGCGCGCACCTGTTCTGGAAACCTACCGCACGGGATGCTGATCAGGCTGATCTGGTCGGCATTGAGTGTGCCGGGGCAGGGCGGATGGCTAATTTTATCGGGCAGCGCTTCCAGCTGGCTGATTGGGGCCAGCCCGGCATGTTCGAGTCGGCGGAGAGTGTGATCTTCATCCGCAGTGAGTCGGTGACGCGGGTGCGATCGCGTCTCGAGGCTTACGGCTATCAGCCACCTTCGGGCGAGATCAGCCTGTTGCCATTGCGGAACAGCGAAGGTCTGTTGGGTGTGCTGATGCTTGATTACGGGCAGACTTCCAAAACCCTGGGCAGCCATGAACGTGGATTATTAAAATTCTTTGCCCGGCAGGTTTCGCTGGCCATGGAACACGCCGCGCTCTACACTCGCGAGCAGAAAGCAATCCAGGAACAGACTCGCTTGAACGAAATTGGCCGCGACCTGACTGCCAGGGCAACTCATAAACCTCTGACGGAAATCCTGGCCGAAGTCCGCGAACGAATTGGCGAGTTTGGCATTGATACGGGCAATTTCATGGCGATCCTGATCGACGAAGAAGTGCATGAATTGGATCTGCGCCTGGTTTATTGTGAAAACCAACCACTGGCACCGTCCCGTCGTCCGCTGGGAAATGATCTGGAAGACTGGTTCTTCAAGCATGGAAAGCCGCTTTTGATCGAGACTGATATTGCAGGGTTTGCCCGACGAAACGGAATCCAGCTGAATGGGAAAGTGGCCGCCAGCTGGTTGGGGATTCCGCTCCGAGTGAACGGCAAGCTGATTGGCGGGCTTATCCTGCAGCAATTCCAGGCCGGTCTTCCGTTCATTGACAATGAATTGCGGCTCTTGACCGAAATGGCCGTCCAGGTTGCCGGCGCCATCCAAAATTGTGAGGCGGCGGAAAAAGAGCATCAGGAGTTGGAACGGCTGAACGTTCTCAATCGCGCCGGTGTGGAAATGCTGCGGGTGGCACAGCAACATCTCCATGAGCCGGAGCGGAAACAGGGCTTGTGGCAGGTTGTCTTGACGATCGCCACTGCCCGTTTTGGGGTCGGGTTTAACGATGCCATGCTTTTTCTCAAAACCGAACCGCACACCCTGCAAGGTACCTGGGCTATTGGCACAGAGGATGCCAGCAAAGTCTACCAGGATTGGCAAATTGATGAAGCGCGGGATTACTCGTTCGATGATTTTTTGCTCGATCTGGACGCCAATACCCTGCGCCTGACTGATTATGCAGCGCTGATTAAGCAGCTTGCCATTTCATGGCGGGGAAGTGAACACGCCTTTGGAGAAGTGCTTGAAACAGGTCAAATCCTGCGCCTGACAGCCGCAGAAGCGGCCCGCCGGCTGCCTGCCGAACTTCGGGCAGTCATCCAGCTGAATGCCGATTGCGCCATCCTGCCGCTCAAGGTACGCCAGGATGTGCTGGGCCTCTTGCTGGTAGACAACAAGCACAATGGCCGTGAGATTGCTGCGCGCGAACTAAACCGGCTCCAAACTGTGTTGAATTATGCTGGCCTGATCTGGGAAACCCTGCGCGAGTATGAAAAAAGTCTGCAACTGCTGGAAATCACCCAGACCACCATTAGCCAGGATCGCAACACGCCTCTGCAAACGACGCTGAAACAAATCTGCGAGGCCGCCCTAAAACTGATTGGCGCTGACTGGGCTGTGATTTACCCATTCTCCGAGCACGATGGCGAATTGTTGTTTGACCAGGAAACGATGAGTTATGCCGGGCATCTTTACTCCAGCCTTGAAACCGTGCAAAACAAAAGAAAACCTGCCACCAATGGGTTGACCGCCATGATTCTCAAAGCAGGGGAAGTCATCGTTGAGCAAATCAACAAACCTATCAACGGCATCAAACTTGCCAACTATCAGTTCATCAAAGCCGAGAATGTAAAAGCCTTTTTCGGCCTGAAAATTCAAGATGTTGTCACCCATCAAGAGCTGGGGGTTTTTTACCTGAATTTCCGCGAGCCGCGCCATTTTTCAGCCGAAGAAATCGACCGAGCCCATTCATTTGCCAGCCTGGCCGCTTTTGTCATCTCCAATTCAACGCGGTACGCCGAACAGGAAATGCGTCGGCGGCTGGAAGCCGCCCTGGCAACCGCCGTCGCAGTCAGCTCCAGCACAGAGCAAACAGAAATGCTCAAAAATGTGCTGACAGGACTGCACAAATTCTTCAAAGAAACCACGCTCTGCGTGCTAACCTACGATAAGGCCGAAAACTCGCTGAAATTTGCTCCCGGAACCCTGGATTACTACCAGATCACCAACCCTACTTACCGGAAAACGCGCAATTTCCCGCTTAATGGAAAATCGCTGGCTTGCACAGTGGCCCGCAAAGCCCTGCAAAGCCACCAGATCGAATTTGAGAACGTGCCCAATGTTCACGCGCGCCAGGATTACATGGGGCTGGTGGAAGACACCCAATCGGAACTATGCGTCAGCCTGATCAACGACGAAGATGGTTCCCTGCTCGGCGTCCTGGTTCTAGAACGAAAACACAGCACCAGGTTTGATCAGGATGACGAAGCCCTCGTTGAAACCGTGGCCCGTCAACTCAGCCTTGGGCTGAAAAGCTTCTCCCAGCGCGAGGAAATTACCTTCACTAAAACCGTCTCAACGCTGACAGCTTCTGCGGCTGACCTGGCGCATGACATCAAAACCGAAGCCGGCAACATCCAGGCCTGGGCCTACCTGATCAAGGAATTTGCCGAAGACAGCCTGACGATCAGCGACTACGCCACCCAGATCGAAGAGAGCGCCCAGAGGCTATCCAAAACCTGGATCTGGAAAGACCAGGGCCACATCCTGCTCCCGCTCGATAAAACCCTCTACAACATCGCAGAAGCCCAAACCCGCCAGAAAAACATTGAATTTGAAATGCATCCTGGCGCGCCAGGCATTTACATCCTGGCTAACCCGACTCAGATTGAACGAATCTTGCGGCACCTGGTGCGGAACGCCGACCAGGCAATGAGAACTCATAAAAGGAAAAAGATCATTCTCCAGACCAGAAAAATAGGAACCGCAGAAGTGGAGATTTTGTTTCAGGATTTTGGCCCCGGCGTCAGCGAAAAAGTCCGTCAGAGCCTGTTCAAAACCGATGTCACCACCAAACAAACCAACGGAGGGTATGGCCTGCTGCTCTCGCGCCTGTTGGTGGAGGAAATGGACGGCACCATCCGGTTAATGCCCAGACAAGCCCAAAAAGGCGCTGTTTTTTCGATCAAATTGCCCATTGCCTCGGGAGAGGATGTTGAAAAATGACATTCATCCAAAAAGAAAAAACAGACCATCTCAACCCACCGCGGGTGCTGGTGGTGGAAAATGACGCCATGACTCGCCACGTCTACGCCGAGCTGCTCAAGCATTGGGGTTATCTGCCCATTCTGGCCGAAGGAGATGGCATCTATCTCCTCGAAAATGCCGGTGCGCTGGTACGCAATCAACGCTGCCGGCTGGCTCTGGTGGATTTACGCCTGCTGGATAATTTCGACGAGCAGGATAAAAGCGGCCTGCATATCATTCCCAACCTCGCCCCGGCGGCCTGCATCATCCTGAGCGCGTTCGCCACGCCGAACGACTTCAATGATGCCAGACAAAATGGAGCTTATGCCGTAGTCCATAAAGGCGATGGGCCGCGAGCCCTCCGCAAGGAACTGGACAAACTGGCCGGAAAATTATGCTCGCAAAAAAAAGAAATCCAATTTGATCCCCCGGAATTGCTCAACGAAATCGGCCCCAGTGTCATGGGGACAGCGGTCGCGGAGCAATTTTACGATCAGGTTCTGGATGCTTTCATCCAATTATTCCCCAATGCTCGGCGGTTAAAGGTGGAAAAATTGGGAGCATCCCAGCCCTCTCATAACTACCTGAGCGCACCCCGCCTGCGCTCGACCCTGCTCACGGTTCGAGAAGATGATCGCCAACCGGTCATCGTCAAGCTGGCCCGCCAACAAAAAGCTAAAATCGAAATCGACAACTATAATAAATATATTGATGAAAAACTAAAGAGAGCTTATTACCCTGCCCTGAAAGGCGATTGCTACCTTTGGGACATTGGCGGCCTCCGATTTGCCTATGTGGGCACGCTTGACCAGGTTTTCTCCAACTTTTTTCTCAACCAAAGCACGAATCGGATCAAAACCAGCCTCGAGCAGTTCTTCAACGAAACCTGGAGCCCACACTACGAGGCGGCCACAACTCGCGAACATACATCCCTTTTCAGGCTATATTGTTCAGTCTGGGGAGACGAATGGGTGGAGAGGCTCAAAAAATATCAAGGTTTCCACCCCGAAGAAGCCATGGACTCTGCAAGAATTGCAAAGCTCCAGCCGCCCAACCCATTTGAGTGGATGAAAACCAACATTCTGGGTGGGCAGGATGTGAGCCAAATGGAAAAAATCCGCGTGGCCGTAACGCACGGTGACCTGCATGGCGATAATATGCTCGTCGACTCCAATCACAACATCTGGGTGGTGGATTTTGAGCGCACACAGCCGGGCCATATTTTGCAAGACTTTATCGAGCTCGAAGTGGATTTGATCAGCCGCCTGCCGAACATACCCGAGAACAGCAGCGCTTTTTATGCCCTGTGCCTGGCGGTCTGCCAGCCGGACAGACTTCAGGCGTTGAAATCTGATCCGAGAATCGAGGCCAATGCAGAGGCCCGAAAAGTCTTCAGCACCATCTCTACTCTGAGAAAACTGGCCCACACCCGCACCGGTCTCACCGACATTCGAGAATATCGGTTGGGTTTGTTGTTCAACACCCTGTTCCGCGCCACCTTGGCCAAAAATCAGCAGCGCGCCTTGATGCTGGGCAGCATCCTTTGTTATCGCCTTGATCATCCAAACGAAACCTGGCCACCAGCCCATTGGAATTACTAAAGGAGTAACCAGATGAGTACAAACAGGAAAACCAGCACAATGAAGGAAATTGGGAAAGAACACCCAGTTGAGTATCGCCGCGAGGTGCTAAAACCCTTGTTTGATTGCATCATCGGCGCAGAATCCTGTTACCTGATCGGTGCTGGCAGCATGGGGAAAACCCGCATCCTTGACCACATGATCCGCAGTGACGTTCAGAATGACTACCTTAAGGAGAGAGCCGCCCAGACGTTGATTTGCCGTGTCGATATGAATCGCTTGAGCGATTACTCAGAATGGGAATTTTACGAACTGATGCTTTTTACATTCATACAGACCATCGGAAACCATGAAAAGGATAGCCTGGTCAAGCTATCTGCCAATCTCATGGAAAAATTCCTGCTTCCGGTCTTAGACCAACCCGAAAATACCATCCGGGCTTTACGTTTCCTCGAGCTGGCTATTTCAAATTTGATGGTTGAAGACGAAGAGAATTCCATCTGCTTTTTACTGGATGAATTTGACGAAGCCTATCGCCGTTTACCTGCCAAAGTCTTTGCCCATTTGCGCGGTATCCGCGATACCCATAAAAACCGATTGTGCTACGCTCTTCTGCTGCGGAATCAGCCTGCGCGGCTGCGCCCGCAAATGAAAGAGCATGAGAGTTTTTATGAACTGTTCTCAAGGAATGTGATCCCAATCCGGGCCTATACATCCAAGGATGCTTCAGCGATGATCAGCCAGTTGGAAGAAAGGCGCAATCGCCCGATTGAGGAGGATGAGACACGCGAGAAGATTTACCTGTTAAGCGGCGGTCATCCCGGCCTGATTCAGGCTATTTTTTCGTTGCTGCTCAAACTCTCTGAAGGGAATTCCGACCTGTTCGATCCGCGTTGGCTGATAACCCAGGAGGTCATCAGAGAAGAGTGCCGGAAGCTGCTGGAAAGCCTGGAAGCCGAGGAGCGTGCCTGGCTGGTGCAGTTCACCCGCGAAGGCTTGAACGGGTTGGATCCACAGGTACGCCAGATCTTGCAAGTTAAGGGAGTGTTGATCAAAAATGAACTAAAAACAAGGGTTTTCAGCCCCATTCTTCACCTTTATTTGCAGCAATAGCTGGCTTTTTATCAGCCTGGCCGGGCTGGAGAAGTGACAAAAAAGGTGCGCTGGCATTCATCACTACAGCATGAATGCCAGCGCACCTTGTGTTTCAAAAATGGGTGGTACGGTTCAGGTTATTTTGCCGGGGATGGTTTGGGATCCAGGGCGTTGTAGACACCGGTCGCCAACAAGGCGGGGTCAGAGGCGGCCTGGGAGGCTTTCATCTGCGCCTGGCGGGCCAGGTCGGTGGAGTCGGCCAGCATTTTTAGGATGTATTCGGGGTTATGGAAGCCCATGCTGTTCTCGGCGGAGACAAAGTCCCACATGAACTGGGCTTTGCGATGCAGGGCGCGGGCTTCATCGAGCAGGGTAGCATTGCTGGCCGGGTTGGCGGTGGCAGTTTTGATGGCGGTCAGCGAGTCGATCAGGGCATTTTCGGTGGCGAGTTTGGTGTTGTAAACCTGATCCTGGATAAGGTTGACACGGCGCAGGACGGATTCGGTATCGGTATGGCATTGTCCGCAGGCCAGTTCGGGGTTTTTCAGCGGGCTGTGGATGTCGTGCATGGAGTATTTGGCCGCGCCTTCGCGGACGTAGGGCATGTGGCAATCGGCGCAGGAGACGCCTGCGTTATAGTGCGTCGAACCAGCGGTGTACATTTCGTATTCTGGGTGCTGCGCTTTCAGCATGGGGATTTTGGCATCGGGGTATTCCCAGTCGGCTTTGAAGGTGCCTTCGGCCAGGGCTTTGTCGTAGTAGGCCAGGATCTGGTCGATGCGCGTGCCTTCGGCCCAGGGGAAGTGCAGGACTTTCTTTTCTCCGACCATGTAATATTCCACGTGGCAGTTGGCGCAAACGAGTGAGCGCATTTCCTGGCGCGAGAAGGTTCGCCAGTCTTTGCCTTGTTCTTTCAGCGCGGCTTCGAGCGAGGGATTGGTGACGATCAGGCGCATGGTTCCGGCTTCGTGGCAGTTGGCGCAGCCGATGGAGTTCTGGATTTTTCCGGAGTCGGTCATCTGCTGGAAAGTCATAGCGTCGTAGCCTTCCAGGCCGAGTTCGTTCCACAGGGCGGGGTTGTTGGAGCTTTTGCAGCTGTAGCAGGTGGCGTGGGTTTCCTTGGGGTCGCCGGCTTTCAGGTTCAGGCGCGCTGTTTGGCGGACATCGGTCAGCGCCCACTCGTGGCCCCGGTCGTCGTTGTATTCTTTGCTGAAGGGGTATCCGGCAAAAAGAATGATCTGGCGCGGGTCTTTTTCGAGGTGTGAGAATTTGCTCGAGCCGCCGTAGGTGGTGTCGGTGGTGTTGAGCTTGGTTTTGAGCAGGGAGGCGTATTCGTTGGGGAAATTGATTCCCCATTGAGACGAATCGGGTTCCATGGCTTTGATCTCGACCAGCGGCTGCATGGCGCGCTGCTGCGGGGGGTTGTTGTTGACGAAGATCAGTGTGCCGGTGAGCAGGGCGCCGAGCAGGATGACCAGGCCGGCCAGGATCAGGGTGGTATATTTTTGCATGGTGTTTCTCCTCGGGTTATTTGGTTGGGTAGAGCGTGGAATCTTGCATGGGCAGCAGGGTCAGGCCGCGCGCGCCGTGGGCGACATTGCGGTGGCAATCCCAGCAGAAGCGGTCATTGGTTTGTGGGCCCATGACCACGGCCTCGATGGTGTTTTTATGACAGCGGATGCAGTTTTCCATGATGATGGTTTTTGTCTCAGGCTTGGCGCGAATCAGCTCGGGGGTTTGGCCGGTGCTGAAGATGTAGACATCGTGCATGCCGGTGCGGCCTTTTTCCAGGTAGTAGATGAGCACGTTTTGGTGCGGCAGGTGACAGTCTACGCACTCGGTCCATTTTTCGTGCGGGCCGTGGTACCAGTTTTCGTAGGCGGCATCCATGACGTGGCAGTTGGCGCAGGTTTCGGGGCGGCTGCCGGCGTAGGTGAGCGCTTCACTGGTGTAGGCGAAAATTCCTAGGGCGATGACTGCAATCAGGATGGCGAGAATTGGAATATATTTGGACATGTTTCACCTTTACGGTGTGATTTCGATACTATGGAATCATATCGCAGGGGTTCGAATCTGTTTGTGATGTAAGTTACAAATAGCGCAGGTTGCGCAGGTTGGGGGAAGCAATTTGTACGGATTGTGGCCTGGTTCGATATAATTAGCCGAAATTCCCAGGAGGCGTTCCAGATGTCTGAAACTATTTATGATTTTGTGATCATTGGCAGCGGGTTTGGCGGCTCAGTTTCGGCTCTGCGGCTGGCCGAAAAGGGGTATTCTGTGCTGGTGCTGGAGAAGGGTAAACGCTTCCGCGATGAGGATTTTGCCCGAACGAACTGGCAGTTCTGGAAGTATGTCTGGATTCCGGCTTTGCGGGCGCATGGGATTTTGCAGATTGCGATTCTGAACGGGGTGATGGTGCTGCACGGGGCCGGGGTGGGCGGTGGGAGTTTGGGCTATGCCAATGTGCTGGAGGTACCGACCGGGGAGACGTTTGCCACTCCGGCCTGGAATTTGCCGATTAAGTGGGGGGATGTGCTCGCTCCGCACTATGCCGAGGCGCGTAGAATGCTTGGCGCGGCGCGCAACCCGAGGTTGTGGAAGGCGGATGAACTTTTCCGCGAGATTGCGCAGGAGCGTGGCATGGGCGATTCTTTCCGCGCCACGGAGGTGGGGGCGTATTTTGGCGAGGCGGGCAAAACGGTTGCTGACCCTTATTTTGGGGGCGCTGGGCCGGAGCGGGCAGGTTGCCAGCATTGCGGCGGCTGCATGGTGGGTTGTCGGAAGAATGCCAAGAATACGCTGCCGAAGAATTATCTCTATTTTGCTGAGAAACGTGGGGTGAAGGTGCGGGCGGAAGTGGAAGTAGTGGATGTGCGTCCCGTGAGCGGTGAGGCGTGTTACGAGGTCAGTTTTCAGCCGAGCACTCACCTGTTTAAACGGGGGCAGGCTGTCCGCGCGAAGAATGTCATTTTCTCCGCAGGGGTGATGGGGACGATGAATCTGCTGCTCAAGCTGCGGGATGTCCGTAAGTCTCTGCCGGATCTTTCAGCGCGCCTGGGAGACCAGATTCGCACGAACAGCGAGGCCCTGCTCGGGTCGGTGGCGCGGACTGCGGAGGTCAATTACTCGGAAGGTGTTTCGATTTCGTCCATTTTCAATGCGGATGCGGTGACGCGTATTGAGCCGGTGCGCTACCCGGATGGTTCGTCGCTGATGCGCTTCTTGGGCGCGCCGCTGATTTCGGATGTGACCAGTATTCCGGCGCGGCTGTGGCGTTCGTTGGTTTGGGCGTTGCTGCACCCGATCGATTATTTGCGGGTGATGGCGCTGCCAGGTTGGGCGCATAATGCCACTATCATCCTGGTGATGCAGCATGTGGATAATGCGATGAAGTTCCGCATTGGCCGCTCGTGGCTGACGGGTTTCCGGCGCGGGTTGGTGGCGGTGAAGGATGAAGGCCGCGCGATTGCGGCGCGCATTGGGGTGGGGCATGATGTGGTGCGCGAGTTTTCACGGCGCATGAATGGTGTGCCGCTCGGTTCGGTGACGGAAAATCTGTTCAACCTGCCGACGACGGCCCACATTTTGGGCGGTGCGCCGATCGGCGCGGAAGCTGGTTCGGGTGTGGTGAATGAGAATTTTCAGGTGCATAATTACCCCGGCCTGTATATTATTGATGGCTCGATCATGCCAGCCAACCCGGGCGTGAACCCCAGCCTGACGATTACGGCCCTGGCTGAATACGCCATGTCCAAAATTGCGCCGCGCTAGAAGAACTTTTGAAAACGAACAGGAGCCAGCGAAATTTTCAAGCTGGCTCCTGTTGATTCTGCGGGGCGGGTTACTTTTTTGCGGCTTGCCGTGCAGTAACATAGATGCGCACCGCCTCCAGCATGAATTCGGCCAGCTGTGGGTGCATGGCGTCATAATTGGCCTTGAAGCGCGGGTCGGTGTTGTACATCTCTGCCAGGCCGAGCAATTGTTCCAGGTTCGGCGTCCAGAAATAGCCCATGTGTTGGCGCCAGTGTTCGATACCGGCCTGCGCTGCGGGTGACCCGGCGCCCTGTGGCATAGCGGCGATCAGCTCCACGTGGACCTGGTTGCCTTCGGCCAGGATGGCCTGCTGTTTTTCTTTGCCGTAAGCCTTCCACTTGCGGTTCGATGCGCGCACAGTTTCCGGATCGTACAGTTGTTCGGCCTCGGCGGCCAGTTTTTCCTGTTCTTCCTCGCTAAACGCCGCGAAAAGTTGTTTGTTGCTCATTGTTTTTTGTCCTTTCAGGTGTAGTAACGTATTGTCCACTGTCTCGATCAGGCGCAGCAGGTGCTCGATGCGTGTTTCCAGTTCCAGCTTGTGGTTTTCCAGCGCAGAGAGTGCGTCAAAATCGGGGCGCTCCATCAGTTGGCGAATCTCCTCCAGCGGCAGATCCAGCTCGCGATAGAATAGAATTTGCTGCAGGCGCAGCACAGCCGCCTCGCCATAGTAGCGGTAACCATTCTCGCCCGTTTGGGTTGGCTTCAGCAGCCCAATCTGGTCATAGTGGTGCAAAGTGCGCGGGGTAACGCCCGCCAGGGTAGAGAGTTGTTTGACCGTGAACATGGCGTTATGATAAACCATGACGTAACGTTAATGTCAAGGGCTGGCAACGGATTGGGAGCGGATAAACGGATAAAAACGGATAAAATGAACCTGACACCTGCCACCTCGCACCTGACACTTGATCCCTATTTATGGACATTCTCTACGTAGACACTTCCCTGCTCATTCTCAATAAACCCGCCGGAATCCCCGTTCTGCCCGATGGCTGGGAACCGGACGCCCCGTATCTGTTCAACCAGCTCGAAGAGCAATATCCGGGCCTGGGGGTGGTGCACCGCCTGGACAAAATTACCAGCGGGGTGATGGTTTTCGCTCGCACAGCGCAAGCGCACCGGGCGCTGAACATCCAATTTGAAAAGCACGCGGCCCAAAAGGTGTATCACGCCCTGTGTAACGGCAACCCGCGCTGGAAAGAACACGTCGCCAAACACCCTTTGCGCATTAATGTTGGTCACAAACACCGCACCATGGTGGACACACGCCAGGGCAAACCGGCCGAAACCCACTTCAAAGTGCTGAAACGCTACCGCGGCCCGGCCTCCGGGCTGGAATTTGCCTTGCTGGAATGTACCCCCGCTACCGGCCGCACGCACCAGATTAGAGTCCACGCCTACGCTCTGGGCCTGCCTCTCGTCGCCGACACACTTTACAGCGCCCCGCCCACCGATTTAATCGCCCGCCCGGCGCTGCACGCCCTGGCCCTGACGCTGACTCACCCTGAAACCGGCGAACGCATGAGCTTCAGCGCCCCCTACCCGGACGATTTTGCGCAGGCAATTACCGAGCTGGAGCATTTACCGTGAAAGTCAGCGTTGTGGAAACTGCTGAAAACATCGAATTCTCTGTTCTGGAACGCGTAGACGTCAGCGACGAGACCCTGCAAGGGATGTTTTACACGCTGAAAGATGAGCGTTGGGCCAGAGGCTATCCCAAAGACCGGTTGATGTTCCTGCAAAACCTGGCGCAGATGGAGCAGAACTACAACGCCTACCTGCCCGACGAACTCCACCAGGAAAACCGCACCCAGGCCGACCTGGACGCGGCACTAGAATGGTTGTGCACGGAGTTCGAGGAGCGCAGCGTGCGCTGGTGGCTGGCTGGCAGCGGGGCGCTCTATGTGCGCGGGATTGCTGTCAAGCCGCACGACCTGGATGTGATGACTTTCAAAACCGAGATCGAGAAAATTCGTGAGATGATTGCGCCGTACATCGTCGAGCCGTTCCATCACGTCACCGGCTGGGTCGTCAAGGGTTTTGGCGTCGTTAACTACCGCTACCGCCTCGACTTTGCCTTTGAACCGGAAGCTTGGGTCGATGGCCAGGGCCCGGTCGATTTTGGCCCGTATGCCGAGGCACACGTTCAACCGGTACAGTGGCACGGCCACGAGATTTTGGTGCCGCCGATTGAGCTGCAAATCGCGCCCAATGAGGCACGCGGACGGCATGAGCGGGTGGCGCTGATACAGGAGTACATTAAATCCACTAATCTACACTAATCAACGCGAAGTTTTACAAGAAAACCGCCCGTGAGGGCGGTTTCTGATTACTGCTCACTGACTCACTGATTACTGGATCTTGCGGGCTTCCACGTAAAACCGCTTCTCTTTGGCTTCGCCCATTGAGAAGGTTTTGCGCGGCAGGGCGCCATCGAGGATCACCGTCTTGAATAGATCACCCTTGTGCATCCCGGGGATATAGATGCCGACATTTCCGGGCTGGCTGCCAAGGCGCACCGTGACCTCCTGGCCGTGGACGTAGTCGATTTTTTCCGCGCCGCCGTTTTTCAGGAAGGGGTCGAGGCAGGCCTGGATCGTGCCGACCGGCAGGTTGGTGTGCGGGTTGGAAATTTCTCCGACGCCGCAGCCGTTTTCGGTGACGATACCGATCAACTGCCGGAGCGGATCGCCAGCATCGACGCGTTTCACCATTTCTGTGGCATTTTCCACCGGGCTGAACCCGAAATCTGCGCCGAAGAATTCTGACAACGCTGCGAAGAAATCCTTTTTCAGCCCAAACAACACGCGATGGATTGGCTCAAATTCCAGGCCTTCATCGTGGACATTTTCAATTTCAACCAGCGCATAGCGGGCGGGATGTTCCATCCCGACCGTGGCTTTCATCTTTTCCCAGATGGCCTTGGCAGTGGCGAGCGAGTGATTGCCGTCGCCCATTGCAAAGAGCAGGACGGGCTGGCCGGCGGGAAGGCCATATTTGGCGGCGAACACTTCCGGCTGGGCCAAATTGCGCAAGGCCGCCACAACCTGCGCCTCGTCGGGGACGGCGTAACCGGTCAGGTGACCGCTGCCAAGCATCAGGTCAAAATCGTAGAGCTTTTCCAGCGTGGCTTTGGCGGCGGCGAGTGGTTCGATGACGGTTTGTTCGGGGTCGTCGATCAGCACCAGGATGTGCGGTAATTCGAGCGGCGCGCCCTCGCGGATTTTTATGCGCGGTGGCAGGCGTTCGACGATCGTGCCCTCGGTGGCGCGGATCAGGCTGGTGGAGCCTTTAGTGTAATCATAACATTCCAGGTCGAGGCACAGCATCAGGCCGCGGCGGGTTTTCCCTGCGACAGTGCGTTCGACATAGATCAGGCCTTCGCGCGGCTGGAGCAGACCAGCGTTCAGGTACTGGCGCATCGTTTGCTGGATGCTCTGGATGCGTTCTGCTTCGCCGGGTTGCTCGAGGTAGATTTCGGGCAGGGTGATGCGGAAGGTGGAAGGTGCATCGCCGACGATTTTTTCCACCTGTTCCCAGTATTCGGGCTCGGAGGTGAACTGGTCAACGGCGATGGCGGCCCATTTGTGCGGGTCGAGGCCCGCTTTGGGCAGGTAAATCTCGGGGATGAGCAGGCCGAGGTCGGGGTAGAGTTTCATTTGGGGTAACCATGACCCCCCTTTCATCCCCCCATTTTCCGCGTAGTTCAGCTGAAAATGAGGGGAGACAGAGGGGGGCTATTTTTTGGCAAAATCGATGACGATCTGCGCCACTTCCGCGCCGACGCGGGTTTGGGCTTCTTTGGTGGCGGCGCCGATGTGCGGGGAGCCGATCACGTTTTCGAGCTTGAGCAGTTTCCAGTCGGTGGGGGGTTCCTCGGCGAAAACGTCGAGGGCTGCGCCGGCCACTTTTCCGCTGGTCAGAGCCTCGTAGAGGGCATCTTCGTTGATGATGCCGCCGCGGGCACAGTTGATGATGCGCACACCGGTTTTCATCTTGGCGAACTGTTCCGCGCCGATCATATTGGCGGATTCGGGGGTTTTGGGCAGGTGCAGGCTGATATAGTCGGCGGTGGCGAGCAGTTCATCCAGGCTGAGGAGCTGCGCTCCGGCCAGTTCTTTGACATACGGGTCGTAAGCGACGACGCTCATGCCGAGGGCGGCGGCGCGTTTGGCGGTTTCCTTGCCGATGTTGCCGACGCCGATCAGGCCGAGGGTCTTGCCGCCGATTTCATCGCCTTCGAAGGATTTTTTATCCCATTTTTCGGCTTTCATGGTGGCGGAGGCTTTGTAGAGCGAGCGGGCCAGCATGAACATGTAGCCAATGGCCAGTTCGGCCACTGAGGCGGAGGAGGCCAGCGGGGTGTTCTTGACGGTGATGCCTTTGCTGCGTGCGTATTCGACGTCGATGGTGTCGAGGCCAACGCCGCCGCGTACGATCAGCTTCAGGTTGGGGCAAACGTCGATCAGCGCCTGGCGGACTTTGGTGCGAGAGCGCACCACCAGGGCGTCATAGGCCGGGGCAACGGTTAGCAATTCTTCGGGAGTGATTTCAAAGCTGGTGTCGACCGTCAGGCCGGCGGTGCGCATCTGTTCGATGCATTCTTTTTCGGTTTTGTCGCAAACTAAGACTTTCATGGGTTTCTCCTGGGTTAGGTAGAGATAAAACAGGGTCAGCCCCCGATTACGGGCGAACCCTGTTAGTGGAAAGGAAACGGAGCACGAAATTATTCTAACAATCGCAAAACGGTTTGTCAACCGACAACCGGCAGAGAATCTACATGTCAAAAGTCCTTTGTGATTTGTCAGACAAGTTGCTATAATGGGAGCAAAAGTGAACGGACGCCATTCAGGGCGTTCTTAATTTCGATTTGTCATTAACGATCTACAGGAGAATAAAATGTCTGAAACTCTTATTCGCGCTCATAATTTCAACGCCGGCCCGGCGGGTCTGCCGTTGGAGGTGATGCAGCAGGCGCAAGCTGAACTGCTGGATTACAAAGGCACGGGCATGTCGATTATTGAAATGAGCCATCGCTCGAAGGAATTCGAAGCGATGATCAACGAAACCGAAGCCGATATGCGCGACCTGCTCAACATTCCGTCCAGCTATAAAGTGCTGTTCATGCAGGGCGGGGCCAGCCTGCAATTTGCAATGGTGCCGATGAATCTGCGCCCAGCCGGCGCTTCGGCGGATTATATCGTCACCGGCGTGTGGAGCAAGAAAGCCTTGCAGGAAGCCCAGAAGCTCGGCCCAGCCCGCGCTGCCGCGGATTTGAAAGCCAGCAACTATAACGGTGTGCCTGCCAGCCTCGATCTCGACTCTTCCGCCGCCTATCTGTATTACTGTTCGAATGAGACCATCCACGGCGTGGAATTTTTCCAGGATCCCACCCCCCCGGCAGGCGTGGAGCTGATCTGCGACACTTCCTCCGACTTTATGAGCCGCCCGGTGGATGTCAGCAAGTACGCCTATCTCTACGCTGGCGCGCAGAAGAATGTTGGCCCGGCGGGTGTGGTTGTCGGCATCCTGCGCGAGGATATGCTGGCGCGTGTGCCGGCCAACTTGCCGGTCATGCTCGATTACAAAGTCCAGGCAGATGAAAAGTCGCTGTATAACACTCCGCCCTGTTTCTCCATCTACATGGTTGGGCTGGTGATGAAGTGGATCAAACGCCTCGGTGGACTTTCCGCTATTGAAGCCCGCAACATTGCCAAAGCGAACCTGATCTATAACGCCATCGATGCCAGCGGCGGTTTCTACAAGGGCCATGCCCAGCCTGAGGCCCGCTCGCGGATGAACGTCACTTTCCGCCTGCCCAGCGAAGAACTTGAAGAAACCTTTGCCAAGGAGGCCAAGAAGCAGAACATGATCGGCCTTAAGGGCCACCGCTCGGTCGGCGGGATGCGCGCATCCATCTATAACGCCGTCGAACTGGCCGATGTGGAAGTTCTGGTGCAGTTCATGAAGGAGTTCCAGAAGAAGAACGGGTAAAGCCGTCAGCGGCAGGTGAAGGGTACGCTCCAGTTCTTGGGGTTCGGTTAGGGCTTTGAAGCGCCAGGTCTGTGCCCCAAAGGGTTGGTTTTATCGCTGCGCTCTATATTTCAGGTAACAAACCAAAACCAGGCCCGCAAGTCTCCGGTGAGAGAGGCGCGGGCCTGGTTTTTAGTTTGGTGAAAGGGGTGGTCAGGGCAGGGCGCGGAGCAGGTCGGCCCACCATGCGTCCCGCTCGCCGGGTTGGAAGGGCAGGTAAAGCGTCAGGCGGTGAGCGAGGGTCGGGCCGGAGGCGGGGGCGTAGCGTTCACGCAGGGCGGCGGCCAGTTCGGTGGGGGTGGCGGCTTCGGTCAGAAATTCTGAGAGCATCTCATCACTGATCAGGGCGGGCATGTCGGCCCACTGCCCGCGCGCGGCCAGGGCCGAGAGGCGCTCGCCCACTTCCGTCCAGCCGTGCAGGTCCAGCACGGGGCGGTAGGAGGGTGTGGAGGCGTAGAAGGAAATCTGTTGGCGGCAGAATTCGCGCTCGGTGGGGTTGGTGGCGGCAAAGACCGAGGTGGCCAGGGTGACGCGGGACGCTGGTCGCCCGGATTTTTCAGCGCCGGATGCGATGGCTGGCAGGATGACCGTGCGCAGGTAGCGCGGCGTGTGAAAGGGGTGAACGTGGAAGCCTTCGCACAGTTCTCCGGCCAGGCGCGCTAGCCCGGTGTTGACCCCGGCAATGTAGATGGGGAGACCGGCGGCGGGTTGCATCCGCTCGTAAACGACGGGCGGCAGCGGGCCAGGGTTGAAGAAAGGCGACATGAGCGTGATCTTGTAATAGTCGCCGCGGAAGTTGAGTGGGGCGCCGGTCTGCCAGGTGTCCCATAGGGCGCGCATCACCTGGATTTGCTCGCGCAGCTGGCCGGTGACGGAGGCGGGCCAGGGCAGGCCAAAGCGGCGTTCGATGTGGGCCTTGACCTGCGTCCCCAGCCCGAGCAGGAAGCGCCCATTGGATTGGGCGGCCAGATCCCAGGCGGTGTAGGCCAGCGTCGCCGGGGAACGCGCAAATGAGACGGCGATGCCGGTGCCCATTTGCAGGCGGGTGGTGTGTTCCGCGATCAGCGCATGGGGCAAAAAGGGATCGTGCTGGGTTTCCTGGCTCCACAGCGCGGCAAAGCCCAGGCTTTCGGCGGCGGCGGCGATGGCTGGCACCTTGGCAAGGGGGACGATGGGCAGGGCGGCATCCAGTTGCATGGTTCCTCCAGGGTGGACTCAGGCCGGTTTGACGGCGTTCAAAAAGTCTGCCAGCAAGCCGTAGGCGGTGGTGTGCGGGCCGGGATCGTTTTCTATCAGCGTCAGGTCGCCGAGCACATCGGTCTGGAAGGAGATGATCGAGGTGGTGCCTTCCACGCTGGCAAAGGGCGAGGTGAGCGGAACGAGTTCGGGGGCCACCCGGCCGCGCACCCGGCTGCCGTCTTTTTCGGCGGTGCAGATCAGTTTGTAACGTTGGCCCTGGGCGCGGGCAGAGGCGATCATGGCGGGGGTGACGGCGCGGATGCCGGTGCGGTCAATTTCCTGCGGTTTGAGTGGGGTATCCATCAGCACGGTGGCCAGCGCGGCAATTTTTATGGCGGCGTCCCAGCCATCCACGTCGCCGGAGGGGTCGGTTTCGGCGATGCCTATTTGTTGGGCATATTTGACGGCGCTTTCGAAGCTGTCGCCGTTTTCCATGCGTGTCAGGATCAGGTTGGTGGTGGAGTTGAGTATGGCGCGAAATGCTTTTAATTGTGCTCCGGGTAGTGCGCCGCGAAAGAGCGAGAAGATTGGCGCGCCATCCATGACGGTGGATTCGAAGAAGAAGCGCACGCCCTGGGCGGCGGCCAGCGTCTTGAGCTCGTGGTAGGCGTGGACAACGGTGCCTTTATTGGCCGTGGCGACATGCATGCCCAGCCCCATTGCGGCGCGGACGTGGTCAATGGCCGGCTGGCCGGTTTCATAATTGACGGGAGAATTCTCGAACAGCACCTGGGCCTGGCTTTGGGTGATGAAATCAATCTGATTCTTTAGTGAAATCTGGCTGAGCTGGTCGAGCGAGCCTTGGCGCTGAAAAAGGGCCAGGGCCTGTTGCAGGTCGAGGCCCTGGGGGTTGACGGCCATGCCGTGGTGGGCGGTGGAAATGCCGGTTACGCTGAAGGTCAGGTCGTAGCGGGTTTGCAGTTCGGCGCGTTTGCGCAAAAGCAGTTCGGCCAGGGCGCGGCCAACATTGCCAAAACCGAGCAGGGCGAGCTTGTAATGGGTCATCGATTCTCCAATCGGGTTAGAGCGGCGGGTAGGGAAAGGCGCGCCGATCCTGGGGGGGGAGGGGAAAGCTTTCGGCGACGATCAGGGCGGCGGCGCGTTCGTCCAGGGCAGCGATTTCTGCCGGGGCGAGGAAATCCGACAGCGCGGTATGCAGGCTGTCGGTGGGGCGCAGGGCGGCGCGAAGCTGATGAAGAGCGGTTAACAGGTCAGCGGGCAGGGGTTCACCGGCAAAATCCCAGATGACGGTGCGCAGTTTGTCTTCGGTGTGAAAGCACAATCCGTGGTCAATGGCGTAGAGGCGGCGGGTGCGCTTTTCGAAGAAAATGTGGCTGCCTTTGCGGTCAGCGTTATTAATTAACAGATCGAAGAGCACCACCGGGCGCAGGCGTTCACGGTCGGCGGGTTTGAAGTTGAAATAATGGTAAGCGGGGTTGTGATCAATGTAGGCTTGCAGTGAGCCGGGGCCAAAGGGGCCTTCGGTGCGCAGCAGGGTGTAGGGCACCAGGTTCCAGCCCAGCGCCTGGCTGACCAGGTAGGTGGCCACTTCGCGCCCGGCCAGGCTGTTGGCCGGGAAATCCCAAAGCGGTTGTTCGCCGCGCACGGGTTTGTAAACTGCGGGGAAGACTTGCCCGGCATGCTGCACCTCCACCAGGAAGGTGTAATTGGAGCCGAAGGTAAACTGGCCTTTGAGTTCGATTTTACCCTGCGCAAAGGCGGGCTGAAGTTCATTGGGTTGGGCAGGCATGCGCACCGGGTCAGTGTTTGTGTCCGTTCTTCTTGGGGCAGAAGTGGCCGCTCACTTCAATCGGCTGGCCGCACTGCGCACAGATCGGCCGCCCGCGCTGGATGACTTCCACGCCCCAGCGCGCCATCGCGCGCGCCTGCGACCGGCTGCACCAGAAGCGGATGACCGCGGCCTGTTCGGGGTCTTCGCCCTCGCCCTGGATCTCACGCGCGACAATCACCAGCAGGTCCCGGTCGCTATCGTAGCCCAGGCCAATTTCACCGCTGCGAAAAACCGGTTCAACCGGCGGGCTGATGCGCATCTGCGCCTCGTTGAAATCTGTCGAAGCTTCAGATAACTCCGGGTTTTGGCGCATCAACTGGGCCAGAAATTGCTCAATACCCACCGTTAGCGATTGCAGCTGGATTTTTTCAATCACAATTGTGATGGTGCGCGCTGCCTGAAAGGCCTGAATGTAAAAAACACGCTGGCCGGGGGCGCCAATCGCATCGGCGGTAAGATGGTCACAAGGGTCAAGATCAATTTCGAAACGAGGCATGGCTTCTTCCTTACTGAACACTACGATCAAAAGTATACCAGAAATTGACCGCCGGGGCCTCACGGCGCAGGCCGGCGATTTTCAACATGCTATAATCAGGGCAAGAATCCTTGCCAAAGGAGACAGGAGCGAGCATGTACGAACGCAAAAAACTTGCGGAAATTCAGGATTCACTTGAAGAATGGGAAGCCACCACGCTGAAACAGGCTTCCGCCTCGCTGCCGGAACGCCGCGAGCAGTTTCTCACCACCTCTTCCGAACCCATCCACCGGCTCTACACCCCGCTCGATATCGCTGACCTGGACTATGCACACGACCTCGGCCATCCAGGCGAATACCCATACACGCGCGGCGCGCATGCCACCCTGCATCGTTCCAAGCTGTGGACGATGCGCATGTTCGCCGGGTTTGGCACCGCCGAGGAAACCAACGCCCGCTTCCGCTACCTGCTTGGGCAGGGTCAGACCGGCCTTTCAATCGCCTTCGACCTGGCCACGCTGATGGGCTATGACAGCGACGCGCCAGCCGCGCTGGGAGAATTCGGCAAGTGTGGCGTGGCGGTCTCTTCGCTAAAGGATATGGAAATCCTGCTGGCAGGCCTCCCGCTCGACCAGGTCTCTACCAGCATGACGATTAACTCCCCGGCGGCCATCCTGTGGGCCATGTACATCGTCGCCGCCGAAAAACAGGGCGTGCGGCCCGATCAATTGCGCGGCACCACGCAAAACGACATCCTGAAAGAATTCATCGCCCAGAAGGAATATATCTTCCCGCCCGAACCTTCCATGCGCCTGGTGGTGGATACGATGGAATACGGCGCCTCCCACGTCCCGCAGTGGAACACGATTTCGATCAGCGGCTACCACATCCGCGAGGCCGGTTCCACCGCCGCGCAGGAGCTGGCCTTCACCCTGGCCGACGGGCTGGAATATGTGCGCTGGGGCCTGGCCCGCGGCCTGAATGTGGATGACTTTGCCCCGCGCCTGTCCTTCTTCTTCAACGCCCACAACGACTTCTTCGAGGAAATTGCCAAATACCGCGCCGCGCGGCGCATCTGGGCGCGCGAAATGCGCGAAAGATTCCACGCTCAAAATCCGCGCTCGTGGCTGCTGCGCTTCCACACCCAAACTGCCGGCGTTTCCCTTACCGCCCAACAACCCGAAAACAACGTGGTGCGTGTTGCCTTGCAGGCGCTGGCCGCCGTGCTGGGCGGCACGCAATCGCTGCACACCAACAGCCTGGATGAAGCCCTGGCGCTGCCCTCCGAACACGCCGTCACCATTGCCCTGCGCACCCAGCAAATTATCGCCGAAGAATCCGGGGTGACAAACACGGTAGACCCGCTCGGCGGCTCATTCTTCGTCGAAGCGCAGACCGACCGACTCGAAGCGCAGACCTATGAATATTTCCGCCGCATCGAAAGCCTGGGCGGCGTATTGCCGGCCATCGAAAAAGGTTTTTTCCAGGGAGAGATTGCCGATGCCGCGTATCGCTACCAGCGCGAAATCGATGCCGGCCAGCGCCGTATTGTCGGCGTCAACGCCTACGCGGAAGGCAAACCGCCCAGTGTCCCGCTCCTGGCCATGGATCCGCAAGGCTATGAACGACAGGTAGCGCGTCTGAACAGCCTCCGCCAGCAACGCGACCCCGGCCAGGTTGGCCAGGCGCTCGACCGGCTGCGCCTGGCCTGCCAGGGCACTGCCAACACCATGCCCGCTCTGCTGGATGCCGTGCGCGCCTATGCCACCCTCGGCGAGATGATTGACGTGATGAAATCTGTTTTCGGGGTGTATGAAGAACCGACCTGGATTTGACCCCGTCGCGAACAGTTGGCCTGCTGGCTATTGCGCCAGCAGGTTGACCATCTCGTAATATTCCATATTCACTTCGCGCTTGTTGGCGATGACTTCCTCCAACGGGATGTAGTCAATGCCGCGCCCCTTCAGTCCGGTCATCACCCCACTGATGCCGGAGAGCAGCGCATCGACCGCCTTCACACCCATGCGCGAGGCCAACAAACGGTCATACGCCGTTGGCGAGCCGCCGCGCTGAATGTGCCCGAGGATGGTCACACGCGTCTGGTAGCCGACATCCATATCTTCCAACGCCTGCGCCAGATCGTTGGTTTTGTAGCCGGAACCTTCGGCATTGATGATAAAGGCATGGGTCTTGCCGCGCAGGTAGGCGCTCTCCACCACCCGAGCAATTTCATCGAGCGTCACCTTGGTTTCAGGGATCAGCACAATCTCTGCGCCGCTGACGATGCCCGCCATGACGGCCAGGTAGCCCGAACCGCGGCCCATCGTCTCAACCAGGAAGACGCGCCCGTGGGAGGAAGCCGTATCGCGCAGTTTGTCCACCGCATCCATGATGGTGTTCATGGCGGTATCCACGCCGATCGAGATGTTCGTGCCCCAGATGTCGTTATCAATACTGCCCGGCACGCCCACCACCTTGATGCCCTGCCGATGCAGCGCCAGCGCGCCAGTCAGTGAGCCATCGCCGCCGATCACCACCAGCCCATCCATGCCGACTTCATTCATCTTACGGATCGCTTCGCGCTGACCGCGCGGCTCGCGGAAAGCCATCGAGCGCTTGGTTTGCAAAAACGTACCGCCGCGCACCAGGATGCCGCCCACATCGCGCGCGCCCAGCTCACGGAATTCGCCGTTGATCAGGCCTTCATACCCGTTATTGATGCCAATCACCCGCGCCCCTCGGGCAATGCCCGTGCGCACAACTGCGCGGATGCAGGGATTCATACCCGGCGCATCTCCACCGGAAGTCAGTACGCCGATTTTCATCGGTCTTTGATCGAGTGCCATACTTTTTAATCTCTTCTAATGGTGAAATTATCAAAATCCCGCGCCACCACAGTCTGCGGAAAGATCGCCTGGGCTTCAGCCAGAACTTCCTTCTCGCGGTAACGGCGTGAAAGATGGGTCAGAATCAATTGCTTAACCCCGGCCTTCAAGGCCAGTTCGGCAGCGCCCCGCGCAGTCATATGCGCAAACTGGCGCGCCAGGTCAGCTTCGGCGCTCAGGTAGGTGGATTCAATCACCAGCGCATCAGCCTCCCGCGCCAGCTCCAGCAGGTCATCGGTGCGGCCGGTATCCCCGACCACCATCAGCCGCGTTCCACGCTGCAACGGGCCAAGCACCTGCTCGGGCCCCACCTGGCGGCCATCCGCCAGGGTGATGGTCGAACCATCCACCAGCAGGCGGCGCTCAGGGCCAAAGGGCACGCCCAATTCCGTCGCTTTATCATTCAAAAACGGCCGGCGCGCTTTCTCCTCGAACAGGTATCCCAGGTTATCCGGCCCGCGGTGTGTCACCGCAAAGGCGGTCACGCTAAAATTATCAGCATCGAACACCAGCCCAGGGCCAATTTCGCGGAATTGCAACGCCATGGGTGGTTTCTGACCACGCAATACGACATCACCAATCAGTGTGCGCACGCGCTCGAGCGTGGTTCGGCCGCCGAAGATTTCCAGCTCGTCGATCGCTTCCCAGCGCATGAAGGTCGACATCAGCCCGCCCAGACCGAGGATATGATCAAGATGTCCATGCGTGAGCAAAATGCGGCTCAGCTGTTTGAATCCAATACCCGATTGAAGGATTTGGCGCTGGGTCCCCTCCCCGCAGTCAATGAGGAAACGATACTCATCATGCTTCACAATGAGCGCCGGCAAACCTCGCTTGGCCGACGGCGCTGATGCAGACGTGCCTAGAAAAAGAATTTCGAACACAAGACATCCTTACCAAAAAAGTCTGATTATTTTACCTTAAATAAGCCTTTTTTCGGGTCAGCCCGGGTCGCAGAAATTCTCTGCGCAATATTACGCGAAGATGCTATAATGAAAATGTGTTCTATGAACTTTAAGGATCAGCCGCAGAGCCGACTATGCCATTAAAACTCCCATTTAAGAAAACTTCCTCTGCCAAAGGCGGAAAATCTGTCGCCCGCAAGGAAGAGAAGAAACCTGCCGCCCCTGCAAAAAGCGCACCTGCCAAACCCGCGGCGGCCAAATCTTCTCGCAAACCCTCTCCACCGGCTGGGGGGCCTGCTCTACCGCCGCTTTTTGATCTTTCCATCGATCGCAAGCTGGATATCCTGGGCATTTTCCTGGCCCTCGGAGGGTTGGTGGTCGGACTGACGCTGCTCTCGTCCAGTCAGGGCGCTGTGACTGGTGGGCTGCTGGCACTGCTCAACTGGCTGGTCGGCGATGGAGTTTACTTCCTGCCAGTGACGCTGATCGGCTTCGGTGCCTGGCTGGTGCTGCGCAAAATTGACCGCATCCCTCCGTTATCGATTGAGCGGCTGATGGGCCTGTTCCTGCTCTTCGTGCTGATCCAGATGCTGATTCATGGCGCCACCGGCAACGGCGGCAGGTTCGGTGAGCTGTTCTATCGCATGCTTGAACAAAGCTTTGGCCTGGCTGGCGCAATGATCATCATGGCGGCCTGGCTGTTGATTGCGCTGGTGATGACCCTGGATATGACCGTGCCGGAACTGCTCGGCAAACTTAATCCACTGTTTGCATTACTCGCCAACCTGTTCCGAAAATTTCAGGGCCGCGCCCCTGCTGCTGAGTCGTCCCCGGTGGAAAATGGCGCCCTGGCCCCCGCCGAGGATGGTTTTCTACCGCTGGAACCGGAAGCGCCTCCCGTTTCGTTACAAGGTGCTCCCACCGTGCCAGAGGCTAGTTTGCCCGTCAGCACGGTGCCCAAAGCCGTGGAATGGGTGCTGCCCAATGCCCGCGAGATGTTACAACCGGGCAACGCGCCCTCCGTCAATGAAGAATTTGTCGAGCAGCGCGCCCGGCTGATCGAGGAAACGCTCGCTTCGTTTGGGGCACCCGCCCAGGTGGTGGAGATCAACCGCGGGCCGACGATCACCCAATTTGGAGTGGAACCGCTCTTCATCGAATCACGCGGCGGACGGACGCGCGTGCGCGTCAGCAAGATCGTGGCCCTGGCAGATGACCTGGCGCTGGCGCTGGCAGCGCCGCGCATCCGCATCCAGGCGCCAGTGCCGGGCCGCAGCTATCTCGGCATCGAAGTCCCCAACGAAGAGATGACCCTGGTCACCCTGCGCGACATCCTCGAATCGGAGGTTTTTACCCGCGCCAAGAAGATCATCTCCTTTGCCCTCGGGCGCGATGTATCCGGTCACCCGGTGGCGGCCGACCTGGCCAGCATGCCTCACTTGCTGATTGCTGGCACGACCGGCTCGGGGAAATCGGTCTGCGTCAATACCATTTTGACCTGCCTGTTACTGTATAACACGCCCGATGACCTGCGACTGGTGCTGGTTGACCCCAAACGGGTGGAATTGACCGGCTATAACGGTATTCCCCACCTGCTCTCACCGGTTGTCGTCGAAATGGATCGGACACTGGGCGCTTTGCAGTGGATGACGCGTGAAATGGATCGCCGCTATCACACCTTTGCACAGGTCGGCGCGCGCAATATCGTAGATTACAACACGCGCATGAAAGCTCAAAAACAGACCAAGCTGCCCTATCTGGTCGTGATCATTGATGAACTGGCTGACCTGATGATGATTGCCCCGGATGAAACCGAGCGCACCATTACCCGCCTGGCCCAGTTGGCGCGCGCCACCGGAATCCACATGATCCTGGCCACTCAGCGCCCCTCAGTGGATGTAGTCACTGGCCTGATCAAGGCCAACTTCCCGGCGCGTATCGCCTTCGCCGTGGCCTCGAACACAGACAGCCGGGTGATTCTCGATCAGCCAGGGGCAGAAAGACTGCTCGGGCGCGGCGATATGCTCTACCAGTCTCCCGATGCTCCGGCGCCGGTGCGTCTGCAGGGAGTGTTCGTTTCAGATGGAGAAATCCATCGTCTGGTGGATTTCTGGCGGGCACAAAATGCGCAGGCCCTGTCCCCCTCGGGCGCCAACCCACTGGAAAATGCCGCGCCAAACGTGCCGCTCAAGCAGGCAGCTCTATTTGGCGAGGATATCACCGCTCCCACCGAACAGGGTGACCCGCTCTACGGCGAGGCGGTGGATCTGGTCCGCCGCGAAGGGCGCGCCTCGGTCTCAATGTTGCAGCGCAAACTGCGCATCGGCTACACCCGCGCAGCTCGCCTGGTGGATACCATGGAGGATAAGAAGATCATCGGGCTGCCCGAAGATGCCACCGGTGTGCGCAAAGTGTTGGATTACGGCCCGGCTGCGCCGCCCATCGAATCCTGACATTTACCCTGCGACTCACAGATACCTGCGACACGCAGGTATCACTTTTTCTTATAAGGGAAGGAACGACTTGAAATTGTCCCGCCTATCACTATAATGAATTATGGCAAGCCAATCGTAATGGCAAGTTTACAGGTAGACGATAATGCCATTTTTCTGCCATGGGGATGAACACAGGCAAATTTAATTTTCCATCTCAGCCACATCGCACCCGGCAGATCGAACAGTTGACCTGCCGTGGGAGAATATCAAATGAGAACACATTTACCGGTAACTGCTACACCTTCTTTAAAGAATACGGTGCTTGCACACCTGACTCGCCGCGAGTTGGAGGTTCTGCGCCAGATCGCCTCGGGAATGTCAAACCAGGAAATTGCAGACCACTTCGTCCTGTCTGAAAACACGATCAAATACCACGTTCATTCGATCCTTGACAAGCTGAACGTTCCTGACCGAAAAGAAGCGGTCCAATTTGCGCGTGACCTGGGCCTTATCGTAGATTGAGAATCTTGTCTGACATGATTGACAAAGGGAATCACCCTGGCGTGGTTTCCTTTTTTTGCCTGTGGTAGAATGAAAAAACTTTCACAAGCCTGTCCTGAGGCAGCCCCCAATTTCTTTATCCGAGGTAATCATGGAACCAGTTCTCGACTTGCGAGGCATCACCAAAAGATTTCCTGGTGTTCTGGCCAATGACCACATCTCCATCGACTTGATGCAGGGTGAAATCCACGCCTTGCTGGGAGAAAATGGCGCTGGAAAAACCACCCTGATGAATATCCTCTATGGGTTATACAAACCCGATGAAGGGGATATTTTCGTTAAAGGTCAAAAATTAACCATCGACACTCCCAACGACGCCATCAAGGCCGGGGTTGGGATGGTGCACCAGCATTTTATGCTCATCCCGGTCTTTACCGTCACCGAAAATATCATGCTGGGTGACGAATATCTCAAGCCGGGCGGCTTTTTGGATCGGAAAAAGGCGGCAGCCAGAATCCGTGAGATTTCGCAGCAGTACAACTTGCAGGTTGAGCCGGATGCGTACGTGAAGGATCTGCCAGTAGGCATTCAGCAGCGGGTGGAAATTATCAAGCTTTTATTCCGCAATGCCGATATCCTAATTTTGGATGAACCGACGGCGGTGCTCACGCCGCAGGAAGTGGATGAACTCTTCAATATCATGAAAAAGCTGGTCGAGCAGGGCAAATCCATCATCCTGATCACGCACAAACTGCGCGAGGTGATGGAATTCGCCGACCGCACTACCGTCATCCGCGGCGGAAAAGTGATCGGCACCGCCAAACAGAGCGAGACAAATCAATTTGAGCTGGCGGCGATGATGGTCGGGCGGCAAATCGAGTTGAATATCGATAAAAAAACAGCGGAAACCAAAGATGTGGTGCTGGATGTGAAAAACCTGAAGGTGCTGGATACGCACCATCAGGTGGCTGTCGCCAACGTCTCTTTTGAAGTCCGGGCCGGGGAAGTGTTGGGAATTGCCGGGGTGCAGGGTAACGGTCAGACGGAACTGGTACGCGCTTTGACCGGGTTGACGCATCCGGTGGAGGGCAAGATCCACCTGCTGGAACGGGATATCACCCACGCGCCGGTCAAACAAATCACCGAATTGGGCACGGCCCACATTCCCGAAGATCGTCAAAAAGACGGGCTGGTGATGACTTATTCCATCGAAGACAATTTGATTTTGAATACCTGGTATAAAGCGCCGTTCACTCGAAATGTCATCCTGCAGCGCAAAGTAATTCTCGATAACGCGCAGCAGCTGGTGTCCAATTTTGACATTCGCACGCCCAGCGCCCTGACGGCAACCAGCCACCTTTCGGGTGGCAATCAGCAAAAGGTGATCGTGGCGCGCGAGTTCTCCCGCCCGATCAAACTTCTGGTTGCCTCGCAGCCAACCCGCGGCCTGGATGTCGGTTCGATCGAATATATTCACAGGCGCATCATCGAAAAACGTGATGACGGCTGCGCCGTGCTGCTGGTCTCGACGGAGTTGGATGAAATCATGCAGCTTTCGGACCGGGTCGCGGTCATGTATCGCGGACAGATTCTGGCCATCGTCGACCCCAAAACTACCTCCCGCGAAGAAATCGGTTTGCTGATGGCCGGTGTTGTGCCGGAAGCTCACTGAGCCTGTTGAGAAGATCAGGGTATTCCTATGACAAAAACAGAAGCAACACAACAACCCAAAGATGCTTTTTCCATATTCCTGGATGAACTCAGGCGTAATTCGCTGACGGTGACCATCCTGGCAATCGTCACCGGTCTGCTGGCGGGCGGGCTGATTGCGGCAGTCACCACTGAAGGCGTTTACGCGGCTTTTCGCGTTTCCTTTTTCGGCGGGCTCAAGGCCGGCTTGATGGTTTTCTGGGATACCTATCGGGCCTTGTTTACCGGTTCGGTCGGCGTTCCAGCGGATATTTTCAACGCGCTGCGCTCCGGGGATGGGGCTGCCATCAACAAGGCTTTCACCCCCTTCTTTGAGTCGCTCTTACAGGCCACGCCCTATATTTTCGCGGGATTGGCCGTGGCGCTCGGTTTTCGCGTCGGCTTGTTCAACATCGGCGCGGAGGGGCAAATCTTCGTCGGCGCGCTGGGCACGGTTTGGGTGGCAACCTCCTTAAAGGGCTTGCCGACCATCATCCACGTGCCGCTGGCTTTATTGGGCGGCGCCATCACCGGCGGAATCTGGGGCATGATCCCCGGCTGGCTGAAGGCCAAGACCGGGGCGCATGAAGTCATCAACACGATTATGATGAACTATATTGCCTTCCGCCTGAGCGAATATCTGCTGAACGGCATTCTGCGCGACCCACACAAAAGCACCCCGATCAGCGCGCCGATTGAAAAAAGCGCCTGGCTGCCGCGTTTTTTCGATGATCCCAACCGTTTCCACGCCGGTTTCTTCATCGCCCTGCTGATGGCTTTCCTGGTGTACTGGCTGTTATTCAAAACCAGTTGGGGCTTTGAACTGCGCACCGTGGGCTTGAACCCGAATGCGGCGCGCTATGCCGGGATGAACATCGTCCGCAGCACTGTCATCACCATGTTCCTTTCGGGCGCGCTGGCCGGAATGGCCGGGGCCAATGAAGTTTTGGGCGTCAACCACAACCTGGCGGTCGCGTTTTCATCCGGCTATGGCTTTGACAGCATCGCCCTGGCGCTGTTGGGCAACAGTCATCCGCTGGGTGTAGTGCTGGCGGCGCTGTTGTTTGGCTTCCTGCGCAATGGAGCCATTCAAATGCAGCTGACGGCGGGCATCCCGATTGATATCATCTCCGTTTTACAGGCGCTGATCCTGGCCTTTATCGCAGCTCCGGCCATCATCCGCACCATGTATCACCTGAAAGAACCCAAAGTCACCGAACCGACCCTGGTCGCGGCCAAGCCGGAAGGGAAGTAAGCCATGACACAGAGCAATGCAACCGTTCTCAAATCTTACGAATATATCTCGCCGACCCGCCGCACGGTGATGGGTATCATTTTCCTGGCCCTGGCGCTGGGAATTTGGGCCTTATTCTCTCGCACCGTTACCCCTGAGATGCAAACCACCTTCTCTCTTTATCCGGGTGGTTCATCGGTGGTCGTACCCGATTGGGTTTTCCCGACCCAGCCGATGCTGAATGTGCTCGCTTTTGCGGGCGCGCTGCTGGGCGCATACCAACTGGCGCGCGGCTTTGGGCGACAGACCAACACCATTCTGGGAGTCGTCTCAGCCCTGTTCATTTTCGGCTTTCTGGCCTGGGGCGCTTCCGGCTCAAGCCTGAATCTGGCTGGATTGCTCAAGGTGGCCGTGGTGCGCGCCGTGCCGCTGGTGCTGGGAGCTTTCTCGGGTATTCTGTGCGAGCGTTCGGGCGTCTTCAATATTGCCATCGAAGGCATGATGCTGACCGCTGCTTTTTGCGCCGCCCTGTTTGGCAGCCTGGTCAATATCTGGTTCGGGTTGTTCATCGCCATCCTGACGGGTGGAGTGATGGCGCTGGCACTGGCCGTGCTGGCAATCAAATACAAGGTTGACCAGATCATTGCCGGGACGGTGATCAACATCTTCGCCACTGGCATCACCTCGTTCCTTTCGGCCAAGTTTCTGCAAAGATATGGGGATTTGAATGATTCCGGGCGTTTTGGCACCTGGGATGTGCCGGTGTTGTCTAAAATCCCTTTTATCGGGCCGGTTTTCTTCAGCCATAACCTGTTCATCTATGCCATGTTCATCTTTGTCATCCTGCTGACAGTGGCGCTTTTTTATACCCAGTGGGGTTTGCGCACGCGTGCTGTGGGCGAACATCCCAAGGCGGCGGATACGCTCGGCATCAATGTCAACCGGACGCGCTATATCTCGGTGGTGCTGGGAGGGATGATGGCCGGATTCGCGGGCGCTTACTTTGTGCTCGGCTCGGTCGGGCGCTTTGACGAGGTGATGACCGCCGGGCGCGGCTTTGTGGGTCTGGCTGCGATGATCTTCGGCAACTGGAACCCGATCGGCTCGCTTGGCGCGGGGATGTTATTTGGTTTCGCCGATTCGCTGGCCTCCAAGCTCGCCATCCTGAAAGTGCCGATTCCCAACAAGTTCCTGGAGATGGGCCCTTACATCATCACGATGATCGTCCTGGCCGGTGTCGTCGGGCGTGGACAGCCGCCTGCCGCGGGCGGCAAGCCCTACGAGAAAGAATAAAGGTCACAGACAAAAAAACGGGGCTGTCCTGTTGAAGCAGGGCAGCCCCGTTACTGTTAAACGCGGGTTACTTCTGGGTAAAGCGGATATAGATCAGGTTTTTGGCACAGTCGCTGTAGGTTGTCAGATAGATTTTATCCGAAAGTGGGGCATTCGATTGGTCGAACATTTGCACCCAGAGTGTATTCTTCGAGGCAACTGGCGGAATGCCCAGGTCAAATTCGAAGCCGCTCTGGCCGTAGGTGCTGGCAATTCCAGTCATGGAAGTGCTGTCGAAGGTCTTCCCCGGCACGTTGCCGCCCAATTTGACAATGTACCCGAGCATCGGATTCTTTTTGTTGTCAATGGCCTGGCCGGCGACATACAGGGTATTGCAGCTGGAATCGGCGCGGTAGGTGGTGCTGTCCACGGCGGTGACGGTCACGCCGTAGGGCAGCCCGGTCGGTTTGGGGGTGCGCGTGGGTGGAATGACTGCAGTGGCGGAAGCGTTCGGGGTGGCGGTCGCCAGGCTGAAGGGGGTGTAGGTCGGCTCGAGGGTGTAAGTCGGGCGGGGTGTGGAGGTTTCCGTCGGCAGGAGGGTCGGTTCGGGCGTCCAGGTCGGCGGGAAAACGAGCGGTGTCCAGGTCGGCGTGATGGTCGGCGGGATGGGCGTATTGGGTTTGAACGGGTTGATCGCGCTGTAGGGGTTGGCATAGACGGTGTAAATCACCCAGCAACTGCACAACATCATCAGCAGTACCACAACGGTCAGGATGTTCCACACCATGTCGCGGCTGGAACCTTTTTTCTTACCCTGCGCCGATTTGCGCGGTTTGTTGTTGAGAAAATCATCGTAATTACTCATCCGTGCATCTCCTCGGAGGCGATGTTAATTGAGATTTGAGACAATCGTACTTTGTTGCCGGCGCTGGGCCAGCCACTCTTTCAGGGCGCGGGTTTGTAGCGTCTGGAGCGCATCCGGGCTGAGCGGCCGGTCGGGTTGGGTTTCCAGCAATTTGAGCAGGTGATATCCCACCTGGCTGGGAATGATGGCACTGGTGGCTCCGGCCTGCAGCGAGAAAGCGGCTTCTTCAACCGCTGTTTCGGCCAGGTAGTTGCGTGGAAACCAGCCGATATCGCCGCCGGTGACCGGGTCAACTTGGGCCGCCAGGGCATCGAAATCAGCCCCGGCCTGCAATTGATCGGCATATTTTTGTGCAACTTCCTCATTATAGAGCAAAATCTGGCGGATGTGCACCTGCGGGGCTGAAAGGGGAACTGCTGCGATGATCTTGTCGCGCATCCAGGCCGCCGCGCTGGCGCGCCGGAGCGCGGCTTTGAAATCCTCCTGGTTGTAGCCATGCTCCTGCTGCCAGGCAGAAAGCTGCTCCGCGCCGCCAACCTGCGCTGCCAGGGCCTCGATGCGGGCCTGTAAGGCAGCATCATCCAGCGTAAAACCTGCTTCTGCCGCGCCCTGGGCCAATAAAATCTGGGCCACCAGATCATCAAAGACCACGCGCTGCGCCTCCGCTTCGGGTGCGGGGGTGGCCTGGGCCGCCTGGTAACGCGTCACTTCAGCCGAAAATTCAGCCAGCGGAATGGTCTCCCCGTTCACAGTCCCGGCGGAGGGAACAGGCGTCGCTGTGGGCGGGGCCGGGGTGACGGTCAACGTGGGAGTGGGGCTGGGCAGGTTTCCAATTCCAATTCCCCCGGAGGAGCAGGACGCCAACAGGAGCATTAAAAACCAAAAGAGCGGGCAACGGAATGATTTCAAAGCGGACATTCTGTCGATTATACCGGATGTGAGTTGACCAGACAGCTCACTAAACAGAACTGACAACCGGTCAATGCGCCGGCAGGACGAGATAAATCTCAATTTTGCCGTAATGCGTGACCAGCGTGGCGCCGGGCAGGTCGAGCAGCGCCGGGTCCAGCGCGGCGTCGCGGACAATGCTGACGAGCGTCTGGTCTTTCTGGTTGCTGGCCAGCAGCAGCCAGTAGCGTTCCCCATCGGCGCGCGGCTGCCAGGCGGTGGCGGGCACGCCCAGCCGGGTCAGGTAATACCAGACCTGGCTGTTGTTGGGATATCCAACCAGCACCACATCCTGCTCGCGCAGATTTTCACTCAGGAACCGGGCAGAGGCCTGCGGGTTGCCGACCTTCACCCAGGCCTGCGGCAGCCCCGCCAGGCTGATTGCCAGCTGGAGACTGAGACCCGCCACCGCCAGCCCGAGCAGCAGATGCGCGCCAGAGAACTTCCCCACCCGCACCTTTCTGGCCGTTTCGACGAGCCCGGCTGCAGCCCACAGCAGGCATGGAGCCAGCAGCCAAGACCAGAAACGGTCAAAGGCTTCGGGGCGGCGCGCCAGCACCAGCACAGCGACCCAAACCGCCAGCGTCAGCGCCAGCGGCCAGCGGGTGAGTTGAATCCGGCGGTGCAGAATCAGCGCCAGGAAAAAGCCCAGGACGAGCAGCACCGTCAGCGCGGCAGGCAGGTTCGCAGTCCAGGAGGCCCAGGTATCCTTCAGCCGGGTGGTCAGCACCCAGTCAAAATATTTTCCCGCCTCCACCGGCTGGACGAAGCCATTGGCAATGATTTTCCGCCAGCCCGAAACGCGCAAGGCCGGCAGGTAGAAAGCCACCGTCAGCGCGCCTGCCAGCGCCCCCGAGCCCAGCCAGCGCAGAAAGAAGGAGCGCCGCCGATGGCCTTCCAGCGCCAGCCAGAGATACAGCCCGCCCGCCGGGTAGAGCATCAGAGGCAGGGTAAAGAAGCCGAGCGCCGTGCCAAGTGCCAGCAGCGCCCAATTGCGCCAGCGCTCGGTTTGGAGCAGTTCGTGACCGAGAAAGAAAATCAACAGGGTGAAGCCGGCCAGCATGCTGTAACCGCGCGCTTCGGTTGAAAAACGGATTAACGCGGGCAGGGCTGCTGTCAGCGCGGCGGTCAGTAGACCGGTCTGGGGGCTGTATATCCGCCGGCCCAGCAGGTAACTGCCCGGAATCAACGCCAGCCCGGCCAGCAAGGCTGGCAGGCGCAAAGCCCAGGCCTGGTTCCCCAGCGCGGAGGTGCTGAAAAACACCAGGACGCTGTGCAGAATATGATTGTTGGGCAGGGAGTAATCGCTCAGCGCCCCCCACAGTGAATGCGAAGCGAACCCAATGTAGGTATAGGCTTCGTCATACGTCACCGGGCCGTTCAGGGCCGGCAGGCGCAGCAGCAAGCCCGCCAGCACAAAAAACGCCAGCAATCCGCGTTGGGGTGTCCACCAGGAGGCCTTGGTCATGCCATCCGGCCGCTCAACTGAGCAGATACGCCACGATCCACTGCGTGGTGGCTTCGAGCGCCAGGGTATGGGTGCGCTCGTAATTGTGTGAAGCATCCACCCCCGGGCCGATCAACGCCACGGCCACATCGCCGCCCGCGCGCCAGAAAGCCTCGCCATCTGAACCATAATACGGGTAAATATCCACCCGGTACTCGATCGCATGCGCCGCGGCCAGGGCGCGCAGTTTCTGGCTGAAACCATGATGATACGGCCCGCCGCTATCTTTGACGCACAACGTCACGCTGTACTCATCCGAGGTCTGCCCGGCGCCGATGGCCGCCATATCCACCGTCAACAACTCCTGCACTTCGGGCGGAATGCCGGCCGCCGCGCCGTGTCCGACCTCCTCATAGTTGCTGAAATGGAAATACGTCGTCTGCGCCGGCTGCAAGCCCGCCTGCTGCAAGGCCCGGATGGCCGCCACCAGCGTTGCCGCGCAGGCCTTGTCATCCAGAAAACGCGAGCGCACAAAGCCCTCGGTCAGCTCTACGCGCGGGTCAAAGGCCACAAAATCACCGATCTGGATGCCAAGCGCGCGCGTCTCCTCGGCCGAAGTGGTGCGCGCATCCAGCCGGACTTCCATATTGTCCTCGCTGCGGCGGGTCTCGTTGACGCGAGCGCCATGTACATGACTGGAAGCATCCTCAAACAGATACGACCCGCGCACCTTTGTCCCGTTATTGAGCAGCACCCAGCAGCCCTCGGTTTCCACTCCGTTGAGCAGCAGACCGCCGATTCTGGTCAGTTTCAGGCGCCCGTTGGGTTTGATCTCTTTTACCATGGCGCCGAGCGTATCGACATGCGCCGTCAGCGCGCGCGGCGCCTCATCGCTGCGGCCCTGCCAGCGCGCCACCAGCGCGCCCTTGCGCGTGCGAGCAAGCGTCAGCCCGGAAAATTGCCGCAGGGTGGCCTCCACAAACTCCAGCGCAGAGTCGGTGCAGCCGGTTGGCGAGGCAATGTTCAGGAGTTGAACGAGAAAGTTGAGCAGGAAAGGGGTGTCAATCGCAGGCAGGCTGGTCATGGAAGGTCCTTATTAAAGAATTTTTCCTGGCGTTCAATCGCGGCGCGCCAGGTGGCGGGGATGGGCACGGTGGCCTGGGTGCTGTAATCATACGTGACGATCACCGTCGCACCTGTGGCGTACACTGTGCCATTGGCCTCGGCCATTTCATACTCCATCGTCAGAGACTTGTTGCCCAGGCGGCTGACGCGCACGCCCACGCGCGGAGCGCTGCTGAAATAGACTGGCGCCTTGAACGTCACCGTCGCCTCTGCCAGGATGATGCCAATTTCGAGAAAAGACTGTTCTTTGGAAAACAATCCCAGGTTGATCAGGTAATTCACACGCGCCTGCTCAAAGTACGTCAAAAAACGCGCATTGTTGACATGGCCCTGCGGGTCAAGATCCGAGTAACGAATTTCGATGGGGTGATGGAAGTGAAAGGCAGGCATGCGCCGATTATAAAACGGGAATCAATAAAAAACAGCGGGGTTTGCCCCGCTGCTTGTTCAGCCAGCTCCATCCGCCTTACTTGCAGAATTTCATCAGGCCTTCGCGCTGTAAAACTGTAATCTTTCCGGCATCATTAATGGAAATCAACCCCTGCTCGCGGAAAGCCACCATCACCTGGTTAACGCGCCGGCGCGAGGCGCCCACCAGGTCGGCAATATCACTTTGCGTGATGTTGATGGAAAGGGTGACTGGTTTTTTCTCCTCGCTCGTGACGTGATTTCCTGCAAAGACCAGCAACTGGCGCGCCACCCGCCCGTAGGTATCCATCGTAGCCAGAGCCTGAATCAGCTCGTTGTTGCGGCGCAGGCGCATGCTCAGGATGGTCACCAAATTGCGGCTAACGATGGGGAAATTATCCAACATCTGGTGAAAACTACTTTTGTCCATCCACAACATCAAGGTATCTTCCAGTGCGACGGCGCTGGCAGAATGCCCGGCGCTGTCTAGCAGGCTGATCTCTCCTAATATTTCACCTGCACCCATCATGGACAATACCACCGGCTTTTTATCGGCATGGTCAATGACGATCTTGACGACACCCTGCAAAATGATATAAACCGCTTCCCCGGGCTGTTCCGCCACCAGCACAGCAACCCCTGCCGGGAAAATCCGCTGGTACATGCGCCTCGCAACCCATTCCAACCCGGCCCCATCCAGCCCGCGAAAAAGCGGCAACCTCACAAGGGTGTTTAGGAATTCAGGCGTTAATTCGATCATGAGTTTACCTCACCTCGATGACTAATTCGGCGATTACAACCATTGTACGGCAAAAAAAACATTAATCACAAAAATCGCAGAAATGGGATTTATTCCCATTCCTGCGAATAAACATGTCGGACCCCCGGCACCCCCCCAAAAAAAAAATTTCTTTTGTATTGATACATTATGACCTAAATCTTGCAATTCTGTAACGAAGTAAATGGCATCCGGTGTGAGAAATATTTCACACATGGTGGCTGCCGGGTGCTGGTTTTCGCAAAACATATTCTTTCAGGCCATTATCGGTTAGAATAAATGTGCTAATGAGACCTATCAAAGCCTCCGAAATTGGATCGTACCTGTACTGTCGCCGGGCCTGGTGGTACCGCCTGCGCGGGCAGACCTCCCTGAATCAGCCCGAAATGGCCGCCGGAACCGAACTGCACCGTCAGCATGGCCGTAAAGTGCTGGTCGCCGGGATGCAGCGCGCCCTGGCATTCTTTGCCCTGCTGGCCGCATGCATGATGCTGACCGCCTTCGGCCTGATTTACTTCCTGGGGAATTAAAATGTTCCTCTTTTACGCCGCCCTCTTCAGCCTGCTCCTGGCCCTGATCCTCTTCTGGCAATCCGGGCGATTGCGTCGCGCCGCAGGACTGCCCGGCGGGCGCGTCATCTACACCGACACACGCTCCTGGAGCGAAGTCGAAAAACCACTCTACGACCCCGCTCTCAGCCTGATCGGAAAACCCGATTACCTGATCGAACAAAATGGACGCATCATCCCCGTCGAAGTTAAAAGCGGCCCCGCGCCTCGCGCGCCCTACGATTCACACATCTACCAGCTCGCCGCCTACTGCCTGCTGGTGGAAAAAACCATGGGCAAACGCCCGCCGTATGGCGTGCTGCACTACACCAACCGCGACTTCGCCATCGACTACACCCCGGCTCTCGAAAGCGCCCTGCTCGACCTGCTGGCAGAAATCCGCCGCGATGAACGCCGCGCCGACGTGCCCCGCTCGCACTCCAGCCCAGCCCGCTGCGCCCGCTGCGGCTTCCGCGAAATCTGCGAACAAAAAGCCTGAGCCCATACCCGCTCAACAGCCACGCTCTGGAATATAATAACAACATGGTTTCAAACCCAGCCCCCACCCGGATCGTAATCGTCGGACATCCCAAGCTGGCAGATTCCCTTAACGAAGCCGCCGCCATCGCCAAAAGCCTGGCAAAAAAAGGCCTCGAAGCAGCCCACGGTTCGCTCTATGATGAAAAATTGCGCAAACGCGTCCACACCGGTGAATTCGACCTGTTGATCGCCGTGGGCGGTGACGGTACCATGTTGCGTGCCGGGCATCTTTGCGCCCCGCACCACCTGCCCATCCTCGGCGTCAACAAAGGCCGGCTGGGATTCCTCTTTCAGGTTGACACCGGCGGCTGGCAAAAAATGCTCGACTTGCTGCTGGCCGGCGATTACTGGGTTGAAAACCGCATGATGCTGCGCGCCGAACACCTGCGCGCCGGAGAATCACTCGGACAATGGCAGGCGCTTAACGATGTGGTCGCTGGACGCGGCCCCAACATGCGCCCCATTCACGTCAGCGCCAGCGTTGATGGTCAATACCTGACCAAATACATCGCGGATGGCCTGATCGCCTCCACCGCCACCGGCTCCACCGCCTACGCCCTGGCTTCCGGCGGCCCCATTCTGCCGCCCGAGTTGCGCAACATCCTGCTCATTCCCATCGCCCCGCACCTCTCCGTAGACCGGGCCGTCGTCCTCTCGGAAGGCGCCACCGTCCGCATGACCATCCTGAGCGACAACGCCATCCTGAGTATTGACGGCCAAACTCCAATCGGTCTGGAAGAAAACGATCATGTCGAAGTCCACGCCGGAGAAAACACCGTCAAATTCATCCGCTTCGGCGACCCAGGCTACTTCTACCGCAACCTGACCGCCCACATGAACCAGAACACCACCATAGGACTGCCGCGATGACCCAACTCACCCCCACCCATTGCGCCAACCACCCCACCATAGAAACCACCCTGCGCTGCAACCGCTGTGAGAAATACATCTGCGTCAAATGTGCCGTCAAAATCCCCACCGGCTACCGCTGCCGGGAATGTGTCCGAGGCCAGCTCAAAATCTTCGATACCGCCGAATGGTACGATTACCCGCTCGGCTTCCTGGTGGCAGCCATTCTCTCTGTCATCGCCAGCGTCCTCACCTCGTTAATCGGCATGATCGGGCTCTGGGGCCTGTTCATCCTCTTCGCTGCCGCACCCACCGCCGGCCTCATCATCTCCGAAGCCGTGCGCTTCATCACCCGCCGCCACCGCGCCAAAAACCTGTTTCTGACCATCGCCATCGGGGTCGCCCTCGGCGTCGTCCCGATGGTTGTCATCAGCCTGGTTGCCACCGACTTGTTCAGCCTGTTGTACCAGGGCGTATACCTGTTCCTGGTGGTGCCCACCGTCTACACCCGCATGAGCGGCATTCAAATCTTCAAACAATAAAAACACCTCGCCACTATGCTGACTGAACTACGCATCGAAAATTTTGCCATCATCGACCGGTTGGAGCTGGATTTCGGCCCCGGCCTGGTCATCTTTACCGGTGAAACCGGCGCGGGCAAATCCATCATCATGGATGCGCTCGAAATGCTGCTTGGCGGCCGGGCCGAGAACACCATCCTCCGCGCAGAAGCCGAGCGCGCCAGCGTGGAAGGCCTCTTCAAACTGACCGGTGCCACCCGCGAAACCGTCAACCAGATCCTCAAACGCGAAGACCTGCTCGACGACGAAAACTACGTCACCCTGGCGCGTGAAGTACGCCGCGAAGGTCGTTCCACCGCCCGCATCAACGGCCGCACCGTCAACGTGACCCTGCTGCGCGAAATTGGCGCCAGCCTGGTGGATATTCACGGCCAGACCGAACATCTCTCTCTGCTCGATGTGCGCGCCCACCTCGGCCTGCTCGACCGTTACAGCGATGTGGAACCCCTGCTCGGCAGTTACCGTCAAACCTACTCTGCCCTGCAAACCCTGCGCCGCGACCTGGCCAGTCTGCGCGCCGCCCAGGCCGATTCCACTCGCCGCATCGAAATGCTCACCTTCCAGGTGGAAGAAATCGAATCGGCGCGGATCAAACCCGGCGAAGACGAAGAACTGCGCCAGGAACGCGACCGGCTGGCCAACGCCGAATCGTTGGCCGCCAATGCCCAGGAAGCCATCCTGCTGCTCGATGAAGGTTCGCCCGAAACCCCCGCCATCACCGACCAGCTCGGGCAGACCGTCGCCGCGCTGGCCTCATTGGCGCGCGTGGACGCCTCGCAAACCGAACTGGCCGCCCGCGCCGAAACCCTGCTCGAAAACCTGGCCGACATCGCCGCTGACCTGCGCAACTACCTCGAACGGATCGAATTCAACCCGCGCCGCCTCGAACAAGTCGAAGAACGCCTCGACCTGCTGCACCGCCTGATGCGAAAATATGGCGGCACGCTGGCTGCTGTCAGCGCCTTTGGCGCGCAAGCCCGCCAACAGCTGGAAACCATCACCACCGCCGCCGAAAAAATTGACGAACTGGAAGCCCGCGAAGCCATCCTGCTCAACGAACTGGCCGCCCGCGCCGAAAAACTCTCAGAAAAACGCCACAAAGCTGCCGAAAAACTCGCGCGCGGCATTGAAACCGAGCTGAACGACCTGAAAATGGCCGCGGCCCGCTTTGCCGTGGATTTTCAGACCAGGGCAGATCCGGCTGGTTTGCCGGTGGCAGGCTCCCGCGTGGCGTTCGATGCCAGCGGATTCGACCGGGTGGAATTTCTCGTCGCGCCCAATCCGGGCGAAGGGTTGAAACCGCTCGCCAAAATCGCCTCGGGGGGCGAAACCTCGCGCCTGATGCTGGCGCTCAAGAACGTCCTGGCCAAAGCCGACCAGGTGCCCAGCCTGGTCTTTGACGAAATTGATCAGGGCATTGGTGGGCGCATCGGCGGCGTGGTCGGGCACAAGCTCTGGCAGCTGGGGCGCCGGCACCAGGTGCTGGTCATCACCCACCTGCCGCAGCTGGCTGCCTTTGGCGACCAGCACTTCCAGGTCCAGAAGGTGATCAAGAACGGCCGCACCTCCACCGAAGTGCGCCACATGGCAGGCGATCAGCGCCTGCTGGAACTGGCCGGGATGCTTGGCGAAGTCAGCGAGGGCACGCTGCGCTCAGCCTCCGACCTGTTGCAATCGGCACAGGCCTTAAGTACCCCCCCTTAAAACGCCTAAACCCCCGCTTTGGATGTGTAAAGCGGGGGTTTTTGTGTAAAAATAGCGACATGCTCCGCATTCACTTGTTTGGTGCCCCAACCGTCTATAATGAACAAGGCGACCCGCTGCTGATTAAGCGCCGCCTGACGCGCGGACTGCTCTATTACCTGGCCGCCCAGGGCCGCCCGCTGACGCGCGACCACCTGGTGGACCGCTTCTGGCCCAACATCCCCCTCGACCGAGCCCGAGCCGCCCTGCGCGACAGCCTGGGCAAACTGCGCGAAGCCCTGCCCGAAGCGGATAAAGATCTACTGCAAGCCACGCGCGACAGTGTGACGCTCGATTTTCGACGGGTGACGGTTGACCTGCTCGAAATCCAGGCCCTGCTCGAGAAAATTAACACCAGCGTTTGGAAACTGCCCGATCTCCAGCCGCTGCCCGCCGAACATTATCGCCAGATGCTGCGCGTGATGCAGCTCTGGGATGGGCGCAACTTCCTGCCCGGCGGCGATGTCGAATACTCGGAAGACCTCAGCGACTGGATGCGCGAGACCGAACAACAAATCACCCAGGACCTGGTGCGCATCTCCAAGCGGCTGGCCGCCCACGAAGCCGCCTCCGGCGATCCTGGCCAGGCTAACCGCTGGCTGCAACTGGCGCTGCAATTCGACGAATTCGACGCCGACATCCACCAGACCATCCTCGAAAACCACCTCAAAAACGACGCGCTTAAGGAAGCGCGCGCCTACTTTGAAAGCCTCGAACGCATCTACGGCGACAAGGACGACTATCCGCGTGGCGTGCGCGCCCTCGAAACACGCATCTATGCCAGCCCCGCCGCCCAACAGCCCGGCCTGCCTCCCGGCTGGAACCTGCGTCACAGCCTGCAAGTCCCTTTCATCGGCCAGGTGGAAATCCTCGCAGAACTGGAACGCGCCAGCCGCATCGGCGGCGCAGTCCTGATCTATGGCGAAGCCGGCGCCGGAAAAACCCGTCTCGTGCAGGAATTCTTCCGCCGCCAGAAAGGCTTCCCACGCCTGCTGCTGGCCGCCTGCCAGCCGCTCGAATCCGGCATCCCCTTTTCCCCCTGGGTCAGCCTGCTGCGCAGTTCCATCACCCCTGCCGAATGGCGCACTCTCGACCCAACCTGGGCTGCCCTGCTGGCCGTCCTCCTGCCCGAAATCAGCCAGGCCCGTCCCGATAAACTCACCAAACCGCCCGAAGTCTCACGCGGCGCGCTGCTCGAGGCCATCCGCAAAACCCTGCTGATGCTGGCCAATAAAGGCCCGCTCATCCTCGTCATAGACGACGTCCACTGGGCCGACGAATCCACGCTCGCCATCCTCGCCTACCTGCTGCGCGAAGAATTCTTCAGCCAGGGACGCGGACTGCTGGTGATGACCGCCCGCATCGAAGAACAGAATCCACAACTCGACCGCTTCCTGCTCAGCTCCTACCCGCAGCCGGTGCGCCGTTTCGAAATGCGTGCCCTCGCCTCCGAAGAAATCGCCGAGCTGTGCGAACTGGTCCTCTCGCGGCCCCTGCCCTTCCTGCTGATTGAACAACTCGAACAGGATACCGGTGGAAACCCCTTCTTCCTGCTCGAAATCCTCGCCCGCCTGCAAGAAAGCTTCCCCGCCGAAGAACTGGCCGCCGCCGAAAGCCTGCCCCTGCCCGCCTCCATCAGCGACCTCGTCAAAACCCGGCTGGCAGGTCTGCCCGCCGAAGCCCGTGAACTGCTCTCCATTGGCGCCGTCCTGGGCAGCTCCTTTGAACTCGCCATCCTGGAAAAAACCGTCAGCCTGCCTCCCGAAACCATCATCGACGCGCTCGAAGCCCTCGAAAACACCCGCCTGATCCGCTCCCAGGACGGCGACCGGCCCAGTTACGCCTTCCGTCACGAAAAAATCCGCGAAAGCCTGCTAAATGAACTCAGCCCGGGCCGCAAACGACTGCTCAACCAAAAATGTGCCGCCGCTCTCGAAGCCTATCACGGCAACGAGACCGGCAAAATCGCATCCAAACTGGCCCTGCATTATGAAGCCGCCGGAGAACTGCGCAACGCTTTTGAATATTGGAAAATCGCCGGACAAAACGCCTACCGCCTGGTCTCCTTCTATGATTGCGTGGAAGCCTACCACCGTGCCGAACGGCTGCTGCCGCGCGCCATCGGCCTGGGTGACGAACAAATCTACGAACTATACCTGGCCTGGATTACCCTGGCCTTTGAAAACGACGACGCCGCCGAACTGGAAAGACTCAGCCAGAACCTGGGCGCCCTGGGACGCGAACGTACCAGTGATCTGCTGATTGGTGCCGCCAGCGCCGCTTCTGGCGAAGCCCACATGGTGCGCAACCAGTTTGAATTGGCCATGCAGGCTGCCCGACAGGCCTACCCGGCGCTGGCGCGCAGCGGCCACCCCCTCGAAATGGCCTGGTTGATGCTGCGGCAGGGCGCCTACCTGTACCAGCTCGGGCACCTCGCCGAAGCACAAGATTGGTTCAAAAAAGTGCTGCAAACCACCGCCGAAACTGCCGACCCGCACCTTCTCACCGTTCGCGCGGCAGCCAACTACCAGATGAGCATCACCGAAACCCTGGCCGGATTCCCCACCCGCGCAATTGAGCATGCCCGCCAAACTTTGCAAGACGCCGACCTCTCCGGCCACCTGTACGGCAAAATTATCGCCCACAGCGCCCTGGGACTGGCATACTATCTCAGCGGAGAACCCAGCCTGGGGCGGGAAGCCTGCCAGCAGGGGCTGACCCTCACCAGCCAGATGTCTGGCTGGCGTATGGTTGCCTTCCTGGAACTTTACTGCGGCATGAACGAACTGGAAATGGGCCTGACCGGCTCCGCCTGGAAGCACGCCCAACATGCCATTGAACTTGGCCGCAAATACAACCACGGCGAAATCATCAGCGCTGGCTATAGCATCCTCGGCGACATTCATCGCCGCTTGCAAAACCTGGAAAAAGCGCTGCATGCCTACGAACAGGGCCTGGCTGCCGCCGGAGACCAATTCGTCCACCTGGAAAGCCTCTACCGGCGTGGAGCCTGCCTCGTCCGGCTGGGCCAACCTGCCGGGTTGACGCAAATCCGCCAGGCCCGGGAAATCGCCGCAAGTCAGGGCCTGGGCGGCATCCTGGCCCTGGCCAGTCTCAGCGAATTGGGTGCGCTGGCAGACTTGCAAGATCAGCCCGCTTTTGAAGCCCGCGCTGAATGGTTTCTCTCCATCGCCCCGGCCAGTCTCGGCCCCGAACAGACCTCCGCCCACCTCCAACGCCTGCGCGGCGCTTTGCTTATGCAGCAAGGCCGCCCCGCCGCCGCCCTGCCCCTGCTAACCGAAGCCGCCCGCTGGTATCAGGCCCACACCTTCCGCTGGCTCGAATTTGACTGCCTTCAAATGCAAGCCACTGCCCTGGCCCAACTGGAACAACCCGCCGAAGACACCCACACCCGCCTCAACAGCCTGCTCGATGAAATCGAAACCGGGCTGGAAGATGCCCCCATACTGCACGAATGGCAGCTCTTCTGGGAAAAATACGGAATCAGCTGAGCACTTTGCAAAAACCTTACAAAAATGCAAGTTTTGTCTACGATCTGTCTACGCCCGGCGAGTATCATACGGTTAATAACAAACGTGGTGGGGCCCACGTAACAGGCACCGGCGCACAGGAAGGGGGACTTCCGCGGCCGGTGTTTGTATTTTAAAGCCCTCCCCAAAACTCCATTGTTGCCAGGCAAATCGTCATTCCCCCCTGGTAGAATCGTTTTCAGATTCTTCACCAGGCGATATTTTGTTTTTCTTATCCAGCTCTCTTAAAATTCTACAGAAACCTACATTGACGCAGTCCTGGCATTCTGTACAATTAGCGCAACTTATCCAACCCCACATTCTATGGCGGTGTTGTGCTGCTCGGCGCCGGAACAGGTCTCTCCACCGTGGCCAACCTGGCTCTCATGCTTGATGTGACGCTGCCCGGCTACCTGGTGGTCTTTGGGCTGGAGGTTGTTATGTTTGTAGCGGCTGCCGGTCTGTTGGAAACAATCAACGCACAGTCTTTTCAGCGCCAGGTAAGCTCGCCATCGGCGCTGGAGCGCGCAGCCCTGGCTGACTAACCCTCGGAGAGAGACTCTCTCTCTCCGAACACTAAGAGAGCATCGCATGGCCATCAACCCAAAACCAGACTGGCTCAGCCTCCAAGCGGCAGCCACCCTGCTCGGTGTGCACCCATCCACCGTGCGGTTGTGGTCCGATAAGGGCATTCTCCCGACACACCGCACATCGGGCGGGCACCGCCGTTACCTGCGCACTGAAATCGATCTATGGATGGATACCTCGCGCAACACCCACGCCCCCGAGCCTGGCAGCGCCCTGCAGAGCGCCGCCAGCCAGATTCGAATGCGGATCAGCGAGGGGCGGCTGGAAGCCGAGCCTTGGTACCAAAAGCTCGGCCCCGAGGCGCGCGCGCAATATCGTCAGAGCGGCGAAACCCTGATGCGCACCCTGCTGGCCTCCCTGGTGAGCGAAAACAGCCAAAATGCCGGGGAAGCTTTTGCGCTCGGCTATGAGTATGCTTCCCGGGCGCGTCGTTACGAGTTAAGCAGCGTGGAGGCGGTGCGGGCCTTTTTATTTTTTCGCAATCTTCTGCTAGAGGCCTTGATCAACACTTACGAGGCAGCCCGTGTGCCGCCCGGGCAGGCCTGGGGACGACTGTTGAATCGCCTGCATGGTTTTACCGACCAGGTCTTGATTTCCTTGCTCGAAACCTGCGCAGCCCTGGATGGCACGCGCCAACAATAAATCTGTTCCACTCAAAAAGGAAATAACCCCTTGAAAATCATCTCCCTTGTTTCCACTCTCATCACATTTGCATTCACCTATGCCGTTTTCCGGCGCTACCAACGCAAAGGCGGAGCCCACCTGGCCCATTGGGCCTTTGGCCTGTTCCTCTATGGTCTCGGGACGATGAGCGAATTCATCCTGGGCCTGACTTTTAACGGCTGGGTGCTGAAGATCTGGTACCTGACCGGGGCCATGCTGACCGCCGCATGGCTGGGCCAAGGCAGTCTGGTTCTGCTGATTCGCAAGAAAAACCTGGCTCCCGGGCTGAGCTATGCGCTTGGGCTGGTTTCTGCCGTGGCACTGATCCTGTTGCTGGCTGCCCCCTTGACCGGCGCAGCAGGCGGTTTCAATATCAACCAGCCTGTTTCCACACAATATCGCGAGATTTTGTCGCGCAACGGCCTGACCATCGCGCTGACCATATTGCTTAACATTTATGGCACGTTCGGGTTATTTGGCGGGGCACTGTATTCTGCTTTCCTGTTCTGGCGCAAACAAGTGCTGGCCGGGCGCATGTTCGGCAATATTCTGATCGCCGCTGGGGCGCTGGCGCCCGCAATGGCCGGAACGCTGATCAGGTTGGGACTTGTTGACGCACTCTACATCAGCGAATTGATTGGCAGCCTGTTGATGTTCGCCGGCTTTATCCTGGCCACCTCTGGCAAAGATACCCGCGCCACCCCCGCAGCCAGCTCCCAGCCGGCCTGATCGTCCTGATTTCATCTTCATCGCAACAGTCCGGCCAAGATCTGCCGGGCTGTTTTGTTTTGCGGGTAAAATAGACCCATGACCAACCTTCTCAACGCTCCCCTTGTCAGCGAAACCCGGCGCAACCACGCCCTTGAACACGCCTGCATCCATCTTCTGTCGGCGCGTTTCCCGGGTCGTGCACTGGCCGGGCATTCCAACCCGACTGGCTTTTTCCTGATCGGCGACCTGCCAACCGAAGCCATTCGCGCTGTGGCAGCAGAAGCGTTGGCCCGCCTGCAAAATGGAGAAAGCGAGCTGGCCATTCATCCCGGCTGCGGAACCAACTACCTGGTCAGCGGCGGGCTGGCAGCGATATTTGCCCTCCTCGGAATGAGCGGTATCCGCAGCAACCGCGACCGCTGGCAGCGCTTACCGCTCCTCATCCTGCTCTCAGCGCTGGCTTTTCTGATCAGCCAGCCGCTCGGGCCGATCTTGCAAAAACAAGTTACCACTGACGCCGACCCCAACGGGATGACGATTGTGGATATCTACCCGGTCGCCCGCAACATTCACCGTATCGTCACCTCCGCCTGATGCCCGCCTCCACCGCCCACATCTATTACTACTTTGGTAGTGACGAATACGCCATCCGCCAGCAGACCAGCCGCTTTAACAAGCTCTTCACCGACTCGACCACTGCTGACATGAATACCTCGCGCCTGGACGCGCGCACCGTCAGCAAGAGTGAACTGGCCAACGCCCTGGGCGCCATGCCCTTCCTCGCCCCGCAGCGCCTGGTCGTACTGGAAAACATCTCAAAACGTTATAGCGGCGTGGATGGGCATCAGGAATTCCTTGCCTTGCTCGAAACAGTGCCCCCGTCCACCCTCCTGGTGCTGATAGACCCCGAAGAAGTCAAATCCCAAGAGATCCCCAAGCATTGGATGGTGAAATGGATTGCAAAGGTCGCAGGAAAAGCCGAGTACCGCCTTTTTGTGCCTCCCAATGACCACGAAATGCCCGGCTGGATCGCCGCCGAGGCCAAACGCCAGGGCGGCAGCATCGCGCCCGGCGCAGCCGCGCGCCTGGCCGAAATGACCGGCCAGGAAACCCGCCAGGCCGCCCAGGAAATCACCAAGTTGCTGACCTACGTCAACTATGCCCACCCCATCGGGCTGGAAGATGTCGAAGCGGTCAGCCTGGTCACCGCCAGCATCAACGTGTTTGACCTGGTGGCAGCGCTCGGCCAGCGCAATGGAAGAAAATCCCAGGCGCTGCTGCACCGCCTGCTCGAAGAGCACGATGCAGCCGAACTGTTCGGCCTGATCATCCGCCAGTTCCGCCTGCTGATCATGACTCGCGAGTTGATGGATGAGGGCGGAACCTATAAAGAAGCTCCAACCGCGCTGGCATTAAAACCGTACATCATCGAAAAAATCTGGCCGCAGGCCCAAAAAATCAACATTGAAACCCTGCTGGCCATTTATCACCGCCTGCTGGCCATGGACGAAGCCGCCAAAACCAGCGCCATGCCGCTCGACCTGGCGCTGGATACCTTCATCGTGGATTTGAGCGGCGGGCGCTGAACCCTGCTCGCAAAACAAAAAAAACACCGCAGACCGGGTGAAGAGGGTCTGCGGTGTTTTTTCGATCGAGACGGCAGCGTTATTCGACAAACTCCCCGCCGCTGGCAACGCGCCGCTCAAGCAGGCGCCGGTCTTTGTCGAACTTCAACCCGACTTCGATTTGCTGGTAGCAATGGCGGCTGCCATCGCCCATCAGCACTTTGCGAGCATAGAACACATCCCCCCCCGATTCATATTCCACGCTCAGGTCATTATCCACATCCACCCGGCCTTCAATCACCTCACCGCAGCGTTTGCAGCTTACCTGGTAGATGTAGTAGCGTTTTTCTGGTTTGGGCTTGATCCGCCCCAACAACCGGTCAAGGAAGCTCATTCCTACTCCTTCAAAATGGCCTCGATGTGAGCCAACTCATCCGGGCTGAAAGCTGGATTGTTCAGCGCAGCCACATTTTCCTCCAACTGCGCCACACTGCTGGCCCCAATCAGTGCCGAGGTGACTTCGGGTTTGCGCAGCACCCAGGCAATAGCCATTTGCGCCAGCTTTTGGCCGCGCTGCTGCGCCAACACATTCAATTTTTGGATGCGCGCCAGGTTTTTCTCCACGTCGGCTTTGGTCAGCCAGACGCGCACCGTTTTTGTGGCGCGCGCGCCAGCCGGGATGCCGTTCAGGTAGCGATCCGTCAGCAGGCCCTGGGCCAGCGGCGAAAAAGCGATACACCCCATCCCTTCCTGGCGCAAAGTGTCCAACAGCCCATCCTCCACCCAGCGGTTGAACATGCTGTAAGACGGCTGGTGAATCAGGCAGGGCGTGCCCATCTCGCGCAGAATCCGCGCGGCTTCGCGGGTTTGCTCGGGCGAATAGGAGGAAATCCCAACATACAGCGCCTTGCCCTGGCGCACGGCGCTATCCAGCGCGCCCATGGTCTCTTCCAGCGGCGTGTTGGGATCAAACCGGTGGCTGTAAAAAATATCCACATAGTCCAGCCCCATGCGCTTAAGAGACTGGTCCAGGCTGGCCAGCAGATATTTGCGCGAGCCCCATTCGCCATAGGGGCCGGGCCACATATCGTAGCCAGCCTTGGTCGAGATGATCATTTCATCCCGGTAGGGGCGAAAATCCTGGGCCAGCAATTTGCCAAAATTTTCCTCGGCAGAGCCAGGCGGGGGGCCGTAGTTATTGGCCAGGTCGAAGTGCGTCAGGCCAAGATCAAAGGCGCGGCGGGCAATGGCGCGGCCGTTTTCAAAGACATCCAGCCCGCCGAAGTTGTACCACAAGCCCAGCGAAATCAACGGCAGCTGGAGCCCGCTGCGGCCGGTGCGCTGATAGGTCATGGTGTCATAACGGGAAGCAGAAGCAAGATACATGGGTCATCTCCTGAAATGAATCGGTGCATATTTATGTTGTACCATGAAATGCGCACGCTGGCAAAAATCCCCCGGTGATTTAAGGACACGCTCCCGCTGTTTTCAGCGGGAGCGGCCAGACCAACTCAGAGGGAGGAGAGAAAGAATATTTCGTCAGAAACGCCCGGACGGGCTGCTCTACAGCGGCTCGTGATTGGGGTTGGTTCCACACCAGGCGCAAGTCGGTTTATCGAACAGGTTGCAATCACGGGCGTTGGAACAGCGTCGCGCCGAAACACGCGGCAGATCGGGTAGGCTGTCCACCGGATAGATCAGCTCAGTTTCAAAGGCCACTTCGTGACCAACATGATCACAATAATGGATTTTGGTGACTTCCCAGGTTTTTAAGGCCATCGCTCTGCTCCTGAATATATATTCATTGTAGGGGATAACCCTGCGCTTTGCCAGTGACAGGCGTCATTCTTGGTGCTGATAAAGTGCATCTATTTGGATGACATGTCTCCTAATTACTCTGCCTGACTCACAAGCTGGTAGACACTGCCGCTGCCATAATCAGCCAGATACACCTCCCCGGCTTCATCCTGCCCAAAGGTGCTGAGACGGAATCCAGTCTGAAAGAGCGGCTGCGCCCCAGATGAGTTAAGCAAGCCCCAAACCGTGCCTGAGCAGAAATCGCCAAACAGATACACACCCTGCCAGGCTGGCAGCGCCAACCCGCGATAGACCACTCCGCCGGTCACGGAACAACCCTGGGCGTGAGAATATTCCGCCAGCGGGGGCGTAAACTGACCCGACGGGTCACCCTGGTAAGGATGAGTCGCCTCCATCCAATTCCACCCGAAATTCAGCCCGCCCGGCGTGTTTGCCGGGACAAAGTTTATCTCTTCCCAGGTATTCTGGCCCACATCGCCAATCCACAGGTCGCCGGTCAGACGGTCAAACGTAAACCGCCAGGGATTGCGCAAGCCGAGCGCCCAGATCTCGGGGGCGGCGCCACCGACGGCAAAGGGATTAGTGGCCGGGATGGCGTATGGGTCACCGTGATCCACATCCAGCCGCAGGATTTTTCCGAGCAGGGTGTTGCCCGATTGGGCATTGCCATAGGGGTCGCCGCCTGAGCCGCCATCTCCCAGCCCGGCGTAAAGGTAGCCATCTGGCCCAAAGGCCAGGCTGCCGCCGTTGTGGTTGGCGAATGGCTGCCGGATCAGGAGCAGCTGTTTTTCACTGGCCGGGTCGGCGGTGCTGCCGTGAACAGTGAAGCGCGCCAGGTGGGTATCGCCGTTGCGATCGGTATAGTTGACGTAGATCCAGCCATTCGAGCCGAAATTGGGATGCAGGGCCAACCCGAGCAAACCCTGCTCGGAACCATCACTCCCGACCCGGTCGGTGATATCGAGCAGGGGCGCGGGCAGCAGCTGGCCGCCGGCCAGGATGCGGATGCGCCCAATCTGTTCGAGCACGAACAGGCCTCCCGAGCCATCCCCCGAGGGTTGGAGGTCGGTCGGGCGGTCGAGGCCGGAGGCAACCAGCTGCCAGGTGTAGCCCGCCGGGTCGGGCAGGGCGCTGACGCTGGAGAGCGCCTGCGGGCTGGGGCTGGGCGCAAGCGTCGGCGAAGCAGGAATGGGCAGCGGCGTGGGGCTGGGCCCAGGCGGGGAACTGGTTGGGGTGGCGGCAGGCGGCGCCAGCGTGGAAATTGGGCTGGCCGGGGTGGCGGAGCAGGCTGTGAGCAGCAGGCTGGCGGTCAGCGCAGCGATCCAAAAGCGGTGTGGGGCCATGGGCATTTTCGGCTAGATATCGCTGGTAATCCCGTCTACGACGTCTCCGCTCTCGGCCTGTTGGCGGATTTCTTCGACGATTTCATGATTGCTGATGAGCTGGCGGGCATATTCACGCACCAGTTCGGGCGGGCACATTTCGATGAAGGCGTAGTAACCCAACCAGAGGATGGCGGCATCGTCGAGCGCAGAAAGACCGGGAATGCCCATGATGATATCCACCGGGGAAACCAGGTAAATCAACGCTCCCAGTGGAATCAGCTTGAAGAATGGGTTCACGCGCCGGTCGGTGAGCAGGTGCAGCAGCAGCTTGACGCGCAGTGTCAGGTCACGCAGCAGGCCTCCCTGGAAGGGAATCAGGCTGGAAGTATTTTGTTTGTCCATTTTTCCTCCAAATCAATCTGTAAAATCGTTAAAATCAGTCGCACCAGATGTACGCAGGCGGGATGGGTGGGTTGCGCTGGGGGCAGCACATTACCAAGATGATAGCCGGTAGGGGCGCGCCGCGACAGGGGGCTGTCTGTACTAGCCGGCCAGGCTGGGCATGCAAAATCCGGGTTTTATCGTTACAATTGAATTAATGAATCTGCCGCGCTCTTTCCGGGTTGAAGCTGTGGTCTTGCGTCACGTCGATTGGGGCGAGGCCGACCGCCTGCTGACGCTTTTCACCCGCGAACATGGCAAATTGCGCGTGCTGGCCAAGGGCGCGCGCAAACTGCTTTCGCGCAAGGCCGGGCACCTGGAACCCTTTACGCACGTTGTTCTGCTGTTGGCGCGCGGGCGCGAACTGCCAGTCGTCTCGCAGGTGGAGACGATGGAAGCGTTTCTGCCAATCCGCGAGGATTTGCTGCGCACCGGCTATGCCGCGTACACACTGGAACTGCTCGACCGCTTTACCTATGCCGAGGAAGGTCACAGCCCGGCCCTCTTCCGCGTGCTGATCGAAACGCTGGGGCGTATCGCCGTTGAGCCGGAGGGCTGGCTGGCCGTGCGCTATTACGAGATGCGCCTGCTGGACGCGCTGGGGTTTCGCCCCAAGCTGTTTGAGTGCGCCAATTGCGGGCGCGAGATTCAACCGGTAGCCCAGTTCTTTTCCCCGGCGGCGGGCGGGGTGATCTGCCCGGCCTGCGGCACCGGCCTGCCGGGCCTGTGGCCGGTGGAAATGGAAATTCTCAAATATCTGCGCCACTTTCAACGCAGCAATTACACCGCCGCCGCGCGCGCCCGGCCTGCCGCGCAACACCAAAAACAGATCGAGACGCTCATGCAGGGCTATTTCACCTATCTGCTGGAACGCGAACTGAACACACCCGGCTTTTTGAAACGCGTCCGCCCGTTTCCCACCGATTGAAGCACGCCCAACACCCCCTGGAGGCTTATGCCATTTCTCAACATTCACGGCGCCGAACTCTTCTACGAAACCTTTGGCACCCCAAAACCAGGGCAGGCTCCCCTGCTGCTCATCCATGGTTCCACCCAAACTGGCCGCTCGTGCTGGATGAACGTCGTCAACCACCTGGAACAAGACTATTTCATCATCCTGCCCGACTGCCGCGGCCACGGACGGTCCAGCAACCCGCACATGACCTACACCTTCAAAGAACTGGCTGCCGATATGGCCGCGCTGGTCCGCGCCCTCGGCTTTGAAACCGCCCACATCGTCGGGCACAGCAACGGCGGCAACGTGGCCCTGCTGGTGCTGATGGAACACCCCGACGTGACGCAAACCTGCCTGATCCAGGCCGGCAACGCCTGGGTCAGCCCCGACCTGGTGGAAAAAGAACCTCCCATCTTTGACCCCGATTTCATCGAACGCGAGCGTCCCGCCTGGCTGCGCGAAATGCAGGAACTGCACGCCCCCACCCACGGCCCCAACTACTGGCGCGACCTGATCCGCCTAACCCTGCGCGAGCTGATCAGCGAACCCAACTACAACGCCGCCGACCTGGCGAAGGTCAATCGCCCGGTCTTTCTGGTGCAGGGCGCCCGCGATCGCGTCAACGCCCCCTACCAGCACGCCGAATTCATGGCCCGCCACATTCCAGCCGCCGCGTTGTGGGTGCCCAAAAACATCGGCCACACCGTCCATGAAGAAATTTTGGATGAATGGCTGGCGCGCGCCAAAGACTTCTGGGCGCGGCGCGGCAACCCCATCAGCGAAACCCTCTACCGCCATCGGCTGGAACATTATCCCGACGAACGCCAGGGCACCTTCGACGTGCGCCTCAGCCCCGATGGCACCCTGACCGGCACCGTCAGCACCCCGGAGATGCGCTCCATCGCGCTGGCCCTGGCCGGCAGACCAGCCGCCGAAAAAATCCACGTCCTGCTCGAAGACTCCACCCCCTGGGCGCTGATCAACCGCCCGGTAGACGACCTGCGCCGCGGCCCCGGCCTCCTCACCGAACGCGTCAGCCAGGTGCGGCTCGGCGAAGTTGTCCGCCTGCTCGAGAGCGGCCCCGACTGGTCGCGCATTACCGTCGAACACGATTCCTACAGCGGCTGGATCCACTCGCGCGCCCTCTACATCTGCTCCGAAGCCGAAGCCCGCGCCTGGCAGGCCAGCTGTAACGTCCTCGTCAGTGCCGCGCTGGCCGAAGCCAGCGACGAACAGGGCGACCTGCTCCAAAAAGTGCCCTTTGCCACGCGCCTGCCCATGCTCACGGGCGATGAAACCCATGCCGAAATCAAACTGCCGGATGGCCGCCGCTGGATTTTGCGCCGCGCCGACCTGATCCTGCTGGAACAAGCCCCCCGCCCCGATCCCGCCGGAATTGACCTGACCCTCGGCCTGCTGCGCCGTTTCATGGGCATCCCCTACCTGTGGGGCGGGCGCACCCCCTACGGGTTCGATTGCTCTGGCCTGGCCGGCACCTTTTACGCCTGCCTTGGCCTGACCATTCCACGCGACGCCGACCAGCAGTTTGCCAGCGGAATCATCGTCAGCGGCCAGCCCCAGCCCGGCGACCTGTTGTTCTTCGGCGAACCAGCCGCCGACCTGCCCGGCCCCGACGAGCGCGGCTACGCCCGCGCCGCGCACATTTCGCATGTCGGCATCGCGCTTGGTGGGCAGGAATTCATCCACTCCAACGGCTCGGCCTGGGGGATTTCCATCAACAGCCTCGACCCTGCCAGCCCGCACTACGGCCAATGGCTGGCGGAAAATTATCGCGGCGCAAGAAGGTTCCGGTAAACGATGAAGCTGACCGTCTCCCCACTCACGCTCCAGCTGCGCACCCCCTTCCGCGTCGCGCACGGAGTCAGCGACCAGCGCCGCAATGTCCTCGTCACCCTGCAGCTGGACGGCCTGACCGGGTACGGCGAGGCCGCCGCCGTGCCATACTATGGCGATACTCAGGAAAGTCTGAGCGCCTACCTGCAAAGCCTGCCGCCGCTGACAGGCGACCCGGACGACCTGGAAACCTGGCTGGCCGTCCGGCCGCCCGGCCCGCACGCCGCCCAGGCCGCGCTGGATCTGGCCCTGCATGACCTGTGGGGCAAACGCCTCGGACAGCCGCTGGTTCGCCTGTTTGGGCTGGCCCCGGCGCCTCTGCCGCCCACTTCTTTCACCATCAGCATTGATACGCCCGAGGAGATGGCGCGCGCCGCGCGCGCGAGCGCCTACCCGGTCATCAAGGTTAAGCTGGGCCCGCAAGATCCCGAAGCCGCCCTGGCCGCCATCCGGCGCGCCACCGATGCCCGCCTGCGCGTGGATGCCAACGCCGGCTGGACGCCCCAGCAAGCCCTGGAGCTGATTCCGCGCCTGGAGCACTATGACCTGGAACTGGTGGAACAGCCCCTGCCGGTTGGCGACGTGGAGGCTTACCGCTGGCTGCACGAGGAACTGCGCCGCAAAAACGTGAAACTGCCCATCTATGCCGATGAAAGCGTCAAGACCGCGGCAGATGTGGCCCGCTACGCCGGGGCGATTGATGGCGTGGTCATCAAGCTTATGAAAACCGGCGGCCTGCGCGAGGCGCTGCGCGCCATCCACACCGCCCGGGCTCACGGCCTGGGGTTGATGCTCTCCTGCATGGTTGAAAGCTCGCTGGGGGTGACTGCCGCTGCCCACCTGGCCCCGCTCTGTGATTTTCTGGATCTCGACGGCCCGCTGTTGATTGCCAACGACCCCTTTGAAGGCCTGCAATACCAGGGCGCCCACCTGCGCCTGCCCGAAACCCCCGGCCTGGGCGTTGCGCCGCGACCCGGCTCAAGCCTCAGCGCCTAGGCCGCGCGCCGGTAATAAGAAAAAGACCCTGCGCTTGTTTTCAAGGCACAGGGTCTTTTTCTTATTCACTTTTCGCTCTTTCATTGGTGGGGCTGTTAATCGGTGGGCGCGGTCTTGCCTATTTTCGGCAAATAAATTATTCACTACTTCGTTGGTTCAATATGCATTTCTACTGGATATTTTGCAGTAGTAAGAGTGGTTATATTCCCAGATAAATCTGTAATACATATGGCAAAACCGCCAGTTCCATCTGCTTGTATAAATATGATATGTTTTCCATCTGGTAACCACAAATAATCCCCATAAAAATAGTCAGCCCATTGGTTTTTCTTGTCTCGATTAACTTTGACTAGCCTGGTAACATTTAATGTATCAATCGGCATTAAGACTATCGTCATATCGAAAGGATTGTAATATGAAAGCGTTTTGTTATCTGGCGACCATTGGATGTTAACACCATGTGACATGGAGAAGGGAAACTTTTTTGAAATATCTGTTTTTTTAGAACCATCTACGCTTTCTAAAATGATTTGGTGGCGCTTGAAATCAGTGGTAACTTGGAATCTTTGGTCAGGTGAAATAACGACATTTGTACCAGAGTAAATATATTTGATTGTTTTGCCATTCGGTTTCAATGTGTTAAGGTCTATCCCCGTATCTTTATGATAAATCGTGTCATCACCATCTTTACCCCAGCCATAACGCTCGAAACTCAAATCTTCAGGATTTTGTGTGATTTTGAGCAGGTTTTCCCCAGTGGTGTTGATAACGTATACATTTTGTTGCAAGGAATAAAGAATTTTAGTTTTAACGTGTTCGAAAAATAATATCTTATTCCCGGTAGGTGACCATTTTAAGACATCCAAATCCGAACTTTTATAAATCAACTTTATACTCGAATCGACTATATTAATGATAAACAACCCCGATTCACCCCGGTATGTTCCCGTAAAAGCGAATAGTTTGCTGTTCGGTGACCACCCGTAAAGAGGAAAATCTGAGCCAATATAATTATAAAAAGAGAAACCATTTTTGAAGGATGGGCTTCCAATTACTGTTGTCTCTGCAAATTGACTTGCCACTTTGTGTGTGCTTAAGTCAATCAATTTCACGCCCAAACCGCCGAAACTATTTTTATCAATATCCTGATATTTACTGCATGTCATAAAATGCCCATCGGGGGAAAAGGTCATATTCCACGAGCAATTGTCATCAATTAATTTCTTGTTTTTCCCATTTGTGTTTATTGAATACAATGTCCAACCTTCTGTATAGAGTATTGTTCCATTTCCGCCGCCCAGTGGCGTTGGAGTAATAGTCGGTGTGCTTGTAGGGATAGGTGTTTGTGTAGCTGTAGGAGTGGGGGTCAGGGTATTGGTAGCTTGAGGAGTAAAAGTGCTTGTTGGGGTTGGAGTCTCTGGGAGTTTTTGATGTGATTTAGATGGCTGACATGCGGACAAAAATATAATCACGAAAGCTCCAAAAAAGAAAAAGTTTTTCATTTTTTTGCTCCGTTCGAAATTTTTTTTGTAGATGAAGCTGCCCAACGAGACTGTCGAAAAACCCTTTGTGTGAAAAATGTTCAAAAAAATCTCCCACAGCAGGTTCAAAAATCGCCAAAATGTGGTTCGGAACACAGAAAACAGGGTGCTTTTGAGTGTTTCTGCCCCACTTTTCAAAAAAAGTTTTGAAAAAGGGACTTTTTCGACAGGTTCAACGGCAGGAGTTATTAGAATGTTCTTGTCTGGGGCGCGGCGGAAGCGTATCCTTGGAGGTGATGCCGTCGCCGGGGACTCACATCCGGGGTAAGAGCGTCTGGGTTGGCGCAAAGGATGTGGCGTGTTTCAGGGCGCCGTATTCTTGGTCAGTTCGCCTGACAAAAAAACGCTTGAAATTGGGATACGACTAAAATTGAGGGGCAAAACTGCACAGCGGCATACCAATAAAATTCCCGCGCTGTGGGCGGACTGTTGGGGGCAGGCCGCCGGAGTTGAATAAAAATATTATAGCGATGTGGATATTGAAATGCAAGCTGTTTTCAAAATTCCAACGGGGGCAGCCTGCCCTGCCGCAGCGGAGCCGCCTGGCAGGCTACTCCGCGTTGGCGGCCGGAGAATCTGGCTGGAGGCGGCCCAGCTCCTGCTGCAAAGCGGCTTTAAGGCGCTCAAATTCCAGTTCCAGGGCATCAAACTGGGCCCAGGCAGCCGGAAGTTCGCCCTGCCGGCCGGTTTTTTCCAGTTCAGCTGCCACGGCCCGCAAGCTCTCACCGCTCAGGTTGGCGGCCGCGCCTTTAAGGAGATGGGCCTGGCGCTGCACCGCGCTCATCTCGCCGGCCACCAGGAAGTCCTTCAAGGCCTGAATTTGAGGCGGGGTGTCTTCCAGGAATCCGGTGATGAGCAGCGCTTCCAGCTCCTGGTCATTCATCAGGCGCTCCATCAGGCTGCTGCGCTCAAACACCATGCCCTGCCCTTCGCCGTAGGGGGGGGGCTGGGGCGCGCTGGCGGCCTGAGGCGGCGCGGCCGGCCTGTCTGCTGTCACCGGCAGCCAGCGTAGAAGAATCTCGGACAAGTCCTGGGGTTTGATCGGCTTGGGGAGGTAGTCGTTCATCCCGGCCGCCAGGCATCGTTCGCGGTCCTCTTTCAGGGCATTGGCGGTCATGGCTATGATGGGGATTTGATGATCGAGAACGGCCGACTGTGGGTTGCGGATGTGCTGTGCCGCTTCCAGGCCGCTCATTTCGGGCATCTGGACATCCATCAAGACCAGGTCATAACGGCTGTGAGCTAAATGGCGCAGGGCCTCCGCCCCGTTCGAAGCAAGCTCTGCCTGCAGCCCGAGTTTTTTCAGGATGGCCTGGGCCACTTGCTGGTTGGTGAGATTATCTTCCACGATCAGGATGCGGGCTCCGGCGCGCGCCGGCAGGTGCGGGAAGGGTTCAGCCTGGTGGGCTTTGGTGGCTGCTGGGCGGGCTTTCGCTGTCCCCCCGGCGGGGCCGTCATCGTTGGGGCGCGCCAGCGTGCTGACCAGCAGGTTAAATATCTCGGAATGGCGCAAGGGTTTGTTCAAAATTCCGGCAAAGCCGATGCGCTGGGATTGAAGCGCATTCACCCGCGCCCCCAGCGGGGTGACCAGGAGTAGCGCGGTGCCCGAAAGCTGCGGAGCGGTTTTAATGGCCTGCCCCAGGGAGACTCCATCCATGCCTGGCATTTTCAGGTCGAGGATTGCGAACCGGAAAGGATCGGCTTGCCGCGCCGCTTCTTCCAGCTGCTGCAGGGCACTCTGACCATCCTGGGCGGCTTCGGCGCGCATGCCCCAGGCTGCAAGGCGCAGCAGGAGCTTCTCGCGGCTGGTGGAGTTATCATCCACAACCAGGATGCGCAGGTTTTCCAGGCTGGCCTGGGCGGTAATGTCAGGTTCTGCGGCCAGAGCCGGTTGGTCCTGGCGGGCCAGCGCCACGGTAAACCAGAATTCGGAGCCAGCCCCGGGGCTGCTCTGAACCCCAATCTGGCCGCCCATTAATTCCACCAGCTGCTTGGCAATTGCCAGGCCCAGCCCGGAGCCGCCAAACTGGCGGGTGGTTGAGCTATCGGCCTGGCTGAATTTGGTGAATAACCCGCCGACTTTGTCGGGTGGGATGCCGATGCCGGTATCCCGAACCGAGAAACGCAGCGTGACATCGCCGGGATTTTGGGGTTCCTGGGCTTCAGGCTGGCATTCCACCTGCACCGCGATTTCACCCCCGGGAGTGAATTTGATGGCATTCCCCACCAGGTTGGTCAGGATCTGGCGCAATCGGCCCGGGTCGCCGCGCAGCAGCACCGGGACTCCCGGCAGGGCGTCACAGGTCAGTTCCAGGCCTTTTTCGTGGGCGCGGACCGCCATGCTGGTGGCGAAATCCTCCAGCAGGGTGTGCAGATCGAAATCCAGTATTTCCAGATCCATTTTCCCGGCCTCGATCTTGGAGAGGTCGAGGATGTCGTTGATCAAGGTCAGCAGTGTTTCACCGCTTGAGCGGGCAATTTCGGCATAGCTGGCCTGTTCTTCGTCCAGGTCTGTTCGCAGGAGCAGGTTGGCCATGCCGATCACCCCATTCAACGGGGTGCGGATTTCATGGCTCATATTTGCCAGGAAATCGCTCTTGGCATGATTGGCCATTTCGGAGCGGGCCGCGTAAAGCCTGGCCAGTTCAAGCGCTTCTTCCAGTTCCTGGTTGGTCGTTTCCAGGGTTCTTTCGGCGCGTTTGCGCTCGGTGATGTCGATCATGACGGCCAGGAAATATTCTTTTCCGGGCGGCCCCAAAATGTCACCGGAGATCAATCCATCCAGCATCTGGCCATCCTTGCGCAGGATCTGCATTTCCATCCCGCTCAGGTGCCCATGGGTGCGCAACACTTTGGCAGCCTGAAATTGCTTTTCAGGCTGCGCAAGCAGGTTGATGTCGGCGATGGTTTTTCCGAGCACTTCCTGCGCGGTATAGCCCAGCTGTGTCAGGAAGGCATCGTTGACATCACTGAAGATCATCTCCGGGATTGTGGAAATGGCCATCAGCGCCGGGTTGCTGCGAAACAAGGATTCAAAGCGATCTTCGCTTTCCATCAGGCTGACCTGCTGTTGAAAAACGAATTTATCGGCCCGGTTAAGCAGGACAAAAATCAGGCCCACCACCATGATCAGGAGCATGCCGCCGGCTGCCCCGGCCAATCCCATGCGGCGGATGGCAAGCGCTTTTTGTGGGCTGACATCGATGCTCACCAGCAGATTGCCCACCTGCCGGCCATCGGCATCCTGCAAAGGCAGGGCCGCCACCCGCCATGTTTTGCCTCCCGACGAAATTTCGAGGCTCTGGGCCTGGTAGGCTGGCTCGGCGGCGATACGCCCGGCCCAGGGCAGAAATTCTCCAGGCAAGGTTCCCTGAGATGCAAAGGTGATCACGCCATCCGGAATTTGCGCCCAATCTGGTGTGCGGCCAAGGGCAAGCAGATTCTGCTCCACCTGGGGCTGGCTGACAGAGCTCTTGTTGACCATGACTGCGATCTGCGCGCCGAACTGGGCTACCAGCCGCTGGAAAATATCATCGACATCCCTGCCCAATTCGAGATATCCGGCTGGTTTTCCATCTGCGGAAATGGGTTTCACCACCCACAGCACAAACCTTCCAGCCGAATCCAGCTCCAGCCCGGAGGCGGTTTTCCCGGTCTGAATCGCATCCCGCAGAGCGTGATGCTCCCGGGCGCCGGAGCAGGTCTGGTTCTGATCCAGGCTGGCCAGGCAATTCTGTCGGGCGTCCAGGAAGGTGAAGTAGGTCAGGCCATTTTCCTGCTGCAGCGCTTCAAAGGTGGGCTGCCAGGTGGAGTACAGCCCGGGCGCATCGCCTGCGAGAAGCGCCTTGGGCACTTCCGGGCTGGCCGCGATCGGTTGTGCCAGCATTGCCAGGCTTGCTGAGTGCTGGTCGAGGCTGTTGTGCAGGTCAAAACCGATCTCGGTCACCAGGGGGGAGATCTGGTCATTCAGCAGTTGAACCTGCTGCTGCCAATAGAGCAGTTCCATGCCGGCCATCAGCGCGATCAAAATCAGCGCGATGGGCAGCATCAGGCGTTTGAGCAAAACCCAGGAAGGGATTTCCTGCCGGCGGTTGAGGATAATCAGGACGACGATCGCCGCCAAAAGCCCGAGCATCAACCAGATCGGGAGAGCCACGCGGGAGGCCATATCCATCTTCCATTCATCAGCCGGAATGTCAATTTTGATGACGGCCGTCACCCGGCTGGTGCCTGGCTCAGAAACCGGTACCAGCGCAGAGACCCAGGTGCCCCAGCGGTCAGAGACCGGCCCGATGACTGCGGGTTTCCGGTTTTCAAATACGGCAGCGATCTCTGGCGCGGCTTCGGTGTAGGCCTGGCCGGGTGGAGAATAATCTGGCGAATTGCTGGTTTCGGAATTGGCAAAAATGAATATTTCGCCGGATGAATTTTTCCCCAGCAGGTATAGGAACCGGTATTGGGGGTGGACTGCGCGGACGGAGATTAATTCCTGTTTGAGATTCTGGTAATCGGGCGAACTCAGATCGAAGGAGTTGCCTTGCAGTGCGTTAAGCTGGGCAGTATTCAGCGTCTTCGATAAAAGCTGGGCTTCATCTAAAAAAAGGGTGTGCATGATCTGGTTGGCGCGGATTATCAATCCCCAGGAGAACAGTGCGCCTGTTAACAACAGAACGGATAGAAAGCCATATACAAGGCGGGTCTTGATAAAGGATAACAATCGCTTCATTGCCTTGAATTTGCTCCAATGTCTGGAAAGTAACGAATGAGTAAAATACAAAAAGACGACCGGTTGATCTGTCAACCAGCCAAGAGGTTATTTTAACGGTTTCTTTCCCGGGATGTATAAAATTCTTGTAAATAGCCCGCCTGCGTGCTTGCGCGTGTGTCGCGGCGGAGACTTTCGACCTGCTTGTTTGTCCAAGCAGTGATATCATTCGGGAGTTTTGAAACAAAGCTTACCTTGAGGCAGCTGGGATGAAATCTTATCGCAAAGAATTATGGTTTAATCTTCCCGCCCGGCGTGGATTCTTAAACATTACCCCGCAAGTGGAAGCCTGTCTGCGTGAAAGCGGCATCCGCGAAGGGCTGCTGTTGTGTAACGCGATGCACATCACCGCCTCGGTTTTCATCAATGATGATGAAAGCGGCCTGCACCATGATTATGAAACCTGGCTGGAACAGCTCGCTCCGCACGAGCCGCTCGGCCAGTACTGGCATAACCGCACCGGCGAGGATAATGCCGATGCGCATCTCAAGCGCCAGGTGATGGGCCGCGAAGTCGTCGTGGCGATTACCAATAGCCGGCTCGATTTTGGCCCCTGGGAACAAATCTTCTACGGCGAATTTGATGGCCGCCGGCAGAAGCGGGTGCTGGTCAAGATCATCGGGGAATAAAATCTGCCTGGCGGTTCCCCGCCGCATTCCTGCAGTAAATCTTAAATCTCTAAAGGTGGTAGTTGATTCTTCCATGAATACTTCCATGTCTCGTCTGGAACACGACTTGCTCGGCGACCGCCAGGTGCCTGCCGAAGCCTACTATGGTATTCACACTTTGCGCGCGCTGGAGAATTTCCCGATCAGCGAAAAAAGCATCCAGATTTACCCGAACCTGGTGCGCGCCCTGGCATGTGTCAAACAGGCTTGCGCGCAGGCCAACCATGAGCTCGGGTTGTTGGATGATCTGAAAGCGGCGGCCATTATCAGCGCGTGCGAGGCTTTGCGCGCCGGGAAGCACCATGACCAGTTTGTGGTGGATGTGATTCAGGGCGGCGCGGGCACCTCGACCAATATGAACGCCAACGAGGTCATCGCCAACCTGGCGCTCGAAAAACTCGGTTTTGCGCGCGGGGAGTACCGCGAGCTCCATCCGCTGGAGCATGTCAACCTGAGTCAGAGCACTAACGATGTGTATCCAACCGCCATCAAGCTGGCGCTGCGTTTTGAAATCGAAACTCTTGTTGCGGCGATGGGGGTTTTGCGCCAGGATTTTGAGCAAAAAGCCCAGGAATTTGGCGGGCTGCTCAAAATGGGCCGCACCCAGTTGCAGGAAGCGGTGCCGATGACGCTTGGGCAGGAATTCAGCACCTATGCCGTGATGCTGGAGGAAGACCAGGAACGCCTGCGCGAAGCCTCGCTGTTGATCCAGGAGATTAATCTCGGCGCCACGGCCATCGGCACCGGCATCAATGCCCCGCCCGAATATGCCACCTTGACTTGCCGCTACCTGACCGAGCTCACCGGAATCGAATTCGTCACTGCCGGGAACCTGGTGGAAGCCACCCAGGATTCGGGGGCCTTTGTGCAGCTTTCGGGCGTGCTGAAGCGCATCGCTGTGAAACTTTCTAAAACCTGTAATGACCTGCGCCTGCTCTCCTCCGGGCCGCGCGCCGGGCTGGGTGAGATTAATTTGCCGGCGGTGCAGGCCGGGTCTTCGATCATGCCGGGCAAGGTGAACCCGGTCATCCCCGAAGTGGTCAACCAGATTGCCTTCGAGGTGATTGGCAACGATGTCACTGTCTCATTTGCGGCGGAGGCCGGTCAGTTGCAGTTAAATGCCTTCGAACCGATCATTGCCCACAATCTGCTCGATAGCATCATCTATCTGCGCCAGGGCTGCCTGACGCTGGCTGAACGCTGTGTGCGCGGCATCACCGCCAACCCGAATCGTTTGCAGGAGATTGTGGAAAATTCGATCGGAATCGTCACCGCGTTGAATCCCTATATCGGCTACGAAAATGCCACAGCGGTTGCGAAGCAGGCTTACGCCAGTGGTCAAAGCGTGCGCGAGATTGTGCTGGCCCGGGGATTGCTGACCGAGTCTCAGCTGGAACAGATTCTGCGTCCCGAACATTTGACTCAGCCCCGGGCGCGGCTGTGACCGATTGAAAGGGAACGGGTACAATAGGGGTATGGGTAGCTATTGCGACTACTGCAACACACATCCAGAAGACCATTACAACCGGGTCTACCACGACACCCTTTACGGGTTCCCGCTCGAAGACGACAGCCAGCTCTTTGAGCGGTTGGTGCTGGAGATTAACCAGGCCGGGCTGTCGTGGCTGACAATTTTGAAGAAAGCGGACGGGTTTTCGCGCGCCTACGATGGCTTTGACCTGCGCCGCGTGGCCGCCTACGACGAAGCGGCTCGCGCCCGGCTGCTGGCCGATGCTTCCATCATCCGCAACCGGCTGAAGGTGAATGCCGCCATTGAGAACGCCGGCCGCATCCTGGCGCTGTACCCGGCATATGGTTCTTTTCGGGGCTGGCTGGATGCGCATCATCCGCAGCCGCTGGAAGCCTGGGTGCGGTTGTTCAAGAAGGAGTTTGTCTTCACTGGCGGCGAAATCGTCAACGAGTTTTTGATGAGCAGCGGTTATTTACCCGGGGCGCATACGCCCGATTGCCCAATTTATGCCAATGTGCTGACCTGCCAGCCGCCCTGGCAGACCCGCCCGCTGACGGAGAAAATCCCATGACTCAGCTCATCCCCACTGCGGAACCCTTTTTCTTTCCCGGCTCAGCGGTAGGCGTTTTGCTCATCCATGGCTTCACCGGCACGCCCAAAGAAATGCGCTGGATGGGTGAAGACTTGCATCGCCGGCACGGGTTTACCTGCCTGGGCGTGCGCCTGGCTGGTCACGCCAGCCGCCCCGCCGATATGGTCCGCTCCACCTATGAAGACTGGCTGCTTTCCGTTGAGGAAGGGTACCGTCTGCTCGCCGGCGCGGCGGATCACATTTACCTGGCCGGGCTCTCAATGGGCGGTGTGCTCGCGTTGACCCTGTCCGCTCAATTGCCGGTGCGCGGCGTCATCGCAATGGCCACTCCATACGCCCTGCCCGATGACTGGCGCTTAAATTACACCGCTCTGCTCAGCTGGTTTTTGCCTTCCATCCCCAAAAACCAGGCTGATGGCGCCTCCGGTTGGTTTGACCAGCAAGCCCAACGCGAACATGTTTCCTATCCGCGCAATCCGCTCAAGGCCATTGGCCAGCTCAACCAACTGCTCGGCGTGATGCGTGCCACCCTGCCGCAAGTCAGCGTCCCGGCGCTGCTGATCTACTCAAGGGATGACCGCTACCTGCCGCTTGGCAGCCTGGCCAGCCAGGCCTACATCCACGACCATCTCGGTTCTTCACACAAGGAAATAGTGACTGTCACTGGCTCCGGCCACGTCCTGACCCGCGATGCCGCTCGTGAAACCGTCTTTCATGCCGCCGCCGACTTCATTCACCGCCTGGAGAATTAATTTGAATCGCAATCTGGTGTTCATCGCCTCGGCCCTTCTGCTGTGGGGCTTTGGCGAAGGCATGTTCTTTAATTTCATCCCCATTTATCTGGATACCCAATTCCTGCTCAGCAAATCTGAAATTGGCCTGATCCTGGGCCTGTTCGGCTTTTCAATGGCCATCACCCACATCCCGGCTGGCCGCCTGGCCGACCGTCTGGGCCGCCGTCCGCTGCTGATTTTTGCCTGGCTGCTGGGTCTGGTGGCCACCCTGTTGATTGGGCTGGCCCGCACCCTGCCACTCTTCCTGGTAGGTTTTTTTGCCTACGGGTTGACTGCTTTTGTCTCATCTCCGCTCAGCAGCTATGTGACCGCCGCGCGTGGAAAATGGTCGGTTGGTACAGCCCTGGCGCTGACCACCGCCACTTTTAGCACTGGCATGGTTTTCGGTCCCGTCACTGGAGGCTGGATTGGCGACCATTATGGGATGCGCATCATCTTTCTGGTTGCCACAGGGATCTTTGCCGTATCCAATCTATTTATGATCTCCATCGAAAAGCAGCCCATTGATTATCACGACCCCTCTGACCCACCGCCCAGCCTGCGCACCAACCGGCGCCTGCTCGGCTTCCTGGCACTGCTGGCTTTTGCCGTTTTTGCCATGTACCTGGCAATTCCGCTTACGCCCAATTTTCTGAAAAGCGTGCGCGGTCTCTCGCTGAGCGAAACCGGCGTGGTATTGACCGCCGGTGCGCTGGGGAATGCCTTGCTGGCCATCTTTCTCAGCCGCCTGAAACCACGTGCCGGGTTTCTGATCGCCCAGGGATTGGTGGCCATTTTCCCCCTGGCCATTTGGCTGGGTGGCAGCCTGCCCTTCTTCGCTTTCGGCTATTTCCTGCTCGGCGGGTTTCGTGCGGCGCGTCCCATGGCCATGGCCCAGGCTCGCGAACTGGTCCACGAATCGCAAATGGGTCTGACCTACGGCATCATGGAAACCGTCAACGCAGTAATTTTCATCGTCTCGCCGCCCTTGGCTGGCCTGCTGTTTGACCAAAACCCGCTGCTCATCTACCAGCTTTCCGTCAGCCTGATCGCTGTATCCATCCTCGTCAGCGCCTTATACTTCACCCGCAGGGGGAAACATGCTTGAGATTCTGACCTTTCCTCTGGGCCCGGTGCATACCAATGCCTACCTGATCGCCGACCCGCACACCAGGGAAGCCGCTGTCATTGACCCGTCCTGGGATGGCGGTTTTCTTCTTTCTGAAGCGCAAAAACGCGACTGGCGGATTGGTCACTTATGGTACACCCATGCCCACTTTGACCACATCGGCGGCGCTGCTGCAATTGCGGACGCGCTTAACCCGCTCCCGCACGTGGCCCTGCATCCCGCCGATCACGTCTTGTGGCGCGCGGGCGGTGGGGGAAAACTCTTTGGCCTGCCGATCGATCCCGGCCCGGAACCGACGATTGACTTTGTCCACGGGCAGATGCTTCTGCTGGGAGCCAACCGCTTTGAAGTGCGTTACACACCCGGACACACGCCCGGTCATGTGGTGCTCTATTGCGCCGCAGAAAAAATCTGCTTTTGCGGTGACCTGATTTTTGCCGGCGGGGTGGGCCGCACCGACCTGCCCGGGGGCAGTTGGGATGCGCTTGTGGATAGCATCCGCTCACAGGTGTATACCCTGCCCGATGACACGCGCCTGCTTTCTGGGCACGGCCCTGCTACCAGCGTGGGCGATGAAAAAAATTCCAATCCGTATGTGCAGGAATATTAACGCCCGGGCTGGTTAACTGCCGGGAAAACGGTCAGACGCTGTCCGCTGGGTGGCGCAGTGAGTCCGTTTAACGGTTTTCGAGCCGCAATCCAGTCAGCAGCGAGCCTCCCTGTCATTCCCCCGCAGGATGGGTTTCTTTGTATTCCCCGGTGGCGATGAACACCGTCCGCTCGCAGATGTTGGTGACGCGATCGGCGAAACGCTCCAGGTTGTGGGCTGCCCACAATAGGAAGTTGGCGCGTTCGATGGTTTTGGCGTCTGCCATGACGTAGGTCATTAACTCGCGGTATACCTGGTTGTAGAGCTCATCCACGTCATCATCTTCGGCGGGAATGGCGCGCGCGGTTGCGGCATCTTCGGTGACAAAGGCGCTTAAGGCGCGGTGTAGCATATCCACGCCCTTGGAGGCCATGCGCGGAATATCCACCAGCGGTTTGAGCAGCGGCTGGTCGCCCATGCGGGTGTTGATTACCGCAATCCCCTTGGCATAATCTCCCATGCGCTCCAATTCGCTGATCACCTCCAGAATCGAGGCCAGGACACGCAGATCGTGTGCCATTGGCTGCTGGGTGGCGATGACGACCATGACCCGGTTTTCCAGTTCGAAACGTTTTTTGTTGATGATCTGGTCATTCGCAACGATCTGCTCTGACCGCTGCACGTCGCGCTTTTTTAATGATTCAACCGCCTCCAGGGTGGCCTGTTCGACCATGCTGCCCAGGATGATGATTTCATCCTTCAATTCCTGAATTTCGTGCTCAAAGGTTGTGCGTACCATTTTTCTCCAATCGTATCCGTGGCAAGAAATTGGGGAGTGATTTATAAACCCTGGTGAAAATCAGTTGGTTCGAGGCCCTGTTCGCGCAGCCAGGTTTTTATTTTTGCGGATATCTGATCGCGGATGATGCGCACCCTGGCCAGTCTCTCGTCTTCTGAGCCTTCCAGCGCAGCCGGGTCATCAAAAGGCCAGTACATGTGTTGGCCCATATTCAAGAAGATTCGCGGGCATTGTTCTTCTGCATTACCGCAAACCGAGACGGTATAAGCAAAAACGAACTTCCCCAAATATTCACTGACGTTTTTTGGGGTTTGCCCCTCCATCGTCAAGCCAATTTCTTGCATGGCGGTGCGCACCAGGGGATGAATTTCATTCTTGGGGTTGATCCCGGCGCTAAAGACATCAAAATGATCGCCTGCGTAAGCGCGCAAAAAGGCTTCGCCCATTTGGCTGCGGGCGGAATTTCCTGTACACAGAAAGAGAAATTTAGGTTTCATGAATGCTCTGCTCTTACCCAAATCTTCCCGTCACATAATCTTCGGTGCGTTTATCTTTGGGATTGGTAAAGATGCGCTGGGTTTGGTCAAACTCGATCATGCGCCCCGAGCGGTGCTCATCGATCATCATCATGGCGGTGAAATCCGAAACGCGCGCGGCCTGCTGCATGTTGTGGGTGACAATGATGATGGTGTATTCCTTGACGATGTCGTGCATCAACTCTTCAATCTTGAGCGTGGAGATGGGATCAAGCGCCGAGGCGGGTTCATCCATCAGGACGATTTCCGGCTCGACGGCCAACGCCCGCGCGATGCACAGCCTTTGCTGCTGCCCGCCCGAAAGCGCAATGCCCGATTGATTGAGCTTATCTTTGACCTCGCTCCAAAGCGCCGCGCGGATAAGGCTGCGCTCGACGATTTCATCCAGCGTTTTGCGGTTGTGGACGCCGTACAAGCGCGGGCCATAAGCCACATTATCATAAATCGACTTGGGAAATGGATTCGGGCGCTGGAAAACCATCCCGACCCGGCGGCGCACATCGACCACATCCACACCCTTGGCGAGGATATTTTGCCCATCGAACAGGATTTGCCCTTCTAGGCGGGCGCTGGGTGTCAGGTCGTTCATGCGGTTGAAGGAACGCAGCAGCGTTGACTTTCCGCAGCCGGACGGCCCGATGATGGCGGTGATTTTATTGGCGTAAACCGGCAGGGTGATCTCGGTCAGCGCGCGAAATTTTCCATAATATACGGATAGATGATTGACTTCAACTTTCGTTTCCGATTGGTTGGCCATATCGGAGAGGGCAAGAGGAGCAATATTGATTGCCATGATTAACCTCGTAACTTCCTGGCCCGGCTTTCAATCCAAACACGGGCGATAATATTCACGAACAGCACAAAAATCATCAGCACCAGCGCCACACCCCAGGCCTGTGCCACGCGTTCCGGGTAGGGTTGGGAGGCGTACTTCCAGAGCGTCAGCGGCAGTGAATCGAGCGGCTGATCAAGCACACGCTGCAGAATTTGAAAAGCGCTCTGCTTGCCCTGCAAGCCGCTGGTCACGATCTGGTTGACGTTGTAGCGTTCGTTTCCCAGCGCGGTGAAAAGCAGCGGGGCGGTTTCGCCCATGGCGCGTGCCAACGCCAACAAAAATCCGGTCACAATGCCGCTGAAGGCTGCCGGAAACAGGACGCTCAACGATGTTTTCCACTCCGGCGCGCCGAGTCCCAGCGAACCTTCGCGCAGGCTATGCGGCACAAGTTTGAGCATTTCTTCGGTAGTGCGGATGATGGTTGGCAGCATCAGGATGGCCAGCGCCACTCCACCTGCCAGGCCTGAGTAATGACCCATTGGTTTTACCATCAGGGCGTACGTAAACAGACCGATCACGATGGAGGGCACCCCCGAGAGCACGTCGGTGCTGAAGCGTAAGGCAATTCCCAGGGGCGTGTTGGGATAGCGCGAGGCGTAAAAAGCCGCCAGCACGCCCGGTGGAACGGCGAAAAGACCCGCCAGCACCGTGACAATCAAAGTGCCCTGAATGGCGTGCAGCACACCGCCGCCTTCCATCCCAACCGGGCGCGGCAGCTGCGTGAAAAAGTCGAGGTTGATGCTGGGCGCGCCCATGTAGATCACGTAACCCACAATCCAGAACAGCGGAATCAGCGCCAGGAGCGTTGCCAGCGCGGTCAGCGAGAGCATCAGCACATTGATTGACTTGCGCCGGGTGGATCGCGTCTGGTAACCGGTTTTGATCAATTCTGAAAAATTGGTGCTCATACCCGGGCCTCCTGCGGCGTCTTGCGCGCCACGCGCCAGACCAAAAAGCGCGCCAGCATATTGAGTAGCAGAGTCATCACAAACAGAGCTAAACCGACCTCGATCAGGGCCTGTGAGTGCAGCTTGGTGACCGCCTCGGCGAATTCATTGGCGATGATGCTTGCCATGGTATAGCCCGGCTTGAGCAGCGAGGCGCTGCTTTCAATACTGTTGCCGATCACCATGGTCACGGCCATGGTTTCGCCCAGCGCGCGTCCCAGCCCCAGGATGATGGCGCCCAGAATGCCGGAAAGCCCGTAAGGAATCAGCACCTGCCAGATCGTCTCCCATTCTGTCGATCCCAGCGCCAGCGAGGCTTCGCGTTGGGCTGGCGGGATCGCCAGTAGCACATCTCGCGAGACCGCGGCAATGGTTGGAATAATCATTACTGTCAGAATCAGGGCGGCACCCAGGCGGGAGGCTCCGCTGAGTGGGATTGGGCCGGTAAATAGCGCGCCGAGCAGCGGGATAGGCTCAAAAAGCGTTGCCAACCCGGCGCCCAGCGGCGCAACAACAGTTGGCAGAAAAACAAACAATCCCCACAGCCCATAAACAACGCTGGGGATGGCCGCCAGTAATTCCACCAGCCAGTTGAGCGGAGTGCGCAGCCAGGCCGGGCATAACTCAGCCAGGAAAATGGCAATCCCCAGGCTGATGGGTACTGCCAGAACAATGGCGGCCAGCGAAGTCAGCAAAGTGCCGTAAATAAAGGGCCAGGCTTGGAACTGGTCATTGACCGGGTCCCAACTGGCATCCGCCGTTGGCGCCAGGAAGCTCCACCCAAAAGCGCTGCGCGCGTCCACGGAAGTTTGCCACAACATCCAGCCGATCGCCAGCATCAATACCAGTACCAAAATGGACACCAATACCAGCATGATTTGCCAGGGCATGTCGCCATGTTGAAAAAGCTGGCGCAAGCGTGGCGGCGGGCTGATCTCAGACAGAGTCTGTGTTCTTTTCATGTTTCAATTTCCTTGAAACCAATTCCAGCAGAATAAGAAATTTCCATCAAATTGCAGTCCCGTGCACTTTAAAGGAGATTTCCTTGCCTGTGGATGAATATCGAAAAAACTAGTGGGAGGGCCTCCCCGTGTTGCGAGAGACCCTCCCCGGGACTTGGGAAGTTGGCGATTATTTGAGAACGGGCGCGCCGTTGCAGCTGACTTCAGCCAGTTTGGCGAGTACATTCGTTTTGACGGCATCCGGCAGGGCGGAATAACCGAGGGCAGAAGCGCGCGAGATAGCGGTGGCATCAGTCATGGCCCACTTGAAGAACTCAAGCACTTTCTGAGCCTTGACGCAGTCGGTCATGCTGGTGGTGTGCAGGATCAGGTAGGTGTAACCGGCAATCGGATAAGCGCCGTCGCTCTTGCCATCCACGATCGTGGCGGTCAGCTTGTCACTGAAGGTGCCTTCAGCCATGGCAGCCTGAACGCTGTCGTTGTTGGCCACAACTGTCTTGCCAGCCTGGTTGACCAGGGAAGCGAAGGGCAGCTTATTTGACATGGCATAGGAAAGTTCCACGTAGCCGATCGAGTTGGGGGTATTGATGACGGAAGCAGCCACGCCAGCGTTGCCCTTGCCGCCCACATTGTTACCCTTGGGCCATTCGATCGCAGATGCGCCACCGGCTGTCCAGTCGGTGCTGAAGGAGGCCAAAGACTTGGTGAAGATTTCGGTCGTACCGGAACCATCCGAGCGGTGTACGGAGGTGATATCAGCATCCGGCAGATAATCCTTCCAATCCGGGTTGAGCGCCAGGATGGCAGGATCGTTCCACTTGGTGATGGTCGAGTTGTAGATGCCCACCACGGTGGCGCGATCAAGCACCAGGGCAGGCAGAACCGTGGCGGCGGCGCCAGCGGCGGGGGTCGGGATGGCCTGAGCCAGCTTGATGTTATAGATCAACACAACAGCACCGGCCAGGGTCGGGTACATCTGCAGATCTTTGCCAGCGGTGTATTCTTCATCCTTCAGCAGCGAGTCGGAACCGGCAAAATCGACAGTGCCATCAACGATGGCTTTCTTCCCGCCACCGGAACCAATCGCCTGATAGTTGATCACCACAGATGGGTCAACATACTGGTATGCATAGGCCCAGTCGGCGTAGACGGGAGCCGGGAAGGTTGCGCCTGCGCCGTTCACCTGGACGGAGCCAGCGGGCAGCGCGGTGGGGATGGAAGCATCCGGGGTGGGGGTGACTTCGACAATTTTTTCCACAACCTGGGTCTGGACAACGGTCACAGTTTCAGGGGTGGCGGGGGCGCCGCAGGCGGCCAGCAGCAGGCTGGCGGCAACGAGAACGGCGAAAACGATGAAAAGTTTGTTACGCATGTTTCTTCTCCTCAATTTGAATAATTTGAATACCTAACAAGTTGAACGGTGTGATTTTCTCATTCGACTGTTAAGGGCGCTCGAAATTTTGTTTAACGTCCGGTTAACAAAAGGGTTGAAGCTTTACGAATCCCCGGTTTTCGGGTGATTATGAGTTGGACTGGCGGCTTCGGGCAGTTACCAATTTCAATCGGCCAGGGCTGGGAAGTTGGTGTCCTGGATAGGGTTGAATTCACTCATGCTTGTCTGCCTGTCGGAATTTTGCGCGCTGCTGGAGGGTGTCGATCGTTACAATTGCCACAAAGGCCAGGCTTGAAATGATCAGGGTGATTTCCATAACTCTTTTTTACCCTTCGCCGTAAGCGCGCTGTGCGGTGAAAACCTGTCCGATCGGGTTCAGGCGGCCCGGGGTGCTCAACAGGTAATTCAACGCCCAGCCACCCAGGATGCGCGCCGGGCTCCAGTGCGACTGCTTGCGGACCGTGGTGGCGCCTTTGATCAGCGCGGCGCGCAGGTCGGCGGCGCTCTGGCCGGGGAATTCGGTGGCGCCCAGGCCAATCGCGTCGAGTATGTGCGCGTCGCTGCTGCCGGTGGCGGTCTTTCCCAGCCAATTGGCCAGGATTTCGGCACTTTCACAGCTTTCCCGGTCGAGGGCGGTCGCGTTATAGGTTTCGATTCCGATCAGGATTTGAGCGGCTTCGGGATGTTTGAGCGCCTGGCGGATGGAATAGGCGCTCAGGCTTTTCATCCCCATGCCACCAGCCATTGGGTGTGGGGCGATGCATACCCCGCCCAGCGCGCCGACGCGCAGGACAGTTTCGAGCAGTGACAGACCTGCCGGGACTTTTTTGGTAATAAACAGGCCGAGCAGGTCGCCTTCGGCAGTTGTAATTTCAATTCCCGGAATGACCTCGATCCCGACTTGGGCAGCCAGGTCGAGCGCTTCCAACGCGCCGCGGATTTCATCGTGGTCGGTGATGGCAATCACATCCAGCCCATTGCGTTTGGCGCGCTTGAGCACGGCGGGGACGGTGGCTGTGCCGTCATAACTGTAAATCGTGTGCATGTGTAAGTCAGCGAGTCCCATGATTTTCTCCTTTTCAATATCACCCTTAAGATAGCTTTAAACGTTTAACGCCCCTGAAACGGAGCGTTAACAAATGGTAAAAAATTGGCTTCAGACTTCAGGCGAGGGGAATTGTGAAATAAAACACGCTGCCGCGTTCTGGCTCACTTTCGACCCAGATTTTGCCGCCGTGCGCCTCCACCAGGTGCCGGGCAATAGAAAGCCCCAGCCCGGTGCCGCCGCTTTTGGTGCGGGCGCGGTCGGCTTTGTAGAAGCGTTCAAAGATGCGCGGCAGGTCATCGGGATCGATGCCGGCGCCGGTATCTGCTACCGCGCAGCAGATAAAATCGCCCTCCAGGCGGGCGCTGAGCCGCACTTCGCCACTGGCGCGCGAAAACTTGATTCCGTTATGGATCAGGTTGACCAGCACCTGTTCCAGCCGGGGCGCGTCGGCGCGCACCTCGGGCAAACCGGGCGGGCATTCGACTTGCAGGCTCACCCCGGCGCGTTCGGCCTGGACTTTCATGCGCTCGGCGGTGGAGTGCAGCAATTTCTCGGGCGAGACGCGGCGCAGTTCGAGCGGCACCTGGCCTGATTCGATGCGCGAAAGCTCAAGCAGTTCGGAGGCCATCTGGGTCAGGGCGTCCACTTCGGTTTGGATGCGCGCCAGGAAGCGGCGCGCAACGGGCGGGTCGTCGAGGGCGCCGTCTTGCAGGGTTTCGGCCAGGGCTTTGAGAGAAGCCAGCGGGGTGCGCAGTTCGTGGGAGATGTTGGAGATGAAGTCGCGGCGGACGGTTTCGAGGCGGCGCTGGTGTGTCAGATCCTGGATCATCAGGATGACGCCGCCTGTGTTCTGGTCGGGCAGGGCGATCAGTTGCAGATATTTGCGGGTGGCGGGGAGTTCGACGGTTTCACTTTGGGGTTCGCCGCTGTTTTGGCATTTGCGCCAGGTTTCAACCAGTTGGTGGTGGCGCAGGGTAATGGCGACGGAGCGGCCAGTTAACGGCGCGCCGCCGAAGAGTTTTTCGGCGGCGGGGTTGGCCATTCGGAGCAGGCCGTTCGCGTCGGCGATCAGGATGCCGTCGGTCAGTTGTTCTAGGATGGCGGCCAGCCGGGCGCGTTCGGCTTCGAGCTGGGAGAGTTGAACGGTGTAGGCGGCGGCCAGGCTGTGGACGGTGTTGGAGAGGGGTTCAAGGCCGGGGGTATCGGTGGGCAGTTCCAGGGCGGGTTTTTCACTCCCGGCGGCGCGGCGTACGGTGCGGGTGTAGGCATCCAGTTTGCGGCGGAGCGAGGCGTATCGCCAGGACATCCACAACAAGAGCAGACCGAGGGCGGCCGGGAGCAGCCAGGTGAGCGTGTTCATCCTTCAAAGCGGTAGCCGCCGCCGCGCACGGTGATGATGCGGGCCGGGTTGGCCGGGTCGGGTTCTATTTTTTGGCGCAGCCAGCGGACGTGGACATCGACGGTGCGGCTGTCGCCGATGTATTCCCAGCCCCAGACGCGCTCGAGGATGAATTCACGCGAGAGCATGCGGCCTTTATGTTCGACGAAGAACAGCAGCAGGTCGTATTCCTGGGGTTTGAGGGGCAGCACGGCACCATCGAGCGTGATTTCGCGGCGGGTCTGGTTGATTGCGATGTTTTGTGAGCGCAGGGTGTTTTCGCCGGGGCTGTTGGTTTTGATCTTTTCCAATTCGGCGCGGATGGTTTCGGTGCGGCGCAGCTGGGCTTTGACCCGGGCCAGCAGTTCGCGCATGGAGAAGGGTTTGGTGAGGTAGTCGTCGGAGCCGATTTCCAGACCGACGACGCGGTCGATTTCGTCGTCGCGAGCGGTGAGCATCAGGATGGGGGCGCTGAAGTTCTCGCGGCGCAGGATGCGGCAGACTTCGATGCCGTCCAGGCCGGGCAGCATGATATCGAGCAGCAGCAGGTCGGGGTGGGTGCGGCGCGCTTTTTCAAGCGCGTCACGCCCGTCTGCAGCGATTTCGACCTGGTAGCCCTGTTTTTCGAGGTTGTAGGCCAGTGTTTCCTGCAGGGCGGGTTCGTCTTCAACAACCAGGATGGTTTCGGGCATGGTGGTTTCCTATGCGGTCAATATACCACAGGAACAAATTGGCTGGTTAAGAGAAGGTTAAAGGCGGGTTCGGTGGGTCAGCTCACCTGGGGCGGGGATTTACCTGGCCGACATGCGAAAAACGGCGCATGTGCGGTACAATGCCCGCATGCCCACACTGATTCTCAAACCCGGACGTGAAAAAAGCCTGCTGCGCCGCCACCCATGGATCTTTTCAGGTGCTGTCGGTCAAATCACAGGCAGCCCGGCCCCCGGCGCAACCGTTGAGGTGCGCGACGCGCAGGGCGCCTGGCTGGCGCGTGCCGCCTGGTCGCCGGCCTCGCAAATTCGCGCCAGGGTTTGGACCTTTGACGAACAGGAACCGGTCGACGCTGACTTTTTTCGCCGCCGGATTCAAGCTGCGCTGGCGCGACGCTCCAACCTGGGACTGGCTGCTGTTACCGATGCACTGCGCCTGTTCCACGCTGAATCGGATGGCCTGCCCGGCCTGATCGTTGACCGTTATGGCGAGGTGCTGGTGCTCCAATCGCTGACGGCCGGCTCGGAATTCTGGCTAGAGACCCTGGCCGATCTGCTGCTCGAAGCCACTGGCCTGCCGACGATTTATGAGCGATCGGATGCCGATGTGCGTGAACTGGAAGGATTGGCGGCTCGCACTGGTCTGTTGCGTGGCTCGAATTTTGAATCTCGAATCACGATTAGCGAATATACCCTGAAGTTTCTCGTCAATGTTGCCACCGGCCACAAGACCGGCTTCTACCTCGATCAGCGGGCCAACCGTCATCGGGTGGGCGCGCTGGCGCGAGGGCGCGACGTGCTGAATTGTTTTTGCTACACGGGCGGGTTCAGTCTCCATGCTGCCGCGGGCGGCGCGAAATCGGTTTTGTCAGTCGATACCAGCGGCGAAGCGCTTGCCCTCGGGCAGGAGAATGCCGCCTTAAATGGGATTGATGCGGATGGGTTGACCTGGTCGGATGCGGATGTGTTCACTGCGTTGAGAAAATTCCGTGACCAGGGTCGCGCCTGGGATTTGATCGTGCTCGATCCGCCCAAGTTTGCCCCGACCGCTGCCCAGGCTGAGAAGGCGGCGCGCGGCTATAAGGATATCAACCGCCTGGCATTTAAGCTGCTGCGTCCCGGCGGGATTTTGGCCACTTTTTCGTGTTCGGGCGGCATTGATGCGGCACTGTTCCAGAAAATTGTGGCTTCGGCGGCGCTGGATGCGGAGGTGGAGGCGCAGATGGTGGAGGTGCTTGGGCAGGGGGCCGATCACCCGGTGGCACTGCATTTCCCCGAGGGGGCGTATCTCAAAGGGTTGTTGTGTGTGAAGGGATGAAACTGGGAATAAAAAACAGGGCGCGCGCCCTGTTTTTTTCTTTTTTGGGGATGGGCGGGGGCTTACTCGTCGTCGCCCAGGGCCGAGATGGCGCGGAACAGGCCAAAAACCAACAGGCCGAGTTTGATGGCTTCGGATGCGGTGATCATGCTTTCGCGTTCCTTTTGTTCGGCGCGGCGGCGCAACAGCATGGCCGCGATCAGCCCCGCACCGGCGCCAACCAGCGCCCCGGCGAGCAACGTCCGCGGGGATGGGGTTTTGGTGATTTCAGTCTTTTCCTTGGGGGTCATGCGCTTCCTCCTTAATGATAAATCCCAGCCAGGTTTTTAGGACGAGCACAGGCTGGATGATGTGGTTGGTCCATAGGACGATTTCAGCGTTGAGCCACAGGGCGTATTCCTGAACCAGCCCGGTGTACTGCGGGGCAATTCCCAGCAGGCGTGTCAGGCCATATGCCAGGGCCGCCAGCAGGGCGAGAATGACGATCGCCAGGAACATCATCGGGATGATCAGCCAGATCAGGGCAATATCGGCCCACAGGCTGACGGATTGGCTGCCAGCGGATGCGCTATAAATGGCCAGGCCGCCCAATCCCAGAATCAGCAGGGTGGCAAGGATCGTTGGAAGCAGAATCTGGCAGGTCACATCGCGGCGGTATTTCAGGTACGACTCGCGCTGAGGTTGAGGAACGATGGATTTTTCCATGCTTTAATTATAACAAAAAGTAGGGGCGCAGCGTATGCTGCGCCCCTACCATATGCGGGAAAGACTTATTTGCGGTTCATGGCATCCATCACGGCCACTGCGGCGACCTGGACAATGTCGTTAACCTCGTCACCGGTCTGCAGAACGTGAATGGGCGCGCCCATGCCGAGCAGGATCGGGCCAATGGCTTTGGCATTGCCGAGGCGGGCCAGCAATTTGTAGGCGATGTTTGCGCTTTCGAGCGAGGGGAACACCAGCACATTGGCGTCCTTGATGGCGCTGAAGGGAAATCGCTCGGTGATGATATCTGCCACCACGGCGGTATCGGCCTGCATTTCGCCATCCACCACGAAGTCACAGCGCTGCTTGGTCAGCTCGACGGCTTTGCGGACTTTGTCGGAGAGGGGGTGCGGGGTGGAGCCGAAATTGGAGAAGGACAGGAAGGCTACGCGCGGGTCAATTTCCAACTGGCGGGCAAAGTTGGCGGCCAGGCAGGCGATTTGGGCCAGATCTTCGGCGGTTGGGTCAATGTTGACGGTGGCGTCTGTGAAGAGGTAGGTTTTGTCGCCGATGATCATGATGTAAACGCCGGCGGCGCGGGTGTTGCCAGGCGCGGTGTGGTGAATTTGCAGGGCCGGGCGGATGACATCCGGGTATTCGTAGGTCAGGCCGGAGATGAAGGCGTCTGCATCGCCCATTTTGACCATCATTGTACCGAGCAGGTTGGGTTCGCTGATGTGTTTTTCGGCCTGGGCCAGGGTCAAACCTTTGCGTTGGCGCAGTTCATAGTAGGCTTCGGCGTATTTTTCAAGTTTGTCGAGGTGGACGGGGTTGACCACTTCGGGCTTGAAATGCAGATTGAGCAGCTTGATTTTTTCGCTGATGATTTCCTGGCGGCCGATCAGGATCGGTTGGGCGAGGCCCTCTTCCACGATCTGGGCGGCGGCGCGGATGATCTTGGTTTCTTCACCTTCGCCGAAGACCAGTCTTTTACTGGCTTTGCTGGCTCGGGCTTTGTTCATGATGAAGTAGCGCACGCGCTGGCCGAGTCCCTGGCGGAAGGCAAGTTGCTCACGATATTCGTCTATATCGATCTTCTTGCGGGCCACGCCGGTTTCCATGGCGGCCTGGGCCACTGCCGGGGCTTCCCAGAGCAAAACGCGTGGATCGAGCGGCTTGGGGATGATGTATTCGGAACCGAATTTCATACTCTCCACGCCGTAGGCGCGCAGTACAGAATCGGGTACGTCTTCCTTGGTCAGCCGGTAGAGGGCCTGGGAGGCGGCAAATTTCATTTCCTCGTTGATGGCGCGGGCGCGGACATCCAGTGCGCCGCGGAAAATGAAGGGGAATCCGAGCACGTTATTGACCTGATTGGGATAGTCTGAGCGCCCGGTGGCGACGATTGAATCGGGGCGGGTTTCCTTGGCAAGTTCATACTTGATTTCGGGGTCGGGGTTGGCCATGGCGAAGATGATCGGGCTGGCGGCCATGGTTTTGACCATTTCGGGCAGCAGTACGTTGGCAACCGAGAGGCCGTAGAAGACATCTGCGCCACGCACGGCATCTGCCAGACTGCGCAGGCCGCGGTCTTCGGTGGCGAGTTTTTCCTTGTATTTGTTCATGCCTTCGGTGCGGCCTTTGTAGACGACGCCCTTGGTATCGACCAAAATGATATTTTCGCGTTTCACGCCCCAACGGATGGCCAGTTCGGCGCAGGAGATGGCTGAAGCGCCTGCACCCGAGATGACGATACGGATGTCTTCGTGTTTCTTCCCGGCCAGTTCCAGAGCGCTGGCGAGGGCGGCTGAAGATATAATGGCGGTGCCGTGCTGGTCATCGTGGAAGACGGGGATATCGAGCATCCCTTTCAGGGTTTCTTCAATGTAGAAACATTCCGGGGCTTTGATATCTTCGAGATTGATCCCGCCAAAGGTGGGGGAAATGGCGGCAACAACTTTGATGATCTCGTCGGGGTCGTGGGAATTGACTTCGATGTCGAAAACATCCACATCTGCAAATTTTTTAAACAGGACGCCTTTGCCTTCCATGACTGGCTTGCCAGCCAGGGCGCCTCGGTCTCCAAGGCCGAGAATGGCGGTGCCATTGGAGATGACGGCCACCAGGTTACCCTTCGAGGTGTATTCGTAGGCTGCATCGAGGTCTTTCTCGATTTCCAGCACGGGGTGGGCCACGCCGGGGGAATAGGCGAGGCTTAGATCGAGCTGGGTATCCATGGGCTTGGTAGGGATGATTGCTACTTTCCCGGGCTTGCCATTGAGATGGTGGTACTCAAGAGCATCTTCACGCGTGATCGTTAACTTAGCCATCAACATCCTCCTTGAAATATTTTGGATATTCATGATTATTGCACAAAATTCATTCGGGGGTAAGTTCTATTTGTCACAAGAAAACAGGATTCTTGCCAGTTTTTCAAGTGCCAGGATTATTATTTCAAAAAGATAGTCATTTGTTAACATTCCATGTATAATTGGTCATACTTGTTTATGCAAGTTGCCGCCTGAAAATATGCGGCCACGTTGTTGGTACTATCTGGATATGATCAAGGTCTGCCCGCATTCATCTGGCGGGTATTGTAGAAATCACCCCTTCCAACAGTTTTGGTCAGGACGGGACGATATTCGAGGAACCGAATTCATAATTTGACCTGTGAATGGATGGCTTGGGCCATTCTTCTCAGCATACCTCCCCTTAATTGGCGACCGTCAGCTTTGGGGAAGGGCATATCCGGGTAAAAACTTTACAACCGTGGCTTGCGCAGGCAGGTCGACGGTTGTGTGTTTAAATGCCAAAGATAACGGCGATTGAGATCCAAAAAAAGAATCCGGGGCGGGTGAATATCCACCTGGATGGAGAATTTGCTTTCGGCCTTTCCCGCCTGGCGGCCGCCTGGCTGCAGGTGGGGCAGGTGCTGGATGCAGAAAAAGTTGCCGCACTTCAGGCGGAAGACGCGCGAGAAGTGGCTCTTCAAAAGGCATTGCGATTTTTAGGCTATCGCGCCCGTTCGCTGCGCGAGGTCCGTGAAAATTTGCAGAAGTACGCCATCTCCGAAGCGGTGATCGAGCTGACAATTAAACGGCTCGAAGAAACCGGCCTGCTGAATGATCAGGAGTTTGCCCAGGCGTGGGTTGAGAACCGGAACACTTTCCGCCCTCGCTCCAGCCGTGTACTGGCCCTGGAACTGCGCCGCAAGGGACTCGCTGATGAAGTGATCAGCACTACGCTGGCACATTCTCTCGACGAGAGTTCCCTGGCCCGTGAGGCCGCGAGAAAGTATCTGCGGAAAGTGGCAGGGCTGGATTGGCCTGGCTTTCGCAGCAAGCTGGGCGGGTTCTTGGGGCGGCGGGGTTTTGCCTATGCCGTCGTTGCGCCAGTTTTGCGCGAACTCTGGGCAGAAATCCACCCCGACGGCTCTACCATTACGAATGAATATGAGGACTGACCAATGAATCCGTTTTTGATCACACTCCTTGTCGGAATCCTGGCTTTGGGCGTGGGTATTTCGGCCGGTTATTTCTACAACCGCAATCAGGTTGAGAAGAAACGGCAGGAAGAACAGGCCAGAGCCCAGAGCATCATCCAGGAAGCTACCGATAGAACCAGCAAAATGGAGCTGGAAGCACGCGGCAAAGCCTTGAAGATTGTCCAGGAGGCTGAAAGGGACATCAATCAGCGCCGCAGCGATTTGAACCGCGAAGTTGAACGGTTGGATCGCCGCCGCAGTGAACTGGATGGGCGTGTAGAACGGCTGGAGCAGCGCGAACAGACTCAGAATAAACGTCAAAGCAACATCGACCGGCGCGCCAACGAGGTGGATAAAATCCACGCCCAGCAAATGGAAAAGCTGCAGCAGATTGCGGAAATGAACAAGGATGATGCCCGAAAAATTCTGCTGGATGAAGTGGAAAAGGAAGCGCGTGGTGATATGGCGCGCATCATCCGCCAGATTGAAACGGAAGCGCGCGAAGAAGGTGAGAAACGCGCCCGCAAGCTGATTGCAGATGCGATTCAACGGGTTGCTTCCGAGCATGTCGCCGAAGTGACTTCGGCGGTGGTGACGCTGCCCAACGAGGAAATGAAGGGGCGCATCGTGGGCCGCAATGGGCGCAATATCCGCGCTTTTGAGCAGGCAGCCGGCGTGGATGTCATCGTGGATGATACCCCCGAATCAGTGACCATCTCGTGCTTCGACTCGGTTCGTCGCGAGATTGCCCGTCGTGCGTTGACTCGTCTGACGGTGGATGGGCGTATTCACCCGGCGCACATTGAAAAAGTGATTGAGGATGAGACCAAGGCGGTAGAGAAGGCGATTGTGGATGCCGGGGAGCAGGCTGCGTTCGATGCTGGCGTGACCGGGCTGCATCCGGAAGTGTTGCGGATGATGGGGCGGCTGAAATTCCGCACTTCTTATGGCCAGAATCAGCTGGCGCATGCGGTGGAAGTGGCCAAGCTGGCTGGCATCCTGGCCGCGGAACTGGGTGCGAACATGGAATGGGCCAAGCAGGGCGGTTTCCTGCATGATATCGGCAAGGCCATGGATCATAACCAGGAAGGTACGCATGCCCAACTGGGTGCCGAGTTCTGCAAGCGCTACGGGGTGCATTCGCATGTGGTCAATGCCATCGCGGCGCATCATCACGAAGTGGAGCAGGAAACCATCGAGGCGATTATCGCTGAATCGGCGGATGCGATTTCGGGTGCGCGCCCCGGGGCGCGGCGTGAAGATCTGGAAGCCTATATCAAGCGCATTCGCACTCTGGAAGATATGGCAACTTCGTTTACCGGCGTTTCCCAGGCGTTCGCCATCCAGGCGGGCCGCGAGGTGCGCATCATTGTGAGGCCTGAAGAGATTGACGATTTGGCATCCACCCGTCTGGCGCGTGACATTGCCAAGAAGATCGAAGAGACGATGCAGTATCCCGGTCAGATCAAGGTGACTGTCATCCGTGAGACGCGTGCGGTGGATTACGCCAAGTAAGCCCACTGAAGTTCCATCTATTAATCAAAAGCCACCCTGGAAAATTGCCAGGGTGGCTTTTTGGATGGTAGGAGAGTGGGGCCTATATCCTGATGAATTGCTGGTTCTCGGGGTCGCGGATCTCGTCCGAGATGTTGCGGAAGACCTGTTCCAACTCAACAAAAGCATCAATCAGATCCGGGTCAAACTGGCGGCCACTCTGGCTGATGATCAGCTTTACAGCTTCTTCGTGCGAGTAAGCATTTTTGTAGACGCGCTGGCTGACCAGGGCATCATAGACATCTGCCAGCGCCATCAAACGCCCGGAAAGGGGGATGGCTTCGCCGGCCAGACCCTCGGGATAGCCGCTGCCGTCCCATTTTTCGTGATGGGTATAGGCAATTTCCTTGGCGATATTCAGGAATGAACTCTTTACGTCGCCCAGCGCCCGCTCGGCGCGCAGGATGGCATCGCGTCCATAAACGACATGCCGCTTCATCTCTTCAAACTCATTGGGGGTGAGTTCGCCTGGCTTAAGCAGGATCCGGTCTGGCACGGCGATTTTCCCAATATCATGCAGCGGCGCCGATTTGTACAACAGATCGATGTTTTCGCGGTTTAGGGCGGCGGCATATTTGGGGTGTCCGCCCAGATACTGGGCCAGGATGCGCACATATTGCTGCGTGCGCATGATGTGCGCGCCGGTTTCCTGGTTCCTGAATTCGGCCAGTGTGGCAAACCCGATAATGGTTACATCCTGGGTGTGCGCCAGTTCATTGGTTCTTTCGCGCACCTTTTCTTCCAGGTAGCGATTCTGATCGTAGAGTGCCAGATGAGTCTTAACCCTGGCCCGCAACGTCGCTGCGACGATCGGTTTGGTGATGTAATCGACGCTGCCCGCTTCAAAACCGCGCCGCTCGTCGGTTAATTCGGTCAGGGCGGTGACGAAAATCACCGGGATTTTGCGGGTGTGGTCGCTGATCTTCAGCTGCCGGCAGACTTCGTATCCATCCATGCCGGGCATCATCACATCCAGCAGAATCAAGTCGGGCTGGTTTTCCAGGTCAAAAGCAATTTCCAGGGCTTTTTCGCCACTCAAAGCCGCCTTTACAGTGTAATCATGCTCCAATATCAGATTCAGCAACTCGACATTTTCGGGGGCATCATCCACAACCAGGATCACTTGTTTTTCTTCGGGATTTCTCATGATATTCACCTTGATCAGCCAGCTCAAAACTGAAGGGGCGCGGCAACCTGTAAAAGTTTTGGCATTGGATACCATAGCAAATGGCAGGGGCAGACTAAAAAATCGTTTGGTGTTGCTTGCGTTCTTTCAAACGTAAGGATGGGTATTATAGCGGCAATTCAGGGGATTGAAAAATAACGAAATTGAAAGTCTGTTTCCCTTAAAAAGCCGGGCTGATGGTGGCTTGCAAAACCCGAATGCCCGAATTCTTCAGGCGGGTGTGAAAAATCAAGGGTGCCGCCTTGACTTCTGGCGGCACCCTGGTGTGATTGGAGTAGGTTCGCGCTTATTGGTTCGCGAACAGGAAATCGGTGTTGGGAATTTCGGGCATTGGGATAGGCTCGGAGTACAGGTAGGCGCCGCTGGGGTGCGACTGGTCGCCGAGCAGTTCGGTGCGCAGGGCATCGAGTTCCGCCTGTTGCGTTTCGGTCAGCGATTTCTTTACACTGGCAAAGTTGACCGCCATATTGTAGATGATCTCGCCATCATACGCGCCATATTGTTCACTCAGGCTGAGTACTGTAGCCTGATCGGCAACGCCGCCCGCCAGGAACTTGCGCAGCTCGACAGAGATCGCGCGGCGGGTATCCACCATGCCCTGTAAGGGCGTCTTCCCGGTGGTCACCAGGCTGGTGATCAGCTGCGACTGGTCGGGGGTCAATTTGTCGAGCATGGTCTGGCCCAGGTCACCGGTCAGGTTGGTGGGGATGGAGTAGGTCGGGTCGCTCATGGCCTTGATATCTTTCAGATAGAAGGAGCCGAAGTAGGTGCCGTGGCGTTCAGGGCAGAAGTAAACATCCGCTTCGACGGAACCGGCGTACCAGGAGTACATGTCGGCGGCATAAGTCATTACGGCCACTTTTACTTCGCGGTCGAGACCGACAATATCGCTTGGCTCGGTGACAACCGGCCATTCCTTCATGCCTTTGCCTTTCATCGCGTCGAAGTAAGCGATCTGGTCGGCGCTCATGGCGTTAATCATCCTGCCATACAGCTCGGCGCGGGCGTAGCTGATTTCCCCATCGAGTTTGTACAGGTCGGCTGAATAGGCTTTGACGGCGTCCAGGCTGAGGCTGGTGGTACCAGCGGGCAGGTCACCTTCGGCCAGGCGGGTGAAGGCTTTGATGAGAACGAAGCGCCTGTACCCGTATTCGCTGACGGAGGCTACCTGGCTTTTGGCGAGCGTGACCAATTCGGCGCGCTGTTCGGCGGTCAGGTTGTTGAGCGTGTTCATCGCGGCGCTGGTCAGGAAGTCACCGGCGTGTCCCATCTGGCTGGGATCGTTATCGCGCAGGTATTGGAAGCCCCAGAAGTCGGCCACTTTTCCTGGCGGGAAGAAGGAGTCCGCGCCGAGATCGCCGGTCATGAAGGCCAGTGCGTCGTAGGAAATCGTCATGCCCTGGGCTTTGTCTGAAATGGCCTGTTCGATGTTGTAGGCGGGAGCGCCATCGCCGGCCTGGCCGCCGCTCTGCTGGCCGCCACCCTGAATTGTGGTGGTGCCGGTCTGGCTGCTGTTATTGCCGGTTGGCTCGGTGCCGCCAGCCTTTGATCCACGCTGCGGGGAGCAGGCCAGCGCAGTTTGGACCATTTCACAGGTGCCGGTTTCCAGGCCGCGCGCAGCGGTAAATTCACAGGCAGTTTGTTCGGTCTTGCCGAGGCAAGCGTCGTAAGCTTCCTTGGGAGGCAGTGGCTGGCCATCTGTAGAACCCTGGCCGCTATCCTGGCTGGTGGTGGCCGGGGTGGTTTGCGAGTCGGATGCGGCAGCGGCAGGGGCGGCTGGCTGCGATTCGGGGGCTGGTCGGCCTGCCGAGCAGGCGGAGAGCAGCATGGTGAGAACGATCAGCAGGTACATGAGTTTGGTTTTCATTTTTTTCTCCTATGTTCTGATCTTATGAAATTGTTATTAAGAACCTGTTCAGAATTCTTTACGGTTTTGTTCAGAGGCCCGTGGATTTTCAGGGCCGGGCGTATACCACGTGCAGTTCTGCACTGGCGAGAGTGATGTTCTGGATCGCCTCCAGCAGCGTGGCGCGGTCAATCTGTGTAGCGGGGACAGAGAACTGTGGCTGAGTGGAGAGCGCGTACACGGTGTAAATGTATTCCTTGTCGCCGGGGCCTTTGGAGCAGGGCGGGGCATACTCATTGCGATCATTGACGCTGTTGGTGCCGAGGGCGCCCAGGCCGGTGAAGTTTTTCGCGAGGCTGGTGACGCTGGCGGGCAGGTTGTAGACTTCCCAATACCAGTGAATGGCATTATCTGGCGCGACGTGGTGCATTGTGACGGCATAGCCGACCGTCTCCGGTGGGGCGCCACTCCAGCTTAGGGCCAGGGTTGAACTGGCCCCGTCGCAGGTATATTCAACCGGCAGGCGGCCATCGGCAGGCAGGTCGGGGCTGGTGAGGGTAAAGGCTGTGGCGCTGCCCGCCGTCATTTGCGCGGTATACACAGCCGTCCGGGCAGTGATGAACAGCGTGCGGCCATCCGCCCCGCCGAAGGCCAGGTTGGTGGGGTTTTCCAGCGTCGGAATCTCGCGCAGCAACTCGCCGCTGGCTGTGTAAATCTTGAGGCTTTTGGGCGTGGTCAGGTACAGGTTGCCAGCTGTATCCAGTTCCATGCCATCCGAACCACTGGCAACGAACAGGCGCTTATCGGTCAGGCTGCCATCGCTATTGATGCTATAGGCAAAGGTTTGTCCCGCGCCGTGATCAGCCACATACAGCGTTTTGCCATCCGGCGAGCCGACCAGGCCATTGGGGCGGGTCAGGTCGCTGATGACGCGCGTCACCTGGCTGCGATCGGGCGAGAGATAATAGACATGTTCGCCATCCTGCACCACGGCCGATTGGTAAGCCGGGTCCGAGAAGTAGATGCCGCCCTGCGCGTCGATCCATAGGTCATTGGGTTCATTGAAGCGTATGCCGTTGTATTGATCGACGAGCACAGTGATCTGCCCCTGTGGATTGATCGAGATCAGGCGGCCATTCCCGCCTTCGCAGGCGACCAGATCCCCGCTGGCAGCGAACATCAGGCCATTGGGCTTATTCAAGCCTGCGAGGAAGATGCTGACGCTGCCATCGGGCGTCCAGCGGTAGATTGTCCCGGCATTGATGTCGGAGAAGTAGACGTTGCCGTTGGCATCCACAGCCGGGCCTTCGGTGAACTGGTAAGTGCCGGGCAGGGTGAGCAGGTCAAAGGTATCGGGCAGGCTGTTTTGGGTGAGGGCGCTGGCCGGAGTGAAAACGGCTTGCGGGGCGGTGGTGGGCTGGGTGGCGGCAGCCGGCCCGGAGGTGGCCTGCGCCTGCTGAACGGGAGCAGCTGGCGGCGCGGCAGGGGGGCGTCCGCAGGCTGCGAGAGTCAACGTCAGCAGAAATAAAACTGGGAGGGAGAAAAATTTCTGTTCCATGGCTTTTTCCTTTCAACTGTAGGATAGCAAAGGGGTATTTAGAAGTTGTTCAGAAGGGGTTTCGATTTTGTTAGGTTTGGTGAGGATGGCAAAAAATGCGCCCGGCCTGAAAAAGGCCGGGCGCTCGGTGCTGCGAGAGGTGTTCGCGTTTAGGGGATGGAGAACAGGAAATCAGTGTTGGGGACGGTGGGCAGCGGGATGCTTTGCGCGTACAGGTAGGCGCTGCTGGGATAGGCCAGGTCGCCGAGCAGATCGGTGCGCAGTTTGAGGAGTTGGGTGCGTTGATCGGCGCTGAGGCCCTGGTTGACCTGTGCGAAGGCGGTGGCCAGCTGGTAGACGATTTCGCCATCCAGTTCGCCGTAGCGTTCCATCAAGGTGAGTACGGTTGCCTGATCGGGTGTACCGCCGGCGATGAACTGGCGCAGCAGGGTGGCTACTTCCTGCCGGCGCTGTACGATTTCGAGGAGCGAGGCTTTTTGGGTTTGGACTACGTTGGTGACGGTGGCAGCCTGGGAAGTGGTGAGGGTGGCCAGGAAAGCGGCGCCGTAGTCGGCGGTGATGTTGGTGCCGATACTGTAGCCGGGGTTGCCGACGGCGGGAGCATCCTTCATGTAGAAGGAGCCGAAGTAGGTGCCCTGGCGCTCGGGGCAGAAGTAGACATCGGCGGTGAGCGACCCTGCATACCAGCTGAACAGGTCACCGGCATAGGTCATGACGGCCACTTTTTCGTCTTGGGTCAGACCGCGCAGTTCGGCAGGTTCTGCCACATTGGGCCAGGAGGTCATGCCTTGTCCGACCATGCCGGCCAGGTAGGCTTTTTGTGTGTCGTTCAGGTTGGCCAGGATGCTGCCCATGACCTGGGCGCGCTGGTAGCTGATTTGTCCGTCGAGACGGTACAGGCTGGCTGAATAGGCTTGCACGGCAGCTTCGTTCAATCCGCTGGAGCCGGCGGGGAGGTTGTTCTCTAGCTGGCGGCGGAAGGCGGTCATCAGGACGAAGCGGTTGTAGCCGTATTCGTTGATGGCGGTGACCTGGTTTTTGGCGAGGGCGATCAATTGGGCTTTCTGGTCGCTGGTGAGGACGGTGAGCATGTTGAGTGAGGCCCGCGTCAGGAAGTCGGTGTTATGGCCCATGCCGCTGGGATCGTTATCGCGCAGGTACTGGAAGCCCCAGAAATCTGCGACCTTGCCGGGGGGGAAGAATGAGTCGGCGCCGAGGTTGCCGGTCAGGAAGGCCAAACCGTCGAAGGCGATGGTCATTTTCTGGGCGCCCTCGGAAAGGGTTTGATCCATGGTGAAGGAGCCGGGGCCGGCGGTTGGCACGTCGGTGCGGGTGGGAACGAGCGTCCGGGTCGGGGTGCTGGTGCGGGTGAAGGTGGCGGTTGGTGTTGAAGTGCGGGTGGCGGTTGGTGTGCGCGAGGGCGTCGAAGTGCGGGTGGCGGTTGGTGTGCGCGAGGGTGTCGATGTTCGTGTGGCGGTTGGGGTACGCGTCGGGGTCTTGGTGGGGGTGTTGGTGCGCGTAAAGGTGGCCGTGGGGGTTTTGCTGGGGGTGCGCGTGAGGGTGCTGGTGCGGGTGAGGGTGCTGGTGCGGGTGGGGACGGGTGTTTTCGTTGGCGCACTCAGCCTGGGGTTGGATGATCCGGATTGGGCGGCGAAGGCTCGCGAGAGCGGCATAAATCCAGCTGTCAGCAGGGCAACCAGCAAGAAGATTGTGAGATTCCTGGGGTTCATGATTCTTGTCCTTTCTGTGGAACGGGGCTTTTTTGCTTATTGAAAGGATATCAAGAAGATGTTCAGAACTTGTTCAGGAGAATCGATACTTTTGTCAGGCGCGCGGGTGAATTGCAACCGCCCGGTCGTGCAACCGGGCGGGGAGAAATGGGTCGCGGGTCTACGGGCGGCTGGCTGGGACGCAGGCCAACAGTTGTTGGATGGCCTGACAGGTGCCGTTGATTGGGCCATTGGGGGATCGGAATGAACAGGCCGTGCCCTGGCTGGCCGCAGAGCAGGCGCTGATGGCCGCCTGTGGCGGCATTCCGCCCGGCCCTGCAGAGTTGCCTGGCCCGGTTGGTGCTGCGCCACCCGGCGTTTGATCTGTACTGGTCACGTCTACGCTCATGACGGGGAGCGTGGAGTCGGGATTTCCCTGCGGGGTGAAGGTGACATCGCCCCCGCGCACCAGCCGGACATAGTTTTCGATGCGGATGGCATCACCCTGCGGGCCGCGTCCCTGCGGGAACTGGGCGGCGTCGCCGTTTTTGGGGTCGCTGCGCTGCGCGCCTGCGCCATGCACATCCTCCCAGGTGTTGCCCATGTAGCCCAGCGCGCGGCCAAAGGCGATGTAATCGGCGGTTTCGCCGCGGCCGGCTGTTCCGGAATGGGTGGTGCTGCTCCAGTAGAAGGGATAATCGAGCTGGCCGGCCTCGTTGGTGATCGATGTGCTGGCAAAGAGCGGGTCGATGGCCGCCGATTGGGTGGCATCCGGCGAGCGGGTGTAATCTACGATGCTTTGCAGTTCTTTGATGTCGGGCAGGCGCCAATCGTTGTGGCCGAGATAATTGGCGGCATTCTGGGTCTGCACCCAGGCCAGCGCCTCCTGCCAGGTCATGCCGCTGCCGCTATCGGTTTTGGCCCAGGTCAGGCCGCTGGCGGTGTCGCTGAGGGTCTGGTCGCCGTTATCCTGAAAAGCGTTTTTGCCGTACTGGGGATTTCCCCGAACGCAAATCACAAAGAAGGTCTTCTCTGCGCCGCCGGGCATGATCAGGTCGTAGCCTTTAATGCGCCCGTCTGCAAAGTTGACGCCATATAATTTGGCGCCGTCGTGCGAGGATGTGCTGGATGCGAATTGCGAGTCGATTGTGCGCTCGCCGGCGGCGCTGTCGCCGTAGGCAAACAGGAAGGTGTTGGTATCGAGATAGGGGGTGAGTTGTTGTGTGCCGCTCGCGCCGCTCGGGTCGGTGCCGCGAAAATCAATCAGCGAGAAGAGTTCCTTGATATTGGGCAGCCGCCAGTCCGAATACCCGCCGAAGTTGGCCGCGTTCAGCTGGGCGGGCAGAGCCTGCGCCTGGGCCAGGGTCAGCTTGTCGCTTTTGTTGAGCACGCCGTCGCTGTTGGTTTCCGGGCTGCGCTGCCAGGTCAGGCCGGTGACATTATCCAGCGCGGTAAATCCGTCGGCGCTCAGGCTGTAGCCGGGCGCATGGCTGGTATATTGGGCATCCTGCCCGAAGAAGCTGGTCTGTGAACAGGCCATCTCAGCCTGGCTATCATAGCATTTGCCCTGCCCCGTATCCACAATCGGATAGGTCAGGTTTATGGCAGGCTGCGCAGGGCTGGCTTGCGTGGGGTCGGGGGGAGGGGTTGCGGGCTGGCTGGTGGGGATGATGGAGACCGGAACGGCTGGGCTGGCTGTGGCCTGCTCCTGTTTGCCGGGCAGACTGCCCTGCGAGGGCGTCTCCGCACAGGCGGACAGGATCAGCGCGCCGCCCAAACATAAATGGATGAAATGTTTCTTTTGCATAGTGCACTCCGTGGTTCAAGGTTGATGCAATTCTATCCATCCCTGCCGTTGTGGTGGGCGTGTCTGCAAACATTGAATTGACTTGCGGGGCATGGTTGCAGTCACTGATGGCAATGACAGGTGTCATAAAAAAACCGGCCGCCAATCGGCCAGGTTTTTTGTTGGGCGCAAAATTCCTGCAAAAACAACCTGAAAATGACTCGGCGTTACAAGCCAGCGGAATCTATCAGGGCTTCGGCCAGTTAATCTCTACTGGGCGGGTATACCCGTGTTTTTCCACGGCATAAAGCTTGCCACCCGAGGGCGCCGGGCAGCCGGCCTCGTCTTTGATGGTGTAATGGGTGCTGAATTGATCTGGATAGGCAAAGGTCCACCAGATGTACGCGCCGTCCTGGCAGACGAACAATTCGAGGAAGTAGCCCCGGTCATCGTCCTGGGTCATGCGAACTGGATCCCAGCTGATTGAGACCTTGTTACCGTCGCGGACCGCCGTAACATTTTGAGGCGGCTGGTAAAGCGTGCTCGGCCCGACGAGTTTGACCTCGGTAAATTTGACTGTGCTCAGATCTCCGACCACATCCACTACGCTGGGGGCCACCCAGCAAAAATAACTCAGCTTGTCAAATTTGACGAGCAGCCACTGGCTGTAAAGGAATCTGCCGCGTACGGTGCCGCTATCCCCGGCATAGAGATCCGCGGCGTGCAGGTGGGCTTTGGCCGGGCCATAGCGGCAGTGCGCCTGCTGATTGACCGTGGCGGATGGAAAGCTGAAGGTGGGCGAGGCGGTTGGGCCGGGCGGTTGCGTTTCGGTTGGGGTGAGTGTTGGGGATGATGTCTGGCTGGGGGTGGGTGTGCGGGTGGCGCTTGGCCGTGGAGAGGGTGTCAGAGTCAACGTGGAAGGTGCCGGGCTGGCGGTTGGAGCGGGCGGGGTGGCGCGGGGCAGGTTGCAGGCGGTCAGTGCCAGGGTTTGAATCAGGAAAAAGGTCAGCAGACGCGGGTTCATAAGGGTATTGTACGGGCTGGGCCTGGTTTTTCCATCCCCCTTTTGGGCCGCAGTGTTGCCAGGTTGTTCGGGGCATTATAATGGGCTGATCTCATTCTATTACCCAAAAGAAGGACATCATGGAACTCTATGAAGCTATTTTTACCCGCCAATCGGTTTCGCAGGTCAAACCTGACCCGCTGCCCCGCCCGTTGATCGAGAGACTGCTCGCCGCTGGAGCGCAGGCGCCCAATCATTTTAAAGTGCGGCCCTGGCGCTTCGTGGTTTTGACAGGCGCTGCCCGCGAGCGGCTGGGCGAGGCGCTGGCGGCTTCGCTTCAGGCCCGTTTTCTCGATCTGCCCGAGGAGGCTCTGGCCAAGGAGAGCGCCAAACCGCTGCGAGCGCCGTTGATCATTGCGGTTGCTGTCGATTTGCCGGTGGATTCCAAGGTGATTGAGATCGAAAATGTTGCGGCGGTGGCGGCGGCCTGCCAGAATATTCTCCTGGCGGCGCAGGCGGAAGGCCTGGGGGCAGTCTGGCGCACCGGCGATTCGGCCCGCGACCCCAGGATTAAGGAATTCTTGGGGCTTGCTCCCGAACAACATTTGCTCGGATTTCTTTACATTGGCCTGCTCGAGTCGCCTCCTGCGCCGCGTCAGCGCCCGTCTTTTGAAGATCGTACGCTCTGGATGGAATGACCCGCCAACAAAGAAACTCCCCGAAGGCTGTGCACCTTCGGGGAGTTTCTTACGGCCCGACGACTACGATTTTTTGCATCGAGACCCGCATGGTGGTTTTATCCCAGTTATTGATGCCGACCGTTCCGGTGAAGGTCTTGCGATCGCCAATGGCGACAGTGTAATTGTAACTTCCCCACGGCATTTCAAAGACGAAGCGCCGCTGTACCCGGTATGCCAGGTAGAGGGGTTTGGAGTTGCCTCCACTGGTCATACCATAAAAACTGACGATGATCTCTGGTTCTCCGCTGTTGTTTTCGATCAGGAAGGTGCCGGTGCGTCCATTGGCAGCGCCCAGCGGATCGAGAGTACCGATCCATGGGGTTGGGGTCAGCGTCTCGGTGGGGGGCAGGGGTGTCTCGGTGGCAGTGGCAACCGGGGTGGCGGTTTCAATCGCTGGGATGGTTGGGGTTTCAGAGGCGGTGGCCGTGGGCAGGGCGGTGGCAGTCGGCCGGGCGGTTAATGTACCAGCCACCATCGTGCCAGAGATGGCATTGAGAGTAGCGGCGATATCTGCGGTTGGTTCGGGCGTGGCGGCCGGTCCGCAGGCGCTTAGCAGCAGGACAAGCAGAGTGGAGAATAAGATGCGCTTCATGATGTTTTCCTTAAAAAAAAATCCTCTTTCGGCCCATCGGGTGTCCCGACGGTCGAGAGAGGAAAAAGTATACCCTAAAAGAGGCTTTTTAGTTGTTGCCGGCCACTTCCAAAAATTGCGAAAGAGTTTCGCGCAGCATGCGCTCGGGCAGGGCGCCTACCTGGCGGTGGATGATCTTGCCATTGGCAATGAACAGCATGGTCGGAATGCCTTGCACACCATATTTTTGCGCCCATTCCGGGTTTTCATCGGTGTTGACTTTGGCCACAACCACCTTGCCGGCGAATTCCTTGGCAAGTTTATCAAGCGTCGGGGCGACCATTTTGCAGGGGCCGCACCATGGCGCCCAGAAATCAACGATCACGGGCGTGACAGATTGCAACACGGTTTTCTCAAAAGCCGCGTCAGTGACATGGAGAGGGGTGTCAATCATCATCATATTCCTTTCATCCAATTATTCGAACCGGGAAGAGTCTGGATTTGCGTTACCATCTAGGTATTGGATGCACAGCGCGCTCAAAAGTTGCATCTAGGTTGCACTTTCACCCGGTTTCAAAATCCGAAACGTCGAATGAATCGGCCCGGAGAGCGCAAGCGTTCCGCCTACCGAACAATACTTTTCCTCCGAAAGCTGGATCGCCTGGGCCACATCCTTCTCCTGCAACTCATCTCCCCACAACAGGTATTGCACCTCATACCCGGTAAAGCGATAGGGATATTCCGTCAGCCGCTGGTTTCCGCGCACTTTCACCTCAAACGCAACCGGCACCTGGCGCTTCTTGCGCATGATATCTACAATATCTATCATCGTGCAGCCCGCCAGCCCAACCAGCAACGCTTCCATCGGCCCGATGCCCGGCTTGCCTTCCGGGTCCTTGCCCATCAGCATCTCGGCTCCGGCCGGGGTGTGGGCCAGGTAACCACTGGCGCCATCCCAACTGGCCGAAATTTCTTTCCATAAATTGGTGGGTTTTTCTTCGCTCATGTGTTAGCCAGCCTCCATTTGGCGCGCAGTATAACATGATTCCTAACGTGATATAATCCCGCCGCTATGGCAGAATTCTTTATGAAATGGCGTACCGGCCTCGCCAAAACCAGCAAGGCCGCGTTTGGCCGGTTGGCCGGCCTGCTCGGCGCAACCGAGATCACCCCCGACACCTGGGATGACCTGGAAGCCCTCCTGGTTCAGGCTGACCTGGGAATTGAAACGACTCAATCCGTGTTGACGGCGCTGCGCGCCGCGGTAAAACGAGACGGGCTGACGCGTGCTTCCGATTTAAGGGATATTCTCAAGGCTGAATTACGCTCGCGCTTAACCACCCCGCCCCAGGTGACTTTTTCCGTTAAACCAGCGGTCATCCTGCTGGTAGGCGTCAACGGCTCTGGCAAGACGACCACCGCTGCCAAGCTCGGTCTGCGCTTCATCCAGGAGGGCAAAACCATCCTGTTTGGCGCCGCCGATACCTTCCGTGCCGCAGCGGTGGATCAGCTTCAGGTCTGGGGAGAACGGCTCAAGGCCGAGGTGGTGGCCGGCGCGCCCGAATCGGATCCGGGTGCGGTGGCGTACAATGCCATTCAGGCCGGAGTTGCTCGCAGCGTGGATCTGATTCTGATTGATACCGCCGGGCGTCTGCATACCCGTTTCAATCTGATGGAAGAGTTGAAAAAAGTCCATCGTGTGGTGGGCCGGGCGTTGGAAGGTGCACCGCAGGCCGTCTGGTTGGTGCTGGATGCGACCACTGGACAGAATGCGCTTCAACAGGCGCGCGCCTTTCGTGAGACGGTCAAGGTGACTGGCGTTATCCTGTCCAAGCTCGATTCGTCGGCGCGTGGCGGTATGGCGTTTGCCATTCAGCGTGAACTGGGTCTGCCGATTTTATTTGCCGGGTTGGGTGAAAAACCCGAAGACTTGACTCCGTTTGACCCGGATGCATTTGTGGATGGAATTTTAGGGTAGGGTGGCGCCGCCGCCTGGCCTTTTGGAGGCAGTATGCAGGATTTATTGGATCGTTTACAACATGCCGGGGAATTGACTCACCAGCTTTTGGAGCGTCTTTGACTTGCCGTCAAAGGAAACCCAGCTGATCGAGCTTGATAAATTGATCGCCGCGCCAGATTTTTGGAATGATGCCCAGGCGGCGCAAAAAATCAGTAAGAATGCGGCGGCGCTGCGCAATGATGTGGAAGAGTGGCGCGCGTTTGAGCGCCGCATCCATGATGCGTGTGAGTTGGCCGGCCTGGGGGATGAGTCGCTGCGCGAGGAGCTGGCGGCGGAAGTGGCGGCGATTGAACAGGAGTTGGAGAAGCGTTCGTTTGCGGCAATGCTTTCGGGCCCGTATGATGAATCGGATGCGATTCTTGCCATTCATGCCGGGGCGGGCGGCACCGACAGTCAGGATTGGGCAGCCATGCTCCAGCGGATGTATCTGCGCTGGGCGGAAGAAAATGGCTATCAAACCGAATTGATTGATCTGACCGAAGGCGAAGAGGCCGGCACCAAGTCGGTCACCATCTCGGTCAGTGGGCGCTACGCTTTTGGGTATTTACGCTCGGAGAAGGGTGTGCACCGGCTGGTGCGCCTTTCGCCGTTCGATGCCGCTCATCGCCGCCATACGTCGTTTGCGCTGGTGGAAGTGTTACCGCAGGTGGCGATGGACAGCCCCGAGGTGCAGATCAACCCGGCGGATATTGAAATTGAAGTGTACCGCTCTTCAGGCGCGGGCGGCCAGAATGTGCAGAAGAACTCCACTGCGGTGCGTATTCGCCATATCCCCACCGGAATTATCGTCACCTGTCAGAATGAACGCTCGCAGACTCAGAACCGCGAATCGGCGATGGGGGTCTTGCGGGCGCGTTTGCTGCAATTACAGCAAGCCCGGCAGGATGCTGAAGTGGCCATTTTGCGCGGCGATTACACCAAGGCCGAATGGGGCAGCCAGATTCGTTCCTATGTGCTGCATCCTTACCAGTTGGTCAAGGATCATCGCACTGAGCACGAAGTTGGGAACACTCAGGCTGTGCTGGATGGCGCATTGCAGGGCTTTATGGAAGCCTGGCTGCGCCAGGGTGGTTAGCTTTTCACCCCATGATTTTGTGGATTATTGTGATGAAACCCTGGAAAACCCTGACGCGTGAATTGGTGCTCGATTTCAATCGTTGGTTAAGGATTGAAAGCCATAAAATTGAACTCCACGACGGGCGCGTGATTGAAGAATGGCCCTGGGTGGTCATCCCGTCTTTTGTGGATGTGCTGCCGGTGCTGGAAGATGGACGCATCCTGTGTATGCGCCAGTTCAAATATGGTGTTGGAGAAATTTCACTTTCAACGATGGGCGGCATGATCGATGAAGGCGAAACGCCTGAACAGGCCGCGCGCCGCGAGATGTTTGAAGAAATGGGCTGTGAGGCCGGTGAAATGGTTTTCCTGGGAAAATATGCCTCGGATGCCAATCGTGGCTGTGGGTTGGCTCACCTTTTTCTCGCACTTGATGCCAGACAGGTGACTGCTCCGGATTCCGGCGACCTGGAGGAGCAGGAATTGGTCGCCCTGACGCCGGCGGAGTTACGCGCCGCCTTCATGGCTGGCGAGTTTCGGATGCTTTCGTGGGCCGCGTTGGTCGGGTTGGGGTTGATGTACCTTGACTCGCACGCGCCTCCCGCTCTCGGGCAGGAGAATGTGATTTGACCTGGAAATGTAACCGGAGCCGGGAAGTAACCCCGGCTCCGGCTTTGATTCTGTTTCGCAGCGGTTTCTCTACGGCGTCGGCGTGACGGTCTCGGTGACGGTCGGTGTGAGGGTGGCGCTGGCCGGTACCGGCGTGGGCGTGATGGAGGGTGTGTTGCTCGGCGGGATGGGGGTATATGTCGCGCCGGGCACAACGATCCGCACCGAAAAGCCCGCGCCGAATAGTGTGCCCGTGTCAGACATCATGCGCCAGTACCCGATATAGGTTCCCGGCGTGTTGGGCGCCACAAAATCCAGCGAAAAATCGGTGGTGGCGTTGATGGCCACGGTGCGGCGGATCATGGTTGTATCACTGCCCATCAATTCTCCGCCGGTGAAAAAGAATTTGTAAGCTGAGACCCAGGCGCAGGTGCCGTTGTTCTTGATGCGCCAGGTCTTGCGGAAGCTTTCCCCGGCCTTGATCTGCGTTCCATCCGGAATGGTCACATCGCTGATTAAAGCAGAATTGTTACAGCCCACCGCGCCATAGGTCGGCGTGATGGAAGGCTGCACCGTGATGGTGGTGGTTCCCGGGGTGACAGGCGTTCCAGCCACGTTAATCTGTACGCTGACCTGCACCCCAAACGTCTGACCGGTTTCCGAAGCCAGGCGCCAGTAGCCGGTATATTTTTGCGGCGTGGCCGGCGCGGTGAGAACAACCGAGACATCCAGGCTGCCGCCCGTGCCGACACTTTGCGTCAGTGCCGTGGCAACTCCTCCCAGCACATCTCCGCTGATAAAGGTCATTTTATAGTTGGTGTTCCAGGCGCAGGTGCCGGTATTTTGCAGGCGCCAGGTCTTGGTAAAGACCTGCCCCGGTGCAATCTGCTGGCCATCCGGGATGGTCACATCGGTGACATAGGCCGATTGGTTGCACCCGCTTGGGTTGGAGGCCGGCGGCTGAATGACCGCGCTGGTCGGCGGGATGCCTGCTGTCGGTGTGGCAGTTCCAGTTCCAGTCGGTGCGGGAGTTTGAGTGGCAAGGGGCTGGGCTGCTGCCGTGGCGGCCATCTGTGCCTGCAAAGTTTCTGCCGCGGCAGTATAAATCGCATCCACACTGAGCGGCGTGGCGGTTGCCTCGCCGCCGGCAGGGCCGCAAGCGGCCATCAACAGGCCGCTGATGAGTAATACCAAAGAGAGTTGGGAACGTTTGGGTAGAAACATTTTTCCTCCGGGAAACCTGTATACCATAGGATGACGAATCTGACAAAACAAACGTTCCCGGCTTCTTGACAGTCTACGTCCTACTCGCTATAATCAGTCCGCTTAAACAGAAACACAATCCAGAAATGGATGCTATCATTAAGGAGAAAGAATGCCCCCTCATCCAAAGCGTAAACATTCAAAGGGTCGCCGTGATCGCCGCCGCGCCCATGATGCCCTGCAGCCCCGCAACCTGGTTGACTGCACCTGCGGCGCAAAGCACCTGCCTCACGTGGTTTGCCCCAACTGTGGCAAGTACAATGACCGCCAGGTCATCGAAGTCAAGAAAGACTGACCCAAAACATCGACGCGCCGTGACCTTCACGGCGCGTTTGTGTTTTAACTCGGCGAGGTGAAACATGACGATTAAATATTCCGAGACAGCTTTTATTTTCCCCGGCCAGGGTTCACAGGGAGTTGGCATGGGCCGCGACCTGGCGGCGGCCTTCCCAGCGGCCCGCGCCGTGTTTGACGAGGCCGATTCCATCCTGGGATTCGCTTTTTCGAAAATGATGTGGGAAGGCCCGGATTCTGACTTGAACGACACGCTCAACACGCAGCCTGCATTATTTATCCATTCCCTGGCCGCTTTCCACGCACTCGGGCCTGAAGCTGCTCCCGTTTTCATGGCCGGACACTCGCTCGGGCAGCTTTCCGCGCTCACTGCCGCCGGAGCACTCTCTTTTGCCGATGGGCTGCGACTGGTTCGCCGGCGCGGCGAGTTGATGAAGCGTGCCGGTGAGCGTAACCCGGGTGGCATGGCCGCCATCCTGGGAGTCGACATCCCAACTTTGGATGCAGTCTGCGCTGCGGCCAGCACGGCTGGCGAGATTGTGCAGGTGGCGAATGACAACTGTCCCGGCCAGGTGGTTATTTCCGGGCATAAAGCGGCGTTGGAGCGCGCCATGTTGGGCGCGAAGGCCGCTGGCGCCAAGCGCGCCCTGCCGCTGGCCGTCAGTATTGCCGCGCATTCTCCGTTGATGGATTCCATCCAGACCGAGTGGGATGAAGCCGTCGGCGCAGCTGCTTTTTGCGAGGCGCATATTCCGGTGGTGGGGAATGTTTCGGCGCAGCCGCTGACGAAAGCTGAAGACCTGCGTGCCGATGTGCGGGCGCAGATGCAAAACCGGGTGCGCTGGACGGAATCGGTGCGCTGGATGAATGCCCAGGGCGTGGGAATCTTTGTCGAAGTGGGAACCGGTTCGGTGTTGGGCGGGCTGGTGAAGCGGATTGTCGAAGGTGTGCTTTGTCTGCCGTTGGGAAATCCACAGGATTTTGAAGCGTTGAAGTAGTCTTTCCCTGTTTGGCTTGGATGGGAAGGTGACATTTGACGTGATGTTTTGCCAGGAGGCGGGTAGTATAATATTTTTATGAGACTGTTGCCTGACATTCAATTGTCAGCGCCCTTTGGCGGTAGTCGTACTATATCTGGTCAGCGGATAAACGCTGACCAGATTATTTTTTACAAGGAGCATCCATGAGATTGAGTAAACTGGCTTCCGAAATTGCCGAGTCCCCGACGCTGGCGCTCAACGAAGAAGCGCGGCTGTTGCGGGAACGAGGAGAACCCGTCATTCACCTGGGAATTGGCGAACCGAAGAATAAGACCCCAATGAATGCCATCCTGGCTTCGGCGGCGAAATTGACCAGCGGGGAAGTGAAATATACGCCTGCGGACGGCACGCCCGCGCTGAAAAAGGCCATCATCCGCTATACCGAGGAGAATTACAACCGGCTGGTCTCGCCGGAAAACGTGATCGTCACCAACGGGGCCAAACAGTCGCTGTTCAATATCCTGTATTCAATCTTGAATCCGCAGGATGAAGTGATTGTGCTGGCGCCTTATTGGGTTTCATATCCCGAACTCATAAAAATGTGCTACGGGAAACCGGTCATTGTCACACCTGAAGATGGGACGTTTATTCCGAATTTCAAGGAAATTGAACGGGCGGTGACGGGGTACACGCGCGCGATCATTGTCAACAGCCCGAATAATCCTTCCGGCGCGGTCTACCCGGCAGCGTTGATCGAAAAACTGGTGGATTTTTGTGAAAAGAAGGGGATTTTCCTGATCTGCGATGATATTTACCATAAACTGGTGTTTGACCGCCAGGAAGCGGCGCCTGCCTTCCGTTTTACGGACAAGGACATCGAAGACAGCCACGTCATCGTGGTGAATGGGGTGGCGAAGGTTTACGGGATGACGGGATTCCGCGTCGGGTGGGTGGTGGCGCAGCGGCAGCTGGTGCGGGTGATGACCAACGTCACGGCGCAGATGACTTCCGGGGTTTCACCGGTCTCCCAATCTGCGGCGGAGGGGGCGCTGAATGGCCTGCAAAACGTAGTCGAGGCGCTGCGACTCCAAATCCAGAATAACCGCGAAGTTTTCTTGCAGGAGATGAAAACCTTCCACGGTGCGCGGCTGATCAAACCGGATGGGACGTTTTATGCGCTGCCGGATTTGCGCGCTTTCAATGCCAGTTCGGTGGAGCTGTCGAAGTTCCTGCTTAAGAAGGCGCTGGTGGTGACCGTGCCGGGCAAGGAATTTGGCATGGAAGGACATATCCGCCTGTCGCTTTCGGGCACGGTCAAGGATGTGACCGAGGGCGTGGCGCGCATCAAGTGGGCGCTCGACCCGACCAGCCCGAATGAGATTTATATCGGCGACAAGAAAATGGTGCGGGATTGGCTGTAGTCTCGATACGGCGGCGATGGTCGAGCGCTTCGCAGTCGAGACCCCGCCGCCTACTCGACCACCGTTTGGAGAAAACCCATGAATAATCTATTGAATATCAAAACCCCCGCCGAAGGCATTGCCCAGACTCGCAAGGCGGATTACAACCTGTCCAATCACGGCGTGGGGAATTTGCGCCTGGCCTATTGGAATTTAGCCAACGAAGCGCTCTACGAGGAAGCCATTTTCCGCGGCGAGGGCGCAACGGCCGTGGGCGGCCCGTTTGTGGCCAATACCGGCAAACACACGGCGCGCTCAGCCAACGATAAATTTGTGGTGCGCGAGACCGATTCTGAAGGAAATATCTGGTGGGGCGTCTACAACCGTCCATTTGAAGCAGGCAAGTTCGATGAACTCTACGGGCGCATGCTCGGCTTTTTGCAGGGCCGCGACGTGTTCGTGCAGGATGTCTACGGCGGCGCGGACGAGAATTACCGTCTGCCGGTGCGCATTGTCACCGAGCTGGCCTGGCATAGTCTGTTCACGCGCAATATGTTCCTGCTGCCGCAGACGCTGGAGGAATACCGGCGTTTTGTGCCCGAATTTACCATCCTGGCGATGCCGTCCTTCAAAGGCGCGCCATCGGTTGACAATACCGCCAGCGAAACCTTCATCTGCCTGTCGTTCGAGAAAAAACTGGCCATCATCGGCAACACGGCCTACGCGGGTGAGATTAAAAAGTCCGTTTTTACGATTTTGAACTACCTGCTGCCGCTGCAGGGCGTGCTTTCGATGCACTGCTCGGCCAACGTCAGCCCGACCGACCCGGATGACGTGGCGCTGTTCTTCGGTCTTTCCGGCACCGGCAAGACGACCCTCTCCGCCGACCCGACCCGCCGCCTGATCGGCGACGATGAGCATGGCTGGAGCGACGAGGGTGTTTTCAACTTCGAGGGTGGCTGCTACGCCAAGGTGATCGGATTGTCGGAATCCGCCGAGCCGGAGATTTACGCCACCACCAAACGCTATGGGACGATCCTGGAGAATGTGCCCTTCGACCCGGTCACGCGCTACATCGACCTGGACGACGACTCGCTGACGGAAAATACCCGCGCCTCGTACCCGCTTGAATTCATTGCCAACGCCGTCCCGGAGAAAAAGGCCGGGCACCCGAAAAACGTTATCCTGCTGACCTGCGACGCCAGCGGCGTGATGCCGCCCATCGCGCGCCTCACTCCCAACCAGGCACTGTACCAGTTCATCAGCGGGTATACCTCCAAAATAGCGGGAACTGAAGTCGGGTTGGGCAAAGAGCCGGAAATTACCTTTTCGGCTTGTTTCGGCGGCCCGTTCATGGTGCACCATCCCTATAAATACGCGGAACTGCTCAAACGCAAAATTGAGCGTTACGGCGTGACCTGCTGGCTGGTCAACACCGGCTGGGTGGGCGGGCCGTATGGCGTCGGCAAGCGCATCAGCATCCGGCACACCCGCGCCCTGCTCAACGCCGCGCTGACCGGCAAACTGGCGGATGTGGAATATTATCGGGATCCGGTTTTTGGCTTTGAAGTCCCCAAGAGCTGCCCGGACGTGCCCGAAGCGGTGCTGCAGCCCTGGTCAAGCTGGCCCAGCCGCGCGGAGTATGACAAGCGCTATACCGATCTGGCGATGCGCTTTCAGCAAAACTTCGCCAAATTCACCGGCGGCACGCCGCAGGAAGTCATCGACGCCGGGCCGAAAGTCTAGAGTAAAAATCTCCGGGTTCATACCACCCGGAGATTTTTTAATTCATAGAACAGCCAGCGTCCCACAACTTCCCCGGTAAAAATCATCAGGAATATGGGGAACGACAGCCACATCCGGGCCGGTTCAGACACAATCGGAAGGATCCCGATCCCGATCATGGTCAGCGCATTTCCCCCGACCCTTAGCCTGTAGACTGTTTCGTGGGCATGTCCCTGCCCTGAAAGTGCCAGCCAGACCTGTGCCGCCAGCAAAACCCAGAGCGGGAACCAGACTGTGGCCAGGCCGGCCCCGAGAGCCATTCCCGTCAATCCCAGCGTCCCGGCGCTGAGAAAGAACGCCGCCTCAGTGTGCCAGGTATTCCAGGTTGGCGCAGCCTTGAACCGATACACCTGTGACATGGCATACACCAACCCGAGACCGGTCAGTGCCAGGGGCAGTTTCCCCATTCCTGGCAGGGCTAGCGCAACAAGCCAGCTCACCCCGAACAGTCCAAACAGTAAAATTTCACGGCTCAGCCATGATTTGTTGAGATGATTTAGCGCACGCCAGGCGTTCAACGGCATTCCGAGGTGTAATAATGAAGCCAGACCGCCTACCCCGATCAACCCGGCGAGCATGGCCAGTGTCAGAGCAGTGAGCGGCCCGTCAAAAAGCGCAAAGACCGCCATCCCTGCCGCCATCTGTCCGCAGAGCGTAAAAATGATGAGCGGCAGTTCATCCAATTTTTGCCGGGTTTTCATGGGCGGTTTGACTTCCTCCTGGTTGGATATTTTCTTCTCCAATCCATTCAGCATCCCGGCATGCGGCTGGAGCGCCAGATGCGGCTGGGTGCGGGAAAAAGTTGGCAGCGGGAAGGGATGTTCCGTCCCGGGAAGCTCCCACAGCTTTGCTCCAAGCGATTCCAATGACTCGTTACCCGTAACTTCCACAAAGTCCAGCACCCGCAGCGGACAGGCTGCCACGCAAGCCGGCGGCAGGCCTGCATCAAGGTTGTCATAGCAGAAATTGCATTTCGTCATGTGACGTAGTTCCGGGTTGTAGCGCGGCGCAGAGTACGGACAAGCCCAGGCACAGTACCCGCAGCCCATACATTTTGACTCGTCGATATACACAATTCCATCCGGGCGCACCACATACGCATCCGTGGGGCAGACTCCTGCACATTTTGGGTGCACACAATGGTTGCAGGCAATCGACAGATTGTAAGCAAAAACATCGGTGATCCATGCCTCGTCTTGTTTTTGCCAGGTTCCGCCCGAGACCTCATAAACCCGTCGCCAGAGCACGCCAGCCAGCAGGTTATTCTTGTCCTTGCAGGCAATCTGGCAGGCTTTGCAACCCGAGCAAGCAGAAGCGTCGAAAGTGAAGGCGTAGGTCATTTTTCACCTCGCCGTAGGGGCGAAGCATGCTTCGCCCCTACCTTTTCAACCTGTACCATGATGGTGTGCTGTGTCGAGCCAAAGGCAAACGGTGTCCACTTTTCGGAGGTCAGGACGTTGATGCAGCCGCCGAAGTCGGTGCCGGTTTCGTTGGGAGCCCACCAGGCGCCTTGCGGGATGTCCACTACGCCGGGGAGGATGCGTGGGGTGACTCTCGCGGGAATTACCAGTTCGCCGCGCTCGTTCCAGGCGCGGATGAGGTCGCCGTCGTGGATTCCGCGTTCGGCGGCGTCGATGGGGTTGATGAAGATGCGCTGGGGGAAGGCTTCGCCCAGCCAGTCGTTGTTGTCGTGGGTGGAGTGAACGCGGTGGAGGGTGTGGTGGCCGATGGCTTGGAGGGGAAAAACCTTTTGGGACACGGATTTCACGGATGAACGCGGATTTTCACGGATTTTTTCTTTTTGATTTTCTCCGTGTGAATCCGTGTAATCCGCGTAATCCGTGTCCTGGTTTTCAAATGGAGATTCCCACTCCTGAATATATTTCGGGATGGGGGGGATTTCGGCGGGGTTGTGGCGGTCGTAGAGTTGGTTGGAGAAGATTTCGATTTTGCCGCTGGGGGTCTGGAGCGGGAAGTTTTCGGGGTCACGGCGGAAATCTTGAAAGGCGATGGCGGGTTGGGTGACGGGATTGCTCCAGGCGCCGAGGTTCTTTTCGATGAATTCGTCGAGGGTAGGGAGATTGGGAAAACGGGTGGCACGCCAAACGCCGAGGCAGTAGTCCACCCAGGCTTTTTCGTCGCGGCCTTCGGTGTAGGCGTCGCCGATGCCGAGGCGGGCGGCGATTTCGGAACAGATTTGATAGTCGGATTTACATTCGCCGGGAGGGTCGACGAGTTTGGGCTGGAGGATGACTTCGTCAGAGTATTTCCAGCCGTCTTCCACGCCCCAGGTTTCGAATTGGGTGCAGGCAGGCAGGATGATGTCGGCAAAGCGGGCGGTGGGGGTCAGGAAGTTGTCCTGGACGACGAGGAATTCAACTTTCGATTCGTCGCGCAGGATTTCGGCGGAGCGGTTGACGTTGGCGTGCTGGTTAATCAGGCAGTTGGTGGCGACAGCGTAGATTAACTTGATGGCGCTGGTCAGGCGCGGGACGCCGGTGACGCCATCAGCCTGGGTCATACTCTTTCCACGGATGCAGGCTTCGGTCCAGAGAAAGACGGGGATTTTCGCTTTAACGGGATTCTCCCCTTCGGGGAAAACGGTCCACAATCCGCCACCATCCGGGGCCTGGAGTCCCAATCCACTGGCCCAGCCGCCCGAAATCCCAAAATTGCCGGTGATGGCGGCCAGGACGCACCCGGCGCGGACAACCTGTTCGCCATAGGCGCGGCGCTGCATGCCGTAGCCCTGGTAGAGCACGGCGGGCCGGGTGGTGGCGTATTCGCGGGCGATACGGGCGATTGCCCCGGCAGGGACGGCGGTGATGGCGGCGGCCCACTCGGGGGTTTTGGGCGTGCCGTCGCGGACGCCGAGCAGGTAGTCGGTGTAACTTTCGTCGGTTTCGTGGCCGGGGGGCATGGAGGCGGCGTCCCAGCCGAGACAGTAGCGGCGGATGAAGGGGATGTCGAGCAGGCCTTCGGTGAGCATGACATAGGCCATGGCGGTCAGCATGGCGGCGTCGGTACCGGGGCGGATGGGAATCCACTCGTCGGCCAGGGCGGCGGCGGAGAGCGAGTGGCGCGGGTCGATGCAGACGATGCGGGCGCCATTTTGGCGGGCGAGTTTGATGAAGTAGTCGGAGTTGGTGCCGTCGCGCATTTCGGCGGGGTTCCAGCCCCACATCAGGATGTAGCGGCTGTTGAGCCAGTCCTGGCGCTGGTTGCCGGTGACGAGCGTACCCCAAACGGTGGGCGTGGCGGCGTTGATGGCGGCCCACGAGTAGGAGTTGTAGTGGCCGAGGCAGCCGCCGTACAGATTCATCAGGCGGCGGGCGGTGTGCGAGCCGTTAAGTTGGTTGTAGGAGCCGGTGCCGTAGGGGACAAACAGGGCTTCGTTGCCGTAGTTGGCTTTGACGCGCTCGAACTGGGCGGCGACCGTGTCGAGGGCTTCGTCCCAGGAAATGCGCTGGAATTGACCTTCGCCGCGTTTGCCGGTGCGTTTGAGCGGATGGAGCAGGCGGTCAGGGTGATATTGGCGGCGCAGATAGGCCCGTCCGCGCGGGCAGGCGCGCAGTTGGGGGGAGGCGAGGCTATCGGGGCGGTCGTCGGTGTCGAGGCGGGTGATGCGTCCGTTTTGGATGTGGGCGATGAGCAGGCAGCGTCCGCCGCAGTTGTGGGCGGGGCAGCCGGTGCGGATGGTGGTAATTGGTGTGGAAACGGAACAGCTCATATCCTTAAGTGTAGGGGATATGAGCCGGGAGGAGTAGTGATGGAGGTCATGAGTTTTCAGGCATGCTATAATTTATTCATGCTGACTGCTCATATCTCCATTCCCAAGAAGGAAATTACTGCTTTTTGCCAACGCTGGAAAGTGGTGGAGTTTGCGTTGTTCGGGTCAGTATTGCGCGATGACTTCACACCCGAAAGCGATGTAGATGTGTTGGTGACGTTTGCTCTGGGAGCGCAGGTCAGTTTGTTTGACATGGCGCAGATGCAAATCGAATTGCAGATGCTTTTTGAACGCCCGGTGGACATTCTCGAAAAGGAAGCCCTGCGCAATCCGTATCGCAAGCGCGAGATATTGGGCACTGCGCAGGTAGTGTATGCGGCCTAAAGAACGAGATTTAGCCTACTTGTGGGATATGCGCGAAGAAGCCCGTCAAATTGGGACTTTTCTCAAAGATATTCCATATGCCAAATTTGTGACGAATAATATGGTGCGCTATGCTGTGGAGCGGTCGCTGATGATTATCGGCGAGGCCGCAAACCATGTTTCAGAAGAATTCCAGGAGGCGCACCCTGAAATTGCCTGGCGGCAAATCATCGGTCAGCGCAATGTGCTGGCGCACGAATACGGGGAGATCAAAGTTGACCGGATTTGGGCCGCGGCAATGAACAGCGTGCCCATATTGTTGAAAGAGTTGGAAAAGTTGGCGCCAGAATAGCAAACTTCCGAAGTCGAGATGGCTTCGGAAGTTTGCTATTTACGCCGCAGTTGTGGGCGGGGCAGCCGACGCAGATCCTTTTGTGTATCTGTAGGGGCACGGCAAGATGATTGCCCGTCAATATCCGCTGAATCCTCCGCCGTGCCCTTACGATTGTAGGATGAAAAACGGCTCTGGGGCGTTTTTGGTTGGCGGGGTTTTCGATGTTGTCACGTTGGGGGGGCGATGGGGCGGGCGAGGCTGTCCGCTGCGGGGGATGAAAACGCCCTGCGGGTCACAAGTCCGCGGGGCGTTTTTGGGATTGTTTTACTGCGTGCTATAATTTGTTCAATGGTTAAGATTTATCTCGATAATTGTTGTCTCAATCGGCCTTTCGATGACCAAACGCAGGTGCGTGTTCGACTCGAGTCGGAAGCAGTATTGCTAATCCTGTCACGTATCGAGCAGGGTGAATGGTCATGGATTGGTAGCGATGTGTTAACGGACGAGATTGAGCAAACGCCTGATTTCGGAAAGCGTTCTCGCTTGCAAGTAGTGGCAGACTATGTGCAAGATATTGTTGAAGTTGATGAGCCTGAACTGGAGCGAGCAAAAGATTTGCAAAAATTCGGTTTTCAAGGATACGATGCTTTGCATATTGCCTGCGCAGAAAGCGCGAAAGCTGATGTATTCCTGACGACTGATGACCGTTTGCTCAAACTTGTAAAACGTTTCTCCAAAAAACTTCATGTAACGGTTGTAAATCCATTGATATGGCTTGAGGAGATGGAATAATGAATACTCAAACGATGACCCTTGAACAAATCCGCGCGGCGGGAATGGCTGCGCTCACCCGTGAACTTGGCGTTGTGGGTATGATCCGCTTTATGCAGCAGTTTGAAACCGGCGAGGGTGATTATTCAAAAGACCGCCATCAATGGCTGGATGGACAGGATGTCGATGCGATCGCCAGGCGCATTCAGGAAAAGCGCAAAAAATATAAAACTGAATAAGACAAGAAAACGCCCTGCGGGTCACAAATCCGCGGGGCGTTTTTGGTTTGGGAAAAAAGCGCCGGTCTCTATATTTTTACATGGGTGACGAGATATTCCATATATCGTGATTTGACCTGCTGACTGGCCATGACCTGTTTGACCGGCGGCAGGCGCAGGACGGCGCCCAGCACGGCGGCCAGGGCGCGGTGGTTCCACAACACGCGATTGTCGAAGATCAGGTTTTGCAGGCTGCCACGTTCGATGGCCATCATCACCGAGCGGTGGACGGAGTTGAGCGGTGTAAGGACGCGCTCGGGGCGTGAGCGCAGGCTCAGGCCGTTGTGCGAGCAGGTACGCACGCACACGCCGCAGCCCAGGCACAGATCTTCATCCACTTTGGCTTTTTTCATTTTGGGATGGTGCGGGTCGTTGCTGGAGACGAGTGTCATCGCTTCGACCGGGCAGGCCGTGACGCATTTTCCGCAGCCGTTGCAGTCGCTGTTGGCGACGACCGGCAGGAAGTTGCTGGTGTGCACCGGGTTCAGCATCCCGAACTTGCGGGCGGCGATCAGCGCTTCGCAGCAGCAGCCGCAGCAGTTGCAGATGAAGTTGACGCTTTCGCGCACATTTTCCCCAAACTGCACCAGGTTTTGCTCATAGGCCTGTTGCAGCAGGTCGAGCCCCTCGCTGACATCCACCGGGCGGGCGTAGCCGTGCCGGGTGAGCGCCTGGGCCGAGCCGTTGAAGGTCATGCAGATTTCCATCGGCGCATCACAATTACGGTCAACGTGCTGCATTTTGTGGCGGCAGTAGCACACGCCGATGCCGCGCTGTGTGGCGGTGCGGATGACTTCGCTGGCGCGTTCGTAGTCCAGGACGTGCAGGGCGTTTTCGTTGGAGAGCACCGGTTCGTGGACGAAGACGCGCCCCAGCTGGGTTTCGCCGGTGGCGAATAAGTCGCGGATGAATTCCTCTTCCACGTTCATGTACTGGTAGAACAACTCCCCCAGCACTTTCTGGTCGATGTCGCCGCGCAGACGCATCATCGAGAATTCGAAGAAACCGGCCATCGGCGGCGGCAGGGTGTAGGTGGTCTGGCCTTCCCATTCGATATCCACCAAAATGGCGCGGCTGGACAGTTCATCGAGGGCTTTCTGTGTCTCAGCCAGGGGAAGCTTCCAAACCTGGCTGGCTTTTTCGGCGGTGAAGGGTTTGATCGGCAGCAGCGCCACCAATTCGGCTTCGCGTTCGCTGAACAGGATTTTCAGGATTTTGTAGAGCGTATCCGAGGGCGGCGCGCCTTGAGGGAAGCGGTTGAGCCGCTCGACAAGCTCGGTATAGCCGGATTTCAGAGTAATATGCGCCATGGCCAGTCCTCCTAAAATGTTTTTATTAGTTTAGAGGAGCGGTGCGTGTGCATCTAGTGGCAAATGTCATATTTTCGGTTGCCGGGTATCTGTTTCTTGGGGCCAATCTTTCAGCTGTGAGAGCATGACTGCGGTGAAGATGACCAGGCAGCCGAGGATTTGGATGGGGAGCAGGGCCTGGCGTAGGATGAGCCAGCCTGCCAGGGCGGCGAAGACCGCTTCCAGTCCGAGGATGAGGGCGGCGTCGGTGGGGGGGGTGTGGTTTTGTCCCCAGACCTGGAGGGTGTAGCCAATTCCTATCGAAAGGATGGCGCGGTAGAGGATGGCACCGAGCAGTGGGAGCGGGGTGAGCTGGCTGAGATGTTCAAAGAACAGGCCGGCCAGGAGGTTGAGCAGGCCGGTGAGCAGGAATTGTCCCGCGGCGAAGGAGATGGGTTCATACTTCGAGGCGAATTTGCCTAGGAGGACGAAGTGCAGCCCCCAGAAGAGGGCGCCGAGTAGTTCGAGGCTGTCTCCGTTTTGAAAATGGAGGCCGTTGCCGGCGGTGGAGAGCAGGTAGGCGCCCAGGCTGGCAAGGCTGACAGCGACCAGGTCGAGGCGATGCGGCTTTTCGCGGAAGGTCAGCCAGAGCAGGAAGGGGGTGAAGACGGTGTAGAGGCTGGTGAGGAAGCCGGCGTTGGCGACTTTGGTGTAGAAAAGGCCAATTTGTTGTAAGGCGCTGGCGGCGAAGAGGATCAGCCCGGCGATGAGCATCCATTTCCATTGGCCGGGAGGTAGTTTCTTTTGGCGCGGGATGAAGGGGGTCAGGAGCAGGGAGCCGAGCAGAAAGCTGGCGGCGTTGAAGAGGTAAGCGACTCTATACTGCCCGGCGATATTTTGGGAGATGAAGGCGGTGCCCCAGACGATGGCGACGGCAAAGAGGGTGAGATCGGCTTTCAGGCGCATGGTGATCCAATCTGGTTGGGATTTGGGTAATCATAGCACAGTCGGGGGCCGGGGTGGGTGCAGGAGGAGAGGCTGGCGGGGGTGTCGTTAGCGGGCTGCGGTTTTGGGGTGTTCGGCGGGGGCTTTGCGGGTGGGTTCCTGGTTGGGCTGCAGGCGCAGTACCAGCCAGTAAACGGTCAGAAAGATGATGCTCAGTCCGGTCAGGGCGTAGATGAGTTTTGTGCTGGGGAGGACGGCGTCGGTGCCAGCAAAAAGTCCGTGCAGGGTGATGCCCAGGTAGCTGAGCAGGCTGAAGAGGTGGATGAGGCGGAAGGCGCGCATCCCGATGCGGGTGCGCAGGTAAAAGGTGAGGGTGACGATCAGGATGATGTAAAAGGAGAGGATGCCGATCCCGACCCAGAGGGGGCGGTAGGTTGTCAGGAAGGGGATCAGAATCTGCCAGAGGCTGGCGGGCTGGTAACGGTCGAGCATCAGGACGCTGATGTGCAGAAGCATGAAGCCTATTCCGAGCAGCGAGATGAATTGGTGAAAGTCAAAGGTATAGGCGGGTTCAATGAGTGGGGTGATGATTTTGGATGGAACCGCCAGGCCCCAGGCGGTGGAGAGCCAGAGCAGCAGGTAGGCGATCATGGCGGAGGAACGTGTGACGTACCACCACAGTTGTGGGCTGTTGAGGCCGAACAGCCAGTTCAGTCCAGCCAGGGCGCGTTGTCCGGGTGCAGTGGTTGCGGCGGTGTAGGCGAGCAGGCCGGTGAGGAGCAAGGCCAGGCCGCCAATCAGCACAGTTTTTAGTAAGGAAGGTTTAGTTGGCATGCAGATACTCCAGACTGTGGGGTGGTCCCCAAATTATCCCGTCACGGTCCACGGCGAGACAGGCGATTGCAGGATCGAGTTGAAGCAGGGTTGCAGCCTGGGATGGGCCGCCGATGAGCAGTGCTTTGGCAAAGACTTCGCAGGTGTCGGCGTGCGGTGCGATGACGGTGACGCTCAGCCAGCCCGAGTCGGCGGGTTCTCCGGTGCGTGGGTCGATGATGTGGTGGCGGGTTTGCGGGCCTTGTTTCCAGGCGCGCCGGGTGATGGTGGAGGTTGCGATGGCTCCGGGCGGGAGGTTGAGATCGGCCAAAACCTGGTCTGGGGTGAGGGGGTTTTCAAGGCCGATTTCCCAGCTGGTTTTTCCGGCGGGCAGGCCGATCAGGAACATATCGCCGCCGGCGTTGATGGCGCAGGCGCTGGCATGCTCAGCCAGAATGTGGGCGGCCTGTTCGACGATCCAGCCTTTGGCGATGCCGCTCAGATCGAGTTGGGTGCCTTCGGGCAGGTAGATGCGCTCGTTTTCCGGGTCGCAGATCAGCCCCTGGAGCGGGGGCCTGTTTAGGGTTGGATATTCATTGTTGACGGGTAACGTGTCTAGTTGGCGAATTTGATCCATGCTGCGGTCGTAGCCAATGCGCAGTAAATCTGGCAGGATGGCGGGGTTGAACAATCCGCTGGTGAGTTCGGCGTAGCTTTGGGCCAGCATGACCAGCTGCAGCATCTCTGCTGAAGCCTGGAACCAGCTCCCGGCAGCGCGGTTCAGCTGGGACAGTTCGCTGGCGGGGGAAAAGCGGGTAAAGCGCTGTTCGTTCGCTTCGATGAATTGCTGCGCCCTGAGAAAACCCTGCGCCAGTTGGGCGGGATTCCCCTCTCCAGCCAGATCAATGGCCGTGTTCATGGCGCGGAAGTGGATTATTTGCATGTTCAGGAACCGCGAGTCACAAAGGCCGAGTAGTAGGCGCGCCGGCGCTGGGGGCGCGGGCTGAAGATTTGCAGCCATGAAGGACTGCCGGTGTCGGCGCTGGCCTGCAGGGCTGGATCCTGGATGGGAGCCAGCGCCGGGAGGGGGGCGAGGGGTTGGGCGGGCTTGGGCGAGTGGGCCAGTATCATCCAACCAAATAGAAAGCTGACCAGGCTGGAAAGGCCAATAAACCAGTGCAGGTGGGTTTTGATGTTTTTCATGGGTGGGTTTCCTGTTATTGAACTGGCCGGGCGGTGATGAGTACACTGCCATCTCCGCGTACCTGGATCAGGCCCCGGCTTTGCAACGCAACCAGGAAATTCTGGAATTGCTGAATCTGCTGCGCGGCCTGATCCAGTTGGTTCTGTGTCAGTTGGAGTTGGTTCTGGTCGCGTTCCAGCAATTGCTGGTACTGGGTTTCGCGCTGTTGGTATTCGTTGATCCGGTTTTGCAGCTGTGCGATCTGGGCCTGTTCGCTGCTGAGCGAGGCGGAAACCAGCGCGGCTCCGCTGGTCGGGGAGTTTGAAACCGTCTGACTATTTTTGTTAAAAAATGCGTTTACGCCGAATACGAGCATCGCGGCGGCCACACAACCCGTCACAGCGAACGCGGCAATCCAGGCAGGAATTTGTTTTTTCATCATGACACCTCTCCGAAGTTGATTGCCCCAAAGATACCAGCCGTAGATGACAGTACGGTGAAAGCTAAAAAAAAGGAACCCGTCTCCGGCTGGGAGGCGGGTTCCTTTTACGAAATTTGTGGAAGTTGCGCGGCGGTTATTGATCCCACTCGCAGACAAAGAGCCTTTCGGCGGCTGGAACATTACTCCACTGGCTGGAAACCGCTGCAACCGCGCCGAATTGTGGCGAGGCAAACGCGAGATATGGCGCTGGCTGACAGGTTTCTGCCGCTGGGCAGGAATGCGGTTCCCCGGGTGCCCAGGCGCGAAACTGGAACGGCTCCCCGCTGACCCAGGACCAGGCTCCGGAGTCATTTTCCATACTGGCGCCGAGCCAGGTCTCGGGCGCGAGGCTGTAGACGAATTGGTTTTCGCGCGCGCTTTCAATGGTGACGAGGTGTGCGCCCATCCCGGCGCAGTATTCCTGGCTGGTCAACCAACTGCGCGGCGTTGTGCTGACCAGGTACCAGTGTCCGCTGACCACGTCGCGGGTGCCCTTGAAAAGCGTGGCCGTGGGCAGGATGGTGGGGGTAATGGTTGGGCCGGGCGTGAAGGTGGGGAGCGCTGCCGCCTCGGTGGCGGTGGGCTGGAAGGCGGGCAGCGTTTCGACGGCTTGCATGAATTTACAGGCCGAGATCAGCCCGGCCAGCAGGAACCATTCGATCAGGATTTTCAGGTTGCGATGCACGGCAGGTACCCCTCCAGGCTGTGGCGTGGGCGGCGGGTTAGAGTTGTTCGTAGCGCTCGATCTTTTTCTCAATAACTTTCAGGCTGTCTTCCCAGAATTTGCGCGAGCGGATGTCGATGCCGAAACGGGCGGCCAGGTCGGCGGCGCTGGCCTGGCCGGTGTTGGCCAGCAGGCTCTTGTAGGCGGGGATAAAGTCGGCGCCGCGCTGCTGGTAGATGGCGTACAGCCCGGTGGCGAAGAGCAAGCCAAAGGCGTAGGGGAAGTTGTAGAAGGAGAGTCCGGCGTAGTAGTAATGCGGTTTCCAGGTCCACATGTAAGGCTGGTAGCTTTCCAGGTCACCGTAGGTGGCTTTTTGGGCGCGTTCCATGATCTCGCACAATTCATCGGGCGAAAGGTCGGCGTTGACGCGGCGTTCGAAAACTTCTTTTTCAAACAGGTAGCGCGAATAGATATCCACGATGACTTGTGAATCGCCGTTGAGCATGGTTTCCAGAACGGCGAGTTCTTGTTGCGGGTCGCTGATTTGTTGGAGCATGGCCTGCATGACGATGGTTTCGCACATGATCGAGGCGGTTTCGGCCAGGGTCATGGGGGTATCTTGTTGCAGGCGGGTTTTTTGGGCCTGGTAGGCGCAGTGGTTGTGGAAGGCGTGGCCCAGTTCGTGGGCGATGGTGCTGACCTGGTCGAGCGAGCCGTCGAAGTTGCACAGGACGCGGCTTTCCTGGACGGACGGTAGATCCATGCAAAAAGCGCCGCCGCGTTTGCCGTCGCGCTGTTCGGCGTCGATCCAATTATGGTCGAAGGCGTGGCGGGCAAAATCTGCCAGCTCAGGAGAGAAGCTGGAGAAGTTGTGAATGATGAAGTCTTGGGCTTCCTGCCAGGTGTAGGTTTTGTTGGAGCCGCCGAGCGGGGCGAACAGGTCCCACCACTCCAGTTTTTGTTTGCCGAGCAGGCGGGCTTTGGCTTTGAAGTAGCGCTGGAACATGGGGAAGGAATCATGCATGGCGCCGAGCATGGCTTCCAGGGTGGGGCGGTCGATGCGGGCCATGTCGATGGCGCTGTGCAGTGCGTCGGTGCGGTGGCGGCGCTGGTTGAGGGTGTTGACTGCGCCTTTGACGCCGTTCATGCAGGCGGCCAGGGTTTCGCGCACTGTATCCCAGGCCTGGTTTTCGGCTGTGTAGGCGCGGCGGCGCACCTCGGCATCGGGATGTGAGCGCAGGTTGATCAGCGCCGGCATGGGCAGTTTTTGCAGGCTGCCATCCAGTTCAAATTCCACGGTCAGCTGGGAGGTGAGGGTGCCCTGGAGTTTGTTCCAGGCGCTGGCGCCGCTTAGTCCCAACTCGGCGGCCAGGTTTTCTTCGGCGGCGCTCATCAGGTAGGTGGATTGTTCGGCAATTTCTTTTAGATTGAAGGCGTGCGCCTGGGCGACGGGGTTGGCCGCGATGGCGGAATCGAGCACGGGGGCCAGTGCGCCTACCCAGGTTTGGAACTGGGTTTCGAGCATTTGTACGCGCACCATTAATTGCTGGAAGACCGAGCGCTTTTTCATGGCGGTCACGTTGCGCGAATCGGTGGTGACGAAGGATTGGATGTAGGAGCCGAGCGTGCCACCCAGCTCGGAGAGCGCATTGAACCGGTCAAGCGCGGCGCCGAGCAAGGCGCCCAGTTCGGCGGGGGAGTTGGCGGTGCCAGCCCGGGCCAGTTCGGCGCCTAGAAATTGTTCCGCCTCGCCGATCAGTTGGGTGAGCTGTTGCTGGGCGGATTCAAATTCCGGCGATTCCAGGCCCGGATAGACGTTGGAAAGATCCCAGCGCGGGATGTCTGTCATGGAAGCTCCTTGGGTGGTTTACAATGCCCAGGCCAGGATCATGCCGAAGATGGCAATCAGCAGGCCGAGGTGCAGCAGCAGGTTGGTGGAGACGATGTACCAGTCGGCGGGCAGCAGGTTGATCAGCAGGAAATTCAAAAAAACCAAGAACATACCGATCAGCGGCAAAAGGCCTTTGCGGTGGGCAAAATACTCGGAAGCCTGGTCGACCCATTCGGAAAGTTGTTGAGTGAGGGGGCTGTCCTGGTTTTTGGAATTAGAGCTCATGGCTGTCTTGCTCCTCCGGTTCTTTGGGCGGGTGGTTGGCCTGGTATTCCTTGAATTGCGCCACCAGCCGGCCGGGGATGCGCCCGGCGATGAGCACTCCGCCGCGCCCGTGCTCGATTTTTTCCACCTGGCCAGCCTCGTGGAAAAGGGAGAGTAGTTGTCCCTGCTGGTAGGGCAGCCACAGGCTGATTGGGGTGTAGGTTTCGTACAATTCTGCTCCCACGCGCGCCATCAGTTCGCCCAGGCCGAGGCCCTGTTTGGCTGAAATGGCGACGGCCTGCGGGTAGTTTTCCAGCACGGCCTGGGCTGCGGCCGGGTCTTTGAGCCGGTCGATCTTGTTTAGGGCGGTCATGACCGGGATGTGTTTGGCGCCGATCTCTTCCAGCGTTTGCTGCACAGACTGGAACTGTGCCATGGCGTTTGGATGGGAGATGTCGACAACATGCAGCAATAAATCGGCTTCGGTAATTTCTTCCAGCGTGGCGCGGAAGGCCGCCACCAGCGTGGTCGGCAGTTTTTGGATGAAGCCGACGGTATCGGTGAACAGTGCGGCGTGTCCGCCAGACATTTCCACGCGCCGGGTGGTTGGGTCTAGGGTGGCGAAGAGCTGGTTGGCTGCGTAAACATCGGCGCGGGCCAGGCGGTTGAGCAGAGTGGATTTTCCGGCGTTGGTGTATCCGACAACGGCCACGGTGGGGATGCGGCTGCGCTTGCGCTGGGCGCGGTAGCGCTCGCGATGGGCGCGTACTTTTTCCAGTTCTTTCTTCAGGTGTGAGATTTTTTCGCGGATCTGGCGGCGATCCACTTCGAGCTGGGTTTCGCCGGGGCCGCGCAAGCCGACGCCGCCGACCGATCCGCTGCGCCCGCCTCCGCCGCCGCCCTGGCGGGCGAGGTGAGTCCATTGGCGGGTCAGGCGTGGCAGGTAGTATTCGTATTGGGCCAGTTCCACTTGCAGCATGCCTTCGCTGGTGTGGGCGTGCTGGGCGAAAATATCGAGGATCAGGGCAGTGCGGTCGAGCACACGCACCTTGTCGCCCAGCAGAAGTTCCAGTTCGCGCTGGTGGCGCGGATTGAGTTCATTGTCGAAGATGACGACCTGCGCCAGGGTTTCTTCGGCCAGGGCTTTAAGTTCTTCCACTTTGCCAGAGCCGATGTAGGTTTCGGGGTTGGGGCGGTCAATTTTCTGGGTCATTTCGCCGACGATATCCAGCCCGGCGGTATCGGCGAGCAAAGTCAGCTCGGCCAGAGAATCTTCCAGCGAGAGCAGGTTTTTTTCTTGATAAATTTCCACGCCAACGAGAAACGCTCGCTCGCGGGGTGGCAGGGTGGGTTCGGGGATTCGTTTAGTCATAGGATTGTCAGGTTGTTGAACGATTCAGTAGGATGAAGCACCGGTTGTCTTTCAGCCCGGTGGGTGCGCTTTTATGGGGATAAAAGCCACTGAAAAATAGTGTTTCAAAAGCCTACCGAATCATGTTTGCCAACTCCCTGCAATCTATTAATTAACTCGTGGACTTTGCCAGTCCGGTTTAATCATACCACACCTGTCTACCGGGAGAGCCGTCGGGACGGTTACAGACTCTCGAACAGCTGTGCCAGGCCCGGGTTATCGGGTGGGCGGCGCAGCGGCAGCAGCGCGTGGAAGGTTGAGCCGGGGCAGGTTAGTTCATCATAGCCCGGCGATTCTGCCCACAGGCTGCCGCCATGCGCTTCGATAATACCTTTGGCGATGGGCAGTCCCATGCCGGGGCCGCCGCCTTTGAACTTGGTTTTTCCGCTCGAGTGCAGTGCCACGTCTCCCAGCTGGCCGAATTTTTCAAAGATGGAATCCTGGTTTTCAAGCGGGATGCCGATGCCGGTATCGCTGATGGTCACCTCGACAAAACCTGGCAGCAGCCGGCCGGCGATGGTAATGGCGCCGCCATCCGGGGTGAATTTGATGGCATTGATCAGGATGTTTCTGAGCGCCTGTTGCAGCCGGGCCGGGTCGGCGAAGAGCATTTCCTCCGAGCCGTTGAAGGCCTGCACGGCCAGGGTTTGGCGGCGCTGTTGCAGGGTGGGGGCCAGTTCCGCTTCCAACATTTTGATGGTCTGGTTCAGCCAGACGGGCTGAATGTTGAGGGTCAGTAAATTGTTGTCGATCAGTGACATATCGAGCATGTCATTTACCAGTGCGCTCAGCCGGTGGATGCCGTGATAGACACCCTGCACCAGGGTATGAACATTTTCCATGTTGCGGGGTAGCAGTTCGCCAATCATGGTGGTATACCCCTCAATCAGGGTCAGGGGGGTTTTCAACTCGTGCGCGGCCACTGCGACAAAATTCGTCTTGCTCTGGTCGAGCCGCGCCTCGTTGCGTTTCATCTGTTCCAGTTCGGTTGTCAGGTAGGCGGTGCGGCTCTCGTTTTCGTACGTCAGCACGCGTTCGATGCCGTGCAGGTAGATCGGCATCAGTGCTGAGACCAGTTCCAGCGCCTCTTCCGGGCCCAGGGTTTCGCGCGCGGCATCCAGCGTCAGGGTGACGATTTGTTTCAGCAGGGCGGTGACGTTGTGTTCCCCGCCTTCCAGGTCGGTTTCGGTGCGGGTGCGCGACCACTCTTGCAGCAACGGGTCCATCCAGTCGGCGTCACCCGAAACCAGCGCCTGTTCGAGCAGCTCGAAAAAGCGGGTCAGCTGGTCTTCAAAATTTTCGCGCACCCCGCTGCCGCGCGCCAGTACCACCATGACGCGCTTTTGCAGGAGCGGGCGGAGATGGGTGAAGCTCTTCTGGACGTTCATGAATATAGTTTAGCCTTTTCGGGCGTATTTGACAATTACTGCGCCGTGCAATTTTCTGCTGCCAGACAGCTGCCATACTCGGCAATCCAGGCCAGTAAGGTTTTTCCGACCTTTTCCAGGCTGATGGCTGAAACTTTGTCGGGCGTATCCTGCAGGGTGTGCCAGTAGGCATAATCCAGGTCGATTAGATCGACCGCGCGCAGGCCTTTTTCCAGGAAGGGGATGTGATCATCGAGCACATGATATTTGATTTCGGGTACGAAGGTGGTTTCGTAGCCCAGGCGTGTGGCCGTTCTCCAGAGTTGTGCGCTCAGCTGCGGGTCAGAATTGCCCTCCATGAAGATTTTCAGATCGGCGTCTCCGATCATATCGACCACCACCACGGCTTTGGGCTGCGACGTGAGCGCGGCGGCGTAGGCGCGCGACCCGAGGATCCAGTCCCAACCGGGCAGGTGGCCGTTATCCTCGGCGTCAAAGAAGGCCAGTTCCACCGCCACCGCTTGTTTGGGGAGCGTCCGCGCCAGTTCGAGCAGGACTGCCACGCCGGAAGCGCCGTCATTGGCGCCCGGTACTGCCTGCGACCGGTTGGCTGGCAGATCATCCTTATCGGCGAGCAGGCGCGAATCGTAATGCGCCCCAAGCAGGATCACTGGCTGCTCTGTGCCGCGCCAGGCGCGCAGATTTTCTACGGGCTGGCCCTGGGATGTGGTGGTGACGATTTCGCTTTGCCAGCCTGCGGCGGCCAGCTCAGCCTGGAAATATTCCAGCGCCTGGGCGTGCGCCGCTGTTCCGGGCGTGCGCGGCCCGAATTCCACCTGCGTGACCACATCCTGTAATGCGCGTTGACCGTTAAATTCCATGGGCACCTTGGGGTGGATCCAGACATACCATGCGAAGCCTGTAATCACGAGCAGATCCAGCGCCAGCAAGAGACGCATTAAACGGGAATTACGTTTGGGCAATTGGCCACTGGTGACGGGGATGTTTGGGGTATTTTGCATCGTCTCACAGACCTTGTTTCAATTGTTCATAGCGGGCATTGTCGCTGTCTTCCATCAGGCGCAGAATCCAGCGTTGTTCACTGCCCCACAGGATAAAGGGCAAGGAGAGAGTCTTTTTACGCGCCAGCGGCACATCCACCGCCGCGGAAAAATCCACCTCGCGCCTGTCCAGCCGAAAGGTGGCGCGGCCGGTGCGTTCCACGGTCGACTGTTGTTCGAGGAAGGCGCGCACGGTCTGCCGCTCGGCTTCCGTCCACCATTGCGGCAGGTCGGAGGTGGTCTTGAAGTTGCAGATGCGTGCCAGATCTTGCAGCAGGGCGCTCTGCGCGGGGGTCAGTGTGCTGTTGAGTCTGCGGAAAAAGGCCACATCCGGATCAGTGTGGACGAGCGGAGCCAGCCACAGGCGGTTGAGCGTGGTGCGGATGGCATTCTTTACTCCCGGCGTGGTCGGGTTGCAGAGCAGGTGCGCGTCGCGCTTGTTTTCCCAAAAGGCGGCCACATCAGGTCCGACGCGCAGCGCGTCACACAGACCAAGCGAGGGCAAGATCGGCGCGCCGCAGGCCAGCAGGTAGGCTTCCGGGCCGAGCGCCTCGCGCATGACTGCCAGGCCTTGCCGGTAGGCGGTTTCACGCGGCAGGGCTTCTTTGCGCACTCCCGGCAGTGCTCCTGCGTAGAGAAAATCCAGTTTGACGTAATCAAAGCCCCAGGCGCGCACCTGCCGCATCAGCGCGGCCAACCAGTCGAGCGCGGCGGGGTGGGTGGTATCCAGCGCGTATAGGTTGCCTCCCCAGTGAAACCCGGCTTGAACTGGATGGCCGTCTTCATCGCGCAGAAACCAATCGGGATGTTGTTGGAACAGGTGGGAGGAATCGAGCGCGATCAGCGGAGCCAGCCACAGCCCGGCTTTTCGCCCCGTCGCCTTGATTCCGTCTGCGAGCGCACCCATGCCCGAGGGGAATTTCTTGTTGGCCTGCCAGTCACCGATGGCCATCTGCCAGCCGTCATCCACTTGCAGCACGTCGAAGGGCAAATCACCCAGGGCCTGGAAGGTGCGGGCCAGAACCGCCTCGTCGATGGCGGAGTACAGGCTGTACCACGAACACCAGACGCGGTACGAGTGGGCGGCGCGGCCACGCCCCAGTTTTTCCTGCAGGAGGCGGGCGTAGGCGGCAAAGATTTGCTCTTCCGGGCCGCAGGCCGCAAACCAGGTCATTCCGGTGCTTGGGCCGGTCTCCACCCAGCCTTGCAGCCGGCCCTCGCGTAGTTGAACATGTGCCTCGAGCCCCAGCGAGCCGAGAAACAGGATGTTGCCATCGGCAAATTCCACTGCTCCCAGCCAGTTGCCGTGCGGGGCCGGGTGATGGGCATAGAGCGGATCGATTTGCAGCGGATGGTAAATGGCGGGTTTCTGTTCCGGCAGGGTCTGCGGAGTGCTCCAGGCGGCCAGCGACCAGGATTGCCATCCGTGATGGTAAAAACGTTCCGGCGCGGCGGGCAGTCGCAGCATCGGCTGAGCACCGCTCAGCAGGTAGCCATTTTGTACGGGGGTTGCGCTGTCGCAATCAACTATAATTTGAGTGTGGCCAAATGAAAGGATGGGCATGTCTGCTCCACAGAAATCGCAAGGTATCTTCAATTCTACGCCGAAAAAGAATTATTCCCGGCGGGACTTTCTCAAACTTGTGGCGTGGCTGGGATTAAATGCCGGCCTGCTGGTCCTGGGGGGAGCCGGATATATGAGCAATGTTGAACCCTACTGGGTGGAAATTTCTGAGCTGCGACTGAAATTGCCGCATCTGCCGCGCGCCTTTGACGGGTTGCGCCTGGCGCAGTTGAGTGACATTCATCTCGGCCACCGCATGACGCCAGAGCGGCTGGCCGGGGTGCTGGCAATGGTCAAAGAGCAGGGGCCCGATCTGCTGGCGCTGACCGGTGATTTTGTGCTGGCTTATGGCGGCATGACGTCTTACACGGCCGAATTGCAAGCCTTCTCTGCACTGTTGGCGGAACTGGCGGCGCAGATGCCGGTGGTGGCCGTGCTGGGCAACCATGATTACTGGTACAACCCGGCCCAGGTGCAAACCGCATTGGAACGCGGCGGCGCGGTGGTGCTGCGCAACAGCGTTCACACCCTGCAGCGCGACGGACAATCTTTGCACCTGGCCGGGCTGGATGACGTCTACGAAGACTATGCCGACCTGCCGGCCCTGCTGGCCCGCCTGCCGGATGCGGGCGGCGCGCTGCTGCTGGTGCATGAACCGGATGTGGCCGACCAGAGTGCGGCCAGCGGACGCTTTGACCTGCAACTCTCCGGCCATTCGCACGGCGGGCAGGTGGTGCTGCCGCTGATTGGCCCGCCCGTCCTGCCGCACTTGGGGAAAAAATACCCATCCGGGCTATACCGGGTCGGCAACATGTTCCAGTACACGAATCGCGGTCTCGGGATGACCGTTCCCCCCGTGCGCTTCAACTGCCGCCCCGAATTAACCCTCCTGACGCTGGAATGCGCCGCCTGAGCGCTTGCCCCATCCTGCCAAACTGGGTATAATTGGGTTCAATCAGGCTATGATGGAAACGAGTAAGCCTGTCTGTGCTGCCAGAGAGCCCGCAAAAGGTGTGAAGCGGGTCAGCCCAACAGACTGAAAATCCTTCCGGAGCCGCGCGCCGAAATCTTTGAAAGTAAGCAAGCCGGATGCCCACCGTTAGCAGGGCAGGGGATGTTTGTCCCCGCCAAGCGCCTTCGCCAGAAGGAAACCGGGTGGTACCGCGTGAGCTTTTCAGCTCCCGTCCCAGTGTGGACGGGAGTTTTCGTTTTTCAAATTACGATCCATTGTCATTGGAGGTTTGCATGTCGTTCAAATCAGTCTCTCCCAAGCTGGATGCGCCCGCACTTGAAGAAAACATCCTCAAGCTTTGGAAGAAAGAAAAAATCTTTGAGAAGACCATCTCCACCCGTGAAGGCGGGCCGGAATATGTCTTTTATGAAGGCCCGCCCACTGCCAACGGCAAGCCGGGCGTCCATCATGTGTTGGCACGCGCCTTTAAGGATCTCTTCCCGCGCTACCGCATTATGCGCGGCTACCACGTCTCGCGGCGCGGCGGCTGGGATACACACGGTCTGCCCGTCGAAATCGAAGTGGAGAAGAAGCACGGCTTTACCAACAAACAGCAAATCGAAGAATACGGTATTGACAAGTTCAACGCCGAATGTCGCAAATCGGCCTTCGATTACATCCAGGATTGGGAGCGTCTCACCGACCGCATCGCTTTCTGGGTGGATTTAAGCACCGCCTACGTCACATTCACTAACGATTACATTGAATCCGTCTGGTGGATCCTGAGACAGTTTTGGGATAAAGACCTGCTCTACCAGGGCTTCAAAGTGGTGCCCTATTGCCCGCGCTGCGGCACGCCGCTCTCCGATCACGAAGTGGCGCTCGGGTACGATGAAGCCTCCGACCCATCCGTCTTTATCCGCCTGCCGTTGATGGATGAGCCCGGCACAGCCCTGCTGGTCTGGACGACCACGCCCTGGACGCTGCCCGCCAACGTGGCAGTCGCCGCCGGGGCCGAGGTGGATTATGTCAAAGTGGAGCGCACCCTGCCTGCCACCCCGGCAGGCACCAGCGGCGGAACTGAAAGGCTGATCCTGGCCCAGGCGCTGCTCGAAAAAGTCTTTCGTGGCGAAGAAGTTCGGGTGCTGGAAACCTTCAAAGGCAAGAAACTCAAAGGCAAACGCTACCATCCGCTTTTCACCTTTCTGCCTCCCGAAAAACCCGCCCATTACGTCATCCTGGGAGACTTTGTCACCACCGAAGATGGCACCGGGCTGGTGCACATCGCTCCCGCCTTTGGCGCGGACGATATGCGCGTGGCAATGGAATCTGACCTGCCGGTCATCATGACGGTTGCGCCGGATGGCACCTTTATTCCTGAAATCACACCCTGGCGCGGTGTCTTCGTCAAGGACGCTGATCCCGATATCACCGCCAACCTCGAAAGCCGCGGGCTGCTCTATCGCTCCGAACGCTACACCCACACTTACCCCTTCTGTTGGCGCTGCAAGACACCGCTGCTGTATTACGCGCGCGAAGCCTGGTACATCCGCACCAGCCAGTTCAAAGAGCAGCTCGTCAGCCTGAACCAGACGATCCATTGGGTGCCTGACCATATCAAGGACGGGCGCTTTGGTAACTGGCTTTCCAACAACATTGACTGGGCCCTCAGCCGCGAACGCTATTGGGGCACGCCGCTGCCCGTCTGGGAATGCGCCGATTGCAAACACCAATATGCCATTGGCTCGGTGGACGAACTCAGCCAGCTTTCAGGCCGCGATTTGAGCACGCTAGACCTGCATCGCCCGCACGTCGATCATGTTCACTTCGCCTGCCAGAAATGCGGCGGGAAAATGACGCGCGTTCCCGAGCTGATCGATGTCTGGTTCGACTCGGGCTCGATGCCCTACGCCCAGTGGCATTATCCCTTCGAGAACCGAGAAATATTTGCCACACAATTCCCCGCCGATTACATCTGCGAAGCGGTGGATCAAACGCGCGGCTGGTTCTATTCGCTGCATGCCATCAGCACCATGCTGATGGACAGCGTGGCTTTCAAGAACGTGGCCTGCCTCGGCCTGATCCTGGATGCCAACGGCGAGAAAATGTCCAAATCCAAGGGCAACATCATCAATCCCTGGGATGTGCTCAACGTTCACGGCGCAGACGCTTTCCGCTGGTACCTTTACACCGCCACCCCGCCCGGCAACGAGCGCCGCTTCTCCAGCGACTTGGTAGGCGATGTCTTGCGCAGTTTCACCCTGACCCTGTGGAATGTCTACTCATTCTTTGTGACCTACGCCAATTTGGACGGCTGGAAACCAGCCGATTCTGCCAGCGCTGCTGGCGCGGCTCCGGCCTACAGCTCGCTCGATCGTTGGCTGCTTTCCGAGCTCAACGTCCTCATCCGCGATGTAACCGCTGCCTACGAAGATTATGACGCCACTGGCAGCACCCGCCCGGTGGAAAAATTTGTCGAACTGCTATCGACCTGGTATTTGCGCCGTTCGCGCCGCCGCTTCTGGAAATCGGATGCGGACGCCGACAAACAGGCCGCCTATACCACGCTGTATACTGCCCTGGTGACCCTGAGCAAACTACTTGCCCCTGCCATGCCTTTCCTGGCCGATGAGATCTACCAGAACCTGGTACGCGCCGTCTCACCCGAAGCGCCCGAATCGGTGCACCTGGCCGCCTGGCCGGAAACCAACCTGGCCCTGGTGGATGAAAAACTCAACCAGGAAATGCGCCTGGTGATGCGGCTGGCCTCGCTCGGACACGCGGCGCGCTCCAAAGCCAACCGCAAAGTCCGCCAGCCGTTGGCCGAAGCAGCCTTTTCGGTGGCGAATGTCAACGAACGCGCCGCAGTAAGCGCCTTTGAAGACCTGCTGGCCGACGAATTGAACGTAAAGAAAGTGCGCCTGCTGGATGCCAGCAGCGAAGCCCTGCAACACACCGTCAAACCGCTGCCCAAACAGTTGGGCCAGAAGTATGGCAACCGCTTCCCGCTGCTGCAAAAAGCCATTTTGGCGCTCAACCCCGAGGCGGTGGCTCATGCCTTCTTGACGACCGGCCGTCTGGCGCTGGAAATGGAAGGCCAGGCGTACGAGATCCTGCCCGAGGAAGTGGAAGTCAAATCACTGGCGCGCGAAGGGTTCGCCGTGGCTGAAGAAGGCGCATATGTGGCGGCGCTCGTAACCGATCTGACGCCTGAATTAATCGCCGAAGGAATGGCGCGCGAGTTCGTGCGCCGCGCCCAGGAATTCCGCAAAGAATGTGGATTGGATGTAGCTGACCGCATTCACCTGTATGTGCAGGCCACTTCCCGGCTGACGGCGGCCCTGCGCCAACATGCCGCTTCCATCTGCGCTGAAACGTTGACAGTGGAACTGCATTTTGCGCCCGCCCCGGCTGGCGCGCCGCAGGCCGCCGACAGCTTCGATGGCGAGCAGGTATCCTTTGGGCTGCTCAAGGCTTAGCGCCTGCCGCCCTGGCGGGCCGAATTTATGAGATTCAAAAAGGGACGCGCGCGCGTCCCTTTTTGAATCCCGCGCCGGGCAGGCGCGCGCAAATTCTTTTCGAAGGCGGGCGGTTGCCCGACGCAGAGCGGCGGCTCTAATGCCCGCCGGGCAGCGTCGTTTGCGTGGATCCGCGACCGCCCCATTTGCCCGGCCAGCCGGGCAGGAACAGCCCGAGGATCAGGGCACCGATCGAAGCATAGAAGGTGATGCGGTAGGTGGCTTCAAAGCCGCGCATGCTTTCGGCACAGGTTTGCGCCAGTGTGGCCAGCAGTTTGGTTTTGGCGGCAGCGGCCTGTGGGGCGGGCAGGGCTGCCAGCGCGTTTTTGGCGGCGGGCGGCAGGTTTTCGGCAGGGTTCACGCCGGGTGTTTCGCAAATTCCAAAGCGCGCGACAGAGGCCGCGGGTTCAGCTTGCGCTTTTTCCTGCTGGGCGCGCACGTTGGCCGAGAGTGTGCTGGTGAGCACGGTGGCCAGCGCGGCCACCGAGACGGCCTGTACAACAAAGCGCGTGCTGTTGAGCAGAGAAGAGCCGCGCGGCAGAAGGTTGAGCGGAATACTGCTGAGCGAGGTGGTGAAAGTGGTTTGCAGCGTCAACCCGATGGCGAGGCCGCGCAAGGCCAAGAGAAAGACGATCGTTTGGATGGGGGTATCGCCCTGGATCTGCGCCAGTTGCCAGGTGTTGATGCAAAGGATGGAGAAGCCGGAGACGATTAACAGGCGCGGGCCAATTTTATCGAACAGGCGGCCTGCCAGCGGCGTGGCAAAGGCTGAAGTGGCCGCCACCCCCAGCAGGATTAAACCGGTTTCGAGCGCGGTTCGCCCGCGAAAGGTTTGCAGGTAAACCGGCATGAGAAACTCGGCGCCGAATAAGGCAATGGTGGCCACATAGCCTACCAGGGCGGCATTCAAAAAAGTGCGGTTGGCAAACAGGCGCAGGTTGAGCATCGGTTCCTTGACGATGTAAAGCTCCAGGATGATGTTCAGCGCCAGCGCTGTAATGCCAATGGCAAACGCCGTCAGCGTGGCTGGCCCGTTCCAGCCGGATGTCTCGGCCAGGGTGGCGGCATACAACAGCGCGCCAAAGCCCACCACGGCTGTCACCAGCCCCAGCGGGTCGAAGACCGGGCGGCGTTCGATGCGGTAATCGAGCAGGAAGCGCGTGCCGAGTGCTACGCCGAGCAGACCGATTGGCACGTTGACAAAGAAGATGGCTCGCCAGATGTTGAGATCCACCAGCCAGCCGCCCAGGATCGGCCCCAGGGCGGGCGCGGCTACCAGCGCGATGCCAAAAATTCCCAGCGCGGTGCCCTGTTCTTTGGGCGGGAAGGCGCGATAGAGCTGGGCGGGGCCAAGCGGTTGGGCCAGCCCGCCGCCGAATCCTTGCAAGGCGCGCGCGGCCACCAGCCAGCCGAGCGAGGGCGCCAGCCCGCAAGCCAACGACCCGAGCGTGAAAATGGAGAGTCCGAGCAGGTAAATGCGTTTGATGCCGAAGCGGTCGGCCAGAAACCCTGAGATGGGTGTGGTAATGCCCAGGGCCAGGACGTAAATACTCAAGACCCATTGCGCGTCCGCCAGGCTGGCGCCAAATTCACGCCGCAGGGTGGGAAAGGCAATGTTGACAATGGTCGAATCGAGAATGATCATGAAAATGCCGAACATGACCGAGATCAGCACTTTCCATTTGGGCTCCAGGCCGTGACGTGGAGCGGGGCTTGCTGTGTTGTTCATGAATGATTCCTTTGAGACAGGATTGCGCGCCAACCGGGCGGCTGGCGCGCTGAATGGGCCTGATGATAGTGACTTTTGGCCTGCCAGTCAAGGCGGGCGCGCGGATTAAGTTTTTTCAGGAGACCGGGCGTTTTTCAGTAAGGAGGACGCCAGGCGCGAGGCGGTCTTTTGGCAGGTGCTGCTTTTGATACGGATTGCTTCTGGTGTGGGTAATGCGTTCTTTGGCCTGGCGGGTCAGGGCACAACGAAGAGATCGACCGGGAGGCTGAAGGTTTTGGCCATCTCTTCCATCAAGACGGTTTGTACCAGGATGGGCATTTTGTTGACGAGCCTGTAAAAATTGAGGGTGGTGGAGCCAATGGCGCCGCTTTCGAGCGAAAATTCCAGCTGGCCGCCGGGCTGCGCGCCGGAAATGACGAGATCGAGCACCAGTTCCACTTTGTTTCCGCTGTTGGCTTGTGGAATTGCCTGGCCTACGCCAAAGCGGCCGCCGTTGGCTGAAAGGTTGGTGGCTGCGGGACTGACCGAAACCAGGCGCGCATCGAGCGGGGTGGCCCCGCTTTTCAGGCTGAGCGCGGCCCAATCGGAGCTGGTGCTGATTTGCAGGCGCAGATTGCGCTGGCCGGTGGGAGTGGGCGGCGGCGGGTAGCCTGAGTTGATCGGGATTTCGGCGGTGAGGGGGATTTCGCCACGCAGCATTTGGCTGGCGGCTCCCGCCAGGCGCAGGTACCAGTCGTTGGGAAGCTGGTAGCCGTCGGTATCCATCGAGACCAGGTCAACGTCTAGCGGCTGGTCGTTGGCAGTGGCGGCGATTTTGTACATGGCGGTATCTTCATCTACTTCGTCAAACATGGCGTTGTAAAGCATGGGCGCGCCAATGGAAAGCGCGTCATAGACCTGGCGCCAGTAGAAGTTGCCGCCCCGCCGCGGGGTGTCGTTGAAGCGGTTGGTTTTGTTGTCATTGTGAAAGGCGGTACCGGGGAAGATGACCGGCATGTATTCCGCGCCACATTCTGCAGCCCGCGCCATGTCTTGCTGCATGGTTAATTGATACAGGTCAACTTCCAGGTCGGTACGGTAGCGGCCCACCGTCCATGGGCTGATAATATCCAGGCTGCAGTAATAGTCTGCCCAGGCCGGATCGGGCAGGGCGTCATTTTGAAGGATGCGCCACCAGGTGGGTACGCCGCCCAGCAGTGTGACCCGGTATTTTTCTTCGGGGTTATGCTCAAAGAACTGGATCAGTTCCTGGGCTTGCTGCGGGCTGCCGGGATGTTGGGTAAATCCCAGGCCCCAAATGGCCAGCACCGGTTTGCCGTTGTGATGCAGGTAGGAGGGGCTTTCGGTGACCTTTAAGACATCCACCATGTACTTCCAATCGTTTTCCAGGATTTCGACAAAGGTGCTGGATTCCATGCCGCTGGTATCGTACATGATTGCGTAGACGCGCCCGTAGGCTTCAGCGCCGGCCTGGGCATTCTGGTTGACGATGTTGCGGGCCTTGAAGTGGGTCGGGTGAACCAGTTCGGCGCCAAAGCGCTGCACAAAGACGCCATCCACGCCGTATTGGCTCATCCATTGAAAGTGTCGCAGCACGGTGGCGGGGTTGATGGCTGAATAGAGATAGGCTGGCTGGCCGTTGGGATATTTCAGGCTGGTGGGACAGAGTTCTTCGGGGCTGAGTTCGCTGGTATCGGGCCACATATCCACTCGCAAGTGAGCGGCGTCGGGGATGCCGTCATGGAACCAGTGCAAGTAGCCCAGCCCGGCGCCGTCGTTGGCGCAGGTGAACCAGCCCTGGTAGCCCATCATTAGTTTGTGGGTGAGGGTGGATGCATCCACGCTGGTGTGGGGCGCGGGGCTGGGCGGTAGTGTGCTGGTGGGGGTCAGCGGCGCGGGGCTGGCGGGCGGAGCAGCGGGAACGGCTGTGGGCGCGGCCGGGGCCGGCAGGTTGCAGGAAGCCAACAGCACGGCGAGCAGGAGACTGGTGAGTTTGCGCATGGGCGTTCCTGGGGGAGGCTGGGCAGGGTTTTCCACAATTCCAATCTCTTCTTCCATCAATCCATATCACCCGTCGACCAACACATTAATCGCAGCGTCTGCGGCTGTGATCTGGCATTGTCATTTTTACGCTCAGCCTGAACCTGGCAAGCGGCCTGGAAATAAGCGAGAGCCCCAAAAGGTTTTCCAAAACCTTTTGGGGCTGATGAGTTATTCTTCGATGCCTGGGCGGCCTTCTTGCAAGGCCTGGCGGATCTTGCGGTAGGTGATGATGGCGCCATCGCCGGGGACGAGCTTTTCGCCGATGCTTAATCCGCTGGCTTTGGGGCGCTGGGTTTCCACCACGGGTTTATCCTGGCGCTCAATCACTAAATTGCCGAGCGCGCCAAAGAAACCTGCGATCTGTTGCAGGCCGGGGGTGGTGGTGCGGTGGTAATTGCGCAGGTACATCATGGTATGTTCATCATCAATGGGGGCAAAGGCCACAAAGACGCGGAAATCGTCGCTGATCCAGTTGTGCCAGATGTTGGGGTAACGGAATTGCAGGAAGGGGCGGCGGGTGGGTTCGGGCAGTTCGCTGGCGCGTTTGGGTTTTTGGCCGGCATCCACTTCGTTGTAGACCCACAAATTGATCAGGTTGTCTTGCGGGAAGAAGTGCTCTACGCGCACCAGCGGGCCGTTGACGAGGGTGCGGTTGCCGCGCCCGATGGTGGTGCGGTGCACGAAAGGCAGGTGCATCACATCCAGCTGGTTTTCAATGGCGCGAGAGTAGTGGGTGTGCCACGGGTCGCGCAGGGTGGTGTAAACCATGCGGTCATCTATGGCTTCAAAGAAGGGCAGGGGCGGGTACTCGTCGGCGGCGCGCTCTTCGCCCCACCAGATGTAGATGAGGCCGTGAGCTTCGCGGGCCGGGTAAGACTTGACACGCATGGCCTTTGGTAGGTCGGCGCTGCGCCCGTTGGAGGGAATTAGGGTGCATTTTCCGCTGGCGTCAAATTCAAAGCCATGAAATGGACATTGCAGGCAATCTCCGAGCACGGCGCCGGTGCTGAGCGCCACGCCGCGGTGCGGGCATAGATCGCTCATGACGCTTAATGCGCCGCTGCTGGAGCGCCAGGCCACCAATTTTTCACCCATGCGTGTTACGCCAATGCGCTGGCCGGCTTTTACTTCGTTGGATTCTAGAATGGCATACCACTGGTTGGGGATCATTGGCTCTCCTTGGGCAATGAATTAGAGCGGTTCAAATCGCGCTGTAAAGTGGCGCAATAATTCGGGGGCGTAGGTGAAGCGGTAGCCTTTCAGGCTGTCGGCGCGTTGAACGATGCGCCCGATACATTCGGCCAGGTAGTCAAAATGGCTCTGGGTATAGACCCGGCGCGGAATGGCCAGGCGGACGAGTTCCAGGCGCGGGTAAATCATCGCGCCGCTTTCTGGGTCGGGATGGGCAAACATGACCGAGCCAATTTCGCAGGCGCGGATGGCGCCTTCATAATACATTTCCACAGCCAGCGATTGGCCGGGGAATTCGCCATGCGGGATGTGCGGCAGGATGGCTCCGGCATCGATATAAATGGCGTGGCCGCCGGGCGGTTCGATCATCGGCACGCCCAGTTCTTTCAGGCAGGCCGCCAGGTAGGCGGTTTGCGAAAGGCGGTAGGCGAGGTAACTTTCGTCCAGGCCTTCATAGAGACCGACGGCCATGGCGTCCAGATCGCGCCCGGCCAGCCCGCCATACGAGACAAAGCCTTCGCGCAGGATCAGTTCGTTGCGCAGGCGCTCGGCCACGGCGTCATCATTGGTAGCCAGCAGGCCGCCGATGTTGACAATGGCATCCTTTTTGGCGCTCATGCAAAAGCCATCGGCCACCGAAAACATTTCGCGGGCAATCTCCAGCGTGGATTTTTCTGCGTAGCCGGGTTCGCGTAGTTTGATGAAGTAGGCATTCTCTGCGTAGCGGGCCGCGTCAATGTAGAAGGGAATCCCGTGCGCGTGGTACAGGTCGGCTACGGCGTGGATGTTGGCCATCGAGACCGGCTGGCCGCCGCCGGCGTTGTTGGTGACGGTGATCAGGCCGAAGGGAATGTTTTCGGGGCCGGTTTTTTCTATAAAGGCTTGCAGCTTGGCCAGGTCGAGGTTGCCTTTGAAGGGGTGCAGGCTGGCCGGGTCGGAGGCTTCGTCAATCACCAGGTTTACCGGGCGTCCACCGCGGGCGCGGATGTTGGCGTCGGTGGTATCGAAGTGCATGTTAGAGGGGATGCTGTTTCCGGGGCGGACGAGCGCGGCAGACAGGATGTTTTCGGCGGCGCGCCCCTGGTGGGTGGGGAAGAAGTGCTTGAAACCGAAGATGTCTTGCACGGCGGCTTTTAACCGGATGTAAGAGCGCGCCCCAGCGTAGGATTCATCGCCTTCCATCATGGCGGCCCACTGGTGCTGGCTCATGGCTCCGGTGCCTGAATCTGTCAGCAGATCAATAAAGATATCTTCAGCTTTGAGTGCGAACAGGTTATACCCGGCGGCGGCAAGCGCGGCGCGGCGCTCCGCTGGTGCGGGCAGGCGAATGGGTTCAACCATCTTGATGCGGAATGGTTCGGGGGGGTAGGTGGGGGTCATTTGGTCTCCTGGAAATTTGAGTGTGCGTCAAATTTTGGGTAGCGAGCCTGGCAGATACCCCTGTATCGCCATTCGGTCTCCAATGACGGGCTGATTTTACCAATCAAACCCGGCTTTGGATGGGTAACAAATGTCATAACTTGGGAGGAATGCGCCGGATGGAGTCAGGCCCGTTTGGCGAGGAAAATTCCCGATAGGCGCACACGGACTGACAAATTTACCATTTTGCCGGTTTTATTTTGCCCCGCAGCGTTGACTGCGCTGTTGGGCAAACCGTTCACGCATACTTCACGAATACCCAAAAGCGCGACTCTCGTCGTGAATGATCCGTGGTTGGTTTTCTTTGCAATGCGATGCGCGGATTTGTGGTGTTTCATCAAATCCATGCAGGTGGAACTCAGGAAAACTTTCATGCCTTTCCCGCGCGCGTTTTTTATTGTTTCGCCTATTCCCCGCCGCGCGGTGAAGACCATTTTGCAGGCAGATGGGGACTTGAAAATATAAAAGCCCGGTGTTGCCAGCCGGGCTTTATACGTTGGATCAAAGGATGGTTCTGTTTACTGCTTTCCGTACCCCATGCGGCTGAGCAGGCGGTCTTTAAGAATGAACTGGTGATAAAGCGCCGCGCCAACGTGGAGCAGGATCAGCAGCAGCAGGAAAAGCCAGATCAGCCCGTGAAATTGGCCCAGGCTCAGGCCCAGGCTGGGTTGAATGCTGCCGGAGGTGGTGGCCAGCCCGAAAAGGCGCGCCAGCCGCTGGGTGGAACCGGCCAGGAGCAAGCCGGTAATCGTCATGCCAAAGCTCAACAGGTAGAGCAGCCAGTGGGTGGCCGCCCCGACTTTGTTGAAAAAGGCATTGCCCGCATCGGCCTGGGCCGGATGCTTGGTGGTCAGGCGTACCACCAGGCGCGCGATGAGCAGAAGCAGGATCAACATTCCCAAGAGCATGTGGATATTCATGACCGGAATGCCGCCAATTTGCCCCGGCCCGTCCTCGGAGCTGACGGCCAGGTAGATGTTGGTGAAAATCAAGAGTGCCACGAGCCAGTGCAGGGTCACCAGGGCTGGATGGTATTTCTTGGGGAGATTTGGAACGCGAACTTTTTTCATGTCGTCTCCTGGAAAATTTTTCATAACTATAAGGAATTTGGATTAATAGACCATGAAAAAGCGGATCGGATTTTGGCGATTCTCTGATTATAGCAATGCCAACCCTGAACCAAACCAGGTTGGAACTACCCTGGCAATTCTTTCCCGCCAGAATGCACAGGCGCACAGGATTGAAGACAGCAAAATTCTGCGTCTCAGTGTTGGGGTCTTTTTCCTGGCTGGCGGACATTGCAGGGAGATTTTCGCTTAGGGCTGGGAAAATTCTGGATTGCTGGTCAGATTGTAGCGTGCAAGCCTTTTCACGGGTATAATCTTAATAACGGTTTTGAGATGACCATGCTAAATTTCTCAATCAAAATCCCTGTTGAAGCAATTCCACCGTCAGCGCAGATTTGCGCGCGGGATCTTCTTCGCAGGGTTTATTCATTGGAGGCCTGGGCATCACATGACCCGCAGTTTGGCGCTGGAAATCCTTCGCGCCAAATTTCTTTTTTTCATTCCATCCAAGGAGAAGGAAATGCGCATCAATAAACTGTTTCTTGCTTTGTCCCTGCTGGTTGTCGCTTCCATGTTGTTGACCGCCTGCGGCGGCTCAACCGCCAGTGGCGGGGGCGACCTCGTTTCTGCCGCCAAGGCGGAAGGCGAGCTGACCGTCATCGCCCTGCCGCACGACTGGTGCAACTACGGTGAAGCCATTACCGGCTTCAACGCCAAGTATGGCATCAAGGTGAATGAACTCAACCCCGATGCCGGTTCGGGCGATGAAATTGAAGCCATCAAGGCCAACAAAGACAACAAGGGCCCGCAGGCTCCCGATGTCATCGACGTTGGTTACGGCTTTGGCCCGCAGCTCATTGAAGAAAAGCTCGTCCAGCCCTACAAAGTCTCCACCTGGGACTCCATCCCCGCTGATTCCAAGGATGCCGATGGCTACTGGTACGGTGACTATTACGGCGTGATGGCTTTCGAAGTCAACAAGGACGTGGTCTCGGCTGTCCCGCAGGATTGGGCTGACCTGCTCAAGCCTGATTACAAGGGCCAGGTGGCTCTGGCTGGTGATCCGCGCGCTTCGGCTCAGGCGCAGATGACTGTCTACGCGGCGGCGCTGTATAACGGCGGCTCACTCGATAACGTCCAGCCCGGTCTCGATTTCTTCAAGAAAGTTAACGACGCTGGTAACTTCGTCCCGGTCATCGCCAAGCAGGCCACCGTGGCCAAGGGCGAAACCCCCGTCATCATGCGCTGGGACTATGGCGCGCTGGCCGACAAGGATGCCCTGGCTGGCAACCCGAACATCGAAGTGGTCTACCCGGCCAGCGGCACGATCGCCGGTATTTACATCCAGGCCATTTCTGCCTATGCTCCGCACCCGAACGCCGCCAAGCTGTGGATGGAATATCTCTACAGCGACGAAGGTCAGAACATCTGGCTGAAGGGCTACTGCCACCCGATCCGCTACAAGGATATGGTCGAAAAAGGCACCGTCAACCAGGAAGCTGCTGGAAAGCTGCCCAAGTTCGATGGCGCAGTCGCCTTCCCGAGCATTGACCAGATCAACGCGGCCAAGAAAGTCATCGCAGACAACTGGATGACCGCCGTCGGCGCTGATGTCAAGTAAGCAGAATTTTGCTGTCAACGAAAAGCGGGACGCGCCTCAAGCGCGTCCCGCTCCTCTGCCCTGGCGGCACTGGCTGGGGGTCGGCCCGTTTTTCCTGTTTGCGTTCTTATTTATTTTTTTACCATCCCTGTCATTATTCATCGGCGCTTTTCAAGATGCCAGCGGAGCTTTCACGCTGAAGAATTTCGCCGATCTTTCACGGCCTGAGATTGTAGATGCGTACTGGGTTACCATTCGCATCAGCCTGGTCACTGCCGTGGGCGGCGGGTTGCTTGGATTCGCCATGGCCTATGGCGTCACCCTGGGTGGATTGCCCGCCTGGGTGCGCACAGCCCTTTCCACGTTTTCGGGCGTGGCTTCCAACTTTGCCGGTGTTCCGCTGGCGTTTGCCTTCATCGCTACGTTGGGACGTACCGGCATGGTCACGCTGATCCTCAAGCTGGTATTTGGCCTGAATCTGTACGACAAAGGTTTTAGCCTGTACTCCTTTTGGGGTCTGTCGTTGACTTATCTGTACTTCCAGTTTCCGCTGATGGTGCTGATCATTACCCCCGCGCTGGATGGGTTGCGGCGCGAGTGGCGCGAAGCCGCTGAAAACCTGGGCGCCACGTCGTGGACGTACTGGCGCAGGGTTGCGCTGCCCATCCTGACGCCTTCCATCCTCGGCGCAATGATCCTGTTGTTTGGGAATGCCTTTGGCGCTTATGCCACAGCGCTCTCGTTGACGGGCGGTTTCATCAACCTGGTGACGATCGTAATCGGTTCACAAATCAAAGGCGATATCCTGCACAACGTTGGTTTGGGGTACGCAATGGCTTTTGGCATGGTGATTATCATGGCCACTATGATGACCTTGTATTATCTCTTGCGGCGCAGGAGCGAAAGGTGGCTGCGGCCATGAGCTTTTTACCCAATTTACGCAATCTCTTTTTTCCCCCGGCCAGCTCGCAAGCCAAAGATCGCGGCTCCAAACGGGGTGCCTCCTGGTTTTGGATGGCAGTGGGCGTGCTTTATTTTGTGCTGCCCCTGGTTGCCACCTTTGATTTTTCGCTGCGCGCCAGGAAAGGAGTGCTCAGCTTCCTGGCCTATGAGCGTGTCTTCAAAGACCCGGCCTTCTGGAAGACGTTCATTTTCTCACTCGAAATGGCCTTTTTCACCATCCTGGTCAGTCTATTGCTGGTGGTGCCCACGGCCTATTGGATCCGTCTGCGGTTGCCGAAACTGCGCGTGATCGTCGAGTTCATCTCGATGCTGCCTTTCGTCATCCCAGCCATTGTGCTGGTCTTTGGTTTTATTCGCGTTTTCAGCGGCGCGCCCTTTTTTTTGACCAACACCAGCTTCGGGACGAATGTCCTGCTGGTGGCGGGCTACACCGTCCTGGCGCTGCCCTATATGTTCCGGGCAGTGGATACCGGCCTGGCGGCGATTGATGTCCGCTCACTGACGGAAGCCGCCCAGAGCCTGGGCGCGGGCTGGGGCACGATCCTGTTTAAAATCATATTTCCCAATCTGCGCGTCGCCATCCTGAGCGGTGCCTTCCTGACGCTGGCCACCGTGATTGGTGAGTTCACCATCGCCAGCTTCCTGGTGGGCATCAATGCCTTTGGCCCGTATATGTCGCTGATTGGTCAGAACAAAACCTACGAATCTTCCTCGCTGGCCATCATCAGCTTTATGTTGACCTGGGCATTTATGGGCCTGCTCCAGTTCCTCAACCGCGGACAGGCCAGCAGCAGCCTGGCCGGCGCCCATTAACCCTGAAGCCGGATGGCCCGGTTATTGCTTTCCCAAAGTTTAGCGGCTTTGGACCTCACATCAAACGGTGAACGCATGGCTTTTCTAACACTCACGGACATTTCCAAATATTTCGGCGGGGTTGCGGCGGTTGAAAGGTTTAACCTGGACGTGGAAAAAGGGGAATTTGTGTCGTTCCTTGGCCCTTCGGGTTGTGGAAAAACCACCACCCTGCGCATGATCGCCGGTTTTGAGCTGCCCAGCAGCGGAACGATCTTGCTCGATAGCGAAGATGTGACGTACAAAGCGCCCAACCAACGCAACGTTGGCATGGTCTTTCAGTCCTACGCGCTGTTCCCCAACCTGACGGTGGGACAGAACATTGGCTTTGGCCTGCAAGTGCGCAAGGAAAACGAAGCGGTCATCAAGGCGCGCGTGGATGAAATGCTTGGGCTGATCCATCTCGAACAGCATCAGAACAAATATCCCTACCAGCTTTCGGGCGGCCAGCAGCAACGGGTGGCCCTGGCGCGGGCGCTGGCCATCCAGCCGCGCGTTTTGCTGCTCGATGAGCCGCTTTCAGCGCTGGACGCCAAGATTCGCGTTGAACTGCGCCTTGAAATTCGCCGCATCCAGCAGGCTTTGGGAATTACCACCGTGTATGTTACGCACGACCAGGAGGAAGCACTCTCGCTCTCCGACCGGGTGGTGGTGATGAGCCAGGGCCGTATGGAACAGGTTGGCACGCCTTTTGAAATTTACAACTACCCCCGGACGCAGTTTGTCGCCCAATTCGTCGGTCAGCTCAACCTGCTGCCCATTACCGGGCTGGATCTGGCCGCCGAAACCTGTCTGCTGGCCGGGCAGACGGTGCAATTTGAACACCACCAGTCACGCCAGCTGAGTGAAGCCCCGCGCCTGGCGATTCGCCCGGAAGAGTTTCGCCTGGGCGCGCTGGAGGGGTGCAACGTGCTTTCAGGCCGGGTGGAGACGGTCATGTTCCTGGGCGCGGTGGTACGCCTGCGGGTGGAGGTTGGCGGCCTGCTTTTCTCGGCAGATTTGTTCAATGAGCGCAACATCACCCCGCCGCGGGTGGGAGAACAGATTGAAATCAGTTTTCCCGTGCATGCCTGCTGGCTGACATAGCCTGCTCTAGCCATCAATGGCCCGCTTCGGCGGGCTTTTTTATTGAAAAATCCGCACCCTGGCTGTCCAATTGCCCTTCCCTGTGTATAATAGGGCGCATGAAAAAGCCCGTGCGATTGTTTCTGGCGTTGATTTGCCTGGCGGCTTCGTTGATCTTGCTGGCCTGGGCCTTTTGGCCGGGGCCGCGAGTCTTGCGACGCCAGTATCTTCAGCCGACTGAGATGCAGCTGCCCACGCCGCAAAGCTCCATACCCTTGTGGCGTGAATTCGCCTGGGAAAAACCACCCCTCCAAACGGCCTGTGCCTGGTTGTCAGCAGACCGTTTTGCTTTAATCCTGTAAACAACAAAGGAATGCCAGGTGACCACTCTCTTTTTTGCTACCGATATTCATGGCTCTGATATTTGCTGGAACAAGTTCTTGAACGCGGGGAAATTCTACGGTGCGGAGGTGCTCATCCTGGGCGGCGATATGACCGGCAAGGCGGTTGTGCCGTTTGTGCATCTGGGCGGGGAAAAGTACCATGTGACGCTTTTACAACAGCAATTTGAGTTTCAGGGCGCGGACGCTTACCAGGAAATGGTCAAGCGTGTCCGCAGCCGGGGCTATTATCCCTACCGGACGACTCCTGAAGAGTTGGACGAACTCAGCCAGTCTCCCGAAAAAATCCACACCCTTTTTCTCCAGGAAGTGCTGCGCGTTTTCGAGCAGTGGATGGAGATTGCCGCCCGCAAACTGGCCGGGACGGGTATCCGCGTGTACGTTTCTCCGGGCAACGATGACCAGTTCGAGGTGGATGAAATGATTCGCCAGTCGCAGGTCATCACACTGGCGGAGGGTCTTGTCATCCCGCTGACGGATCGCATCGAGATGATCTCCTCCGGCTGGAGCAACCGCACGCCCTGGAACACCTACCGCGAAGCCGACGAGCCCGATCTGGCCAGCCGTTACGAAGCGATGATTGCGGTGTTGAAGAATCCAAAGACGGCAGTGTTTAATATTCATGTTCCGCCTTACAAATCCAACCTGGATGAAGCGCCCGAGTTGGATGATCAGCTGCGTCCCACGTATGCCGGAAACGCCCTAAAACCGGTTGGTTCGACGGCGGTGCGCGCGGCGATTGAGAAATATCAGCCCCTGCTCGGTTTGCATGGGCACATTCACGAAGGTCGAGGTCAGAGCCGCATTGGCAAGACTCTGTGTTTGAACCCCGGGTCGTTGTACGAACAGGGTGTGTTGCAAGGTGCGCTGGTCAAACTTGGCAAGGAAAAGCTCGAAAGTTATGTGTTGACGCAAGGTTAATCCACGTTTGCGCGGCGGCCCCAGCTTGTTACCGTGCAAACGTACCATACAACCCAAAGGAGAATTCTCATGTCCGATTTGTTCATTCGCAAGGCAACAGGCCTGGTGCGTTCCTGGTCGGTGTTCGATGCGTTTGTCTACGCATTCTTCTCGATCAACCTGGTGACGCTTGGCTTGTACAGCTTCAGCCAGATGTATTACTTTGGCGGGGGGCTGATTCCGGCGCTGCTCATCAGCGCGGTTTTCATTCTGTTTGAAGTGGTGGTCTACGCTTCACTGATTGCCGTCATGCCACGCTCCGGGGGTGACTATGTCTGGCAAAGCCGCATCCTGGGAGGGGGCGTCGGCTTTGTGTTGGCAGTCACCGGTTGGTGGTTTATTCTCTGGCTGTGGGTTCCGTTATATGCCGATATGCTGCGCCACATCGTCATCACCCCCATCCTGGGCATTCTCGGTGCCAAAGAGGCCGCCCTATGGTTTGGGCAAAGCTCCCTTGGCCTGTTCGTCACCTCGTTGATCATGTTGAGCATTGTCACGCTCTACATCACATTGGGGATGAAAACCTATGCCCGCATCCAGAAATGGTGTTTCTACGGCGGCATGTTGGGCCTGTTGATTGTCCTGGCCCTGCTGCTCACCGGCACACCGGAAGCCTTCAAAGCCGGGCTGGAAGCGAATGCCACTGCCTTGTTCGGCGCCCAACCGGGAGTGTACGACTCCACCGTGACACTTGGACAAGCGGCCGGGGCCGCCACTCCGCTGACAGGGGGCTCCTTCGGCCTGATCATGCTGACCCTGCCCTACCTGGTCTTCTTCAACTTATGGCCCAACTGGGGCGCCACCCTCTACGGCGAAGTGCGCGGCGCGACCGATTTCAAACGCAATTTTGCCGGCATGGCCTGGGCGCTTGGCGTCACCACCGTGTTGGGGATTGCCGTTCTCCTGGCTATTGCCAAAACCATCGGCTGGGATTTTTACATGCAGGCCAATGGCGCCTTCTGGAACTATACCTGGGGCTACACCACCGATGCGCCTGCCCTGCCAGTCTGGCCCTACCCGGCGCTGCTGGCCGCCTTCCTGACCAGTAACCGTCTGCTGCAACTGGTTGTCATCGCGCTGATGAGCCTGTGGTGGTTTGGCTGGAGCGGCACTGTCTTCCTGTCCTCCACCCGGGTCATCTTTGCTGCCGCCTTCGACCGCCTGCTGCCCGAAAAAGTAGCCGAAGTGGACGAACGCACCGGCACCCCGCTCACCGCCCTGTTGTTGATGGTCGTTCCCTCCATCCTTGTCGCCGCTTTGTTTGCCTGGAACATCTTCAACTTCCGCTCGCTGACCCTCGATTCCACCCTCGTCATCGCTGTCACCTACCTTGGCACAACCGTCGCTGCCATTCTACTGCCCTACCGCAAACCCGACCTGTACAACGCCTCGCCCATCGCCAAGTTCAAAATAGCCGGTATCCCGCTCATCTCCGTCGCCGGGGTGATTTTTGGCAGCTTTCTGACGTTTCTTCTGGTCGAATGGCTGTTTGACCCCTGGCTGAATGGCGCGCCGCTCTATGGCATCAGCCTGCAAAACATCCCTTCAGTGGTCTATATGGTCGTCATGTACGGCCTGGCCGCCGCGATCTATTGGGGCTCCAAGGCCTATCGCAAACGCAGCGGCATAGATCTGAATAAGGTCCACGCCGAAATCCCGGCCGAATAGCTCACCGGGGGAGGGTGCGTCGCATCCTATTGCTGGAAAACCCAGTTAAACAGGAGCAGCTTTCACTGGGGCACATCCTGTTTAGCCTGGTGCGACGCACTCTTCTCCGTTTCATCGTTTGGAGGCCTATGGAACTGATTGAACCCGAAATCGCCCAAGAAATGCACCGCCTGGTGGAAGCCGCCCGCGCCCAAAACATCCACCTGCGCGCTATTGGCGGTCTGGCCGTTCACCATCACAGCCCGCTGCGCCGCCAGACCTTCCAGCGCACCTACGCCGATATCGACTTCGTTGCTCATAAAACCGAACGCCGCAAGCTGGAAGCCTTCTTCAACAGCATGGGCTATGCTGGCGACCGTAACTTTAACCTGCTCAACGGCGAAAAGCGCCAGATTTTCATCCACAAAACCTGTGGCCGCCGCATTGATATCTTTGTTGGCGACTTTGAAATGTGCCACCGACTGCCTCTCAAAGATCGCCTCCAGGTGCATCCCGTCACCATCCCGCTTGCCGAACTGCTGCTTTCCAAAACCCAAATCATCGAACTCAACCAGAAAGATGCCCTCGACCTGGTGGCTCTTCTGCTCGATAACGAACTCAGCCGCGACGACGAAAAAATCAACATCGACCGCATCTGCCGTCTGTGTGCCCGCGATTGGGGTTTGTTCAAAACCACCAGCATCAACCTTAGTCGCCTCGAAGACCTGCTCACCTCAGGCGGCCTCGAACTCACCGAAGCCGAGCGGAACACCGTCCTGCGCCGCATTGAAGAAATTCGCAAAGCCCTGGCCGCCATGAAAAAAAACCTGTTCTGGATGGCTCGCGATCGGGTTGGAACGCGCCTGCGCTGGTATACAGAAGTGGAAGAAGTTGAGCGCTGACGCGTCGCCCGGCAGCCTTCCTCCCGTTGCCCGGACATTATTCCGGCGGGTGGGTGCTACTCCCCGTCGACTATTCCCGTTGTGGACGCTTTTTTTTGCGCTTCTGGCTGCCCAACTGGCCTGCGGGTTGGGCAGCCAGAACCCGCGCCCGGCGCCGCCTGCCACCCTCGTGGCTCAGCCGACCGCGGCAATCCACCTGTCGCTGCGCCCAGCCGTGACTGAAGAGCGTATGCTGACCCTGGAATACCCGCCCACCCTGCGCGCCGGCGATGCCGACGTGGTGCGCCTGACGCTCGAAATTGACGTGCGCGGCAATCTGACCCCAACTGCCGAATTCCAGGGCAGCCAGATCCAGGGAGAAATACTCCAAATCCCGAACATTTACAACACCCACAATGTCATGGCCGAAGCGCGGCTCGACCTGGCCGGAATGGAAGTTCAACCGGCTGAAACCGTCAGCGAAACCCTGCTCCCCGGCCAAAAGCTGACGTTTTACTGGAGCATCCGCCCGGCTGAAGTGGGGCATTACAAGGGCACTGTCTGGTTCTATTTGCGCTTTATCCCCAGGGCGGGCGGCGCAGATTCGCGCCAGGCGCTTTCGGCGCAGTTGATTGAGATCGAAGCGGTGACCTTGTTCGGTTTGAAAGCCGGGCTGGCGCGCTGGCTGGGGTTGGTGGGAGCCGTTCTCAGCTCGGTGCTGGGTTTCCCTTTTCTCGAAGTGGGGTTTAAATGGTTGTGGGTGCGGATACGAAGCGGGAAATGATCACAGTTGGAAGTCAAGCACAGGTCTTATGAAAACTTGTGAATTTATTCACATAGTCGACTAAGCCAGTCAAATAAGTGACAAATATCACCCCGATTAATTACAAGGGTGAGTTTATCCTTGAAAATCGCTATGATAAAATGTTTGGAGTGTTTGTGACAAAATCCCCAATCGCGAAGGAGTTTCTATGCAGAATCCCTGGATGTATGTCGGCCTGTTTCTGCTGGTCGGGGTTGTAATTCCCATCGCGCCGATCCTTTTCTCGGCGTTGATTGCGCCCAAGAAGCCGAATCCAATCAAGCAAAGTACGTACGAGTGCGGCATCGAGACGGTGGGGGAGAGCTGGGTGCAGTTTAAGGCACAGTATTATGTCTTTGCCCTCGTTTTCCTGGTTTTTGATGTGGAAACTGTCTTTCTTTTTCCCTGGGCGATGGCCCTGAACGCGCAGAATCCGGTGGTAATGCCGGCTTTTGTGGCGGTGGAGGGCATCATATTTATTCTCATCCTTTTGGCAGGCCTGGCTTTCACCTGGCGCAAAGGGATGTTGGAATGGGTGTGAGTCCCAATTCAACATTGAAAGGCTGAGAGGAAGTTTCCTGTCAGCCTTTTATTTGTTATAGAGGAGTGCTCTATGGAATTTTGGGTAGATCCGATCAAGGTAATTTTTGAATGGTTGATGCTGACGTTGACCGGCTGGGGCCTTTCTGGCGAGCTGGCTGTTGTCATTGTTGACCTGTTGGGCATCATTGCGCTGATCATGGGCGCGATGCTGCTGGATATCATGCTGGTGTGGGTGGAACGCAAGGTGGTTGCCCGCTTTCAGGGACGTCTCGGTCCGAACCGGGTTGGCCCGTGGGGGCTGTTTCAGCCGTTCCCCGATATCATCAAGCTGATTATTAAGGAAGATACTACGCCGGTGGGCGCCGACAAGCTGGTTTTCAACCTGGCGCCGATCCTTTCTCTGGCGTCGGTTATTTTCCTGTGGGCGGTGTTGCCACTGGCCTCCACAATCGTCGGCGTGGATTTGAACGTTGGCCTGCTGTATTTGGTGGCGGCCGGCGCGATCGGGACGCTGTCCATCATCATGGCGGGGTGGTCGTCGAACAACAAATATGCTTTGTTGGGCGCGTATCGCATGGTGGCAAATATGGTTTCATATGAAATCCCTATGGTGGTGGCGCTGCTCATTCCGACGGTACTTTCGGGGACGATGAGCCTGAAGGGTATCACCCTGGCGCAGAGCAACGTCTGGTTTGTGGTGCTTTCACCGCTGGGCGCGCTGTTGTTCCTGATTGCCGCGATTGCAGAATTAGGGCGCTCGCCGTTTGATTTGAATGAAGGTGAAAGTGAGATCGTTTCCGGTTTTCATATCGAATATTCGGGGATGAAGTTCGGTCTGTTTTATGCGGGCGAGCTGTTGCACGCCTTCACCTTCGGCGCTTTTATCGGCGTGATGTTCTTTGGCGGCTGGCAATGGCCGCTGCCGTGGGGCGAGAAATATGCCCTGGTGGGGATTTTCAATGTGCTGGCGAAGGGCATGTTCTTCTATTGGGTGATTATGTGGATTAAGTACACTGTACCGCGCATCCGCATTGATCACATGCTGGCCTTCAACTGGAAATTCCTCACGCCATTGGCGTTTGTCTTACTGATGGTGACGGCAATTGTCCATGCCTTGTTCATGAACATGGCACCCTGGCTGTATACGCTGGCCATGTTCCTGGCGAATGTGCTGGTAGGCTGGGTCACTCTTGAAATCCTGCGCAGCAATGCTCGCAAGCAGCGCGTGGCCGTGGAAGCGCCTCAACCTGTGGCGCAACATTAATCGGACAGGGAGCAACGTATGGATGCTTCACAAGTCATTTTTATCCTGAGCGCAGCGCTCATCCTGGTTTCAGCCTTGCTGGTGGTGACGGTGCGCAACCTGATCCACGCGGCACTGTGGCTGATTGCCACCCTTTTTGGCGTGGCAATTCTTTATGTCCTGCTCGAGGCCGGGTTTTTGGCGGTGGTGCAGGTGGTCGTCTACATCGGCGCAATTGCGATTATGTTCATCTTCGCCGTGATGTTGACCCGCCGTGATCTGTTGGATAAAGTCCCTCAGACGAATGAAAACTGGCCGGTGGCGCTGGGCGTCAGCGCGCTGGCATTGGTGGGGATCGCCTTTATTGTGCGCGGTTTTGTATTCTCGCTGGATCGAATCGCCGCGCCCCTGCCGGAGAACTCGCTCCAGATGCTGGGTGACGCGCTGATATCTCCAGCCGCTTATGTGCTGCCGTTTGAAGTGGCTTCGGTCTTGCTGCTGGCGGCCATGATCGGCGCGGTCTACGTCGCGATGAACAAGAAATAGGAGGCCGCAGAATGATTCCGCTTTCCTGGTATCTTTATCTTTCAGCCATGCTGTTCGCAATCGGCTTGTATGGCGTTTTGGCGCGCAAGAATGCCATCGCTATCCTGCTGGGCGTCGAATTGATGCTGAACGCTGTCAATATCAACCTGGTGGCTTTTTGGCGTTATGGCGATCTCGCCCAGATGGCCGGCCAGGTGTTTGCGATCATCGTTTTTGCGGTGGCTGCTTCAGAAGTGGCCGTGGGTCTCTCCCTGGTCATCTCTGTTTACCGCCGCCGCAACACGGTTGTCGCCAACGAACTCGATTTGATGAAGTGGTAGGAGACACTTTATGGCGACTGAAACCATTATCTGGCTTCTCCCCCTGCCACCCCTGCTGGCATTTTTCCTGATCGTGCTGTTCACCAACAAGTACAAGGCACTCAGCCATAGTGTGGCGGTGGGCGCGGCAGGACTTTCCTGGCTGGGCAGCATGGTTGTATTTTTCCGGGCGCTTTCCACCCCGGAATTTGGCAAGGAAATATTTGCTTCGTCCATTCCCTGGCTTCCGACAGGCGCCACGTTCCTTTCCATTGGCGTGCAGATCGATCCGCTTTCAGCGGTGACGATCTTCTTCGTGGGATGGACGGTTTTGATGATTTTCCTGTACAGCGTGGGCTATCACAACTATGGCCAGCCGGCGGGCGATCACGATCATCCTGGCCTGCCGCCGCATGGCGCCACCGTGACCGACGGACACGGTCACAAGCACACCGTCCTCTCGATTGAACCGATGTATAGCCGTTTCTTTGCCTTCATCGGCCTGTTTGCCTTTGGCATGTACACCCTGGTTGTCTCGGACAACCTGCTGACGTTGTTCGTCGGTTGGGAAATCATGGGTCTCTGCTCGTACTTGCTGATTGGCTTCTGGTATGGCAAACCCTCGGCCCGCAATGCAGCTGTCAAAGCTTTTATGACCACCCGCGTCGGCGATGTCTTTATGCTGCTCGGTTTGGCGATGCTCTATTCGGCCACGGGTACGCTCAACTATCGCGCCATCTTCTATAACGAAGAAATCCTGCACGTCCTGGCGACGACGGCCACCCCGATCTTTGGCCTTTCTGCTGCCGGGTTGATCGGCCTGCTGCTCTTTATCGGCACGGTCGGTAAATCGGCGCAGTGGCCGCTGCACATCTGGCTGCCGGACGCGATGGAAGGCCCGACCCCCGTCAGCGCCATGATCCATGCGGCGACGATGGTTTCAGCGGGTGTCTATATGGTCATCCGCATCTTCCCGCTCTTCACCGCCGACTGGACCGGTCACGGCCTGACGACGACGATGAGCATCATCGCCTTCATCGGCACCTTCACCGCCATCTTCGCAGCGACCATCGCCGTAGCCCAGAACGACATCAAAAAGGTGCTGGCCTATTCAACCATCTCGCAGCTCGGCTTCATGATCGCCGCGCTGGGGATGGGCGCGTATGTCGCGGCGGCTTTCCACCTCGTCACCCACGCCTTCTTCAAGGCACTGCTCTTCCTCGGTTCCGGTTCGGTCATCCACGGCATGGAGCACGGTGTTATGCACACTGGCGACCATCACGTCGACCCGCAGGATATGTGGAACATGGGCGGCTTGAAAGACAAGATGCCGGTCACCTTCTGGACTTTCCTGATCGGCGGATTCGCCCTCTCCGGCTTCCCGCTCGTCACGGCTGGGTTTTGGTCGAAGGATGAAATCCTGGCTGACGCCTTTGGGCATGGCCATTGGGCTATTCTCGCCACTCTCTCAATCGCCGCGCTGATGACGGCCTTCTACACCATGCGCCAGATCACGCTGACTTTCTTTGGACAGCCGCGCACCAAGGAAGCGGAACATGCGCACGAAACACCCTGGACGATGACGCTGCCGCTGGTGGTGCTCTCGGTTTTTGCTGTCGGCTTCGGCTGGGTCGGGATCCCGGAACACTTCCCGGCGTTGGGTGGTTTGCTTCCGAACTGGTTCCACGAATTTGTTGGCGGTACGTTGCTCGAGCGGCCCGAAACCCTCCAGTTCAGTTTTATCCCGCTGACGATTTCACTGGTGGTGGCCCTGGGCGGTCTGCTGCTCGGTTGGCTGGTCTACAAAGATGTCAAGGCTGGTGATTCGGATCCGCTCCAGAAACCGCTTGGCCCGCTTTACCCGGTGCTGAAAAACAAGTGGTATTTCGACGAATTCTATGCCTTCTTCGTCATCAAACCTGCCACATGGATCGCGGAAGTCTTCACCCCGGCCATGGATCGCGGCGCGATTGACGGAATTTTGCACTCGGTGGCGCGCCTGGCCCTGTTCATTGGGCACGTCTTCCGCAATTACTTCGACAAACCGATCATCAATGAATTGATCGGCGACAAACTGGGTGCCTACTGGACCTTCCAGCCCGCCGGGCGCGCGCTGAGCAAGGTGCAGACCGGGCGCATCCAGACCTACCTGATTGGCGCAGTTGCCGTCCTGATTGCCATCGGCGCCGCGCTCTATCTGTTCGCCTTCTAAAGGGGAGTGGACAATGGACTTCATTAGCACTCACCTGCTTACGACAATCTTGTTCTTCCCGGTCGTTGCCGCGCTGATCATCTGGTTCCTGCCCGCCGACCAGTCGAAAGCCATCCGCTGGACAGCGCTGCTTGCCAGCCTTGTCCCGCTTGGCCTGACCATCTGGCTGTGGACGATGTTTGACGCTGGCAAGGCCGGCTACCAGTTCGAGGAGCAATACACCTGGTACGCAGCCATCTATTCCACCTTCCATGTTGGTATTGATGGCCTGTCGCTTTCCATGGTACTGCTCACCACCCTTTTGACGCCTATCGCGCTGCTGGCCTCCTTCGGCATCACCGATAAGGTCAAAGCCTACATGATGCTGTTCCTGTTCCTGGAATCGGGCATGCTGGGCGTTTTCCTGGCGATGGACCTGTTGATTTTCTTCGTCTTCTGGGAAATCGGCCTCGTCCCGATGTACTTCCTCATCAACCAGTGGGGCAGCCCCAAGGGCGAGCGCGAACTGTGGGGCGGCATGAAAGTCTCCGCCCGCAACTACGCATCGCTCAAATTCATGGTCTACACCATGGCCGGGTCGCTTGGCCTGCTGCTGGCGATTCAGATGCTGGGGGTACTCTTCCAGAATTACGACTTACAGTACATCACAGCTCACTGGTCGACCTACACCCAGGACATTGCCGGACTGCCTGCGAGCACCGTTAAAACGGTCGCCTTCTGGGCCTTTACAGTGGCCTTCGCGCTGAAAGTGCCGGTCTGGCCCTTCCACACCTGGCTTCCCGACGCGCATACCGAAGCCCCCACCGCCGGTTCGATGATCCTGGCCGGCGTCCTGCTCAAGCTCGGCGCCTACGGCTTCCTGCGGCTGGTATTGCCCTTCTACCCGGCTGAAGCCCAGCAATATGCCGGCTGGCTGGCCTTCCTGGCGACGATGGCGATTGTCTTTGGGGCCTTTGCCTCCTATGGTCAGACCGACTTCAAACGACTGGTGGCCTACTCCTCCGTTAACCACATGGGCTTCGTCCTGCTCGGCATTGCCGCCGCTGCCAAAGCGATGGGCACCCCGGATGCAACGATTGCCCTGAATGGCGCAGTGCTGCAAATGTTCAATCACGGTCTCTCGGCGGCGGGGATGTTCTTCCTGGTCGGCGTCATCTACGAACGGACGCACACCCGCAACCTGGAAGAGTTTGGCGGCCTGTTCCCACTGGTGCCCGTTTACGGCGGCATCCTGATCTTCACCAGCATGGCCTCGCTCGGTTTACCCGGCCTGAACGGCTTCATCTCCGAGTTCCTGGTTGTGCGGGGTTCCTTCCCCATTCTGACCGTCTACACCGCCATCAGCATGCTGGGTCTGCTGTTCACTGGCGCGTACATTCTCAAAGGGATCCGCAAGGTCTTGCACGGCCCGCTGAATGAACACTGGGCTCATGGCGAGCACAAGTTGACCGAAATCAACACCCGCGAGATCCTGGTCATGGCTCCGCTCATGATCCTGATCCTCATCCTTGGCATCTGGCCGATGTGGCTGCTGGACGTGATTAACAAAGCCATGGTCATGCTGTTCTCGTAGAGCGAGGTGCAACAATGCAATTTCCGATCCTGAGCTTAATCGTTTTCGCCCCGCTGGTCGTCGCGGTCATCATGCTGGCCATGAAACCAACCGCCAAGAACGAAATCCGCGTCACGGCGCTGGCGGCGGCTGTTTTTGACCTGGCCCTCTCCGGCTGGATGTACTACCAGGTCTATATCCACCCTTCGCTGGAATACCAGTTCATCGAAAAATATGACTGGCTCCCGGCCTTGGGCATCTCGCTTCATTTCGGCGTGGATGGCATGAGCGCCCCGCTCGTTCTGCTGACCGGCATCGTCATGTTCACCGGCGTGCTGATCTCCTGGGGCATCGACGATCGCCCGCGCGAATTCTTCGCCTTCCTGTTCCTGCTGGCTGGTGGCGTTTTTGGCGTCTTCGTCTCGCTTGACCTGTTCATGCTGTTCTTCTTTTACGAAATCGCCGTCTTCCCGATGTACCTTCTCATCGCCATTTGGGGCTGGAAGGTCACCCGCGAATACGCCGCCATGAAGCTGACGCTCTACCTGTTCATCGGCTCGGTCTTCTCGCTGATCGGCGCGCTGGCCATGTACTTTGTCAACGGCCAGATGACGGGCGTCTACACCTTCGATATGCTGTTGCTCGAAAAAGCAGGGTTCTCGGCCGCTTTCCAGGGCTTATGGTTCCTGCCCACTTTCATGGGCTTTGCCATCCTGGGCGGTATCTTCCCCTTCCACAACTGGTCACCCGATGGCCACGTCGCCGCACCGACTGCTGTTTCAATGTTCCATGCCGGTGTATTGATGAAGCTCGGCGCCTTCGCCGCTCTCCGGGTTGGGATCATGCTCCTGCCCGAGGGCGCGAAGCAGTGGGGCTGGCTGATCTTCAGCCTGGCGATGGTCAACGTCGTTTACGGCGCTTTCATCGCTATGATTCAGACCGATATGAAGTATGTCATTGGTTTCTCCTCGGTCTCGCACATGGGCCTCGTGGCCCTCGGTTTTTCCACTCTGACTCGCGAAGGGATGCTTGGCGCTGGCGTGCAGATGTTCTCGCACGGCATCATGACGGCCCTCTTCTTCGCCTCTGTCGGCATGGTTTACGACCGCGCCCACACCCGCCAGATCCCCGAATTGGGCGGCATGGTCAAGCCGTTGCCCTGGGTGGCAATTGCCTTCATCATCGGCAGCCTGGTCTCGATGGGCATGCCCGGTTTCTCCGGCTTTATCGCTGAATTCCCGATCTTTATGGGCGTCTGGCAGATCAAAGGCTGGGCTGCCATTCTGGCCTCCATCTCGATCGTCATCACTGCGGCCTATGTGTTGCTCGTCGTCCGCCGCGCCTTCTTTGGCGAACTTCCCCAACAGTTTGAGCACCACATCAGCCCGATCACCGCACTCGACAAGATCGCCATCATTACCCTTTGCACTCTGATGGTAGTCATCGGGGTTGCCCCGTGGGTGATGACCCCCATGGTTTCGACGGGCGTGGAGAATATCCTCCGCATCCTGGGAGGTGCATAAATGAGCCTCAATTTCCTGGCAATATTGCCTGAAATTCTCATCCTGATTGTTGCGATTCTCATCCTGATCCTCGACCCGTTCTGGAAGGATGAAAGCCGCCGCACAAACCTGGGCTGGCTCACTGCCGGCGGCCTCGCCGCAGCCCTGATTCTCAGCCTGCTGATTGGCCGCCCATCCGACCCCACATTTGCCTGGGGCGGCATGGTGCGCTTTGACTGGCTGGCCTTTGCCTTCAAAATGGCCTTCCTGTTCGCCTCGGCCATTACCGCCCTGTTCTTTATGGATGCGGAACGCCTCGGCAATCGGGCTGAAGCCTACCTGCTGCTGCTCGCCGCCACCATTGGCATGAACCTGATGGCCGCCGCCAGCGACCTGGTCATGCTCTACCTCGCCATTGAGACCACCTCCATCCCGATGTACGTCCTGGCCGGTTTCATGCTTGACGATAACAAATCGACCGAAGCGGGCTTCAAATACATGCTCTTTGGCGCAGCCACCTCGGCGATCTTCCTCTACGGTCTCTCGCTGGTTTACGGCTTCTCGGGTACCACGCATCTCGAGACCATGCGCAGCTACTTCACCACGCTCAACCCTATCTCGGTGGGCGTGCTGTTCCTACTGATCGTCGGCCTCGGCTTCAAGGTTTCCCTCGTCCCGTTTCACTTCTGGGCTCCCGATACCTACGAAGGCGCCCCGACCTCCGTCGCCGGGCTGCTCTCCACGGCATCCAAAGCGGCAGGCATGGCGGTACTCATCCGCCTGTTCATCACCGCATTCCCGCAGGTGCATGGCAACTGGCAGCTGATCCTTGCCATCCTGGCCGCCCTCTCGATGACCCTTGGCAACCTCGTTGCCCTGACACAGAAAAACCTGAAACGACTGCTGGCTTACAGCTCCATTGCCCATGCCGGGTACGCGCTGGTAGGTGTCGTCGCCGCCAATCAACTTGGCCTGGAAGGCATCGTCTACTACCTCATCGCCTACATCCTGACCAACCTGGCCGCCTTCGGCGTCATCGCGGCCTTCGGGCGCGTCACCGGCACCGATGAAATTCGGGCTTTCGATGGTATGAGCCGCCGCGCCCCCTCTCTGGCGTTGGTCATGCTGGTCGCCTTCCTCTCCCTGGCCGGCATGCCGCCCTTCGGCGGTTTTATCGCCAAGGTGCTGGTCTTCGCCGCCGCAATCCAGGCAGGCTGGATCTGGCTGGTGGTGGTCGGCGTGATCAACTCAGTTGTCGGTGTCTACTACTACCTGACGGTGATGAAATACGTCTATCTCTACCGGTTGGAAGGCGAAAACGAGGAAGCTCTCCCCATCCCGGTCACACGGCCCCAGCTGATTGCGCTGGTCGTGCTGACGGTGGGCATCGTCCTGGCAGGCACCGTGTTCGGGCCCTGGTTCAGCCTCTCCACGAAAGCCGCGCTGAGCCTGTTCTTCTAGTGACTCGCACCCTCCCTGAACATCCTCCCAAGGATGTCCAGGGAGGGACTGGCACCTTCACTTTACTGACAAAAACCCCTTGTGATATAATCCACAGCCATGAGTAACCCCGAAAACACAAACAAAGACCGCCAGCAATATACCTTCAATTTGGCGCTTGCGGCGGTGGCCAGTCAGGTAGGTTGCCTGACTCTGGTGATAATCTTTGGCGCACTCATCGCCGGGCTGTGGCTGGATCGGGTTTTTGAAACCAAGCCTCTCTTTACCATCTTGTTCATGGTTGGGAGCATGCCGGTCACACTGTACGTCATGTACAAAGTAGTCACCACTGCCACCAGCCGAATGAAACCTGTCCTTGCAAAAAAACCTGACGATAATCTTGAAGGAGGAAGCGAATCGTGACTGAGACTCCCAAACAACGTGTCTGGGGCCGCTGGGTTGTCCTTGCGGCGTTTCTGGTCGGCGTATACCTTTTTTACGTCGCCAAGATACCGGTGATCATGCCGGAAGTGTTGCTGCCCGCCGAAGAAGTTTTCCACCTGGGTGGCTTCCCGATTACGAACACCCTGATCGCCCTGTTCTTTGTCGATCTGATTGTTTTTGGCATCGCTTTTGGCGTCAGCCGGGCGGTGGCCAGCGGCAAACAAATCTTGGGCGGCATTTCTGGCGCGGTCGAAGCCCTGATCGAAATGATATATGGCATGACAGAAGGCACCGCTGGAAAATGGGCCAAGACCATCTTCCCATGGTTTGCCACCATTATGTTGCTTGTGTTGGTTGCCAACTGGATGGAAATGATCCCCGGTATTGAAACCGTCGGCCTGATCCACACTTCCGAGCATGGCGAATTTGCCACCCAGCAGATTGGCCCCTTCCTCGGCATCGTCAAGGCTGAAGGGGAAGGCGGGCATGCGCTCATTCCCTATGTGCGCGTCGTCTCGTCAGACTTGAACTTCACCCTGGCGATTGCGATCGTCGTAGTGGTGATGATTCAGTATTACGGGATCAAGTCGCAGGGCGCGGCATATTTTTCCAAGTTCTGGAACGTCAAAACCGTCTTCACCAAGCCTATCTTTGGCGTCATTGATTTTGGCGTCGGCCTGCTCGAAATTGTCTCCGAATTTTCGAAAGTGCTCTCGTTTGCCTTCCGTCTTTTCGGCAATATTTTCGCCGGTTCGGTGCTGCTGTTCGTCATCGGGTCGCTTGTCCCGGTGTTCGCGCAGTCCATATTCTATCTGCTTGAATTCTTCGTTGGCGCCATCCAGGCCTTTGTCTTTGGCCTGCTGGCCACCACCTTCATGGCCCAGGCCACCCAGGGACATGGCGGCGAACATCACGAAGAAGCCCACGCGTAAGTCTTCGGGCGAGTCCTTGCCCGGGTAAAAACCATTCCAAGTGGCGGAAACCCCGCCCGAAAACTAGTCACACGGAGGATCTCTACAATGGAAGCTGCTGCTGCAAAATTGATCGGCGCTGGTCTGGCAATGATTGGCGCAATTGGTGCGGGTGCTGGCATTGGTATCGTCGCCAGCGGCGCTGTTCAGGCGATGGGGCGCAACCCCGATGCCACCGGTACCATTCAGACCAACATGATTCTTGGCATTGCCTTCGCCGAAGCCGTCGCCATTTACTGTCTGGTTGTCGCGCTCCTGATCCTGTTCGTCTTCTAAGAAGACAAGGAGGATACCTTGGAAGCATTGGGTATTAACCCCGGATTTTTACTTGTCCAAATCGTCAACCTGATCATCGCCTATGTAGTGGTGGCCAAGTGGATTGTCGGACCCATTCTCGGCATGCTTGAAAAACGCCGCGAAACCATCGCTCAGGGCCTGGAAGACGCCCGTGTCGCCGCTGAAGCCCGCGCCAGCGCGGAAAAAGAAGCGGAAAAAATCATCGCTGAAGCTCAGGCCAAGGCCAGCGCCGTCGTGCGCGAATCGACCGAGCGCGCGGAATCTGCTGCCCGTGACATCAAGGCCGCCGCTGACGCCACAGCCGCCAAAGCCGCCGAAAAGAAACTGGCCGAAGTGGAAGAAGAACGTGGCCGCATTCTCGGTGATCTGCGTGGACAGGTGGCGGCCCTCGCCATTTCGGCCACGCAGAAACTGGTCGGCGAATCGCTTGACGAAAAACGCCAGCACGCCCTGCTCGACGAATTCTTCTCCGGCGTGAAAGCCGGCAAGGTCGTCGTGATGGAAGCCGCCTCGGTCTCCGGCGCGTCTGCCGAAGTCACCAGCGCCCTGCCGCTTACCCCGGCCGAACAAGAATCGGTTAAAAAGGACGTTCTGGCCAAATCCGGCGCCGCCGCCGTCGCCTTCCGCGTTGACCCAACCATCCTGGGTGGGTTGGTGATCAAAGTCGGTGACAAAGTTCTGGATGGCTCCGTCGCTGGCAAGCTCGAAGGTCTGCGCTCCAACCTGCGCTAACCCGCTCGGCTTTTCTCAATGCAGGTCGGATTTCTTATCCGGCCTGCATTTTTTTTGGGTAAAATTGACTTCATGACCTCCTTAAAAGACCTGTTTTTGGATTTTCCCCTGCCCTATGTGGCCTCCGCCCTGCCTGACCTGCCTGTCTCTGGCCTGGCTATAGACAACCGGCAGGTTTCTCCCGGATTCATTTTCATCGCTCGCGTGGGCGCATCCAGCGACGGGCATGCCTTTATCCCCGATGCCATCCGCCGGGGAGCGCTGGCAGTGGTCGGACAGCAGGAAATATCCAGCCTGGAAGTTCCCTACATCCGGGTGGATGATTCACGGCGGGCTGTCACCCATCTCGCGGCGGCATTTTATGGCCATCCCGCCAAAAAACTAACCGTGATTGGCGTCACCGGCACGGATGGAAAAACCACCACCTGTAACCTGCTCTACCAGATCATGCTGGCGGCGGGACTGAAAACGGGAATGATTTCTACTGTAAACGCTGTCATCGGCGACGAAGTGCTCGATACCGGTTTTCACGTTACCACGCCCGACGCCCATGACGTGCAGCGTTACCTGGCCCGCATGCTGGCCGCCGGGCTGACGCACGTCATCCTGGAAACGACATCACATGGCCTGTCTCAGTACCGCGTGGATGCGGCCCAGTACGACCTGGCCGTGGTCACCAATATTACGCATGAGCATTTCGATGAACATGGCACGTTTGAAAATTATCGCGCCTCCAAGGGCCGCTTGTTTGAGCTGTTGGCCGTTACTGTGGAAAAACCCCAGGGCAACCCGCGCCTGGGGGTGCTCAATCTGGATGATCCCAAATCTTACGACTATTTGCGCGACATCACCCAGACTGCCCAGGTTTGCTACGGCTTGACCCCGCAAGCCGATTTTTATGCCGATCAAATTCGCTATTCCCCGCAAGGCCTGACATTTGATATCCGCGGAAAGGATTTCAGTGTACCGGTACGCAGTCACCTGGTTGGGGCCTATAACGTCTCCAATTGCCTGGCGGCTTTCACTGCAGCGGTGGCGGGCCTGGATATTGATCCAGCGATCGCTGCCCGGGGCATCGCCAACCTCCCGGGCATTCCAGGCCGCATGGAAATCATTGACCTCGGCCAGCCATTCACTGCAATCGTGGATTTTGCTCACACTCCAAACGCTCTCAAAGTGGCCCTGCAAACTGCCCGGCAAATGACCACTGGCCGGGTGATCGCCGTCTTTGGCTCTGCCGGTTTGCGCGACCGCGAAAAACGCCGCATGATGGCAGAAACTGCCACGGAACTGGCCAATCTGTCCATTCTAACCGCCGAAGACCCGCGCACCGAGTCGCTGGATGGAATCCTGGCCGAGATGGCGGCTGGTGCGCAATCTCGGGGCGGGCAGGAGGGGCGTACCTTCCATCGCGTCCGAGACCGCGGCGAGGCGATCCAGCTAGCTCTGCAATTGGCCCGGCCCGGCGACCTGGTCATCGCATGCGGCAAGGGGCACGAACAGTCCATGTGCTTCGGACAAACGGAATACCCCTGGGATGACCGCACCGCCATGCGCGCTGCGCTATCTGATGAGTTGGGCCTGACCGGCGGCCCAGCCATGCCCTATCTGCCCACCCGCGCTGACGCCGACCCGGCGTGATTTCCCTCTTTTTCAAGGCTCTGACCGTGCTCCATACGCTTTTCCGCCAACAGATAATCCCAGCCTCGCTGGAGCAGGTGTGGGACTTTTTCTCAGATCCACATAACCTGAATACGCTCACTCCGCCCGAGATGAACTTCCACATCCTGACCGACCCACTGGCGCGCATGTTTCCCGGCCAGTTGATCGAATATCGGGTTGAGTTTATTCGGGGGCTGCCCTGGCTGTGGGTAACGGAAATCGCTCATATGCGGGAGAATGAATATTTCGTGGATGAACAGCGCCTCGGGCCGTACCAATTCTGGTATCACGAACACAGCTTTCGGGTGGCGTCTGGCGGCGTCCAGATGACGGATCGGGTTAATTATTCGATCGGTTATGGCCCGCTCGGTGACCTAATAAATAGAGTCTGGGTCGCGCGCCGCTTGCAGAACATCTTCGATTATCGTGTTGCGAAAATTGCGCAACTTTTTCCGGGAGGTGATTAAATGTGGGTTGACCCCGTGATTCTCACAGGGAAATATGTTCGTCTGGAGCCATTGAGCGAGGCGCACGTGCCTGGGCTGACCCTCGCCGGGCAGGATCCGCTCATTTGGCGGTATATGCTGTACGGGGAGGTGACAACCGAGCAGAAAATGCTGTCCTGGGTTCAAGAGATGTTAACGAGAAAAGTTGCCGGGGCCGATCAGCCTTTTGTCGTCATCCACGCTGCCAGTGGAAAGGTGGCCGGGGCAACCCGTTATATGGAAATTCGCCCGGATCATCGCGGGCTGGAGATTGGCGGGACGTGGTACGGGGCGCAGTTCCAGCGCACACCGGTCAATACCGAGACGAAATTCCTGCTGCTGCGGCATGCCTTTGAGACGCTCGGCTGCATCCGGGTGCAGCTCAAAACCGATCTGCGCAACGAGCGTTCACAGCGCGCCATTGAGCGGCTGGGCGCTGTGCGGGAGGGGGTTCTGCGAAATCACATGATCCTGGCAGATGGCACCTACCGTCATTCTGTCTATTTCAGCATTCTCGATACCGAATGGCCGACCGTCAAAGCCCGCCTGGAAGAAAAATTGGTATAATTGCGCCATGTTGATTGTTTTCCGCCTCGCCCGCTCGCTCGTTTCACTTCTCCGGAACGGCTTCGACGCCAGATTTCCTTCTCGTATTGCGCCTGCCGCCTCAAAAGCTTGACCGTTCGCTTAGAATTTTTGCGCCGCAGGAGACCCCTGCGGCGCTTTTGTTTCGCAAGGATATTCCATGATTTCAATTTCTGTTTCCAACGCCAGCCTCGTCTTGGGCGCCAAAACCATTTTCCGCGGTCTGAACTGGGAAATCCAACACGATCAGCGCATCGGCCTGATTGGGCCAAATGGGGCTGGAAAATCCTCGTTGTTCAAGCTCATCATGGGGGAATATGCGCCGGAGCCGGGGGGAACCCTCACCCGCGCGAAGGGTGTCACCGTCGGCTACCTGCCCCAGCACCCGGAACTGGATCTCACTCAAACGGCATTCGATTCTGCCCTGGCGGGTAACCCGCGCTACGCCGACATCCAACTGGGTTTGCATGCTGTGGAAGAACGCCTGGGCGATCCGCGGGTTTTTGGTAACTCCTCGGCGCTGGAAAAGGCGCTGGCAGTGCAGGAAAAGTTGCTGGAAGAATATGCCGCCCTGGGTGGAGATTCTTACCCGCAGCGGGTGCGCGACCTGTTGCTGGGACTCGGCCTGCCGGAATCCGATTTGCAAAAAAAACTGGCGCAACTCTCTGGCGGACAGAAAAAGCTGGTCATGCTGGCGCGCCTGATCCTGCTGCATCCCGCCGTGCTGATGCTTGATGAACCCGATAACCACCTCGATCTACCCGGCAAATCTTACCTGGAGCGGCTGATTCAAGAGTACCCTGGCGCGGTGGTTATCATTTCGCATGACCGTTACCTGCTGGATGCGGTCGTCACTCATATTGCCGAAATCGAAGCTGGCGAGCTGGTCACCTTCCCGGGCACCTATACCGATTATATTTTGGATAAAGAACTGCGCCTGGCGCGCCAGGAAGAGTTGTACCAGATTCAACAGCGCGCCATCACGCGCATGGAAATGGCGCTCAAACGCTACCAGGTCTGGGTGCAGCTGAGTGACAAGTTTGCCAGCCGCGTGCGCGCCATGCAAACCCGTCTCGAGAAGGTGGATCGCCTTAACCGCCCGGATCTGGAGCGCCGCCGCATGGGCCTGGAGCTGAACGGCTGGCGCGGCTCCAACAAGGTGCTGGAATTGCGCGGAGTGGTGAAAACCTTCGGGCCGCGCATCATTTTGAATGGCGTGGATGAAATTCTCTGGCACGGGGAGCGCGTCGGCGTTGTTGGGCCGAATGGCTCGGGCAAATCGGTTCTGTTTCGCCTGATTTTGGGACAGGAAAAGCCCGAGGCTGGAGAGATTGTGCTCGGGCCGAGTGTGCGGGTGGGGTATTATGCCCAGGAGCACGAGACGCTCGATTTTGAGAAAACGGTGCTCGATACGGTGCGCCTGGCTGGAAACATGAGCGAATCACGGGCGGTGGCTTTTTTGCTGCGCTACTTGTTCACTTATCAACAATCCCAGCAGCGGGTGGGCGATTTATCGGGCGGGGAGCGCAGCCGCCTGCAACTTGCGCTGTTGGTGCTTTCAGGGGCGAATTTTCTCTTGCTCGATGAGCCAACCAATAACCTGGATATTGCTTCGGCGGAAGTGCTGGAAAACGTCCTGGCTGATTTTGTCGGCACGGTGCTGGTGATTTCGCACGACCGCTATTTTCTCGACCGGACGGTGGAGCGCATTCTGACGATTGAACGGGGCCGGTTGGAGCGGCATTTGGGCGGGTATAGTGATTTTCTCGCCAGCCAGGGTTGACCAGCACAGGCGGTGTTTGCGAGAGGTAGATCAGGGCTGAGGGGCGGGGTTGTGGGGTGCGCCCGGGGTTTTGGCGGCTTGCCAGGTCAGCAGGAGCAAACCGGCGGCGCTGAGCAGTCCCATGGTCATGCCGCCCCACCAGATGGCTTGTGGGCCGAAGTTGTCGTTGAGCAGCCCGCCCAGCACCGGGCCGACGCCCTGCCCGAAGGCCCATGTCAGCCCGTAGATGCTCATGTAGCGGCCGCGCATTTCGGCGGGGGCCAGGTTGGCGGTGAAGGTGCTGGAGGTGGGGACAATGACCAGTTCGCCGAAGCTCATGACGACCATGCTGATCCAAAATCCCCACAGGTTGGTGCTGAGCGCGACCAGGCCGTTGGCGATGGCGTAGAGTGTCATACCAAAGGTCATCATGCTGAGTGGTTTGTGGCGGCGGGTGAATTGGGTGATCCACAATTGCAGGAAGACGACCATGAGCGCGTTGGTGGTGGGGATGGGGCTGTAGACGTTTTCGGCGATGCTGTAATGATCGTAGGCGTATTTGGGCATCAGTATCCACATGAGCGAGGCGGTGACCCAGCCAAACATGAGCAGGGCGATGGCGGGCGTGAAGCGCAGGTCGCGCAGGACTTTGTCGTAACCGCCGAAGCGTTCGGGGGCGGGTTTTTCGGCTGGGGTGGCGCGGCGGACGAGGGTTTCGCGGGCAAAAAAGGTTAACAGCAGGGCGTAGAGAGTCATGCCGGCTGCGGCGGCGTAGAAGGCCAGGCTGTAGGAGCGCGCGGCCAGCGCGCCGCCAGCCAGGGGGCCAATGGCGATGCCAGCGTTGTTAATCATGCGAATCAGTGAGTAGGCTTCGGTACGGTCTTCTGGCGGAATCAGGTCTGCCAGCATGGCATCGGCTCCTACGCGGTAGAGCGGGTTGGCCAGGCCGCGCAGGGCCATCAGGATGGCAAAAGCCAGGTAGGTTTGAGCCTGAGCGAGCAGGCCGAAGAGCAGGGCGTCTGCAAACAGGCTGATGAGCATGACGCCCTTGCGGCCTAGCCTGTCGGCGATGGAACCGGCCAGGAAGGAGGCCAGGACGTTGCAGGCGGCGTTGATGGTCATGAGCGTGGCGACCTGGGTGAGGGGCAGGGTCAGTTTGTTGCTGACGTAGATCATCAGGTAGGGCCAGATCATGCTGGCGCCGCTGGCGCTGAGCAGCAATCCCCAGAACATCAGCCAGTATTGGCGCGGGTATTTTTTGTAGGTGTCAATCAGGTGAAGGTACATGCCAGAAGGTTGGAATGAAGAGGGGCGGCCGATCTGGCCGCCCCTGTGATTTTTGGGAGATTTACCTGCGGCGATCGAACCCGCCGCGGTTGCCGCCCCGATTTCCGCCTCGGTCTCCACCGCGGTCTCCGCCGCTGGGCCGGCCACCGCCGCCGCGCGGTTTGTCTTTCTCGCGGGCTTCTTCGGCAGTCCAGCCTTCGAGCACGGCCTGGCGCGAAAGGCGGATTTTGCCAGCCGGGTCAATATCGGTCACCATGACGGTCAGCTCGTCGCCGATGCCGCAGATGTCTTCGACTTTGTTGACCCGCTCAGAATCGAGCTGGGAAATGTGAACGAGGCCATCGACGCCGGGCAGGATCTGCACGAAGGCGCCAAACGCTTCGACGCGCACGACTTTGCCGGTGTAGATGCGCCCAATTTCAGCGCTTTCGCCGAGCGCTTCGACGCGCGCACGGGCTGCTTCGCCGCCGATACCGTCGGTGCTGGCGATGTACACGGTGCCGTCTTCCTGCACGTCAATCTTGACGCCGGTTTCTTCCTGCAAGGCGCGGATGTTTTTGCCGCCCGGGCCGATCAGTGCGCCGATTTTATCCACCGGGATTTTGACGGTGATGATGCGCGGGGCGTGTGGTTTCAGTTCGAGGCGCGGTGCAGGCAGAACTGCGAGCATTTTCTCCAGGATGGAGAGCCGGGCGGTGTGGGCCTGGTCGAGTGCTTCGGTCATCATTTTGGTGCTCAGACCGCTGATTTTGATGTCCATTTGCAGGGCGGTGATGCCCTTGGTGGTGCCGGCCACCTTGAAATCCATGTCGCCGAGGTGGTCTTCGGTGCCCTGGATGTCGGTCAGGATTTTGTAGCGGCCGGTTTCATCGGTCACCAGGCCCATTGCCACGCCGGCGACAGGTGCCTTGATCGGCACGCCGGCATCCATCAGGGCCAGGGTCGAGCCACAGACGGAGGCCATGGAAGAGGAGCCGTTGGATGCCAGCACTTCGGAGACGAGCCGCAGGGTGTAGGGGAAGCTTTCTTCGGCCGGGATGACCGGTTCGAGGGCGCGTTCTGCCAGGGCGCCGTGGCCTACCTCGCGGCGGGATTGTCCGCGCAGGGGTTTGACTTCGCCGGTGGAGAAGGGTGGGAAGTTGTAGTGGTGTAAATAGCGCTTGGTGTCGATGGGGGAGAGATTGTCCAGTTCCTGGGCTTCGCCGAGTGTGCCGAGCGTGGCCAGGGTCAGCACCTGGGTTTCGCCGCGGGTGAACAGGCCGGAGCCGTGCGCGCGCGGTGAGAGGTTGACTTCACACCAGATTGGGCGGATTTCGGTTGGGGTGCGGCCATCGGGGCGTTTGCCCAGGCCGAGGATGCGTTCGCGTACAATGGCGCCTTCGGCTTCGCTGAAGGCGGCTTTAACATCTTTAGGCGCGGGAGATTCCGGGTCGTCGGTGCAAAGTGCAGTGATGAGATCGGTCAGGATGGCATCCATGCCGCTGTAAAATTCGGCTTTGGCGAGTGGTTTGTCGAGCAGTTCGTTCATCGGGCCGCTGACACGGTCGAGGACGAGTTTGTTCAGGTCATCGGTGGCGTTGGCGAAGGTGGCAGCGCGTTTTGGTTTTCCAGCTTCGGCGGCCATTTTGAGTTGCAGGTCAATGATCGGCTGGATGGATCGGTGCCCGAGTTCCAGTGCGGCGACCATGACGTCTTCGGGGATTTCATCGGCGCCACATTCCACCATCAGGATGGCGTCGCGGGTGCCGGCCAGGCGCAGGTCGAGGTCTGATTGGGCCATTTCGGCGAAGGTGGGGTTGAGGACGAACTGGCCGTTGACTCGGCCAACCCGTACGGCGCCAACGGGGCCGCCCCAGGGGATGTCGGAGATCATGATTGCGGCAGATGCGGCGTTGATGGCCAGGATGTCTAGCGGGTTGATGCCATCGGAGGACAGCGAGAACATCATGACCTGGACTTCGTTGCGCATGCCGTGCGCGAAGAGCGGGCGCAGTGGGCGGTCGGTCAGGCGGGCGGTCAGGATGGCTTCTGTGCTGGGGCGTCCTTCGCGGCGAAAGAACGAGCCGGGGATTTTCCCGCCGGCGTAAAGGCGTTCTTCGTATTCGACGGAGAGTGGGAAGAAGTCAATGCCTTCGCGCACGCCGCCCATGGTGGCGGCGGCGAAGATGATGGCTTCATCGATCCCGACGGTGACCGCGCCGCCGGCCTGATGGGCCAGCTTGCCGGTTTCAAAGGAAATGGTACGCGTCCCGACGGTGGTCGAGTAGCGTTTTACTTCTGGTTTCATTTATTGTCTCCTGTATTCTGTAGCGGGAGATGTTCCCGCACAATGACTTTTCCGCCTGGTCAGGGACTGAGGCATGTGGGCAATTGCCATTGCCGGCATGTTTCAATTCCTGACTGCGGGCGATTCGGATAGGGGCGTCCCCGCGGGACGCCCCTACAGATTGGCTTACTTGTGACGCAGGTTCAGGCGCTCGGTGATGGCCAGGTAACGCTGGTAATCAGTCTTGCGCAGGTAGGTCAACATGCGGCGGCGCTGACCAACCATGCTGAGCAGGCCACGGCGGCAGGACTCATCGTGCTTGTTGGCGCGTAAGTGCTCTGTCAGTTGCTGGATGCGGCTGGTGAGCAAAGCGATTTGCACATCGGTCGAGCCGGTGTCGGTTTCGCTGCGTTGGAAGCTGGCGATGACCTGTGTTTTCTTTTCTTTTTGCAGAGGCATGACGTTGCTTCTCCTTTCCTACAGGATGGTGCGGGTCTCCAGGCGGGCAGCCGAAACCGCCGGCCGGACCAGTCACGGGAGTGAATTATACCATAATCAAGGCGAGGTTTTTTGTCGCACCATTTCCAATACGGCTGGTTGCAGCGGGGCGGGCAGGGCGGGTATCATGCGTCGAATGACGACCGCTGTTTGCGGGGAGGTGGAACCGGCGATTGATTGACGCAGGAAATAGGTCGTTTCGATGGGCGAGGCCCGGTACAGGGCGCTGATCATCTCAACCAGTTCGTTTTGCAGGCTGGAGGGGGCGTTCTGTATGATTGGGGTGAGCAGGCTGTAGATGGGTGGCAAATTATCGTAGGCGGGGTCTTCCAGGAGCGGGATCAGGGCGTAAATGGCGTATTCCCATAGTTTTGGTTTGGCGGGATTCAGCCAGGTGTTGATCAGTTCCAGGAAGTGGTTGGGGTTTTCTCGCCGCAGCCTTATCAGGCTCAGGTTGAGCAGAGCGGTGCGCACCCGTTTGTCGCGGCTGTGACCGACCCAGTTGTTGATGCGCTCGACCAGCCCGGGGGTTTCGGGATGTGTTTTTCCAAGCAGGGCGGCGGCTAGCAGGCGGGTTTCAATGTAGCCAGCTTGCCAGAGTGCGGCGGTCAGGGCCAGGGTTTGCTCGGGGAAGGAGGCTGCCAGCGGGTTGAGTTCCATTTCGATTTGACGGAGGACGGCTTGCGGGGCGCGGTAGGCGGGCAGCACGGAGGCGGGGGCAGCGATGGTGGTGCGCAGGGTCCGATCGGCATACAGGTCGAGGATTTTCTCCAACTCAACGATAAAAACCGCAGGCTGGTCGAATTTTTCGACCAGCACAGCGGCCTGGGTCTTCAGACGAGCGATGTCGATGGCGGGCATGTTTTTCTCCTCCCCCAGATTCGGTTGAATTTGGGGGAGGCTGGGATGGGGTTAATACGATTTGGCGAAATAGACTTTGCGTTTGGCAGGTGCGCCGCAGACGATGCAATTGCCGGCCTGTTCGGGCTGTCCGGCCAGGGGGATGCAGCGTGTGGACGCTTTGGTATCTTCTTTGACTTTGGCTTCGCAGGCTTTGCTCTCGCACCAATAGGAGAAAGCCCAGCCATTCTGGACAATTTGTTTGAGGTCCTCGTAATCTTTGGGCGTGTGGATATTGGCATCGCGGAAGGCGGTTGCGCGTTCCAACAGGGCTGCCTGGATGGTGGTCAGCATTTCGGCCACGGTGGCGGCGAGTTTTTCCTGCGAGACAAAGGTTTTGCCTTCCTTGCCGGGGCGGTCGCGCCTCGCCAGTGCGACGCTGTTTTTTTCGACATCTTTGGGGCCAATTTCCATGCGCAGGGGGACGCCGCGCATTTCCCAGTCGTTGTACTTGAAGCCGGGTGTGACTTCCTCGCGATCATCAACCTTCAGGCGAATTCCGGCGGTTTTCAGTTCCTGGAAAACCCGGTCAGTGACGGCCATGACGACAGATTTTTCGTCCGCGTTTTTGTAAATGGGCACGATGACAACCTGGATGGGGGCCAGGCGGGGAGGTAAGATCAGGCCCTTGTCGTCGCCGTGGGTCATGATGATGGCGCCGATCATGCGGGTCGAGAGGCCCCATGAGGTGGTATGGCAGAATTGTTGGGTGTTGTTTTGGTCGACATACTGGATGTCAAACGCCTTGGCAAAGTTTTGGCCGAGGTAATGTGAGGTGCCGCTTTGCAGGGCCTTGGTATCGCCCATCATCGCTTCGATGGTGGTGGACATGACGGCTCCGGCGAATTTTTCAGTCTCAGATTTGATGCCCTGTACGACGGGGATGGCGGCTTCGTTGATGGCGAAATCAGCATAGACGCCCAGCATGCGCAGGGTCTCCTCCCGTGCTTCTTGCTCTGTGGCGTGGGCGGTGTGACCTTCCTGCCAGTAGAATTCGGCGGTGCGCAGGAAGAGCTTGGTGCGCAGCTCCCAGCGGACGACATTGCCCCATTGGTTGATCAATACGGGCAGGTCGCGCCAGGATTTGATCCATTTGCTGTACATATAGCCGATGACGGTCTCGGAGGTGGGGCGCACGACCAGGGGTTCTTCCAGCTTTTCTCCACCGCCGTGGGTGACCACGGCCAGCTCAGGTGCGAACCCGGCGACGTGTTCCTTCTCTTTTTCCAGGAAGGACATGGGGATAAAGAGGGGGAAGGCCGCGTTGACGTGCCCGGTGTCCTTAAAGCGCCTGTCCAGCGCCTGCTGGATATTTTCCCAGAGCGTCCAACCATAGGGGCGCACAACCATGCAGCCGCGCACGGGCGAGTAATCAGCCAGCTCTGCTTTCAGGACGAGTTCGTTGTACCAGTCGGAGAAATTCTCAGAACGGGGGGTAAGTTGATCTTCAGACATTTTGACTCCAGAGAAAAGAGAATGAGAGATGAGATCCGAGAGAGGCGATGCGTCGCGAACAGAGACCAGTTTCGATGAAACGCTGTTTGACTGACGGTGCTCGCCTCGCTAATTGTCCAAAAACGTGACAGCAGTATGAATATCCGGGGCAAATTGTATCAGTTCACGTTGGTGTTGGGGCGTGTACTGTCCCAGTTGGGAGAAAACCTGATCGAGGACGGACTGCCAGCCAGCCCCGATCAGGATCAGCGGCCTACGGGGCAGGGCTTCCACGATCATCAAATTCCACATCAGGGCAATTTCTGTCAGCGTGCCGGGGCCGCCGGGCAGGGCCAGGGCCGCATCACAGCCGGTGATCAGGGCACTCAGCCTTTCTTGCAACGTTTGGAAGCGCCGTTCTTCCCGTACCCAGGCATTGGCACTGACTTTGCGCCAATTCTCAATATCGGTGCAGGTCACGCCGATTACGTGCCCGCCTGCTTCGGCAGCTCCCCGGCTGACAGCTTCCATGGTGCCGATGTAGCCGCCGGTCAGGACGGCGTGGCCTGCCTCGGCGAGCAAACTGCCGAGAGTGTAAGCTTCCGCATAGGCGGGAGTATCTGGTTGCGGCTGGGAACCGCCGAAAACGGTAACATTCATGTGAAATTTCCTTTTTCGGTCAAAAGTCATCCGCTGGTTGATTTTTGACTTTCGCCGTCTATTAAATCTTTGTCCCATTCGCGGTTGGCGTTAACCCTGAGCTTGTTCAGCACGGCTTGCTCCAGGTCGATGCCGCTGATGGAAGCCAATTGCAAAAGGTAAAGCGTGACATCCGCCAGTTCGGAGGCCAGTTCATCCTTATCTTTGACTTCGTCGCGCCACTGGAAGTGCTCCAGGATTTCAGCGGCTTCCAGTGAGAGTGAAATGGCCAGGTTGCGCGGTGTTTGCGGACGCTTGCTTGCGGGTTCGTACCAGCCTTTCGAGCGGACAAAAGCATGCATTTGTTCGGTGAGTTCGCGGAGGTCCATAAATTACCTGTAGAATTGCTTCGCACCCTGGCCGCCGGGTCAATAAAAAGCGGCTCCCTGGGTCTGGGAGCCGCTTTGGCAATTTCAAAACGAACCTATCCAGACCAGGAGGTTTGAGTTTCAGGGGACGGGGACGGATGTTTGGTCAGCATGCACGAATTATACCCAAAAAAACGGTTTCCATGGAAAATGCTCCGAGATTGCCATATCGGCACGTCGCAAAAGTCGGCGGTTAAAGTAGGGCATCCGGGAGTTGAAGGCTTTTTGGGTGCAGTCCTCTTTTTGGGCACAATGCACTATAATTTCATTATGCATCTTATTTTGACGCACGAGCAGGCTGATTTTGACGCATTGGCTGCCCTGGCCGCGGCTGCGCTGTTGAACGACTCGACACTGGCGGTGCTTCCCCGCCGCATGAACCGCAATGTGCGCTCGTTCCTGACTCTCTATGGCGCAGATTTTAGCTTTTTCGACCCGCGTGATTTGCCTCCCGGCACGGTTGAGCAGGTTACGCTCGTGGATACTCAGTCCCTGATTACCCTTAAGGGGATGAGCGCGCGGACGCAGATCCGCGTTTTTGATCACCACCCGCGCCGCAAGAACTGCCCGGATGATTGGGATGTGACCTGTTTTGAGTTGGGCGCCACCACGACCTGGTTTGTCGAGGCTGTGCAGACGTCTCAGGAAACGCCGACCTCCTTGCAGGCTACGCTCTTTCTGCTGGGAATTTACGAAGATACTGGCTCGTTGACTTATTCCCGCACCACTGCACGCGATGTGCGCGCTGCGGCCTGGTTGCTGGATCAGGGCGCCGATTTGCGGGTTGCCGCACGGTTTCTAAACCCGCCGCTGACCCATGACCAGCGCGAAATCTATGATCGGCTGGTATCTGCTGTCGAGACTCATGAAATTAATGGGCATCGCATCGTGCTCTCCTGCGGCATAGCCCCCGGCCTGACGGAAGAAATCTCCACCCTCGCGCATAAACTCCGCGACCTGCTCGATCCCGATGCCTTGTTCGTACTCGTCCAGACCGATGAAGGCGTGCGGCTGGTGGCGCGTTCCACCACCGATGGCATCGACGTGGCCGCGATTGCTGCCCACTTCAATGGGGGAGGCCACGACCGGGCCGCTGCGGCCTTGATCAAGAAGGAGTCCGGCGAACTAGAATCCATCCGCGCCAGGTTGCTCGATCTGCTTCCAGCCCATGTCCGCGCACCGCTCGTCGTAGCCCAGGTCATGTCGCGCCGCCCGCATACCCTGGCAGCTGATACGCCTGTCGAGGAAGCCGCTAAGTGGATGACGCGCTATGGCTATGAAGGTTTTCCCGTTACCCGCGATGGCCGGCTCATAGGTCTGCTCACCCGCCGGGCCGTCGACCGCGCCATCAATCACCATCTCAACCTGCCTGCTTCCAGCCTGATGGAGGCTGGCGAAGTGGCCGTACCTCCCTCTGCCACACTCCAGCAGGTGCAGGCGCTGATGATTGAGAGCGGCTGGGGCCAGATCCCGGTAATCGACCCGGACACACAAAAAATCATCGGCATCATTACCCGCACTGATTTGCTCAAGACCCTTGCCCCACGCCCGCGGGCGGCCTCTGCGCAGGCTCGCGATGCGGTCCGCAAACTGGAACGAGGCTTGCCGCCCGAGCGCCTGGCGCTGATCCGCGCGGTGGCCGAGCAGGCTGCCAGCCAGCATATGCCGGTTTACATCGTTGGAGGTTTTGTGCGCGACCTGCTGCTTGAGCACCCCAGCCTCGATTTTGACATCGTCGTCGAGGGTGATGCCATTGCCCTGGCGCACGCGCTGGCTGAAAAACATGGCGGCAAGGTGACCAGTCACAGCCGCTTTGGGACGGCAAAATGGCTTCTTGGTAACTCGGTATTTGGGAATCGGGAATTGGAACCCGGCCTCCCGCAACCCGTTGTCCGACTCCCAATTCCCGAATCCCTTGACCTGATCTCCTCGCGCCAGGAATATTACGAACACCCCACGGCACTGCCGACGGTTGAACATGGCAGCATCAAGCTCGACCTGCACCGCCGCGATTTCACCATTAACACGCTTGCCTTGCGCCTGGATGGCCGTCATTTTGGTGAACTGCACGATTATTATGGCGGCCTGCCCGATTTGCATAATCACTGCATTCGCGTTCTGCATTCCTTATCCTTTGTCGATGACCCAACGCGCATGCTGCGCGCCGTGCGTTACGAACAGCGCTACGGATTTTCCATAGAACCGCGCACCTTACAGTTGATGGATGAAGCCCGCCCGCTGCTGGCGCGGCTCTCCCAGGAGCGTGTCCGTCACGAACTTGATCTGATTCTGGCCGAATCCCGCTCGGCGGCTATGTTGGCGCGACTGGCCAGCCTGGGATTGTTGAACGCCATTTCGGCAGAATTGCCCTGGAATGCGGCCCTCCACGTGCGGCTTGAAATGGGCTTGCAGCAGCCCCCTCCGCCCGGCTGGAAATTGACCCCGCCAGCCGCGGGCCTGCCGATAAACGAGACGCTCGGCTACCTGCTCTGGCTGCTCGATCTGCCAGCGGTGACGCTGGAGCAGTTGTACGCCCGCCTGCGCTGGTCTGTCAGCCTGTATCGCGCCATTTTGGCGGCCTCCGCACTGAAGCGTGATTTACCCGCCCTGGGTGGGGCACCCGCCTCGAAATGGGTGGCGCGGCTCGAGAGCGTGCCGAACCTGGCTTTGTTCGCGGTATATCTGACCAGCGGCGAATCAGCGCTTGAGGCCTATGTCACGCGCTGGCAGAACATCCACCCAAAAACCGACGGCGCCGCCCTGAAATCGCGTGGGCTGCCGCCGGGGCGCGCTTACCAGGAAATTCTCGGGCAGCTGCGCGCCGCCTGGCTGGATGGCGAAATTGATTCGGAACAGACGGAACAAAAACTCCTCGAAAAGCTGCTCTCCCGGTATACTTAAGCTATGGACGATTCTTCCGCCTATCCCTACCGTTTGCGCCAGGATTTTCTCTCGTCGGCCGAGGGCGCTTTTTTTCGTGTGCTGCAAGAAATGGTCAGGGGACGATTGCATATCTGCCCCAAGGTTTCTCTGCAGGAACTGTTTTTCACCACCCGTCCCAACGAGAATATCTTGTATGCCAATAAGTTGCAGCGCAAGCACATTGATTTCCTGCTGCTGCGTTGCGATACCCTCAAACCTGCGCTGGCAGTCCAACTGGATTATCCGCGTCAGGCTGACCATCGCCAGGCGGAAGGGTTCCTGGATAACCTGTGTGCCGCGGCAGCTTTGCCGCTGGTCTACGTCATCGTTCGGCCGACGTATGACGTGCCGACCCTGGCCGCAGATTTTGCCGAGGCGATGAAGAAGGTGCGCGGCGAAAATGCGCTCCACCACACTGATTTTTCGCCCATCTGCCCAAAGTGCGGCATTACGATGGTGCTGCGGTTTTACAAGGACGGCCCCAAAAAGGGCGAGCGCTATTACGGCTGCCTGAACTTCCCGCAGTGCCAGGAAACTGTCGAAGTGGGTACAACCTGATGGCGCTAAACGCGCACCCGAGGAATGAAAATCAACCTGTATGAACCTGCAACCCAGCCTCGATTTTGCCACTGATTTGGCTTACCGCGCCGGAAAGATTACCCTCGGCTACTTCAACGCCGGGGTGCGTCCCGATTATAAGGCGGATGACACCCCCGTTACCGCCGCCGATCGCGCCGCCGAACAATTTATCCGCGCCGAGATTGAGAAAAAATTCCCCTTTCACGCCATCCTCGGTGAAGAATTCGGCGAATCCGCTGCTGATGGGGCTTCCCATCGCTGGATCATCGACCCGATCGATGGCACAAAATCCTTCCTGCGCGGAGTGCCGCTCTACGCTGTGTTGATTGGCCTTGAAATTGAAGGCGTCATTCGTGTCGGCGCCGCCTATTATCCCGGCACCGATGAGATGCTATGCGCCGCTGACGGCCTGGGCGCCTGGTGGAACGGCCGTCGTGCGCGCGTCTCGCAGGTTGAAAATTTTGAGCGGGCCTTCGTCTGTTTCACCAGCCTGCGCGACATGGAAAAATACGGCCGCCGCGCCGCCTGGGAGCGCCTGAGTGCTGTTGCCTATGCGGCACGCGGCTGGAGCGATGCCTACGGTTACCTGTGTGTTGCCACCGGGCGCGCCGAAGCCATGCTCGACCCAATCATGTCCATCTGGGATTGTGCCCCTTTTCCGGTCATTTTGCGCGAGGCGGGAGGATATTTTGGCAGCTGGGATGGGCGTATTGGACACACCCACTCTGAAGCACTGGCCTGTAACGCGGTCATCCAGGAAAAACTGCTCGCATTGCTGCAAGACAAGGCACCGCAATCCTAGCCAGATCGCAACCAGGCAGGTTCTTCTCTACGACTAAATAACCAGGCCCCGGGCAGTGAATGCCCGGGGCCTGGTTTCATTTCGATCTCCACGGCCTGCTCACGGGATTTGTCAGGCCGCCTCCACATGAATCTCCGGGAAAAATTGCCGCACCGTGCCTTCCACCCATCCGTGCAAGGTGGCCGGCGAAAGCGGGCATCCCAGGCAGGCTCCGCCCAGGCGTACCTTGAGTGTTTCTCCGTCAAACGAGACGAAATCCACCGACCCGCCGTGGAATTGCTCGATATACGCGCTCAAACGATCCAGCAAAGTGCGCAGTTGTTCTTCTTGCGGATGAACCATGGTCGCTGTCATAAGATTATCTCCTACTTTTAAGGGGGAAGCGTTACTTTTAATTCCATTTTTAATCATCGATTTGACCTGGGATTGTGCATCCATCCAGCGGGAGGAAACTGACCGAGCCAGCCGGTCAAGGATCAGGTGGCCGGTTTGGGGGTGCAGTTCCGTCAAATCGCGCAGATCTGTTCCGCAGACCATCAGTACCTCGCAGGCCGTACTGCAAATGACCGAAGAGCTATAAACCGGGTTGCCCAACACCGCCGACCAGCCGAATATACTGCCGGGCCGCAGGCGGTTCAGATTGATCGCCTCGCCGTCATACGGCTTGTAGCGAATTACCACTTCGCCCTGCGTCAGCAGATACAGGCAGTCGGCTTTTTCGCCCTGTTCGATCACGACGGCCCCTTGCGGGAAGTTGCGCGCGTGGAACAGCGGCGCAATGATCTTCAGATCGGCGCTGCTTAAATCTTTAAAAAGCGGAAAACGAATCAACTCTGCCAGCATTTGTCTAGATAATAAATCTCTCCACGAAGGTATACATAGTGGCAAATATCCTGAAAAATTCGACATTAATCCCAAAATTTATGACATCCTCCCGCCTTCAACACGACGGATATCAGGGTACTTCAGGTATACTTCAGGATGTTTGTAACCTTTTCCAGGATGATTGCATCTAAAATGATAGATGAAGACGCCCACAATTTCTCCATCAGCGCGCTGCGCAATGGTGACCGCGTAGAATTCGCCCGCATGGTCGAAACCTACTACACTCCCATTTATCGGCTGGCGCTGAAAATGCTGGCCCACGAACAGGATGCTGAAGACGTGCTGCAAACCACCTTCCTCAAGGCTTTCCAAAACATTCAGGGCTTCGAAGGCCGCTCCAGTCTCTCCACCTGGCTGTATCGCATCGCCGCCAACGAAGCTCTCATGCTGCTGCGTCGCAAGCGGCCCGAGCAGTCACTGGACGAAGAGCCTGCTGAGAGCGAAGATAACTTGCCGTTGCCCGCCCAATTCACCGACTGGTGTTGCCTGCCAGAAAAGGAATTTGTCACCACCGAAGCCAAAGCCCAGCTCGACCGCGCCATCCAAAAACTTCCCGAAAAACTGCGAGTGGTCTTCATCCTGCGCGATATCGAGGGCCTCGCCATCAAGCAAACTGGCGAAATCCTTAACCTGACCGAAACTGCCGTCAAAACCCGCCTGCTGCGCGCCCGACTGGCTCTGCGCGAATCCCTGTCCGCTTATTTTAGTGAACGTCTGCTTTTGGAGTAATCGCCATGTCCCAGCCTGCCCACCCGCATGACCACTCTGCCTGCCAGCGCCTGCTTGCCTCCATTGGCGACTACGTCGAAGGCGAAATCAATCTCGAATTGTGCCAGGAAATTGAACGCCATCTCTCCGGCTGTGAAAACTGCCGCATCGTAGTCGATACCCTCAGCAAAACCATTTATCTCTATCAGGCGAACGCCCAGGATACCACCGTCCCCGGTGCCGTACGGGACCGTCTTTTTTCGACCCTCAAGCTGGATGCCATCCTGCCCCGCAAGCCCTGACCGCACAGCTTCCACCTCCATGCAAGAAATTCCACCCCGCCTGCACGCCTCGCTGCCCGCCCGCTTCGAGAACGCTCCACCCCGCCCAGGACTTCCCCTGCGACGCGGCTCAACCTGCCCACGCTGCGCGCAGGGCATCATCGACTACAATGGCCTGCTCGATCTGGAATGCCCCATCTGCGGCTACACCGAAAGCGGTGGAGCCGGCTGTACCTGATAATTGCCCCTGTGAACGCCCCGTGAGGGCGTCAACCATCCACCCCGAGGAGATTTTATGGAAAAAATGCTACCCGATGAGATTGTCAAACAAATTCGTGACGTGTTCAAACAGCTCAAACACCCGGTCGAGCTCTTGTTTTTTGGTTCCCAGGCGCGCTGTGAGTACTGCAATGAAATCCAACAACTGTTGGAAGAACTCATCCCGCTATCCGGGCAGCTTTCCCTTTCCATTCATGACCTGGAGCAGGAACCCGATCTCGCCCGGCATTACCAGGTGGAGGGGAAAGCCCCGGCCATTGTCATCACCGCGCGGGAAGGCGACCAGCTCACCGATTACGGCATCCGCTATCTCGGCATTCCCTCGGGCCACGAATTTACCACCCTCATTCAGAGCATTTTGCTCGTTTCTGGGCGCGATTCTGGTCTCAACCCGCAAACCCGAGCCTACCTCAAAACACTCACCACACCGCTGCATCTCGAAGTCTTCGTCACCCCTACCTGACCGTACTGTCCGCGAGCCGTGCTGCTCGCCTACCAGATGGCCATGGAAAACCCTAAAATGGTGCTCGCCGAAGGCGTGGAGGCCATGGAATTCCAGGAATTATCTCAACAGTATGGAATCAGCGGAGTGCCCGATACGGTGATCAATGCTGCCGGACGTGTGGTGGGTGCCGTTCCCGAACAGCAGATGCTCGCTGAATTGATTCGCACCCTGGGAAAATAGTATGCCCAGAATTCGTAAAACTCGCAGCACGCAATCGATATTTTTCCTGGTGATCGGTCTCGGCCTGGTACTGGTGGCTCTCGCCGCGTTTTTCTCCCTGCCGAAGGCAGTGCAGCAGGTTCAAACCCAGTCTCTGTCTGCTATCCCGGTGGAGGTGAATTTCGCAGCCCCGGAAGTCCATTTGACCGATCTGCAGGGCCAGGCGGTGGCGCTTTCTGATTTTTCTGGCCAGGTAATCCTGTACAATGCCTGGGCTACCTGGTGCCCGCCCTGCAAGGAGGAAATGCCGACGCTGGAAGCTTATTTTGATGCACACCGTCAGGATGGGTTCGTCATTGTTGCCATCGAGGATGGCGAGCCGCTGGAGGAAGTCAGCGCTTTTGTGAAAGATTATGGGTTGACATTTCCTGTCTGGCCCGATCCGAAATGGGTTGCGACGACGGCCTTTAAAACTGATAACCTGCCCACTTCGTTTGTCATTGATCGCACTGGTATCGTCCGCCTGACCTGGACGGGTGCGATCAGCCGTGATGTGCTGGAAAAGTATGTTACCCCATTGTTGAAGGAATAGGAGCAGAAATGGACGCGAAAGTTACCTGGAGTACGGGATTATCCTTTAGTGGTTCAGCTGATTCTGGGTTTAGCGTGCCGTTGGGTGCCGATGCGGGTGTGGGTGGGGCGAATGATGGGTTTCGCCCGCTCGAACTGATGGCGGTTTCTCTGGCGGGTTGCACGGCGATGGATGTGATTTCGATCTTGCGCAAGAAACAGCAGGCGGTGTCGGCATTCGATGTGTCGGTGCAGGCGGAGCAGCAGGATGCTCATCCGCATGTTTTTACGCGGGCAGTCATCACCTATGTGGTGGCCGGCCAGAATGTGGATGAAGCCGCGCTGGTGCGCGCCATAGAGCTTTCGGCGACGAAATATTGCCCGGCGCAGGCGATGCTGGCGAAGGCCTTTGAGATGGAACTGGTTTATGAAATTTATGAGCAGTTGGGAGAAGACCGAAAGCTGGTGAAAACCGGCCGGTGGACACCGGCTTCTTAGCCCGAGTCTGGTGAAATTGGACAGACATCCCGAGCTCACAGGCTCGGGATGTTTTTTATTCGTCTTTTTGGATCAGGCTTTTCAGCTCGGATTTGCTTGAGGCGATAATGGTTTGTGAGAAGCGCGTCAGGGTGCCTTTGTAGGCGATGGCGCCGTCATGTACGACCCAGCCATCGAGGGTAAAGGGGATTGGGCTGTCGGCCAGGATCCATTCGCCGTTGTATTTGCGGGCGATGTGGATGTGGGTTCCAGTGGTTTCGCCGCCTTCGCAGGAGGCGTGTCCGAGCTGCTCGCCTACCTTGAAGGTTTGCCCGGTTTGCGGCAGGTTTTCGGTGGCGAGGTGCAGGTAGAACAGCACCCATCCGGTTTGTTCCAGGCCGTCTCCATCCAGGTCGAGCATGATCTCGCCTGGCATAGAGCGGGCAACAATGCCGTCTGCCATGGCGGTGACCCATTCGGAGGTGGCATGGCATTCGGAGACACCGGTGGGGGCAAAGTCGATGGCGGCGTAGGGTTCGCCTTTGCCCCAGCCGGTATGCGGGCCGCCGGTGTAGTTCCAGTTTTTTCCGGTCTCGAAGGGCAGGGTCAGGGCGGGTTGTTGCAGGCTGCCGGGGATGTGGGGCTGCTGGTTGGTCCACGGATCGCCGAAGAGGGTGGCGTAAGTTTGGGCGAGGCCGCCCGGGCCGATGATCTGGTCGTAGAGCGGGGATGAGTATTGGCGGGAGAAGGCGTATTGCATGGCAACGGTGGCGGCATTCTGCCAGGGGTCGGGATGTTCGATGCGCCTGTCGGGGTGTTCGAGTTCGAGCAGGGTGCCACGACGCCAGCCGTAGTAGCCGTTATTGAGCGTGTTTGCCATCCAGACGAGTTGCAGGTAAAGCCCGTGGTAGGAGGGGTTGTTGTAATTGAGCAGGTAGGGGGTGTTGGGGGTTTCGGGCCGGCTCAGGGCGCCGCTGTAATATTCAAGGATGGCAAGCAGGATGCGCGGGCTGACGCTGAAGTTTTGGGAGACGATGCGGACCAGGTCAGCGCCGGTATGCGGGCCATCGCCGATCTGTTCGTTGTAGTTTTTGAGCCAGCCTGGTTGGGAATTGACGAAGGTTTCAATGTCAAAGCCGACCTGGGCCGGGCCGTTGACGAACAGGCTATCGGGGATAATCTGGTAGGAGCTGCCCCATAGGGATTTGTAGTAGATCGGGATTTTCATCGGGAAGCCGGGCGGCATGCTGCTGGCGTCTTGTGGAATGATGGGGTTGGCGACGCGGATTTCGTCGATACTGGTGTTGAAGTGAGCGGCCAGGCTGGGGAGCGTGTCACCGCTCTGGGCGGTGTAGTTGACCAGTTCGCCGGGCTGGAAGGGTGGGCGGGTGGGGATGGCTGTATAGACTGCGGCAGGTGTGGGAAAGACCGGGCTGGGCAGGAGCTCGGGGGCAGGGGATGTGTCAGGGGTGGAGGCGCAGGCAGTGATTACCAGGCTGATGAGTAGTGGCAGGTGGAAGCGGGAAAGAGGGTTCATGTTGCGAATCAAGACCGGGCGAGGCAGGGTCTCGCTTTTTATTTTTTCTCGCGGATGATGCGGGTGGTGAAGGTGCCACTGGTGCTGGCGGTAATGGTCTGGTCGCCTTTGGTGAGAGTGCCTTTGTAGGGGGCGCCGCTGGAGTGGGTGATCCAGCCGTCGAGGTTGAAGGGCAGCGGGCCGTCGGCCAGGATCCATTCGCCGTTGTATTTGCGGGCGATGTGCGTGTGTGTGCCGGTGGAGATGCCACCTTCGCAGGAGGGGTGGCCGATTTTATCATCTTTTTGCAGGCTGGCGCCCAGTTTGGCTTTGCCTGCGGTGGCGATGTGGAGGAAGAGGATGTTCCAGCCGGTTTGTTCGTGTCCGTCTCCATCCAGGTCGAGGACGACTACGCCGGTGGCGGTGCGGACGACGACGCCTGCGGCCGGGGCGAGTACCCAGTTCTCTGTGGCGACGCAGCCCTGTTCGACCGCACCGGGGGCGAAGTCGATGGCAGCCAGGGCGCCTTCGATTTCCCAGGCGGAGTGTGGGCCGCCAGTGAAGGCCCAGATTTTTCCGGGTTCAAAGGGCAGGCTCAGTTCGGGTTGGGTCAGCCCGGCAGGGAGGTTGGGTTCGAAGGCTTGGGCGCGTTCCCAGGGCGGGCCGAACATTTCTGCGTAGAGTGCGGAAAACCCGTTGGGGGCGACGATCTGTTCCCAGGCGGCGCGGTCGTGGGTCTGGGCGAAGTAGTATTGGATGGCGGCGGTGCCGGCGTTGAGTTGCGGGTTCATGCGCAGGCTGGTTCCATCGTTGAAGGTCAGGGTGGTTAGTTTTCCGGCTCGCCAATCGTAGTAGCCGGTGGAAAGGACGCCGCTGGCCCACATCAACTGGCGGAAGAGGCGGCGGTAGTGGTAGTCGACGTGGCCAAGCGGGTATTCGTCGGCGGCGAGGGTGCTGGGCTGGCCGCGCACCCAGTGGCTTTCGTATTCGATGATGGCCAGGATGATGCGCGGGTTCAGCGAGTTCTCGTAGGCGATGCGTTCCACGGCCTGAGCACCGGTCGTCCATCCGCCGCTGATGATGTATTCCTTGTAGGTGTTCAGGTAGCCGTTTTGGGCGGTGATATAGGCGCTGATGTCGAAATCCATGGCGGATGGGCCAAATACAACTTCGCTATCGGGGATGGTGCGCTCGCCGGGGGACATGGCTTCGGTGTTGGTGCTTTTTGGAAGGAGAAGCAGGGTACCAGGTGTGAGCAGGGCATCTGCTGGTGGCAGGACCTGGTCTGAGATGATTTGCTGTGGGTTGATCTGGAAGCGTTGGGCGATGATTTCCAGCGTATCTCCACCCTGGCTTGTGTAAATCTCCATTGGCCCGCCGGCGTTGACAGGAGGAAGGGTGGCGGTGGGGAAAGGCGAGTCGGTGGGGATGGCAGGCGGTGTGGCGCCAAAATCCAACCCGCCGCCACCGATTGGTGCGCTGGTTGGAGCCATGCCCGGGGTGGGCGTGCCGGGAAGTGGCAGAACCGCCAGGGGTGTGAGGTCGTGAGTCTGCGTGGGGGCTGGGTTGCCGGGTGAGGTGGCGCTGGCTTTGGCCGGTGGGGTGGGGGTAAATTGAGCGCCCCATAGCCCGGAGTCTGCGCCGCAGGCGCTGAGCAGGCTGCTGAGCAGAATCAGGCTGAGCAATCGGGAAGAGAAGGACATGATGGTCTGGATTATACCAGCCGGTTATTACCGGCTGATTTCGTTGATCTGGTTGACGCCATCCCAGGCTTCCACACTGCGGCCGCTCTGGTTAAGCCAACCATCGTATTCGACCCCATTGCCGCTGGCTGTCCAGCCATCCAGGGTCAGGGGGATTTGTGGATCGTCGGCCGCGATCCATATGCCATTGTAGCGGCGCGCCAGGTGCAGGTGGGTGGCGTTGGCCAGACCGCCTTCGCAGGAAGGGTGTCCGATCCGGTCGCCGGTCTGGACGGTGCTGCCGGCTGGGAGTCGGTCGCGAGCTTCAATGTGCATATACAGGATTACCCAGCCGGTCTGTTCGAGACCATCATTGTCGAGTTCCTGGAGGACGATGCCGTTGCCCGTGCGCAGGATACGGCCCGGTGCAATGGCCGTCACCCAGGCATCACTGCTGCTACATCCGGCCGGTTCGCCGGGTGGGGCAAAGTCGAGCGCGGCCCAACCGGAACCGCTGTCCCAGCCGCCGTGCGGGCCGCCGGTAAAGTACCAGGTTTCACCTGCGCCAAACGGCAGTGCCAGGGCGGGCTGGGTCAGGTTGGTGGGCAGGAGTGGTTCGATGCTCCAGTCGAATGGATAGCCGAACAGGGTGGCATAGGTGGCGTACAGGCCGCCCGGGCCGGTGTCGATGTTCCAGTTGGCGGAATCATCGAGCGTGGCAAACAGGTTTTGGAGCGCGGCGGTGCCGGGATTGATGCCTGGTTGGGGAATGATCTGCGAGCCGTCGAGTAGAGTCCACTGCGTGATTTTTCCTTCGCGCCAGCGATAGAAGCCTTCGTTCAGGCGGTTGGCGGTCCAGGTTAGTTGGCGGTAGAGACCCTGGTGAAAGTCATCGACGTAGACAATGGGATTGTAGGTTGTGGATGGGGCTGGCGCGGGGTTGGTGACCCACTGGGCGCGGTATTCCAGCACAGCCAGCAGCAGGCGCGGATTAATAGAATAATTTTGGGCGACTTTGACGACAATTTGTGCTCCACTCAGGGTTTCACCATCCACTTCCTGGGTGTAGAACGCCAGGTAGCCGCCCTTGCTGCTGATAAATGCGGGCACATCCAGCAGGCTGGTCAGCGGGCCGTAGACCAGCTCAGAATCGGGGATGATTTTGAAATAGTCGGAGGTGGCAAGTTGCGGCATGGCGGCGGCCACTGCGGCGGGGGGCGGGGCTGTGGGGATGATCAGCAGGTCGCCGGGATAAATGACGGCGTCGTACCCGATTTGATTTACGGAAAGTAATTCATCCACACTGATGCCGAACTGAGCTGCGATCGAAGCGGGAAAATCTCCCGGCTGGACGGTATAAGAAAGTGGGCCGGGCGTGGGTGTATCTGCAGCGGCGGGCAGGGTAAAGGTCGGCAGGATTGCGGGCACGTTCGGCGTCGGAGTGCTCACTTGCGCGCCAGGCAGGCGTGTTGGTGGCAGGTAGGTCAACACTGCGGGTGCATCGGCGGGCAGGGCCGAATTCTGGTTGTCTGGTGCGGCCGCGGGCGTGAAACTCGTGTCAATTGGCGCGGAACGGGTGCAGGCGGTCAAGAATAGGATGAGAACGAGGAGGCAAGGGGATTTCAGGCGCATGGGTGTGATTTTACCAAAATTGGGGATGCTGGGATAAAAAGACGAGTTAACTCACGTTAACTCGTCTCTCCTCGGCGTAGACAGGGTTTACCCGCCCCAGGGCATATTGGCGTATTTCTCAAAAGCCTGATCGTGCAGGCGTTTAAACAGGCGCTCGTGACCGGCTTCCCATTTGGCGAGCATTTCCAGGATGCGATGGGCTTCACCCTCGGTTTTTGCGGCCATTTGCCCGTAAAATTCGGCGAAATCACGCTCGATCAGGTAGGCCATACGCAGCACCGGCAGGTCTGCGACCATCGATTCGCTGACCGTCACCTCAATGCTCTCGCTCGCGGCGCGCTCGGCGAAAAACCCCGCCGGGGGCAGGGCCGGGGTTTCGGCAGTCACGCCTGCATTCAGCGCGGCCAGTTGCGCGGCGATAAAGTCGATGTGTTTCTGCTCCTCTTCGGCGATGGCTTTGAAAGCGCCTGCCGCCTCGGCGTTTTGCAGTCGGCTGGCATTGTCCCAGAAAAAGCGTTTCCCCTCGTACTCGCGTTCCAGGGCGTATTCAAGAATGCGGGAAATATCCATTTTTCCTCCATGGGCAGGCGTGACCGATTGAGTCAGCCTCTGCCATCTCAAACTAATTCTACTTTGACCGCCGTCACCTTGTATTCCGGGATTTTCGAGACGGGGTCGAGCGCGGCTTGCGTCAATTCATTGGCCGAAGCGGCGGGGAAATGGAAATTGGCATAGACCATTCCCGGCGGGACGCGTTCCGTCACCCAGGCTTTGGCCTCGATCACACCGCGCCGCGATTCCACGCGCACAAAACTTTCGGCCACCAAATGCAGTTTTTCCGCATCTGACGGGTTGACCTCGACCAGCGCCTGCCCGTACAGCGACATCAGGCTTTCAGCGCGGCGCGTCATCTCGCCGCCGTGCCAGTGATACAGCACGCGCCCGGTGCTCATCACAAACGGATAATCATCATCGGGCCGTTCGGCGGGCGGGATGTGGTCAATCGGCATAAATTTTCCCTTGCCGCGCGCAAAGCCCTTGGTGTGCAAAATCGGCGTGCCGGGGTGTTCCGCGTTCGGCACCGGCCATTGCAGGCGTTCGCCGCGTTCCAGCCGTTCGTAGTTGATCCCGGCATAGGAGGGCGTCAGGGCGTTGATTTCGGTCAGGATGTCGGACGGCGAGTGGTAATCCCAGCCAGCCCAGGGGCCGTGTTCCACGGAAGCTGCATCAGCGCCCAGGATGCGCCAGGCGATTTCCGCGATGATCTCCCAATCCTGGCGCGCCTCGCCCAGCGGCGGAATGGCCTGCCGCACCAGCTGCACACGGCGTTCGGTGTTGGTGAAGGTGCCGTCTTTTTCGGCAAAAGTCACGCCGGGGAGCAGCACATCGGCGTAATGCGAGGTTTCAGTGGGGAAAATTTCCTGTAAAACGATGAAATCCGCCGCTTCCAGGCAGTGCCGGATGTGTTTGGTGTCCGGGTCAGACATGATCGGGTCTTCGGCCAGGATATACAGGGCGTGGGTGCGGCCATCCAGCAGGCCTGGCATCATCTCGGTCACGGTCAGCCCGACCTTATCGGCCAGACCGTGGATCGTGTGGTTGTCATCCACCAGGCGCGGTGCCTCCGAAACGCCCCAGGCGGCGGCGAACTTTTTGCGCACTTCCTCGTTGATGACCGGCTGGTAGGCGGTGTAGACGTTCGGCAGACCGCCCATATCACACGCGCCCTGGACGTTGTTCTGTCCACGCAGCGGATTGACGCCGCCGCCGGGTTTGCCCATGTTGCCGGTCAGCATTTGCAGGTTGGCGAGCGTCATCACATTACGCACCCCAACGATGTGCTGGGTAATGCCCATCGCCCACATCACTGCCATCGGCTTGACGGTGCCCATGATCTCGGCGGCCTGTTGCAGCTTGGCGACCGGAATCCCGGTGATTTCGCTGACTTTTTCGGGCGGATATTGTTTAACCGTTTCGAGAAATTCTTCGTAGCCCTCGCAGCGTTCCGCGATAAAGGCTTTGTCCTCCCAGCCGTTCTCCAGGATCAGGTACATCAACCCGTTTAACAGGGCGATATCTGTCCCCGGGCGCTGGCGCAGGTGCAGGGTGGCGAACTCGGTCAGGTCGATGCGGCGCGGGTCGGCGACGATCAGCTTCGCCCCGCGCTGAATCACCGCCTGGCGCAGCATCGCCCCGAAAACGGGGTGCTGCTCGGTCGTATTTGAGCCGATAACGAACAGGGCCTGCGCTTTGGCAGCCACATCGTCCATCGAGTTGGACATTGCTCCAGAACCAAAGGAAGTCGCCAGACCGGCGACAGTGCTGGAGTGTCAGAGCCGGGCGCAGTGGTCAATGTTGTTTGTCCTTATGACCTGCCGCGCCAGTTTATTCATCAGGTAGTTTTCTTCGTTGGTGCATTTGGCCGAAGTCAGGATCCCAATACTATCGGGGCCGTAATGGTCGCGGGTTTCGCGCAGCTTGTCGGCGGTGATAGTGAGAGCGGTTTCCCAGTCAGTTTCGACCCAGTCCCAAAGAGCAGAAACGGGAGGATGAGAACTGAGATGATTGGTTTTTGTATCACCCATCTCTCCTCTCTCTTCTCTAATCTCTGACTTCGCCTTCCCCTCCAGCAAGTATCTCCGCACCTTTGGCCTTGTCAATCGCTCCGGGTGGTGGACATAATCGTAGCCGTAGCGCCCCTTGACGCATAAATGCATCCCGTTGACCGGGGCGTTTGGGTTCGATGTGACGCGGATGATTTTGCCGTCCTTGATGTTCAGATCGAACTGACAGCCGACGCCGCAATAGGAGCAGGTGGTTGTGACCAGTTTGTCGGGCAGGCCCGCGCCGATGGAGGGTTTGTTATCCAACGCGCCGGTCGGGCAGTAGGCCACGCACGCGCCGCACGATTCGCAGCGCCCGGGCAGCATCCCTGCGCCGGCTCCGGCCATGATGTGACTGTTGAACCCGCGTTCCGCCAGCTCCCAGACAAAACGGCCCTGCACTTCGGCGCAGGCGCGGATGCAGCGGTTGCACAGGATACATTTGTTCATATCCACCCACACGACCGGGTTGGAGTCGCTGTTGACCGGGTGATAGGGGTTGGCGGATTGTTGTTTGACGGGGTCGAGGCCGTAGTGCCGCACCCAGCGCATGAACTGGGTTGTCTCTTTTTGGCCGTCGGCATAGCCGCTGTCGTGATAGGCGAAGAGTAGCAGCTCTAAAATGCCGCGCCGCGCTTCGGTCAGCTGCGCGCTTTCGGTGGTGACTTCCATGCCCTCGGTGGCGGCCAGGGCGCAGGAAGCCGACAGGTTGCGCGAGCCTTTGACTTCGACCAGGCACAGGCGGCAGCCGCCGTAGGGCGTCAGGTCGGGGTGGTCGCACAAAGTGGGGATGGTGATTCCCAGCTTTTCTGCGGCGCGCAAGATGGTCGTCCCTTCCGGGACATCGATTGGGTTTCCGTTAATGGTCAGATGGGGCACGTAGAGCCTCCCGCTGCTACAATTCCGTAAATTGGTGGCGAGGGTGCGTCGCACCACCTCGTCAGGAGAAATCTGTTAAACGGGCCATGCCTGAGTGTGGGTTATTCTCGCCAGGCATGGTGCGACGTATTCTTGCCGTTAAACGCAGCTTATTTTTCGAGCCACTCCACAATCAAATTAACCGCCTTGGCCACCAGCGCGCCGGTTTCGGGCGAGAGTTCCCGCTCGAACTGGAAGTGGTAGCCGCGCACCGAAAGCAGGACCGCCTCCGGCTTTTTCCCGTAGAGGGTCTCGCACATCGAGATCAGTGACTGCGCTGTCAGGTGATGGGTAAATGGCGAGCGCTGGAATTCGCTTTCGACCGGGATCATGCGCACGGGCTCGGGAATATCGCCCATGTGGGCATCTACAAAGCAAATGCGCGCGTAGGGGGCCAGTTCCTCGGCCATTTCGGGGGTCAGTTGCAGGTGAAAGGCAAAATCCAGCCGTGAGTTGGTTGGAAATTCATCCTCGTAAGAATCTAAAGCGGGAAGGCCCAACTGCAATGCTGTGGCGTGCAGGATATGCCAGGCCACACCGTCATCTTGCCGGTCGGGATTGCCATAGCCAATCAGAAGGATGTTGTTCAAAATGCGCAACTTTCGCTGAAAACAGATCAGGGGCGGGACTGTTGGTCGGTTCCGCCCCTGCGAGGGTTCCGCTTGCCGGATTACCGGCCGTAGCCGGTGCCCAGGATGTAGTTTTCCAGCTCGATGATCGTGCCTTTGTGTTCTTCCAGCAGGCCTTCGGCCAGGCCGCGGATTGAGACCATGCCAACCACTTTGTCGTTTTCCAGTACGGGCAGGTGACGCACGCGATATTTGCGCAGCAACTCAACTGCTTCCTGCAAAGTGGTTTCTGGACGCACCATGACCATCTGCTTGGTCATCACATCGCCGACGATAGTGTCTTTGGCAGTGCGGCCTTTGACTTCGCCCTGGCGCGCATAATCGCGTTCGGTGAAGATGCCAACGATTTTATCGTTGTCGGTAACGAGGACTGCGCCGGTATTGGCTTCGGCCATCGCCTTGAGTGCCTGGTAAACGGTCTCATTGGCGGCAATGGTGTGGATCTTGGTTTCACCTTTTTCATCAAGCAATTTGCGGACGGTTGCCATGGTCTGAACTCCTTTGGATTAGGGAATAATTTTGAATTCGTGTCAGCACTGCATCGAAGCAAAAAACACTGGGTGATTGCATTTAAGTATTTCTATTGTACGCCTGTTGTAAAGCCCGTGTGCATAACGAAAAACCCGTTTTCCTGGTGATATTTGGCATTGTTTGTAGGGATGCGCCAGGAAAACGGGCTTGGCAACGCAGGGTCAGCTTTGGTTAATCTGCCCGGGCGCGAACCAGTTTTTGGTTTAATCTCTCCGCAGTGTTTTGCGCAGGGAACCGTCCGGGTTGAGGATGTCCACCAGCATGGGCATCTGCCCGACGGCGTGCGTGGAGCAGGACAGGCACGGGTCGTAGGCGCGGATGGCGGCCTCGACCCGATTGAGCATGCCTTCGGTCACATTCGGGCCTTTGACATAGGTTTTCGCAACGCTGTCCACGGCATTGCTCATCGCCCAGTTGTTGTGCCCGGTCGAGACGATCAGGTTGACCTTGAGCAGTTTGCCGTGTTCGTCGGCAGTATAATCGTGGATTAGAGTCCCGCGTGGGGCTTCGATCACGCCTACGCCGTGACCGGTAAAATTCTTGCGGGTGTTCAAGATGTCGGTGCTGAGAATATCCTTGTCCTCGCACAACTCGCGCGCACGCTCGGCGGCGAAGAGTGCTTCGATCAGGCGGGCGTAGTGATAATAGAGGGTATTTTCAACCGGTCGTCCGCCATTCAGGGCTTTGAAGATCTGCAGTTCTGCGTTCGCCAGCGGCGTGTCGATTTTTTCAGCGATGTTCAACCGCCCGAGTGGCCCCACGCGGTAGACACCCTTGGGGTACCCCAGCTTCTTGTAAAACGGGAATTTGAGATAAGACCACGGTTCAACGTGCTCCTGGATATAGTCCAGGTACCCGGCCCCATCGAATTTTTCCAGCTCCACACCATCCTGGCTGATCAGGCGCACCTGACCCTCGTACAGCTCCAGGCTATTGGCCGGGGTGACCAGGCCAAAGTAGCCGGTCGGGAAGACGGCGAACTTGTTAATGTCTTCCATATTGGCCGCGGCCCACTCTTTGATGATTTGCAACCCCACCTGGATGGTTTTGATTGCGTCATCCACCCCTTTCAGGATGGAATCGCGTTCTTCGATCTTGAGCGCCTTGTTAACGCCGCCCGGAACCGCAAACACCGGGTGGATTTTGCGCCCGCCCAGGGTCTTGATGATTTCCTGGCCGAATTTGCGCAGCATGACGGCTTTGACCGTCAGCTCGGGGTTTGCCCCAATCAGACCTACCACGTTGCGGATTTCAGGCGCGGCATCAAAGCCGAGCAGCAGGTCCGGCCCGGCCAGCTCAAAGAAATGCATGCCGTGGCTCTGGATCATCTGACCCATGTGCATCAGTTCGCGCAACAGGCTGGCCGGGCGTGGCGGAGTCTGGCCGGTCAGGGCGTCGCCGGCCTTGGCCGAGGCCAGGTGGTGGCTGACGGGGCAGATTCCACAAATGCGAGGGGTAATCTGTGGCATTTCAAAGTACAGGCGGCCTTCGCAGAATTTTTCGAAGCCGCGAAATTCGTTGACGTGCATGAAGGCACGTTCGACGGTTCCATCGTCCTTCATGCGGATGGTGACCTTGGCGTGGCCTTCAATGCGGGTAACGGGTTCAATCGTAATTTTTTGAGTAGTCATAGGGTCTCCGGTTTAGTGCCAGTGCAGCAATTCGTCCTTGAGTTCTGGTTTGCGGCCCTGCGCCAGTTCTGCGAGGACGTAAAAAATCACATCTGCATCTGGCGGGCAGCCGGGGACGTTGTAATCAACCGGGACGACCTCGTGGATGGCGCGGGTCTTGGTCATCGTCGCCAGTTCCGGGTCATTGGGGATTTGGCTGCCGGGTTCGTTGCTCTCGGCTTCGACGTAGGCGCGCTGGAGGGCTGCTTCCACGCCGCAGAAGTTGCGCATGGCTGGAACGCCGCCAAAGACGGCGCAATCGCCGAGCGCGACCAGAATTTTGGCGCGGGCGCGCATTCGCAGGGCCACTTCTTCGCTGGCGCTGTTGTTGATTCCGCCTTCGAGCACACCCACATCCACGCCGCTGGCATCCGGGTGTTTCAAATCGGTGATCGGGGTGGCGCGCAAATCAGCCAGGGCGGCTACTTGCAAGATGCGCTCATCCATATCGAGCAGGGACATGTGACAACCTGCGCAGCCACACATCCAGTCAGAAGCGATTTTGGGTTTTTCCATAAGATTTTTCCTTTACTCTCTCTGCCGTTATTGCGGGAGGGTCGGGGGGATGGCGGCTGTTAACTTAGTACCACACTCGATTGGCGCTCGCGGATGGCCTTCTGCCAATCGGTTTTGACCGGCATGTTCATGCGCATGGCGATTTCACCCAGCACTTCGGCGTTATCGCGGATGCCATCCGGCGCACTGAGAGCTTTTTCTGCTTTCTGGATGCGGCCATCCAGGCTGATAAAATGGCCTTCCTGTTCGGCCCAGGTGCTGACGGGCAGGATGACATCTGCGTTGGCGGTCAAAGCCGATTCATACGACGCCTGTACAATCAAGTATGGGGCCTGCGCCAGTCGACTTGCCAGTGATTTGGAGACGGTATCGTCACCGAGGGCAGCGAAGACAGCCTGCTGATCGTGCAGTGCGAATTGTGCGTCCAGCCCAAGCTGTGCGGCGGCCAGGCTGTTGGCTTCGCCTTTGACGGAAAGGAAGCCCAATCGTTCCTTATCTACTGCGCCAACCAGGATGGCGAGCGCTTGCAGGCTCTGGATCAGGAATTCGTCGCGTTTGGCGGTGATGCCCTTGCCGTAGAGGATGACCGGGCTGATGGCGTGTGCCAGCAGGCGGGCGGCGCGGGTCAGTTTTTCGAGCGGGATTCCGCTGGACTGGACGGCTTCTGCGATGACCTTTTCTGAGTTGGGGATGGCGAGCGGGGTGCGCCCCAGGTTTTCCTTGAGGATGATGGCCTTCAGGCCTTCGATCAGCGCCAGGTCGGAGCCGGGGGCATTCTTCAGGGCGATGTCGGCCAGTTCGTCGAGTTGGCTTTCGGCGGGGTCGATGTTGATCAATTTCATGCCTTTGGGCAGGGCGCGTTTGATAAGGAATCCGGCCACCATGTGGCTGCGGGCGACGTTGGCGCCGATGCACAGCACAGTATCAGCGGTTTTTAGAACGTCGAGGCGGCCTTCAAAGGTGCCGGTTTTTTCGGCCAGGGCGGCAGTGGCGGCGGTGGTCATGCCTTCTTCGGTGCTGGTGGCCATCTGCGCTTTGAGCGATCCGGCGAATAGATCGCGGAAAGTTGCCAGGACTTCGACGGGCAGCCGGGTGGAGGCGATGGCGGCGATGCCGTTTTGGGGGTCGCTGGCCAGCGGTTTGAGTTTGTCGGCGACTGCGCCGAGGGCTTCGTCCCAGGAGACGGGCAGGAGCTGGCCGTTTTTCTTCATCAGCGGGGCGGTGAGGCGGGTGCGGGATTCGGTCATCGGGTGGTAGCGTCCGTGTTCGCAGAGGCTGCCGTGGTTGGTGGCGGCCTCCCAGTCGCCTTCGATGCGTACAATGCGGTTGTCGCGTACGATCAGCTTGATGCCGCATCCGACGGAGCATCCGGCGCAGACGGATTTGATCTCGGTCATGGCGTCGTCGTGTCCCTGATAGGCGCTGGTGCGGTCAATCAGTGCGCCGGTTGGGCAGACCTGGACGCAGGAGCCGCATTTGATGCAGGTGCTTTCGCCTAGTGGGACATTGGTATCGGCGACGATGATGCTGGCGGCGCCGCGTTCGGCGACTGCCAGGGTGAAGTTGCCGGCCATTTCGCCGCAGGCGCGTACGCAGCGGCGGCACAGGATGCAGCGGTTGTTATCGAGGATGAAGTAGGGGTGCGAGCTGTCGACCGGGTAGCCGTTCCAGCCGGGTTGCATCGGCCAGTGGGTCATTTCTTCGTGGTAGGCGGCATTTTGCAGTTCACAATCGCCGCCGCTGACCTGGCAGAAGGGGCAGAAGTGGTTGCGTTCGCTGAACAGCATCGACAGGATGAATTTGCGGGATTTCTTCAGCGCCTCGGTTTCGGTGTTGATGACCATGTTGGGGCTGACGGGCAGGGTGCAGGAGGCGATCGGCACGCGGAAGCCCTGCACTTCGACAATGCACAGGCGGCAGCCGCCGTAGGGGGTCAGTTCTTTGTGCGCGCACAGGGTTGGGATCTCGATCCCGGCCATTTTGGCGGCGGCCAGGACGGTGGTGCCTTCGGGGGCTTCGATTTGTTTTCCGTTGATCGTGATTTGAACCATAAGTTCCTCGGGGTGAACGTGAATTTCAGGCCATCTGCGCTTCGGCGGACATTTCGCACACGCCTACCGGGCAAACGCCCAAACGGATGTGCGCTTCGATTTCGGCGCGGAAGTATTTAAGCGTGTCGCGGATCGGGACGGCGGCTGTCTGTCCCAGGCCACAGTTGGAGGCGATTTCCATTTCTTCGGCAATCAGGGTGAGAGTCTCCAGATCTTGCAGTTTGCCTTCGCCTTTACTGATGGCTGTCAGCAGGCGCAGGGCGCGTTCGGTTCCAACGCGGCAGGGGGTGCATTTGCCGCACGATTCGGCTTTGAAGAACTTCATCAGCGTGATGGCCAGATCGAGAGTGCAGGTGTTTTCGTCGCAGATCAGTAGGGCGCCCGAGCCGAGTGAAACTCCCGCTTTGCGGAAGGATTCAAAATCGAGCGGGGTGTCTTGCAGGCTGGCCGGGATGATCGAGCCGCTGGAACCGCCAGTTTGCGCCAGTTTGAAGGTCGCGCCGTCTTTCATGCCTTGCCCGTAGATGCTGATGACCTCGCGCAGGGTGATGCCCATGGGCACTTCGATCAGCCCGCGGAAGTTGAGGTTGCCGAGCAGGGTGTAGGTTTTGGTGCCGGGGCTGGAAGGGGTGCCGAAGGAGCGATACCATTCCGCGCCATTCAGCAGGATGGGCGGGACGTTGGCCAGGGTTTCGACGTTGTTGACCAGCGTTGGTTTCCCCCACAGGCCGTGTGTCGTGGGGTAGGGAGGCCGCGCGCGTGGTTCGCCGCGCTTGCCTTCGATCGATTCGAGCAGCGCGGTTTCTTCGCCGCAAACGTATGCGCCAGCGCCGCTGTGCACATGGATGTTGAAGCTGAAGCTGGAGCCGAGGATGTTTTTTCCGAGCAGGCCAACTTCGCGTGCCTGGATAATGGCTTTTTCGAGACGGTGCTGTGCCAGCTGGTATTCGCCGCGCACATAGATGTACCCTTCATCTGCGCCAACGCAGTAGGCGGCAATCGTCAGCGCTTCGATGATGCTGTGCGGGTCACCTTCCAGAATGACGCGATCTTTGAAGGTGCCGGGCTCGCTCTCGTCCGCATTGCAGACCACAAATTTTTTGGCTGATTTGGTCGCGTTGACAAAGCGCCACTTGCGCCCGGTTGGGAAGCCCGCGCCGCCGCGGCCCTGCAGACCGGATTGTTCGAGCGTACTGATCACATGCATCCGGTCCTGGCTGAGGGCTTTTGCCAGCGCCTGGTAGCCATCTTCGGCAATATATTCTTCAATGTTTTCGGGGTCAATCCGGCCGGTGCGGCGCGTCACGATCTTTTTTTCCATCGGGCTGGCGCCTTTGCGCGCCTTCAGCCAGCCCACGCGTCCCGAAAGTTCCCGGACGGGGGCAAGCAGTTCTTCGGCCACCCGGCCTTTGTAGATGTGTTCCTCGACAATGCGTCCAACATCTTTAACCGTCACCGGACCATAAGCCGTCGCTTCGGGATAGACAATCACCAGTGGAAGAGCATCATGCCGCCCGGCATCCGTAATCTGTGCGAGAGTCACTTCCTCGCTCAGGCCAAATTCCGCCAGCTTTTCAGCAAAGCACTGGTACACTTCCAGCGCGCCATTGCGCAGGCTGTCGGGGTCGTTAGAGACCAAAACCATGGAACGGGAGAATTTCATAGCGCGCCTCTCACTCATATTTGGCGAAGATATTCGCCAGTTGATCGGGGGTGACATTGCCATAGAGATCGTCATCTACCAGCATGACCGGGCCGACGCCGCATATCCCCAGGCAGCTGACGGTCTTCAGTGTGAAACGATCCTCGGGGTCAGTTTCACCTGCCTGCAGCTGGAGAGTTTGCTGAACGGCTTTCCATAGTTCGCGCCCGCCCTGCACATGGCAGGGCGCACTCTCGCAGAACTGAACCACATGCCGGCCGGTTTTTTCAGTGTGCAGCATGTGATAAAACGAAGCCAGCCCAAACAATTGCCCTTCCGAGACCAGCACATGCTCTTCCGGTTGGTGCAGCAGCTTGCGCGCCAGCCGGATGGCCTCTGCCGGGATGTACCCGTAGTCGTGGTTGATCTCCAGCAAAATCGGGATAAATGCATCGGGCCGGGCTCCATGCTTCTCGACAGCCGCCTCCACAATTTGGGCCAGGTTTTTATTTTCCGTCACTGTTAACATCCTGCCTCCTCGAATTCATTTCAGTTGAAGACAAAAGTTGACAAAGCCTTCAACCATTGGTAATTAACTTAAAACGCTGATTGCGTTGAAATTACACACCTGCGCACAAATCCCGCAGCGGATACATTTCGCCGCGTCTATCTGGTGTGCCTGCCGCCGCTCGCCGCTGATTGCCTCCACCGGGCAGTTGCGCGAGCAGACCGTACAGCCTGTGCAGACCGGCGGCTGAATCTCGTAACAAATCAGGGCGCGGCAGACTTTCGCCGGGCATTTCTTCTCGAAGATATGGGCTTCATACTCGGCCCGGAAATGCTTCATCATACTGACGACCGGGTTCGGCGCGCCCTGGCCGAGGCCGCACAACGAGTTTTTCATAATCTCGGAGCACAGATCTTCCAGAAGTTCAAGATCACCTGGCTCGCCGTTTCCTGCGCAAATCTTTTCGTGGATTTCGAGCAGGCGGCGGGTACCCACGCGGCAGGGTGTGCATTTTCCGCACGATTCATCCTGGGTGAATTCCATGAAAAAGCGCGCCATGTCGACCATGCAGGTCTCGTCGTCCATAATAATTAGGCCACCGGAACCCATCATCGAGCCGGCAGCGGTCAGGGCTTCGTAATCCAGCGGCAGGTCGAGATGTTCTTCGACGAGACAGCCGCCCATCGGGCCGCCAGTCTGGATCGCTTTGAATTTCTTGCCATCCTTGATTCCGCCGCCCACTTCGAAAATGACTTCGCGCAGGGTGATGCCAAAGGGTACTTCGATCAGCCCGGTATGGATCACATCCCCGGCGATGGCAAAGGTCTTCGTCCCTTTGCTTTTTTCGGTGCCCATGCTGGCGTACCAGTTTGCGCCGTTCAGTATGATCTGCGGGACGACCGCATACGTTTCGACGTTGTTGTTATTGGTCGGCTTGCCCCAAACACCCTTAACTGCCGGGAAAGGCGGGCGGGGACGCGGTTCGCCGCGCTTGCCCTCGATCGAGGCGATCAGCGCCGTCTCCTCTCCGCACACGAATGCGCCCGCACCCATGCGGACCTCCAACTCGAAGGAAAAACCGCTGCCGAAAATGTTCTCACCCAGGAAGCCAAATTCGCGCGCCTGGGAAATGGCGATGTTCAGGTTCTGTACCGCGATCGGGTACTCTGCGCGACAATAAATATACCCCATCCGCGCGCCAATTGCGTATGCGGCGATGATCATGCCCTCCACCACCGAATGTGGGTCGCTTTCGAGCACGCGGCGGTTCATGAACGCGCCGGGGTCACCTTCATCGGCGTTGCAGGTCAGGTACTTGGGGTTATCTGGCACCTGGCGGCAGAGCTGCCATTTTTTTGCCGCCGGGAAACCCGCCCCGCCTCGTCCGCGCAGACCCGATTGCATGACCTCGTCAATGACCTGTTCCGGTTTCATCGCGGTGATGACCCTGGCCAGCGCCTGGTAGCCATCTTCCGCAATGTAATCTTCAATATTATGCGGATCAATCTTGCCGCAATTGCGCAGCACCACGCGAACTTCTTTGGGTTTGGGCGCACCGAGTTCTTCATCGGCAATCGCCTTTTCTGAAGCCCGGAATTTCTCAACCACTCTACCCTTCAGAAAATGTTCTTCCACCAGGTACGGGATATCATCCACGCTCAGGTTTGCGTAGTGAACATTTTCCGGGTAAACGAGCATATCCGGGCCCAACCGGTATGGGTCACCGATACGGGAAGTTTCCAACACCTGCACTTCATCATTCAGCCCCTGGACGATCAACTCGTCATTCAGGGCATCCAACACCTCATGCGCCCCGCGCGACAGGCACTCCGGGTCAACCGAAATCAATACATGTGATCGATAAAAAGCCATAATATTCCTCTGATTCCCTGGCTTCCCCACCTTTGGCGCGTTTTCCAACGCCAGATGGGGAGCTGCCGGGGGCTAAGCCGGCACAACGTAATCGTTGACGACGTTACCGCCGAGCACATGTTGTTCCATGATCTTGCGCATGGCGAAAGGTGTCACTTTCCCATAAGTTACCGGCGCGGCTTCGCCCAACACCACCTGCACAATCGGCTCCCACGAATCCATACCAATGTTACCCGTCTGGCGAACGGTGATGTTGGCCAGATTCTTCTCTTCAATCATCCCCAGGATCTCTTTCAAAGTGTCCCGCGCCCCGGCCGCAATGCCTGGCGTGCCCATCCCGACGATAATCTGGATGCTGCCCGGCGTCGACTTAATCTCACGCTTCTTCAGGGCTTCTTCACGGATTTTCTGTAGATCTTCCAGTGATTTTATGGTTGGCATATGTTCTCCTTGTTATGGTAATACAGCCTTGGCTGCCCCAATCCCATCCTCAAATATCCCGCGCACGCAGGCGAGCACCTGCGGATGGGTGATAGGCAAGCCTTCGAGGGTTTCTTTAATGGGTTGATCGTCGTACTCAAACGTTTCTTCCGCGCCCGTGTTGCGCGCCGTATACTTAAAAATCCAATGCACATCAGGATGCGCCACCGCAAGCCCCAAAAAAGTGCTGGATAGGTTCCCCAGCGGCATCCGGTCGACGTGCGAATGCTGAAAAAAAACCTCCACCCGGGTGCCGGCTCCCGGTGCTGAGGCAATCGTCAGGCCGCCCTGGCAGGCTTCCGCTGCCCCCTTTAACAGGGGCAGGCCCAGTCCCACCTTGCGGGTTGTTCGGCTGGTCACAAACGGATCCGTGACCGCCTGCACCATTTCTGGACTCATCCCCGGCCCATCATCCACCACGCTCGCCGTCAACAGATTAGCCTGCTGGTCTTCACAAACGCAGATTTGCACGGTCTGAGAACCAGCCGAGACGCTGTTTTCAGCCAAATCGAGCAAATGCAGGGCGATTTCTTTCATGCTTGGTCTCTGTGTCCTGCCTTGCAGCAGGTGCATTGCGAATTCCTGTGCAAGCGCATACTGCTGGGTGCGACGTATCCTTGCCGGTTAACCTTCCAATAACTTCTTAATCAACTGCGGGAATTTGGTGGGTTTGATGCGCCCAATCACTTCCTCGTCCACGGTCACCACTGGGGCTTGTGAACAAGCTCCCACGCAGCGGCAGAGCTCCATGGTCAGCTGACCATCGGAGGTCGTCTGGCCCATCTCGATGCCGGTTAATTGTTTGGCTTTTTCCATCAACTGCGGCACGCCGCCGACGTAGCAGGCCGTGCCCATGCAGAATTTCATGGTGTGTTTACCGCGCGGTTGGGTGGTGAAAAACGAATAGAAAGTCACCACTCCGTGCACAGCGCCGACTGGCACGCGCATTTTGCGGGCGATATAGACTTGCATCGGCTCGGAGACATACCCAACTTTGTTCTGGGTTTCATTCAAAACCACCATCAACGCACCGGGGCGTTCCCGGTTGGCCGTTATGATTTCGTCCAGGAGGGCGCGCTTGTTGTCGCAAATCCCATCCGTGTGTGTGACTGTTGCTTCCATGCTTGAAACTCCAACTTGTCTGGATAATTTGTGATATTTTTCACAATCTGATTTAAGTTTACTCGTTCGGCGCGGGAACGTCAACTAACAAATGTCATATTTGGGCAAGAAGGTTGTCTATGGAAATGCTGCGTCCATTTTCGCCCTCCAGCGCCAGACGGATTTCTGCTATGGTGGGCTCTTCCAGGCGCAAGCGGGTTGTCCCAAGAAAATCGTTCTGGTAGTGAACATCGCCGTTCTGGATTAAAACCTGCTCGCGCAATTGGGGGAATTTTTCACGGGCTGCGGCAGGGCTGAGGTGGCGCGAGATTTCCAGCGCCGCAAACCCGGGCGGAATCAGGCCGAGCAGCGGGATCAGACCGTTGGCCGGGCGATCCACATGAGCGGGGATGGCCAGCCCTCCGAGAGCGGTCACGTGCCTGGCGGCCTCGGCAAGCGTCAGCCGGGTGGAGTTGAGCAGCAGTCGTTCTTCGCGGCGCAGAAAATCGCCAGTGGCGTCGACGATGAATTGTTCGCCGAAAAAATCGGGTTTGTTGGCTAGGTTGGGGAGGGCGGCTTCGACGATTTTTTGCCAGGCTTCGGACTGCTGCAGCGTGTCGAACAGGCACAGCAGGTGGACTTCTTCCCTGGTCTGGAGTTCCATGCCGGGTAGGACGCTCAATTCTGTGCCCCGGGCAGCTTCGATGACTGCCCGGGCATTGGCGCTGGAGTTGTGGTCGGTGACGGCCAGCAGGCGCAGACCGTTTTTGAGCGCCGTTTGCACAATCAGCGGGGGAATCATCTCCACCCCGGCACAGGGCGAGAGAACGGTGTGGACGTGCAGTTCGGAGCGGTAGGTCTGCATGGGTTGGGTGAAGTCTGAGTGGGTGGGAGGGCTTGCCTGTTGCCAGCGGATCAATAAATCAGGTTAGCGGATTCCCAACTCCCATAATTTGCCTGCCATCTGGTAGGTGTTTTCGCTTGAACCGAGCAGGGTGACGCCCTGCTGGCTGGCTTTCTCGAGGACGGCGGTTTCGGGTATGCTGTTTTCGGTGATGATGATGGCGGCCAGGTCGTTGAGTGAGGCAATGGCGACGATGTTGATGTGGGACTGGATGGTGATCCACAAATTGCCGGGTTTGGCTCCGGCCATGACGCAGCTGAGCAGGTCGGAGGCGTAGCCGCCAGTGGGTTTGATCCGTGCGGGGGGGTGGGGTGCGGTGAGGACGGTCAGGTTGAGTTGGGTGATAATTTCCTGGAGGGTCATGTCAGTTTCCTTGCTTAGAGGGTGGCTTCAGGGTCGGCAGGTTCTTTGAAGCGGTCTTCGGGCCGCAGCAGGATTTCCATCAACAGCCGGGTGCCTTTGCCAGGGGCGGAGTCCAGCTCCATTTTGTCAACGCAGCGGCGGATGTTGACCAGCCCCATGCCGGCGCCAAAGCCCATATCGCGCACGTCCTGGGTGGCGGTGGACCAGCCGGGGGTGAGGGCTTTGGTCAGGTCGGCGATGCCGGGGCCGTCGTCGGTGGTTTGCATCAGGATGCGGTGGGGTTCGATTTGAACGCGGAGGGTGCCGCCGTGATCGCTGTGGATGATCAGGTTCATCTCGGATTCGTAGATGGCGATGCCGCATTGCCGGGCCAATTGTGGGCTGGCACCGAGGCGTAGCAGGGCGCGTTTGATGTAGCTGGAGGCTTGTCCGCCGTTCAGGTAGTCGCGGGCGCGGATGTTGTAGCGCAGGATCAGGCTGGTGCGGTCGGAGGTGATGTCGTCGAAGAGGTGACTGGCCCGGTAACGGCGCAGTTCTTCTTCCTTGTAATCTTTTTGCAGGGCGGTCAGGATGCCGCGGGTGATGTCGCCTTTGGTGATGATTCCGACGAGTTGATGGTGCTCGTCCACAACCGGCAGGCGGCCGAGGCGGTATTCGCTGAAGGTTTCGAGGGCTTTGACAACCGGGTCGTAGCCGTTAACGCTGACGACTTCCCGGCTCATGTATGCGCTGACTGGCGCCCCCAGTTCGTTCTTTTCCATGGCGCGAACGATGTCTTCGATGCTGAGGATGCCTCTCAGCGCGCCATCGGCGATAACCGGGACGCCGGAGATGCGTCCCAGGCGCAGAATTTCGAGGACATTCGAAATGCTGATGTTGGGTGGAACGCTTTTCACCTGGGAGGTCATCACCTGGCAGATTTTCAGGTCGTAGGCGAGTTCTTCAACCCGGCTGATCTCTTGCGCATCCTGATCGGTGATGATGCGTCCCCGCCGGCCGTAAAGTTCATGCAGATTGGACATTTTCATCCTGGTTGGGCAGCGGGGTTTCGAAACTGTGCAGGCCAGCCATGTACAGTCGTCCGCACAGTTCAAACATGCCAAAAGGGCTGGTGACGAGCGGGATTTGTTCGCGTGTGGCGAGTTCGATGGTTTCAGGCTGGGGCATTTTGCCGCGAACAAAGACGATGGCGCGCACGTCGGCCATTTGGGCGGTGCGCACAACCTGGATGTTGCACAACCCGGTTAGCAAGACCGCCTCAGGTTTGATGGAGGCGAGGACATCACTCATCAAATCTGCGCCGCAGCCGCCTTTGATTTCACGGTTGAGGGGAATTTCGGGGGTCAAAATGTCCCCATTAATCAATTTCGCCAGTTCTTTGGTGTTCATGAGGAAGCAGGCACTCCTTATCAGGGGGGAAAATTAATCCTGGGTTTGCAGGTCTTTCAAAATTGCGCCGTTTGTCAGGGCATCTTTCAGGGTATCTGTGTTGACCCTGGCCCCGGTCAGATCGGCGCGGTTAAGGTTGGCATCTTTCAAGATGGCGCCGGTCAGATCCGCTTCGCGCATGGTGGCGCCGCGTAAATCGGCGTGGCTCAGGTTGGCCAGACGTAAATTGGCCCGGAACAGGCGCGCGTCGATCAGGAATGCGCCGCTCAGGTTGGCCTGTGACAGGTCGGTACATTCCAATTCCAGGTCAATTTCATCCAGGTTGGGGTCGGCGGCACTATCGTGGGCAATGCCAAGGTGCGCACGGTTCAAAAATGCGCCGCGCAAACTGGCCTGGAACAGGCTGGCGCCGCCCAGGTCGGCATCCCGCAGGTCCGCGCCATCGAAACAGATGCCGTTCAGGCGCGCGCCGCGCAGGCTGATGCCTTGCAGCTTTTCGCCGGAAAAATCTCGCCGTCCGGCCTGGACGGCAGACAGTAGTTCATGGGAGCTCAAGGTGGTCATAAGCGATCCTTCCTTTGCAGGCCAAAGCTTATTGTGAAATATATCACAAATAAGCGGATTTTTTGTCCACATTTTTGGATTTCGGGGAATTTTTTCCGTTTAACGAGGAGATTTTTCCCCGCTGGCAGCGTCTACGCTGACGATAGAGAGGGCCTCACTCCAGCTGCCGCCGCACAGTGAACACTGGCAGAGCCGTGATCCTGTCAACCCCGGCAGTGAGTCCTCCGGAGTTGGGTCGCTGGCATGGTAGCTGGCATTGGTCAGGCAGTGGGGACATTCGAATTCGTCGGTGAATTGCCAGACCATGCCTGGGCGCAGGAAATGTGTCAGGCTGGCGGAGCCGGCTCGAAAGGAGAGCAGGGCGGCTGGGTGACCGGCGCCGCCCAGGGGCGTGGAGGTAAAGTCGAGCATCAGGGTTTCGGTTTCGTCGCGGATCTGGTTATGGTGGTTGTGGATGTGTCCGGGCGCCATGGCTCCGTAGGTGTGCTGGAGGGTGAGGGGCGAGATCCAGTGGCGGAGCCCGGCGAAACTGCGCCCACCCAGGTTCCAGGTAAGTTGTTCAGCCTGGCTGCGGGCGCGCTGGTAGTTTTCGGGGCTGAGGGTTTCGTTGTGCGGGCAGTAGTTGGCGTACAGGGTTGCCAGGCGTTCAAAGGAGGGCGCGGCCAGGTAAAGTGCGCGCGCCTGTGGGCCGCTCAGGGGTAGGTCGCGGTAGCCATGGCCAGTGAAGAGCATGCGCCAGCCGGTGAGCAGTCCGCTCAGCACGTCCCGGGCGGTGGGCGGGAAAGTTTTTTGGGAACGGATTTGTGCCACGGTGAGGCGGATGTTCGCGCCTTCCACCGCTTCGACTTTGTAGAAGCAGGCCAGGGATATCATCGTCAGAGCCTCTCTCTTAAAAGTCTAGCACATTTTGACGGGAACCGCCCGTTTTGTAGTGGGATGGCGGCTTCGGGGGTTGGGTACGGATTTCTCGGCGGGCTCAGGGTCTTGTGACGATAATATCGGTTCCATTTGAATCACCTTCCGGGTCCTGATTGGCTGTTGGCTGGTATATCCATCCTGTTTTGGTGAGCCGGGTCACTTTGAATGTGACGCTGGCGGTCGTGAGTGACAGGTTGGATTTGCTTAGGGTGCAGATGCCGCTGTTATTGGTGGTGCAGGATACGGTTCCGTTGGCGCCGGCACTCCAGGTAGCGGTGACGGTGACACCCGAAAGCACCTGGTTACCTGCGCTGCGGACGGTGACGGTCACCCTGGCTGTCCAGCGGGTGAGCTGGCGTGAACTGCTGGCATCCAGGTCGCTGATGTGCATGCCGGCAGGTGTGGCGGTGGCAGTGATGGTGGCTGTCCCGGTGGCGGTTGGCGTGGCGGTGGCGGTGGCTATGATGGTGGCAGTCTCGGTGGCGGTGACGGTGGCTATGATGGTGGCAGTCTCGGTGGCGGTTGGCGTGGAGGATGGGGTGGCTGTGATGGTGGCGGTTGGTGTGGTGGTGATGGTGGAAGTCCCGGTGGCTGTGGCTGTGATTGTGGCTGTCCCGGTAACGGTTGGCGTAGAGGAGGCAGTGGGGATGGCGCTGGAGGTGTATTCGATGTGCAGCAGGGCCGCGCTGGCTGATTTTCCTTCCCAGGCCCAGGCGGTGCGTCTACCGGAGCCACTGAACAGAACGACCAGGCTGTTGCCGGGTACCCAGCCGGGACGGTTGATCACTTCCTGCAA